>JAJOJJ010000012.1 GCA_021208685.1 Saccharospirillaceae bacterium
GATCGGCAGCGAGAGGGCCAGTCCTATTACATCGTCCCCGCCATTGCGCCCGGCGCTGAGGCCAACCGTGGGTTCGGCACGCAGGCTGTCGCGGCTCAGGTGTGCGCGCTGCTGCTCGGCCTGCCAGAACAGCCGTGCGCTTTCCGTCTGCGGATGCGCCAGCGCCAGTTGCTTTAGCTGCGTGTCGTTAAGTGGCTGCTGCGCTAATGATTGTCCGGGGTTATCCAGCTGCTGAATGAAGGCATCGAGGTAGTGCGGCTGTTGCTGCCAGTCTGGCAGCAGGGCCGAGAGCTGCGCGGCCGCCGCCGTTAATTCCGCCTGACTGGCGGCAATATCGGCCAGCAGAGAGCTTTGCGCCAGCAGTGCCAGTTCGGCATCCAGTGCACTTAAATCACCAAGCTGGCGACGCTGCTGAATCAGCTGGGTCAGCGTCTGTTGTTGCTCCTGCAAGCGCTGCATTAATTCATCACGTTGCTGCGCACTCCGGTAACGCACAATGGCGGCTAAGGCGTCGGCGGTGGTTTGCTGCAGGCTTTGCTGATACTGCTGCTCTGCCTGTTGTTGCAGTAATTGCTGTTGCTGGCTGCGTGCTTCACGCTGATTCCACCAGTCGATTTTCTGGCTGATTTCCAGCGCGTAATTATGATTACTGCCTTCCTGCTCCAGCCGGGTTTGTAACTCCGGGTTATACAGCGGCTGAGAGGCCGCCTGACTCCATAATGCGCGGCTGTTTTTTTGTGCAGAAGCTGCTTTTACCTGCGGCGTCTGTGTTATGCGGTTTTGCAGCCAGAGGCGGGCAGCGTCGAAATCCGGACGGTTGCTGTTGGCCGCTTCAGGCGGACTTATACTGTCTGACGCATACGTGGGTATGGTCAGGGCGCTGGCGATCGCGAACGCCATAACAGGGATCATATTCATGCGGTATTCCTGAATAAAAAATACGATAAGCCACCGGAACCACAGCCATTAGCTGACGTGTGTTACCGGAGGCTGTTAAATGCGGTTATTCAGGAAACAATCGGGGGGCGCAGGTGCGGGCTGAGGGCTCGTACTATCAGGGTACGGGTATAGAGGTTATTCATGCTGCCGCATTTTGTCGCAGCGGTCAGGGTGTCGTTAACCGGTAAGGATAACGGTGCGTGAGCATGGCAATGACAGCAGTGACTGCAATCGTGCTGGGCCTGGTTATCGGTCTGGATATCATCCGTCAGCGTTTGCATCTGGTCGGTGTGATGAGCGGGCTGGTGTTCGCTCAGATGATCGGCAGCCGAACGCCCGAAGGTTTCATGCACATCCGCCAACGCCACAACCGACTGAAACAGGGTCAGCAGTAATAAGGCGATATTGAACAGGCGGTAATTGCGCATAAATAAACGGCAGTATCAATCGATACTGCGCATAGTAGGGCGGGGTTTAACCGGCGTCTACTGCGTGCAGGTCAGGAATTGTCACGGCGTGGGCGGCAAGGGCTGAGGGAGTTAACCGGCGCTTCTGCGCCGGAATGTGTGCCGCAGAATTTATGCCGCTGCAAACGGATGATGTTCACGCCAGTGCCGGGCAATATCCGCACGGCGGCATACCCAGACCTTATCGTGGCCCTGAATATAATCGAGAAAATCCGCCAGCGCGGCAGCACGTCCGGGGCGACCGGCTAAGCGGCAGTGCAGACCAATGCTGAGCATTTTCGGGCGGTCTTTGCCTTCGGCGTAGAGTACGTCGAAGCTGTCTTTTAAGTACTGATAAAACTGCTTACCGCTGTTAAAGCCCTGGCTGGTGGCGAAGCGCATATCGTTGGCATCCAGCGTGTAGGGCACGATTAAGTGCGGCTTGCCGCCTTCTTCCACCCAGTAGGGCAGATCGTCGGCGTAGCTGTCGGCGTCGTATAACAGGTCGGCTTCTTCACAGACGAGGCGGCGGGTATTGGGGCTCATGCGGCCGGTATACCAGCCTTCCGGAAAGTGGCCGGTCAGGCGTTTATGAATCTCCAGCGCTTCGCGGATATGGGCACGTTCAACTTCTTCCGGCACGTACTGATAGTCGATCCATTTCAGGCCGTGGGAGGCGATTTCCCAGTCGGCTTTCAGCATGGCGTCCACCACCTGCGGGTTGCGTTCCAGCGCGGTTGCCACACCAAACACGGTTACCGGCAGTTTGCGCTCGGTAAACATGCGGTGCAGACGCCAGAATCCGGCGCGCGAGCCGTATTCGTAGATGGATTCCATATTCATATGGCGCACACCTTCCAGTGCCTGAGCGCCGACAATTTCAGATAAAAACGCTTCTGAGGCTTTGTCGCCGTGGAGGATGCAGTTTTCACCGCCTTCCTCGTAATTAATCACAAACTGCACGGCAATACGGGCTTTGTGCGGCCATTTAACGGCAGGAATATCGGCGCCGTAACCGATCATGTCGCGGGGGTAGGTCATGAAACACCTGAAAAGCTGACTGAATAGTCAGCTGAGTTTAGCGCTAAAGCCAGCGACTTGGCAGCGGGCAATGTGAGCATTCCGGTTACAGATCAGGCGGCTGCAGATCGTTCTGGCTGTTATCGACGATGTCTTGCAACAGGCCGCGTAACCAGCGCTGCAGGGGCCGCTGATGACTGCGCTGATGCCAGGCCATGCTGATCGGCACCGGCGGCAGTGTGATCGGTGGCTGTCTGACAGCCAGCTCGCCGCGCTGTACGGCGCTGGCAACCACTGGCCAGGGCAGGCTGCAGAGTAATTGGGTGGTGGGCAGCAACATTAAGGCGCTGGCGAAGCTGTTGACGGTCATGGCGATACGCCGGCTCTGACCGCGTGCTGCCAGCTGTGTATCGACCTGACCACGGGCGTCGCCCGACAAGGATACCAACAGGTGTTCAGCCTGCAGAAATGCCTCTTCGGTTAACGGCTGCTGTGCCAGTGCATGGCGGGGGCTCATGACGCAGACAAAATGATTGTCGAACATCCGCTGCTGGTGAATCTGGCGGTGTGAACCGGCAAAGTAATCGAATACCAGATCGGCATCGGCTTCCAGCAGCTGGGTCATACCGTCACCGCGGAACGGTACGGCGTGCAGGTTCAGCAAGGGTGCCAGTTGCTCAGTGCGGGCGCGCAGGCGTGGCCAGAGAAACGCAGCAGTGCCGTCGGTCATGGCGATGCGGAGGGTATCGCTGGCGGTCGCCGGGTTGAAATCCGGTTCGTTCAGCGCCGCACTGATGATCTCCAGCGGCTGCCGGATCTGCATCCATAGGCGCTCGGCGGCGGGCGTCGGACGGATGCCCCGGCCATCTTTGATAAACAACGGGTCGCGCCACTGATGGCGCATGCGTGATACGGCGTTGGACACCGCGGGCTGGGTCATGGCCAGCTGACGGGCTGCCGCGGAGACGGATTGTTCCTGCATGATGCAGTCAAAAATCACCAGCAGATTCAGATCGGTGCGGGCCATGGCGGCTCCTCAGGGGCGGGTTAATGCATCACAATTATCAATGAATCGTATATTATTAATAAATTATTCGCTATGAAACAGGCTTTGCATAATGACCTCATCAAACAGACAACAGCGTCTGCCCAACAACATCAGTAATGAGGAATGACTATGCAAGCCATCGTGATCAATCAATACGGAAACGCCACCAGCCTGCAGCCTGCTGAGCTGGAGAAACCAACCCCGGCGGCGGGTCAGGTTTTAATCCGCGTCGCCGCCGCAGGCCTGAACCCGGTCGATTTCCACATCCGCAACGGCATGCTGGCGGGCACCGATACCCATCAGCTGCCGCTGGTGCTGGGCTGGGATGCGTCCGGGGTGATTGAAACCCTGGGCGCTGGTGTACAGCACTGGCAGGTGGGTGATGCGGTGATGGTGCACACGCCGATCAGCCTGCAGGGCACTTACCGTGAATACATCGTGGCCGATGCCAGCCTGCTGGCCGCTAAACCGGCCAGCCTGAATCTGCTGCAGGCGGCGGCGCTGCCGCTGGCCGGACTCACGGCCTGGCAGGGAATCATGGTGGATGGTCAGTTGCAGGCCGGTCAGCGTGTGCTGATTCACAATGCCAGTGGCGGGGTGGGCAGCTTTGCTGTGCAACTGGCGAAAGCCGCGGGCGCCCATGTGACGGCCACCGCTTCCGGGCGCAAACGTGATCTGGTTCTGGCGCTGGGCGCTGACCGCTTTGTGGATTACACCCAGGCGCCGTTCGAGCAGCAGTTAGCCACTGAAGAAGCCTTTGATCTGGTGTTTGCTGCCACCGGTGGCAACGATGTGCTGCCGCGTTCTTTAACGCTGATTAAGCGCGGTGGCCGTCTGATCTCTACCTTTGATGACATGGACGAAGCTCAGGCGCAGGCCGCCGGTGTGCATTACCAGCGTATGTGGGTTCATCCGGATGGTGCGCAGTTACAGCAGCTCGGACGTCTGGCCGATGAGGGGAAACTGAACGTGGTGCTGGATTCGGTATTTCCGCTGTCCGAGGTGCAGGCTGCGCATCGTCATCTGGAACGTCAGAGGGTGGTGGGCAAGTCAGTGCTGACGATTGATCCGACCATCATCGTCTGATGAAAAGGCATTGATAAAAGCAGACAGGCCGTGAAGCCTGTCTGCTGTTGATCAATTGACGGAATTGAACACCAGATTCGACATGGTCTGGTTATCCGAACCCGGTACCGTGTTGTAAGTGCTCTTCCACAGCCACCAGCCGCTGCTGGTGGTCTGGGTGGCAAAAGACACATTCACGCCCGGATTCAGGTTGTTGTTCACATAGCTCAGCAGCACGCCGCTCTGAGTGCCGATGGTGCCGCCGTGGTGCGTTTTGTTACCCATCAGCACCGGATAGTGGTTGTACCAGAGAGCATCCGGAGCGCTGACGTTGGTCTGCTTGCCGTCAAGGGCGCGGTAACCCACACAGCTGTCGACCGCTTTCACCGCGTTACCACCGCAGGACGAGTGCAGGGCGACAACGCCATCATCGGTGCCGGGCAGGAAGCCGCCGGTCACACCCAGATATTCACTGCCACCTCCCACAAAGCGCAGACGCGGTACGCTGTTCGGTGCCATCGCGGTCTGACGGGCAACCGCCGGACGCAGATCACGCAGCACGCCGAGTTTTTCCGGGGTGACGGTAAAGCCCAGCCAGGCGTTAACCGCGGCACGGATCGGTGCGGTCAGCCAGCTGCTGCTGCCCGCCACATCCAGCGCCAGGTCGGCCAGTTCAGAGCCACCACCGGCACCGGCAAAGTCGAACACGGCGAGAATATTCAGCGGTTGCAGACCCGCGGCTTCGGTCCAGACATCCTGCTGATCGAGCAGGTAGCGCGTGACCAGATCGCCGGTGGAATGGGTAACCAGTACGCAGCCGTTATTGCAGAAACCGGTGCGCGCCCACTGCATGACTTTGTCGTAAGCACGCTGGGCAGTGTCGGCGCTGAGGCGGCTTTTCGAGTTCCAGTCGAGGCGGTCATCGGCGTACTGGCTCCAGAACGCCGACCAGTAGCTGGCACCGTCGCTGGTGACTTCCTGTGGGGTTACGTTATCACGCATCAGCTGGGCCGGTTGTAAACCGTGCACCAGAATCACATGTTTACCGGCCATCTGTGCCTGCGCCTGAGCGCTCAGCAAGGCCGCTGCGGTTAAAAAAACTGCGGTGATTGCCATCTTTATTTTTATCGTCAGCATTCAGTCTCTCCTTGTTAATGGGTGCCGGGCGAGCCCAGCGATTGCAGAAATTGCAGACGCGACAGGGTCTGCTCATCCTGAAAAGGAATAGGTGAAAAGCGCGAGGGATCGACGTTGTTAACCGCGTAAAAGTCTTCGCGGCTGAAGCCCCACTGCACCTCGGGGCCGGGTTTTTCCGGCATCTTGCGCAGCTGCAGATTGCCGATCCATAAATTCTGAATGCCGCCTAAGTTGTACAGCAGCGAGCCGTGTACGCGCAGCTCCAGCGTCCCGCTGCTGCCAATGCGCCCTTTGCCCTGTAAATAGGCCAGTGGCTTTTTATCGGCATGGTGCAGGCTGGCGGCGAGCTTGTAGTAACCGGCGGCGGCTTGGTCAATGTCGACCGGAATGACCAGTTCGTTGTCGTCGACATAAGGCGTGCCGAGGCCGGTGATTTCGGCGACGGCGGTAAAGACCTGAAACGGCGCACTCTGGCGCAGGGTTGAGCCATCGCTCAGCTGCAGCTCAGCCACCAGATTGAGTTCGGTCGGCCAGCTGTCGCGGCCGCTGAAACGGGTGTGCAGGCGTTGTTCGCTGCGGTTGTTCTGTATTTGGGCCTGAGGCATCAGCAGTACGGTATTGCTATTGTCGCGCACGCTGAGGGTCAGACCGCTCAGCTGGCTGAACAGCGCATCGTCACCGGACAGGGTAATGTCGGCTTCTATCGGCTCGTCCTGACGGTAACGGTAGGCCGACAACTGAATGCTCAGCTGGCCGGGTAAGCCGACGCTGTTCAGGTCACGCACGCTGTGGGCGCCGGCATTGGGTTGCAGCAGTTCGGTTTGCTGGCTGTCCAGCGGAATGGAATAAGGCGGGTACTGGCTGCTGATCTGATAGGCGGCGGCGACCTGGGTCATGGCCTGTTGCATGGCGGCTGGCAGTGGCGGTTGCAGAGCCTCCTCCATCAGCGCTGTCTCTGACGGTGCGCCGCGGATGCTGGCCGTCACGGCGGGGAAGGATTCCTGACTGACCAGTGCCACAGGCTGTTGGCGCAGACCCAGCAGCAGACCCAGTGCGGCGATCAGACCTATGGGGATCCAGATTTTCATCACGCGTATTCCGGCGGCTGTCATTGGCCACACACGTTAGAGTAAGGCGGCCTGATTGAAAAACGCCGGACAGGTACTTTGGTCTTGGTTTGTTGTTGATTGGTTACTCAGTCTGGCGCGATTGTTCCTCCATCACCCTGCTTCAGAATGAGAAAAAAGCATCTGCGTTGACATTGCTGAATTTCGCGCACGAGTTGTCCCGTTGGGTCATAGTCTTCAGGTAAATTCTGTAACCATTTGATACGCAACATTACAAAATGCTGGCGTGTATTGTGTCGTCAGTGGCTTCTGTGGCCGTGCAGGGCGGGTTTTGGGCGTCAATTTCGCTTGGCAGGGTACGGATCATTGTTGTTGACCTGTGTCCGTGTTATTGAACTGTTCACCTTTTTGTAATCAGCGAGGGAGCTTCTGATGACGGTTTTCCAATCAGGCTGGACGATTTTTACGGCGGCAGTCTTACTGACTCAACCGGCAATGGCCGCGCAAGCGTTCCCGGATGCCGTGGCCAGCGACCCGGCCAGACTCGGCTGGATGGCAGGCTCGCCGCCACCGGCGGATAAGCAACTGCGTTTTGATGACGGCAGTTATTTCCGTTTTCCGGCCATGCGCTGGAGCGTTGCCAATTTCCGCCAGCTGATGCCGACGGTGAATGTGTCGCGCGGTCTGGGCAATGCGCAGCCGCTGGTGCAGGCGGAAGATGCGGCCATTGATCAGCTCACCTTTATACCCACCGGAGCGGATAAGCCCATGAGCTGGGAAGCTTCTCTGCTGGCCAATTACACCGATGCCATGGTGGTGATGCACAAAGGCAAGGTGGTGTATGAACGGTATTTCGGTGTGATGTCAGCGACGGCACAGCATGGCGCTATGTCGGTAACCAAAACCTTTGTCGGCACACTGGCCGCCACGCTGGTGGCCGAAGGCAAGCTCGATGACCGCAAAACCGTCGCCCATTATGTGCCAGAGCTGAAGCAGTCGGCCTTTGGCAGTGCTACGGTGCGGCAGTTAATGGATATGACCACCGGCATCCGCTTCAGCGAAGATTACGCCGACCCGAATGCTGAAGTCTGGGCCCATGCGGCGGCGGGTAATCCACTGCCCAAGCCTGCTGACTATAACGGCCCGCGCTCCTACTACGAATTTCTGCAAACGGTTAAAGCCGAAGGCAAACACGGTGAAGCCTTTCATTACCGCACCGCCAATACCGACGCGCTGGGCTGGGTGCTGGCGCGGGTGACCGGTAAAAGCGTGGCGCAGTTATTGTCGGAGCGTATCTGGAGTCAGTTGGGCACGGAACAGGATGCGTACATGAGTGTGGATTCCACCGGTACGCCCTTTGCCGGTGGTGGCCTGAATACGGGCATCCGTGATCTGGCCCGCTTTGGCGAGATGATCCGCAACGATGGCCGTGCCAATGGTAAGCAGATTATTCCGCTGAAAGCCGTGCAGGATATCCGCGCGGGCGGCAAACAAAGTGACTTTGCCAAAGCCGGTTATCAGCAATTAAAGAACTGGAGCTACCGCAATATGTGGTGGGTTACACACAATGAGCACGGTGCTTTTATGGCGCGTGGAGTACACGGCCAGGCGCTGTACATAGACCCCAAAGCGGAAATGGTGATTGCCCGTTTTGCCAGTCATCCGGTGGCCGGCAATGCGGCTAACGATGCTACGTCGCTGCCTGCCTATCAGGCGCTGGCGGAGTATCTGCTGCAGCGCTGAGGTCGCTTGCCGCAGCGCTCAGAGCGCTGCGGTGATTGTGCTGAACAGGACAATGTGACTCAGGCATGTTGTCCTGGCTGATAACTGCCCGGCGGAAAGCCAAAGTTCTTCGCCAGCCGGTTCCAGCTGTTGATCTGCACAATGGCCAGTGTGAGATCAGCAATCTGTTCTTTGCTGAAATGATTCTGCATGAGTTCAAACGCCTGCTGACGCTCATCTTCTGCGGTATTTATCTGAGTTGTGACCTCGGTCCAGTGCAGCAGTGCCTGTTCCTGTGCCGAGTAATAGCGGGTTTCCCGCCATACCGGCGCGGAATACAGACGCAGAGCACTCTCTCCGGCCGCAGTGGCTTCTTTAAAATGCATGTCGATACAGTACGCGCAGCCGTTCAGCACCGAGGCGTAATAACGCATCAGTTCCAGCTGTGCATACGTGCTGCCGGTCAGGTTTTTTAAATACTCTTCCGTTTGCATCATGCAGGCCATCAGGCCCTGAGGAATCTGGTTAAAAGGGATTCGGTTCATCGGCTTTCCTGTGTTGTTGCAGAATGTGCGGCCATTGTAGGAATAGCTTTGTGTGCATAGAATGCCGCAAAAACCTTAAGGAGCTTTGCAATAATTGCAAAGGTTGAGCATGCTGGAAGCCATCCGGATTTTTCTGAAAGTGGTAGAACAGGGCAGTTTTTCCAGCGCGGCAGCGGTGTTGAATATGGCGCCGTCGTCCGTCGCGCGCACCGTCGATGGGCTGGAAAAAGAGCTGGGCTGTACTTTGCTGGAACGCTCAACCCGGCAGCTGAAGCTGACCGATAAAGGCCAGCTGTTTCTGGTCGGGGCGCAGAAGCTGGTGGCGGATGCCGGGCAGTTACGTGCAGCGCTGCAGAATGAGCCCGGAGACGCGAAGGGAACGCTCAGGGTGTCCGTATTTGAAAGCTTCGGGCGGCTCTATATTGCCCCGCTGCTGGGAGGTTTCCTGCAACATTATCCGGGCGTCAGCATGGATATTGAACTGGATAACCGCATGGTCGATCTGCTCGCCGAGGATGTGGATCTGGCGATCCGTATTGGAGTACCGGCCGATTCGCAACTGAAAGCCCGCACGTTACTGAGTAACGATATGGTGCTGTGTGCGGCACCCGCCTATCTGCGTAACTACGGTACGCCACAGGTGCCGGAAGATCTGGCACAGCATAATTGTTTGCTGCTAAATCATGGTCGCCAGCGTACATACTGGTATTTCAGCAACGGTCATAAGCCGCAAAAGAAAATCCTGCTGCAGGGCAATCTCAAATCCAAAGGGGGGACGCCTTTGCTGGCGGCGGCTGAAGCCGGTTGCGGTATTGTGTTGCTGGCGCACTGGATGGCCGCCGATGCGCTGGCGGCCGGAAGGTTGTGCACGTTGCTGGATGACTGGCAGGTGAACCTGAATGAAAACGGCAGCGGCAATATTTATGCGGTGTATAAAGCCAGCCAGTTTCCGAATCCGCTGGTGCGCCTGTTTCTCGATTATTTACTTGATCATTTACCCTCATCAGGTTCCGCAAAACGTGCGTAAGACTTTTTCTTCTGGTTTTGGCGGTAACGCATACTCTGCGTATTCTGGCTTGCTGATGTAGGGTTCGGCGAGTACCTGCAGCAGTCGTTCGAATACTGAATAATCGCCGTCTTCGGCGGCGGCTATGGCTTCGGCGACACGATGGTTACGCGGAATAAACGCCGGATTTTTATTCAGCATACGCTGTTCCGCACCATCACCGTCGCCACGCTGATTTAATTGCTGTTGCCAGTCATCCAGCCAGTGATTTAATCGCTGTTCCAGCGCGGCCGTTGTACGGCATTCCGGCATATTCAGTAATTCCAGCAGGGCGGTACGTTCGCTGCCCGGCAGGCTGCAATCGCTTAAGCGGCGGAAAAACAGCGTGTAGTCGATTCGCCCTTCCGCCAGCAGTGCCAGCAGGTTTTCAATGAGTGCCTGATCACCGTTTTGCAGTGCGGAAAACCCCAGTTTTTCGCGCATATGCTCCAGCCAGGCCTGTTGTTGCCATAAAGCAAAATCCTGCAGGATAGCCGTGGCGTTTTCGACGGCGGTTTTTTCGTCGGCGTTAAACAGCGGTAACAGCGTTTCGGCCAGGCGCGCCAGATTCCACTGACCAATGGCGGGTTGATTCTGATAAGCGTAACGGCCATGGCGGTCAATGGAGCTGAATACGGTTTCAGGATGGTAAGCATCCATAAAGGCACAGGGGCCATAATCGATGGCTTCACCGCTGACGGTCATGTTATCGGTATTCATTACGCCGTGAATAAAACCGAGCTGCATCCACTGGGCAATTAATTCGGCCTGCTTACGGCAAATGGCTTCGAATAATTGCCGATAAGCATCGTCATCGTTGCGGTTAATGTGCGGATAATGACGGGCCAGAACGTGGTCGGCTAACTGCTGAACGGCTTCGCCGTCGCGGCGCAGGGCAAAATACTGAAAGGTGCCAACGCGGATATGGCTGGCGGCCACGCGGGTAAATACCGCTCCGGGTTCGCGCCCGTCACGTATCACCCATTCACCACTGCTGACCGCAGCCAGTGCGCGGGTGGTGGGCACACCGAATGCGTGCATGGCTTCGCACAGAATATATTCGCGCAGCACAGGCCCAAGTGGTGAGCGGCCATCGCCGCTGCGCGAGAATGGCGTGCGGCCACTGCCTTTTAACTGAATATCACGGCGCTGGCCCTGACTATCGAGCAGGTCGCCGAGCAGAATCGCGCGACCATCCCCTAATTGCGGATTTAACTGCCCAAACTGATGGCCACTGTAAGCCATCGCCAGAGGGGCGGCGTTGTCGGGAATTTGATTGCCGGAAAATATCTGTGCCAGTTCGTTGTCACTGTTGTTACTGGAGCAGGCGCTGGAGCAGGCGGCATTAAACCCGATGCCTAATTCCTGCGCGAGAGCGCTGTTAAAACGGATTAATGCCGGATTTTTGACCGGCGTTGGCAGCACCCGCGCATAAAAACGATCGGGCAGAGCGGCGTAGGCATTACTGAAGGGAATGTGCAGAGAAACAGACACGGCGATTCCAGGCTATTTGAGTAAACAATCGAAGTGAACGATCAGGGGCTGTTCACACCTATTAAACAGTCCCCGGGGTATCTCTGAATGATTCAGAAGTGCCCCAGAATATGCTTCAGCAACGCTGATGGCCAGTTGCAGATGAGCCGCACTGGCCCTGATGTATCAGCCGAACGGCTTCACGCCAATCAGCATGCCATGCAGCCACAGGGCAAAGGCAACCCAGGCACCGATACCCACAACCAGTGTCAGTACATCGCGTACCGCTCCTTGATACACTTTCTTCACCCCGGCGATACGGTCACGGCGACGGGATAGCGCAAACCCGGCAATCGCCCAGATTAAGAAAGTGCCGAATAACACCAGATCGTGCAGACCGCCATTGGCGATTAAATGGGCAAAGGCCCAGAGCTTGATGCCCAGATACATCGGGTGACCGAGCTTAACCTGCAAACGGTTGCCGGGAATCTGGCTGGCAAACAGCAGAATAAAGGCGGGCAGGGTGATCAGTGCCGCCAGATGGCGTGTCCATACCGGCGGAGTCCACAGCCAGGTCGGGTTCATGCGGGCGTCGCCGTAACCGATTACCAGCAGAATAAAGCCGCCGATAGCGACCACAGAATACAAACCCTTCCACGGCAGCAGCCCCAGACGGCTGACCATGGCGTTACGCCATTGTGGCGCGATCAGGTTGGTACAGTGTCCGCCGATAAACAGCAGCAGTCCGGCCAGCAATAACGTCATGGTCATTCCTCAGTTTGTAGTATTTGTGCCATCATGCAGGCATATCAGCGCGGATAAAAGTTCTGTATGACGTCGGCACGCAAACGCATGTACATCGCCTACACCGGCGGCACCATTGGCATGGCCCGCACTGAGCGTGGCTTTCAGCCGCTGGCCGGGTTTCTGGAAGATAAAATCCGCAGTCTGGCGGAATTCAGCCGCGACGAAATGCCGGAATTTGAGCTGCATGAATACCAGCCGCTGCTGGATTCGTCGGATATGACCCCGGCACACTGGATGCAGATTGCTGCCGATATTCTTAGCCATTATCACCGCTTCGATGGTTTTGTTGTGCTGCACGGCACCGACACCATGGCCTATACCGCCTCTGCGCTGTCCTTTATGTTGCCCGACCTGGGTAAACCGGTGATTGTGACCGGCTCACAGATTCCGCTGGGTGAGCCGCGCTCTGACGGCCACGATAATCTGCTCAATGCACTCTATATTGCCGCACATTATCCGCGTGCCGAAGTGGGGTTGTTTTTTCATCACCGGTTATTGCGTGGTAACCGCGCGACCAAAATCAACAGTCAGGGCTTCGATGCCTTTGATTCACCCAACTGCAATGCGTTGCTGCATGCCGGAATTACTATTGAACCGGGCTTGCCGGAGTTACGCCCGCTGCATCATAAACTGCCACAATTCAACGCCCTGAAAAATGCGGCGGTGGCGGTGGTAACCCTGTATCCGGGGATCGATTTCTCCCTGTTGCAGCGCCTGCTGGAACAACCACTGGATGGCATTATTCTGCAGACTTTTGGCAGTGGTAATGCACCGCAAAATCCAGCGTTAATGGCCGCCTTTAAACAGGCCAGCGAACGTGGCGTGGTGCTGGTTAATCACAGCCAGTGTATAAGCGGACGGGTGGATATGGACAGCTATGCCGGGGGACACGCCCTGCGCGAAGCCGGTTTTGTATCGGCTGCTGATATGACGCTGGAAGCAACGCTGACCAAGCTGCACGTGTTATTAAGCGCTGTCGGAGAACGCCGCCATGTGATCAGCGAAGCCCGGCGTTTAATGGAAGTATCGCTCTGTGGCGAACTCAGCGCGGCAACATAAAAAAGCAAAAAATTAAAAGACCCTGAAAAAACCGCAGTAAACGGAGAGCGTGATGACGGACTTACCTCATCCAACCCTGATTGAACTGGCGGCGATTCTTGCCGAAGCAAAGGATCGTGATCACTGCCTGCAATTACTGAAAAAAACCGGCTTACATTCACAGAGCGCAGAATGCTGGGCCGATTATATGCCGCTGGCCTTTGCCCGTGCGGCCTACCGCTTTCAGTTCAGTGGACCTTACCCGCTGGATCAGGCCCGTGCCGAACGTGGTTTACTGCCATTGCTGGAAGATGAGGTCTATCAGCAGGCCTGGGTCTGGGCCTGCGATTGCGGCGCGATGGACAGTATTACCAGCGCACAATTCAATACCATTGTGCGTTTAAGCCCGGAGCTGGAGTTTATCCGCGCGCAGGCTGGCGTACCTTCATTATTTAACGGAATTGTTTAACGGAATTGTTTACCCGCTCTTTAAGCAATGCTGCGCAGTAAATCAGCCACGCCCGCACGCACTTCGGCGACCAGTTCGGCTTCATCAAGGCCGCAGACCTGACCGTTATCGACCACTACGCGGCCATTAATCAGCGAATACTTTACGCTCACCGGTTCGGCACATAACAGCGGTGCAATTACCTCACTGTGTACCCCGGCAAAACGCGGCGAGCCGATATCGTACAGCACCAGATCGGCGGCTTTTCCGACGGCAATATCACCGCAGTGATTCAGCCCTAATAATTGTGCGCCGTTATGGCTGCCCCAGCGGATAATCTGTTCGGCATGGGTGGCATCGGCACCGTTAACCGCGCGGTGTAAAAGCCAGGCGAGATTCAGCTCCTGAATCATGGAACCGGATTCGGCTGAGGCGGAGCCATCCACGCCAAGGGTGATGTTCATGCCGGCCTGCTCCATCGCCAGCGCCGGAGCAATACCGCTGCCAAGACGGCAGTTAGAGGTTGGGCAGTGGGCAATACCGGTACCGCTGGCGGCCAGTTGCTGAATGGTGTATTCGTCGCTTTTGACCAGGTGGGCGAACCACACATCGTTACCTAACCAATCACAGTGGGCGGCATAATCGATGGCACGCTGGCCGTATTTTTCCTGCGCCTGACTATCGTCAAAACTGACCTCGAGTAAATGCGAGTGCCGTTTTAATTGCCGCTCCCGTGCCCAGACTGCCAGCGTGCGTAAATCATCGGCTGTGGCGGAATGGACCAGACTGGTGGGCGCGACGACTAAGCGGCGCATGGCGTTATCGCCGGCCTGATGATATTGCCGGTAGCTGCGCTCCATGCGCTGCATCACCAATTCAACACTTTCCGGCTGTATGCCATGCTTCAGCATGCCTTTATGGCTGCCCTGTACCGTGGCGCTGCCACGGCACAGCACCAAACGGATTCCTAACTCGTCGCCGCGGCCCAAACAGCGTCTTCCACTTCCGGACTGGAGTTGGCGTGATACAGATAATGGTGATCAGCACAGGTGGTTGCGCCAGAGCGCAGCAATTCATAAAGACCAAGACGCGCGGCGTGATACATTAATTTCGGCGATATTTTCGGCCAGAAACGATAAGGCACCGACCCCAGCCAGTCGCCTAATGCCTGATTTAAACCTTCCGGTACGCCTTTTAAAACAGACTGCGCCAGATGATGGTGGGTATTCACCAGCCCCGGCCAGACCACGCAGCCAGAGGCATCAATAATCTGTTCGTCATCTGCGGGCAGAAGCTGTGTGCCGATTTCAGTAATCACACCATCACGGATGCGGATATCCGTTGGCAAGGCCGGGTTTGTGCTGTCTGCGGCTATCTGAGGTTGATTGTGAGGGTGAGATCCGGGCTCACAATAAATGGCGCGGGCATGGCGGATCAGGGTATTCATAGCGGCTCCTTTAAACTGCACAGAGCAATGTCCCGGAGGCTGGTGCCATTCCTGACCGCTTATACTCTTGAAACGTGTCTTTTACACTTTGAATTACAGAGGCTTTTTATTGAACGTTTAAAAAGAGTGTAATGCAATTCTGTTTCTGAATATTTTTTCAGAATTTCTGATGCGGGCGGATTTTATCTCAGGGTCTGCTGTTTGATGTGCGCAAAAATAAAGCATCTTATTTCCAGCTGCTTTTATTTGGTGCGGATATACGCCTGAATTTACCGCTGAATGCTGCGAATCATGTCATTATTGGTTGGCACAGCGGTTGCTAAAGTTATTTTGTACATGTTTTGAGTAGAAGCAGTCAGGGGCTGACGATCATTTCAGTCCACGGGTCATTGCTCACTGTACGGCGGATAGTTATCTGTGACCGGAAACGGACGCAGGCAAGCCGGTGCATTGAAGACAAGACCCATGACAATGAAAAAAACTGAAGATACTCAGCCAGCCATATTCAGTCCGATACTGTCATTCCACCTTGTTTTTCTTCTTCGCCTTGTTGCCTGTTCCCCATTGTGGTCATCCGATAACTGCCTGATCGGTTCGGCAAACAGCACTGTCTGTTTGTTTTTTTACTCAGGAGTGAACGATGAAAAAACGATTAAATAAAAAGGTTAACGGTTCTGCAGCGTCACGTTGTCTGTTACCGGCGCTTGGCTTATTGCTGTCGTTAGGCAGCATGACGGCACTGGCGGCAGACAAGGTCCGTTTCCAGCTGGACTGGCTGCCGGGCGGTGATAAAGCACCGGTCTATGTTGGTTTACAACAGGGCTTCTTTGCCGAGCAGGGACTGGAGGTAACGGTTGCTCAGGGGCGAGGTTCTCACGATGCCATTACCAAGCTGGCAACGGGCAACGCGGATATTGGATTGTCGGATCTGGTGGCGTTACTGCAGGCAAAAGCCGCAGAGAATGTTCCGGTGTCGGCGGTATATTCCGTTTTTTCTGAAGCGCCGCATGCTTTTTTTGTGCGCAGCGATTCCGGTATTAACAGCGTCGCCGACGTTGCCGGTAAAAAAATCGCGACGTCGCCATTTACCTCATCCAATGTATTTCTGCCACTGCTGCTGGATGTTAATAAGGTCGATGAAACTTCCATCAAGTTGCTGAAAGCTGATCCCGGTGCGCTGAATCCGATGCTGCTGACCGGTAACACCGATGTGGTGATTTCCTGGATCACGGATTCTGAAGTGTATAAATCACAGGCGAAAGAGGCGGGAAAAACCCTGACGATTATTCCCTGGTATGACGCCGGGCTTGAGTTTTACTCGACGGCAGTGGTTGCTTCAGACCGGTTTTTAAGTGAACGTCCGGAGGTTGCAAAGCGCTTTATAAAAGCCTACGCCAAAGCGATTGATTATACCTTCAGATTTCCGGCAGAAAGCGCTGCAGCGGTCAAAGCAGCCGTACCGGAAGTGGATGCAACCGTTGCGGAAGCCACCATCCGTTCGATAAACGGACTGGTGTATAACGATGCCAGCAGCAAAGCGGGTCTTGGCCGGTTTGATGCAGAACGGCTGATGACGACCTGGAATTGGACAGCAAAAGCGCAGGGTCTGGATGTCAGCAGTTTTGATCCTGAGCAGGCGGTTAAACGCGGTTTTATCCCGCAAACCAACCTCAGCAGCGCTGAATAAACTATTTTAATCTGGAGTATAAGCAGCAGGACAGCATGCCCATTGGCCATGCTGTCCCGGCATTGCTCCATGGTCTCTGCGCCGACAGCAGACCCTGTGTGTCGCAGTCAACTGACTCTGGAGAATCAGATATGAATAACGTCATTAATCATACAACCGGCAATACCGCTGGGAATACAACGGTTAGCAGCCGTTATGATTTGCAGGAACTGAATTTCGAAAGCACCATCGGCGGTCCCGGACAGGAAAATAATGATCGTACGATTCCCGTAATTGATTTAACCGGTTTTGATCAGCGCCGGGCTGATATTCGTGAACAGCTGTGGCAGGCAGCAACGGATACCGGATTTTTTCAATTGATTAATCACGGCATTGATGTGGCAAAAGTACGTGAGGCTTTTGCGTTATCGGAGCAGTTTTTCGCCTTAAGCGCGGAGGAAAAATCCCGCTTTCCATTAAAAGACGGCCTGAATGCCGGTTGGGAATTTATGGCGCAGGTGCGTCCGTCAACCGGCACCGCCGATCAGAAGGAATCGTATCAGATTACCTTACCGCATATGGATAACCTGTGGCCGAACCAGACGCTGGTGCCTGAGTTTCAGCGGGTGATTCTCGATTTTGAGCAGCGCGCCTGGCAGCTGGGAATGCAGGTTTTATCCTGCTTTGCCGAAAAGCTGGGTTTTGCTCAGGACTTTTTTACTCAGGCTCACCGCCGTGATTCCGCCGAATATCAAAGCACGCTGCGGTTGCTGCATTATTTACCGCTGGCTGAAGGTGCAGGCGCAGAGCCGGGATTGTGGCGTGCCGGTGCGCATACCGATTTTGATTGCCTGACGATGGTCTTCCAGAAAACCGGTCAGGGCGGTCTGCAGGTTTGTCCGGGAAAAGAGGCGATGCACGCTCAGGAGTGGACCAGCGTGATTCCCCAGGATGACATTATCACCTGCAATATCGGCGATATGCTGATGCGCTGGAGCGATGACAAGCTGAAATCCACCCTGCACCGGGTGCGTATGCCAAAACCGGATGAAGCCCGTGGCCCGCGTTATAGCATGGCGTTTTTCTGTCAGGCTAATAAGGATGTGATGATTCAGGGGCCGGAGAAAAAATACGCTGCAATTTCTGCACGCGATTATCTTCTTCAGCGTATTAATGCCAACTTTGCAGCGCAACCGGGCACAGTGACATAGTGAGGACTGACAACAACGATAACTGACAGCAACGATACAGCCGCCGGTATATCCACCGGCGGTTTATTGCTGTCACCCGCTTAGGGCCTGTCGACACTAATTAAATAGGCCTGTTATTGGCTAAAAATATCTCAAACAAGGCGCTGAGAGTGTGGCCTAACGGGTTAAGCGAACGAACAGCAACGCAGGATGAGGGATTTTTAGCCATAACCCTTCGGGCTGAGGCCAGTTTTCCCCAATAACATCGTCGCTCGTCATTCATTTAGCCCGCTAATATCACTCCTCTCTCCTTGTTCTGAGAAAAACTGGCTCTCAGCAGGATCTATTCAATTAGTGTCGACAGGCCCTAACAGGCCACGCTCTGATTTTTTATGTTCATCAGAATCGCCAGTGCCTGCAGACGTTTGTCGCGGTCGAAAATATCGTTGGTGAACATTAACTCATTCACCGGTATCTGGCTGACCAGTGCCTGTAATTTCGAATGCAGGCTGGCTGGCCCTCCCGTTACAGATAACGCCAGAAACGCATCGACCTGCGCTTTGATCTGCGCATTCCAGATGCCTTCCATACTTTCCACAGGGGGTGGTAAATACAGTGGCTGCCCCTGCATTAACGCCATAATCCGCTGCTGACTGCTGGTGGCGAGAAAGCGCGCTTCATCGTCGCTGGCGGCGGCGATAACAGGTAGGCACAGGATGACATGCGGTTTTTGCCAGGTGGCGGATGGCTGAAAACGATGGCGGTAAAGGGCGATCGCCTCACGCGCCAGGCGCGGAGCAAAGTGTCCGGCAAAGGCATAAGGCAGGCCGCGCTCGGCAGCCAGCTGAGCACTGAACAGGCTGGAGCCTAACAGCCATATTTCCACCGCACTGTTGGCACCGGGGTAAGCTTTAACGCGTTTGTGTGCGCCATCCGCTCCCAGCAGGGTCTGTAATTCTTCCACTTCCTGCGGGAAATGTTCGGCGCGCATATCATCACGGCGCAGTGCGCGGCTGGTGAGCGGATCGGTACCGGGAGCACGGCCAAGGCCAAGATCAATGCGGCCGGGGTAGAGTGCATCCAGCGTACCGAACTGCTCGGCAACGATTAACGGCGGATGATTGGGCAGCATAATGCCACCGGAGCCAACGCGGAGTCGTTGTGTGCGTGCTGCGACCTGACCAATCAGTACGGCCGTGGCGCTGCTGGCAACCCCTTCCATATTGTGATGTTCGGCCAGCCAGAAGCGGTTAAAGCCCAGATCGTCGGCATGCTGTGCATAGTCGAGCATGGACGCCAGCGTCTGTGCCACCGTAAATCCCTGTGGCACCGAAGCCAGCTCCAGCAGCGAAAAGGGAATATCGGCCAGTGAGGTCATAATGTGGCCCACCATGAATGCAATGAAAGGCTCACAGGGTGCCACACTGCAACAGACTGGTCAGCGTGACGCTGAGGAAAGCACTGTTGCAAAAAGCGGGCGGAATACATAACGCCCGCAGTGCGGGCGCGTTATCAGGGTCTTAATACCGGATCAGAAGAATCCCAGCGGGCTGGTGCTGTAGCTGACCAGCAGGTTTTTGGTCTGCTGATAATGTTCCAGCGCCTTTTTGTGGGTTTCGCGGCCGATACCGGATTTTTTATAGCCGCCGAAGGCCGCATGCGCCGGATAGGCATGGTAGCAGTTGGTCCAGACCCGGCCTGCCTGAATATTACGCCCCATGCGGTAAGCCAGATTCATATCGCGCGTCCAGACACCGGCACCCAGACCAAATTCGGTGTCATTGGCGATGGCCAGTGCTTCGGCTTCATCCCTGAAGGTGGTCACGCTGATGACCGGGCCGAAAATTTCTTCCTGGAAAATACGCATGTCATTTTTGCCGTACAGCATGGTTGGCTGAATGTAATAGCCTTTGCTGAGATCGCCGCTTAACGCTTCGGCATGACCGCCGAGCAATACTTTGGCGCCTTCGGTTTTGCCAATGGCAATGTAATTCATAATGCGTTCGTACTGTTCTTCCGAGGCCTGAGCACCCACCTGAGTGTCGGTATCCAATGGGTTACCACGGATGATTTTTCCGGCACGGGCCACGACCATTTCGATCAGATCGTCATAAATCGTTTCCTGAATCAATGCACGTGACGGACAGGTACACACCTCACCCTGATTAAAGAACGCCAGAGTCATACCTTCCACGCATTTGCTCAGATAATCATCTTCGTGCTGCATCACGTCGGCGAAATAAATATTCGGTGATTTTCCGCCTAATTCAACGGTGCTTGGAATTAATAAATCGGCAGCGCATTTCAGAATATGCTGGCCCACCGGAGTGGAGCCGGTGAAGGCAATTTTGGCAATGCGCTGGCTGGTGGCCAGTGCCTGACCGGCTTCTTCGCCGATGCCATTCACAATGTTCACTACGCCCGGCGGCAACAGATCACCGATCAGCTCCATTAAAACCAGAATGGATGCCGGGGTTTGTTCAGCCGGTTTCATCACCACACAGTTACCACCGGCGAGTGCCGGGCCAAGTTTCCAGGCGGCCATTAACAGTGGGAAGTTCCACGGAATAATCTGGCCGACAACACCCAGTGGTTCATGAATATGGTACGCCACCGTGGTTTCGTCGATTTCGGCCATGGTGCCTTCCTGAGCGCGCAGACAACCGGCGAAATAGCGGAAATGATCCACCGCCAGCGGAATATCCGCGGCCAGGGTTTCACGCACGGCTTTGCCGTTATCCCAGGTTTCGGCCACGGCCAGCATTTCCAGATTCTGTTCCATACGATCGGCAATGCGCAGCAGAATATTGGAGCGTTCAGTCGCGGAGGTTTTGCCCCAGGCGGCGGCTGCATTGTGGGCCGCATCCAGCGCCAGTTCGATATCGGCACCGTCTGAGCGTGGCACCTGACAGAACACCTGACCATTCACCGGACTGATGTTATCCATATAGCGGCCGTTCACAGGTTTTACCCAGTCACCACCGATGTAGTTCTGATACTGGCTTTTAAAGCTGACGACCGAGCCGGTCTGTCCGGGATTGGCATAAATCATGGTGTTCTCCTTGTTATTGTTCACACGCGAGCCTTGGACTTTTGTCTGGGCTCTGCGGGTTGTGTGAGTTCAGGCTATGTGATCTGATGATTGGCCACTTGCCTGAGCGTCTGAATCACTGTGCTGAGCGTCCATGCTGCTCAACACCAGCCTGAATGGCTGTGGACAACCGGCGTGATGCGGGCCGTAAGGCCGAGTAAGAAGCAGATAAAAAATAATTAAAACAAAGAGATACCGCATAAGCACAAGCGGTAACAGGAGGTCAGAATGCGCGATTCCGGTCTGGCAGCTCAGGCGGCATTTAACCGCCGTACTCTTGTTCGCGGCTCGGGTCCGCAGCAATTGGTGGAAAACCGCACAGTCTTTGCCAGCCATGGCGCTGAACTGTCAATCTACGACACCTTTGCCTCGGCAGAAAAAGTCCGCCTCGATGCCGATGAGATTCTTTACTGCGGCATGATCAGTGGTAAGAAAATTCTGCATGGTAAACATCATTTTAATTCGGCATTTTTACCGCACGAATCGTTTGTGATGGCACCGGGAGAAACCGTTGCCATCGATTTCCCCGAGGCTACGCTCGATAACCCGACCAGCTGCCTGACGCTGGGTATCAGCCGTGAGCGGTTGCGCGATGTCTGTGATCAGCTCAATCAGAAAAATCCGTTACCCAAAGAGCTGGGCTGCTGGCGTCCGCATGATGATCATGTGCTGCATTTATTTCATACCGAGGCAACGCAACAATTGCTGGAACGTATTGTCGGCAGTTTTGTGCATAACGATGATGACCGTGATCTGGTATTGAATTTAGGCGTTACCGAATTATTAACCCGTATGCTGCGTCAGCAGGGGCGTAATTTTTTACTGAATTGTGCGCGCCATGATCCGACCTTAAATGGTCTGACGGATACCATCCGTTATATTGATGATCATCTGGCGGAAACGGTTGATATTGAGCAGCTGTGCCGTATTGCCTGTATGTCGCGCAGTAAGTTTTATCAGCAGTTCCGGCATGTGATGGGCACCGGACCGATGGAGTATATTCAGCAGCGCCGTCTTGAGCGGGCGCGGGAATTGCTCGATACCGGACGCGGCATTACCGAGGTCTGCTATGAGGTGGGGTATGTGAATGCCAGCCATTTTACCCGCCGTTTTCATCAGCAGTATGGTGTCTCGCCACGGGAGTATGTAAAACAACGCGAACCCCTGATTTTGCAGGGATAATGGGGGTATTTGCAGCTTGCCATGATCATGCCCGTTATCGCACGGGCTTACGGAAAATCACCACTCTCGGGCTGTCGCGCCAGACAATCTCCCAACCGAAATGCCGGGCAATCCAGTCCGGCGTTTTTTCCTGCATAAACACCACATGGGTCGGATCGCGGGTGTAATGCCAGCGCGAAAAATATTCTGCATCCGTCCAGCGGCTGGTCATTAAGCCGAGATAGCCGCCTTCGCACAGTAAACCACTCAGTCTGCTCAGTTCGGTGTGCGGATTGTGAAAATGTTCGAAGCATTCCGTGGCCGTAATCACATCGTACTGACGGCGTAACCGGGCCGGAAAGAAAAACGGATCATAGTCATCGCAGGCAATACCCGCAGCCGCCAGTAGTTTTGATAATGTCGGCCCCGGCCCGCAGCCGTAATCAAGTGCCTGCATGCCCGGTGTTAATAATGGCAACAGAGGGGTCAGCAGGTGCTGCAGAAACTGCACATAACCGGCATCGTCAATGCTGTTTTCATGGGTGGCGTAATAGGCTTTTTCGTCTGCGGCGCTAAGCCGTTGTTGTGGGTCGGCAAAGGCCAGTGAGCATTGGCCGCAGGCAAAATAGCGGCGCTTATCGGCTCCTTTAACGGATGGGTGCGGACCACCGGCCTGGCACAACGGGCAATGGCTGGCCGTGTTGTTGTTGGTGGGGCGGGTTTCTGTGTTGCCAGACTGTGTGGTCACGGCTCAGGCTCATTCATCAAAATAAGAAAGGGAGTGTAGCTGTTTTGCCTTGGCAGGTTAAATCCGCGAGAATAGCGCCCTTGTGTTACTGGCCCGGAGGCCGGGTATTTTATGACCACCCGTATTGCTATTAATGGTTTTGGCCGTATCGGCCGCTGTGTGCTGCGTGCTCTGTACGAAAATGGCTACCGTGACCGTTTGCAGGTTGTGGCCATTAACGAGCTGGCTGATATCGAAACCATCAGCTATATGCTGCGCTATGACAGCACTCACGGGCGTTTTCCGGGTCAGGTGGAAGTGGTGGATGAACGCCACCTGAGTGTCAATGGTGACCGTATCTGTATTCGTCACGAAGCCGACGCGGCGGCTCTTGATTGGGCAGCACTGAACATTGATCTGGTGCTGGAGTGCAGTGGCCAGATTAAAACCCGCGAAGAGTGCGAACAGCATCTGGCCGGTGGTGCGCATAAGGTGCTGATTTCCAATCCGGCGGACAGCGAGGTGGATAACACCATTATTTTTGGTCTGAATCAGCATACGCTGAGCGACGATCAGCGGATTGTTTCCAACGGCTCATGCTCAACCAATTGTCTGCTGCCGATCCTGACGTTGCTGGATGAGGCTTTTGGTATCGAGGCCGGAGTAACCACCACCATTCACTCGGCAATGAATGACCAGCCAGTGATTGATGCCTACCATTCTGATTTACGCCGCACCCGTGCTGCAGGGCAGAGCATTATTCCGGTGGATACCGGATTGCCGCTGGGCATTGCACGGTTAATGCCCAAGCTTGCCGGTAAAATCGAAAGTCTGCATGTGCGCGTACCAACCATTAATGTGTCAGCGCTGGATATCAGCCTGCAGTTACAGCAGCCAACCACGACCGATGCTGTTAACGCGTTACTGGCCGCTGCCAGCACCGGGACATTACAGGGCATTCTTGGCATTACCCGTGAGGCCCACGCATCAATCGATTTTAATCATGACCCGCGTTCCGGCATTGTGGATGCTACCCAGACCCGCATCAGTGGCGGACAGCTGCTGAAGTTACTGGTGTGGTTTGATAATGAATGGGGTTTTGCCAACCGTATGCTGGATACCGCCTGCGCGATGAGTGCCGGTTGCGGCCGTTGATTTTACCCGGATCAGGCCTCTGGTATTGTTTCAGGGGCCATAACATACTGATTGCGCCCGTTATGTTTCGCTTTATAAAGGGCTTCATCGGCACGAATGCAGACCGAGTCAATATCGTCGCTGACCAGAACCGGTGTAATGCCGAAGCTGCAGGTAACGGGGCGATTCAGTTCTTCAATATCAAGACCGTTCTGGTTGAGTGAATTCATAATCTGCTCAACCCGTTCAAGTGCGGTTTCTTTCGTGCAGTACTGCAACAGAATCATAAACTCCTCACCGCCAAACCGGTATATTTTATCGGTTGGGCGAATATTGGATTCGATCAGGGCAACAAAGGCTACCAGAACTTTATCACCCACATCGTGGCCAAAATCATCATTAATTTTTTTAAAGTGATCAATATCCGCCGCTATCAGGAATATGTGCTTATCACTCTTTTCCTGGCGTGATGCTGTTTTTTCAATGTCTCTGAAATGATCATGAAAGGATCTGCGGTTTAACGCGTTGGTCAGCGAATCCCGATACGCCAGGCTTTTCAGCTGAAACGTTTTTTCACGCAAATAATGCTGCAATAAAAATTGCCGTCTGATGTTTTTATGATGGGAAATCGACAGAAGAATACCTGCGCCATTACTGACACTATAGGCAATCATCATCATTATCTGAGCGTGCGTATTCAGATCTTTCAGCAGGAAAACAATCAGAATCGCCATCACAGAATGATACAGGCATATAATGGCGGATAGCTTTACCGTCAGTATTCCGGCTGCGTACAGACTCAGCATAATAATAATGTCGAACAGAGCATAGAGTGCGTAGTCATCCAGAAACGTAAACGAGCCAAGCTCCAGCAGGATAAAAAACACCAGCACGGTGCTGAACACCAGTGCATCGTAAGTGATGTAACGCTGGGAGTGGGGAATGATCAGTAAAAAAAGGATACAGGTGGTAATGTGAAGCACTCTCTGCAGCAGCAGGAAGCGATCCCAGGGATCAGGTTTCACCACCAGATGATCAGACAGCATGAAAACAGGCATCGAAATAAGCACGAAGAAACACAGCCAGAAAACTAAGCGACGCTGTCTGGGCAGCTCTTCCTGGCGGAAGAGTGCCTCCATTTTGGGATCCTGAAAGGTAGCAAGAAAACGGCGGATGCTCAGCGATCCGTATTTGATATCAATTGATTGCCCTGTATCCATCTTCGTGCCTCAGCGGTCTGTGAGTAACAGCATGGTTCAATTTACTTATCCTTCCACCTGCCGGTGATGATATACGGAATGCACAGACTCTCAATCGGTTGCTTGCCCCGGAGTTTATCAACACCGGTCGAACAGGTCTCCTGTGGCTGAATGCAGACAACCATACGAATCACCACCTTACAAATCACCCGACGAGCACCAGCAGAGCCGCCGTATCCGCCACCTGCTGAAACCGCGGCCCGGCGCGTTTCTGGGACAGGATGCATTTGTGATGTTGTGATATTGGCGGACTTTCCTGCGGTCTTTTGGGCTGTGGTTACAAATGACAGTCTGCATTCGCAGCAGAAGTGATCGTGCACGCTAAGATAATTCTGAATACAGGGGATCAGCAGGTGATCTATGAAGTTACAAATGTTAATAAAGTTTGTCTGTGTTTTGTTACTTTTTACCGGACTTAAATCCGCCTGGGCGGGTGAGCTGACAACGCTGAAATACATAACCGAATCCTATCCGCCTTATAATTTTAAGGAGGGGGATAAGCTGCAGGGTATTGCTGTCGATTTATTGGTGGCTGCAACGGTGGCTGCGGGAGATCCGTTGTCGGTCGACAGTATCAGGGTTTTACCATGGCCCAGAGCCTATATGTTGGCGCAGAAAGAGGCCGGTACGGTACTGTTCTCTACCACCAGAACGGAACAGCGAGAACCGCTGTTTCAGTGGGTGGGTCCCATCGCTTCAACGCGGGTCGTGCTGATGGCCCGCAAGGCCGATAACATAGTGATTAATAATGCCGATGATATAAGTCGTTATATGGTGGGTGCGATTCTTGATGATATTGGGGAGCAATTACTGAAAAGCGCTGGCGTTGCTGACTCCGCTATCAAAATTATTCCTTCAGCGGATGCCTTAGCCAAAATGTTGGGTGCCGGGCGCATTCAGCTTTGGGCGTACGAAGAGAACGTCGCCCGTTGGTATATTAAGCAGAGTAAACTCGACAACACTCAGTTTGAGGTTGTGCATGTGCTGAAAGAAAGTGATCTTTATTACACGCTTAACAACAATATACCGGCGGCAACCGTTCAGCGTTTACAGGAAGGCGTTAATAAAATCCGCAATGATAACGCTGCGTATCAGAAAATTCTGGACCGTTATTTATAAATCATCGGTAAGTATGTGCGTTCGAATCGTAGGGCGGGCACTGCCCGCCAGGCTGTGTAAACGGCATTTATCTGTGGGAACGGCTTTCAGCGGTGACAACACCGGAAAATCCATCACGGTCGGCACCGCCGTGGTTATCAAACAGGCTTGCTCAGGCGTTACGTGCCGTATCCTGAATACGCTGTACCATGGCGCGCAGGCCATTGCCACGGGTCGGACTCAGGTGCTTTACCAGATCAATTTTGCTGAAATAATCGTCGATATCGAAGGCGATAATCTCAGCGGGGGTTTTATGGTTATAAGCGGCCAACACCACGCCGAGTAAGCCACGCACAATATGGGCGTCGGAGTCGGCTTCAAAATTCAGCACGCCGTTATTCAGTTCGCTGTCGATCCACACCTGACTCTGGCAGCCGCGCAGCAGGTAGGTATCATTTTTTTTATCCTCATTCATTGCCGGTAATTGTTTACCCAGATCAATGATGTATTTGTAGCGCTCTTCCCAGTCATCAAAAAAACTGAGGGTATCGAGAATGTCGTCGGTACTGATGTCTGTGCCAAACGGGTTCTGTACTAAAGCCATGATCAGTCCTTACAGCGATTCAACAAAACGGCGGATACGGTGTGCGGCTTCGATACACTCATCGACGCTCGCCACCAGTGCCATTCGCACGCGGTTTTCACCGGGGTTAATACCATCAACCGTGCGCGATAAATAGGAGCCGGGGAGTACGGTTACATTCTGCTGAGCAAATAATTGCTGGGCGAAGGTTTCTTCACTAATGGGGGTTTGTACCCATAAGTAAAAACTGGCATCGGTCTGTTCGACCGCTATCACCGGATTAAGAATGTCGATGACGGCGCGGAATTTCTGTGTGTACAGCGCACGGTTATCGGCCACATGCTGCTCGTCATTCCAGGCGGCAATGGAGGCCAGTTGCGTTTGCAGTGGCATCGCACAGCCGTGGTATGTGCGGTACAGCAGGAAGGGTTTTAACAGCGCGGCGTCACCGGCAATAAATCCGGAACGCAGACCGGGCAGGTTAGAGCGCTTGGACAGCGAGTGAAACACCACGCAGTTTTTGTAATCGTGGCGACCCAGACGGGCGCAGGCTTCGAGCAGGCCCATTGGTGCTTCTTTGCCATCGACATAAATTTCGGAATAGCACTCATCACTGGCCAGTACAAAGTTGTAACGGTCGGCCAGCTCAATCAGTTCTTTAAACTGTTCAAAGCGGAGTACTGCGCCGGTCGGATTTCCCGGCGAACAGAGAAACAGTAACTGGCAGCGCTGCCAGACTTCCGCCGGCACGGCGTTGTAATCCGGGTGAAAATCATGGTCGGGCAGACAGGGCAGAAAATAGGGGGTGGCACCGGCTAAATACGCCGCGCCTTCGTAAATCTGATAGAACGGATTGGGGCTGACGACCAGCGCATCAGGCTGACTGCGGTCAACCACCGCCTGGGTAAAGGCAAAAATCGCTTCACGCGTGCCGTTAACCGGAATGACCTGAGATACCGGATCCATGCTGTTCAGGCTGAAGCGGCTTTTGAGCCAGCGGGCAATGGCTTCACTGAGTTCCGGCAGGCCCTTGGTGGTCGGGTAGTTTTCCAGACGGCTGATATTGTCGATCATCGCCTGCTGCACAAAGGCCGGAGACGGATGCTGAGGCTCGCCGATGGACAGTGCAATATGTGGCAGCTGCTCGTTCGCCGTAACGGCTGCTTTCAGTCTGGCGAGTTTCTCAAAGGGATAGGGCTGTAATTTACTCAGATCGGGATTCATGCCTTCCACCGGAGTTCGGAATGTCAGATGCGCGGCATTATACAGGCATTTGCGCAGGATGCTGCTTTGCCGGTCGGCGTCATTTGACGCTGGCGCTCATGCCACCCATAGTTTCTGCACAGGTTTTGTTTTGCAGGGAGCTGTTCGGGTGAGGCTATTCGGGTAAGGCTATGGTGCTGCGGTCCGTATTATTTGTCTGGGGTATGTTGCTGGCGCTGTCCTCTGCCGTGTTGCAGGCTGAGCCTGAGCGGCGGTTTCAGGCGCAGCAGGGCATGCTCAATCTGGCCGGTTGGTCAGCGGCTCAACCGTTAACGCTGGCGGGTGAGTGGCGTTTTGCCTGGCAGCAGCTGAGTGATGGCTCTGGCAGTCATGACTGGCCGCTGTTCATCATGCCGTCCACCTGGGATGACGGTGGCCGGGCCGGATATCAGTACCCGGGTCAGGGATTTGCGACCTTTGTGCTGGATATTCAGGGGCTGGATCCGGATATTCAGTGGGCATTGTTTGTGCCCGAAATCGCCACCGCTTTCCGTTTGCTGATTAATGGTCATGAAGTGCTGCTGGGTGGGCAGGTTGCCGATTCGGTTACGGACTTTAAACCCTATCGGGGGCATCGCTGGGTAAAGCTCCAGCCTGCTGATGATGGTCAGGCGCGTCTGGTATTGCAGGTCGCTAACTTCCGCAGTCACAGTGGCGGGCCGTGGCAGCCTGTGTTGCTGGGTTCTGAAGAGCAGATTACTCACCGTTTTGGCCATCATATTATTTATGAAGCGGTCGTCATGCTGCTGCTGTTGCTTATTGGTTTGTTGCTGCTCCTGGAGCATGCGGTGGATCATAAAGACCGCACCGGATTGTGGCTGGGATTATTTACTCTGATGCTGGCCATTCGTCTTGGGACGACGTCTTATGCCCCGCTTTACTGGATGCTGCATATCGATCCTCCCTGGGTTCTGCATATGCGCGTTATTTATATCAGTATGATGCTCAGTCCGGTGGTGTTGTTTGCCTGGCTGCATTCAGCCTTCAGCCGCGATTTCAGCCAGCGTTCCCGCAATCGGTTCAGCCTGCCTTTTTTACTGTCATCCGGGCTTTGTCTTGTGCTGCCGCCTTCAGGCTTTACGGCGCTATTGTGGTTATTCGGCGGCTTGCTGTTCCTGGCGGTGGCCTTGTCCTGCTGGGTTTTGTTGCGCGCGCTGTTTCTTGGCCGGCGGGGAGCCTGGCTGATTCTTCCGGGAACGCTGCTGCTGGGGGCTGCGGTGGTTCATGATGTACTGCTGAATCATCAGATGCTCAGCGGACAATACTGGTCGCCGCTGGGATTTCTGATTTTTATAGTGTCCATGATCTGCAATTTCCTGCTGAACCGTGTCTGGGCACGGCAGGAAATTGTGCGCCTCAGTGAGCAGTTGCAGCAGGTGAACCGTGAGCTGGAACAACGGGTGACGGAGCGTACTCAGGCGCTGGCGGAAAAAGCCGATGCGCTGCAAAACGCCAATCAACAGTTGCGTGTGCTGGCTGATGTTGATGGTCTTACCGGTCTGCTGAACCGTCGCGCCTTGCTGACGCAGCTGAACACCCTGAGGCAGTGGCAGGGCAGTGTCGCGGTGTTGCTTATCGACCTTGACCATTTCAAACACATTAATGATGGCTTCAGCCATGCGGCGGGAGATGCGGTACTGGCGGCGTTTGGAGCCTTGTTGCGACGTCTTGGGCGTGACCGTGACCGCCTCGCCCGTTTGGGCGGAGAGGAGTTTGCCGTGTTGCTACTGGACTGTGACGCCGCGGGGGCAGAAATATTTGCCGCGCGTCTGCAGCAGCAGCTGCGGCAGCTTGAGATCGCCGGCTGGCCGCAGATCCGGAATCTTACCGCCAGTGTGGGCATTGCGGTTGCGAATCTGGTGGATGTCGATGGGGAGGCGCTGTTAAACGCGGCCGACCACGCCATGTATGAGGTCAAACATTCGACCCGTGATGGCTATAAAATTGCCAGCGGTTACTCCGGGCGTGAGTGACCGCAGCCAGCGCATCAGCTGCCCGCTATTTTGATCATGATGTACGGGTCATTCTCCTGACCCAGACAATGCCAGGCGCTGCCGGACTTTTGCTTGGCCTGTTGTTTGGCCTGTGCGGCCAGCTGTGCGAGGCTTTGCGGGTCCTGATTTTCAATCAGGGTTGATGGCACGACGCCAATGGCCAGTCCCAATAATGGAATACGGCTCAGGCGGCCACTGCGGTCATGGGCATTCAGGTAGCCGCGATCCCAGTCATCGTTGCGGTGAAATCCGGCGCACTGCTGGTTAAACGCCTGCAACAGCTGTTCGCACAGGGGATAAAAATCTGCTTCCTGACTGATCAGCACAAAATCATCCCCACCGATATGGCCGACAAAATTAAGCGCAGAGCTGTGTTGTTGCAGCAGCCTTCCCAGCCAGCGCAGCACGGCATCACCCTGACGGTACCCGTATTGATCGTTGTAGGGCTTGAAGTGGTTCAGGTCGAGATACAGCAGATAGAAGTCGCTCTGCTGGCGCAGAAGATGCTCAATATGTTCGTCGATGGGTACGTTGCCCGGCAGCAGGGTCAGCGGGTTGGCATAGCGGGCTTTCTGAATCTGACTGTCGGTAATGTGTTTCAGCAGATCTTTGCTGTTGACCACGCCCTGATAACGTCCCTCGCAGGTAACGATCAGGTGCTGACGCAGGTCTTCGTTTTCATCGTCGGTCAGTACTTTACTGACCGCTTCCAGCGTCATGGCAGAATCGACGATGAGCGGATTCTGCTGCATAAAGTGACCGACGGTTTTACGCTCAAACAAGGCGCGGCCATACGGCAGGGCAAATAATTCCAGTAATTGACGCCGGTGCAGCAGCCCGACCGGGCGCTCTTCTTCCAGTACCGGCAGTGACATCAGTGACGGATTATCGCGGAACAGTTCATCGACCTCACGCATGGGCAATGAGGCGGCAATGGTTTCCAGTGGCTGGCACAGGTTGCCGATGGGCTGTTCAACACCGTTGGTGTGGATCGGACCGGGGATATTCAGCCCTTGCTCCGGGGTGAGAAATTCTGCCTTGCTTTGCGGCTTGCCGAGCAGATAGCCCTGACCGATATGAATGCCCATGCTGCGGATTAAATTCAGCTCGCCCTGAGTTTCGATGCCTTCGGCGATCACTTCGCATTGCAGTTGTTCGCACAGATGGACGACGGAAGTGACAAAGGCCTGCTTTACCGTGTCCTGATCAATCCGGTCGATAAAGTGGCGGTCAATTTTCACATAGTCCGGGCGGATTTCAGACCAGAGTTTAAGGCCGGAATAACCGCTGCCCAGATCATCAATGGCAATGCCGTAGCCCAGCTCTTTCAGATGGCCGATCAGGGTCAGAAACTGGCCGGTATTATCAATCGGAAACCGCTCGGATATTTCCAGAACGACATCTCTGGGTTGCAGGCCGTGATGACCCAGACGTTCGGTCAGTTCACTGAGTTCTTCGCCATAGGTTTCTTTCGAGTAGTTGAGCAAGCTCTGCGGACAGATATTAATGAACAGCAGACCATCACTTTTCTGGCGCGAAAAATGGCGGATCGCCGAGCGGATGCACAGTATTTCCAGATCGGGGATACGGTCAAACTGATGCGCGGCCTGAAACATAAGATCCGGTCGCTGCAATAAATGGCCCGGCGCTCCACGGCTCAGGGCTTCGTAGCCCAGTGCGCGGTTACGGCTGAGATCAACAATGGGTTGCAGAACGGTGTGAATGGCTTCCTTGCTGATCAGCTCGTCCAGACTGCGTTGCAGAAGATGGGGCGCCATATCAAAACCAAACAGAATAAGTCAGCATATACTGGCGCCGTTGCATGACCTGCAGATGACAAAATGGTAAACAAAATCAGCGGTTGTGTAAGGGGATGTGAGCAGACCCTGCCGATTGCCCACATCCGCCGTGATCAAACGGTGGTCAATAACTGGCTGGCGGCCTGCCGGTGGTTGGCCATCAGCTGTTGAATATCGCCGCCCAGCCATTGTTTATTGCGCACTTTCCAGTCGCCATTAATCATTACAGCATCCGCCTGACTGGCGCCACACAGGACCAGTGCGGCCAGCGCATCATGAGCGCCGCTGAAACGCGGTTCATCCAGTGTAAACAGCGCAATATCGGCACGCTTGCCAGGTGCCAGTTCGCCAATATCATCCCGGCGCAAGACCTGAGCCGAGCCTTTGGTGGCAAGGTACAAAGCATCCAGATGGGTAAACTCATCCGCCTGATAACGCAGGCGCTGAATCAACAATGCCTGCCGCACTTCCTGCATTAAGTTGCTGTGGTCGTTGGAGGCGCTGCCATCCACACCGAGTCCCACCGGCAGCCGGCAGCGCGCAGCTCATTCACCCGGCAAATGCCGGAAGCCAGCACCATATTGGATGACGGACAGTGGCAGATACCGGTGCCAGCACTGCCCAGCCGCTGAATTTCTTCATCGTTAAAATGAATGCCGTGCGCCAGCCAGGTGCGGTTAGTCAGCCAGCCCACGGAATCCAGATAATCCAGTGGCCGCTGGCCAAACATCTTCAGACAGAACGTATTTTCATCGTCGGTTTCCGCCAGATGCGTATGCAGGCTGACGCTGTATTGTGCGGCCAGCTCAGCACTGGCGCGCATAATGTCGGGAGTCACCGAAAACGGCGAGCAGGGTGCCAGAGCCACTTCGAGCAGACCCTGTTCATCGCGCTGGTGCCAGCGTTCAATCAAACGCTGGCTGTCGTCCAGAATCACCTGCTCGGTCTGTACCACCGAACGCGGTGGCAGGCCGCCGTCCTCCACGCTCAGGCTCATGGAACCCCGGGTCAGGGTGGCGCGCATGCCCAGTTTTAAGCTGATTTCGGCCTGAATATCGATGGCGTTTTCCAGACCGGCCGGAAACAGGTAATGATGATCGGCTACCGTGGTGCAGCCGGATAATAGCAATTCGACCATGGCCAGTTCCGTTGCCACGGCATGTTGCGCCGGGGTCAGCCCGGCCCAGATCGGGTAAAGCGTCTGCAACCAGGGGAATAAGCGCTGATTGAGAGCGGGTGGACAGGCGCGGGTCAGAGTCTGATAAAAATGATGATGGGTATTCACCAGGCCGGGTAATACAACGTGCGCGCTGGCGTCAAAGGTTTGCGCCACCGGCGCTGTCGGCTGCTGGCCCTGTGCCAGCACCTCAACAATGCGGCCATCGGCAATGACTAACCCGCCAGCTGCATTCAGCTCGTTGCCGGTAAAAACGCTGAGGGGATTTTTTATCCAGAGAGTGTTCATGGTTGTGCTCCGCAAAATTCGCTGCGGTACAGGAGGCAGAGAAGAATATCTGTCTACCGGTCGCTAACGAATAAAAATATTCCGCGCAGGCGCGGCGTTCGTCAGCAGTGACCAGGTGTTAATCTGCCGGTGCCGATAATATCAGGATGAAACCGGCAGACAAGCGTTCTGATCCTCCGGATACCTCTGACCACTCTGCGGCGTTTTTATAAATAACCAATATATGAATCACAACGGACAGACTATTTTTATCTCTGAAGTCCGATTATTGGTAATAAGGTGCAGAATTTCTACACTGTTATCACCTGCGCACAAGGAATGCCAGGACAGGATAGTCAGGGAGGGGCGATGAGTGCATTTCACTGGAGGACGGTTTCAGGCCGACGATTACTGCTCAGTGTATTTTTATGCATTGCAGTGCTTACCCTGTTATCGGTAACCATTACTGGTTACGTCGATTACCGTAACGAAGCCCGCAACCATGAAACCCTGCTGCAACAGATAGAAAAAGGCTACCTGCCAGCCATTGCGCGCAGTGTGTGGACATTTGATGTCCCGCAGATTGAATTCCAGCTACAGGCTCTGGCTCACTTTACGTTTATCCGCTATGCCGTACTGAATACCGGCAATGGTGATGATTACTTCGCCGGTGAACGCCCTGACGATATCGGACGGGAGGCCGGTTGGCTGAGAGAATTTGACCTGTATTACGATGATGGCTCTGGCAACCGTCTGGTTGGTCAATTACAACTGCAACTCGACTCATCGGCAGCGCTGCAGCAGGTGATGGCGGATATACCGCAAGTGCTGAGCATGCACTTTATCAATATTCTGATTGTTGCGGTGCTTCTGCTGATTTTCCTGAATCAGCACTTCCGGCGCTATTTCAGCCAGCATTTACAGAAAATTGCTGACTGGGCTGAGCACCGCGATCCAAAAAAGCGCATGGAATTTGAAGCGGAAGAGGACAGAGAGCTGAATCAGGCAATATCCGCGCTGAATCACATGATGGAAATATTGAACAAAAACCGCCATGAGCAAGTGGAGAATGAAAAAATGGCGCAACTGGGCAATCTGGTTGCCGGTGTTGCTCATGAATTAAACACCCCGCTCGGCATTTGCGTGACCGCACGCAGTTATATTGAAGATTCTGTGTTGCTGATTCAGCAACGGATTAAAGAGGGTAAGTTAGATAAAAATACCTTTTCAGAGCAGATCAATAATATTTCGGAAGGGCTGTTGCTGATTGATGAAAACCTGAACCGATCACACCGCTTAGTGCGGACATTCAAATCGCTGGCGGTCGATGAAGAAAGTGACTTTCGGTCACGTTTCTTACTGGATGAATTTTTGCAGGAATTTTCCGGAAATAATGAAGACTTTATCGTAGAGGAATACCGCTGCCGGATTGACTGTAATCTCAGCGAACCCGTTATGATGAATACCTGTCATCAGACTCTGGAACTGGTGATCAGAGCGTTAATCGGTAATTCACTGGATCATGGCTATCCGCAAGGTGGTGATATTCATATTCAGATGCATGCAATGGTTGATGTTGCCGCTAATCTGCTCACACTTGTCTATGAAGACGACGGTATCGGTATCAGTGACGAGGTACGCCAGCATATTTTTGAACCGTTTTTTACAACCGGTCGCAGTCGCGGAAAAACCGGACTGGGGATGCATCTTGCCTATAATCTGGTGACCCGGATTTTGCATGGCACTATCGAAGTGCGTGAGCGCCGTCAGGGTGCGGGAAATCAGGGCGCGGAAATTCACCTGCGTATACCGCTGGATCTTGACCGTTATGAGCACTAGCAGGCTGTTGATTTTCTGTCTGCGTTGCTACTGCCGTGTTAAAAACCGACTCAAAATCACTGCTGTCCCACATTTTGGAGTGACATCGTGTCACTCCAAACTGCAGCATTAATCGACGACTGTTTTTCAATCTGAAACGCCTTTCCGGGGCAAGCCCCTGGCCCCCTGCAAGGAGAGGTATCTCCTTCCGATCCTCTCTTTTCGGCGCGTCCGGCTTCATCCAGCCAAC
>JAJOJJ010000017.1 GCA_021208685.1 Saccharospirillaceae bacterium
CCGAGCGGCACGGGGCAGCGTGTGATCCTCGCGCCGCAACCTGCTGGGCACGTGCGCAACCAGGACCTGGCCGCAGGTCGCCAAAGACATTGCGGCCGACACCGGCTTAGAGCATCGCCCGGTGGCCGACGGGCAGCGCGTGGCTGGCATCTACCGGCGCTCCGTCATGCTCGCCAGTGGGCGCTACGCGATGCTCGATGACGGCATGGGGTTCTCACTGGTGCCGTGGAAACCCGTGATCGAACAACGCTTGGGGCAGCAACTTGCCGCCACGGTGCGCGGCGGCGGGGTGTCGTGGGAGATTGGGCGGCAGCGTGGGCCGTCAATCAGCTAGTGCTAACCCATGTATTTCGCTTTGTTTGAAAGCCTCGGTCAATTCCGAGCGAGCGGACTGCCAATGTGACTTCAACTCACGTATCGCGTTGCATCCATGTTCAGTCAGAATAATCTCGACAACTCTGCGGTCATGCGTGCGATCCATGCGCTCTTGTGCTGCTCTTTGGAGCATGCCCTTGTTTTCAAGACGGTCCAATAGCCTTGTCACAGAGGCTGAGTCGACTGCCAGACTGCGGGCCAAAGTGCTAGGCGTACATGCTGGAGTGGCTGAAATATGGTGTAGCGCCATCACCTGCACAGCGGTCAAACCGAACGGAGCAGCCACGCGATTCAGCACTTGATTCCTTGCTGTGCAAAGCCGCGTGATGGCCGTAGAAAGCTCCATCACCCGAAGGGCGTCGTCTGATTTCTCCGTGCCGATTGACCCATTCGGCATCATGACCGGGAACGCTTATTGGGCGAGTCCTCGCCGCAACCATAGGCACGCATGAATGTCATTACGGCTGCATTCGCCCACTGGTCAATCTGCGCCGAGGAAGGCGCGGCATCCGGATGAGTCAGGCACTGAAGCTGGGGTTCACCCCGAACCAGGTTGATGAACAGACTGGCGGCCGTCTCGCGGCCAATCTCGCCAAGATCGACCTCGCCGGATGCTGCCGCATTGGCCAGTTGTTCGGCCACCATCGCCGTCATGACCTGCGGGCCGGCCAGGTAGAACGTCCGTGCCAGCCTAGGGAAGCGCTGCCCTTCGGCGATGACGACGCGGAATAAGGCCAGCCCGCCAGGGGAAAGCACAATGTCCAGATAGGCCTTGGCGAGCATGGTCAACGTCTCCCGCAGCTTTCCGGGGCGGAACTCGATGCCATGCACCGTGTTCGTGAATGACGCACATTCGGCCTCGATCACCGCGGTGAAGAGGGCCTCCTTGTTTGCGTAGTGCGCGTACACCGTGGACTTGGACACCCCAGCCTCGCGCTGGATCATGTCGGTGGTTGCCGCGCTGAACCCATGGGTTAGGAAGATATTGCGCGCTGCACGCAGGACGGTGAGCGCCTTGGCGTTCAGCTCGCCGCTGCTCTGCGGCGGGGCGGTCATGGCTAGGTTGGTGCGTGGCATCTGCTTGTCTGCTTGGTTTGGAGTTTTGACACGATGGCTTGATTTCGGTATAGTACCAAACCGCTCGGTACGAATCAACTTAGCCAACCATCTCACGGGCAACTGCGCTTAGCAATTGCTGAAATCCCCTGTGAGTTGGTGGCCTAAATTTTGTTGCCATAGTAAACCGAGCGGTTCGGTACTATTCGCATATTGGATGAGCCTTCATGACGTCACAACCGCTGCTCTCACAACTGCTGCGACAAGCAGGCACGGCGCTCTGCACGATCTCACTGGTCGGCTGCGCGGTTGGTCCTGACTTCGTGAAACCCGACGACAGGCTTGCAGCCGTTCAACTGTCGCCCAGGGCGGATTACGCGCAGGCTCAGGAAACATCCGCTGCGAACTTCCCATCGTCATGGTGGACGCTGTTCAACGATGACGTGTTAGCGGATCTGCAAGCCCGTGCGCAGGCGGGCAACCTGAACCTGCAGATCGCTTCCGAGCGCATTGAGCAAAGCCGGGCGCAGTTGGGGATTGCTTCCTCGCTGCTGCTGCCCAGCGTGGGCGCATCGGCAGGCTATTCCCGCGAGGCCCTCAGCGAGCACGGCAAGTTTGCCGCGCTGGGCGCACCGACGAGCGCGAGCGACTTCTGGCAGTTGGGATTCGACGCCAGTTGGGAACTTGACCTATGGGGCCGCGCGCGGCGATCGCGCGAAGGCGCCGCGGCCGCCTTCGAGGCCACGGTATATGAGCGTGAAGCGGCACGGGTTGCCTTGTCCGCCGAGGTGGCCCGCACGTATCTCCAGTTGCGCGGTACGCAAGCGCAACTTGACATCACCCGGCAGAACTTGGATGTCGCCGATCGCACCCTCCGCCTTGCCGAAAGCCGTGAGCGCAATGGTGTCGCCACGCGCTTTGAAACCGCTTCGGCGCGCGCGCAACTGGCAACGGTCGAGGCGCTGGTGCCCGAACTGGTCCAGCGCCGCAACACGCTGATGAACGCCTTGGCACTGCTGCTGGGGGAGCAGCCGCGCGCCCTCGATGCGCAGTTGCTTGAAGCGATGCCCCTGCCGTCGCTTCCTTCCAATGTGCCGGTGGGCCTGCCTTCCGAATTGGCGCACAGGCGACCGGACATACAGCGCGCCGAAGCCCAACTGCACGCTGCGACGGCGGCCATCGGCGTCGCCAAAGCCGATTTCTACCCACGAATCGGCCTGAAAGGCAGGGTCGGCGTCGAAGCCTTCGAGTTCAACGACCTCGACAGTTGGGATTCCCGGTTCTTCTCCGTCGGCCCGACGGTCTATCTTCCTATCTTCCAGGGCGGGCGTCTGAAGCAGCGCCTTGCGCTGAACGAGGCACGGCAAAGAACTGCCGCCATCGCCTACCGGCAGACAGTGCTGCAAGCCTGGCATGAAGTGGACAACGCCCTGGACGCCTGGGCAGCCCAGCAGAACCGCCATACCGAACTGCTGGTTTCGTATGAACAGAACAAGCAGGCGCTGCATGCTGCCGAGCGCGGCTATCAGGAAGGCGCTGCCGACTACCTGAATGTCCTGGCCGCGCAGCGTGGCGTCCTTGCCAGCCAGACCAGCCTCAATGCCAGCGCCACCAACGCCGCGCTCACCCTGGTCAATCTCTACAAGTCGCTGGGCGGTGGCTGGGACCCTGACGCACTCACATCCGACCGGCAGGCCGGCGGCGATGCGCCCCTGACGACCACTGCGTCGTCTGCCACCTCGCCATCAAAGGCCGGCCAATGAGTGCCGCAGCGTTGCAGCCGACAGCGGCGCCACCCGCACCCGCTGCTGCGGTAGCCCCTCCGAAGCGGGCGATCGCCGGGCTGGTCGGCATCCTCATCGCGGCCATGATGGCCGGACTGAACAACCGCGTGGGCGCGTTGGCGCTGGCGGACGTGCGTGGCGCGCTGGGCTTCGGCCTGGACGACGCCTCCTGGCTCACGACCGTCTATAGCGCCGGCGAAGTGATCGCCATGCCGTTTGCGGCATGGTTCGCCATCACGCTCTCAGTGCGCCGCTTCGAGCTGTGGATGATCGGCGCATGCACCTTGCTGGCGGTGTGCATCCCCTTCATCCATGACCTCGATCTGCTGCTGGTCATGCGCTTCCTGCAAGGCATCGCCAGCGGCACGATGATCCCCGTGCTGATGATGGCGGCGTTGAAGTTCCTGCCACCCCACATACGGCTGCACGGACTGGCGCTGTATGCACTGACGGCCACCTTCGCCCCCAACCTCTCGATCTGGCTGGCGGGGCAATGGACGGATGGCCTGTTCGATTGGCGCTGGGTGTACTGGCAAATCCTTCCGCTCGCGGCCATTGCCGCCTTGTTGATCGGATGGGGCCTGCCGAAAGACCCGATCCAGACAGACCGCTTCCCGCAGGCCAACTGGCCGGGCATGGCTTTCGGCATGCCGGCATTTGCCCTGATTACCGTCGCCCTGGATCAGGGCGTGCGGCTGGACTGGTTCAACTCCCCCCTCATCGTCGTCTCATTGGTGGCCGGGCTGACGCTGCTGGCGGCCTATCTGCTGACGGAGTGGTATCACCCGGCGCCGTTCATCAAATTGCAGATGCTCAGCCGCCGCAACCTGGCGTTGGGCTTCACCTTGTTCATCTGCCTTCTGGTCGTGCTGACCTCTGGCGCGATGTTGCCGATGACCTATCTCGGGCCGCTCCAAAGCTACCGACCGCTTCAGATGGCACCAATCGGGCTCATCGTCGCGCTGCCTCAACTGGTCCTGGGTTCCGTGGTGGCGCTGTTCCTGTACCGGAAATGGGTCGATGCCCGATTCGTGTTCGCGGGCGGCCTGCTGCTGATCGCCCTGGCGTGCTTCTTTGGTGCGCAATTGACTTCCGATTGGAACCGCGACCAGTTCGTTATGACGCAGACGCTGCAAGCCTTTGGCCAGCCCATGGCTGTCGTCTCGATGCTGTTCCTGTGTACCAGCGTCGTACATCCCAGCGAAGGCCCGTATGTGTCGGGGAACATCAACACGCTGCGCGCCCTGGGGTCGGTACTCGGGGGCGCGGTGGTTGGGCAACTCGTGACCGTGAGACAGCGGTTCCACGCGGAAATGCTGCTGGACCACGCCGCGTTGGTAGGCAACTCCGTTCCGCTTGCCCCGGAGCCCGCTCAACTGATGGGAATCATCGGCCAACAGGCACTGGTGCTGTCGGTCGCGGATGCCTATCGCGTGCTGGGCGTTCTGGCGCTGGTGATGGTTCCCTTCGTACTGCGGCTGACCTACATTCCCGCGCCCGACTTGCAGGCCCCCGCTTCTCATTCCACACCGTCGTCGTCCCAAGGATAGTTTCACCATGGCAATGCCGAAGAAAGCCAAGATCACCAGTGCCGTGCTGCTGCTCGCAGTCGCAGCGGGCTGTGTCATTTATCTGAATCGTCCCGAGTCCAGCGCATCGACCCAATCCACGGACGACGCCTATGTACAGGCTGATTTCACCCTCGTCGCGCCCCAGGTGTCGGGAGTGATCGGCAAGGTACTGGTCGAAGAAAACCAGCCAGTGAAGGCAGGGGATTTGCTCGCAGCCATCGACGACCGGGATTTCATCGTTGCGGTGGATGCGGCAAAGGCACAAGTCGCCGCCGCCGAGGCCAGCGTCGCGGGGCTTGCCGCGCGTGTGGTGCAGCAGGAAACCGCGATACGTCAGGCGCAGGCGGCCGTTGCGGTGGACGATGCAGAACTCAAATTGGCAGAGGCCAACCAGAAACGCTACCGGAACCTGGCCTCCGATGGATCAGGTTCGATCCAGGCACAGCAACAGGCCGAGGCGCAGTTGGCCATTCGGCTGGCCAGCCGGGACAAGAATCGCGCGGGCCTGCAAGCGGCGCGGCAGCAGACGGACATCCTGAAAGCCGATCTTGAAAAGGCCAAGGCTGCGCTTTCTCAAGCGCAAGCCGCACAGGCCGCAGCGGAGTTGAAGCTCTCCTATACCCAAATCACGGCGCCCATCAGTGGCGTGATCGGCCAGAAGTCAGTGCGCGTCGGATCGTTCGTGAATGCCGGCAAACCATTGGCGGCCGTCGTTCCGCTGGATGCGGTCTACATCACGGCCAACTTCCGCGAAACGCAGTTGGCGCGCGTGCGGCCTGGGCAGCCGGTGGACATCAAGGTGGATGCCTTGCCGGGTACCGAGTTGAAGGGAACCGTGGAGAGCCTGGGGCCGGCCAGTGGCGTCAGCTATTCGGCCGTCGCGCCACACAACGCCACGGGCAACTTCACCAAGATCGTCCAGCGCCTGCCTGTGCGCATTCGCATCGACCCCGACCAGCTTGACGCTGCAAACCTGCGCGTCGGCATGTCCGTGACGCCGAAGATCCGCATCGGTGAATAGCGTCATTAGCCCAACGTGAGGACCCATGCAAATGAGGCAATACCGTTATCGCGTAACTCTGGAGCAATTGACTGATTCACATGGCGTTCCCACCGATCGCAAGCCTCTACAGTTTGAGGTTGGAAATCATGACGACATCATCTCTGTCGTGACGTGGATTCGCAGCAGAGGTGATTTCAGTAGCCAGGCGGAAGCCGCTGCTTTTGGAGTTGGGTTGAAGTTATTTGGTGGAGCCATCTTGGCAAACAAGGATGACCCGCTTCTGTCTTCGTTCCTGCCGCAGCTATATCAATTCGTGAAGGATTTCAAGGCAGGATCAAGCGACATCCAAGGAAAAGATTGATTCGGCTTCTCTGCGCGACACGGGATATGAATCACTATGGAGCTTCGTCACCTTCGATACTTTCTGGCTGTGGCCGAAGAACTCCGCTTCGCTCGCGCAGCGGAGAAGCTGCATATTGAACAATCGCCGCTGTCGCGGGCCATCAAGGAACTGGAAGAAGAACTCGGCGTGGCGCTGTTTGCCCGTACCACGCGCAGCACGCGGCTAACCCATGCCGGAACATTGTTCTTGGAGCATGTGCGTCGCGTACTTGCTGCCCTAGAGCAAGCGCGCGACAGCGTGAAAGCGGCGGCTAATGGCTTTCATGGACAATTGCGCGTGGCGATGTCGGATGGCATCACACCGTCACGCCTGCCCGCCTTACTGGCGTTGTGTCGTCAGGAAGAACCCGAAGTTGAAATCCGCTTCTTCGAAGTCCCGCTATCGCAGCAGATAAAAGGGCTGCATGATGACCTATACGACGTAGGGTTTGCTCAATCCGACGAAGTAGGCGATGGCATCGTGGCGGTGCCCGCTTGGAGCGATGCGCTTATGGTGGCGGTGCCCGCGCGGCATCCGTTGCTGGCCCACAAGCGTATCCCCTTGGATGAGTTGCTGCGCTATCCACTGGTTTTATGCGACCCGCAAGCATGTCAAGGCCATGCTAAACACGTCGAGCGAGTGCTTCGTCGTACGGATATGGAGCCGCTGATCGCAGAAAGGGTCGCCACGTGTGATTTGATGATGGCACTGGTATCGGCCGGCTTCGCGCTCGGGTTAGCGGGTGCTGCACACATTGCTGCCAGCCGTGAGCCGGGTGTCGTGGCCCGACCGCTCGCGTTGCGCGTTCCGCCACTGACGACCTATTTGCTTCATCGTGACGGAGTGCCGTCTGACGAACTGGCACGGTTCATTGAGCGCGTACAGACCATCGAATCGCTGGAGCCTCCCAGGCCGATGCGAGGTCGCAATCCTGACCCCCCTGAGGAATTGATGCCATGAAGAAGATCGTCCCGTGCTTACTGGTGGCTGCATTGACCGCCTGCGGCCAATCCGAAGCGCCACAGAAGTCCGCCGATTCGGAGGCAAACATCCCCACGGTGGAAGAATTGACGGCCAACCCCGAACGGCTCAAGGAGCTGCGTCAGCAATGCAAGACCGACCGCGCCAAGCTGGGTGATGTGTTGTGCAACCGGGTCGCCGAAGCCACGCGCAGGCGATTCTATGGCGACGGCGAAACTCCGTACACGCCGCCGAAAGAATCGCCCAAGTTCTGATTGTTGGCGGCTCGCCGCATCACCTTCATTTTTTGGCCCAACACGCCGCAATGCGCCCACGCTTGCGGCGTTTTTCGTTGGCTCGCCACCGCGCTAATTCTTTCCTTTTGCTCGATCTTTCTGCTTAAAACGGTCTTTGACCGGCACTGACCCGGCACCGATCCTGACGCCTGCGGCACGTCCTTGTGCCGCTTTTTCCATGAGGAATCAGCGCAGGAGAAATCGGAGGCCAGGTCATGCAAGGGACGAACGTGCTGTTCGGTCAGATCGCCGTGGTATTCGGCATCGTGATCGCCGGCGTGTGGGGCGCCACACAATGGACAGCCGCCGCCCTTGGCTATCAGCTACGCCTCGGCTCGCCCTGGTTCGATTTTCTTGGCACGCCGATCTACCACCCGTGGAAGCTATTTGAGTGGTGGTTTGTTTTCGATGCCTATGCGCCTCACGTGTTCGATACCGGCGGCGCCATCGCAGGCGGCAGCGGCTTGGTGGCTGTGCTGGTCGCCATCGGCATGTCGATATGGCGCTCGCGGCAATCGCGCCTCGTCACGACCTATGGCTCGGCTCGCTGGGCGAGCGCGGAAGACATTCGCAAAGCGGGCCTCAAGCAGCCGGTCGGCGTGTTCCTGGGCCAGTACGACCGCCAGTACCTTCGGCATGAAGGGCCGGAACACGTCCTGACGTTCGCGCCCACGCGAAGCGGTAAAGGTGTCGGCCTGGTGGTACCGACGCTGCTGTCCTGGCCTGCGTCCGCCGCCATCCATGACATCAAGGGGTTCTAGGGATTTTCCGTCCAAATGCGACATTCAGACTGCTAAGTGATTGATTTATTGTGACTGGCTATGTGAAGCGCCAAAAAAGTAATACCCCTCTGGAGGCCGCGGACGGCGTGGCCTCCAGAGCACTTTGTCGTTTTTGGACGGAAAATCCCTAGAACCCCTCGGTGGCGCCATGGGCAACCTGATTGACCGGGTCTTTCGCGGCTATGTTGTGGATTCCTTTGATTTCTATTGGCGAGACTGGCATTGGCCGGCCTTCAACCTGGCTGATATTGCAATTGTCCTCGGTGCCTTACTTTTCGTTTCCAGCAGCTTGTTGGGTAAAAAAGCAAACACCAATGCCGAGTCGGATGGATCTGACTGACACCTACGCCTATACAACACCATGACCGAACTTCCCGACAACATCCTTCACCTGCCGCAATACCAAGTACTGGGCTGCAAATCAACCGACGACGAAATGCACTTCCAGGTGGACGTGCCCGATCCCATCGCCTGCGAGGAATGCGGCGTGCAGGGTGAGTTCGTACGGTTCGGCAAGCGTGACGTTCCCTATCGTGATCTGCCCATCCACGGCAAGCGGGTCACTCTCTGGGTGGTCCGCCGCCGATACACCTGCCGGGCCTGCAAGACAACATTCAGGCCCCAGCTACCGGAGATGGTGGACGGATTCCGTATGACACTGCGGCTGCATGAGTACGTGGAGAAGGAATCCTTCAACCACCCCTACACCTTTGTGGCGGCACAGACCGGCCTGGACGAGAAGACGGTGCGCGACATCTTCAACGCCCGCGCCGAGTTCCTGGGGCGCTGGCACCGCTTCGAGACGCCCCGCATCCTGGGCATTGACGAGCTATACCTGAACAAGCAGCTACCGCTGCATTCTGACCAACATTGAGGAGCGAACCCTGCTCGACCTGCTGGCCACCCGCCGCCAGGACGTGGTGACCAACTACCTGATGAAGCTGAAAGACCGGCAGAAGGTCGAGATCGTCAGCATGGACATGTGGAACCCCTACCGGGCAGCGGTCAAGGCTGTGCTGCCCCAGGCCCGTATCGTGGTCGATAAGTTCCATGTGGTGCGCATGGCCAACGATGCCCTAGAGAGAGTGCGCAAGGGCCTCAGAAAGGAGCTGAAACCGTCCCAGAGCCGGACTCTCAAGGGAGACCGGAAAATCCTGCTGAAACGCGCTCACGAAGTCTCAGACCGGGAGCGCCTCATCATGGAGACCTGGACAGGCGCGTTCCCGCAACTGCTGGCCGCCTACGAGCACAAGGAGCGCTTCTACGGCATCTGGGACGCCACCACACGGCTCCAGGCAGAAGCCGCCCTGGACGAGTGGATAGCCACCATCCCGAAGGGCCAAAAGGAAGTCTGGAGCGATCTGGTCAGGGCAGTGGGAAACTGGCGCGAAGAGACCATGACCTACTTCGAGACGGACATGCCCGTCACCAACGCTTACACGGAGTCCATCAACCGACTGGCCAAGGACAAGAACCGTGAAGGGCGCGGTTACTCCTTCGAGGTGATGCGGGCACGAATGCTCTACACCACGAAGCACAAGAAGAAGGCACCGACTGCGAAGGTCTCTCCTTTCTACAAGAAAACCATCGGTTACGGACTGCCGGACTTCGCAGAGGAACTCAACTACGGAGTCGATCTATCAACCATCTGAGGGTGGTATCAGATTGATGGGGTGAAGGTGCCCCATCAACCATTAAATCCGTATACCCATAAATTCTTACAACCATGTAGTCTAGACTAGGCCGCTGGTCTCTAAACAAATTTAGAATTGCTTACATATCAATGAATAGCAATGCCATCCTTGGCAAGAACTATGTCATTTAGATAAATCGTTACAATTTAGGGACATGATATGATGTTTGCTCTTACAAGCTACAAGAGCAGAATTTAATGACTGATGATCTGTATATTTCTGTCGATATTGAAGCTTCAGGGCCGGTTCCAGGTATTTACAGTCTGCTTTCAATAGGAGCCTGCCTGGTCTCCGAGCCTGCTCAGGAAATCTATCTTGAACTTCAGCCAGATGGTCTGAAGCACGATCCCGAAGCTGTCGCGGTAACGGGTTTTGATCTCAACAAGCTAAAAAGAGAAGGTCTTTCTCCTCAAATCGCGATGCTAAAGCTAGAGAAATGGCTGACTGATGTGTGCCCACCTGGACAGAAAGTCGTTTTCGTGGGACTTAATGCACCATTTGACTGGTCCTTCATAAATTACTATTTCCACAAGTATTTAGGTACGAACCCATTTGGATTCACCGCACTCGACATGAAAGCTTATTACATGGGGCTTACTGGATGCTGCTGGAATCAAACAAAATCCTCTCAAATGGCAGATCGGCTTCACCCCCAAAACTCACCCAACCATAACGCATTGGACGATGCACGATTCCAGGGGGAGCTTTTCGCTCTCATGCTGGCAGAGGCACGTAAACACTAACCTGGCCACCTGCCCCAGATGGCTTCAACATAACGCCTATCCCTGAAAGACCAAGCCTTTATGCCTTCGTGGCTGCTGGAGTTGCCAACGATGATGGCCAGCGGGTGCGGGAGCTGTTGGGTGTAGTGCGCGGCGAACCTGGAAAAACTCCCCACATCAGCAGGGGATATCATGGGGATGTTTTGCGGGTGCGTATGCCAGTACCCCACCAGGCGGAAACCTGCGGCATTCGCCTGCTCAATTTCCTTTCGACAGCGATGAGCATTCAAATCCAGCCAGGTCCTACCAGCGCGATCATCTTTATGAGGAGGAGTCGCCAAGGCCAGTACCAATCCGGCAGCACCTGAAGGGTCGACGAATAGTTGTCCTCCACGCTCTACATCAAAGTGATTCTGTCTGTAGCTCTCCAGCAGGCTCGCAACCTCCTGCGATACCAGTAGAGGTGTGTTTAGCCCGGGCCAGGTCCATTGCCAAGCGATCGCCGTCATTTAGTTCTCTCCAATGCTTCTGGCCAATCACGCTCAAGCTGGGCCTGCTGCATTCCGACAGGTAGCTCAGGCCCGCGGTAGTTACCTCCCAGCGTAACCACGTCATCAGATCTATTGATGCTGCTGACCCAGGTCGGGCTGCCGATGTTGCCATTCAACACTCGTAATGCGGCTTGAGAAACCATCGATGCAATGTTCACCATCCCAAGTGAGCCACCTGGGATGAAACTTTCCCCGCAAGCGGGAAGAGCGACGACCCCACCTTCCGGCCACTCGGTAAATTTGTGCTTAAAATCACCGTTGTCTGTGAATAGTCCACGAGCATCAAATGCACCAGATGGTGCAATGAGCACATGCCCCACCTGTGTGTGAGGCTCACTCCAGGCCTGGAGTAAACCCCAGGAGGTACCATTCGACTTGACCCCCCAAAGCGCCACCTCCGAATGCCAGTCCGCGGTAGTAACCACTACCAGATCCGCTTTATCAAACACCTCGGGGTTCTTGTACATCACCACTTCGGCAAAAGTTGAAAACGCCGTGACCTCCGTAGTGGGTAGGTCTTTGCGAATTTTCACCTGAAGCGCCTCGGCCTTTGGGAGGCCTAGGTCATCAGCCCCAAGCATGTGCCTGCCAAGATTCGCAGACACCAAGTGGTCGGGGTCAATGAGTGTCAGATGCCCAACTCCCGAGCGCGCCAACTGCAGCGCAACCGTGCTGCCCAATGAACCTACTCCAACGCAAACGACGCGAGCCCCTTCTATTTTCTGTGTCATGCCACTGAGGTCACGTGACAAAATCTCTGTCCGATCGAGCACATCCAATGTCGTTGCTCGGATCAGAACTGGGGGATGATTGACTGTGACTGCAGGCCGGCGCCGCGCTGAACGCAGGTAAAACCTCGACCCTCGATCCAGATGAGGCCCGCATGTGCGAACATTCAGACAGTAGATTGGGGCGCTGGCATCCCCGGGGAGCTCCAAAGCGATCCAGCGGTTGGACAGTGAGCCACGCTCATTGAACCAGACCACCAGCTGCGTTCTGTCATTTGTAGCAAGATGCGGCAAAAGCCATGTGAGCAGTAGCTCAGGGGCGGGAAGACGTAGATCCGGATAACTCCGAAGCTTTGCGTAGAAACCCGGGGCTTCCGGTGCTCGCATCCTGGGAGATCGGCCAATCGTCCGCCGGCAGTGTCTTTTCAGGGATGCCATATCCGAGGCGAGCCAAACTGTTTCTTGGCCAGATGGTAACGTTTGTCGAGGATCGCTAAGGGCATACAGCTTCGAGGCAGCTTGAGGACGATCCAAAAGGATAAGGTTCTGTAGAGATAGCCCTTGCTGCCTAGACCAGTACGATGTGATTTCGCGACGAAATTCGGCATCCCGGGTAGCCGCACATGAACCCATGCGGGACAAATTCACGATCTTGGCTAACCGCGCCAAGCTATCCGACACCACATACTCAGGGGTGCCCATCACTGGGCGCTCCTGGAAACCATGCAGGCAGAGCCCGACTTCCATAGCGTGAGGCCATACAAGCCATGGCGAGGGCTCGACTGTAAGCCTCAACCCACCGCAAGGGAAATTCTTGGGAAAGCTGATGCGTAACCGCCGCTCCGTGCCCGTATAGTCAACTGGCAGAGGAAAGTAGTAGCTCGCGGCTTCACCGGTCCGAGGGGCCGTAGGCTGAAGCAGTGCGTGTGCGGTATCTTCGCCAAGAGCACCTCGTAGCGCGGCTATACCGCGCTGCAAAGACGTATCCGTCTGATCAACCAAGACGCCCAACTGGCTTCACATCCTCTTGAGAGCTCGCAGTCCCGCTCGCGCCGCCAAACATGGTGCCCATTAACGTGGTGTTTCGGGTGGTGCCATCAGGCCGGCCAGGCATCGTCCAGTTGGGCGGAATTTCGCTATTCACTGTCGAAATGAAGGTAGGGCCAATGCCGAAGTTTTCGTTCACTGCCTTGGCAAACGCCTCTGCGGACTCGAAGCTTTCAAGTCCCAGCGAGACCGATACGCTGGCATTCTCGTGCCACTCCTGGAATGCCCGGCGGTAGCGATGTCCATCGAGCGGTCTATTCCATTTTTCAGCGAAGTTTTCGCCGCTATCTGCCGGGTTGCAAACCTGGTATTCGTTGCCCCGGTACTTAACGTGATCCGGCATCCTTCGGACGATTTCGAGGATGGCATCTAGCGGCCTCAGCGGCGTCGACTGGGACTCTTTCGCCACATCAAGGTAGGCGTGTGTAGCGAGAGTGGTGATGACTGCCGAAATCGGACGATGATCCGTATTTTTGGTGCGGATGGCCCACTCATCCCGATGTCGCTTCAACAGCTTGATCGTTGCCCGAAGTGGGTCTTGATCGAGATAGTCCTGATACTGCGGCAGCGGATCCTGAGTGGCGGCATCAAAAGCGCGCTGGCTTTTCGCGACAGCCATATGTTCCGCCAAGGAGATGGTTTGCGTTGACGCGACTTGCAACCATTTTGAGTACGGGATCGGGCTGCTCGCCTTCCACCCAGTCTCCCGATCCGGTACTTCCAGCTTACCTTCGCCATTGCCTTGAGAATTCCCATTGATGGCACGCGCTGGCGTGACATCGATGTGGAATCCGGGGTTTTCGTCCGCATAGACGATCCGGATGCCCCGACGTAGTTGCTTGATTTCCTCCTGGACACGGCTGCCAGCCTTGAAGCGTTCCTCAATGGCATCCAGAACCTCTTGAGCTCCAGCACTCTGGGCATGAGGGAGCCAAATAATGGCGTCCGCGTCGATGGTGTCCAGATCCTCTGGGGCGTCAGAAACGGGCTTGATCGTTGTCTTCAGGCGCATGGAGCCTTGGACAAAAATGTGCGCCTCCGCCAGTAGTGGATTGTCGGAAGCGTTGAGGATCTTCTCAAGCTGGGAGTATCGGTCGTTGATCTTCTCGTACTGCGCTTCGGACAGTGAGATCTCCTTCGCGGCGCGGAGCAGAAAGTGCTCCCAGCTTCCGCGCTTGGTCTGTTCATTGCTCATGGACATCAACGAACCTCCTGGGCTTGGTGGCCCAACTGTAGTGTTGGCGTAAACCTGTTTTGGTTGTCTTTATCTCGATCGAAAATCAAGTAAGCGTGTTGGTGTTGCGTAGTAAGCAAGGCCCCGAACTCAATTGCCAAAGCAGCGGGAATCGCCGCAAACACATGGATTTTGTCTGCAGCCATGGCCTCAAGCCGGCTCAAGTGCGTTTGTAGAGCGTCGCGAAACGCGTGTATCACGCGACGGTTCTGAACCATCGCATAGCTGGGCACTGGGATGCTCAGCTCAGCGATACGCGCACCAGGTAGTGCCTCCTCGACATCGCGAGTTGGGACTTGCGCGGAGATAGACAACACCAGAGCCAGCGGGCCTTCTCCATCCGAGGGCGGGGTGAACACAAACTCGGGAGGTTCGGCTGACTGGTCAGGCCAACGTAGTTGGTGTTCGCGGTTGAACGAGAAAAGCAGGCGCTTGGATCGATCACCTAAGGACTGCCCTAGCATGATCAGCGCTGGGATGTCTGCCACGCCCACTACGGCCAGCGCTGGAGCATCACCATAGGCTCCTCCGCGGCGCTTTAGCTGCTGCTCTAATTCGTGCTGAATGTTGTCCTTAATGCTCTGCCAATAGTGAGCATCCCTTCCACGATGGCTCGGGGCCGGAAAAGTGATCTTGATGGGATGATCGAATGCAGTAAGTCCCTCTGAGGACATTGCCACCAACAGATCACGAACGGGGATGTCGTTGTTCGTTGCGAAATGCTGGCTTTGGACAATTACTGGAATCGCTCTTCCACCATCAGGAGTGGTCGCCGCCAGCCGAACTCGCTCCAGGTACGCTTGATGCAGGCAGCTAAGATCGCTTTCTGGATATCCCTCAGCATCCCGATCAATTTTGTCATGGCAGCTGGGACAGAGTAACATGAGGTTGGTAGGGTCATTTGTAAGCGCTGCCGCCTTAGCTTCATCATGCTCAGCTGTACCACGCGGCCCTTTGGGGCTAGCTGGAAGAATGTGGGCGACCTCACCCCATTTCATAGACTTACCTACACGGTAATCATACATAAGGTCTATACCACACAGCTCACAATGGCCTGCGGCCTGTGCTAATACGAAATTTTTCGTAGCTAGATCAGTGCTAAAACGCCCGACTTTGGACAAATCTCCATTTTTCTTCTTCACTCTACATCCTTATATTGGTAGATCGTTATTACACGTATATTGCGACGTTTCTACAACATTCAACACATAGATTACAAATAGTTAGGAAATATTCCGATTTAGTTTTTTAAAAGGAAAACAAATCACTTCTAACTAAAAAGATGACAAAAAGCCCCCGTTAGAGGGCTAGATGGGTAACAAACCACCAAAGGTTGACCGTAAGAGAGGCGTAAAGCGTGGCAAATCCGGCACCAGTAAGCTGATCTAGCCCCGATAAAATGGGCACGTTCATTTTCATGCTGCCATTCTCTAGTGTTCCATTTTTAGACATTAAAATAAACCTGGATACAGGCTATTTAGATTGTTGTAACCATTGATGTATCTCGCCAAAGCATACTTCAAATCCTCTGCTGACTGGTATGAAAAGACTTTAAATAGGTCGCTTTTACAGATTTCAGCGCTTTGCCATCGCTTACCAGTACATGATGCAAAATAAAAAGAATCGGAACCATCTATCGCCGAGCTACACGACGGGCTGGCAGCTGCCGAGGGTGTAACAGTTTCGTCGTTACACTGGGATTGCTTAGAAAAAAGCTCAGTAAAACAGTGGGTTACCCATGGCAAGCATTCAACCCTGGGGTGTAACACGGGTTTTGTTACAGCGCACGATTCTTCCTGTTCATCATGGAAAAGTGCCGGCTAGTACTTTCGCGTTGGGCAGATGACCTGCTGCTCTGAGTGCGGCAGCAAAATGGTATTCAGGAAGCGGCTATTTAGGGTGTAACAAGGATCTTGTTACGCTTACAACTAATGAAAAAATATCAGGGATAACAGCAGGTTGGCTGATGTTGTGGAGCCGATGAGAACTGTAACGTCGGATTTGCTACACATCCTGATGTAGTAGTTATCCATAGCACCCGCTGAGCTCAGTTCACACGGATGGGTGCGGTTCAGCACCCCTCGAATCCTTTTGTTGAACTCTGATCCGATGGCGCCGAAGTCGGTGACCAGACTGAACAACCTCCCTGTTGTTCAGCGCCGCATTAAGCGGCATAGCTGACAGGCAACCTGGCAGCAAAGGCCTGCCGCAAGTCTCCCAGGGTTTCAAACATCGGCGGGCGTACCTGCAGCTGCAGCTCCACCCACAGCCGTACGGCGTTGTGATTACTGACGTTCGGACAAACATTCAGGTAGGGCGCCAGCCCATACCCCGGCTGAATCTCATAATGGTGAATCAGCCAGTTAGCGATACCGAAGGCACGGTCACTCACCTTCACCGGACGGGCGCAACCATAAAGAACGTGGTTCATGCTTCATCCTCCATCATCTCAGGCTTGCGCGGTGGTACATCGCTCATGTTGTTCTCATACAGCAACCGGTCAAACGCTGAGCCATCCTGGCGGGTCAGGTTCGGCACATAACGAGAGTACACCCGGAACAGCATCTCCGTGGTGGTGTGTCCCATTTGCCGCGCAATCCACTCCGGGCTTTCACCGGCGGCCAGCCACAGCGTCGCTGCCGTGTGGCGGGTCTGATATGGACGACGTTCCTTCAAACCCAGGTAGCGCAACAACGGATACCAGACGCGTTGGGTGACGTTGTTGTGTGAGATGGGCGTATCGTTCCGACTACCAAACACAAACTTCTGGCCGAATGTGTAGGCCCGCTGCTGCAGAAAGGCATCGTAAACGGGTTGCGACATGTGGATATCGCGCTGCGAACCGTCGGTTTTGGTGTACTCAATCGCACCATCGACCACGGTTTCACGCACCAGAATCAGGCGACGCTCCATATCCACGTACTGCCATTGCAGGCCATCGATCTCACCGGTACGCATACCGGTGAAGAAGCGAACGGCGTAATACGGGCGGTAATCCTCACGCACATTGGCCAGAATCAGCCGTACTTCATCCAACGAGAACGGCTCCACGTCGATCTTTTGCTTCTTCAGCGATTTAATCCCACGGTAGGGCGAGTTAAACTCATAACGATCAGCGGCTTCATTCATAATCATCCTCAACGGGGTCATGATCTTGTTGATGGTGGCGGCCTTCAGTGGGCTGGATTTCCGTTTCGGGTCTTTGGCGAGGTTTGAACGGAAATTCAGTATGTCGGCCTTGGTGATGTCGCTGACCCTTTTCTCCCCAAAGGCGGGCAGAACGTAGGTGTTCAGGTTAATCATCACCGTCTTCTTATGGCTCTCACGCCACTCCACCGACATATCGCTCAACCAGACTTCGGTGAACTCCCTGAATGTCGGAATATCCGAAGTGGTCTGGTTGGGTGACAGCCGGGCAGCAGCAACGCGGCTATCCAGATGATCGAAGAACTCCACTTTTTTGCTTCGCGGGAAGTAATCCCGGTACACAAAGGTGCCCAGCAGAATCTCGGCCTCCATTCGTTCGATGATCTTCTCCAGCTTTTTGCGGTTGGCCGGAGTGTCTTCAAACTTGGTTTGCTCGCGGCAACGCTGGCCGCGATAGTAGAAATCGACCTGTAATAGCCCATAGCGTGTATTGATACTGGCCATAAAACGCCTCCTTACTGCAGGCTCATCATCTGGGTATCAATCGCCGGAGCCTTGAACATGTCAGCTTCGATTTTCTCCCATACGTACAAAATCTTGCGGCCGCCGAACGGGCGGAAGTAGTGCACTCCCTCCAGCAGTACAGAGTCCTTCAGTTGGTTACGGATGGTGCGTGGGTCGTACTTGATACGTTCGGCCAGCTCTTCGGTGGTTAAGTATGTTTGGCTCATGATGCGTTCCTTAATGGTTGTTTGTAGAGCAAGGTCTACATTAGAAGCGATCAAAACCCATGTCAACCATTATTTGATGAGCATGCTCTACATTTACCCTTCAAGGTGCTCGTATGATGAGGCCACGCGCTTGGTGCAGATTGGTTTAAGCGGTAATATGCGAGCCATAAGCTGCCTGGAAACCAAGCTCATGATCCGTTTTAGATTGAAGGAACTGATAGCCGACAAGGAATTTAAGGAAGGGCGTCGCATCACTCTGGAAGAGGTGTCGCGTGAAACCGGTATTCACCGAACCACGCTATCAAAGATTGCCAATCAGAAGGGTTATGTCACCAACACCGACGTATTGGATCGGTTATGTGTGTATTTTGAAGTGCCGATCGGCAGTATTGCCGAGCACTTACTGATCATTCCAGAAACAGAATGACGTGCGGATCTCTCAATACATTTCGGAAGAAGATTGTAAACCAAGTGCTGCAAATCTCTCCCGGTGATAGCGGATGAATGGCAGATGTTCGTTTGCAATCCATCTGAGCTTCAGCGGGTTATCGATACCAAGTAGAGCCCTTTGTTGGGCTGCAATCGTCGGTGAAGTGACTAATTCTCCGTTGTCATCAAATGTGATCAGGAAGCGATCAAAAAGCGAATCGAGATTCGCACTCAGCAGAAAGCCATTGAAGACATTCAGGCGTTCATTATCGGAAGTACACTCCGCCCAGGGCTTGGAGTGACTTGCTCGTAGCACAGCAGCGACTGATATGCCTGTAACCGCGCAAGCGCCGCCCCAGTACTCCATCATGGCTGCCCGGTAAGATTGTTGCCCAACACGTTGTCGAACAAGCCTCTCAATCTCGGTTCCCTTGGCTTCAGGCGCAAGAGATTCAAGTTCTTTTTCCAGCAAGGCATGGTAGCTGTTAGTCGCCTGATTAGGCAGGGCAAATGATAACGAGGCAGCACGGCGGAGTAGCTTTGCCAGCTCCATTTCAGATGAAACGTAAAATCCAGTTACCGATTCAACCAAATCCGGAAAGCTCCTTCGCACCTCCTTTGCCAGCAACGGAGATTTTAACGAACTGAGCTGAACCTCAAACGTTGTTCCCACTTTAGTGATCAATGCTTTTGCTGGATGTAGTGCAGAAGCAAGAAGCACCGCATCGGCGGAGCTACTCTCAACGAATTCAAAGCCGGAATCGTAACCAGCTTTTTCCACTAATGACTTTTCTAAAGATTTCATTTCCAATCACCAACGAAATGATGCCTCAGTGGCTCAAGTGAGGCAGGCAAACCGCCATTGCATGTGATACCCAGATAGGTAGCAGCCCGAGTTGTACCTACATACAGATAGCGATCGAATAACTCCGGTTGCTCAACGGCAAGCTGGTCAATACCAACGAAGAATACCGCCTCGAACTCAAGTCCCTTGATGTGCCGAATATCAAACACGCGTACATCTGTTCCTTCGCCAAGCGAGCGCCCTTCAGAGCAAGCAACAGCCTTAAGATTGGTGAGGTAAGGGGTCAGCTGCTCTGCCATTGGTTGTACAGTGCCCTCGCTATTTACGAGTACGGCAATGGTGGGGAAAAGACCAGCCCCGACAGATCTTTCGACTTCGTTAATACGATCGGCAAGCCACTTAACCGTTGCCTCTCCTTCGATGTTCTCGCCCAGAACGGGGGATACACCTTCATGGATGCTGTCATCCGGCAGCTGGCCTGCGGCAGACAAATCACCTTGTTGTAGCACCAGCAAGTCATTGGCGAAACGGTTGAGTAACTGACTCTGACGATACACAACACGAATTGAATGAGCCTTTATTCTCTTCGATACCCACTCAAGCTGCTCAAACTGACGAAGACCTGTCGATGTGATTCGCTGGTTAAAGTCACCACAAGCAAAAAATGATCGGGTATTTAGTGAGGTCAGGCTTTCCATGCAGGCTAACTCCAGCAAGGAAAAGTCAGTGGCTTCGTCCACCATAATCTGGTTACGGAAGTGACCGACGATTGTTTTCAGATAATCGAACTCAGACTCTTCCAAATTCCGGGTAACAAAAGTCTGTTCAAGTAACTCACGAACGTTTTTCAAAATAGTAAGAATCACCAGATCAAGCTCAATCGGGCTAATCGCATTACTTTTGGATGCTGCCGAATAAAAACGTTCTTTGGCATCCTTACTGCCTCGGAAGCGGGCGTAATTGCTACTCACCGCCGATACATACTTTGTATGAGCTTTAATGAATTGTCCTAGTCCCGCTTGTAAGCTCACACTGCGTCCAACTTCGTTCAGTATATCGGCAGATGGGATTCGCTCATTGAGAAAAGCAAGAACTGCCGCGTTGCGGCCAGACTTAGGAGGGGACTTTTTCAGGTAGTAACTTCTGGCTAATGCACGTATTGCTGTAGCGTAAGCATGAGCACCCTTGGCGTCTCCAGCCATGCTAGGCGGAGAGAGGCCGGCATCATCAGCTAAATCCTCCTCTTCATCATCCTCGGCATCGTCAGATAACGTAGCGATTGACTCTAAATAGGTGTTAAGTGAAGCAAAAATGGTCTTTTCTTGACGATACAGTTTCACTTGTTCGTCTTTGATCAGCTTACTAGCCTTGTCTTTTGACTTGGTACGATTCGCTTCCAGAATTGCATCCAAGAGCCTGAGAGACTGATAGATGCTTATCAGTGAGTCGGTATCTAGCCTGGAAACAACACCTTGCAGCCTTTCCAGCAGATCGTCAGGCATATCGGACGATGCAGCCTCTATCTGGGTCAATCCAGTTTTTACCTGCTGCTTCAGCCCGTCTTTATGGAATTGCGCAAAGGCTTCAAACCAATCACGGGGATCCTTAATAACCTCTTGATGAACGATTTCGCTATTCGCATTCAACAAAAAGCGGCCACCATTAGCCGTTTTAAGCACCCCAAGCGTATTTCGGGCAAAGCTGTTTCTAAAGCTGGTCCAGGTTTTCACATGCTCATCTGAAGCCGAGATATTCTCCAGACTAAAGGCTTCTTTCAGATAATGCTTCAGCAATTCCGATGGGGTAAACATCAGCCAGCTTTGCTGGTGTGGACGAATATGATCATTTCTTAGGGCAATGTGTCGCTCGTCTTCATTCAGACTAAACACGTCCAGCTTCTGACCGAGGCGCTTGATCAGCGTGGTTGTTTTACCGGTTCCAGGAGGACCAAGAATAATCAACTGTTCGTCCAGAGGCAGTCGAAAAATCGTTCCTTGGAATTGGTCCAGAATCGGCTGGTCTCTCAACCCCATTGCCGTTCTGACCTGATGTTCGATACCAACCTTAATAACATCCGCTGGCTTAACGCCAGCCAGCATACGCTCAAATTCATCATCTACTGAAGCAAGCAGGCTTCTGAGTGAGCTTATAGTCATAGTATCAGCATCAATGTGCAGAAGAACCGATAACTTTGAATCCCATTCTTTTGCTTGATGCTGCGGTTTTATGCTGAGCTTTTCGATTACATAGTAACGGGTTGGCTTCCCGTCCAATTTGACTACGGCGATTTCACCCAATGGAGTTTCAGCGAGTTTTCCAATGTCCGAGTGGTATGAAGCCACCTTATTGCCCGATCCAAGCACGATGCTCGTGGTACGGGAAATATAAACCACACCAAGATTGCCTTCATCATCCTCAAGTACCATCCTCATGATGGCTGGTTCCCGCGTCAGGCTTCTGAAACCCTCTTGCTCACTCTTTTGGATGTTGGCGAGATTCTGGTGAGCAACAGCGCCGGTGAATGAATTGCTTGAAGCAAAGCTGTCGGTGCTTCGGTCTGATCCGGATTGCAGCTTCGTTTGTGCTGTATTAGCAATCTCCTCGAGAGTATCCAATGTTTCCTTGGCTAACGGCTGCAGCTCATCCATTCGATGTCCCTTACTGATGATTTTATGGTCGGATCTTAAGGTGATAAAAGCATCAAGTCGATGGTTTGACTGTTTGCTGCGTCATTCACCCATAGTTTGGCAGATGCAGTATCATCGATGCTTGGGTTCTACTCCGGTTTAATAGATGACGTTCATGACTGTACAGATGGGCCTAATTCAGAGATCCCTGTGATACAGACAACGGTTGTCTGAAAAGTAATCCCTTGTCGGAAGCGGAATTGAGCCTTAAGCGTTCATAATCTTTGAATGCTTCAGAAGGTTCGGTTGAAGTAGTTACGATGTATTGGAAGAATTTTCCTTTATCAGGTTGAACACTTTCCAACAATGCCCATAGTATTTGTTCACTCATTTCAGCTTCTCTGGGGGAATCATGGATCAGAAATCCTGGATGAAGACTTCCCTCGTTTTGGCTATCTATCAAGCAAGCTATATCACCACTCAAAATCTCTAATACACTATAAGTCGTAGAGTGTGATGGACCTAACTGGAAAGGTCTTCCAGCAAACCTATCGTCATCATTAAAAACTCCCCAGCTGAACATCGGTAGATATTCAGCGATGCTATTCATTATCGAACTGATCGCTTTTTTGCGTTTACTCGTGCGGCTGTGTAGATTTTCATACGCAGTTTTTTTCTTACAAAAAATACTTTCAAGCTGGGCCAGCCGAATCTCGGCATTATGAATTTCAGCAGTCTGCTCTTTTCCCTGAATCACATTTTCGTAGAATTCATAATCCTCAATCGCCTCAGATAACAATTCCTTGGCTGTTATTACCTCTATCATGTGATGATTAATCTCTTCACTCTTCTGGTCCAGAGTGGTAATCATCAGGTCATAAGGTCTCGCCTCAGTCTCGAGCAATTTTAGGCGTTGCTTAAGAGGAAGTAGATCTCTCTCTATGTCTTTTGAGCTTCTTTTATGCTCATTAGCCTGACGACTTCGGTCTATTTGGATGAAATTAACTCTTTGTAGAACATAGCTGCAATCCCGCAGAAGTCGGTTACCAGGATCGCAGCGAGAGGGCAGTTTTTCCTGGAGTGATTGAGCATCTTTGATCAATCGTTCCAGTTCCTGATAATTTCCGGCTACTATCGCCTCTAGCTGGTCTATTTCGTTACGGATAAGGCTGATTGCAGAATTTATTGGTGTTCTTCTTTCAATCTCGAGCTGCCGCTCAGTACTGGTAGCCTTAAGTTGATCAGAAAGTTTTTCTAGCTGTCGTGCATAACCTGATAAGCGCTGTTTGGCGATATCGATCAGGTTCGACTGTTCAAAAAGATCAGTCCGCCTAAAAGGTACCCTCGAGTTTGTGTTCAACCGCCGATCAAGCTGTCGACGCACATGATTCATCAATATGGACGGCTCATCATGCAGCGACTGCAGCTTCTTTTTCTGAGAATCAACTGCTTTTCTTGCTATTTCAAACTCGTGAAGGGCTCTGCCATCGTCCACCATTCCAAGAACTATTTGTAAAAGTACGGCTGGCGACTTTGCAGGAAAACTGAATCCGGTGCCGGCTGCCCGCCACTGATAATAGTTTTGATAGCGCGCGTTTTGATCTCGTGAACACCAGGCAAGTATATGCTGCCACTCAATGTCTTGATTTGAGCCTGGTAATTGCTGGATGGGGAGAGCATCAATGAAATTTTTAGTAAGTGCTGCCTGATAAAGCCCAAACTCATTCTCAGCCTCGTTACTGGCTAGTTGCAGCCAATCAGCAGTTCTGGATGCTTTATATTGTTGTTGATGTCGCCATCGGTTTAAACCGTCCAGCATTCGTTACCTATGTGTACTTGGGCAGCTACGGCTCCTTTCTTTAAATCCAAATTTTGTAGTAACTCATCCTTAAGTGAAGTACCTTCTGACCACTGTGGGTCATTTAGAATAAAGCGTAAAAGCTGGCAGAAAGCCGTTTTACCAACGCTATGACCAGAGCTGCTTTCTGACTGGGGAGAAACGATAAGATTCAGCCCTGGTGTCAATGTGATTTCACGCAGGGGCTGCTGTGCCCCAGTGGAATCTAATATCCAGAGCTTTTCAATCCACAAACGTGGTTTGGCTAGACAGCTATCCATTGCACCTGATTCATCCATGCATTCTTATCCTTTCTTGGTCACCACTTCGGAATCAGAATCAGTAGATTTCTCAACCATCAGCTCAGCCAACTTACGTTCCTGTTCAGCACGAGCTGAAATCAATGCTTTCGCCAAAGCTTCAGTTCGATGATCACCCAATACATCCGAAAGCAACGATGGATCTGTAATAGATAAAGGCTGACCGTCAGATACTTTCAATAGACCTCTAAGCCAATGGAATACCTGTTGCCAGCGGCCAGAAGCCAGAGGCTCTAGCCACTGTGCAAGTTCGGGTGCTTTCGAAGTAATAGGCAGGGTAGTGGTAAGAACCATGAGCAAGTTCTTATCATCAAGCGGACCTTTCTGAAGCAGTACGTCGCACGCAATTCCCGCCCACCAGTCTTCGGTCTCATTGGCGGGTGTTCCGTGATCAAAATATTCGTTTAAAGGATCTTTCCTACGAGCAGTGGCTTCGACGATATCGCTACCAAGAGTACCCGCTTCCAGCTTATCCCAGGCTTCCAGCACCAGACGTTGGGTGCGGTATTCGCCGTACAGGTTCATTTCCTTGTTTTTCAGTACCCGGAAGGTTTCGGATGGGTAGTATTCACCCATCACATCGGCCGGATCGAGGATGTAGCGCAGTTCGTCACGAGTCAGGCCGTATAGTTTTGCGTAGTAGGCATCCAGTTCTGCACGCAAAATAGCACGGCGCTCGGGGTCAAACGGAAATGGATCGCCGACATAACCCAAGTCTTCAGCCCAACACTTGAGCTCGTAAGAGGTGAAAGTGAGCTCTAAAACCTTTGGACTAATGAATCTAATATCCGCTTCGCTATAAGAATTAGGAGCGATTACAGGGAATTGCATGTAATACCCATAAGTCATATTCGTCCCGCCCAATTTTTGCCTTACGACATAGTCAAAAACTAGAGCGGACATATTCCCTAAAAATGCTGCTGATTCATGAGGCCCCTCAGATGTAAACCATAGAGGCATTGAATGGCCTACAGCGATTTTAGGCATCACTGTAGATATAAAGCTCCTTTCATCTGTGCTTCGTGCAATATTTCGCCACCCCATAATCCAGCCATAGTTCCACTGCCAAACGACTTCTCCAGATTTGTTGCGTTTGATGAGGCGATCTTCTACTTCATCCACTTTCATCCAGTACCTAGGGGTAACGGCAAAATTGGCATCGGCTTTTTCTGCGACTGATACATCTCTCGCAGAGTCACCTTCATAGGTTGCCCAGCGATGATCAAACTGGTGAATCATCTTGGCTTCATATAACGGCACCCGCCCAATGCCTTGCTCATCTTTAAATAGATGACTATCGTTGGACATATGCATCATCGCCATAAAGCTGATACCCCAAGGATTTCCATTTTCCTTAGTTTCATTAATCAGAACCGGCGCTGCGCGGTAGAGCTTTTTGGTCAGCTCGGCATCTTTCTGGCTGCGGAATACCGGACAGGTCAGGGTATTAGGGTTGATCAGTCTGAACTCTTCCGGCGTCAGGGTAAAGCGGCGGCGATCATCGCCCAGTTCATGAGGTTGCGCCAAAAAGAAAGCAAACTCAGCTTCTTCAGCCTGACCAATGGTCAGAAGACAGAACTTATAACTGCGGTGAACGCCAGAGAAAATCGCCTCGCGGTTTTCAAAGTCGTACAGGCTGACCAATCTGCCACTTTGGGAAATATGACCAAAAAAGGCTTTGGTTGAATCATCAGTGGCGATACCAGTTGGCACAATAAAACCGGAGCGCCCAGACTCTGCGGTGATCTGCAAAATCGTTTCACTAAACAGCGCATAGGTATTGACGTCACCCACACCAGTAAGTGCATAACGTCCGCCTTCATCACCGTTCACGTGCATAAATGCGCTGGCCGCTTCAGCGGTACGCTTGGCGCTTACAAACTCGTTATATAAGCGTACTTCTGCAAGGCATTCGTATTCCGGGTGATGAATTTCGGGATACAGGTGTTTGGCCAGCATGCCTTCGCTCAGCCACTGAATGCGTTGAGCCCGTTCGGCTTTATTTTTTGCCAGGGCTACATAAGTGCTGCGGGTAGCAAAAAACTCTTCTTCCTGAAGTTTGATGCGCTCCCAAGGCGGGTTGCCTAATACGCAGTCGAATCCACCTTGGGCAAACACCTGCGGGTAGGCCAATGGCCAATGAAATACGCTGGCATCGGCACAAGCCTGCATGGCGCTGCTGCGTACGTTCAGATGCTGCTCGTTATGCTGATTGTTGATCAGTTCCAGATACAGATTGGCCGTGGTAGGTATCTGCGCTTCTGTTTCTGCGGTTTTGGGCATCAAAAACGCACCCAGCAACATATCCGCGGCATGGCGTAACGGACTGTGTTTGGCCTTGTCGAGGAAGGCCAGATACGCCGCTTCTTGTTTGGCAATCTGGTTGGTAGTGCGCTGTGGCATGGCCTCGATGGCTTGCAGCTCGGCCAGCTGACTCGCCTGCTCTAACGGCAGTTTAAACTGTGGACTTGTGCGGTCCTTCTCCAGTTGTTTCAGGGCTGCGGTATTGGTTTTGCCCAACGCCGTACACACTGGCTTTTCATCACCCGACAGAGCTTTAAAGGCTGCTTTGGGAATGCCGTACTCCAACGCTTTCAGATCGGTCAGGCCCAGCAAGGCATCACCGCATTGCAGGTGGTGATCCAGGAAGGAAAGCGGTTGGCCGGTTTCACCACTGTTGTCGAAACCTTCCAGCCACAGCGCCATACGCGCCAGTTCCAGCGCCATAGGGTTACGGTCGACACCAAAGATACAATTGGCGATTACATCGTGCAGGGCTTGGCGGTAGTCGGCCGGTTTAACGGCACCGTCTTCATTACGCAGCTGAGCTAATTCCTGTGCCAGTCGGCGCGCGGCTGCCAGTAAGAAGTGACCACTGCCACAGGCAGGATCAATCACACGGATGCTGAGCAATGCTGCTGTCGGATTGTCTGGGTTGTCTTGCAGGCGCTGGCGAATAACCGGCTCCAGGGCCGACTTGATCAGCTCCTGTACTAAGGAATCGGGTGTGTAGTAACTACCGCTGGTTTTACGAGCATTACCTGCTGTTGAGCCTTCGCTGGTAATGCCGACAAAACCAAAGGTTTTCGCCGGCAGGTTAATTTCTGGTACCAGTTCCAGCAGGCTTTCATACACGCTGCCCAGTTCTTCCGGGCCCATGTTGCGGTAATCAATGGGAACCGGGGAACCATTGTGGATGGCCCAGCGTAAATGGCGCATAGCACTTAATAAATGCAAATTACTCAGGCTGGATGCATCCAGTTGTGGGCATTGGTTACGGCTGAACAACCCACCCAGAGCTGGTAACGCCAGGCGCACTTCGCCATTGGCCAAGCCGGCAAAAACGATACGCAGAGACTGCCACTGATCGTCAAAGCGGTTCAAGTTACGGCGCTTAAGACAAGCATCCCGCAGACGTCCTAAGGCATACCCTTGTGCGTAAGCACGGCGAGCCAGCTGGTCGGCTTTGGCATTTGCTTTGCCCGCTGCCGGTTGCGGATGTAGCAGTCCACGCTCTTCGACGGTAAAGAGGAAAATCAATCGGTAGATGAGGCGTAATAACTGCTGAAAATACTCATTTTTGCTGAGCTGGCCAGTTTCTAATTGCTGGCGCAGCAATTGGTTGGCTGGATGCTGAATAAATCCTTCACCCAGAGTTAACAGGGCCTGTTCAACGCCCTGACGGAGACCATCGCGTACGCGGGTCCCTTCGTTTTTACCTTGCTCGCGCCAGGCCTCCCAGATACAACCGTCCGCTGCGCCATGTGGATTGGCACGGCTAGCGTGCAGTATCCGCCATAACGTAGCGAATTCACTAAAGCGCTGCCCCTGCAAAATGTCTTCAAGATCAAACTCCAGAAAACTTGGGCGCGTCAGGCTTGCTGCGTCACGCAGCAAGCGCAGTTGCTTGCCGTTAGAGACGATCGCCCACAGGTGCTCGTCGCTGGCATTAAGAAGTTCTTGTGCCAGCTGGAAGGCGGACTTCTTACGGCTGCCGCTCCCCTCAATAGCAAAGGCTTCGAGGCTGTCGTCCAGCTTGCTGTTAAAGGGGGCGACAACAACCGGTACATGCCCCGCCATTAAGGTGACAGGGTAGCTACGCTCATTAACGGTGATAGGAGCTGTGGGCTGGATGCGTGCATAGCCCAGCGCATCGCGCAGCAATTCCTCAACAAAAGTACGGGTGACGTTTCCGGCATCCAGGTCACTACGCTGCAGCTGCGGTGCAAACTGTTTCCATTGAGCGCAGGCTATCTGAAACGCACGGCTGTATTCATCTTTAAGCTTCAGGCCTTTGGGAACTTGGTAATCGGCTTCCGTCTGGTGTTCCGCCTGCCCCAAAGCCGCTTTTTCGAGCTGATCGGGCAGAAACAGGCCGCCTTCAAGGGTGATACTGGGCAGGCTGAATGCGCTTTTGATCTGACGTATTACTTTTTTCATGGGGATTCCTTACAGCGCATCCGGCAGCAATACATACACACCAATCAGGTCGACCGGCAGACACGCCTTAACGCTGTACTGGCCTACGTCGCGGGCGGCTTCCCGTACCCGGCGGTGATCGGCTAATAATGCTTCAGCCCGGTCATTGGCTATCCGTTCCAGTTTCTCTTGCTGACTGGCCATAAAATCCAGTGCCTGTCGAATCTCACGGGCCATAGCCTCTTTAGAAAGGTTGCCTGTTGGAATGCATTCCAGCAGTTGGTTCACCTGATGCCCAACAACCCACTCAGGATTAGTACGCCCCTTCACTGCTACCGCCAAGGTTTCTTCGGCCATGAGCTGAAATGGTTCGTTACGGCGTACATATTCAAGTTGATGGCGCAAACGTAGCAGGTAGATGGTTGTCACCATGTCTACGGTATTGGTTTCAGCGGCTGCACAACGTGCAGCAATATTGCTATCGCCTTGCAGACTTTCTTCCAGCAGGTGATCCGCCAGAATGCTGACCAGCGGGTGGCTTCTGTGCAGCTCATTAAAATCGAGCAGCAGAGGTTGATCGATGCCTTCGTCCTCCAGTCTCTGCCGCAGGTTTACCGGGGTGAATTGCGGTGAGAAGCGGAAACGATTCCCACGCACGACATCCAGTGGGGAATTCAAACGTGATGTAGCTGTTTGTACAAAACGCTGCACATCAGCATGTGCGCCCAGCGCTTCCTGTTGTTTTTGCCATTCGGGCATCACTTCTTCGGGTTTAAGTGAGCGCTGGGCAAATACTGTACGGTTTGCTTTCGCCTTAACCAGGGCATCCTGCCACTGGCTCTGAACCGGAGCTAACAGCTCTTCGGCATCAGCAAACATATCCTGGGTATAGGGTGCTGTGACTGAGTTACGCTTCATCAGTGCCGCTTTCACTAACGCCTGATTAATGCGACTGTCATCTTCAGGCATTGGTACCAATACCCCCAGTTCTTTCTGGATGGCTTCACCTTTGCGAAGAATGACATTCAATACGAAACCATCGACCGGGTTATCCTGACCATAGAGCATGCTGCAGCGAACTTCGCTCGCTTGTTGGCCAAACCGGTCAACCCGGCCTTCCCGCTGTTCGTGGCGCGTGGGGTTCCAGGCCAGATCGTAATGAACTACTGCAGTGAACAAGTGCTGAAGGTTGATACCCTCTGACAAGCAGTCTGTGGCGACCAGAATACGTTGTTCCCCAGCCTCCATTTCCTCTACTTTTATGCGCCGTTCTTCTGGTGTGAGCTCGCCCGTAATGGATTCAACCAGCGCTTTAGGAAAGTGCTTCCGGAGATGTTCAGCAACATAATGGGCTGTGGCGATGTAGCGACAGAAGACAACGGGTTGGAAACCTTCAGCAATCAATCCCTCAAGATGCTGGATTAAAGCGGACAGTTTGGGGTCTCCCTTTTTACCGCTAAGCCGTTCGGCCTCATCGATTAATCGTTGCAGTGATTGATTCTGTAACTGAGCGGGTGGTTCCAAATCGGACGACATCAGATCATCTGCCTCACCATCATGCAGACGTTCGTCGCTCAGGAGGTCGTCGTTACTTTCAATACCTTCGAGTCGATTGTTTAGCGCTTTAACAGCAGCCGCGGGGGAGGAGGCAACACAACGCAACAATGCCAGGGTTGCGTACCAGATAAGACGGGCACTGCTTTCTCCTTGCTGCTCAACGCTTTCGGCTAATTCAACACAGTAACTTTGTACGGCGTCAAAAAACGCACCCCAGTCGCCATTGAGCTTATAGGTCACTTCTGACTTCATACGGCGAGGGAATCCACTGCCGTCATTGGTTTCGGCTTGCCATTCGGCAATGTCCTTACGGCGACGCTGCACAAAGTGACGTGCAAGTTCCTGCCGTAGCGGGTGGCTGGCAGAGGTATGCTGCTGTAATTCAGCAAACTTGGGCTTGAGTAGTGAGATCAGGTTATAAAACGCACTTTCGTCACCCGAATGTGGCGTTGCCGTCAACATAATGAGGTGGCGGTCGTCGTTGGCTGCCAGCCGTTGTAATAATTCGAAGCGGAGTTGTTTACCCTGGCCAGAGGAGGCGCAGGTATGAGCTTCATCAACAATTACGCATTCCGGAGCTATAGAGAGAAAGTGCTCTCTGTGTCGTTCGCTCTTGATGTAATCGAGACTTACAACAATCACAGGGAAATGGTCCATCAGGTTCATACCATGAGGAACTTCGCGTTCAACACGGCTGGCTGTTGCCGAAGTTAAAGCAACAGCCTGTAGGTTGAAGCGGTTTGCCAGTTCCGATTGCCATTGCTCGACCAGATGCGGTGGACAAAGAACCGCTAGCCTGGACACTTCACCACGGTCCATCAGTTCACGGACAATCAGGCCGGCTTCAATGGTTTTTCCGATACCGACGTCGTCTGCAATCAGCAAACGTACCGTGTTTAAGCGTAATGCCATCAAGAGCGGTACCAGTTGATACGCGCGTGGCTCTACAGCGATATTGCCGAAAGAACGAAAGGGGCCTCCGCCAGTTCGTAGCTTCAATCGCAACGCATCACGCAGAAGCAAGCCACCGGAATGACTCCCCGGCTTTTCCGCATCAGGCCAAGGGAATGTGGCTGATCTGACAGGCTCAATTTCGAGCTCCGGGATGAGGGCAATAATGTCATCATCCGTTCCACCCAACGGTCTTAGACGCAGCCAGTCATTAGAAGACTCACTTTGAACGACCCACTCGCGGCCACGGGCATGAACCAGATTGCCCGGCACATAGTTATGTTCTTGTGTCATCAAACAGGGTTCCCATCCGCACCGAAAACATCGGCGTGGTTACTGAATAAGGTTGTCCACTGAGAGCGGTCTGATGCATCAATACATGACCACCCTTTGTCAGTTAGAGTGTGGATGATGTCGGCTGATGGCATCTCGGTAAATACCAATACCCTCATGCCTTTATATTGTGCCGTTGCTGTAGCGGCGCCACCTGAGACGGTTACATACCGAGCATCTGGCTGTTTCAAACCGAGTCTGGTCAGTTCGGCCAGAAAATCCGTAGCGATATCATCATGACCATCCGCTGGTGACGTCGATGTTTGTGCTGCCGAAACCAGTTGAACACTGGAGTTTGCCAATGCAACCAGAAGCCTTAGGGCATCTTGGTTACGACGATTGATATTCACGTGGTCTGGCTGGTTAAAGTAAGACAGCAAACACTGGTAGCACCCGGCTTCACACAATGAATTGCCAAGCTCATCCTTCTTTTCAGACTCATAGAGCTTATCTGCATCCCAGATACCGCCATCGGGCTTTTTGAAATGCATGATTTCAAGCGCCTTACTTGCCACGATTGCCAGACTTTCGGGCTCCGTAGCAAGGCGTGTTAATACGCCTGCGCCACCCTCTGCGGCTTCATAAAACAACAACGACTTGCGGTCGTCCAACTTAGGCAGCGGCTCTGCAACTAACTCTGACTCTTCAATCTGAAAGGTCATCTCGACACCGCGTTTAAGTGCTGCTTGCACTGTTGCCATGGCTTCCAATGAAGGAGGCATTAGCGGCGCCAGAATCAGCAGGTTTCGATAGTCCTCCACAAAAGGGACAATCCGCTGATTAGCGACTTTCTCCATCACACCTTCATCTTGAGAGCTCTGATCATTTTCTTCCGTGTCATCCTTGCTCCAGAGTCCCGTAATAGGGTTGATGTAAAAACCCAGCTGGTTTTTATCTTTGCGTCGGCGCCAGCCTCGGTTAATACGCCAGATACGAGCCGCAGGCGCATAGGTCAGTTCGGCCAGACTCTCTCCGTTGGCACTGACGACCGCTTTTTCCATTTGAACCTTGCCATCTCGACCAGGTAGGAAACGATATGTGGTCTGAAGATCAAAGCCTTGTCGTTGGCGTTCTTCATCATTGATGGAAATACGTTCAACTGGCTGAGTTTCGACGGTTTCAACACGATAGAGTTCTTTAACCCAATCCCCTTCACCGAGAAGAGCACCACAGTTTTCACATAGATCAACAAGCGGCTCACCTGAACCTGGCTGTCCTAAGTGTCCATATCCGCACTGGCTGCATACTCGGGAAGTAATAGTTGCCAATGTGCTATTGCCGGAAATGTGATCACTATTTCCAACGTTGAGCTTCGCACGGACGACCCGGTACATACGGCCCTGATGGTAAATAAGACTGCGGGGGCCAAATTCTGAAAGCGCCAGGAAGCGTGGTCTGCTTACCATACTGCCTTCTTCATCTTTACCAGCCTGTCCTCCACGACCAGGAATCCAGGCCATTAATGGCAGACGGGGGAAGTTATACCCTGGTAAGAAACCTTGGCTTGCTAAATATCGGTAGGTATAAAAGTCCGAATTCTGACCGTTCGATGTTTTCTGTAGTTGGTTGTACTGATTGGATGCATCCACCCAACGACGCCTAGCATTGGTTCTCTCTTTGTCGGTAGATGTATGGCTCTTAGTGATTGCCTCGGCCATTTCCATTTGTTTGAGGGTCGATTCAACCAAGGCTCGCCAACGATCAAGCGCTTTAGAAAAGTTTTCTGGGGCGTGCTGAATCACCGAATCGATATAGTCCGGAGTGAACCATGTACTGGTATTGAGTTCACCCTCAAGCTGTTTAATTACTCCGTTAGCCGAAATACGAGCCTTAGTCATCACTTCAGGATCAGATAGCTTGTCCATCAGTGAATCCAGTAACGGCATGGATTTCACTTCCGGATTTACCAACGGGCGGATGCTACTATCCAGCTCAACTTCTGCTGCAGCCAGCCATACCGCTTGCAGGTGACTCTCAATCAACTCGCGGTTGCTCAGATCCAGCGTTGGGGCTTTAACAATGCCATGAACCATTTCGTTGGCATTATGGAAAAACCACTGGTCATGAGGGCTCAACGAAGCACAGTACGTAATTACCAAAGCTTGCTGGCCTGATCGACCAGCTCGGCCACTGCGTTGGGCATAGTTAGCAGGGGTTGGCGGAACATTTCGCAGATAAACCGTATTAAGTGCAGAAATATCTACACCAAGCTCCATGGTGGGAGAGCAGAACATGACCGGCAAGCGTTCTAATGGGGCTTCATGTCCAGGCTCATCCAGCCAATCTTTCTGATCTTTCTCAGTAAAGCGGAAGCGTTGTTCCAGCAACTGACGGCGTCCTGCATCTACCTGGGCAGTGTGTTCCTGCGCCTCAAAGTAGAACAGCGGATGACTTGGCAGCTTCAAAAGCTCTGCAAGGTTTAGATAAAGCTGACGGAAATACTCGTTTGTACTGCTGCCATCGGTATGGATTTCATCGGTTAAATGCCAATCCAGAGCTGATGCATTGAGTCGGTAACCTGCCAGCCCCTTTTCAATGTTGTATTTTTGGACGTATCCATACATCACCGACACTTCAAGTAAGGCAGTAATGATTTCAACCCACTCATCGTCTTTCCAGCTAGAGACTTGACCAGCAAAAGCCGTGTTTTTCCAAAACTCAGCTTTTTTGAGGATCTTAACAATGCGCGAACGTTTACCTGCAGTCACCAAGTCTGTTCTTGGCTTACCACGGTACTCAGGACGTTTAGTTAGAATAAGAAACCTTGATGTTTCCAGCTTTTCGTCCGATGCGAATGCCCAGCGCTCATTCAGGTAGTTATAAGCACTACTTTTGGCTTTATCTTGTTCAACAGGGTCGAGATAGCGACTCTCTAAGCACAGTGCTCTGCGCATTTCGTCAAACAATACTCGGCAAAGGTTTTCCCGGTTGAAGGCATTCAGTTTGGTTAGAGTTGAATTCTTAGTATCTTTGAATAAAGCTTCGTCTGAGCAGAAATCACTCAAGGATTTATAACCAATCTTCAATAATGATAGCTGGTCAAGATTAGGGTTGTTGAAGCGCCAACCGCGACGCAGGTCGCGTAATAGGCGGTAGCCAATAACATAACGAAGGGTGCGTTGTGCTTCCTGGCGTGCCAGCCCCATTAATTTGGGGGTCCGCAAATATTCAGCCAGCGTACCTTCATCGGTTCGATTGAACCCTAGGGCTTTGAAAACCTCTTCAGCCAGATGCTCTTCGTCCAGCTCTTTATTGTTCGACTGCAATGCTCCGATTAAACCAGCCCGGAGTGTGAGTAAGAAAATAAAATCGTTGAAATGGCCAGCCTGAAGAGCCGCATCCTGACGGTTATCTGTGAAACCAAGCAATTTTCGAGGATCAGGAATGCCTTCCGGCAGTTCTTTCATGGAAAACAACTGACGCAAGGCCGACAAGGTGAGAATGGTGGTTGCTGAGGAACGACCCTCACCAGAAAGGCTCGCCAAGCGGTTTGTGTCTTTTCCCTGAACTTCATGATCCTGGCAACAGTTCAGACATAAACGAAACTTGCCGGGCAGGTACCAAAACTTTTGACCACTACCGGATAGTCCATCAGGACTGACCATGAACTCAATAGGTTGTGAGTTTTTGTAGCCAGCTTTGATCTTCGGTTCCGCTTTAGAGAAGTCTATCCAGCTCTCAGGAAGATCTTCCAGCCTACCTTTGAACTCAAGCTTGTCATGGTGCGGACACAGAAAACCAAAGTTAACCTCATCGTTATCTTCGGTTGCAATTTCATCAATATCGCGAGGGTCAAACCGAATTGGGCCATGAGTTGTTTTCCAGACAGGATGGTACTCCTGCCCACAGTCTCGACAGAAGTGGGTCGAATAAAGCTGAATTGCCTGTTCCTGCCGACCTGGTGCAAAACGCTGGGCATCGAGTGTAACTGTTCGACGCGTCGCTGCTTCGAGCGTTGTCAGAACCTTGCCTGGCCCACTGATAAATTGATGTAGTTTAAATGCAAAGGGAGCGCGACCCTGAGGGGTTCGGATGTCATGCGCAGCGACTAAAAATCTCTGCAGTGCGGCAGATGCCTCCTCTTTACTAACGCCAGCATCAGACGCCAGCACTTCAGAGGCTGAGGCTAGTGTTCTGGGCTGAGCACGTTTAGGAGGCTCATCTGATGGAATTTCAATTCCTAGGTTTAGCTCTACCCATATTGCCAAAGGGCAACTCTGAAACTCTTCAAAACTGTTCCAGTTATATTCTGTTTTGGCTATCTCGTCCTTGAGGAGATGCTTGATGGAGGCAACATCCTTTGATTGAGATGTTACTCGCTCCAGTGTCTCTCCAATTACATCATGCTCAGTGATGTTCGCACCGAATAGCTTACTGGATACTTCCGCCACCACGCGATTACGGTCAGCTTGCTTACCAGTACTGGACATTGTGGCTGACGTGCCTATACACGTTAGTGCTGATGCAGCCAAACGCTCCCGAAGCCGACGAACAAGAACGGCAACATCCGCACCCTGACGGCCCCTGTAGGTATGCAACTCATCCAAAATCAGGAACTCCAGCCCCTGACAATTTTGCACTACCCTACGATCTACTTCTTCGTAGCGAGTCAGAATCAACTCTAGCATCATGAAGTTTGTCAGCAGGATATCCGGAGGATTGTTAGCAATATGCTCTCGTTGAGCTTTGCTTTCCTGGCCGGTGTAGCGAGCAACCGTAAAAGGGCGCGACTCCTCGGAAAACCCTTCCAGGAACTTGTTCAGCTCTTCAAGCTGACTGTTAGCCAAAGCGTTCATCGGATAGATAACGATTGCTCGAGTCCGAGGCTTATTATCCTGATCTTTGCCTTTCAATATGGCGTCAACAACTGGGATAAAAAAGGATAGGGACTTACCAGAACCAGTACCGGTCGTTACTACGAAGCTTTGCTTTTTCTGACCTTTGGCTAAGGCTTCGATCTGGTGTTTATAAAGGAAAAGCGGATCTGACCTGCCCTCTGTCTTTCCAGTTCTGAAGATCTCGGTACATAGGGGATGAAGCGTGCCCTCGCTGGCAAGTTCTTGAACCGTCCCCTGACGTTTGTAGTTCGGGTTGATCTGTATGAGAGGTTCTGGCCAATACCGCCCCTCTGAATACTGCTGTTCAACTACAGATCGAATATCTTCAGCGGCGATTCTTACAAAGCTTCTGGAAAACTTACTGTACTCATTTACCAGCTCATCCCTAAAGTCAAAGACGTTTTCCATTCCTACTCCTTGTATGTCCTATGGCTTGCCAAATATTGCCAGTTGATAGCTCTTCTCATTATTGATGGATTGTACAGCAGCGGGCAACAAAGGGTAATTAATGCGTTCCGTCACACAAAAGGATGTGTCGTATTTTTAGACATACGAGGACTTGATGTGCAGAGTATAATGGTCTGGTTTGAACGGTCGACAACAAGTGACCAAATGCGGGAAGCTTTCAATCTGTCTTCCAAGAAGACTCGATTCGTTTTCTTGTAGTCACTTTTTGGTCACCATTTGGTCACCATTGAATTTTTGTTAGTGGCTACTATCGCGGGAAGTCTTGCTGGGAGTGGCCCGCCCGAGAGGATTCGAACCTCTGACCTCTGCCTCCGGAGGGCAGCTATCAGAGCAAAAAAAACGATTGAGAGCAACTATCAAAATTTGATTCTATCCCGATGCAGCACCTTCCATGAATCAAAAGTAACAATCCTGTCATCAATACAGATACCCAACAGAAAAAAGACCCTACTAGAGATGGCTGCCAATGCAGATCACTACCAAAACTATTTGCATGACCTGCCAATACTGGGCAGTAGAGGCGCAGCCAAAAAGCGTATACAATGCGCGCACTTACAATATCAGTCTAGTCTAAAACTGAAACCGCCCTTAGCTCAGCTGGATAGAGCGCGGCCCTCCGGAGGCCGAGGTCAGAGGTTCGAATCCTCTAGGGCGGGCCATCTTTTTGATATCTTCCTCCCGCGACCAAAAATTCCCTGTTTTAGTGGTTGAGACCAGATTGAGGCCATTCTGAGACCGTCTTTTATTTTGGTCGTTTTTTGATCATCCGCTTTTGATCGTTGCTCTCGTAATACCATTTCAGACTATTATTCACCAACTGACGCGGTTCTGTTTTATCTCAGAGAATATGAGGAAGCGAAGAACGGCGAAGTAAAGGTAAACCAAATCTACCGTTTATACCTATGTATACGGAGAACAGTCAGTTTTGATCTGCGTTGCGTATGCGATTTGCGGTTTATACCCGCAGATGCGGGGAACGGTGCCAACGCCAGAAAAATCTCAGTGTCGGCATCGGTTTATCCCCGCGGATGCGGGGAACGGACTCCGCCGGTAAGTGTTGCACTTAAAAATAACGGTTTATCCCCGCGGATGCGGGGAACGGGCGGGCTTCTTCACGCTCGGCATCGATATAGCCGGTTTATCCCCGCGGATGCGGGGAACGGAATGGCGATACGCTGTTTTTTGTTCGTGCAGGCGGTTTATCCCCGCGGATGCGGGGAACGGTTCAGCAGTAACAGCAACAGGAGTCACATTTACGGTTTATCCCCGCGGATGCGGGGAACGGTGCCTGAGTGGACTGCGCGGTCTTCAGAATGCCGGTTTATCCCCGCGGATGCGGGGAACGGCCTTACTAAACCGCTGGCGCTCACACTGGCGGCGGTTTATCCCCGCGGATGCGGGGAACGGCTCAGCAGTAACAGCAACAGGAGTCACATTTACGGTTTATCCCCGCGGATGCGGGGAACGGGTTTATCCATCTTGTAACGTTTTTTCATATTACGGTTTATCCCCGCGGATGCGGGGAACGGCAACGCCGACGAGCATGGTCAGGAGAAAAACCCGGTTTATCCCCGCGGATGCGGGGAACGGGACCACGAAAACCATGAGATTCAGATATTTACCGGTTTATCCCCGCGGATGCGGGGAACGGGGATTCTCTTTACAGCATTTTTTTAGAGTTTCAGGTTTATCCCCGCGGATGCGGGGAACGGACTTGATGCATCTTATTGTTTCTAAAGGTATTTTTCATCCCTTAAAAATCCACCAGATTTTTCACAATCACTCCAATTTGTTAAAGAGCATCAAACTATTCATTCTCGATTGGTAAAAATGACACCAGCCGCAACCCTTCCCAGTCCACAGGGATACGTCGGTTATTACCATAAGTCTGAAAATCAAATCCGGATTCGGTATTAGTGGCCCACGCCATAACCACATTGCCGTCTTCAGCCAGAACAATGATCTGTTCCCAGATCATTTCCCGGGTTTTACGGGAGGCATCGCCGATGTAAACCCCGGCCCTGACTTCCAGCAGCCATACCGCAAGGCGCCCCCGTAAACGCGGAGGAACGTTTTCGGTGACAACCATCAGCATGCTCATCGGTGGCTCCTGTGCCCAATATCGCCCACGGGTTGTGGCTCGGGAATAGCCGGAGGCTGGGCGTCCGCTGGTGCTTCCGGTGGTGTGATTTCACCAGCGGCCAGAACCTCTTCGATCAGGGGGATCAGCTTGCCTAGTAGCTGAGTAGAGCGAAATACGTCCCGGCAGGCGATGCGAACCTCCTGATCCGGCTTGCGCGGATGTTTAGCAGCGATTTCAAAGGCTTTTGGCAGCACGGTATCGAATTTGACGATATCGGCGATGTCGTACACAAACGACAGCGGCTTACCGCTGTGAACAAAGCCGATAGCAGGAGCGTAGCCCGCTGCCAGCACCGCAGCTTCGGTAATGCCATACAAGCAAGACGTGGCTGCACTGATGCATTGGTTTATAACATCGCCTTTGGCCCAGTCATCCGGGTCGTACTTGCGTCCTTTCCATTCAACACCAAAGCGCTGTGCCAGCAATTTGTAGGTTTCCCGTACCCGGGCACCTTCAATGCCACGCAACTGATCAACCGAACGACGGCTCGGAGCAGGTTCACCAAACCTCAGTTCAAACATCTTGCGTACAACTTTAAGCCGTAAGTCTTCATCCAGTGCCAATTTGGCCTGATACAAGAGCCGGTCAGACCGTGCGCCACCGGGTTGACCAGAAGCGTAAAGCCTCACCCCGGCTTCGCCGACCCAAACCAGCAGAGTGCCAACGGTTGCTGCCAGCTTAATCGCAGCGTGCGATACCCGGGTGCCCGGCTCGAGCATAATGCACGCAACCGAGCCGACCGGAATATGCGTGCGAACACCGGAGGCATCGACGAGGACAAAAGCGCCGTCGATGACATCCACCTGGCCATACTGCAAAAAGACCATGGAAGTCCTGTCTTTCATGGGTATCGGGCGAAGGGGGATATACGACATTCCCTGTCTCCTCTGTCATTGTCAGTCGGGTAAAGGCTTAACCGGTATCAGGCAGGCGCAATTGATAACATGCCGCACCCCATCGCTTTGGCCGGGCCTATACCCTGCCCGATCAACTCTTTGAGCTGCTCAGCATCACTTACAACCAGAATGCCTTCAAAACACACCGGTTTGATCTTGCCACCCATATCAGACTTGCGGAAATACAGGGGTTGTTCTTCTACGACTCTGGCGGTCTCCAATTGTGCGGCCCCGTCCAGCTTACGAACCAGCCATTGCAGCTGCTCTTCTTCATGAATCAGCGGAACACGGCAGCTTTTGACACCGCCTTTGGCATTAAGCCGCTCGCGCTGATCTTTAATGGATTTAACAGGATTGCATCTTAGCCTGAATCTCAGCCTGGCTCCCTGAGTTAAAAGCAAGGAGTACTCTTTACTGGCCAACACATTAGCCACTTCGGCTGACACTGGTGCCTGTTGTGATTGCAGCAGGACTGCAGCCCCACGACCAGGCTGTAAATCTTCAACCCGAAACAAAAAATCCCGCCGGTCATCCGGTCGCCCCGGAAACAACTGCCATATCGCCCGATGCAACTGATATGGGTCTTTCGCCCAGTGCCAGTTGATCCATACCTTGCTCAGATACATCAGCGACCTCCTTGTTGAACGATAAACCAATCGTGTGCCGCAAACTGCCGGGGTAACGAGATGAGGGGTTCATCACGAACCCGCAAGCGCCGGTCGCTTTCAGTGACCGGTTCCTCGCTGTAAACCACACCATTGGCTGCAAACGTTGCCAAAGCCGCCATAGGGTCGGATGCAGTGCACTCCCCAAGAAACAAAGGCTTTGATAGCGAACAACTTCGACGCCCGAGATAAGGGGTAAATACCGGTTTACGGGATTTATCCGTCAACTCATTCAAGGTTATCGGGGCTGCAGGTGTACACCAGACTGCCACCGTAAACTCGGCATCACACAGGTACTCGCGCCAGGTCTGAATCGTCTCGTGGCGTTTAAGCCCCCGATAATTTTCTCTAGCCTCCTGAACTGTATGGTAATCCGTCAGTTTTGACGCTTTAACGGGCTTGTCATTGACTGAACGCTCATCACAGCGCACAGCAAAACGCACACTGTCGGCCAACCGTTGCAGGCTGCTTTTGTCTTCCCGGCGAATACCCAGACAAGCGCCCAGCAATCCCAGCAGTCCACTGCGGGTCGGGAATGCCGCCACCGGACGAGTTCCCTCAAACGTCGGCTGGCCCCATGCCTGCATCGGCCCGGCCAGCCGAAGAATCAGATAGGGTTGCATACTCAGCCCTCGCCGTTGTTTTTGATCCAGTTTTTAAGATCCGCCAGGGTTTTAAGGGGCTGTACACCTTCCGGAGCTTCTTCATCCGCTAATGAAAACTGAGCGGCAGCTCCTGTCAGGCCATAGCCCACTGCAACCCGGTTCCAATAAGCGGATAAGGCCTCAACCGAAGGCTTGAGATAACCCTCCTGACGCGCCTTGACCGGAGATTCAAAGGCATTGGCCAGCGATACCGGCACATCGGTGAAATTGACCATCACCAGATCAGCCGGGTTAAAGGCAGCAAAGGTACGTTGTTTGGCATTGGGGGTTTCAGTAGCCAGCATATGAGCCAGATGCGCAGCAATTTCCAGCGCTTTTTCACGGCCGACACCGCCGAGATTTTCCTGCAGTTGCGAGATATTCAAACTGGCGTAGCGGTAAAACACACCGGCAGAGAATTCCTGTGTATCCAGATGCCCAGAGCCAAGAGGATCCAGATCATCTACGGCTGTAAACCAGTCAATGTCAGAATCAACTGTATGAGTGGTGATAGCGTGGGCAATCGACATTGCACCGTCAATCGTGGTCATCAAACCCGAAGTAGCCATTCGCCCGGAAAGCGCAATATCGACAGCGTCGGCACAAGATTTTTTGAGAATGTCCATTTGCCCAGACACTTCTTTTTTAATCAGGGTCAGCATAAAAGCATCTTTGACTTCTTGATCGGACTTTTTAGGTTTCTTTGCAGTCGCTTTACGGGAGTGCTCTTTTGCCAGCTCTTTCTCTAGTTTTTCGGCTTCTTTTTCATTCAATGGTTTTTCGTAAACGTCCTTGATAAGAGTCAGGATGAAGTTGAACTCTCCTACCGACCAAGGAGCAACAGCTACCTTTTTGGCTTTCGCAGAAGGACCACTTTCTGACTCAGAGTCATTTTCACCGTCGTCTTCATCGTCATCAGACGCCGCAGGTGATTGCGCCAGAAAGATCTGTACCGCTTTGGTAACCCAGGCCTTTTCCTCTTCAGAATCTACCTCCATCCGACGACAAAACTCTTCAACAAGCAAATCAAGCTTCCTTGTTCGTATGCTCGGATCACCAATATGGCTGGCGTAATAATCACTTTTACGAATTGCACGCTTAAGGCTCTGACTGGAAATACGCACGCGACGCTTACCACCAAAAACAGCGTCTTTCTGCATATTCATATCGTCACGGTTCAGACAGGCCGGACTATGAGAAATAAGAACGTGGAAGTTTACAAAATTGGTCATGATTCGGTTTCCTTACGCGGTTTTCTTTTGAGGGAGGGCGAGTACAAAATCTTCAAGTAACTGACGGCGACTGCGATTATTCTCGTGCGTCCACCAGCTCAATTGCTCGACCATAGATGGCCAGTGCAGCACAGGCTCCGCGTGAGCCAGTAAGCGGCGCAGCTGTACCATATCCTGCGGCCAGTCACTGCGAAGCACCTGGTAGATGCGGCGTTCGTTAATTTTCTCACTGCGAGCCAATGCTTTGCCCAGGCTGATTCCGTTGGGATTATGCGCATCAGGCTCGGCGTGTTTAATGATGTCTTTTCCTGCACTCAGGCAAAACACGGCCCGCAGCAACGTCTTTTGCTGTTTAGGATCGTGCCAGCCCAAATTCTGTACCAGTCGATAAAACGCCGGAATATCCCGCAGGTCGTCGGGCTCGGTCGCCCGTCTTAATTGAGCACTGGCAGCGTTATCCAGCGCTTTCCAGGCGCGATACAACGCCATCGCATCAAGCTGCATGGTAATCTCCTTGTTGTGGTTTTAAATCGGATAAATGTTTTTGCAGGCTACGACGGGCAATCGCCATGGTTCGTGCCAGTTTCGGGTGGTGACTGTAAGGCCCGGTTGCCTGTTCAAATAACTGGACACAGAGCTGCTGCAAATGCACTCGCAACTGATCGAATTGCGGCACGGGGTCGTTAAAATCCAAGTTGGCCAGCAAGGTCATTACCACAGGCTCACTTTGGCGAAAGAAGTCCCGTTCCGCCTTTTCATGGGCTTTAACCCCGGCGCCTTTAACATCGCTATTTTTTTTACCTTGAGCGAATATTTTCAGAGACTCCCACAGAGCAGACTTATAACCCATACCAATTTCGACCAGTCGTGGAATAACATCGTCATGGGTTTGCCACCCCTGATGTAAGGCCATCACCTCGTGGCGCCGCTCCAGAATGGATGCCTGATTATTGCGATAGCCACCGACGATTAAATGGGTCGCTGCCGTCGGAAACACCTGCTGGCTCTGACTGACGACTGATGCAGGAATCTGCCCCTCGCCCTTTGCTCCACCCAGTTTTACCAGTACCCGACTGAGCTGGGTCCAGGAAGGTGCCGATGTGGTAAAGGCCAGGAATTTTTGCTCGATTTCTCCCTTTTTGTTTTGCAACAAACGAGGTGAATGAGGATGAGACCAGGTGCCATCGACATCGAAGCTGAATTTAGCTTTTAGGAATCCGTTATAGCGAACATCCACCTGCTGGCCACAACCACTGCATTGCCCGGCACCCACTGGTGCTGTCAGTTCGATGTGATCAGGCTGCCAGAACAGGCCGCGCAGCAGGCCAATCGTTGCGGCGGAAATACTGGATTTTTCCTTGATAGGCTGCTGCCAGGTTGGCTTCTGCTGTAACAACAGATCGTCACCGAACAGAGTATGCAAGCGCGGCCGGGTCAGTACGTTGAGCCATATCGTTGTACGCAAGTCTGCACGCTGCTGATCCACAGCCTGAATCAATGTGGTCACCGGTGATCCACCGCGCAAGCCACTCTTAAACCCACCGCCAAAACTGGGCGCATTATTGGCTTGATTAAACAGAGCAATGGCTGCACAGCCGCCACAGAGAAAATCCCCCTGACCCGGCTCGTTCACGAACGTACAGTTCGTGGCACCCGTCAAACCGGCCATCAGCTTGTCGAGGCCGGTCACGTCTTTCGCAGCAACGCCCTTTACCTGCAAACACGGGTATTCCGGGTGATCCAGGCGGAACATGTCACCCCATTGGGCAATACCTGCTTTAAAATCCGCTTCACTCAACGGCTGATTCAGAAAACGACGCAACGCTGCATCATCCTCAGGAATCCAACTGACCTGCACGATGCTGATTAACAGCTGCAGTGCCGCCAGCTCCATATCGTCGCGTGGCAAGCACAACTGCCAGCGCTGGTTAGTGCACAACAGCTCTTGCAGAGTAATTTTGACAGAGCCACCGCCATCCAGTGGCCTGACCGGTATCCATGCGTCATTTAACAGGTTCATCTGTTCTCTCCATTCCTCGCTCCTTGCTATAAAACAAACTGCCTTTGCCAATAGGAATCAGCACGCCACCCGCCTGCGGCCTTCCTTCTAGCCAATAGCGCTGATACTCATCGGGTTCGCCCAACCAACGCCTCCAGGATTCCGGCACACTGACCTGATTCAGTGCCAACGCCTCACTTTGCCGATATTCGTCCAGCTGTTCATAAATGCTCGTGCCATCCAGTAACTGTTTGCCGACTGGCGTATCGACATAGGGAATCAGGGTCAGACTCTGAGCACCGTCACGCGTGACCGCCCGTTCGTTGGCATCGTTATCGCGCAGAGAAACCTGCTTAGCCCAGCGCACCATCTGCTTTGCCTTAAGCAGACTGGTGAACTCATCCTGTTCAAATTTCTCCATATCGGCCGTGACCCAAGCAGGTTCCTGCTCGTCCGGCTCATCGCGGTAAATAGATTCAATCCAGTGACGATAGGCAGCGGGAAATTGCAGCGGGCTGGTGCCCTGTTCTTCGATTTTTTTCTGGGTACGCCACATCACCCGCGTGTGGCTGTAGATTTTGCCTAATACGCCAAAGCCTTCTTCTTCAGGCAGCAATACAGTCGCAATTGGGGATTCAAACCCCTGCGGGCGAACATTGTTTGAGTGCCGATGCAGTCGGCCTAAGCGCTGAAACAACAGGTCAACGGGACAAATCTGAGTCACCAGCCAGTCGAAATCGACGTCTAGGCTCTGCTCGACCACCTGAGTCGCCACCAGAACCCTGCCTATGCTGCGGTTCTTATCTTTGCCAAAGCTGGCCAGTGCTTTTTCTTCTTTGCTGCGCCGATCGTGCAAGGTAAAGCGGGCATGAAACAGCTGTAATTCGATGGACTGAGGCACCATAGATTGCAGTGTTTTGTAAGCCTGCTGCGCAACATCGACCCGGTTGCAGATAAGACAAACCTGCGCGCCCTCTGACGCAGCAGCGACCAGCTCCGCCAACAAAGCAGCGTTAGGGGCGGCTTCGTTTGAGTAGCGCGGTTTAAGCTGAACCGAAAAAGCAGCAGGCAATTCTTGTGGCTGATGCTGCAGATCAAAGCGTCTTGATTGTGTGCCAGAAACCCAGCTCACCAGCGGATACGGTGTAGTAGCTGGATCAGAGTCCGACAGATCCGGAGCGTCGGGCGCATAGCTGTTCTGCAACAGCTGCTTGTGCTGAGCAGGCAAGGTGGCGGACAACAAAATGGCGGAATTCCCCATTTTGGCCTGATCCCTTAACACCTCTTCCAGTAAGCCGTACATGTAACGGTCGTAGGCGTGAACTTCATCGACAATCAACACGCTGCGCCCGACACCAAAGCCACGCACAAAACGGTGGCGCAGTGGCAGCACAGAAACCAGCACCTGATCGATGGTGCATACACCGATCTGCCCCAGAAATACGCGTTTACGGCTCTGTCCGATCCATTCGCAACACTGGCTCCAGGCGTTTTCGCCTTGCAGATTTTCACCTTGTTGGCGAATCAGCTGAAATTTCTCGTTAAAACGTGAATTACCATGTGCCAACACCAGATTCGGCTGCTTGAACAAAACCGGAGCCAGTTTTTCCATGCGTTCTAACATGGCATTAGCGGTTGCCTGAGTAGGCAACGCAAAGATGATGCTGTCGGCCAGATTGCTTTCCAGTAAACGCCAGGCGTAGGCCAATGCTGTTTCGGTCTTGCCTGAGCCAGTCGGGGCCTCAATCAGAGTTAGCCCGGATTCATTCGGCAGGTCGTTCACCAACACCTGCAGCTGGCGGGGCTGATAACCTGTCTCCAATAATTTCTGAATCTCTGCACCATTATTGAGATCGCCAATAACGCCGCTGTAGGTGAGCACCTGCAGAGCATCTTGCTGATAGCGCTGCTCAAAGTAGCGCTTCAGCTCATCCAAATCAGTGCAAGGATCAGAGCGAAAAACGAATGAGGTGTCTGTGACCATGGAACCCAACCAATCGGACACAGAACAGAAACCCGCTAACAGAGGATTTGCGGCAGGTGGAATATCAGTTAAAGACAGCCCTTCAGGCGTTAGAAATAACTCAGCAAGTACGTCAATCCATTGCTGACGCGCCATGTTATCGCGCTGCATCAGACCAGGGTTCTCGATCCATGGGCTGCAACCATCACGGACATCGTTCTCGTCACGAAGCGTACCATGGTGACCGCAAACCGCTTTCAGCCATGGAAACCAGCTTTGGAAAGGATGCTCTGCAGGTTCGTCAAAGCCAAATCCATCGCCTTCCGACTCAGGCTCATAGTCTTTGATAAACCAATAGAACCCAGCGGCCCCGTGATCGAATCCGTAGCAATCAGACGCCTGAGGTACGCGCTCTTTAGCATAATCCGGGTTCAGCAACAGACAAACGTCTTTCGCCTTCCCCTGAAAGCGGATATCAAACTTGCCCAGATCGTGCAGTGCTATAAAAAACAGCACCCAAGCGCGAACTTGTCGCTCCCTCAGATCGGTTCGACCACAGAATAAGTTCCGCAGAGCTGGACTGCTATCCCACCAGCGCGCAGCGACACTGGCAACATCCAGACAGTGATAGGGCAACAGATGATACTCGTCGCCACGTTGCTGATCTGACTTTCTGGCCTTCCCCCAGTATTTAGAGATACGCCTAAACTCAGCTGACACCATCTCACTTCCTGTTCACATTCCGTTGTTTCAGTGTTCTATGGATCCTGACGCTTTCCAATGCTGTATAAAAAAACATGTCGGTAAAGGCGATACATCCGGCATTGACCGGCGCCTATCAGAGCATTGTCATTTATTACTCTGGCAGTATCTTCAGCTAACCAGTTAGATCATCACTATACATTGATGAGGCAACATGTGAATTTTATTTATCAAATTTATCATTAACTTTTTCCAGCAAGTCTCCGACCTCACACTCGAACAGCTCGCAGAGCTTATCAATGGCTTCCAGATCTATGCGCTGAGCCGTCTCTTTGTACAGCAACGTGATGGTATTGCGGTTAAGTCCAGTCTCCCGGGCCACATCCACAATCTTCAACTTCTTCTCGCCCATCAACCGCGCCAGATGACATCGAATCACAAAAATTACTCCTGAATAAAAAAAAATCATCCAGAATGGCAAAAAACCATTGTAAAAATCATTTCATCGTGCAAAATGTTATTCAGGATGACATTTAGCCAACTCGAATGGCTTTAGTACATCCAGAATATCAACTAATGAGGATGATTTCATGTCACAAACTTACTTAACCACAGAAGAACTGGCTGATCGTATCAAGTACGACCCACGCACCATCCGCAACCAACTGAAAGACTCTGTACTACTGGAGGGCATTCACTACTTCCGCCCGTTCGGCGGCCGCAAGATTCTGTACGTTTGGGAGAAGATTGAAGCGGATATGTTCCGGGCTCCCAGCATCGACACGCTGATGACTGGTCTGCGTTAAGGAGGCTGCTATGGCTAGCATCAGTGCTCGAACCGGCAAGCTGTACTTTGACTTCCGTTATAAGGGTGAGCGCTGCCGTGAATACACCAAACTGGAAGATAACCTGCCGAATCGCCGACGCATGGAGAAAATCCTGCAACGTATTGAGGCAGAAATAACCCTCGGAACCTTCGTGTACCGGGATTATTTCCCCGACAGCCCCAAGGCAGAGGTCTTCGATCACCTGGATAGCCGCGTTACTGCCGCCCGGCTGTCACCGTACCAGCCCACATCGGATATGCCGACATTCAAGGAGTTCACTGAAGTCTGGTTGAGCGATATGTCGGTGGAGTGGCGCGAGAGCCATAAGAAGACGGTGATGATTAACCTGAATTCCTACATCTTGCCCGCCTTTGGGGAGAAAAGGATCAGCGACATCACCAAGGCCGACATACTGAATTTCCGTTCAAACCTCGCCAAAGACCCGAAACGGAAATCCAGCCCACTGAAGGCCGCCACCATCAACAAGATCATGACCCCGTTGAGGATGATTATGAATGAAGCCGCTGATCGTTATGAGTTTAACTCGCCGTACCGTGGGATTAAATCGCTGAAGAAACAGAAGATCGACGTTGAGCCGTTCTCGCTGGATGAAGTGCGGCTGATCCTGGCCAATGTGCGTGAGGATTACCGTCCGTATTACACCATTCGCTTCTTCACCGGTATGCGTACCGGTGAGATTGATGGCCTGCAATGGCAGTACGTGGATATGGAACGCCGCCTGATTTTAGTGCGTGAAACCGTCGTGGATGGTGCGATTGAGTACACCAAAACCGATGGTTCACAGCGCGATATCCACATGTCGCAACCCGTTTACGATGCCTTTCTGCAGCAACGGGCTTATACATTCGGCCAGAAGTTTGTGTTTGGTAGTCGCAACGATACGCCGATTTCACACAACAACGTCACCCAACGCGTCTGGTATCCGTTGTTGCGCTACCTGGGGTTGAAGGAACGTCGCCCGTATCAGACCCGCCACACCGCCGCGACGCTGTGGCTGGCCGCCGGTGAAAGCCCGGAATGGATTGCGCGCCAGATGGGGCACACTACCACGGAGATGCTGTTCCGGGTGTATTCCCGTTATGTGCCGAACCTGACCCGTCAGGATGGCTCAGCGTTTGACCGATTGCTGCATGAAAACTATCTGACGGATATACAGCAACAACGAATCGGCACACAGGGGGATAAGTGATGGTTCCTCTCTACTACGATCGCGTGCAAAGCATTTTGGTTAGCAAAAGGGCCCACGGAATTGCAGATTGGTTGATCCATCAGTATGAAATCCAGCCAGGCTTTGGTCTGGCCTACTACCTGAAGGTATCCCGAAACCTAAATAACCATGACGCAGTTCGCTTGTGGGTTCAGCTTCAGATTCGTACTCGACCGCCGGTATTTCAGACGCTGGGTGATCTCAGAAAAGCCTTTGCAGAGATGCTGCCGGTCAATGATGTTGCATAATCTATGGAAGAACGACAGGGATGTTGCTCGCCACCTAAAAGTACAATGACGGGAAAGTCTCATGTCAGAAACCTGGTTGGACACACTGACAGGATCGTTACATGATTCACACAGCTTAACCCTGTCGTCACATGGAGTTCGTTATTATGGCCGCTACTGATAAAACCCCAGGACACATCGCTCAGTCAGATTTGCTCCAGAACAAAGACGGTATGGCGACTGCTGTGAAGATCGCCAGCCGCATCATCCAGCAATGGGATGCATCACCTGAGCAGTTCGAACGGATATTAAACCTGCCATCTAACACCCGTCAGTCGATTGTTGAGGGCGAGGTGGCCGAGCTGCTGCTTACGCCCGATCAGTTGCATCGGGTCGCCATCATCACAGATATGCACGCCAGCCTGCGTACTTTGTTCATGAACCCAGAAAATGTGAAGGGGTTTATGACCATGCCAAATAATAACGAGCCCTTTGCCGGCAGGGCGCCGCTAGATCTGATTGCAAGTGGTGATATCGGAGAATTGATTCGGGTACAGGGGCATCTGGCGGGGATGGTATTGCGTTGACAGTCTTTGGCCTGTCAGGATTTAAATAAGGGGTCGTAGTGGTCTTGTTGCTCAACGGGACTGGGGCGGTTACTCACATGACATTAAAATTGGAGGCATCGGGTAATACTCAACACAACTCAAATTCAAAGACTGAACTGAACCATCTTGCTTTTATTGATGTTATATATTCAGCAGCATACTCAGTTGGTCGGAACCACTTCTTTGAATAGCTCGCCCACATCGACCCTGAGGCAGTTGGCGAGAAACAAAACTTCAGAATCAGTCACTCTTCGTACCTGCGACTCAATCTTAGCCAGAGTCGCACGACTGATATCCCACCCCTGCACATTGCAGCGTGCAACAAACTGCTCTTGAGTCAGCTTCTGAAGTTCACGAATCTGACGGACTCTTGGGCCTACCATGTTCATCTATTTTGCTCCGAAATCGGAGCTTGATTCTGGCAAGCATATCCCTTAAATTTGCTCCGATAGCGGAGCAGTCATGTTTTTCTTTTCTTGCTCAGAGTGCAGGGAAAGATACGTTCTGCTGGTCGGAGATGCGGAATTAAGCAACATGCTGTTGCTTAATTATGGATTTTTAAAGGATTACTTCATGAAAAAACTGATCGTCGCAGCACTTGCTGTCGTCTTAGCGGCCTGTACGGCTGTTCAATCTGGCACACAAGTGTCAGCGGATACCGTCAAATCATTTGAAAAGGGCGTGACGACAAGCGCACAAGTACGCGCAGCTCTGGGAGATCCCATGAATGTTCATCAGAATGGTGACGGTACAGAGTTATGGACTTACTACCACACTGAAACCAAAACCAATGGTGCTGAGTATATTCCGATTGCCGGACTGTTCATGACCGAAGCCAAGACCAAGTCTACTACTGCTCAAATGTCTTTCTCTGCAGAAGGCATATTGCAGGACGTTAACTACTCAGAGTCTAACTTCAATACGAAGTAAACAGCTTCGCGTGCTGGTTAATTGAGGATGCTGGTAATTTAGCTAACGATACTTTCTTCGACGTTATTATCCAGCATCCCGAACCAATAATTCCGGTCAGATTCCAGCACATAAATGGTCAATTACAGATCGGCATCCTATCGGACTTTATGGGCTATTAGCTCACTGCCGATCCAATTTTTTCTGCGTATAAATTTGGGGTAGGTTATATGAGACCTGTAACAGAGAAACATTCCGGCAGATGTGGTCATTGCAAAACTGCGGTACCGATCGATGCAACTGTTTGCACGGGTTGTGGTGCTGTATGGGGGCTATCAAATAATTTGAGCCGGGAAGAAACTTATGATGCCGCTATAGGGGCTTATAATTTTTTAAAATATCTTGTCATCATAGTTACCTTAGTGAATGCAATCATCATACTAATGGGTGGATACAAATGGTTGATTTTTTCAATCCCACTAAATTTATTCTCCCTACCAGCTTTTCTTTCTTACTATTTGGCAATTAGGGCAAGTAAGAATGGAAAGGTTCTCTGGTACCGCATGTTAAAACAAAACTGACTTTCTGTTTCCATGAGCCATCTGCAATAGCCCTGTTAATTTCAACTCGACTATTGCCTTTATTCCGTATCGATAAACCTAATAGCCAACGCTTATCGTCGAGCTGTGGAGAAGCACCTAACCCCCCGGCAGCTGCCTCCAATCCGTCGTATAGCTCGGCGACAGATGATTCCGGTTCATCGACCAGGCCTTTCCGGTGCCCTGGCTGGCGAAGAACACTTTCCCTCTCTGCTGTTGATTAATGCGGTCGACCACCTGCATTAATCTTGCGCTGTTCGGGCTGATCACCTGCTGGGTAAATAGATCCGGCTGCATGACGCCCCGGTTGTAAAATTCGCTGAGGGTGATGCCCGCTTTGGCATAGCGGTAGCCGTCTTTCCAGATGGCTTGTAGCAAGCGCCCGGCGGCATGCAGTAAAACCCGCGTATCGTCGGTGGGGTAATCCAACCGCAGGCTGGCGCTGTTGCTGTAGCGCGGGTCGTTGGGGTTAAACAACCCGGTGCGGATATAAACGCTGATCAGTTGGCACTGCTGCTGTTCATGGCGCAGTTTTTCGGCCGCACGGGCGACGTAGCTGCTGATGGCTTCCTGCATTTCTGTGTAGCGGGTTACCCGCTGACCAAAACTGCGGCTGCACAAAATCTGCTGCTTGGTCGGGGTTATATCTTCCAGCGCCAGGCAGCTTTCGCCGTTCAGCTCGCGCACGGTGCGCTCCAGCACCACCGAGAACTTCTGCCGGATGTCTTTCGGGTTTTGCTCGGCCAGCGCCAGTGCGGTGGTAATACCCATGGCGTTCAGCCGCCCGCTGAGTTTGCGTCCCACGCCCCAGACTTCGCTCACTGGCATCAGGCTCAGTAATTTCCTCTGCCGGGCCGGGTCGGTTAAATCGACCACGCCACGAGTTGCTGGGTATTGCTTGGCGGCATGGTTCGCCAGTTTGGCCAAGGTTTTAGTCGGTGCGATCCCCACGCACACGGTCATGCCAATGTGTTGTTGTATTGTCGCCCGAACCTGCAGACCGAATTCAGTCAGATCCACGGCATTAGCCACACCGGTTAAATCCAGAAAGGCTTCATCAATGGAGTACACCTCCACCGCCGGTGCCAGCGCTTCGAGGGTTTGCATCACCCGGTTGGAAATGTCGCCGTACAGCGCGTAGTTGGAGGAGAACACCTGCACGGCGTGTTGCTGTATCTGCTCCTGAATTTTGTGCACCGGTACGCCCATTTTAATGCCGAGGGCTTTGGCTTCCTTGGAGCGAGCCACCACACAGCCGTCGTTGTTCGACAGCACCACCACGGGCGTATGGCGCAGATCTGGCCGGAACAGCTTTTCGCAGCTGGCGTAGAAGTTGTTGCAGTCGACCAGAGCGAATACCGTCACTGGCGCAGGTTCCTGACCACATTGGTTACCACACCAAAAATCTCAAGCACCATGCCTTCACTGATAACTAATGGCGGATAGGCCGGATTGCAGGCCAACAGCCGCACAGGTTCAGGGCTAAGATGCAGCTGCTTCACCGTCATCTCCCGCTCCAGGCTGGCAATCACAATGTCGCCATGGCGGGCGGTCAGAGAACGATCCACCACCAGGATGTCGTTCGGGAAGATACCGGCACCGGTCATCGACTCTCCTTCCACTCGCACAAAGAACGTAGCCGCCGGATGGCTGATGCACAGCTCATTCAGATCGAGGGTTTGTTCGATGTAGTCCTGCGCTGGCGACGGAAAGCCAGCTGGCACGCGCTCGGTGTACAACGGCACACGCCAGGCCGCGGTTAGCGGGCCTTCGATGGCGTTGCCTAAAAGGGTAATGCTCATTTTGGGAATTTCCTGATACTGTATGGATATACAGGATAAAATCAGGCGCGCAGATCAGCAAGATGGCTGAGGGATCTTACTCAGGAATAAATCATCCGTTTGTAAACCAGTCAGGTTCGATACGGCCATCCGCATGGCGTACCTCCAGCATGCCAGATCTTGTAACGAACAACTGGAACAGGATGCCAGAGCCTTCCGCAATTTCCTTGGCAAGTATTCCTGATTGTCGATGCTGGTCGAGGTCTGCAAATAAAGCATCAGAGCACACCCTCATTGCAGCTTACGTCAGAGCTCGCAGCCGGAAACAGGGGCAGAGTCCCATGCAACCACATCATCAGGCATGGGGGCTGAAGCATCACACTTAGCCAATAAATCTGCCAACTGGTATTGAGTTCGGGTTTCAGCAGGGCAGAGCACTAATCTGCCATCCACAACAGAGACGTTCAGAGTGTCACCCAGCTGAACGTTCAGCTCTTTGAGCAGGACATCCGGTATTACTACCGCATTCGAATGGCCAAGGTTACGCAACGTAGTTTTCATATCAGTACCTATCTGCAGCATCCCTGTTATTACTGGCACTGAAACGACAGCTCGTCAATTGCGTTGAAGGGTTTGATGTCATCAGCAGGGCTTGGGAGGTCGGATTCGATAACAAGTACCGCTATGACACGGGATGCTTACGTCATTAAAGATTTTGATTCGTGCATTTTATTTTCTTCGTGCCTGATTTCTATTGCGAACGAGCACCTCAGCTCATACGCTCCAGCAAGACTCTTGGTGATGTCACTTATTGCTGTTAGATTTTATCAACTACTAATTCAACACGCGCTTGCTTCTCAGTTGGCAGGTGCTCGTTGACGGCTTCCACTGCGCTCAGCAAAAAAGCGATTCTGATCAATGCTTTCAGGCTGTATCTTCAGAGCCGATAGCTTGTCGTTTCAGCGTGGTCTAGATAGCTTTCCCTGTTTATTGGTCAGGCGGTTCTTATGAATGCGACGAGAGCATGCTGCGCGGAATTGCCCGGCGGCGTGTCGAAATCCGCGCATGGATGAGACCGAAGCTGACCACCAGACTCACCTGCTATACCCCACCAGCACGCACACCCTCGCCGGATGAACGGCTAACTAAGGCGCAATCTTACGCTTGAGCGCCTGAGCTATAGGCTTCGGAAGGCTGGGCAGCGAGCGCAGCAGCCAAGGCAGCATTCGACGCTTAACCCCGCTAAGTGTCTCGGGTACCAACGCTTCGATCAGATGCGGTCCTGGTGTGGCCAAGGCATACTCCAGCGCCTTGGTGAAGTCCTCGGCACTATCGGTGCGCACTGCGTGCACGCCCATGCCCTGGGCCAGCTGTGCAAAATTCAGGCGGGGCCCATCCAGATCCAGCTGTGAACGTGCCTTATCGCCGCCATTGCTTGCCCCTACTCGCTCCAGCTCCACATTGAGTACCGAGTAGCTGGCGTTGTTGAAGATGATACTGACCACATGCAGGTTTTCGCGGGCCATGCTCCACAGCGCTTGGATGGTGTACATCGCGGTTCCATCGCCAATCAGTGCCACCACCGGTCTGTCCGGGCAGGCCACGGCGGCGCCGACAGCGTTTGGCAGCCCCTGACCGATGGCTCCCCCCGGTCAGCGTGATCAGATCATGGCGCGGACAACCGGCAGTCATCGCACCGAGCATCAGCCCCGAGGTGATGGCCTCGTCGATCAGAATGGCATTTTCCGGCAGCAAATAGCCGACGGCTTTACACACTTTGGGTGCGGTCAGTTTGCCGCGCGGCCGAGCGGGGCGCCCGGGAGCCTGCAGCTCCGACTGTGCCTGACTGGCGCCTAAGGCTACGACGAGCTTGGCCAGACTAGCCGCTGCATCCTGCTCAGGGGTAGCCAGGTTATGCAACGTGCAGCTATCAGGCACCAGATAGCTCGGTTTTCCGGGGTAGGCAAAAAAGGACACTGGTGCCTTGGCGTCGACCAGGATCAGATGCTGAAGTTCGGCCAATTGCACTCCGGCCATCTCAGCCAGATAGGCAATACGCTCGACCGACGGCAGACCAGCACCACGCGTCAGCCGGGTGGGAAATACTTCGGCCAGCAGCTTGACCCCGGCCTGCGCAGCAATCCGCGCCGCCGCAAGCAAACTCGGTTCGCGCAGCGCCTGACCACCGAGCAGCAGAGCAGTCTTGCCACCGCTCTGGATGACCTTGGCAATACTCTGCACCACAGCATCATCGGCGACCGGAAGAGCGCACTGTGCTGGCATGGCACATGACTGCCCTCCCTCCCCCCATGATACGTCGGCCGGCAGGATTAGCGTGGCTACCTGACCCGGTAAGCCTTGGGCGGCACGCACTGCATCCACCGCATCCTGGCTCAGTTGCGCGGTACTACCACAGGTACGCACAAAACCCGGCGAGACGTTACGCGCAACGGTTTCGATGTCCGACTGCAACTGCGCATCATACTGGGCGTGGTAGAGGGCATGGTCGCCGACAATATTGACCACTGGCACCTTACCCTTGCGGGCGTTGTGCAGGTTAGCAAGGCCATTGCCCAAGCCACAGCCTAAGTGCAACAAGGTAGCGGCAGGTTTGTCAGCCATGCGCGCATAGCCGTCTGCGGCACCGGTGGCCACGCCTTCGAATAAAGTCAGCACAGCGCGCATGCGCGGCTCGCTGTCCAAGGCGGCAACGAAGTGCATTTCGCTGGTTCCGGGATTGGTGAAGCAAACCTCGAGGCCAGCATCGGCCAATGTTTGTAGCAGGGTTTGGGCTCCGTTCATGGGCGCTCCTTTGAGGTGACCAGATAACTAGGGGTGTTGTTGGTGCAAAGCGGTTAACGCCAGCCAGTGCGATGAGATAGGCGCGTACCAGCAGCACTGAATGATGTTCAATGAGCGAAGCACCTTTGCTCTTTCACGCCGTACCACGGGCAGCCCCTCGCGATGCTGCTGGCTGCAGTTGCAGTGCTGGATGAAAGCGACACGCTGTGCGTCAAAACAACTGTGCAGAGCTGTAGGGATATGCTCGGAGAGGTGTTCGGCATTGCTATGGATGGATAAATCCTTAACTGTGTTATGCATCGCGGGTAATAGCGCGTGCTGCTGCGCGTGCGGTCATAATGCAGGCAGGCAGGAAAGTGCCTTCCAGTGAGCGTTTGCCACTTGCACCGCCGCCGCCAAAACCGGCTGCCTCACCTACGCAATAAAGTCCCGGGACGGGCCGCTGATGGGCATCAAGCACCCTACTGTCCAGGTCGGTTTGTAACCCTCCCAAACTCTTGCGGGTGATCAGCTGCGTGTGTATTGCGATGAAGGGACCAGAACCTGGCTTCTGCAACGGTGCCGGCTTGCAGGTGCGCAAGCGGTCAGGCCCCCACTGCCGCGCATGCAGAATGCGGCGAATCTGGTCGTCGTTATGCAAACACTGGCCTTTGCTGAAATTGGCGTCGAACGCATCGGCAGTGGCCTGCAGCCTGGCGGGGTCGATATCGTGCGAGGCGGTGAGCGTATTCATCTTTGTGGCCAACCCAGCAAGGCTGTCGTCCACAATAAAGTGCGGGCTTTCCTTTTGCATCTGGCGTACCAGGCGATGGTTACCCAGCAGAGTCTCCTTAAGGAAGCGAACGAACTGTTTGTCGCGGATGCGCTGGTTGTGTTCCGCCCCGGATATAGCGAACTCCCTAGCGGCTATACGCCAGTTGAGCAGGTGCCAGGTCCAAGACTTTTCTTGCTCGGCCACTCGCTGGCACAGCCAATGGGTGTCGAACCCGGTAACCAGTGGCTGCGGCCCAATACGCTCACCCCGATGGTTAAGCCACAACGCCGACTTGCAGGGGATAATTGACAAACCATGGCCGGCGAAATGTGGATAGGGGTGTGGAAAGCCAGCGGCGTAGTTCCACATCTCACCAGCATGGGTAATCTGCGCCCCGAACTGTTGGGCAGCCCAGTGGTGCAAACAGCCATCAGCCAGCGGATTCGCACCATTGAGCATGACCTCAGGCAAAGGGCGGTCTTTTGGCCAATTTGTACGGCATTCAGCGTGACTGCCATTAATTCCCCCCATGGCCAGAACTGCCACCGGCGCACTGCAGCGTACCATCTCGCCAGTCTGCTCATTGATGGCGAGTGCACCACTCAATTTGCCGGCCGCATGCTCCAGTCCGGTCACCCGATGCTCGTGTAACAGGGTCAGGCACCCATCATGGTTAGCTCGATGCAGAGCCGCCACCAGGCAGCGCACCAGTTCACTTGAGGTACCCCAAACCACGTGATAGCGCGGCAAGCTGTTACCATCGCCATTCAGGCCACGCTCCACCCAGTTCACCGCTGGCAAGAACTTGATGCCTTCACCCCTCAGCCAGTCATACACCTCGCGACGCGAATTTTCTACGTAGTAGCGTGCCCACCGCAACGCCCATTCATCCTGTTGATCCAGCTCACCAAACTGCATCCAGTCATATATAGCCCGCTCAGGAGTATCAGGAATGCCCATGGCCTTTTGCAGTGGCGTACCCACCAGAGCCATACCGCCGAATGCCCAGAGCGCCAAACCACCGAGGCGTTTAGGCGTATCCCGGTCGATCAGAACCACCCTCTGGCCCGCCCGTAGTAACTCTAATGCTGTGACGATGCCCGCCAGACCACCCCCGACCACCACTGTATCCGCTTGCAATAACGCCATCGCTCAGCCTCCATAGATGACCACGCCGGACATGCTTCGTGCGTTGCTTTATTGTTTGCCACGATAGTCGGTAACGTTCATTTCGGATTGACTCCATGAGCCATCAATAATGGCTCTGCAGGCCATCGTATCCATCAGTTGGCTCAGCAATCTGCTGACCACTACAGAACAGCAGAGTATGGCGCGCAAGACGTTGCGGGCTCTGGCCGGTATTTTCGTACATAAGTTGGATGCAGGCTTTGGCCTAAAAGTTACAGCGCTATCCAAACAGGATATACCCACAATGATCCGGCCCTTGCTATTGAAGATGCCAGCCGTCCACATAAAATCAAAAATAACTGGTGGCCCCGGAGCTGGGCTTGGTTATGCAGGATTGCTGGTGCTTGTATCATCGGGATAAGAGGGTTGGTGGTACTTTTTGCGGGCAGTCGGGTCATCGGTTTCTTTTAACGCTATTCGATACTGGTGTTTAGATGAATATTGAAAACTATGAGGAGCTCATTCTGGCTGCCATGAGCCAGCAGGAGCCACAACGCCTGCTGTTTGTTCTGGCAAAATCAGAGTTGCCCGAGGGATACACAGAAGAGCAGCAGGAGCGCTTTGAAAATGGTGAAGGCGGTGTGCTCAGCCCGGTGTTATGCGTTGATAAACTTCCTGGCGAAGTGATGCACTTTCATGAACTGGTCAGCGAATCAGAAAAAACTGGACAACAGTGGGATGTGGCATTTATCAGTGCCATGTCTGGTCATGACGGCTTTCCGCCACAGCCGGAAGAGGCTGACCAGTACCTGCAGCTTATGGTGAATAAGATCAACGCTGGCATGATATCCGAATACCTGACGTTCAACCGTAGTGGTGAGCTGATCGCCCTTTACTGATTTGCTCTTTGCTGATTTATAGCGATTTCTGGCTCTGTTTATGAATGCGGCTGATTAATTTCATAACCGGGGCCGGAATTCTCCCCATCAGTTCCAGACTGTCGATAAAGTTTTTCAGATACAGTCCGAGTTCGGTGTCACCTGTTATTAACAGCCGACGCTGGAAAAAAAGCGTATCCGGATCCACTTCGTTATGCAGCATTTCCAGCAACGATTGCTGATCTGTGCGCAGGGTAACCTCTGAGATCTGCGCAGGGATCATCACTTTGATTCTTTTATCATAAGCCGTAACAGTAAATGAGAAGTTCAGGTCACGGATATTAACCGTCGCCAGCTTGCGCTCAAGAAAATCAAGTTCTCCGGCAGACAGCTCTTTGCCAAGGAGATGATTAAGCGCAGATGCGATTACCTGCTCAATAATAAAATCGGGCGTATAACGGGTTATTTTCTCAGGTAGTTTTACCAGCCTGTCACCTGCGGCCCTATGAAATTTCCGGGAAAGCATAAGTAACCTTCATACCCCAGCACCTGTATTTCCGCCAGAATAAAAAATTCTTAAGCCAATGGGCAAAGCCCATTAATGGGTAGTTCAAACCTACCTATTCGTGGGCTTAGCAGCGATCACCTGATTTCATTAACATATCAATAGTGTCTTAGGTCCTATCATGGCGGAAATACTATGGAATTGCTTTGCCCTGCGGGAAGCCTTCCTGCCTTAAAAGCGGCAATAAACCAGGGCGCTGATGCGGTATATGTTGGCCTTCGGGGAGATACCAATGCCCGCCACTTTGCCGGTCTGAATCTGGCAGGTTCAGGGTTAGATGAAGCCGTTGCTTATACGCACAAACATGGACGGAAAATCCATGTTGCCATCAACACATTTGCGCATACAGACGGCTGGGAGCGCTGGCAGAAATCCGTTGATACCGCAGTAAGAGCCGGGGCTGATGTCCTGATTCTTGCTGATATATCACTGCTGGCATACGCGCATGACCGTTATCCAAAAGTTGAAAAGCATCTGTCCGTTCAGGCTTCTGCAACCAATCCTGCCGCTATTGATTTTTACCGCAATCTGGGAATCTCCCGTGTGGTACTGCCGCGGGTATTATCGATGCAGCAGGTAAAATCATTAGCGCGGATTTCAGATATGCCGCTGGAGGTTTTTGCATTCGGCAGCCTCTGCATTATGGCGGAAGGCCGCTGCTATCTCAGCTCTTATATGACCGGTGAGTCACCGAATACTGCTGGCGTCTGCTCTCCGGCTGCCTATGTCCGCTGGGATGAGAAAGCAGACGGATCGCTGGAATCGCGCCTCAACGGCGTCATGATTGATCGCTTTAATGCTGATGAAAATGCCGGCTATCCCACATTGTGCAAAGGACGCTTTCAGGTCGGAAACGATTTGTACAATGTGCTTGAAGAGCCAACAAGCCTGAATACTCTGGAACTGCTACCGGAATTATTCAATGAAGGCATTGCCTCGCTGAAAATCGAAGGGCGCCAGCGCAGCCCTGCCTACGTGGAAAAAATTACCCGGGTATGGCGCCAGGCAATTGATGCCGTTCAGGAAGATTCGCAACGGTTCCGGGTAAAGGATGAATGGAATCAGGTTCTGAATTCATTATCGGAAGGCAGCCAGACCACACTTGGCGCTTACCACCGGAAATGGAAATAAATAATGAAATTTTCTCTTGGTGCAATTCAGTATTACTGGCCAAAAAGTGTCGTTAAAAAATTCTACGAGAACGTTGCAGATTCTTCAGTCGATATTGTTTACCTTGGTGAAACGGTATGCAGCAAACGCCGTGAGGTTAGTTTAAAAGATTATCTTAACATTGCACATCAGCTGCGCGAATCAGGAAAACAAGTCTGTCTTTCAACAATGACTTTACTTGAAAGCCCTGCGTTACTCAGAGAGATGGCACGCTACATCGATAATGGTGAATTTATTATTGAAGCCAATGACATTGGTGCTGTTCAACTTGCTAAAGAACGAAATTTTCCTTTTATCGCCGGGCCTGCCATTAACTGCTATAACCAACACACCCTGAAATATTTGGTAAATGCTGGTTTAACACGCTGGGTAATGCCGGTTGAACTTTCACGAGACTGGTTGAAAACATTGCTCGAACAGGAAGTCGTGCGTGATATCCGCAGTTGCTTTGAAACAGAAGTTTTTGCTTTTGGTCATTTGCCTCTGGCCTGGTCAGCCCGCTGCTTTACTGCACGCTCCGAAGACCGGCAAAAGGATCAGTGCGAACTGTGCTGCATTAATTATCCCAAAGGCCGGGAGGTACACAGTCAGGATGGTAAACAGGTATTTATTTTAAATGGTATCCAGACCCAGTCAGGTCAGCGTTACAACCTGATCAATGATTTGCCCTCCATGCACCGGCTGGTTGATATTGTCCGCCTGAGTCCGGAACCGGAAGGCACCCTGGACTGGCTACGCCGTTTCCGGGAGAACATCCGCGGTAAGCATCCGATCAAACTAACGGATGAAGAAAGCAATGGATATTGGAATCGCCTTGCCGGTATGCTGACGGTTGAAACCTGAGTCAGCCCTGTGCCAATATCTCAGAGTGAGTATCAGGCATACCTATTTAGTGGGGGCGGAATATCCCTGCAGCCGAATTGTTTTTGCCCTTAATTCTGTCATCGTAGACTATTCTTAATGGCTTAGTGGCAGGACTTATATGCCAAGTCTGACATACTGGAAGCCGGACGATACGGATTTCTGGAAAAATACAGGCAACCGTTATGTACGCCACCTGCCAGTTCTGCAATTAATTCTGTTACTTGCCGGTTCGTCCGTATGGATGGGCTGGTCAGTACTCTCAGCCCTGATGGCTGACAGTAGTTGGGGCTTCAGCCCGCAAGAGCTTTTTTCGCTGATTTATATCGCAGGGCTTTCTGGTGCAGCGCTGCGTCTGTGTGGCAGATTTCTGGTATTTCAGCTGGGTACACGGGCCGTAATCTGGTCAGGAATTATTGGAATATGGATTTCGCTGCTTGCCATATTCTGGGTCTTCAAAGAATCAGACACACCTCTTTGGGCATTCAGAATAGCGGCAGCCTGCTGTGGCTTTGGTGCTGTTGTCCTGCCCCAGATCACCAGCATCAACCGCTATATTTATCCGCGCCGTATGCGTTTTATTTCCCAGGAAATGCCTCTTGGACTGGGTGATGCCGGACTGATTCTGATCATGGTAATGATCCCGACGATCATCTATTGGAATCCACCACTAAAAAATCTTTTCACCGAATACGTTCTTATTCATGACAGCAGCAACCTGATCGGTGTCATCCATGAAGGTCAAGGGCTTTGGTTTCAGTGGTTAATACTTCCAATTACCGGAATGTGTCTTTTAGCCGCCTGGCTGAACCGCTTTTCACCGGCAGTTAATATACAGAATATGATGCTGATCCGGTCGACCGATATCTTTTCCTGGGGGCGTTCCTGGCTGCTGCTTCTGCTGGTCATATTGGCCAGTATCGGCATCCCCTATATGTCGAATAACAGCATGATTACCGGTGCCTTTCCTGCCATCAGGGAAATGAGCATTTTTATTGTTATTTTCCTCGTGATTTTTGCCATGCAGAATCTTACGGGCAATCAAATATTTGCAGAGCAGCAACTGAAAGCCTTGGCTAATCGTGAAGTCCATATACTCGCGCTGATGTACCTTATGGGCCATGGTTCTTTTCTTGGATTATCCGTCAGCCTGCCTCTTCTGACAGACCTGATATTTTCCTATATTCCAACCGATGGACATACCGGCAGCCGGATCAATCCCGCCGCCCCATCCATCCTGTCCTACTGCTGGATAGGCCCTCTGTTAGGGCTTTCGGCCAGAGCAGCGGGAAGCTGGATGTCTAGACACATCAATCCGGGAAAAATTCATCAGGTGGCACTGTTTGCGCTTTTCCTTAGTACCGTCGGCATGGCTCTGACCATAACATCAGCCCTCTCATCACCGAATCCGGAATTCTATTTCTTTCGTTTTCACATGATAACCCTGTTATTTTTCATTGCTTCTGGCATGTCATCCGGAAGCATTACCAGTCTGGCCATTAAGAAGATTCCTGCAAATTACGCCGACCACAGCCTGATATGGATAATCAGCATATCGTCCTTCGGTTTTTTCTATATTCCTGCATTGTTTGCTGATCACTGGCAAAGTGCCGGGCCGGCGGCTGTGTTATCCGGCCTGTCTATTTTTTACCTGACAGGGATGATCATTAACTGGTTTTTTTACTGGCGAAAGGGAGAGGAATCACTCAGCTGAATGACAAGATACAGAATCAGGAATGAATATCGGGGATAATTTTACTTTCTATATGGCTTATCAGATCAAGCAGAACATCGTCACCATACTCTTCATCCCGGCGTTTTTTTAAGCCATATTCAGAAAGTAAAAGATGATGACTCTCGGTGACATCAATACTGTTAAGACTACGCTGTACGCAGCGCAGCGGACAGCCATCAATTGCCAGAACCGGACGACCCGACTGAGCCAGCCGGATAATAGGTTTAACCTGGCCACCGATACCGGCTATACAGGACATTTCTGCTAAACCTGAACGATCCAGGTGAACGGCAATCCGGTTGGCAAGCTGTGCCACCTGTGAACAGCCAGAGCAAGAATAAACCAGTGGTTTTTCAGGATCTTTCATAAGAACTTTCCACTGAAAAAATCTGCAGAGCAGAGGTTAATTTTCAATATATCACGTCAAATATTTATTACTATAATCCATTAAGAATAAATGTCGGTATTATGCGGAAAAGGTGAGGAGCCTTTGAATATTTCTTTATGGATATAATCCATTATTCAAAGGCTCACTCTTTGGGTATCAGCCATAGTAAAAGCCATTACCCCATAGCCTGTTACTTGGCTTTCTGCTGACTGTAATAAGCAGCAAGGTTAGCAATATCCTGATCATTCAGACCTTTTGCCATTGGCGCCATAATGGCTGCATTGCCTCCGGTTCTCTGGCCATCGCGATAAGCCTTGAGTGCATTTTCAAGATAGGCCGCATGCTGTCCGGCCAGTTTTGGATACATTGGAACCATGCTGTTACCATCAGCATTATGGCAGGCTGTGCAAATTCCTGATTTTGCCTGTCCGGCAGCTGCATCGCCGGCCGCCATGCTGGCAGAACTGAATGCCATAGTAACAATGGCGCTTGCCAGAAGTATTTTTTTCATCATCAATCTCCTTAAGGTTGCCCTGAGGCTTATAGCTGCCAGATGGCAGTCAATGTGACTGCAGAAATGGTTATTATTAACCACCCATACAGAATTCTTTGTAAGAAGAGCGGAGCCTGCTTCATCTCCATAAAATACCGGATGATCCAGATACCTTTTATCAGAGCTGCAAACCAGGCTGCAACCGCTAACAGAATCAGATGTTCCGGCTTGCGGAGAACAACAGCCAATGTCAGCAACAGCATTAACAACCACAAAGTCTTCAATGACGTTCCTGCCATACTGCTCATAGCATCATCCTGTTTCATCTTAGTACATAAAGCGCCGGGAAAAGAACGATCCACACCAGGTCAACCATATGCCAGTAAGAGGCTGCACTTTCCGCCGCTTTTAGTTTCTGCTCATCGTCCGAGTCTGTCTTTTTCAGCCAGCGGCCGAGAAGAATGAGAATGATCATTCCGGCTACCACATGGAGAAAATGAAAGAACGTCGTAAAAAAATAAAATCCGAAAAATATATCGTAGTGCAGCGAGTAACCATTGCTATAGAGTGTTTGATATTCACTCACTTTACTAATGACATAGATCATTCCACAGCCGGATGCCGCGTAAAAATAACGCGCATAGCCATCGCCCTGAATGCGGAGCTTATTTACGCCTGTTGCTACCAGGTAACTGCCCGTCAGCAATGCCATCGTATTAATCACCCCAGCAGCAACATGCAGCTCCTGCAGGCCGGCCTGAAACATCTCAGGCTGCCGGAGGCGAACCAGAGAGAAGCCGGCGATCAGTAGGCCAAAAACAGCCAGTTCAGCACAAAGAAAAAACCACAGGGCAATATCACCCGGGATCTTGTCTTTTCCGTTCAGAGTCAGCGGGCTGTTCATATGTTCAGTCCGGTCAGATTAAGATAGAGCTTCGGCAGTATCCGTGGCAGCTGATCTGCCCGGTTAATGCAGAAGTAGCCCTGATGTCCAAACACATAAGGAACATAATCCGCACTGTTCTGATCAATGGTGACACAATGGGTTGTTACCCCTTCACGGTGAGCCTCGGTGATCGATACCCGGGTATCTTCAAGGCCATAACGACCTTCATACAGATCCAGATCATTAGGCTTACCGTCGGTCAGTATCAGCAGCAGGCGCTTTTCTGCCGGATGGTCATTAAGGATATCGGTTGCCTGACGGATAGCCGCTCCCATGCGCGTGTAGTAGCCGGGCGCTAAGGCTTTAATCCGGCCATGAACATTTTCACCCCAGGGTTCATTAAAGTTTTTGATCATATTAATCCGCACGTGATCGCGCCGGCGTGATGAAAAGCCATACATAGAAAAGCGATCACCGCTGGCATCCAGTGCCTCCCCCAATAAATGCAGACTGTCGCGGATAACATCGATAACCTGCTTATCATTGTTGGCCCAGGCGTCGGTCGACAGCGACAGGTCAGCGAGAACAAGACAGGCCAGATCACGGTTCTGACGACGCTGCTGCCGCCATACCGGCGCCACACTTTCGGCGTGTCCCTGCAGCCGGCTGGTGCAGTGATCAATCGCAGCATTTATATCCAGCTGCTGCCCCTGAACCTGCCGCCGCAGTTGTACCGGCTGAGTGTTAAAGCAGGCAAACTGCCGGCGCAGACGCTGCGCAGTCTGCTTAAGCTCATCCGGTAAAGGAGCTGGCTCAGCACCGCGCGGCAGCATCGGAATAACCCGGCAGTAATCCTCACGTAAACGCTGCTGGCGGTAATCCCACTCCGGGTAAGACAGGCCAGAGCCCAGCGGGATGTCATCCTCCGCCGCGCTGGGCAGATCCAGATCGAGACGTATTTTTGAAGCCTGACTGCCGCGGGTCCGCGATAGCGTAATCAGATCAAGATCTTCTGCTATTTTTCCGGCATCCGCGTCGTCTGCATCATCTGCGGTACGGTCAACAGGAATAAATTCCGACCACGACAATAAGCTTTCCAGACGAAATAACAGCAGGCCATTACGGCCATCAGGATCATCGGCAAATTCGGCCTGGCGGCGGATATTCGCCGTGCTTTTCTGTTGCACCTCAGACGCTGCGGGCTCCTGTACATCGCCACTGTGCTGAAGCGGAGCCAGATTTCTGCCCGGATATAACCACAGGGGCACAGGATCAGGATCTCCCGGCCCGTCAGGCAGCGCAGTAACAGATCCCGGCTCCTTCAGAGCAGCACGTAATGCCATCTCTCTGGGCAGAGCCGTAGCACTGAGCTTCAGCCGGAAATCTCTCTGTTGCAGCTCGGCCTCGACCAGACGCCGGTAGACAGGGACCAGACCGGGATAGCGTTGCAAGCAATGTTGCACGCAATGCTGATTATCAACAAACCACGGGGCAGAGCCGGCAGCTGCCGGAAGCGTGCAGGATGCCAATGCCGCCAGCCACAGATACAGGTCAGCATTCAGCGTCCGCTGCGGATAAAAGTCGATATGATCCGGCAGATATAAATGATTCTGATCGCGCCACGCCAGCGCCTGACGCAGACCGGAACCCGCCACCTTCTGCAACCACGAGCGCGACGCTTTAACCCGTTGCTCAGCAGCAACTGAGAGACGCAACCCGGCATCGCCGCCCAGCGCCCTGAATATCATCGCCAGTGTTTTCTGTTCATCGCTGAGCAACACCGCCGCATCCGGATAAGTACGGACAGCCACGCGGGTAATAAAATGATGCCAGCGGATACCAACAGCTTCTTCCATCGCAGTTACTCCTGTTCCCGGGCAATAATTACTGGTAATTGCCGCTCATACTGTCTGGCATCATCGCCACTGGCCCAGTACAGCAGTGATCCGGCAGGATTGTGTTTTTGCACTTCAGCACAGGTATCAATACAGAGCCTGCATTGAGTGCAGGTAATCTTCCGCTGCTTATGCGCTCTTGGCGGCAGGCGCATAGGGCAGACCTGATCACAGGCATGACAGTCACGGCAGTCTTTTCCCCGCTCTTTGCGGTAACCAATCACCAGGCCACGCGGATTGGCCGCCCAGATCAGACTCTGAAAAATTCCGACCGCGCAGCCATACCGGCAGAACCAGTGACGCGCCAGCGTAAATTCGATAAAAAATAATACCGTTGCCGCACACAGAAAAATCAGCGGATATGTATCAACCTGCAGCCGGAAAATACCCTGCCATAAAGGCAGTGGAGGAATCAGATAACTGAGCAGAGAAACCGCCCATAAAAAAGAACAGGCCAGAATCCAGAAAAAAAGGACAGTTCTGGAACCAGGGCGCGCCCCGCTGCTGCTCTTTTCCCACAATGAACGCCTGCCAAGCCAGTAATGCATTTTACTGTCCAGCCACTCCAGAACAGAAAAATGCGGGCACAACCAGCCGCAGTAAATTCGTCCCCAGCGCCAGACAAAAACAATAAGTACGATGACTGTCAGCAGGACGGGCAGCGCCAGACGCCATAATAATTGTGAAAATACTGAAGCAGCACTCTGACCAGCAGCCGGTGCAAGCTCCAGCGTCCAGTCATAACCCAAAAAAATAAAATGGCCGAGCGTCAGATCCAGACGAAAAATATCCAGAACCGGCGCCAGCAGAAATAATAAAAAAAATACGCTGCGACTGATCAGACGGTAGCGTTGCCCCTCTGAATTCATCAGCCTGTCTTCCTGGCCGCTGCCCGAAGGCAGCGGCTGTGATCTTTGCATATATTCAGGCACTGACAGGTAAAGCAGGTGCATCAGCCTGAGTACGGCTGGCGACAACAAAACTGTATAAGTACAGCATCACGCCACCACCAAAAGCGATACCAGCAACCAGACGCGTCCAATAAATAGGAACAATCAGGTCTTGTGTCGCCATATAGCCCAGGGCAATGCCATCAGCCGGCATACGCTGCTGCATCACCTGAATAATACCCGCCGCAGTCAGCAGCAGAGTAATCATCAGCATGGATACACACATGACCCAGATGGAGGCAATTTCCACTTTCTGTGCCTGCAGACTGTTACTTAAACGTCCCTGCAGCTGTGGCCATGCGTAAGAGATAATCGCCAGCACAATCATCACGTAAGCGCCAAAGAATGCCAGGTGACCATGAGCGGCCGTAATCTGAGAGCCATGGGTGTAATAATTTACCGGCGCCAGGGTATGCAGGAATCCCCAAACGCCCGCACCAAGGAAAGCCATAATGGTACAGCCGGCAGCCCAGGCAACGGCGGCTTTGTTAGGGTGTTCGCGGCGGCGCTGTTTAATCATGCTGAAAGCGAACACCATCATCATGAAGAAAGGTAACGGCTCGACGGCAGAGAAAACCGATCCGATCCATAGCCAGTATTCCGGAGCGCCGATAAAGAAATAATGGTGGCCGGTGCCAAGAATACCGCTGATCAGAGCCATCGCAATAATCAGGTACAACCATTTTTCCACAACCTCACGATCCACACCGGTGGTTTTGATCAGAATAAAGGCGAGGATACTGCCGAGAATCAGCTCCCACACACCTTCAACCCACAGGTGCACAACCCACCACCAGAAATACTTATCCAGAGTCAGTGATGCCGGGTTATAAAAAGAGAACAGGAAGAACACGGCCAGACCGAGAAGACCGGTGATCAGCACCATGTTAATCACGGTTTTACGGCCACGCAGAATAGTCATACCAACGTTAAACAAGAATCCGAGCGCAACAATAACAATACCTATTTTGGTAATAGTTGGCTGCTCCAGAAATTCCCGCCCCATGGTTGGCAGAATATTGTTGTATGTAATCTCCGCCAGCGTTGCATAGGGAACCGATAAATAACCAACAATGGTCAGGGTGCCGGCAATGGCATAAGCCCAGAACAGTATCCAGGCCAGTTTCGGGCTATACAGCTCACACTGAGTTTCTTCAGGTACAAGATAGTAAGTCGCGCCCATAAAACCACAGAGCAGCCAGACGATCAGAAGATTGGTGTGCACCATACGGGCAACGTTAAAAGGGATTTCCGGAAACAGGAAATCACCGATGATGTACTGCGTGCCAAGAATCAGACCGAAGACAATCTGACCGACAAACAGCAACATGGCAAAGGCAAAGTACGGTTTTGCAACCGCCTGGCTTTGATATTTCATGATGTTTGATCCTTGAATAATTAAATTGAAATGGTCGTCATGCATCAGCCTTCGATATTTGGTGGCCAATCGTTGGTGTCGATGCGGGAAGTCCAGATCAGGAATTCAGCTAAATCGTTAATCTCCTGCTCTTTTAAATGGAACTGTGGCATTTGGCGGCGTCCTTCAACACCGGTAGGCATTGCCTTCATCCTGGCAGAAAAATACGCCTTGAATACCTGCTCATTTTCCATCCCGCGGCGTTGAAAAACGTTCCCCAGCTCGGGAGCAAAATAGGCACCCTCTCCCAGCAATGAATGACAGCCGACGCAGTTATTTTTTTCCCAGATTTCTTTGCCATGTGCGACTTCAGCGGTGAGCAGTTCACGATTCTCACGCTTCGGCAGCACCGTAACGGTATCAACCGTCAGAGCAACAAAGAGGAGGAAAAAGAATGCGCCCCCACCGTAGTAAATATTCCGGGCCATGCCCTTAGTGAAACGTTCTGACATAAAATGTCTCCTCGCGGTTATAAAAAGACGGCTCATTCACCAACTGGCATAAGAGCGTGGATAATCTGGCGAACAGCTTGCTGGGCGGCGGGCTCGTCACTCAGGGTTTCAATCAGAGCCGCTTCCGTTGCGATTTCTGCCGGCAACCCGCTGCGGATCAGACGGGCACAATGAATCAGAAGGCGGGTAGAAGGAGACTCCTCAAGATCGGCGTCATTAAGCTTGCGCAGAGCAGCAGCAACCGCACACAGTCGCTGCGCAGTCTGCAGATCGATACCACTTTCCTGCATAACGATCCGGGCTTCCTGCTGTTCATCCGGGTAGTTAAAACCGATGCTGACAAAGCGCTGGCGGGTACTGGGTTTAAGCCCTTTCATCAGGTTGCGGTAACCCGGGTTATAAGACATAACCAGCATAAAACCCGGCGCCGCATGAAGCTGCTCTCCGGTGCCATCAAGCGGCAGAATGCGTCTGTCATCGGTGAGGGGGTGAATAACAACCGTTGTATCCTTGCGGGCCTCAATAACCTCGTCCAGATAACAGATTGCCCCTTCGCGCACAGCGCGCGTCAGCGGGCCGTCCTGCCAGAACGTGCCGTTGTTACCGATCAGGTAGCGGCCAATCAGATCGGCAGCGGTCAGATCATCATGACAGGCAACGGTATAGAGCGGGCGCTTCAGCTGCTCCGCCATATGCTCAATAAAACGTGTTTTACCGCAGCCGGTAGGGCCTTTAATCAAAACAGGAAGCTGATTACGGCTGGCGTGCAGGAAGAGTTCAACCTCACTTCCCTGCGGCTGATAAAAGTGCAGCCGTGAGTCCGCTGGCGACACAGCAGGAGCATTCATATGCCGATCCTATGGGTAACTTTACGGTGCTAATGCTGTCCTTTAGCAAAGGGGTCATAAATACCAAACAATAGAGATCGGCATACCTACATGTGGGTACTTTTTCTTAAAACAGGCAAAATATACCTTTTGAACCAACTATCAGAATCAAAACAGAATGAAAGCAAGCTATTGTTTATTAAGGATTTTAATTTAATTACTAAAACCAAAAAACTGAAAGTGGTTATTTATTCAATCTTAATGGTTAAATATACCAAAGTATAAAAAATACCAACTCAGGTCAATTTTATAGCCGGGATAAGGCAGTCGTTATTATATTTTTGACCTGAATCAGTTTTTTATCCGCACATCTGGTTGAGCATGCAATTCCATTCAGGAATTAATGGATTTCGGCATGAAACGCGAACCTCTGGGGCTCCTCAGCCTGTTATTTGTATTGCCTCTGGCATCCCCTGCCCTGCCATCCCGGGCTGATGACACAGCCATAAACCTGCCACTGATGGTGGTTTCCGCAACCGGCTACCGCCAACAGGCGCTGATGAGCCCGGCAGCCATTACCGTGCTGAAACAGGAGCAACTGAATCAGCAACCGGTATCCGACCTCGCCGAAGTACTGCGTGATATTCCCGGCATAGCCATTGTCGACTCCGGGGTTCCCGGCATGAAGCGTCTGTCATTGCGGGGGGAAAGCGCCCGCCGTGTGCTGGTAAAAATTAATGGCCAGCCGCTGGCCGACCATTCCAATTACGGCACGCCATTACTGATCGATATTAATATGATCGAACGTGTCGAAGTCGTTCGTGGCCCATCCTCTGTTGTACATGGCGGCAATGCTCTCGGCGGTGTGATTAATATCATCACCCGCCAGGCATCTGCCGGTGAGCAGGAAATTATTCTCAGCTCCGGATATTACTCAGCAACCCGCGGACAACGCGTTTCCGCCGGCGCACTGGCCGCCCGGCAAGGGCTGGATATGCGCCTGCAGGCCAGCCGCACATCCCATCAGGATCGCCGTCTGGCTGATGGCACACTGGAAGATTCTGATTCTCTGCAACGCTCAGTCTCAGCAGAGCTGGGTTACAGCCAGGCACAACACCATATCAGCTGGCAGGGCGACTATTTCAAACAATATGCCAGCGCCTGGGTGGAACCCGACTCGGGTATTGATTATCTGCGCTTTCCGGAGCGCAATTCTCTCCGTCATGCGCTGAATTATGAATACACTCAGGATCACGGCAGCCTGCAAAAAATTAATGCCCGGATGTATCAACATAATGGCCGGCGCCTTATGGAAAATGCGATCAGCAGTCAGACCCCCATGGTGGCTGTGAATGTTGATAATGTCTCCGATGATGATCTGCTGACCAGTGGTGGCCAGTTAAGTACAGAAGCCCGTTGGCTGGGAAATAATCTGACGGTAGCAGGTATGGAGTATCAGAGCGACCGCCTGGATACAGACAAACGCTCGCAAACAATACTGCGTATGCTGACTCTGCCGGTTCCGCCAACCGTGACAGAAAAAACATCCGCGCAACAAGCGGAACAAAACCAGTGGTCAGCATTTTTACAGCAACAGATTCTATTAACCGCAGATGCTGAGGCACACGCCGGTCTGCGTTATTACCGCATTAATTCACGCCTGACCGACAGCACAGAGCGCTCTGACAGCGATAACCATGATGATGAAATGGTTGGCTCCGTATCCATGGTCTGGCTCGCCACTCCGGCCTCGGCATTACGCATCAACCTTGCTCAGGGATATTCCTACCCCAGCGTCACCCAGCAATTTGCCGTTACCGCCGGTGGCAGCAATGTGCATTTTGGCAACCCGGATTTAACCGCAGAAAAAGCAACCACTCTGGAATTCGGATTCCGCCTCGACAACAAGCAGTGGCTGCTTGACCTCGCGCTGTATTACAACCGCGCACGTGACTTTATCGACCGCGAAGCCCTGACTGCGGCTCCGCCTGAATACACCACAATCACCACAGCATCACAGTCTCTCTGGCGCTGGGTCAACATCAATAAAGCCAAAAGCTACGGTCTGGAACTGGCCGTTTCCCGTCAGCTTAAAACGCTCCGCCCTTACGCCAACATTACCGTACAACGCCGGGAGCTCGATTTCGCCAGCGGTGAAGACACCTGGAACAGCGGCCTGCCCGAATACCAGCTGCAGTCCGGAGTGCAATGGTCAGCCCTGCCAAATACACAGCTGGATATCTTTCTGCGCTCTTACGGTGATGCCCGGCGGGATGACGAAAATGGCGTAATAACCGCACAAAGCGGTGGCTACGCAGAATTCAATATCGCCATGCAGTATCAGCCGGTTAACAACCTGATGCTGACCGCTGCGGTTAATAACCTGACCAATCAAAGCTACCAGAACCCTGAAGAATTACCGGCTGCCGGACGTGCGCTCAATGCCGAAATGCATTGGCGTTTCTGATGACAACCAGACGACCTGAAACTGGGATATATGAGAGAGGAACGATCATGAAATACTGGAAACATCCACTTTGCCTGGCCATTGCCGCGTTCAGCTTAGCGGTTCACGCGGTACCCAACCCGGAAAATGCTGCATCGGCTTATCAGGGTGAAGCGTCTGCTATCGACCCGGCATCGGCTAAAGTTGTGCGCTCACCCGGCGCACCGGATTTAACCGAAGCTGAATTTGAAAAAGCCAAAGAAATTTACTTCCAGCGTTGCGCCGGTTGTCACGGTGTGCTGCGCAAGGGGGCTACCGGTAAGCCGCTGACCCCGGACATCACCCAGGAAAAAGGCCTGGCCTACCTCGAAGCCCTGATCGGTTATGGCTCACCGGCCGGTATGCCAAACTGGGGATCATCCGGTCAGTTCACTGCGGAAGAAGTGACCCTGATGGCCAAATACGTGATGCATGAGCCACCAACACCACCGGAATGGAGCATGCAGGATATGCGCAATTCTTGGAAAGTGCTGGTGAAGCCGGAAGACCGTCCGAAAAAACAGATGAACAAGCTGAATCTGGACAACCTGTTCTCCGTAACCCTGCGTGACGACGGTAAAATTGCCCTGATCGATGGCGATACTCACAAAATTGTGAAGACCATTGAAACCGGCTACGCCGTACATATTTCCCGCATGTCCGCTTCTGGCCGTTACCTGCTGGTTATTGGCCGTGATGCCCGTATCGACATGATCGACCTGTGGATGAAAGAACCGGCCCGCGTTGCCGAAATCAAAATTGGTATTGAGGCCCGTTCGGTCGAAACCTCCAAGTTTGAAGGCTACGAAGACAAATACACCATCGCCGGTGCTTACTGGCCACCACAGTTCACCATTATGGATGGTGAAACCCTGGAGCCGCTGCAGATTGTTTCCACCCGTGGCATGACCGTCGACAAGCAGGAATACCACCCGGAACCACGCGTGGCCGCCATTATTGCCTCGCATGAACATCCGGAGTTTATCGTCAACGTTAAAGAAACCGGCAAAGTAATGCTGGTCAACTACGAAGACATCAACAACCTCACCGTCACCACCATCGGCACTGCACCCTTCCTGCACGATGGCGGTTGGGATGTGTCACACCGCTACTTTATGACAGCGGCCAACCAGTCCAACAAGATTGCCGTTATTGACTCGAAAGAGCGCAAAATGGCCGCGCTGGTTGATGTCGGCAAAATCCCGCACCCGGGCCGTGGTGCAAACTTTGTGCATCCGGAGTTTGGCCCGGTATGGGCAACCAGCCATCTTGGTGATGAAACCATCTCCCTGATTGGTACCGACCCGGACAAACATCCTAAACAGGCCTGGAAAGTAGTGGAAACCCTGAAAGGCCAGGGCGGTGGCTCTCTGTTTATTAAGACTCACCCGAAATCCAAACACCTGTATCTGGACACCACCTTCCACCCGGATGCCAAAGTCAGCCAGTCTGTCGCCGTATTTGACATCAACAATCTGAAAGCCGGTTACAAAGTACTGCCGATTGGTGAATGGTCAGGTATCAAAGAAGGTGCCAAACGGGTAGTGCAACCGGAATTCAACGCCAATGGTGATGAAGTCTGGTTCTCGGTATGGAACGGTCAGGAAGAACCGTCCGCGATTGTGGTGATTGATGACAAAACACTGAAACTGAAAAAGGTAATTAAGGATAAACGCCTGATTACCCCAACCGGTAAATTCAATGTGAAAAACACTCAGCACGATATCTACTGAGTTAGACGTACAACCTTATAAACCTGGCATCATACGCCGGTTTTCTAGAACCATGCTGACCCACAGTTTGGAGTAACATTACGTCGCTCCAAACTATTTTATTAATCGTCGACTTCTTTTCAATCCGAAACTCTTTTCCGGGGTTCCGCTCCAGTCCACTGTAAAGAGATGCAGATCCTTACAACCTTCTCATTTTGGCATGACCGGACTGAAATGCTCTTCTGACATGAGGATAAGTTCTTCTTGGTTATTGGGTTTGGAAGATAAAAGACTGATTTTTTCAGCTAGACGCTGAATTAAAACTATAAAAAAGCAATACCATAAAATAGCTATAAATTAATTTATAGCTATATACAAATGAATAATTCAGTATCCGCTTTCACTATCTAGTAAAAATACAGGTCAAGATTCCAGATCGAAGGCATAGCGGTTATGTCAAAACGTGGCAACAGCGAGCTGGATTTTTTCAGCAAGCCCCAAAGGGCGTGGGCTGCAGAACGCTTTGACGATGTTGTCGGTTTTATAAAGGTCTCGCCAATCACTGCAATCGACGCCATATAAAAACACTCTTCAGAACTCACGAGAAGCTGTGCAGAATTATTCAGAGCTGCCTGAAAAACCCGGACGCTTAAATCCTGAACCAGTGCCTTTTAACTCTCATTAAACAGGCCCTGACCTGATCACCGGACAAACCATCAGGTTGCTTGCCTTTACACCGACAGAAAAATCACACCACGAAAAATGCCCGCCGCTAAAAATACACCTGCGGTTTTAATTGGCATTTTTCGCCATGCCATTCCATCGACACGGAAAATTTTCTTATCCATGACGCTGTCAGGCTGTTTTTGCAACGACTGGCCCAGACTGTCCAAATAACCGGTTTATACACCTTCCTGTAATCTCTGATTTTATGCGCCAAAAAAAATTAATGGGAGGTGATAGGGGTTATTGACTAAAAACACAAAAAAATTGACCTGAGTCCTTCAATCTACCTCCGATGGGGTATGTTGGCTGTGTCCGGTGACTGCGACAATTTGACGCATTAGCCAGCCTGATGCTCATTCCAGACATCAGGCTGACGCTGAATAGGAATTGTATGATGTCAGCACCTGACAGCCCCCTGAAACATTATTTATGGCCTTTTTTTGTCCTGATGTTTTTTGTCCTCAGTATTTCCGTAGCAGCGGTTCCGGAAGTGGCAGCCTCAGAAAACGGGGGACACAAAGCAGAAAATCGACAGCAGAAACGCCTGCAGGCTCATAAGCCCTCCGATAAGTCAGAAGACCCCGCACAGCAACGCCTCCGCCTTATTCTGCCTGAGGCGACAGAGATATCGTCTCCCGAAGGTGATTTCGGTATCCGGACCATCAAAGGAAATGACCGTTTACTGGGCTATATGTTTGAAACAATCAACGTAGCCAATATTCCTGCCTACTCCGGCAAGCCGATTAATATGCAGGTTATCCTCAGTCCTGAGGCCGTTATTCTTGATGCCTGGCTGCTGGAACACCACGAGCCAATTCTGCTGGTTGGCATTCCGGAACAGAAGCTGGTTGATTTTGGCGTAGCCTATCAGGGCATCAGGGCTGATCAGCGCGTCGTGGTTGGCAGCACCAATGATGAAAACGCTGTGACCGTTGATGCCATCACCGGTGCCACCGTTACCGTGATGGTTGTGAACGAAATCATCATGAAGGCCACTCACACAGTCGCCGCATCATTGGGACTGGTCGAAGCGCAACTGTCACAGAAACAGAAACCCGCCAATATTCTGCCGGAGGTTTACAGTAACGCCGGCTGGCAGCAGCTGACCGGAGACGGCTCTATCCGTCGTATGCACCTGTTACGCTCCCAGGTGGACGAATCATTCAGGGGCACCGACGCCGAACAGGTGGAAAAAGCCACAGAGGATCAGCTCAACGATACCTTTATTGATCTTTATGTTGCCTATCTGAACGCGCCAACTATTGGCCGCAACCTGTTGGGTGACAGTCAGTACCGCTTCCTGATGGAAGAGCTGAAACCCGGCGAGCACGCCATTGCTGTGCTGGCCAACGGCATGTTCTCATTCAAAGGATCAGGCTATGTGCGCGGTGGTATTTTTGACCGCATCCAGCTGCGTCAGTTTGGTGATGTTATCTCCTTCCGCGATCTGGACCAGCAACGTCTGTACGATGTCATGGCTGACGGCGCACCGGAGTTTAAAGAAAAATCGCTGTTTATTATCCGTGACAAAAGCCATTTTGACCCTGGCACTGACTGGACCTTTGAGTTGCTGGTACGCCGCCAGACAGGCCCGGTGGATGGCGTATTCACCAGTTTCGAACTGGGTTATCAACTGCCCCAAACCTACTTCGAACGGCCAGCATTAACAGCCGAAGAAATGGCTGCCATTGAAGAAGCCAACCGCCCTCTGTGGCTGAACATCTGGTATCAGAAGAGTTTCCAGATCGGTGTTCTGATAACCGCTCTGGGTGTTTTGCTGGTGATTTTATTCCTGCAGGATTATTTCACCAGCAAGCCTGCATTTCTGCACTGGCTGCGCCGGGGTTATCTGTTATTTACCGTGTTCTTTATTGGCTGGTATTGCCTCGGCCAGCTGTCGGTTGTCAACGTACTGACCTTTGTTCATTCACTGATGCAGGGCTTCCGCTGGGAGCTGTTTCTCAGCGATCCCGTTATATTTATTCTCTGGGCATTTACAGCAGCCACCATCCTGCTCTGGGGACGGGGAGTATTCTGCGGCTGGCTGTGTCCGTTCGGTGCTCTGCAGGAGCTGATTAACGAAGCCGCCCGTAAATTAAAAATCCGCCAGTACGAATTGCCCTTTGCTGTGCACGAACGCTTATGGGCCGTTAAATACATTATTTTATTGGGTTTATTCGGGCTGTCTCTGGAGTCACTTTCTACCGCAGAACGATATGCCGAAGTGGAACCCTTTAAAACCGCCATCATGCTCAAATTCAGCCGCGAATGGGGCTTTGTTTTCTACGCTGTGTTGTTGCTGGTTATCAATATTTTTTCGCGCAAAGTCTACTGCCGTTATATCTGTCCTCTGGGTGCTGCCCTGGCAATACCAAGTAAAGCCCGCCTGTTCGACTGGCTGAAACGCCGCAAAGAATGTGGCCAGCCCTGCCAGCTCTGCGCTAATGAATGCGAGATACAGGCCATTCATCCCGATGGTCATATTAATCATAACGAATGTCACTACTGCCTTGATTGCCAGATGACATATCACAACGATCATAAATGTCCGCCACTGGTTGCTAAACGTAAAAAACAGCAAAGAAATAAACCCGTTCCACAGCGTATCCCGGTGGTACAGATGGATCCGCAAAACTGAAGAAGCCAATCTTGTTCAAGGAGATAGACCATGACAGATGACAGCAATAAAAATGTACCCGGAAAAGAAAAAACCGGGCTAAGCCGCCGCGGATTTCTCGGTGCCAGTGCTCTGACTGGTGCCGGTGCGGCACTGGTCGGCGCAGCCGGCCTGGGTTCTGCAGTCATGAGCCGCGAAGCCTTTGCCGCTGCCGCCAAAGACGCCAAAAAGAAATACCATGTGGAGCCAGGTGAGCTGGACGATTACATCGGCTTCTGGAGTGGTGGTCATCAGGGCGAAGTGCGCGTACTGGGTATTCCATCCATGCGCGAACTGATGCGGATTCCGGTATTTAATATCGACTCGGCTACCGGTTGGGGCATCACCAACGAAAGTAAGGCCGTAATGGGTGACAGTGCAAAGTTCCTGAATGGTGACTGCCACCATCCGCACATCTCCATGAAAGATGGCAAATACGATGGCAAATACGTTTTTATCAACGATAAAGCCAACAGCCGTGTAGCCCGTATCCGCCTGGATATTATGAAGTGTGACAAGATGCTGACCGTGCCTAATGTTCAGGCTATCCACGGACTGCGTCTGCAGAAAGTACCGTACACTAAGTATGTGTTTGCTAATGCTGAATTTGTTATGCCACATCCGAACGATGGCAAGCATTTCGATTTGCAGGCCGATTACAGCTACACCATGTTTAACGTCATTGATGCAGAAAGCATGGAAATGGCATTTCAGATTATGGTTGACGGTAACCTGGACAACTGTGATGCCGACTACACCGGCCGCTTTGCTGCCTCTACCTGTTACAACTCAGAAAAGGCCTATGATCTGGGCGGCATGATGCGGAATGAGCGTGACTGGGTTGTGGTGTTTGATATTCAGGCTGCAGAAAAGGCCGTTAAATCCGGTAAATTCACCACTCTGGGCGACTCTAAAGTACCGGTGCTGGATGGCCGTAAAAAAGGCGACAAAGACAGCCAGTTTACCCGTTATATTCCTGTACCAAAAAACCCGCATGGCTGTAACACCTCATCCGATGGCAAGTACTTTATTGCCAACGGCAAGCTGTCACCAACCGTATCCATGATCGAAATTGCCAAACTGCCAGACCTGTTTAACGGCAAAATCAATGATCCGCGTGACACCATTGCTGCAGAACCGGAACTGGGCCTTGGACCACTGCACACTACCTTCGATGGTCGTGGCAATGCCTACACCACACTGTTTATCGACAGTCAGGTCGTGAAGTGGAATATGGCCGATGCGGTACGTGCCTATAACGGTGAGAATGTTAATTACATCAAGCAGAAACTGGATGTGCAGTATCAACCTGGTCACATTCATGCCTCACTGTGTGAGACCAACGAAGCCGATGGCCAGTGGCTGGTTGCCTTATGCAAGTTCTCCAAAGACCGCTTCCTGCAGGTTGGCCCACTGCACCCGGAAAACGATCAGCTGATCGATATTTCCGGTGAAGAAATGAAACTGGTACACGACGGCCCAACCTTCGCAGAACCGCATGACTGCACCATGGCGCGCCGTGATCAGATCCGCACCCGGAAAATCTGGAAGCGGGATGACCCGTTCTTTGCCGCTACTGTTGCCATGGCGAAAAAAGATGGCATTACCCTGGAGTCTGATAACAAGGTTATCCGTGATGGCAATAAAGTCCGGGTTTACATGACCTCAGTAGCGCCGGCTTACGGCATTAACGAGTTCAAAGTGAAACAAGGCGATGAGGTTACCGTAATCATCACCAACCTGGACCAGATTGAAGACGTTACCCACGGTTTCTGTATGGTGAACCATGGTGTCTCGATGGAAATCAGCCCACAGCAAACTGCGTCAGTTACCTTTGTGGCCGACAAAGTGGGAATGCACTGGTACTACTGCAACTGGTTCTGCCATGCTCTGCATATGGAGATGGTAGGTCGAATGCTGGTTGAACCGGCCTGATTGGCTGGCGGCGGGCAGTGATGCCCGCCGCCCCTCCACAACTGCGGGACACTATGATCCTTTCTGTCTTTTTTTTACTGCTGCTGACCAGTGCTGGTGCGCAGGCACAATATCAGACATTACCCCTGCAACCGCAGGGGGGTATTCTGGTTTTACCCGCCGGTCACTATCAGGGAAATTTTCTGATTGATCAGCCCGGCCACATCCGCTGTGCAGCCAACGCCGTTATCGACGCCGGAGCGCAGGGCCATGCGGTGAAAATTATCGCCGCCGAAGTCAGCCTTGAAGGCTGCCATATTATTAACTGGGGACGTAATCTCACCGACATGGATTCAGCCATATTTGTTGCTGCCCGGGCCGACCATGTACGTCTGCTGAATAATCATCTGCAAGGGGCCGGATTCGGTATCTGGGCTGATACCAGTAATCATATTGAAATTCACAATAATCTCATTGAGGGTGACAACAGCATCCGCTCTCAGGATCGCGGCAATGGTATCCATTTATTTTCAGTCCGTCAGGCCAGTGTGACCGACAACGTTATCCGCCATACCCGCGATGGTATTTATATCGACACCTCCAATCACAACACCCTGACCGGCAATGTACTGGAGGATTTACGCTACGGCATTCACTACATGTTTTCCAATAATAATGTGGTTCATAGAAACATTACCCGCCGTACCCGAACCGGCTATGCACTTATGCAAAGCCGTAGCCTGGATGTTCGTAACAATATTTCTGAAAATGACCAGAACTACGGCATCCTGATGAACTACATCACCTACTCCACCATCAGCAACAACAGAGTGCAGGGGGTGATCAGCGGCAGCACTGGTGACAGTATGATTCAGGGAGCCGAGGGTAAGGCGCTGTTTATGTACAACTCCGTATTCAACACCATCAGCCACAACTACTTTGCCGACAGTGTGATGGGTATTCACCTGACCGCCGGCTCTGAAGACAATAAAATCTTTGGCAATGCCTTTATCGCTAATCAACAGCAAGTTAAATATGTCGCAACCCGAACTCAGGAGTGGTCTGAAAATGGTCGCGGAAATTACTGGAGCGATTACCTTGGCTGGGATCGGAATGTCGATGATATCGGCGATCTGATTTACGAACCAAACGACAATATCGACCGCTTACTGTGGCTTTATCCACAAATGCGTTTATTGCTGAACAGCCCGGCCATTGAATTACTGCGCTGGGTACAGCAAGCGTTTCCGGTCGTTAAATCCCCTGGCGTGCGGGACAGCTTTCCCCTGATGCGCCCACCGCTGACAGAGGCGCATTAAAATGAACCTGGTAGAACTGCAGAATGTCAGTCTTGCTTATGGCCGGATGGAGGTTATAAAAAACCTTTCTCTGCATCTGGCAGAAGGTGAAGTACTTGGTTTGTTCGGCCATAACGGTGCCGGCAAAACAACCACTATGAAAATGATCCTCGGTCTGCTCGCGCCCGGCAGCGGCCATGTTCAGGTATTTGGTAATACACCGGATCATACCGAAGTCCGTAAGCGGCTTGGTTATTTACCGGAAAACGTTATGTTTTATCCGCAATTAAGCGGACAGGAAACACTGACTTATTTTGCCCGTCTGAAAAGTGCAGATACCCATCAGGTCGGAGAATTACTGGAAAAAGTCGGGCTGACCCATGCCGCCACACGTAAAGTAAAAACCTATTCCAAAGGTATGCGTCAGCGGTTGGGTCTGGCTCAGGCACTGCTGGCAAATCCACGTCTGTTATTACTGGACGAGCCGACCGTCGGTCTTGACCCGGTAGCCACGCAGGAACTTTATCAATTGCTGAACGAGCTGCGTCAGAACGGCACCGGCATTATTCTCTGTTCGCACGTATTACCCGGTGTTGAACCTTATATCAGCCGCGCCGCCATTCTTGCCGGAGGTCAGTTACAGGCCGTCGGTACCCTGAGTGAATTACGCCGTCAGGTAGCACTGCCTACGCGCATTCGCCTTGGCAGCCTCTCGGAACCGGAGCACTGGCAAACCCGGTTATCCGGCCTCGGCTTCGATTCCCGCTGTATTGGCCGCGATGCTCTTGAAGTTTTAACTCACAATGGCGCCCGCCGGGAGTTACTTAACACCCTGATAAACAGCAGCGGAGCCGCCGATCTGGAGGTCAGCCCGCCGTCTCTCGACGATCTGTACCGCCATTTTGCGGTCGTTCCGGCACAGGAGAAATCGCAATGATGCAAGTCTGGAATATCGCCATTAAAGAGCTGAATGATGGCCTGCGTAACCGCTGGCTGCTGGCCATCAGTCTGTTGTTTGCCATTCTCGCTGCGGGTATTGCCTGGCTCGGCTCAGCCGCCGCCGGCCAGGTGGGTTTCAGTTCCATTCCGGCAACCATTGCCAGTCTGGCCAGCCTGGCAACATTTCTGGTTCCGCTGATTGCTCTGCTGCTTGCTTACGATGCCATCGTGGGTGAAGAAGAAGGCGGAACCCTGCTGTTATTGCTGACCTACCCGCTCAGCCGCGGGCAGTTACTGCTGGGAAAATTTATCGGCCACGGGCTGATTCTTGCGCTCGCCACCTCTATTGGTTTTGGCAGTGCCGCCGTCGCCATTGCATTATTGGTCAGCGATCTGGATATCTGGCTTCTGATTCAATCGTTCTCACGGTTTATTTTTTCAGCCACGTTACTGGGCTGGGTATTCCTTGCTTTGGCCTATTTTCTCAGCAGCAAAGCCAGCGAAAAATCCACCGCAGCCGGCCTCGCGCTTGGTGTGTGGTTTCTGTTTGTGCTGGTGTTTGATCTCAGTCTGCTGGCATTGCTGGTCTTCAGTAAAGGACAGCTGAACCCTGACCTGCTGCCATGGCTTTTACTGCTTAATCCCACCGATATATTCCGGCAAATAAACCTGTCCGGTCTTGGCGACAGCAGTGCAATGAACGGGGTTATGGCCCTGGGGCGGGATTTACCCATCAGTAATCCTGAACTGTGGATCTCATTATTTATCTGGCTGATTTTCAGCCTGGGTATTGCTCATTTCACCTTACGCCGCCGTGCGATTTAATTTTAAAAAGGATAGTTTATGAAAAAAGTATGCTCTTTCATTTCTGTTGTCACCCTGATGCTCAGTGCCTTGTTGGCCGGTTGCAGCCAGCCCACCAACAGTGAAACCACGAAGCAGTCACCTGTCGCCTTTCATTCCTCAGATGAATGCCACGTGTGCGGCATGGCCATCACCCGCTTTCCCGGTCCCAAGGGCGAAGCGATAACCGGCAGCGGTAAAATCAGAAAATTCTGCTCATCCGCCGAAATGCTGCACTGGTGGCTACAGCCTGAGAATCAGGTTCAGAACATGACGCTATACGTTCACGATATGAGCCTCAGTGATTGGAATAAACCGGATGATGCCCATCTGATTGATGCTATGCAGGCATTTTATGTTGCTGCACCCGATATGGCAGGTGCAATGGGCACGCCAATAGCCAGTTTTGCTGATAAAGAAAGCGCAGAAATATTTGCCTCTGACAGAAAGACCAGCGTGATGACATTCAGCCAGTTAAAAGACGCACTGCTGCAGCATCAGCAAATGATGGGCGACAACCATTCCGAAGATCACAGCATGCACCATTAAGGCGGTACGTATTATGGGAATAAGTCCATGGCAGTTACTGATCGTACTGCTGATTGTACTTGTATTATTTGGCAGTAAACGGCTGCGCTCTCTGGGAGGTGATCTTGGTGGTGCGATCCGGGATTTTCGTAAAGCCGCCGACAAACAACCCGGGGATAACGAGCAATAATCCAGGCCTATCCGGATGCCGGCAGGCAGCTTCTGAAAATATCTAAAAAGCTGCTATGCCGGCACAAAAAACAGAAAATAATCAGCTCGCCGGACGGAAAATACTGATGACCTCCGGATTACAATCCAGATAGGGCCCATCCATAAGATCAATACAGTAGGGTACAGCGGGAAATACCGCATCCAGACACTGGCGTATTGCTTTCGGCTTGCCCGGCAGATTAATAATTAATGATTGTTTTCTGAGTCCGGCCGTCTGCCGTGAAAGAATGGCGGTAGGCACATACTTCAGAGACTCCATACGCATCAGCTCACCAAACCCCGGCATCATACGATCACAGACCGCCTCGGTTGCCTCCGGCGTCACATCACGCAGAGCCGGCCCTGTACCTCCGGTAGTAATTACCAGACAGCATTTTTCCTCATCCACCAGCTCACGCAACGCCGTTTCAATCAATGGACGTTCATCAGCGATCAGTCTATAAACCGGTTGCCAGTCGGAAACTAGATAATCGTTAAGTGTGCTTTCGATTGCCTTGCCAGAAAGGTCTTCATAAATTCCTGCACTGGCGCGGTCGCTGACGGTCAGGATACCGATATGGGCCTTTTCAAACATTAAATATCCCCAACAAATAAAATTCACGATTATCTTACTGCACTATTCAATATTTTTTACAGCATTCGCAGCATTTTCTGAGGATTCTCCGAATAATTCTGCCCTTAATTGTCTGGAATCTATCCATTATGGGTAGTTGTAGCTTGCCTCCTTCAGTGTGACAATTTTCTCACCCAGATACCGATAATTAGTGAATCTTTTCTCCGGAACGACTGCATACAACTTGTATGAGCGGGCTACTAATTTCTGAGGAAAAGCGCACTCTCCGAACAGGGCTCCTATGCATAAATCAATCACCATAAGTAATGCCTTTGCGCAGAACTTTCTTGGCCAGTCACCCGACTGGTACAAACGTACTATCATAGCCTTTCTGCTGCTCAATCCGCTCTGTCTGTGGCTGGCTGGCCCGGCACTGACCGGCTGGTTGCTGATTGCGGAATTTATTTTTACCCTCGCCATGGCATTAAAATGCTACCCGCTGCTGCCGGGTGGTCTGCTGGCCATCGAGGCGTTACTGCTGGGGCTGGCGACACCCGAGGTGCTGTATGCCGAAGTAGAGCACAACCTGCCGGTGATTCTGCTGCTGATGTTTATGGTGGCGGGTATTTATTTTATGAAAAACCTGCTGCTGGTGGCCTTTACCAATATTCTGGTGCGCATCCGTTCCAAATATCTGCTGGCGTTAACCTTCAGTCTGACCGCAGCATTTTTGTCTGCCTTCCTTGACGCCCTGACCGTTACCGCCGTGATTATCAGCGTGGCGGTGGGATTTTATTCGGTTTACCACAAAGTGGCTTCCGGCAAGGGGTATCAACAGGCTGATCATAACCATGGCAACGACCATGATGTAACCGATCTGCACCGCAATGATCTGGATACCTTCCGTGCTTTTTTACGCAGTCTGCTGATGCACGGTGCTGTAGGTACCGCACTGGGCGGCGTGTGCACCATGGTGGGCGAGCCGCAGAATCTGCTGGTTGCCAAGGTTGCCGGTTGGGACTTTATTACTTTTTTTAAGCTGATGTCACCAATCTCCATGCCGGTATTGGCCGCCGGATTAATTACCTGTGTACTGCTGGAAAAACTGCGCTGGTTTGGTTATGGCGCACGTCTGCCACTCCCGGTTCTGACGGTATTGCAGGAATTTGCCGATGCTGAAAAAGCCCGCCGCAACAAATCGCAACAGGCCGCACTGATTATTCAGATGATTGCCGCCGTGATTCTGGTGTTCGGCCTGGCCTTTCATATTGCCGAAGTCGGCCTGATCGGCTTGCTGGTGATTATTCTGATTGCCGCCATGAACGGGGTCACTGATGAGCATCAGATTGGTAAAGCCTTCACCGAAGCCCTGCCCTTTACCGCCCTGCTGGTAGTGTTTTTTGCCATTGTTGCCGTCATCCATGAACAGCATCTGTTCAGCCCGGTTATTCACTGGGTACTGAGCCTGCCGCAGGAACAGCAACCGGGCATGTTCTTTATTGCCAACGGCCTGCTGTCGATGATCAGTGATAACGTCTTTGTTGCTACCGTGTATATCTCCGAAGTGCAGAAAGCGTTGCTTGATGGCGCGATTACCCGCCAGCATTTCGACCATCTGGCCATTGCCATTAATACCGGCACCAACCTGCCCAGCGTTGCCACGCCTAATGGTCAGGCCGCCTTTCTGTTTCTGCTGACCTCGGCCATTGCCCCGCTGGTACGGTTGTCATATGGCCGCATGGTCATTATGGCGTTGCCTTACACCATCGTGATGTCCGGCATTGGCCTGGCCGCCGTCGTTTATCTGCTGTAAACGCCACACCTTCGGTATCACCTATCCGATATATACCTCCATGGGAATATATCGGATGCTAATGTTTTCGATAATAATTCTCATGTATTTTTATGAGGATTATCAGCATGCGCCTTTCCCCTCTGTATCTCGCCATCACACTGATCAGCGCCGCCCCGGTGCTGGCCGATACCGTCAGTCTGCCCCGGGTCAGCGTTACCGCAACCGGCGTCGAACAGGCCGACAGTGAAACACCGCTGAGTACCACCACACTGGATGAGCAACAACTGTTCAGCAAAGGTAGCCTGAACGTCGGCGATGCACTGCGGGGGGAGGCCGGGATCAGTGTGGGTAACGACAGTGCTCAGGGACAAAATCCCTATCTGCGCGGTCTGGGCCGTGAGCGGATTGTGCTGCTGGTCGATGGTATCCGTCTCAACTCAGCCCAGCCTGCCGGTTCGGTCTCTTCCAGCATGACGCTGGCGCTGGCTGAACAACTGGAAGTTGTGCGTGGCTCCGCCTCATCTCTTTATGGCACAGGCGCCCTGGGCGGGGTCATCAACGTGCGCTTGCCTCAGGCCCGTTTTGACGATACCAGCTTCACCGCCCGCGCCAGCCTCAACAGCGTGGATAAGCGCCGCCAGTTAGCGGCGGTGGTCAATACCGGCAATCACAACCATGCGTTGATGCTGGGGGCCGCCGTCGCCAATGTTGATGATTACCAGGCTCCGGCAGGAAAAGTTGAGCAGACCGGCTACGACAGCCAAAGCCTGATCGGTCAATACCGTTTCCGTCTGGACGATACCGAACTGCGCCTGTCTTACCAGCAACAGCAGGATGACGATTTGTGGTATCCGGGTTCGCGCCGCCCGCACCCAACCAATCCGGCCACCCGCAGCATTATTATTCACTCTCCGGAGCAAATCCGTTCGCTGCTGGAAGCCGGTATCAATCAGACCCTTGGCGCGGGAAAGCTGGATCTGCGTATCTACCGTCAGGACGTGGAACGCACCATCAATGCCGAAGCCAACTGGCTGCAGCGCGACATCATCACCAATAAAGTGACCTTTGAAACCGAGGGTGCCGACCTGCGTTATGACCACTCACTCAATGACCAGCACCAGTTCCGTACCGGCCTCAATTACTGGGAAATGAACGCCAATCCTGATCGCTGGATGGCCGGGCCACCCAGCTTTGATACCTTTGTTGCCAACAACCCGTTTCAGGATGGCCGTATCACCGCACTCGGAGCCTTTGTTCAGGACAGCCTGACCCTGGGGCAGGTGCAGATTCTGACCGCCTTACGCCACGACAAGGTGGATGCCGATGCCGCCAGCATGGGCAATGGCAGTCGCACCAGCGGTCTGGACCACAGTGATTCCGCCACCTCCGGCAGCCTGGCGCTGATGTACCGCATTAACGACCTGCTGCGTCCTTATGTGCGCCTGAGCCGTGCCTTCCGCGCCCCGGATATGCGTGAACGCTACGAGAGCGGAGAACGGGGTGATGGTTACTTCTACCTTGGCAGCCCGGACATCAAGGCCGAAACCGCCCAACAAATTGAACTGGGGCTGAAAGGCAGCAAGCCAACGCTGGAGTATCAGATCGCCCTGCATCAGCAGAACATCGACGACTATATCAGCGGCAAAATTCTGCGTAATGGCGCAACCGACCCCGCCATTACCGGATGCAGCAGCGCCTACTGCAAACAGACGGTTAACCTCGGCAGCGCCACCATCAAGGGTCTGGATGCCAGCGCCGACTGGCAATGGATTGAAGGGCAATGGCTGAGTGCCGCACTGAGTGTTATCCGTGGCCGTAATAACGATCTGGATGAAGATCTGTTCCAGATGCCCGCCGATGAGCTGAACCTGGGCTGGCGCATGGCGCTGACCAGCCAACTGCAACTGGCCGCCGACTGGCGCTATGTGGCAAAGCAGAATCGGGTGGCGACGCAATTCAGCCGGGGCAGTGAAAACCCAACCAGCAGCTTCAATACGTTGGGCATAAGTCTGGCCTGGCAGGTGGGTGCCCAACATGATCTGCAGTTCAACCTGACCAATCTGACCGATGAGGAATACCATGAGCACCTCACCGAAGGTCAGGCCGGTACCGAAATCAAGGCGCCGGGCCGTGGTCTGCAACTCAGCTGGCGAGGACAGTTCTGATGCGTTTTATTCTGATATTAGTGGTAATGCTGCCATGGTTTGTGAGTGCAAAACCGGCTAAAACATTGGTACTGGCAGGCCCGCCAGCCATGGTATCGGCACCGTTACTGCAGATGATTGATAGCGGTGCGCTGGCCGACATTGCCGATACGGTCGAATTCCGTTTATGGAAAAATCCTGACCAGTTGCGTCTGCTGACGCTGGGTAAACAGGCCGACTTTGTCGCCATGCCCAGCAACGTGGCCGCCAATCTGTATAACCGTGACGTGCCGGTCACCCTGCTGAACATCAGCGCCTGGGGCATACTGCATATTGTGTCGCGGGATCCGGCGCTGAAAACCCTGACGGATTTTCGCGGTAAAGAAATTGCCATGCCTTTCCGCGCCGACATGCCCGATCTGGTGTTTGGCCTGCTGGCGCGGCAACAGGGGCTGAACCCGAAAACCGATTTTAACCTGCGCTACGTCGCCTCGCCGCTGGATGCCATGCAACTGCTGATTATGCGTCGCGTCGATCATGCGCTGCTGGCGGAACCGGCGGTTTCTATGGCGTTACGCAAAACCGGCTCCTACCCACTGAAGCTTATTGCCCCGGAACTGCACCGCAGCCTGGATCTGCAACAGGAATGGGCTCGGGTGTATCAGCGTCCGGCGCGGATACCCCAGGCCGGACTGGCCGCCATCGGCGCGGTTCGTCAGGATGCTGCTGTCATGCAACGGGTCAATCAGGCCTATGCCGAAGCCCTGCAATACTGCCAGCAGAATCCACAGCCCTGCGCGGCAACAATGATCAGGGCCATCCCGATGCTCAGTGCCGAAGCGGTGGTTGATGCGCTGCAATTCAGTGGCATGGAAAGCGTCAACCTGCCCCAGGCAGAAGACGAACTGCGCTTCTTCTTCAGCCAACTGCTGCAACAGGATGCCGCCATTCTGGGTGGCAGGATGCCCGACGACGCATTCTTTGTACCGGCCGGAGGCGCCACCCCCTGATGCCTATCCTCGCTGTTCCGTTCGCCTGGCTGGGACGCGCTCTGGCCTACTTATGGTCGGGTTGGGGAGCGATCGCCAGCCTGTTGTTATTTACCGCGCTGTGGCAGTACGGCGCTGACCATTTCGGCCCGCTGGTGCTGCCACAACCGCTGGCGGTTGGCCAGCAACTGGGACAGATGCTGCACGACAGCGGCCCCTGGGCCGACATTGCCATTACCGGCCGTCGCGCTTTGCTTGGGTTTCTGCTGTCATTACTGATCGGCAGCGCTTTGGGCATTCTGGCCGGGCTGTCGATGACCACGGCCATGCTGTCGCGCCCCATCATTACCCTGCTGATGGGCATTCCGCCTATCGCCTGGCTGATTCTGGCCCTGCTGTGGTTTGGCATGGGCGACGGCACTCCGGTGTTTACCGTCTTTATTGCCTGTTTTCCGATTATTTTGTCGGAGCGATGCAGGGTACCCGCACCCTCGACGGGCAATTGCAGGAAATGGCGCAGATTTTTCGCGTCCCCTTGCGGATGCGCTGGCTCGATTTGTATTTGCCGCATATTTTTTCCTATCTGTTTCCGGCCTGGACTGCGGCGCTGGGGATGTCATGGAAAATCGTCGTGATGGCCGAGTTGCTCTCAACCGATGACGGCATCGGTGCCGCGCTGGCGGTTGCCCGCAGTCACCTCGATTCACAAAGCTCACTGGCCTGGATCCTGGCCTTGATCATCACCCTGCTGGCGGTGGAATACCTGCTGCTGGAACCGCTGAAACGCCATGTGGAAAGCTGGCGTGATGAAAACCGGAGCAGTCCGCAATGAGCCATCTGCATCTGCACCAGATTGAACACGAATACGCGACCCGGCCGGTACTGGGACCGCTGGATATGCGCCTGCAGGCGGGTGAGGCAGTCGCTCTGGTCGGGCCATCCGGCTGTGGTAAAACCACACTGCTGAATATTGCATCCGGCTTGTTGTACCCAACCCGTGGCACAGTAGACAACCAATTCCATAATTCCGCGCTGATGTTTCAGCAACCGCGCCTGCTGCCCTGGCAAAATGCACTGGATAATATCGCCCTGGGGTTAAAAGCCCGCGGAGTACGCCGCAATGAGCGCCAGCGCCGAGCGCTGGTGCTGGCTGAACAATTGGGCCTGAGTGCCGCCGACCTGCAGCTTTATCCGGCCGCCTTGTCCGGTGGTATGCAAAGCCGCGTGGCGCTGGCGCGTGCACTGTTACCTGAACCCGATCTGCTGTTTCTCGATGAAGCCTTTGCCGCGCTGGATATTGGCCTGAAAACAGAACTTTATGACCACCTGAACCGCACCCGCCAGCAACTGGGCTGCGCCATCCTGATGATTACCCATGACCCGCAGGAAGCCATGCGGCTGGCTGACCGGATTCTGGTGCTGGGCAGCACTCCGGGGCGCATACTGGCCGAGTTCTGCCCCGGCCCGCGCAATGGCCTGACAGATGAAGACTGGCTCTTAAGCCGTAACCGTGAATTCCTGGCGCTGACCGAGGTACGTCAGGCCTTTCAACTGAGATAAAACCTGTGCTGTCGTCTGACCACCCACTCTGGGACTCCCCGCACCGCCTGTTTTTTCTGCTCGCCGCCCTATGGGCCATGCTGGCGATGGGGCTGTGGCTATTGCAACTGCTCGGCATCGACGGGCTGAACAGCATTCCCGGCGGCCCTCTGTTGTGGCACGCCCACGAATTATTGTTTGGCTTTGCCAGTCTCGCCGTGGTCGGTTTTTTACTCACCGCCGTACCGGAATTTACCCACACCGCCCTGACCGGCAAAGTCTGGCTGCAACGGCTGGCCTGGTGCTGGGCGGCTGGCCGGGCAGGCTGGTTGTTAAGCGCGGCCTGGCAACCCTCACTGGTGCTGGCAGCCATTGCCGATACCCTGCTGCTGGGGCTGCTGCTAAAGCTGATTGTTCCGCCGCTGTGGCAGGATCCGGCGCGGCGACACCTGAGCCTGGTCTGGGCCGTATTGGCATTGTTATTAACAAACCTGCTTTTTTACCTGTTGCTGCCACATCCCCTGCTGGCCTACCAGAGCCTGCACCTGCTGACCGGCGTATTGATGATTCTGATACTGCTGGCACTGGCGCGGATTTCCATGAGCATGGTCAACGATGCCCTGCTGGACATCGCTCCGCAGCGGGAGGCTTATCTGGCGCGACCACCACGGCGTAATCTGGCCATGTTATGTATTGGCCTCTACAGCCTGCTGGCGGTTGTTCAGCCGGGCAGCGTTATCAGTGGCTGGCTGGCGCTGGCGGCGGCGGCGGCCGTGCTGAACATTCTGAATGACTGGCATATCGGCCGTGCCCTGCTGCGCCGCTGGGTGTTGCTGCCCTATCTCTGTCTGTGGGTTATCGCATCAGGTTACGGCCTGCAAGGACTGGGAATTCTGACCGGTAATGGCTGGCAAAGCGCCGGTCAGCATCTGTTGCTGGCGGTGGCCATGCTGCTGATCATTCTGTATGTGCTGCTGGTTGCCGGGGGCATTCACAGCGGCTGGGGGCTGGACTGGCGCAAACGCACCATGGCGCTGGTTGCCCTGTTTATGCTGCTGACGCTGATACGTTCATTGGCGTTATTCTGGCCCGAACAGTATTTCACTCTGGTGATACTGGGCGGAACCGGCTGGCTGCTGTGCTGGGCCATACTGACCCCGCTGGTGTGGCGCACGTTAGTGCGCAAACCGGCCAAGCAGTCGCTGGCCAATCATTGCTGAGCGTGATGTGCCGAAAAAAGGGCGCTGACGCGCCCTGGAACCTACCCCGAAGTGCGAGAGAGGAGAGTTACTGGCAACTGCCACAGCAGCCAGTGTTTTCTGCAATTGCCTTGGGAGGAACAAAGAGGAAGTAGTTTTCCAGTGTTATGTGCCGCATAAGATCATCCACCAGCGTCTGCAATCCTATATATAAGGAACGCCAGCTGTTACAGGCACCAGCAGGAACTTTCATATTATTAGTCAGCCTGCACAGGCGGTTAATGGCTTCCAGATGCTCCAGATGCTCATCCTGCATCACATTAATTGGGCCATTCGGATAAATACCGCCGGCCAGCATCGGGAACAGAATCTGCTCCTCTTTCATCATGTGGCTTTCCAACTCGTGGCTAATATCGCGCAGTAGTTCAGATAAACCATGTGGACAATTTGTTGATTCACTGTGCACACGTTCAACTTTTGCAGCTAAAAATATCAACGTCGGCAACTGTTCGCGATGACGAGCATGGTAGCGCTCCAGTATATGACCAATTAATTTCATGCGGGGTTCTTTATCCCAATTAATTGCGACCTCATCATGGTGTCCTGTCATTTCAAGCTCAGCCAGATCAGCAACCACTTCTTCGGGATCAAGCCCTTTAAGCTCCAGAGCCTGCTGCAGAGTTACCATGCCATGAAGGCAGAAATTGATATCCAGATGATGCAAGAAAGCGGATGCACCGGGAATGGTTGTAGCTATATCACTCAGAGAACGATTCAGAATGGCCATAAACTCTCCAGACATAATAGTTTTTTTAATCATCAAGAACATTTAGCAATATGCAGGCCAGCCGCTAGGATGCATCTTTGCTGCCGATCAACAGGCAGGGGGTATAAATAACCCGGATATTCCCTGTAAAATCTACACTTTGGTAAATACCACCAAGCACTTACCAACACAGAGACCTCTCATGCCCGGACAACAGCTGCTTAAGGAACTCATCAAAGATATGCCGGCTTGCGAACGCCTTGACCATATCGTTAAAAGTATCCGCACCAGCTTTAACTGTGGCGCTGTCGCTCTGCTGCGCTTGCAGGGTGAGTATCTGCGGCCTGTCGCCGTCTCAGGTCTGGTTACCGAAGCGCATGGCCGTAAATTCAGTCTGGCTCAGCACCCACGCCTGTCGGCCGTTATGACCACCAGCCATGCCATGCGCTTTCCGCCAGACAGCCCGTTACCCGATCCCTATGACGGCCTGCTGGAGGCCCAGCCGGGGGAAGCATTGCCGGTGCATGACTGCATGGGAACCAGCCTCTGGCTGAACGGTGAGCGCTGGGGCGCCCTGACCCTCGACTCTCTGACTCCGGGCACCTTTGATCAGAGCCGCATTGACGAGCTGGACAGCTATCGCCCGGTACTGGAAACGGCAATCCGTATCAGCATGCTGGAAGAAGAAATACGCGGTCTGCGCCGTGTCCGGCTGGATGGCGCCGGCAATATCGCCATTGGCACCGAAGCCGACAATGAAATTATTGGTAACAACAGTGCCATCCGTCAGATTAAAAAAGAACTGGATGTTGTTGCGGCTTCCGACCTGCCGGTACTGCTGCTGGGAGAAACCGGTGTCGGTAAAGAAATCTTTGCCAACTACACGCACCGGCTGTCAGCGCGTTCTGCACGGCCAATGGTCTATATCAACTGTGCGGCACTGCCGGAACACCTCGCTGAAAGTGAATTATTTGGCCATGTTAAAGGCGCATTTTCTGGCGCCACCAGCGACCGCGCCGGACGGTTTGAAACAGCAGATAAGAGCACACTCTTTCTTGACGAGGTCGGCGAATTACCGCTGCCGGTGCAGGCCAAGCTGCTGAGGGTTTTGCAGAATGGTGAAATACAAAGACTGGGCAGCGATAAGACCCGCCATGTGGATGTCCGTATTCTGGCCGCGACCAACCGCAACCTGAAAGAGCAGATTGCCGAAGGCGCATTCCGGGCTGACCTGTACCACCGCTTGTCTGTTTACCCTATTCCTATTCCTCCCCTGCGCGAGCGCGAACAGGACATCCCCCTGCTGGCCGGGCATTTTCTGGAATTAAACCGCACCCGCTTAGGGTTACGCAGCCTGCGCTTATCGGCCGATGCCGAGGCAGCACTGCAGACCTATCCATGGCCCGGAAATATCCGTGAGCTGGAGCATGTTATCAGCCGGGCAGCCATCAAGGCGCTGAGCCGGGGAGCACAACGGCACGATATTGTGACTCTGGATTGCCGTTCACTGGATCTTGAGCTGCCGACCTCCCGTCACCATGCACACGCAACAGGCGAAGACAGCAGTGATTCATTACTGAAAGCGGTGCAGGGAATGCCAATGAAAGAAGCCGTTAAATACTTTCAGCAGACTCTGGTTCTGCACGAACTGCAGCAACAGCAAGGCAGCTGGAGCAAAACCGCACGGGCTCTGGGTATGGACCCGAGTAATCTGCACAAGCTGGCACAGAAGCTCGGGCTTAAATAAACCGTACCGCTTTACTCAGGACTGAGCAGCGCAATCGGCACAGTCCGGGCGGCGGGTAATCCGCCATTCATGAAAGCGGCTGGCACGGGCATCAAACGACAGCAGCCGCCCACACAGAGACTCACCGGCAGCGCTCAGCAGCTTCAGGGCTTCCACCGCCTGTAACGTACCGATAACTCCTACCAGAGGCGACAGCACGCCACTCTCACTGCAATTACGCTGGTCCGGCTGCACATCCGGATACAGGCAACGGTAACAGGGGCTGTCGGCCCGGCGCGGATCAAACACCGTCAGCTGACCGTCCATGGCGACAGCGGCCGCACTGACCCAGGGAATCCGGTGTTTCAGCGCCGCTTTATTGAGGGCGTAACGGACCAGAGGCTCATCGGTGCAATCCAGCACCAGAGAAAACTGCGGTAAAACCTGCTCAAGCCAGGCAGCATCTGCGCGGCGGATTTCGGTATGCACCCGCACATCATGATTCAGCTGCATCACGGTTGCCGCGGCAGACTCGGCTTTGCTCATTCCCACCCGTTCCTGCGGATGAATAATCTGGCGTGGCAGATTGCTGAGTTCAACATGATCATCATCCACCAGCGTCAGCTGCCCGATACCGCTCGCCGCCAGATAGGGTAAAGCGGCCGCGCCCAAACCGCCCAGACCAATCACCAGAACATGGCTGTCACACAGGGCCAGCTGGCCATCGATATCAATCTGGGGGAGGAAAATATGCCGGCTGTAACGCAGCAGTTGTTCGTCGTTCATGTTGTTAATTCAATAATGTACCCAAAGGCATTACACGAACCTGCTCGCCCGGCGCGACATGACCGCGCTCCGCTTCAAGTACGGCATATCCCTGAGCATCAGCAAAACCATGCAACAGGCCAGACCCCTGACTGCCACACGGCGAGGCCATTAATACACCCGCTTCAGAGTCCAGACGGATGCGCTGAAAGTCCTGCCTTCCCGGTTGTTTTCTGAAAGCTTCAGCAGCGGTTGCCAGCAGCGGCAGCGCCGCCTGAACACGTTCGCCACACAGCTGGCGCAATACCGGCTGAGCCAGTTGATCCAGGGTTACGATGGCCGATACCGGATTGCCCGGCAGACCAAAAAACCAGCTGTTTTTTACGCGTCCGAAAGCGAAAGGTTTACCCGGTTTCATGGCAACCCGCCAGAAATTAACCTCGCCCAGTTCATCCAGCACCTGACGGGTATAGTCGGCATCACCGACTGAAACACCGGCGCTGGTGATAATAACGTCGGCTTCCTGTGCTGCTGCAGCAATGGCAGAGCGCATGGCCTCAAGGGTATCCGGCAGCCAGGCAAAGTGGATAATTTCAACCGGCATACGCTCCAGCATCGCCCGTAAAGCAAAGCGATTGCTGTCATAAATCTGATGTGCCTGGCGGGAGTCGCCCGGCTGGCATAATTCATCGCCACTGGAGAACAGGGCAACCCGTAATTTACGGAAGACCTCAGCCTGCGCCAGACCGACGCTGGCTATTAAGCCAATATGCAGCGGAGTTAAACGTTGTCCGGCGGCCAGCATTACCTCACCGCGACGGATGTCTTCGCCGGCATGACGCACATGGCTGCCGGGGTGGAGTGGTACCTGCGAAACAATACGCTCGCCCTCTGCCTGCACATCTTCCTGCATAATGACGGTATCGGCGCCGGCCGGCATTTCGGCGCCGGTCATAATCCGCAACGCTTGTCCCGGTTGCAGCACACCACGGAAGGGATGCCCCGCCAGTGCCGCACCAGCCAGCGTTAAACCGGTGCTGCAGAGCAGCTTTGCATCGCGGCTGTGCAGCGCATAGCCATCCATCGCCGAGTTATCAAACGCCGGCACGGTTTCCGGTGCATAAAGAGGTTTTGCCAGAATGCGTCCGTCCAGTTGCAGCAGAGCAACACTCTCTTCACCCAGGGCATATCCGGATGTCGCCGCCAGCATCTCGGCAACAGCATCGGCGACAGACTGCATACTCACCCCTTATCTTCACCCTGCTGGTTCACCATCCAGACCGCCGCTTCCACACGGGAGCGCAGTCCGAGTTTTTTCAGCAAATGCTTCACATGAACCTTGACCGTACCGTCGGAAATATCCAGCTCGCGGGCAATAACTTTGTTGCTCATACCCTTGGCAATGCATTCCAGAATTTCAACTTCACGCCCGGTCAGGGCATCCAGTTCAGATGCAGGACGCACCGCCGGACGGCGAATAGCAGCGGCCAGAACCTTGGTCACCGCTTCACTCAACACCATTTTGCCGCCGACAGCCTGCTTAATCTGCTCAAGCAGCATATCCGGGTCGGTATCTTTCAGCAGATAACCATCAGCTCCCTGACCAATAGCAGTAAGCACATCGTCATCAGCATCCGAGACTGTAAGCATAACGATTCTGGAAGTAATACCCCGGTCGCGTAATTTATTCAGTGTCTGCAGACCATCCATACCCTGCATATGTAGATCAAGAATAATAAGATCCGGCTCATCTTCTATCGCAAGATCAATTGCTTCAACACCGCTGCTGGCTTCGGCGATAACCTCAAGATCATCCTCAAATGCAAGCAGCTGCTTTAGTCCTTTACGCAACAGGGGATGATCATCGACCAACATGATTGTCGATTTTTTGCTATCCATTTTTTTACCATTCTAGCTAATTTTCGCTCTATACTAAGGAGCATCCAATTAAAGTCAATTGAGATTAAATCAGATGAAACTCACTATACTCTTTATTGGGTATGCGTTCTTTAGTATTGTAAGAGTATGATTGCCGACCCAATATCACTGCCAGTTCAGAGGTGTTCAACATGGCGGAAAATAATAGCATTCTGATAGTGGGCGATAACTTAACCTCTCACAGACTTCAGGACAAACTCTCCGAGAGTAATTGTTTCAGCCATATCCATCTGTTGTCGCAATCTGATCATCGATATTTTCCGCGGCAATACCGTCCTCAGCTGCTTGCAGGTATCTTGTCTATAGAGGAAATGGAAACACCTCAAGACTGGTATCGCGCGAGAAACATTCGATATATATGCCGCCATACAGAGCCGGATATAGATTATGCTGCCGTCATCGATACACGCCCTGATGACAAACACGTATCAGTATTAAAAACAACTGGAGATCGGAGTCTCTATATCCCGCTACATACGCCCGAAAGCATTAAACTGGCCAAAAGCCACCTAAATAAATCTGGTAGCGTAGTCATCATTGGCAACTCTGAAATTGCAATCCAATATGCTATCAATTCAGCTCGCGCAGGATTCCAAGCCTATTTGATTTCAGAAAAAAACACTTTCATAAACCCTTTATTTGATAAAATCACCCAGACTCATATTTACAGAGAAATCATAAAAAACGGCGTCAAGATAATTTCACCCACCGAAAGGCACTCTATACCAAATAACGCACCTTTCATTTTTATGCCGATGAGTAAAAAGAGGAAATCCATTCATCCAAATACAGAAATGACGCTCACACCGAGCATTAAATTTCCCGATGGAGGTGATCATTTCAAGACACCGGAATCATTAATAAATACATTTGCTTCCCGATGCGTTAAAACCTTAACTGGAAGTTATATAAAATCAGAATCCATTCATAAAATATTATCGAAAAATCCAGATCTTCCGCACCGAATATCAGTAGATAAGTTAGCAATCCATTACGCAGGAACATTAAATCAAGACAAAAAAATTCAATGCGCCACGATGCACATACCAGAATATGGCACGTACCGTAAGATTTTCATTTCAGATAATCATATAGTCGGATTTATTCTAGTCGGCGATATCCGTGGCAGTGAAACCCTTACGGACATGATGCTAATACACCAAGACATCCATTATTGTCGGGATCAGCTTCTTTTCACAGGTCAGCAATCTGCCATAACATACCCATAAAGAGGCATGTCACTATCCCGGGAAGCGGATAGTAGCAGCCCCCTCATACCGCTATATTCAACTGACGCCGAGCTGATCTGCCTAACGCTCACTCCCCTCATCGGTGAGTTATGGCAGCTCAGCCGTGGCAATACTGCCACCGGGATTCAGGGGAAACCCAGCTTCCTCCCATGCTTGGAAAGGTGTCTTATGCTGACCGACCGTTTTGCCCGGCGCTTTACTTATCTGCGCCTGTCGCTGACTGAACGCTGTAATTTCCGTTGTACCTACTGCCTGCCAGAAGGTAATGATTGTGATACAGCAGAGTCTGATCTGAATATCCATGAAGTCCGCCGCCTGCTGACCGCCTTTGCCCGTCTGGGTACCCGTAAGGTTCGCTTGACCGGAGGAGAGCCGGCACTGCGCCGCGATCTCAGCGAAATTATCAGCTTATGTAAATCAGTGCCGGGCATAGAACAGGTTGCCCTGACCACCAATGGCTACAATCTGCAGAAAGAAATATCCGGCTGGAAAAAAGCCGGACTGGATGCCCTGAACATCAGCGTCGACAGCCTTGACCCTGCCATTTTTTCACGCATAACCGGGGCCGATCGTCTGCATTATATTTTGCAGGGGATCGATCAGGCCCTGCAGCTGAATGTTCAGAAAGTAAAACTGAACACCGTCTTATTACGCCAGCACAATACCCATTCTCTTCCTGGCTTTTTGCGTTTTATAAAAGACCGGCCTGTATCACTACGTTTTATTGAATTAATGCGGACCAACGATAATGCCGGATTCTATCAGGAACAGCATTTAAGCGGTGAATTTATCCGTCAGCAGCTGACCGAGGATGGCTGGCAAGTGCAGCCTAAGGCAACCACCGATGGTCCGGCGCTGGAATATGCCCATCCGGATTATGCTGGCCGGGTCGGACTCATCATGCCTTACAGTAAAGATTTTTGCAGCAGCTGCAATCGCCTGCGCGTATCCAGTAAAGGGGAATTATTTCTCTGCTTATTTGCCGACGAGCATCAAAGTCTGCGTGAGCTGCTGCAAAGCGACGACTCCGCACCGGTCGAAGCATTTTTACAGCGGGCCATTGGCGGAAAAGAAAAAAGCCACTATCTGCATCAGCAACGCAGTGGCCAGACCCGTCATCTGGCCATGATCGGGGGGTGAGATATGTTCAGTGCCATTATTCTTGCCGGTGGACGCTCTTCACGTATGGGGACCGATAAAGCGCAGCTGCCGATGAACGGTCTGCCGCTATGGCTGCAGCAGCAGGTACGGCTGCAACAGGCGGGTTGTGACGATATTCAGCTCAGCCATCCGCAACTGGGCACTCCCGACCAGCAGGCAGGGCATGGGCCCTTGTCCGGCCTGCATACTCTGCTGCCATTCTGCAAACATGAGCGTGTACTGGTACTGGCCGTCGATATGCCCTGGATGACGGCAGCACTTTTGCGCACTCTGATACGTCATTCACAGGAACAGCCGGTTTTCTTTAAAGATCATTATCTGCCCTGCGTGCTGCATAACAGCAGTGATTTACAGTCTTATATTGCAAAACAACTGCATGAAAAAGGGCGGCGTTCTGTTGGTGCCCTGCTGTCTTATTGTGCGGCCAGAGCAATTCCCTGCCCATCACCACAGCTGTTGCTGAATACAAATACTCCCGAAGACTGGCAGCTGGCCTGTCACGCTTCGCAAGGCGGTCATTAATATGAGTAAACATACCAGCAAAGAATTTTTCCGCTTAAACATTGCCATTCTGACGCTGTCGGATCATCGCACTCCGGCCGAAGACAGCAGTGGCAATCTGCTGTTGGCACTGGCTCAGGAAAGCGGCCACACAATCCGCGCCCGCGCCCTGTTAAAGCATAACCGTTATGACATCCGCGCCTGCATCAGCGACTGGATTGCCAGCCAGGACATCCAGGTCATTATTATTAATGGCGGCACCGGTTTCTCTGAGGGCAACTGCACACCAGAAGCCATCCGCCCTTTATTTGATGCAGAGGTCGAGGGCTTCGGCGAGCAATTCCGGCAGCTAAGTTTTACCGATATTGGCAGCAGCAGTATGCAGTCCCGGGCACTGGCCGGCATTGCCAATAAAACCCTTATTTTTGCTGTTCCCGGGTCTGGCGGCGCCTGCCGCCAGGCCTGGGAAGCGCTGATCGCACCACAGCTGGACAGCCGCACCGGGCCCTGTAATTTCGTTGCCCATGTTAAAAACAGCCCTGTTAATGCCTGTCGTTAGGCCCTAACAGACCCTGGAGAATTTTATGTCAGATCTGACCCATATTGATCAGCACGGTCATGCTCACATGGTCGATGTGTCGGCCAAGGAAAGCAGTCTGCGCAGCGCTTATGCCAGCGCCAGAATCATCACCCGCCCGGATGTTATCGCCCGTATTCAGCAGGCTGAAATTAAAAAAGGTGACGTACTGGCAACGGCACGCATCGCCGGCATTATGGCGGCCAAACGTACCAGCGATTTAATTCCGCTTTGCCATCCGCTGGCCCTGAGCAAAGTCAGCGTAGATTTTGTTCTTTCAGAACAGGAAATTCATATCACGACTCTGTGCCGTCTGCGCGGCCAGACCGGCGTGGAAATGGAAGCGCTCACGGCGGCATCCGTTGCAGCCCTGACCATTTACGATATGTGCAAAGCGGTTGATCCGGCCATGGTCATCAGTGATATCCGCCTGCAGGAAAAGCAAGGCGGTAAAAGCGGCCACTGGCTGCGTAGCGGAGAATCTGATCATGTTTAATATTGTTTTTTTTGCCGCCCTGCGCGAAACCCTTGGTTGCGGGCAACTTAACTGGCAAAGCGAAGCCAGAAGTATTGCCGGTTTAATACAGGAATTACGCGCCCAGGGAGAGAACTGGGACTCAGCACTGGCCAGGCCCGATCTGCTCTGTGCCCGTAATCAGCAACTGTGTACACCTGACGAAGCAATTACTGCCGGTGATGAAATTGCTTTTTTCCCTCCGGTAACCGGTGGCTGATATGGAACATTTAACCCGGATCAAAGTGCAGCAGGAAGATTTTAATCTGGCCGACGAATACGCAGCGCTGGGTAATCAGGCTGATTGCGGAGCCATCGTCAGTTTTATCGGCAGTGTTCGCGAGCTGGCCGGCGACCCGTTATTAAGCATGACGCTGGAGCATTATCCGGGCATGACTGAAAAATCATTATTGCAGATCACCGAACAGGCGCGGCAACGCTGGCCCCTCGGCAATATCACCATTATTCATCGCATTGGTACATTAAGCGTTAACGAGCAGATTGTGCTGGTACTGGTCAGCAGTGCTCACCGTGAAGCCGCTTTCCGCGCCTGTGAATTTATTATGGATTTTCTGAAAACCCGCGCGCCGTTCTGGAAAAAAGAACAGACAACAGCAGCCGGCTATTGGGTGGAAGCAAAAGACTGTGACAACCAGGCCGCTCAGCGCTGGTCGTCGCCGGAATCATAAGGGCTCCGGAATAACATGGTAGGGGTTGCCGCGCCCATCAATCGCCCGCCACTCTTCTTCGGTCAACCACAGCGTTGGTTTCTGACCACATAATTCTGCCAGTGCTGCCAGAGCATGAGCCCAGGTGCAGCCGTTTACAAATAACAGCGACTGAGTATCCAGTGTGCCGCCACGGTTGATATACCCCAATGCCCGGGTTCGTTGCGCGCCCAGATCCAGTTGCCGGCAGGTTGCCAGCAGCACCTCAGCCCGGCCATGGGTGAGAAAAACCCGGTAACGCACTCTGGCAGGAAACAGTGCGCGCACAACCGCCGGATCAGCCAGCGCTGATTTTTCCCAACGGTCCCGCGCCTGACGGAAACGTCCTGGCTCTAATAAATAAATCAGTGAATGCGCTACACGCTGCTGACGTAAGCGGTCGGAGGCTTTCAGCATTTGCTGCAGTTGCACGGCACCGCAGGCAACCAGCTGCAATTCAGCGCCGCAATGTCCGCGCAGACAGACAGCACCATCCTGAACCAGTTGGGTAGCCTGCCGGGCAGAAAAAAAACTGTGGCATCACACTGCGCGTAACCACCAGATTCCAGACCACCCCCAAATCGCCATAGCAGGTGCGCAGGCAGGCCATCGCACTGTTGGCATCAGCAGGAAATACGACCCGTGCCATATCGGCCATTTTAAGCATCAGTCCTTCCGATAAACTGGAGTCCTGATGGCTCTGATCATGTTCGCCGTTTTCCCAGATCAGCGAGGTGGTCACAACCGGGAAGCCAAGCCAGCCAGCTGCATCCCCCGCTTCTTTTTGTTGGCGTGAAAAAATAATGGCCTGCCGCAAAGCACACAGCATTTTTATGGCAAAGGCTTCATAGGCAACGACCAGATTAATACCCGCATGATTCGCCAGACAGGCACTGACAACGGCCTCTTCATTCAAAGCCGTAATAACACAGCCATCGATAGCTTCTGCGGCGGTAATTTCCGGACGGGTAACGCGGTGACGAAACTGATCCAGCGTCTGGCTCATACCATTGCCACGCAGTTCATCAGGATTACCAACCCGGACCCGCAAGCGCGGATTAACTTCGGTTAATTCAATAAAATAACGATCGATAGCCGCCATAGCGGATTCCCGCCGGTCAGCCCATTCCGGTTCAGGGCAATTAACGGCCAGCATAGGCGTGCTTTTTTGTTTAGGTTGCCCCAATAAAGATGCGGCTTCGCGCCATTGCGCATCCGGTTGCAATAATGCTTTTGCTCCCCGATGAAAAAAGGCCAGCGCTTCCGGATTTTCTGCCGGATAGGCCCCCAGCGGCAAACCATACGCGGCGCCAGTGCCTGCCGCAGGAAAGCCAAACCCTTTTACCGTTTCAGCAATACAGTAAGGCAAGGCAACCGGATATTGCGCTTCGCCCTGACGGATACGTTCAAACGCCTGGGACAGCTGAATTTCCATATAATAAATGGCGCACATAAAGGCCGCAGGGTCCCGCCCATCGATCACAAAAGGCGCAAAGCCCTGATTACGTAAATGACTGACAAACCAGCTGCAGCCGCCCTGTTGGGCAATGGTCGTGCGCTGATCAATACGCCGACCATTGGCAATCATTACCGGCGCAATCAGGCCGGTGTCTTCTCCACGCCACCAGCGCGCGGCCCAGTCGGTACCACGCTGTTCTTCAAAGGCTCCGTCACTTAAAAAAGCGACCAGACGCTCTCCCGGCAGCGGCATATGCGCATATTGCATTCCGGCAAAGCCCAGATACCCCCCCTCCATTCGCGCACCGGCCGTATGCACATTAACGTGGGCGCCCAGTGTTGATATCCGCTGTCCGGTATTATCCAGACGGGTGTCATAACAATCGGCGACAAAACGACTCAGGCCGTCATCATCCAGTGGATACTGCCGGCGACGTTCAGGTGTTGCGGTGCCGGTCAGCAATTGCAAAGCATCAATGGCAGCAACGCAGTGGCCCTGCCCCATCAGCCAATCCCGCGGCTGGCCCGTAAAATGATTTAACGCCAGCAAACCGGCATAGGCCGGCACCATATTCAGAGCACCGCCGGTATGTCCGCGTGGGTGGGTTTTAAAATCCTGAGGCGTGAGATTACGGCCATCGGTATAGACCCGGCGAGTATAGGTCATATGCACCACCAGCCACATCGCCTGCTGGGTCAGGCAATCCAGAGCACGCAAACGCTGAAAAAAATATCCGGTATCAGCAATTAATCCTTTTTGCAGCAATGACTCAGCCATCAGGTGTGCCTGAATCTGAGTAGCCGGGCGGTGTTCAATCACTCCCAGACCGGCAGCCCAGAGCGCCAGTTCCGGATTCTGATCGCGCAGATTCTGCGCTTCATGATCCAGATATTCCGGAGTCATCGGGTGACTGGTTTGCTGGTATAAATTAAGCGTCATAGCAACTCCGTGTCAGGAGTCTCTGATGAAACGCGTTTTGACATCGCCGATCTATACCCCGCAGGGGATAGATCGGCGCAGACCATGACGCAGATCAGCTGACAGCCTGTAAACGCTGACGATTACCCGGATTTTCCTGACGTTGCTGACGGTGATAGTGACGGATGGAATGCTCCTTACGGCGCCCGGCGCTGAACGCAGAGGTGCGTTTAAGATAGCCAATAACCCGGGTGCCATAGTCAATATCGTCAGAGCCACAGGCCGGGCAATATTCCAGCGTCCGCTTATCAATTTTTTCACATTCGTTACAGATGGTGATTTTGACGTTCACGCAGAAATAATTACAGCCGGTACGGGCCGCAATATTCAGTAAGGCCAGATAACCGTCTTCACTCAGTTTTTCTTCCAGATTCAGATGCAGTGCCGATCCGCCATCCAGATAATCAAGTAACTCACGACCATGCAACTGGAACTTATCCAGCACATTGGTTTGCTCATCTTCGACCTGATAAAAATAGGAGTTGTAGCAATCCCGCTGCACACGATAACCGTCGGATTTATCCCAGTGGGCATTTTTAATGCCCAGATTTTCAGCCGGAACAAACTCCGTGTTAAACATATATCCATATTCAAGCTTAGCGGCCTTATTGGCCTCATAAATCACTTTCAGATGATCTCTGACAAAGTTTTTATATGCCTGATTATTACCGGCAACCAACCCCTGCGATTCAGCAGCCTCGACCATACCGTTAATGCCGATAGTCAGGAATTGCTTGTCCAGATTAATAAATCCGGCGTTGTAAACCGTCAGCATTCCGGCCTGAAGGTACTCTTCCATTAAGCGACGATAAGCCACCTGATAACGCTGCACCTTACTGATTTCTTCGGCAAGATCACGGCCATCCTGAACCAGCCGGTTCATATTGACTGTAATTACATTAATAGAACCGGTTGCCACGCCACCGGCTCCCAGCGAGTAAGAAAATGTATTGTCACTGATTTCACTGCGTAAGCGGCAGCAGGATGCCAGACTGTCTGCACTGTCGGAAAGGTAGACGAAGAAAGAGCTTCCCCGGTTCAGGTGAGCGGCTATACTGCGGGCAAATTCCTGATCTTTACACTGCCCTTTTTCGGTCAGCATGGCCACGGTGACAACCGGAAAGGTGAGGATGCTTTTACTGCGCTCAGCATTGAACCAATCCAGGAAAAAATGCTGCAGTTTATCCAGCGTCTTCCAGCAGGGTTTGCTGAAATCAGGGAAGACGAACTCACCAAACATGCTGTCGAAATAGTTTTTGTCGTATAGCGAAAGATTCCAGAACACACTCTGATAACCCCGGGCAGCGGCTGGCTGATTGATGGCATACACAACATGCTGAAGATGATTGGCAATCTGCTGACGATGGGTATTCAGATAATCATCGCCGTAATCTTTGCGGGCAAAATAGTCGAAGTAAGTTAAAAATTCGACCGTAGCCACCGCGCCAGCGAACTGGCTGCTGACAGCGAAGACAAAATTCACGAATGAACCACAGAACGATTCAATATGCTTCGGCGCCTGAGATTCGCCACCAAGCTTAGTCAGCCCGTCCAGTAAAAATGGATACATAGTTACCGATACACAATAGGGCTTCAGGCTGGTTTCATCATGTACATAAATCTCATGGCTCTCTATCTGGCGGATATATTCCTGTGCCAGATCATCCCCGAATAAATCGGCAATTTTTGCTGAAACCTGCGCACGGTTAATCTGCACAAAATAATCTTTCATCATCTCCGCTTCGAGCGTGGCGATATTCTTTTCGGTCACATTGGCATTAGCATCCATCCGTGAGCCGTCGGCGGCATTTTGTGCAGCCAGATAATGTTCAATAAAATCCAGCTTATGCTTAATGTGCTCTGCGCTCAGTTTCAGCATGATTCCGCTCCTTCAGAGTAGGCAATTGTTATTGATGAAATCTGTGATTCAGGCAGCGATTGCTGCGTAAATCCATAAAACGCTGATTTGTTAAGGGAGACTCCAGCCCCCCGAGATCCCGTAACCAGGGACCGGTTTTCAGGTAGGTCAGCTCAGCCTGCAGGCACGGAGCAACCGTATCGAGCCCGGTATAAAGACAGGTATTCAGTCCTTGCCGGCGGGCCAGCTTCAGCAACAGTAACAGCTGCGCTTCATGCCACTCTCCACCCATAAACAGCACGCAGCTGATCAGACCGGCGTATGTCTCCAGACGCTGCCGGAAGTACTCTTCGGACAGCGGTTCACCCGCCATCGCGGGCCAGGTATCGGCACTGTGGCAACCGGGACAACGGAGCGGACAACCGCTTATGGTGTAGGCCAGAGAGACTTCTCCCGGCACTTCCTGGAAGACCACCTGTTCACGACTGAAATACATAAAACCCCATATGTAGTGTCTTAAATAACAAACAGACACAAGATATGGACAGAGACTAACGAGAGACGGCCGAATAAAATTGATCCAGATCAATTTTATTTGCAAGCTACTCCGACATGGGTACCCGATACAGAGAACGGACGATCAGGAAAAGGGCCGTCAGCGCAATGGCCATTTATGGCGCAGTGGCAATGCAGAAAGAAACAAGCCGGGTTATTACCCGGCTAAAGAATATTGGCACAATGACTTAGCCCGCGCGGCCGTCCGGCCGAGGACCAAGCAGAATGCGCGCATAACAAAAGACGAAGAGTATAAAAGCGCTACTCCACAACAAGGCCGACAGGCTGTAAAACAGCAAAGACTGTTGTGGCCAGAGTATCACTCCCAGAGAACGCAGCAGTGCAGCCAGCAGCAGCAGCGCAAACGACAGTGACATTAACGGCCTTGGCTGCAGTGGCCGGCCGGAGTGCCCCAATGACACGCGGGCAATCATGGCCAGAATCATTCCGCCAACCGCTCCGGCGGTCAGTGCATGCAAAGCAGCACTGAAGGTGACCGGCCAGCCAAGGTAGTGCATCGCCAGCAACAAGAGGCCAAGTGGAATAAACCAATAGGCAAGATGCAATGACCACAGCAAGGGGATTTTCCAGGTAACCCGGATACGTAGGCGGGCAATCCGCAGCGCCTGACTGGCTGCCGTCAGCACCAGCAACAACGCCAGCACAAGGGGAGGTAATAACAGATCAAGACGCAGCAGATAAATCACAAGCAACAACCAACTCGCCCCCAGCACCAGTTTTTCCAGCCAGGGAAGCGCTTCTGTTTTCGGCGTCATACTGCCATTGGCGGTAAACATCGGCATTACCCGACCGCCAATCACTGTAATCATTAATATCAGCATCCAGCTGACACTGTGACTCCCCCACTGCACCAGTGACATATCCTGCACCGCATTGCCCCAATGCATCACCGCATTGGCAAAGGTCATCAGCAACAACACCGGTACAAAGAAATAATTCCGCTGTTGTTTAACAGCAAACAACAGTCGCCAGAAAAACCAGGCGACCAGCGGCATAAATGCCATATCAACCAGCGCGGTAAACCACCAGGGCAAAAGATCACCGGCTAACATACACAGCCGGCCAGCGAGCCATAAAAGCGTCAGCAATAACAGTGGCCGGCCATGGGTTGCCCGCTGCCCGGTCCAGTTTTGTACGGCAGTCAGTAAAAACCCTGCGACAATGGCCAAAGCGAAACCAAACAACATTTCATGGCTGTGCCAGAAAATACTGCTGCTACCCGGCAGCAGAATAATCCCCTGCAACGCCAGCCCCCAGAGCAGAATGGCCAGAGCACTGAAGGCGGCTCCCAGCAGAAACATCGGCCGGAATGCCTGGCCCCACAAAGGGTGGGCGGATACAGAGGGCATATTCATAACACTCCTTAGAGCTTTGGCTTTCAGGCTTTCAGTTCCTGCTCAATCTGCCTGTCGACCGACGATACATAATATTCGTCAGAGAAAGCGGATTCCGGTTCTTTCAGCCACATCAGGCAAACAAGCCAGCTGATAAAACCACCGGCAGCGATAATAAAGAAGAACTGATTCGCATCCACAAAGGTGTAGATGGTCAGATAAAACACTGCTCCCACATTACCATAAGCACCCGCCATACCGGAGATCTGTCCGGTCAGACGACGCTTAATGGATGGAATAATACCGAAAGTGGCACCTTCCGCTCCCTGTACGAAAAATGAAGTAAATACCGTAATTGCAACGGCAATAACCAACGGCCAGGAAGAATTCAACAGCCCCATCAGTGCAAAGCCTATCGCAATGCCCAGCATATAACTCAGCATCACAAAGCGACGGTTACCCAGACGGTCGGAAACCAGCCCACCCATAGGCCGGGCAACCAGATTAACGAAGGCAAAAGAAGCGGCAATTAAACCCGCAGCGGTCGGAGACAGACTCCAGGTTTTTTCAAAGAACATCGGCAGCATAGAAACAACCGCCAGTTCTGCACCAAAATTAGCGAAATAGGTACTGTTCAGGGCTGCCACACTGTTAAACGGATATTTATCGTCTTCCGGTACACCCTTTTTCAGAATCGGCACATTTACCCGCAGAATCTGCACAATCTGATAAACCACAATGGCAGCAATAACGGCATACGCAATAGCCGCACCTGTCGCATCCAGATAACCCAGTTTCTGGATACGCCATACCAGCACAGCCAGAATACCCACCAGAGGAATGGTCCACAGAATCAACTTAACCATGTCACCCCAGCTGCTGACCTCTAGTGCAGCGGTTTTCCGCGGTTTACGATGCACGGTTCCGACCGGACCATCGGTAATGGCAAACCAGTAATAAACGCCGTAAGCCGCCATCACAAATGCACTCTGTGCAATTGCCCAGCGCCAGCCGTCATCACCGCCATACATGGTAATGGCAATCGTTGGCAAGGTCATAGCTGCTGCAGCCGAACCAAAGTTACCCCAGCCGGCATAAAAGCCTTCGGCAAAACCAATATCTTTAGGCTTGAACCACATTGCAGTCATATGAATACCAACCACAAAACTGGCACCAATAGAACTCAGCACCAGACGGCTGACCAGTAATTGGGTACGTGTTTCGCCAAAAGCAAACGCCAGCGCCGGAATGGCCATGGTTACCAGCAGTACAGAGAACACCCGCCGCGGGCCAAAACGATCCAGCGCCATGCCAACAATAATCCGTGCAGGAATGGTCAGCGCTACGTTACAGATAGCAAAAAGTTTCAGGTCTTCTGCGGTCAGCCAGTTAACACTTTTCAGCATGCTGCTGGCCAGCGGAGCCATATTGAACCAGACGTAGAAGGTGATAAAAAACGCAATCCAGGTCAGGTGCAGTGCTTTTATTTCAGGATTTTTGAATTTAAAGACGTCTGCAACTTGCATAACGATCTCCTGTAATGATTTCTACATGCTGGGCAGAATGAGTAATGGACACTGCGCCCGTCTGGTTAAAAATGAACTGACGCTGCCAAAGGTCATATAATCGAGTTCATCCACAAAGTAGGTCAGTGAACGGGCGATAAAGCCGCCGTCCGGTTCATGGCTGTGACGGGCAATAACAAGGAGATCCGGGCGTAACTTCTCTGTCGCTGCGAGTAACATTTTCCGCGCGTCACCATCCAGCAGCAGAGTTTCAGCGCTTATTTTCTCGTTCTGACATAACGTCTGAGCCTCAGCCAGAAAGCCTTTCAGTTCATCAACTTCGTCATTAAACAGTGCTTCATTGTTCTCGGTGATATCGCGGGGATTCTCGGCAACCGCAACCAGAATAAGCTGCGGTTTAAGCGAACCGAACATGGTAATGGTTCGTGCCAGTGCCAGCTTCGCATTACGCGAACCGTCATAAGCAATCATGATTTTCATACCATGCACTCCCGTTCATCAGCGCAGAATTCAGAGCTTCTGTGAAACACAAACCGGATCAGATCCATGGCGGTTATTACCCCCGCGACATTGCCATCACGGGTAACAAACACGCGGTGAATATGTTTTTCAAGAATGGTATCAGCAACGACTTTGATATCGTCATTGACATCAATGGTAATAACATCGGGAGTCATGATCTGATAAACCATGCATGACTTATTAATGTCTTTTACCCAGTTTTTCAGATCCTCTTCCGGCACTTTCATATCGTATTCGCGCCGGTAAAGACGACTCAGTGCAGCTTCCTTCTCATTAATATCAAGACTATTAAAGCGAAAGACATCACTGACGCTGACAACGCCAACAAGTTTATGGTCATCAGCAACAACAGGAACAGCAGAGATATCATGGCTAACGAAGAAGTCAGCAAGACGCTGTATAGTCCATCCTTGATGGGCGACAAAAACTTCACCATTTATGATATCTCCAGCTTTTAAACTCTTATTTCTCATAAGTCACCTGAATTAAATGTTTAGTATTGAAATCAGAGGTCTTAAGGGTTGTAGATTTCTGAACTTTTTCTCAGATAGAACCACCAGTTAATAACCAGACAAAGTGCGTAGAAAACTGCAAAGCCATACATTGCCAGCTCTGGAGTACCGGCTTTAATCTGAGAACCCATCACTTTAGGGGCAATAAAAGCACCATAAGCGGCAACCGCAGAGGTCCAGCCAAGAACAGGGCCTTTCATCTGCTGGTCAAAGATCACACCGATACTGCGGAATGTTGAGCCGTTACCAATGCCGCTGGCTGCAAACAACACAATAAACAGCAGCATAAACACCATAAAGTAGTCATTAGGGTTGGAAGAATTGTAGGCCTGCATCATTACATAACCTGTTGCAACCGAGGCTGCCACCATTACAGCGGAGATAATCTGCGTAACAATAGAGCCGCCGACTTTATCGGAAATCCAGCCACCAACCGGGCGGATTAATGCACCAACAAAAGGCCCGATCCATGCCCAGGTAAGAGCGCTCGGAGCATCAGGATTTACCACACGGATCATTTCGCCATCCACGCCTGCCTGCATCATTTTTCCGAAAATAACGGTAATAGAAAGAGGTAAAGCAGCAGAGAAACCGATAAATGAACCGAAGGTGAGGATGTAAAGCACGGTCATTGACCATGTATGTTTGTTACGGAAAATTTTGAACTGGTTTTTGATATTAGGCTGAATACTTCCGGGAATCATACGCAGAAGGATCAGAGTCAGAATGATAGTGAATGGCAGAGCCAGCCACATACCAATCATTCCCATCATGTAGATACCAACCGCTGCAGTAAAAAGAGCAATGGCATACAAGCCAATGATTTTTCCGAAGGCAGCTAAAGGATGTCCTGGTTCAGGAGTCACCACGTTCAGATTATTCATACCAAACCAACCGGCAAAGGCCAGTGGGATTAACATTAACAGCCAGATAAAGCCGGCATTCTGAATCCAGGTTTCTGAACCTGCCTCAATACGACCGACCAGAGTTCCGCTGGCAGATTGCAGAACCATAGGTTCACCAGCCAGAGGGCCAAACAGACCGACAGTCATCACCAGCGGAATCAATATCTGCATAGTGGTCACACCGAAATTACCCAGCCCGGCATTCATGCCCAGACCGTAGCCCTGCTGGCTTTTCGGAAAAAAGGTACTGATATTACTCATGGAACAGGCGAAGTTGCCGCCGCCAATACCAGACAGCAATGCCATTAACTGAAACACCCAGTAAGGGGTTCCGAGTTCCATCAGCGCCATACCGGTACCCAGCGCCGGAACCATCAGCAATGCTGTAGTCAGAAAGACGGTGTTACGGCCACCGGCAATGCGGATCATAAAGGATGCCGGAATCCTCAGCGTTGCCCCGGATAAGCCAGCAATGGCAACCAGAGAAAATAACTGCTCGGTACTGAAATCAAACCCGAGATTTTTCATCTGCGTGGTGATCATTCCCCACATAAGCCAGACGGCAAAGCCAACCAAAAGGCTGGGAATTGAAATCCACAGATTCCGGCTGGCAACCTGCTTCCCCTCCTGCTCCCAGAACGCCTTGTCCTCCACGTCCCATTTTTCAATGTAAGCTGAACCTTTAGTCGCCATGATATTCCCCTGTTAATCAGATCATGACTTCATAATCACCCTGTCTTAATAAGGCAGCAATAGGCGGAAAAACTGCAAAAAAAGCGCTTATTAAAAGCTCTACCCATAAGGGGATTGGGGATTTATGACACAGATCAATCAGATCCGGAGAGTTGATACTGAAAGCTGATTATCGACAGTATTCAAGGGCATAGGGAGTACCTACTTTGGGCAATATCTACCCAAAAAAAAACGCCTGCAGAGCAGGCGTAAAGGAGGAGGCTTCACCTAAAAAGAAAGGCCGCACCAGAGCCAGAACTTATCAATATCAGAATTATTTCCAGAAGCATCATAGCCTGCATACTTAAGCCCGCTACTAATGTTTTTATTAAAGGAGTAGAGAAGCTGAAGATTCAATTCTGAACCAAGATCGTCCCCACCTTTATCAGTTGAATATTCATGATATGCAACCAGAGCTTTGATTCCATTAACATTTCCAGAAACCCGAACATAAGAATCAGAAAGACCATCATCCTTTGTAAGCAGGAATCCATCCGCCCAGCCATTAAAAGCATGCTTGGTTGCCAGCGGAGTCTGGAAACCGTACTCACCATCGTCACTTCCCAGGGTTTCATTACCAAGAGTAAGGTTGACTCCCTGCAGGGTTGCTCCGGCCTCAACATGATAATAAATCGCGTCTTTATCACCATTCTTATATGCCGATTGAGTAGCAATCTCGGCCAGATAATTGACCTTGATATCATCCAGCGATTTCTGACCAGCCAGGCTGACGCCATAGGTATCGTAATAAAGATCGGAATCGTCAATATCAACCAGATAGGCATATGTCACCAGCTTACCGGCCGATAGTTTGTCAAAGGCAAGATTCAGTGCATGCCCGGTGATATCCCTCTCTGAAAAATTGATATCATTGACCTGATTAATATAAGCGTAGGTAACCCCAAGACCGTCTTTTTTATACTGCAGAAGCGCAGCATCATAAGTCTGCTCATTCTGCCGCCAGCCTACGTTGCCGATAAACCGGGCGTTATCCAGAATAATACGCTGACGGCCAACAACAGCCGTTAATGCTTCTTTTGTGTAAGACAGCTGTGCCCGGTTGATTTCGGTATTGACCGGATCAGCCACAGGATCATAACCGCTGCTCTCAGGTGCATAGTCGTCAATAACGCTTCTGACATCCTCGATTTCAGCAAGAGCCTTCAGCCCACTGTAGTTATCTGTCTCATAACCAATGCGGCTTCTCAGTGTTAATGCGGTGGCCGACTTTGTCAGGTTGTCTGTGTCATTTGTTTCATAGCGAAGACGGAAATCAGCCGGAAAGTTTCCGGGAATGCCATCAAAGCTCTGAGAAAAAACCACAGGGGAAGCCAGTAATAAAGCACTGGCCAAAGAACTTAGTTTAAAGATCATCGTGCTCTCCTTTTGTAAATGAGCACTGAGTACCATTTTATCACTGCATCAATGGCGAATCTGATACAGAGAAATCGAAACCTTCTAATTGGGTTTCTTGAATAAGGGCTTGAATGTACTGAGCCGTTGCTTTTGCTTTTACTTTGTCATTCAAATACTGTCGTATACGGGCCTCGACCTGCTCATAAGGCAATGGATTCCCCGCAATTTTACGTTCAATAAATACCACATGAAAACCATAACGGCTTTCAACAGGTGCAGGTAACAAGCCTTCGTTTGCAGTAAATACCTGACGTTCAAATTCCGGAACGGTTTGTCCGGTACTGATCTGCCCAAGGCTGCCACCCGTTTCTTTCGACGGACAGGCAGAGAACTGTCTGGCCAGGTCAGAAAAGTTTTCTCCGGCGCGTAATTTATGCACCAGTGTTTCTGCCAGCGTTTTACTGTCAACACGCTGTACTTCATCATCCGGGTCTGCAGCCAGAAGGATGTGGCGCAATTCCAGCAGAGGTGACGTGGTAAAACGTATGGGATTTTTTTCAAAATACAGACGGCACTCATCCTCCGTTGCTTCCGGAAGATAAACATCCTGATCAAATAGTTTCTCAATGAAATCATCCTGGCCGGCCTGACTGCCACTGTCAGAAACAGGCAAACCCAGAGAGCTCGCCCGCTGACGGAGAATTTCACCAATAACCAGGGATTCTGCTGCTTTCAGCATCGCCTGGCGCTTGCTTTCGGCCGGGTGATACTGCATTTCTTCCAGAATGGCCGACTCAGGAATAGTAACATCATTTACTTTAATCATTACTGACTCCGCGAGGCCCGTATTCGTTGTTTTAACAGCGAATACGGGCCTTATCTCATGTATTAACGGGTAAAACGCTTACGTACAATCTGGTGCTGACGGGTGACATATTGCACCGGTGCGCTGAGCATGTGCACCAGACGGCTGAACGGAAAGACAACAAACAGTGTCATCCCCAGCATAATATGCATTTTGAAAATCCAGTGTACGCTGGAAATATTTTCCACAGCGTCAACCAGATCCAGTGTCATAATATTTTGTGCCCACATCATCAGCTTCATCATTTCATGACCGTCGAGATGCCCCGCAGAAATACCGATCGAAATCAACCCAAGAATTAGCTGTGCATACAGTAAGAACAGAATAACAATATCCATTTTTTTACTGGTCGCACGGATACGGGGATTAAACAACCGGCGCTGAATCAGAATGGTAAGACCAATAAAGCAGATCAGACCAAACAGCCCACCAGCTCCCATTGCCACAAGTTGCTTCATTGGCGCGGTTACGCCAATAGCATGCCAGATTTCGACAGGCGTCAGCAGACCAAATAAATGACCGAAGAATATACCCAGAATACCTATGTGAAACAGAATACTGCCCAGACGCAGCTTTTCTTTTTCCAACAATTGACTGGAGCTGGCTTTCCAGGAGTATTGTTCCCGGTCATAACGAATCCAGCTGCCGATGAACAGAATTGCCATTGCGACATATGGATAAATACCGAATGCCAGCGTATTGAAATAACTCATAATCAACTCCTTTACGCCTGCTTGGCAGCAGACGCATTTAACAGTTCAGTATTCAGCGGAATATACTGATCGCGCCGCTGGCCTTCGCTGGGACGATTGCCGGTGCCACATGACGACTCAGCGTTATCCATGAAGCTCACCATCTCTTCTTCCCAGACTTTATCCAGCGCCTTGGGCGTATTGTCCGGAACTTCCCCGGCAATCTGGCCACGCAGATCATTGAGATCCAGTGCCACTTCACTGAGACCAACCAGAGCATGGAATAAAGAAGCGTAATCAGATTCCCGCTGCTCCAGACGACAGGCCAGCAATGCCAGAATATGGGAAACTTCCTGCAAGCCCAGGCGGGCATTGTCATTGCCCTGGGTGCTGAGAAAATCAAGGTACAAAGGAATGTAATCCGGAAGCTCTTTTGTACTGATTTCCAGACCGGCTTCTTTGTATTGGTTCTGCAAATCCACCATGGCCTGACCACGATCACGGGATTCACCGTGCACATGCTCAAACAACAGCAGTGAGAGTGAACGACCGCGCTCAAACAAACCATCGTACTGTTCCTGCCAGTCAAACAGATCACCCGCGCAGCGCATCTGAATAAACTGTTGCAATGCCGCTTTATCGGCAGCGGCCAGTGACGATGCCGCCACGGCCTCCCGCAGTTCTGTCTGCGCGGCCACCAGTTCCTGGGTCGGATAATCCAGCAGTAGTGAAATAACACGCAAAATTTTCATGCTTATTCCTCCACCACAACCGGGATAACCTGACGCACACCAATCTGCTGCGAGCCAAACAGGTTAACGCCGTTATTACCGTCACCACAGCCATTGCCGAAACTGAAACCACAGCTGCTTTTCAGGTCGTAGGCGTTTTCCGCATAAGTGGTATGGCTGGTCGGAATGACGAAACGGTCTTCGTAGTTAGCCAACGCCATATAGCGGTACATTTCTTCTACCTGTACCGGCGTCAGGCCAACCTGCTTCAGAACATCCAGATCTTCCACTCCATCGACCTGCTGGGAACGTTTGAATGCACGCATGGCAATCATACGCTCCAGTGCCCGTTCAACCGGTTTTTCATCACCGGCAGTCAGTAAATTAGCCAGATAGCGCAGTGGAATACGAAGTGATTTCAGATCCGGAATCACACCATTCATCCCAACATGACCAGCCTGGGCAGCGGTCTGAATCGGAGACAGTGGCGGTACATACCAAACCATTGGCAAAGTGCGGTATTCCGGATGCAGTGGCAGAGCCACTTTCCAGTCCATTGCTATTTTATAAACCGGAGAACGCTGGGCCGCCTTAATCCAGTTGTCACTGATGCCTTCTTTACGGGCGGCCGCAATCACTTTCGGATCTTCCGGATCAAGAAACAGATCAATCTGTGACTGATACAGGTCTTTTTCGTTCGGGGTATTGGCCGCCGCTTCAATTTTGTCCGCATCGTACAGCAGTACGCCTAAGTAGCGGATACGACCCACACAGGTTTCCGAGCACACTGTCGGCTGACCGGCTTCAATACGCGGGAAGCAGAAAATGCACTTCTCGGATTTACCGGATTTCCAGTTGTAATAAATCTTTTTGTACGGGCAAGCGGATACGCACATACGCCAGCCACGGCATTTTTCCTGGTCGATCAGTACGATACCGTCTTCTTCACGCTTGTAGATGGCACCCGATGGACAGGCCGCAACACAGGCCGGATTCAGGCAGTGTTCGCACAGGCGTGGCAGATACATCATGAACGTTTTTTCAAACTGTCCGTAAATATCTTTCTGTACCACATCGTCGAAGTTTTTATCGGCTTTACGCTTTTCGAACTCGGTACCGAGAATTTCTTCCCAGTTCGGGCCCCATTCGATTTTTTCCATACGCTGGCCGGTAATCAGCGAGCGAGGACGCGCCACAGGCTGATGCTTTTTATCCGGTGCGTTATGCAGATACTGGTAATCAAAATCGAACGGCTCGTAATAGTCGTCAATTTCCGGCAGATCCGGGTTGGCGAAGATATTCGCCAGAACCCGCAATTTGCCGCCGATTTTCAGCTGCAGCTTGCCGCCTGCATCGCGTTTCCAGCCGCCTTTCCATTTTTCCTGATTTTCCCATTCTTTCGGAAAACCAATACCGGGCTTGGTTTCCACGTTGTTAAACCAGGCGTATTCGACGCCTTCGCGGGAGGTCCAGACGTTTTTGCAGGTGATGGAGCAAGTGTGGCAACCGATACACTTATCCAGATTCAGCACCATGCCTATTTGTGCTCTTACTTTCATAGGATTACCTCACTCCAACCTTATTGAGTGTCCAGCCAGTCGACTTTGTTCATCTTGCGCACGATGACGAATTCGTCACGATTGCAGCCGACGGTGCCGTAGTAGTTAAAGCCATAGGCCTGCTGGGCATAGCCACCAATCATGTGTGTCGGTTTCATCACCGCACGGGTCACCGAGTTGTGAATACCACCACGGGTGCCAGTCATTTCGGCTCCAGGGACGTTCACGATGCGCTCCTGAGCGTGGTACATCATGCTCATACCTTCCGGTACGCGCTGCGACACGACCGCGCGGGCAGCAATAGAGCCGTTGACGTTGAAGATTTCGATCCAGTCGTTATCAACAATACCGGCGGCTTTGGCATCGGTTTCACTCATCCACACAATCGGACCACCGCGCGACAAGGTCAGCATCAGCAGGTTGTCGGAGTAGGTGCTGTGAATACCCCATTTCTGGTGCGGGGTGATCCAGTTCAGCACGATCTCTTTATTACCGTTGGGCTTTTTATTCAGCACCGGCGCCACGGTTTTCAGGTTGATCGGCGGCTTGTATGAACACAACTGCTCACCGAAATCGCGCATCCACTCATGATCCTGATAGAACTGCTGACGACCGGTAATGGTGCGCCACGGGATCAGTTCATGTACGTTGGTATAACCGGCGTTATAGGACACATGCTCGTCTTCCAGACCCGACCAGGTGGGCGACGAAATAATCTTGCGCGGCTGCGCCACAATGTCACGCCAGCGGATTTTTTCTTCCTCCTTCGACTTAGCCAGATGCGTATGATCAAGTCCGGTAATTTCGCCCAGCGCTTCCCAGGCTTTAACCGCTACATGACCGTTGGTTTCCGGTGCCAGCGTGAGAATCATTTCACAGGCATCAATGGCGGTATCCAGTTTGGCCATCCCCTGATTCACACCATAATCGGTATGGGTGTAATTCAGCTGACGCAGCAATTTCACTTCATCTTTGGTATCCCAGCTGATGCCCTTACCACCGTTACCGATGCTTTCCAGCAGCGGGCCGATGGAGGTAAAGCGGGCATAGGTATTCGGATAATCGCGCTCGACTAAGGTGAGGCCCGGCATGGTTTTACCCGGAATCGCTTCACACTCGCCTTTCCACCAGGCTTTTACGCCATACGGCTGTGCCAGTTCTGCCGGGGTATCGTGGTGCATCGGGGTAGTGACCAGATCTTTTTCCACGCCCAGGTGGCCGACACAGACGCGGGAAAATTCTTTGGCAATACCTTTGAATATTTCCCAGTCGGAACGCGCTTCCCACACCGGATCAATGGCTGCACTGAGTGGGTGAATAAAGGGATGCATATCCGAGGTGTTCATATCGTCTTTTTCGTACCAGGTGGCCGTCGGCAACACGATGTCGGAATACAGACAGGTGGTGGACATACGGAAGTCCAGTGTTACCCACAGGTCGACCTTGCCTTCGGCACCGTTATCCACCCATTCCACGTCCTGCGGTTTCTGACCGCCAAAATCCCCCAGATCTTTACCCAGCAGACCATGCTTGGTGCCCAGCAAATGCTTGAGCATGTACTCATGACCTTTACCGGAAGAACCGAGCAGGTTGGAACGCCAGATAAACATATTGCGCGGGAAATTCTGCGGATTATCCGGCTGTTCACAGGCGAATTTCAGTTCGCCTTGCTTCAGCTGCTCCACCACATAATCCTTTACATCCATACCGGCTTTGGCTGCAGCGCCAGCCAGATGCAACGGGTTAGTACTGAGCTGCGGCGCGGATGGCAACCAGCCCATACGCTCGGCACGGCTGTTGAAATCAATAATGCTGCCATTCCACTTTTCTTTCGGCGCCAACGGTGAAATCACCTCGGTCATGTTCAGTTTTTCATAACGCCATTGGCTGGAGTGGTTATAAAAAAACGAGGTGCCATTCATATGACGTGGTGGACGCACCCAGTCCAGACCAAAGGCCAGCGGGGTCCAGCCGGTTTGCGGACGCAGTTTTTCCTGACCCACATAGTGTGCCCAGCCGCCGCCGGTCTGACCGATACAGCCACACATCATCAGCATATTGATGAGGCCGCGGTAGTTCATATCCATGTGATACCAGTGGTTCAGCGCCGCGCCTACAATCACCATGGAACGACCACGGGTTTTATCGGCATTACGGGCAAACTCACGCGCCACACGGATCACATCGGCACGATCAACACCGGTAATCACTTCCTGCCAGGCTGGCGTGTACGGCACATTGTCATCGAAGCTGCTGGCGCGGCTGCTGTCGCCGATGCCGTTATCGACACCGTAATGGGCCAGCATCAGGTCGAACACAGTTGCTACCTGAGCGGTGCCACCGGATGCTAGTTGCACGGTTTTAACCGGTACTTTGCGCAGTTGAATTTCGTTGTGTTCGGTATGCTGGAAATACTGGTATTCGTGTGGCGCACCACCAAAATACGGGAACGCCACTTCGGCAAATCCATCGTTCTGGTCTTTCAGGGACAGCACCAGATCCAGATCACCGTTACGGTCTTTCTGTTCCAGGTTCCACTTACCCTTTTCACCCCAGCGATAACCAATGGCACCGTTCGGGCTGGTTAAGCGGCCATCGTTATTAACGGCAATGGTTTTCCAGTCAGGGTTGTTATCTTCACCCAGATTATCGACCAGATCGGCGGCACGCAGAAAACGGCCACCACTCAGGTGTCCATTATTTCCCTCCAGCATCACCAGCATCGGCATATCAGTGGTGCGTTTTACATAATCGGTAAAATACGCGCTCGGATTATCGACGTGGAATTCTTTTAAGATCACATGACCAAAGGCCATCGCCAGTGCGGCGTCGGTACCCTGACGCGGTGCCAGCCAGGTGTCGCCGAATTTTGAAGCTTCGGAATAATCGGAGGTAATTACACAGGTTTTGGTGCCCTTGTAGCGCACTTCCGTGAGAAAGTGCGCATCCGGGGTACGGGTCTGTGGTACGTTGGAACCCCACACAATGATGTAGTTGGAGTTGTACCAGTCTGCAGACTCCGGCACGTCAGTCTGCTCACCCCAGATTTGCGGTGAGGCCGGCGGCAGATCGCAATACCAGTCGTAGAAGCTTAAGCAGTTACCGCCGATTAATGACAGATAACGTGCACCGGCGGCGTAAGACACCATCGACATGGCCGGAATCGGCGAAAATCCGGTAACTCGGTCGGGGCCGTAGGTTTTGGTGGTATAAACGTTGGACGCGGCAATCAGCTCGTTTACTTCATCCCAGCTGGCACGGACAAAACCACCCAGGCCACGACGTTCTTTGTAGCTTTTTGCTTTTACCGGATCAGAAACAATGGATTCCCAAGCTTTTACCGGATCATTGTGCTGCGTTTTGGCTTCGCGCCACAGTTTCATCAGCTGACCACGGACTTTCGGATACTTCAGGCGGTTGGCACTGTAGATATACCAGGAATAACTGGCGCCACGCGGACAACCACGGGGCTCGTGGTTAGGCAAATCCGGACGGGTGCGCGGGTAGTCGGTTTGCTGGGTTTCCCAGGTAACCAGACCATCTTTAACGTAGATTTTCCAACTGTATGAACCAGTGCAATTCACACCATGGGTAGAACGCACGACTTTGTCATGCTGCCAACGCTGGCGATATCCTTTTTCCCAACTGCGATCCTGGTCGGTAGTAGCACCGTGACCATTCGCAAAGGGCTCTTTGCGCGTTTTAAAAAAACGCAGCTTTTCGAGTAGGTGACTCATAGCTAACTCCTGATGTGTCCCGAAAGACCGGCTATAAACATACGGAGATATACTACTCAGATTGCCCCAATTAACGATGGGGACGGGTCGGCGTCAGCGGCTGAAAAACGCTGGCATCAACACAAAAATACTCACAAAGTGGTAAGTAAATAATTGTTCAAACCATTGATTATAAAAGGTTTTATTTTTTACCCTTAAAAAATATTGCGCTAAATCAATCCTCCGAAAGCAAGATGAGTAGCTAAAAGTAATCCTGTATAATAATAAGCATTCGCATATAGTTCAGTAATAACAGCCATATCCATGAGTACATACTGCAGGTAAAATAACCGTTCAGTCGTATTTACCGTTTTTAAACTATGAAACAGACATCGGTTATTACCCGCATCAACCTCGCCATGACTGCTATTATTCTGATGGCAATATCAACTATTCTGGTCTCTTACTGGCTCTCAGATCAAACCGACAATGATGCTTATGCCATTAACAGTGCAGGCTCTTTACGAATGCACAGCTATCGCCTGCTGACAGATCCTGAATCAGCAAGTGACAATAAAGAAATCATCCGCAGTATTTTCAACAACCCAATAATGAAAAATGTCGTCAGAAATGCCGAATCAACAGAGCTATTTAACGAACTGGGTGAGCGGGGAATATTACTGGCTAATAAAATCAGCGATTCAGAAACGGGCGCCGATGAAAAATTAGATCTTGTACATGCCTTTGTAGATGATCTTAATCGTCTGGTATTGATCATTCAGCATAATGCCGAAGGAAAAATACGGACGTTAAGAACTTTCCAGATTATTGCATTTTTTGTTACTGTGATTCTGTCTGCCATTGTTATCTACTGGATACATCTGCGCTTTACCGTACCGCTAAGTGAACTGACTAATACCGCACGTCAGATCAGCCGAGGTGATTTTTCCTGCAATATATCCCCATCAGAAGGCACCGATGAACTGAGTGTACTTTCCCGCTCTTTTGAACATATGTGTAAAGCGATTTCCTATATGTATGAATCGCTGGAGAAGCAGGTTGAAGAGAAAACAGCCGAGCTGCAGAACAGCAATAAAACGCTCAGCTTTCTCTACAATCTGGCCAGACGAACCAGTACACATGAGATCAGGAAAGAAGATTTTGATAACATCCTGAAAGAACTTTCTGTAGTAACAGGTATAGACAATATTGAACTCTGCTTGCTGACGGAAAACGGGGATATTCCATATCTGCAGATCAATGGCAGTAAAGAGCTGGATGATGACTGCCGCTCACGCAATTGTCGAGACTGTCTGACACCAAACAGCAGCATTGCATCCCAGATTAACTTCCCGATCTCAAGAGAAAACAGAGACTATGGTGTTCTGGCCCTGAATAGCCATCCGGAGTCACTGCTGCGCTGGCAGCGTGATCTGTTTACCTCCGTCGCCAATCTGTTTGCTATTGCAATGAGCCTGCAGGGTGAAGAGGAAAACATCCGCAGGATTACGTTGATGAAAGAACGTAACGTTATCGCCCGTGAACTGCACGACTCTCTGGCTCAGGCTCTGTCTTATCTGAAAATTCAGGTAACCCGCCTTAACCGGGCCATCGGTAGTTCTGACTTTGAAATAATGATGGATGTCTCTGCCGAACTTAAACAGGGTCTGGACTCTGCTTACCGGCAACTGCGCGAACTGCTGACAACCTTTCGCCTTAAAGTCGACGGTAAAGGATTACTTGATGCGCTGCAGAAAACCGTAGATCAGTTCCACGAGCAATCCAATATGGAAATATCCCTGAACTACGATATTTTTAATATCCCCTTATCACCTCAGGAAGAAATTCATTTATTACAGATAATCCGCGAAGCCAGCCAGAATGCGATCCACCACTCCCATGGAAAAAAAATACACATCAACCTTTGCAGCAATGACAAGAAGGAAGTGATACTCGAAATCGAAGACGATGGAATCGGCATCAATACCGATCCTGAAAAGCGTAACCACTATGGCATGGCGATTATTCAGGAAAGGGCTTACCAACTCTCCGGAAATGCAGAAATTAAACGACGTAACGAAGGGGGAACCGGGGTTTATTTCAGCTTTACTCCTGAATCAGTGAAAATCTTAAAATTTAATTTAGAGCAATAAAGTTGCTCTGTAGTCGAAGCTTATATAAAATCAAAGTAAGAGTTTAAAGTAGCGTCAATTGTTTACAACTTATCAACTACCCCTTAATGATTTTAATTATTAATAAGGAGAGTAAAATACCCCAACTATAATCGCGAGCATGTGGGCTCTTTGATAAGGACATCCGGTATGACTACCGCATTCGAATGGCCAAGGTTACGCAACGTAGTTTTCATATCAGTACCTATCTGCAGCATCCAAATTCCAAATACAGAGTTCAATCCCACTGTCGCAATCGTAAGCAATGATATTGACATCACTTCTGTATCTACTTGGACGGCACAATCCCAACCATAATCGCGAGCATATGAAACAGATACCTCAGTACGGAAGATGAGTACTTCTGGTAGTTTTCACCGCCATTGTTGATGTTCTCTAACAGTTCAGCTTCTCTGGGATGGCTGAGATGCAACATCCCGAAGGTACTGGCTTTAGTTTTGTCTTCACGCAAGATGACATGCGGAATGACCGATTTCCATTTGCCCAATTCCTTCTGATCTCCGTCAGCAAGATACAGCTCCAATCGCCAACGATTCATCTTTATCACGGTGTCCAACGTTTTCCTGAACTGCTGTAGATCTTCATACTTGGTGAATCGGATTCCGGAATGTGCCGTGTTTACAACGGCTAACCAGTATTTCAGCATCCACTGAAAACCCTCTCGATCGCTAAGATACAAATCTCTGAGGTTGCCAATAAAACAATCAATTTCTTGCGCAACTCCACTATCAGCAGGCTTACCTGGCAACAAAGGGAGGTTGAACACTGTGTTTTTCCTGCGCTCAGGGAATAGCCTTTCCTTATTATTCCTTGTCTTTATTGCTTGCAGTAATTGTGCGTTTTGCAGCCACCGCTCTAACGTGCCTTCATCGATCTTTTGCATCATAGCAACGAAGGGGATTGATTTTCCTTCTTCTAACTTCTTCAAGGCGGTATAGCAGTCTTCGACAGAGTAATTTTTCTTCTGAACAATCTTCTCACCAGAACTACTTTCTGTTTCAGCAATCTGGCCATGAATAGGATCAAACTCCCGTATGTGTTTTTTCAGTCGATTGATCAGGCGCTCTCGCTGACGATTGATTGGATAGCGTTCTTGTTGTGCTTTTTTTACTGTTGGAACTTCTGAATGTTTACTTTGGTCACGGTCAACCGCAACCATCTGAGTGGTCATCAAACCAGTGAATGACTGAGCTGCCGTGAGTGTCAGTGTGGGGTTATAGCTGCGCACACGCTCCCCAATAATCAGATCTGCCACGTGGATGTAATTGGAGAAAGTTACTTCCGGAGTTAGATGACCGACCAGAGCAGACAAGGACCAATACCGATCCCGATTGATATCTTCATTGAGTGAATAGATGGCCTTGCGAATGAGTAAGGCCATTGCGGTGGAGTAAGGAGTTAATTGTTCAATTAGTTGAGGATTACCTTCCAGAACAAGCATCAGATTGGTGATGGCGGTATGACGAAGATGGTGGAACGACAGATCCTGCAAACCTTGCGCTACCAATAGGCGCTTAACAAGATCACTGATCCTGTTCCCATCAAATTGCATGCTTGGTGTTGTCGGCATACTGAACAGGAGAATATTCTTGTTTCCATCGTTTCGACTTATTCTTGCGCTCAGGTATCGTTGGAATTGTTCAAACTCCCCTCCAACCAACAGAATTCGGGTCGGAATACGGCGCAGTGCAGAATAGGTCTTGTTGGAGCCGTAGCGATTCTCCCGAACAAAAATCCACCGATCTGCGGAGTTCTCAACATCCTTCATTCTGAGCTTTAGCAGCTCACCTCGTCTCATTCCTGTTCGTATCGCCAGGATCAACAATACCTTGAGGCCATCGATGGTGTGCTGATCAAGGTCGGTAATGCAGTCGAGACGTTCCAACATTCCGGCAAAGGCTTGGTTCGAAATCAAACCAGTGCGGATGCGATTTCTTACTTTTGTAGAAGTCGTATCGGCAAAAAATCGGTTCAAATTTGGGGCGTTAATCGCTTTCTCTAGAAATTCGTGCAGTGATTTGAGTCTGCCGAGTAGGTAGTTTCTCGCCTTTGGATCATCCTTTGTTTCGGCCATTTTCTCATAAAGATCAATCCATTCTTCTTCAGTTAAGTCTTCCAGTACCTGGTCGTAGGTGTTTAAAAACCAAACAAATTTTATCTCTTCAAAATATCGTTTCAGAGATGACACCACCAAACGATCTTGCGAGTCGATCAGCCACTGTGTGAAAATCCGGAAATTGTCATCTGTTTCTGCGGACAGGATCTCGTTAAGCTCAGCTAATGCGGCATTCTTTCCTCTTTTAACGCCTCTATCTTTAGGGCGTAGCGCATGATCTATAGAGCGAATGTAACCATCGATACTACGCTCCCGCTTACGAGTTTTGCTCACACTGGAGTGAGAGAATGAGCCACTGAAAAACGAGATGGGCTGCATTGAGGATTGAGCTGGTAGATTCTGCATCCATAACATTTGGTGCTCTGGTCTGAGAGATGATGACTCTAAATTGCCGCAGGCTACCTCGATCAGGGCTTGTGGAAGTTCCACATCATCCAGCGTTTCTGTTGTGGCCAATGCTCCTGCGGCGAATCCCTTAAGGGATTTGATTTCAGCAAACCGCTGATTCGGTGAAACCGATTCCAATCGGTTGAGAATCAGTTTCCAGGCAATATCCTCATTCAGAGTTTCATGCCTCGTTTTAACAATACCTGTCGTAATGTGAATCAAGCCCAGTGTCAATGTATCAGGATAAAACCTGCGTATCGTGAGGTACTCAGTGCCATCAGGCGTTACTTGAGGCAGATTTTCAGGTTCTGTATCCGGCTTCCAGACCAGATCAATCCAGATGTGGTCACCATGCCGCCCTATGAAACGCTGACCCATGATGATGGTATTCGCCAGTGCGACCAATGCACCGGGCATCGCTAAGGCTCCATGAATGGCTGCTGAAATGAGAACGTCTGCCAGCGCCTCATCATGCGACACTTTTTTATAGGTTTGGCGACTCAGCATATAGGCATGCCAATCTTGATAGGCTCCCCCAACAGCTCGACCCAGAGCCAGATTATTCAGCGTACGAACAGGGTTAGGTCTCTTTAACCGGATTACAGATGGAGGCAGTGTCAGGTTCCATTGTTGCTGCGTGTTGATCTCACTGATCTTTTGAGTCAGGTATCGGTAGGCGAGCCGCAGTCTGCGGACTTCTGTCGCATTGCGCCTTAACTCCGATATCCATTCCTGTAGTTGCGTATCCGCCTTTTCAGGATTCGGCGCTGGCTGGACGAGTTCCGGAATTCGGGATCTGATCTGCTCATCAATCTCGGCTCTGACAACTGAGGCAATGCGCGTCTCACCCTTTTTTCTGCGTTCTGCGCGCTCCGCAGATCCATATTGCTTAGCGTTTGCCATGGCGATTCAGCCCTGTAATTGGCAAGATTTTCAGTTGAATCAGTTCATGATCGATCGCAGAAGCCATGGCTTTGAGTTGCTTAAACGACATTCCACTGAACTTCGTCAGGCCCTCTTTTCCTAGGCTGGCATGCCCCATAAAACTGTCCACAACCTCCCCGGGAAACAGTTTAACCAGAAATGTTCTGAGGAAGTGTCGATGCCAATTTAGAGGCAGGTTAAACATCCCGTTTAGCTGATTGTGCAAACTACGAGGCTGAACGGCTATCCGCTGATACCCATCACGGTTTTCATCGAAAAAGAAGAATATCGGTTGCCTACCTGCCAACGTTTCACGGATAGAGCCCGAGATAGAACGGTCAATAGGGTCGAGGAAGACGGCCAATTCGTTCAGATGCTTAAGGTAGTAGCTAATCTGAAGGGCGGCTGATTCGGAAAGGCTCACGACTCGGGATGACTCACCGGCGCGGGCTTCTTTATCGGAAATGAATAGCTTGCCCGTGTTGAGATCAAACGCGTTCAGATCATCATACGGATCCTTAACTGGACGATGACCAGTACATAGATTCAGGTAATGCAGAACATACAACGTGTATCGATTATGCAATTTCGCTGTCTGTCGATGGCGTAATGCCTCTTGAACCGAGGTGGAAATCCTATTAAACAGTCCCGCGATGGCCTCAGGTTTGACTTGCAGTTGCGATCCGCCCAGTTTTTTATTGGTATCGATGTTCTTATCAACAGATATGCCAGGGGCAATCAGTGAAGCGGCAATCTCTGCAGGAACCAAACGATCAATCCTGGTTAGATACTCTGAATGTATGGCAGAGACTTGAGTTACATCGTACTGGTAGTAGTAGGTACCAGCCTCATGAACACTCAGCTCACCAGTGATCAGGCCTATTTCAACACTGTCAGTACCAGTAAAAACCAGATAGTTCTGCAGATAGTCTGCCACTCGACCAATCGTCAGACGTGTTTCGAATTCATCATTCAGCGCTTTTAGCCATTGCTCAATTTGGGGCAGCAGCAATTCATTCAGCTCGGATTTATCAGGGATTGCTGCCAGCGATGCTGGCAATGCCAGAGTTATAGGGTGGTTATCACGTACGAGCATCTCCTCGTACGCCTGTTCCAGCTTATGTTTTGGCAGATCAGGCTGATAAACCCACTGAATTGTTGATCCCGTTCTCAGGATGAAATCACCTGCTCTTTCGGGCATTTTGGTAACAAATGATGTGGCCATAATCCGCTCGCATGAGCGACCAGTCATGAGCATCAGCAGCAGGACCCATCGAGCCGCAGGGGATAGGGTTTCAGTTTTATGCAGCTCAATGAGGAAAATCCTCAGTTCATGCGTGGTTAGTCGATTCCAACTACAGGCGAGATTTTTCTCCCGACGCTCTATCTGAGCACTGGCTGTCCGAGCTTTAACCATCTTGAGGTAAACGGAATGTTTCACCCAGGACGGATCATTGCTGGCCGAACTGATTTCACCGTAGGTTCGGTGTGATCTGTTATCGGACAGATATTCTTTAGTGTCTTGGTATTCAGGCTTGAGCTTTGGACTATCCTGCATCAGACGAGTCGCGGGGGCTTCATCATCGGCTTTCGATGGTTTTGTTACCTGGAGGACTGCCGGTCTTTCTGTGTCTCTCTTCTGTTCATCCGCTTCTTGCTTCTGCTGACCACCAGTACGGGGATTACCCAGTTCGCCGTCTATAACATCAGCGACAATCCGGTGTATTGACTGGCTGTATCGCCTTGCTGAGTCGGACGATTCATTTTTGATGAGTTCCTTTAATAGCTCATGAGCCGTTCCAATACAGATGCAGGTACCGCTCAAGATTTTTTCTTTCGAAAGACTAGACCTTGCTCTGTAGTGGTCGCAGAGCAATCGAAATGAAGTCAGTGCCTGCCCTAATCTTGCTTTAGATCCAAATTTTTGGCTATGTTGATATAAAGCTATCAGCAGGATTTGTTGCAGGCGCCTTAGATTCTGGGAGTCTGGCTGCTGACAGAGAAATAGCACAAACGGCTTTTTGGTAATCTGTCGATTTTTTTTAATTTGTGACGACTTGGCAGTCGCTTTGTCAGCCAAATCGCTCATGTCTAATCCGGAGCGACAGTATTGTTTGGCCATCGCGTCGGCATAGGCCCGAGTCGTCAGTAAATCGTTAGTTGGGCTTGGACTTAAGGCACCGGCACTTATTTGGGTATCCGGAGCATTTAGATACTCCCCCAACAAACGCAGAATCAGAGCGAGCGCCAGCTCCTGATCTCCACTATCAATTTCCACACCCAGAATCTTATCCATAGATATCTACGTATCCTTAGTATTCGAATTACCCTTCACTTGGGTGCGAACAACGTTTCGCCCCTCACAGGTGAGATATTCAACAATAGGGAGCAACTCGCGCTTTCGTGTGCCAACAATCAAATCTCGATACTCTCTAGGGCTGGCAAGATCCAACACATCATAGAGTTCCTTCAATCCAGATTTTCGGTGGGGTGCCTGCAGTAGTTCAATCACCTCGTTAACCCAGCTCATCTGCACTAGGTCTGTTTCATCCAACTGTGTATGGATGATTGCCCAAATAGACTTTTGGCCGATTTGTTTTAGGTAGGTGAGCTCAGGAAACCCGCTGATCAGCCAGTATGAACTTGTATCTTTTTTGATCAAATGAACGGGGCGCAGCACTTGGCTCGCTACGTATTTATCCCGATCAATTTTAGATACATCACCCTGCGTTTGCCGAAATGCACGCAGCTCATAGAGCTGTCTCAGCCGCGTGTGAATCGCGATCTCGTCCAACCTAATTTTTTTCATATCAGCGACCTCAATGATCTGGATCCATCCTAGACCATTCGAGGGCAGCTATCAAAGATGTCCGGTTTTATACATATTTTTAAAAAATAATTGAGACCAAGATGACTTTAAATTGGGCTAGATGCTTCAAATTGGAAAAAGGGAGCGATTCTAAAAAGTCAAATAGAATCAATAAGATGGAAAAAAAAGTTACATTAGGAAATTTAAATGGAGAGCAATTTTTTGCTTCCGGAGGGCAGCGCTCTATCCAGCTGAGCTACGGGCGGTTTACGGCATCCGGATCAGGCCAGAATGCGTAAGTGGCCGCATTGTATACGGTTTTTCTGTCCTGCTCTACTGTCTCTGCATCAACACAGGCTGTGGCTCAGCCTAACCCTACCGCCCGATCCGCACCCGCCCGGCGGCGGATTCGGCGCGACAGGCTGTCGATCAGAATATTCAGCACAGCGGCGACCACAATCAGAAAGAAGGCTTTGTCGTAACGGATTTCTTCAAACGCCGAGTCGATATAAAACCCCAGAGTGGCAATACCGAGAATTCCCATCATCGCGCTTTCGCGCAGGATGACTTCCCAGCGATAAAATAAAAAGGCAAGAAACCCCGGATACAGGCGTGGCGTATGCAGATAAAAATATCGGTTAATCCCTTTGGGGTCATCGGCACGCTGTGGCTGCTGTTCGCTGTGATTGGCCAGCAGGAACGCAATTAAACCGCCGTTATGCAATGCCAGCGCCAGCACCGCCGGTAAGCCGGAAGGCCCGAGCAGTAACAGCAGAATAAACGCGATCATCATTTCCGGCGTCGAACGCATCATCAGCAGTAATAACCGCCCCGGCCAGCGCATGGCCCGGCCACTGATCGCCTGACTGGCCAGCGGATAGCACAACAGCGCAATCACACCGGTCAGCACCAGTGCAATCTGGGTAAGGTACAGCGTCTGCAATAATGCCGGCCAGGCTACCTGACTGAATTCGCGCCAGTACCAGGTCGCGGCTGCGCTCAGATCACCCTGCTGTAATGCCCGTGGCCAGATATCCTGACTGATAAACTGCCACGCATAGCTGCTGCCCAGTGGCGGCGACTGGGGTAACAACCAGAGTGCCAATGCCGCATAAACAGGTAATAACCAGCCACGTAACCAGAAGCGGATACTGGCAATTAATATAAAAAACACCCAGAGCAAAGCCGCGGCTTCGCTGTACTGCCCCTGTTTAAAAGCGGTCTCCAGATGAAAGCCAAGTGTTGGCAAACCAATAAAACCAAGAATGGCGCTGGAGCGTAATGCACACTCAAAACGATAGCGGCAGTAACTGCGCATCTCGCCCAGACTCTGTGGAATTAAGGTGTAGGCATGGCGGCTGATGCGGCTGCTGAAAGGTGAAACAGCCAGCGCAGGCTCTGGCGCCTGGCGATCAAACATTTCGGCAAATACTTTGGCAAATACACCGGTGTAAGGAATTAAAATCGCCAGCAAGCCGGTGGTGGCGCTGAGGCCATAAAGCTGCATAAACAGCAGCCCCCAGAATATTTCGTGTACCGAACGTACCGCCGCCGCCAGCATACGCACCGGCCGCCAGTGATAAAACACCGCCAGCATTAAGCCCAGCGGTACTGAAATGATCAGTGCCAGTAAGGCAAAGGCAACGGTCTGACCCAGCGCACTGAACAGCGTACTGCTGTCAGCCCAGTACGGGGTAATAAAGCCCCAGCCAATACGTCCGAGTTCACGCCATGGGTCGGTCGGATAAAGCGCCAGATCGGCCAGAAATATACAAGCCAGGGCAATCGCAATAAATAACAGGGAAATACGGCGCAAACGACGACCGCTGCTGTGTGCCGGGCGCACGCCGGGCAAACGGTTCAGCAGCATTAAAGCGTCGTTATCAGGCCGCATAAAAAGCGTCCAGATCGTTGCTGCTTAACGCTGCGGCCGGGCCATCGTAAACCAGTTCACCCGCGCGCAACGCCAGCACTCGATCAAAATGGGCAAGTGCCAGACGGCGGTTATGCAGGCTGACCAGCAGGGTGTTATGACGTTTGATTAATAACTGCAGAATATTTTCGGCCTGCAGCGGGTCGAGGGCAGATACCGGTTCATCGCCAAGAAATACCGGCTGCTTACGATACAGCGCGCGACCAACGGCCACCCGCTGACGTTGCCCGCCGGATAACCGGTCCGGCGAATGCCAGAGTTTATCTTCTAACCCAAGCTCGTTACACAGCTGCTGAATGTCGGTGCGCGGGGTATTAAATGAGCGGATTAAATTCAGCAGATTATAAACACTGCTGTGACGCTCCAGCCCGCCCATAAAAATATTGTTATACACCGACAGCATATCCACCAGCCCGCCCTGTTGCGGGCAGAGGGCAATCTGCTGTGGCTGCTGGCGGTACAGAACATCCAGCAGGCTGGATTTACCGGCACCGGAGGGGCCGATAATGGCTATTTTTTCACCCTGCCGAACCGTCAGGTTAATGTTATGCAGTACGCGGTGCTTACCCAGCGTCAGATCAAACTGCTGTAACTGAAACAGGATAGCGGCATCCGCGTTCACGCTCATGGTGATCAGTCTTCCAGCAGGCCAATCGCACGGGCGGTATTTTCAATCGGCGCGTAATCGTCGTTACTGGCCGGTACAAACGATTCACGCGGAAAGCTGGCAAGCAGGTCTTTATCGTTCATTTCCAGCAGGGCTTTGCGCATTTTTTCTTTAAAGCCTTTACCGAAACGGGCATCCACATCGCCACGAATGGTCCACTGATAATCCGGATAGGTTGGTGTGGTCCAGATCACCTGAATTTTTTCCGGATCAATATTGCCCGCCGCCAGCTCGTTATCCCAGACGGTGTAATTAACCGCACCGACCTGATAAGCGCCGGACTGTACCTGAGCAATGGTACGGCTGTGATCGCCGGAGAAACCAACGCGCGAGAAAATATCCTCTGGTGCCGCATTAAATTGTTCGCGCAGATAAAACTCCGGCATCAGACGACCGGAAGTAGAACCTTTGGAACCAAAGGTAAAGGTTTTGCCTTTCAGCGCTGCAGAGAGTTTTTCTTCTGCACTCAGGCCTGCGCTTTTATTGGCAATAAAATAGGTTTTAAAGAACTGATCTTCATAGCCCTGAGCAATGGCTTCAGAACCGGCCACCAGCTTGCGCGCCTGCACGCCGGATAAACCACCGAACCAGGCCAGCTGCACCTGATCGTTACGGAATGCAGTAATGGCAGCAGCGTAGGATTTTACCGGAATGTACTTCACCTCAGCGCCCGTCTGTGCCGAAAGATAATCGGCCACTTTATTAAAGCGTTGCTGTAAGCGCGATTCATCTTCATCCGGAATGGCGGTAAATACGAAGGTATCGGCGAATGCGGAAAAGGCACTCAGCAGCAGGCCTGCGGCTGCGGCAAACTTAAAGGTCTTTTTCATGGTTTTACTCATTATTGTTCAGGTAGTCGTTAATCTCAGCAGCTGAACCACGGAATTCGACCGGGCCTTTTTTCTGCGTCAGCTGGTACTCGTACATCGGGTCGTAATAGTCGCTGAGCATAATGCGGATCCACTCGCGGTGCAGGCTGTTATCGCCTGTTTGCTCGTGTTCGTTCAGTGCCTGTTGCAATAAATCATCAAGCTGCTGATAGCGCACACCGCCAAGGCGACGCTGAATTTTCTGCAGCGATTTGGTCAGATCATCGCGGAAAGCCGCAAAGCCTGCCTCTTCGCCTTCAGCCTGCTGCCACTCCTGCAGTTTATGCAGAATATAATTACGGAAGCTGTGTTCCACCCGCTGCTCCAGCGAGGCTTCAACAATAATCAGTGGTGCGGCCAGCATGCGCAGACGCAGGCTTTCCGGAATCGCACAGCGGCCAATCAGCATGCTTTCGTCTTCGAGCAGAATACGACGCCCCGGATGCGCATGATCCTGACGCAATAACGCCACCGCGAGTGTGTTTTCAAAATCAATCTGCGATGGTTGCCCGGCCGGACGTTTGCCAAACGTGCTGCCGCGATGATGGGCAATACCTTCTAGGTCAATACTGTGCGGCAAAGCATTTAATAGATCGGTTTTGGCACAGCCGGTATGACCCGCCAGTACGCGGAACTGGCCATCGGCCGCAATGCGCTCCAGCGTATCAATTAAAAAACGCCGCATGGCTTTGTAGCCACCGGTAATGCGCGGGTAATCACAGCCGGCTTCCTTCAGCCACTGCTGTACGATCTGACTGCGCAGGCCGCCACGGAAACAATAGAGATAACCATCCGGATGCTGACGGGCAAATGCCAGCCATTGCTCCAGCCGCTGTTGTTTTACCTTGCCGCCCACCAGCTGATGGCCCAGCACAATCGCGGCGTCCTGGCCCTGCTGTTTATAGCAGGTACCGACTTTCGCCCGCTCGGCATCGGTCATCAGCGGCAGGCTGACGGTATGCGGAAATGCGCCCTTGTTAAATTCCAGCGGCGCGCGGGTATCCATCATCGGCGTGTCGGTTAAAAACAGGCGGGTAAAATCCTGTGTATCGGGGCGGCTCATGCCTGAACCTCAATACGGTAATCGCTGCGTGCGGTGGTTAATTCACCAATGCACTGTGCGTATACCCCGGCGGCGGTTAATACCTGTTCCAGCGCGGCGGCTTGCTCTGGCTGTACGGCAATTAATAAACCGCCGCTGGTTTGCGGATCGCAGAACAGCGCTTTCTGCTCGTCGGTTAACGGCGCCAGTTTATCGCCATAGGAATCAAAATTACGCGTGGTGCCGCCGGGCAGACAACCCTGTGCAATATAGTCGCGTACCGGTGGCAACAGCGGAATATGTTGCCCGTACAACACGGCATTCACACCACTGCCTTCGCACACTTCGAGCAGGTGCCCCATTAAACCGAAGCCGGTAACGTCGGTAATGGCTTCCACACCGTCAAGCTGTGCGACGTCGGCGCCGACTTTATTCATCTGGCACATCACATCACGGGCAAGAAATTCGTGCTCCGGGCGCAGTTTTTTCTGCTTCTGCGCGGTGGTGAGGATGCCCACACCCAGTGGCTTGGTCAGATAGAGTTTGCAGCCTGCCGTGGCGGTGTTGTTCTGCTTCAGTTTGTCTTTCTGTACCAGACCGGTCACCGCCAGACCAAAAATCGGTTCCGGTGAATCAATACTGTGACCACCGGCCAGCATGATACCGGCATCGGCGCAGGCCTGACGGCCACCATCAACCACGCGCTGCGCAACCTCAGGTGGCAGCACATTCACCGGCCAGCCAAGAATCGCAATCGCCATTAACGGTTTGCCGCCCATGGCGTAGATATCGCTGATGGCATTGGTGGCGGCGATGCGGCCAAAATCGAAGGGATCATCAGCAATGGGCATAAAGAAATCGGTGGTGCTTAAAATCACCTGACCATTACCGATATCGTAAGCGGCAGCGTCGTCTTTGCTGCTGTTACCCACCAGCAGATTGGCATCGGTGGGCAATGTCAGTTGTGAAACCAGAATGCTGTCGAGCACTTTAGGCGATATTTTACAGCCGCAGCCGGCGCCATGGCTGTATTCGGTCAGACGGATAGTGTCGGCAGAAACCTGTGAACTCATATTGCCCCCGGTAAAGAAAACTGGGGCCGAATGATACGTGAATGCGCCGTGCAGGCACAGGGAGTATCCGGCGGCGGGCGTATTCTGGCGGCGTATACCAGCGAACTATTCAGTACGCGTATGCGGGCCTGTGGCCGGTTATGGCAGTGCGTTCTGTTATTTTTCTTTGCTATAGCGGCGTTATTTCCGCGGATTTAGGCTACGGGTTTACTCGCCTGCGGTCACTGAGGACTGCCCGGCGTTTTATCACAACGACGCACATAGCAATTGCCACTACCCTGCAATGCGGTAATACGGCGATCGCGTTCACGCTCGGCATCATCCACTGCATCCAGTTTATGCCAGGCATTCAACAACTGGGTTTGCTGGCGGCTGATGTTCAGGCCATAGCGGTCTCGCATATAAAAATAAATCCGCGCCACATCACCACGGCGGTCGTCTTTGGGTTCGGCGCGACGCCGTTTGAAATCGACTTCAAAATCGCAACGACCATAGACACGCGGCTCACCTTCGAGCATGCCGAAACGGAAGTTGGAACGGTCGCCGTTTACCTCGCCAACAGCAGGCACCAGATTGTGCAGGTCGGCTTCCATACGGCGGAATTGTGCATCGTTTTTACTGCAGTTCTTGCGGCCACCATTCTGCCAGCACTGCAGCTGATGGCCAAACTCCCAGGCCGGAACCACATGCTCCCATTCCAGCCGCGCACCGCGTTTGGCATTTTTACGCGCACGATAACCACAGGCCGATGCATCGATCTGGTTACCGGAAAAAGCACAGTCGCAATAAAAAGTGCGCTGACCACCGGGCAGAGTGGCATACAGCTTAGCGGCCATGCGTTTGGCTTCACGAAAGGATTGCGGAGCAGACTTCAGCTCAGGTGACAGACCATCATCCGGATTAGCCTGCACCGGCGGCAGAATGAATAAACCAAACAACAGGGCAACCGCATACTGCCCAAGGGTAAAACGCATATTCATTCCCAGCCTCCGGTTTCGCAGCGCGCAATGTACCACTGGTGGATTATGTGGTCACGGCTTGCGGTGCGACTCCGGGCTATCCGTACAGCATTGGCGCAATCATCAGAAGCGGTAACCGAGCGCACCAATGTATTCATCAAAGTAAAAACGCTGATCGGCTTTATCGCCATGATTGCTGGTGAGAACGTCATTCATATCGGCATGCCCGTACTTACCGAGGAAGCGAAAGAAAAATCCTTTCCACAATGTGGCCTCCACCCCCACCTTGACCGTGGCGGAATATCCGGCCACATGCCATTCATCATTCCGTTCGCCACTGAGCAGCTTAACGTTGCTTTTCGGGTACAGAATCCCTGCACCGGCACCCGCGAATACCGCCAGATCCATGTTCTTGCCCCACGACCACAACGGCAGAAAATGCTCCGTTTCCAGCGAAATCATGTTGAAGCCGTCGGTATGTTCGTAGCTGAGAAAATCTCCCGTCAGCGGCTGCTGGCCACGCGCCGGATCGGTACGCTCAAACCCCGGACGGTTAATCGTACCGCTGATATCCACCGTCTGATCCTGCACCATCACATACTTCATATGATCAAAGCCGAGCGATACCGACCAGTTATCGGCGACAAAATACCCGAAGCGCCAGTTGTACTGCGGAATGGTCAGACGCCCCGGATTCAGATACGAATGGAACACCTCGTCCCACGACACCGTATTCTGACGGTCGCGGGCCTTCACCTTGTACAGTGTGAAATCATGGTCAGCGCCATCAAAGTGAATATCACTGTTGGAATAGGTCGCATTGTTCCAACCCCAGTAACCATACCACTGCCCCTGAGTACGCAGCGTGGTGGCCGCCTGAACAGAAAACGATAAAAAAGCCGACGCGATCAGCGTCAACAGCAGGGCCATCCGCTGGCGCAGAAATTTTGAACACATAAGTGACTGCCAAGAGTAAGAAGAGAGAACAGCAGAGACCGGCAGCATGGGGAGCCCGGCAACCGAAGCCGCCGGAAATACCCGCCGGTCTCATCAGGCGCGCACCTTAACAGCCACTGACATAACCATTAACAACCTTGGTAACAACAACCTGATCCATTAAACGGGCCAATGGTGCAGGCCAGAATTCACGGGCCAGCGGCGGCTGACGCAGGATTGATGCGCATGCGCAACAGACTGTCAGCCCGGCCTGCGGCCCCGGCACGCATTACGGCAGCCAGTCCTGTCAATTCTTAAACAGCCGGTACAGGTGGCACATTTCGCCTTCAGATTTCCGCGTAAAACTCATACACTGGAACCAAACCACCGAGCTGCCCCGCCTACGTTACCCGTCTGTTTTACAGCGGTAATACGGTGTGCCAGCCGTGACCGCCACGCCGTGCAGCCGCACTGCGTCCGGCCACCAGGGTCCGCAAAGAAATGCCCGGGCCTCCCACACTTGGAAAGGTGAACAATGACACCGCAACAACCGCTGATTCCTCTGCGGCCTGTTGCCGACATCCCGCCAGTGGCGGCGTCTGCTACCGGCATATTGCCGCGCTCATCAGACACCACGCTGCAGGATACCCACGGACGACGCTTCAGCTATCTGCGTCTGTCGGTAACCGATGTCTGCAACTTCCGCTGCAATTACTGCCTGCCCGATGGCTACCAGTGCAGTGACACACCGGCACCGCTCAGTCTGGATGAAATTGCCACGCTGGCGCAGACGTTTGCCGCTCTGGGTACACGTAAAATCCGCATCACCGGCGGCGAACCCAGCCTGCGTAAAGATCTGCCGGACATTATCCGCATCCTGAAAAACACCGCCGGTATTGAACAGGTTGCACTCACCACCAATGGCTATCGTTTAAGTAAGCAGATTGATGACTGGGTCGCCGCCGGGCTTGATCAGCTCAACGTCAGCATCGACAGCCTCGATCCGCAACAATTTCAGGCCATTACCGGCCACGATAAACTGCAGGAAATTCTTAACGGTATTGAACGTGCGCGTGCCCTTGGCTTAACCCGCATTAAAGTGAATGCGGTGCTGCTGAAAACCTTTAATGAAAGCGGCCTTGGGCAGTTTTTAAACTGGTTAAAAGCCACACCGGTAACCCTGCGCTTTATCGAACTGATGCAGACCGGCGATAACGCCGAATTTTTTGCCGCTCAGCATGTACGCGGCGACGATATTAAACAGCAGCTATTGAAAGATGGCTGGCAGCCAAAATTACGCGGCAACCACGACGGACCGGCACAGGAATTTTATCACCCGGATTTTACCGGGCAGATTGGACTGATCATGCCGTACAGTCAAGATTTCTGTAAAAGCTGCAATCGCCTGCGAATCTCTGCTCAGGGAAAACTGCACCTGTGTTTATTCGGTGAAGAAGGCTATGAGTTACGGCCACTGCTTCATCATGCCAGTGCTGACATACAGCAGCATATCCGCGCCCTGCTCGGCCAGAAAAAAGAAAGCCATTACCTGCAGGCCGGACGCACCGGCGCGATATCTCATTTTGCAATGATCGGTGGCTGAATGAACACACCGCGACTCGCTGCCGTATTACTGGCCGGAGGTTCATCACGACGCATGGGGCAAGATAAAGCCCTGCTGCCGGTGAACGGTTTTCGCCATCTGGGAGAGCGCAACTGGCAACAATTAATTGCCCTTAAACCCGCTGCGCTCTGGCTCAGCCGCCAGCCCCATCAGACGGATCTTGGTTTATTCTCCGCATCAGAATGCGGCGATAAAATACTGGCGGACAACATCAGCGAAGCCGGGCCACTGGCGGGTATTCAGGCGGCCGTTGAACAAGCGCTGCTCGACAATATCAACGAAATAATCGTACTGCCGGTCGATATGCCACATATCCGCAGTCAGGATTTACAGCAGCTGATCAGCAGCGGACGAGCAGCCTGTAAAGCTGCCTGCTATCAGCAGAACTCTTTACCGATCTGCCTGCCACTGTATTTGCCGGTCAGTCAGGAGCTGCTGCGCTGGCTGAACGAACAACTGCAGAACCCGGCGGCGCGGCGTTCTGTCGGCTCATTAATTCATACCTTTGACAGCGTGCAGCTGCCCTCTCCCGGCAAGCGTGCACTGACCAATACCAACACACCGGACGAATGGGCGGAATACATCCATTACTGAGGAAAATAGTATGGCCAAAACCTTTACCGAAAATTTTATTCCACTGAATATCGCGGTATTAACCGTCTCCGATTCACGCACCGAAGATACCGATACCTCCGGTCAGTTGCTGGTTGAAAAACTGACCGGTGCCGGACATGCTTTAAGCGATAAAAAAATCGTGGTGGATAATGTTTATAAAATCCGTGCAGCCGTATCCCAGTGGATTGCCGACGACACAACCCAGGCGATCCTTATAACCGGCGGTACCGGCTTTACCCGCTGCGATTCCACCCCCGAAGCGGTAACCCCGTTACTGGATAAAACCGTTGATGGCTTTGGCGAACTGTTTCGCCAGATTTCCCATGGACAGATTGGCACCTCGACCATTCAGAGCCGCGCCATTGCCGGACTGGCCAACCAGACCATCGTATTCTGCATGCCCGGTTCCACCAACGCCTGCCGTACCGCCTGGGATGAGATTATTCAGACCCAGCTCGACAGCCGTCACCGCCCGTGTAACTTTGTGCCGCAGTTAAAAAATACCGAACACTGCGGCAGCCGTGGTGAATAGCGTTTACCGTTAACAGCACTTAACCAACGAATGCGGCCTTCATTTTGAGTGATTATTTAAGAATGACAGTTTATGAGTGAGTTTTCCCATATTAACCCGCGCGGCGAAGCCAGCATGGTGGATGTCAGCAATAAAGCCGTCACGGTACGTGAAGCACGGGCCGAAGGTTACGTGCGTATGAGTGCGGAGACACTGCAGAAAATTCTTGCCGGTGAGCACCACAAAGGGGATGTATTTTCCGTTGCCCGTATTGCCGGTATTCAGGCCGCAAAACAAACCAGCCAGCTGATTCCGCTCTGCCATCCGCTGATGCTGAGTAAAGTGGCCGTCGATTTTGAAGCACAGCCAGAGCACAACCGCGTACGTATTACCAGCCTGGCCAAACTCACCGGCCAGACCGGCGTGGAAATGGAAGCGCTTACCGCCGTATCCGTTGCGGCACTCACCCTGTTTGATATGTGCAAAGCCGTTGATCCGTCCATGGTACTCGAAGGCATTCGTGTGCTGGAAAAGCAGGGCGGAAAAACCGGTCACTGGCAGGCCGACAGCACAGGATAAAATCTGTTTATGAATATTCTTTTTTTTGCTGCCCTGCGCGAACAGCTTGGCTGCGCCCAATGTGATATCGCCCTGCCGTTACCGGCAAGTCTGGCAACCGTGCGCGCAGCATTAATACAGCATTTTCCACAACAGGCAGACCTGCTGACGCAAGGCCGTGCACTGGCCGCCATCAATCAGAATTTAATCAACGACGAAAATGCCGTGATTAACAGTGGTGATGAAGTGGCGTTTTTCCCACCAGTCACCGGGGGCTGACAATGAGCGCTGAAACGAATACCGGCACGGAACATTATATTGCAGTACAGCAGGCAGATTTTGACGTTGCCCAGGAATATGCAGCATTGCGTAATAATAACCGCTGCGACGGTGCCGTGGTGTTCTTTACCGGACTGGTACGTGAAATGAATCAGGGTTCAGCAGTCAGCGGCCTGACGCTGGAACATTATCCGGGCATGACCGAAAAGGCGCTGCAGCAGATTGTCGGGGATGCCTGCGCACGCTGGCCAATTAACCGCGTTCGCCTCATACATCGCGTCGGCACATTAGAAATATCCGACCAGATTGTATTTGTTGGCGTCAGCAGCTCCCACCGCGAAGCCGCCTTCGACGCCTGCTATTACATCATGGATTACCTGAAAAACCGTGCGCCGTTCTGGAAAAAAGAAGTCACTGGTCAGGGAGAACGCTGGGTAGAAGCGCTGGATAAGGACAAACAGGCGCTGAATAAGTGGCAAACATGCGATGACTGAATATAACCTTCCCATCCGTTCCTGACCGTGTAAAAAATCGTCCGGTCTTCATTTAAGGCTGGCGCATAAAAAATCCATAGGGCCTGTTGATATCAGACCGGGGAAATCATCCACGGAAAACAGCTTTCTGTATTGTCTGCCAGAATCAAAGGGGGCATAGTGATACGGTATCCCGCCTGTATTCAACCGGAGAACGTATCAGAATGTCTTACATTGATGGTTTTGTAGCAGCAGTACCGACCGCTAATAAAGAACTATATATTGAGCATGCACGCGTCTCAGCACAGGTATTTAAAGATTATGGTGCATTAAAGATTGTTGAAAACTGGGGTGATGATATTCCGGACGGAGAAGTAACATCCTTTCCTATGGCGGTTAAATGTAAAGAGGATGAAACCATCGTTCTTTCCTGGGTTGTATGGCCATCGAAAGAGATCCGTGACTCCGGCTGGGCGAAAGTCATGGAAGATCCGAGAATGCATCCGGATCAGAACCCCATGCCCTTTGATGGCAAACGCCTGATCTATGGTGGCTTTGAAAACATACTTCACTTTTAAGGCTACGGATAAAACACCCCTGAATAGTTCACGTCCGGCTCCGGGTTACTGAACCCCTGAGATTAAATACGGTGGGAGCGGCGGTCAGCCGCGATACTGCTGCGCAAATACTCTCCATCGCAACCAAAGCACGCCGAATTCAGTGAAAGCCAAACCGTCATGCCGGGAGGCACGACGAAGCTATCTCTGTTCTTTTGAACGACGCCCTGTGCTGCTCAGCCGCTGATATCTGAAATAACAAACAACACCGCCAAGGCTGTAACAATTAAAAACGCTCCGGTGTCTGTCAGACAGGCGTTGCCGGTAACGGTTAACAAAGCTGTGACTATACTGATGCGGTATACGGAGAATTGTTTATGAAGACATCCGTCACGCTGGTTGTTTTGCTGATTATTTTCATTACCTTTTGGTTCTGGCCCAAGGCTGCAAAGCCACTGCATCTGGTGGTATTAAGTGAGCAGCAAGGCATGCTGGCCAGCCGTGATGAGGCCATCCGTTATGCGATAGACCGGGACTGGTCGGAGTGGGCGCAGCACAGCACCCTGCGCCTGAGTTATATCGACAGTTCACAGCCACAATCCGAACTGGAGAAAAGCCTGCAGACACTGGATGCTGAACAAGCGATTGATGCCTTGCTCGGCTGTGGCGATTCCGTGTGCTTACGCAAAGCAATTCCCTGGCTTACACAGCAACAGCGTTTAATTTTGTATCCTGCCAGCTCTGAGGGGGTGTGGCAGAGTTCGCTGATTGTCCATCCGGGGTTGCTGGCCAATCAGGTATTGTTACCTGCGGTATACTGGCTGCAGACACAATCAATACGGGATGTATTGATGATTGGCACCAATTCGGCGCGCTCAACCCTGCTGCTGCGCATGCTCAGCAATCATGAGAGTCTGCGCGAGCAGGAAATAACCGTCTCCCATCTGCTCTTTGATTATCCGCAGCAGTTCAATGATCTTAATACCCTGATTATTGAAAATATGCCGGATTTACTGATATTGGATACCTGCGAGTGGTTTACTCAACGTCCTCTTCTGCTGGCATTATCTGCCCTGCCTCTTCCGGTATTGTCACTGTGCAGTGATCAGCCTGCCGATGCAATTCCGGGCATTTACAGTGTGCAGCAATTGTCTCAGGCGATAAATCCTGCTGACATCCGAAATAGCAGCGCCATTTCCCGTAATATGCATTGGCTTAACCGGCAACTGATGCTGGCGGTCAGCGAACAGGCACAATGGGATACATCATCTTTACGCGATTTTTTCAGTTACCGCAGCGGAAAAACAGAGGCTGGCAGCTTAACCACAGACCGGGAATTACGCGGCAGCTGGCTATCGGTTGCATTATTGAAATATGAAAATGATGCATTAATACCTGTATGGAAATCCGCTCAGGATATCCGCCCACAGGTATTTCCCTCATCCGGCAGTCCCTCAACCTGGCTACATGATCTGACCATTTACTGGCGTAATGCCGGAGGCTTCTGGCGCACCGCATCGACGGAAGAACCCTGATGGATAAAATTTCCCGCTGGTTCGCCTTCCGTTCCTTACAGGCGCGCATCATGACATGGTTTATGCTGCTCAGCCTTCTCCCGGTTCTGCTGATTGTCTGGCTGGGGCTTGGTCATGCCCAGGCACGAATGGAGTCGGAAATCATATCCGACACGGAACAGACGGCGTTGTCGCTGGCACAGGCAATTGACAGCAATATTGAAGATATATTGGTTACCGCACGGATATTAACCCAGGCAAATGATATCCGGCAGGCATTCTCAGATTTTGACAATGCATTTAAATCCGATGCGCTCTATTCTATGGCCTACCAGCAAGCCGAAGATAAGCACTGGCCTTACCTGTCGTTTTTCAGCGAAAAGCAGAAAATACGCGACATGCTTTTTGTGAACCGTGATGGCTTTATTGTATTTTCATCCGCGCAGAGTGATCTTTACGGGCAATCGCTATCCGCTCTTAACGATGAGTTTCCGCAGCTTGAAGCCCTGGCAAACGATACATACGCCCGAATGGATATGCGCTTCACGCTTGGACCATCCGCGGACAATCCGGCATTTGCCGCAATTCCGGTTAAATACGATGAAAAAACGGGCATTATCATCTGGCTTCCTGAAGCCAGTCATTTTTTAAATATGTTTTCCCGGAATATAGGCGCTGACCGTATCGTCAGCATATTTACCCATACCAATGATCAAATCCGGCCATGGCCAGATACGCAGTCAGACATCGATTCAGCTGAATTAATCCAGCTGATAACCCGCGCTTACAGCGGAGACATCATCCGCGAGCATCTGTATATCGATAATAAAGACTGGCTGATCAGCATCCGTCCGTTACCTGCGGTGAATGGTGTCATCATGGTACAGCGGCTGAAAGAAACGGCACTTCTGCCGATCCGGCAATTGCGCTGGACAGTGATGATGGGGACAGGAATTCTGGCCATTATTCTGATTTTGCTGGCAAGAAAAGTCAGCAATGGGGTCACTCAGCCACTCAAGCAGCTGGCCAATCAGTTTGATCGTATACGCATGGGTGAAAGAAAAGTACATATTGACGAACAACGCCAGGATGAGCTTGGCATGCTGGCTCACCAGTTTAATCAAATGGCCAAATCATTACGGACAACACAATCTCAACTGGTGCAATCCGAGAAAATGGCGTCAATCGGTCACCTGGCGGCTGGAATAGCCCATGAAATTAATAATCCTATGAGTATTGTTACGGCAAATTTCAATATGCTGCAGGAATATCTCAATATTTATAATTCTCTTGCCGATCTTCTGAACCAATATATGAAAGCGTTGCAGCAAGGGTCTGAGGAAGCCATTGATTCCTGTCTTCAGGCCATCAGAGCCTTATCAGAAGAACAAAATCTGGAATATATCGTCAGTGATGTAAATGACATTGTGAACGAATCCAGTCCCGGACTTGAACGAGTCAAAATCATTGTTGAAAGTCTTCAGGTATTTTCGGATCTTGGGCGTCATAAACCGGTAGAGGTAGAGTTTTCACTGTTTGTTGATCATGTGTTGTCCTCACTGAATGTACCGGCTGAACCAGCCATCAGGATTCATAAAGACATAAAAACGGCTAAACCTGTTCACATGCGCGAGGCGGAAATGCGCAAGGCGTTTATTTCTGTATTGGATAATGCGGTCAAAGCCTGCCATAACGGCGGCGATATCCGTATCATGGTACGGCAGAAGAATGCTGTTACCCTGATTGAAATCAGGGACAGCGGCGAAGGCATGGACGAACAGCATCTGGCACGTATTTTTGATCCTTTTTATACAACACGCCCGGTAGGTAATGGCCTCGGACTCGGGCTGTCGATCACCCATACCATCATCACCGCTCACGGCGGGAATATATGGATAACCAGCCGCCCCGGAGAAGGCACCCGTGTCCGCATCAGCCTGCCCAACGTCTGTTGATGCATCACCAGAAATTATTATGTAATGCCGCGCCTTCGTCTTCCATGACCGGACCAATCACTGTCACCTGACGCTGGCCGGATTCAAATACCACACGGCAGGGTAAATCAAGGGTCGGGTTTTCCGGATGATTACCGGTAATCTGTTTCAGCCGCTGTTCGCTCAGGCTATAGACCACGCGGCCAAGACCTGCCCAGTAAGCGGCACCCGCGCACATAGCGCAGGGTTCTGCTGAAACATACATAGTGCATTTAGCCAGAAAATCGGGGCGGTATTCCTGGCTGGCGCGGGTCATTAATACCCGCTCAGCATGGCCGGTCATATCCAGTTTTGGCAGGTAGGCATTTACCTGCTCCAGCAGAATATTGCCATTATCGTCCACCAGCAGCGCCGCAAAGGGATGAATGCCCTGCTCGCGCGCCTGCGCCGCCAGTTCAAAGCAGCGGCGCATAAATGCCTGATCCTGTTCATTCAGTTGCATAACACGGTGTACCTTATTTTACGGATTGTCTGTCAGCGCTTGTTTTTCGGAATGCTCCACGGATACAGCCACTGCTGCGCCCACTGCACACTTTTGAACAGCACGAGGCTCACCACGGCAAGAAATATTAATCCGGCAAAGGCCTGTGGAATTTTAAAGAATGAGGTCGAAAACTGAATAAAGTAACCGAGGCCTTTTTCTGCAGCCACAAACTCGGCCACCACCGCACCGATAATCGCCAGGGTAATGGATACCTTAAGACCGCTGAAAATATGCGGAATGGCATAGGGAATGCGGATCTGCCAGGTTTCGCGATAACGCGGAGCGCGTAACGATTTGCTCAGTTCAATCAGTTCTTCCGGTGTTTCCAGCATGCCGGTTGCGGTAGAAACCACCAGCGGGAAAAAGGTAATCAGGCAGGTAATTAATACCCGCGACATATCACCGGTACCCATCAGGACAATAATCAGTGGCGCGACGGCGACCACCGGAGTGGACTGAATCACGACCAGTGCAGGATAAATAGTGCGCGATAAAAACTCAGAACGAACCATGGCAATGGCCAGTGGAATACTGATGCAGATCGACAGGGCAAAGCCCATTAACGCAACCCGCAGCGTTGCCCACAAATGCTCCAGCCAGCGGCTGAATTCGACGTCGAAAAAGGCATTCACAATGGATAGCGGCGACGGCAGGATATACACCGGCACTTTACCAACGCGGCAGACCAGCTCCCACAGAACCACAAAGGCAATAAAGAATAATGCCGAGGCATAATTCAGTAACCACTGACGAATCGCCGGGGCTCTTGTATCAGAAAGCGCTGTTTTATTAGACATGGACTTCTGGCTCATAAATATGTTTCCTGATGCGTGCCGTCAGTTCAGCGAAACGCGGGCTGTTAATGGTGGCTGCGCTGCGTGGCCGCGGAATATCGATCTCAATTAAATCCAGCACCGTGCCAGGTCGCTGGCTCATCACCAGCACGCGGTCAGACAGCAATACGGCTTCTGAAATCGAGTGAGTAATAAACAGTACGGTTTTAGGGTGCTCCGTCCAGATATTCAGCAGATCAAACCCGATCTGTTCACGGGTCATGGCGTCGAGCGCAGAAAATGGCTCGTCCATTAATAAAATATCCGGGTTTAATAATAATGCCCGCACAATACCGACACGCTGCTGCATACCACCGGATAATTCATCTGGCATACGTGCCGAAAACTGTGCCAACCCGGCCATCGCCAGCAGCTCTTCGGCGCGGGTTTTATCGGCAGCCGTTACCAATCCGTATTTATGTTTCAGCGGAAATAACACGTTGTCGCGCACCGTCAGCCAGGGCAATAACGTCGGTTTCTGAAACACAATGCCGACATCATCACGCGGCTCGGTAACCTGACGATCGAATACACTGACTTTGCCTTCGCTTGGAATCAGCAGACCGGCAACCATACGCAGCAGAGTCGATTTACCACAGCCGGATGGCCCCACCACCGCCACGAATTCGTGGCGATGAATTTCAAGGTCAATCTGCTGTACGGCCATGTTGCCGGCGGTTGGGTCATAACAATGCCCAACCTGTTCCATGCGCACAAAGGCACGTTCAGACGCTTTGGTCATATTACTTTTGCTCCGGCATAAAACCACGGTTAACAGCCATTTCCGGGTCCATCGCGTCCGCCGCCAGATTATTGGCCTGCGATACCCATTTCCAGGTTAACGCTGTCCGCTCTGGTGTCAGGGCACCCAATCCGTCTTTGCTGGTCACTTCGTTATACACCAGACCGTTAATACTGCGGATTTGTGCAGCCGCGACGGCGGCGTCCACTTCCGGCACCATGGCGTGAATATCCGCACCGGCTTTATCCGGATTGGCGTAGGTGAACTGCACCGCTTTGGCGAAAGCTTTAACAAAACGTCTGGCAACGTCCGGACGCTCGCTGAGGAATTTATCGGCGGCCAGTAACGATGAGCTGTATAAATCCAGACCAGCGTCTGTCCATGGAATAACGCGCAGGGTTTTTCCGGCTTCAGCCGCTTGTTTTTCGTATAGCGCCACGTTGGTTACCCAGGCGATAATGCCTTCGATATTGCCGGTCATCAGCATCGGGCTTAACGCACCCGGATCGGATTTCACCAGGGTTACACTGTCAGCCGCCATGCCATTTTCTTTTAATACCAACGGTAAAAAAGCGTTGGATGAGGTAAAGGGAGATGTCGCAATTTTTTTACCGGCAACGTCTTTAAGGCTTTTAATCGAACTGCCCTCAAGCGTAAAAAATGCATGGGGGGCCTGAGAGAAATACGACATCACAGCGGATACCGGTACGCCATCAATTGCTTTGGCTGCCATTAAGGCACCAATATCGGCAGTGCCCACATCCGACTGACCCGTCGCCATTTTGGTCACGGCATCGGTTGAGCCACGGCCACTGGCGATTTTTACGTCAAGATCTTCAGCGGCAAAAAAGCCCTGCTGAATACCGACATACACGGGTGCTTTATCACCACCGGGCAACCAGTCGAGCTGGAACGTCACTTTATCTGCCGCCAGCGTCATGGCCGAGCAGCTCAGTGCTGCCGCCAGAGCGGTGACCTGTAATAAAGGTTTGGTCAGTTTTTTTAACATGGTCTTCTCCTGATGTTTAAGTCGTTTATCCGGTGCTGAATTTTCTGATCAACCGGACAGGTTTTATTCTCTGTCAGCAATAACCGTACCCGCGTGTGGATTTATTATTCATCCCTCCACACTTGCCCTGCTGAAGCGCCCAGCGGCGGGGCAAGGCTGTGCAAAAATGGCTCAAGCGCCTGAATGACGGCATCCGGCATGCTTACTTGTGGTGCATGCCCACTAATAAGTGACTCAATATGGGCACCAGGGACTAACTCCTGCATCGCCCGCTGCAACGGCAACACCACCGAACGATCAAGCGTGGCCTCGATATACAAACGCGGAATCCGTCCGGCACGTTCGGCACTCCACTCGGCCACCAGCGCCCGGCCACCTTCCGGCTGTGCGCTTAAACGCACGGCGGCGGCCATGGCATCGCTGTCATTCAGGTCCTGAAAAAAGATTTCACGCGCGGCAAACGGCGGCACCCGGCTCAGTGTGCGGGCCGTGTTCCACAATAAATAAGGGCCGATGCCCGCCACCTGCGGATGCTGGTGCTGCAAACGGCGGATTAATTCGGCAAAGCCCATTCCGGAGGGCAGCATCATGCCGGCGATGTACACCACGCCGGCGATACGTTCAGGCATGGCTTCGGCCAGTGCAGTGGCGATCACCCCGGCACCGGAATGAGCGATCACAACCCAGGGAGCATCGCTGCTGGTCGTAGTGCGGACGCTGGCAATACAGGCCTGCAGATGCTGTAAATACAGATCCAGACTTACCTGTTCTGGCGGCGTCTGATCCTGTCCATTGCCAGGCAGATCAACTGCGCAGGTGGCGTAACCTCGCGCCTGCAGCCGGGGCTGCAACTGATCCCACACCCAGCTGCCTGCCCAGGCACCGTGAACCAGCAGCACATTGAGCGATGGTTTCATGGCTGCGACTCCGCGATGTCCTGCGCCGCCAATGGCCGCTGGCGGTACGTGCGGCGATACATTTCACGGTAATGCTGTTCGACGGTGGTGGCTTCATAGCGCGGAGTTTCACCCGCCGCGCAACAACCCGGCAGACATTCGACCCGGTGGTCGGCGTTACCGCTGTAAAAGAAGGGTATGGAATAACGTTCGCGCCCGGAGCGGTTAATCACCCGGTGCAGGGTTGAGCGGTACAGGTCGTTGGTCCAGCGCGCAACCATATCGCCGATATTGATGATGTAGGTGCCCGCCTGCGGCGCGATATCCAGCCAGCATTGATCCTGCTCACTCCAGACCTGCAGACCGCCAGCATCGTCCTGCAATAACAGCGTCAGACCGCCAAAATCGGTGTGCGCACCGGCACCACGCTGATTAGCCGCCGCATCGACCGGCTGCGGCGGATAATGCAGCAGGCGCAGCGTGGTCAGAGGCTCGTGGCAAAAATCATCGAAATGGTTTTCCGGCAGATTCAATGACAACGCCAGGCCGCGCATCAGCCGTTCCGCCAGTTCAGTGATCTGCTGCAGATAGCTTTCCATTAATGGCCGGAATTGCGGCAACTGAGTGGGCCAGACATTCGGCCCATGATTGAATTTTCCCGCCAGCACCTGTGGATGATCCGCCGCCAGATCCCGCCCCATGTAATAGCCTTCTTTCAGATCGGGCGGGCTGCCTGGCTGCAACTGCTGATTGCCCAGTGGCTCATAACCACGGTTGGCCAGCGACAACGATTTATCCAGCCTGCGCTTTTCTGCGTCGGGCAGGGCGAACAACGCTTCAGCCTGAGCGAATATCCGCTGTTGTAAGTGCTCACTGATGCCATGATTGCAGATCACAAAAAAGCCGTTATCGACACAGGCGGCACGTATCTGAGCCGCCACGGCCGCCCGTGCCTGCGGATCATCACTGCGTAACGGGGCAACGTCGATCAGTGCAAGACGGCCGGGCCGGACCGGGCGCGAGGTAAGAACATCCCCGGCATGCTGACGACGGCTGTGCAGATTGGCTGACATACTTTCTCCGGATAACCGCCACTGGGGCGGACGGTGGAAACGGTCGCCAGTATTGGTCAGCCACGGCGTACACCAAAGAACAGAATTTCGCTCAGCCCGCTGCCATTCCGGCATCATCCGGCGTTATAAAATCAGCGTATGACCGCTGCTTTGCGCCTGCTCCTGCTCTTGCTCCTGTTGTTCGCGCCGGGCAATTTCATCCACCAGCATGCGCGCAAAAGCATCCACCGCCACCGGTAATGAACGCTGGCTGCGGGTATACAAACCCAGGTCGCTCAGCACCGGCTGGTTATGCACCAGCGGCACATGCACCAACTGCCCGCGACGCAGCTCATCCTCAATACCAATGCGGGTCTGGAAAGCGATGCCGACACCGCGCAAGGCCAGTTTTTTCGCCAGCTCCACCGAACTGGTCTCTACCACCGCCCGTCCCCATTGCGGGCTTTGGTTCATCGCCGGACGCAGTAAATGCGCGATGGATAAAGCTTCTTTGGCCAGAATCAGCGGATGCGCGGCACAGGTAGCAAAGCTCAGACGCCGGTGCCGGGCGAGCGGGTGATCGGGCAGCATGATGGCGCCCAGATGAAAGTGACCACGCACTAACTGGTGCAGATCGTTGTCGCGCTGCAGGGCAAACGCCAGCCCCAGATCGGCATTGCCGCTGCTGATCTGTGCGGCAATCGCCGTTGAGCCCAGACTGGAGACGCCGACCGATACATTGGGGTAGAGCGCACGCATACGCTCGATGACCGCTGGCAGCAGATCCACCGTGACGCCTTCCACCGTAGCAATTTCAACATGACCGCTGCGTAATCCCTGCAGGGCATCCAGCTCTGAACTGACACGCTCGGTATCCTGCATCACCGCAATCACATGACGGGTAAACACCTCACCGGCGGGGGTCAGGCGCAAACCGGAGGGCAGACGCTCAAACAGCGGCGCCCCCAGCTCTTCTTCCAGTTTGAGAATCTGGCGATTCACCGCCGATGAGGCCACGTTAAGACTGCGCGCTGCTTCGCGGAACGAGCCGCAGCGGCGAACTTTATCGAAGTAGGCAATGGCCGGAGCATGGATGCGTAACTTACGGGCTTTCATAACACTCTCCGCACATTCAATTGCAGAGGTGCAGCAAGCGACAGGCCAGCGCGGACAAAGCCGACCATTGACCGCTTTGTCAGCTGCTTACATCACCGACAAAATAAAGGCCTCCGATGAGGCCTTTATTCATAACGTCCGGTACCTGCAGAGATCAGTCCTGCAGACGCAGGTTGCGCGTTGCACCATCCAGATGATCGGCATCGGCTTCGGAGCCGAGTTTAATCATCAGACGCAGGTCGTTAGGTGAGTCAGCATGGGCAATGGCGTCTTCGTAGGTGATTTCGCCCTGCTCATACAGTGCATACAACGCCTGATCGTAGGTTTGCATGCCCAGCTCATTGGATTTTGCCATCAGCGGTTTCAGCTCATGCACATCCCCTTTGCGGATAAGATCCGAGGCCAGCGGTGTGTTCATCAGCACTTCAACCACCGCCCGGCGTGATTTGCCATCCGGGGTAGGAATCAGCTGCTGAGCCACAATGGCGCGCAGGTTAAGCGACAAATCCATCCATACCTGGTTATGCCGATCCGGCGGGAAGAAGTGAATGACCCGCTCCAGCGCCTGGTTGGCGTTGTTGGCGTGCAGGGTGGCCAGACAGAGGTGACCGGTTTCAGCGAAGGTGATGGCGTGCTGCATGGTTTCGGCAGAGCGAACCTCACCAATCATGATCACATCCGGCGCCTGACGCAGACAGTTTTTCAGGGCGATATCAAAACTCTCAGTATCCAGACCCACTTCACGTTGGGTAATAATGCAGCCATCGTGTTGATGAATAAATTCAATCGGATCTTCAATACTTAAAATATGGCCTTTACTGTTTTTATTGCGGTGACCAATCATCGACGCCAGCGAGGTCGACTTACCGGCACCGGTAGCCCCCACAAACAGAATGAGTCCACGCTTGGCCATGGATAAATCTTTAATCACATCCGGCAGACCGAGCTGATCCACACTGGGAATACGGGTTTCAATACGGCGCAGCACCATGCCCGAAACGTTGCGCTGATAAAAGGCACTGGCACGGAAACGTCCGATACCACTGGCATTAATGGCGAAGTTGAGTTCTTTTTTCTCCTCAAATTCGTCCTGTTGTTTGCTGTTCATTAACCCCAGCACCACTTCGCGCGTTTGTTCGGCGCTGAGCGGATTTTTGGTTAATGGCATAATTTTTCCGTTCACCTTCATGGACGGCGGAACCCCGGCGGTTATAAATAAATCCGAGGCTCCTTTTTCCACCATCAGGCGTAAAAACTTATCCATCGCCATTGTCAGTTACCTCAGAAATTATCCGGAATCTTGGCTTTTTCACGCGCCACATCCCGACTGATCAGACCTTTGCTGAGCAGGTTCTGCAGACACTGATCCATGGTCTGCATACCGTAGGCAGAACCGGTCTGAATGGCAGAATACATCTGCGCAATTTTATCTTCGCGGATCAGGTTGCGGATGGCTGGTGTGCCCACCATGATTTCGTGCGCCGCCACACGGCCACCGCCGTTTTTCTTCAGCAGCGTCTGGGAAATAACCCCCTGCAGGGATTCCGACAGCATGGAACGCACCATGGATTTTTCTTCCGCCGGGAATACGTCAACGATACGGTCGATGGTTTTCGCCGCCGAACTGGTGTGCAGCGTACCGAATACAATGTGGCCGGTTTCGGCGGCGGTCAGCGCCAGACGAATGGTTTCAAGGTCACGCATCTCACCCACCAGAATCACATCCGGGTCTTCCCGCAGTGCCGAACGCAGCGCTTCGTTAAAGCCCAGCGTATCGCGGTGCACTTCGCGCTGGTTCACCAACGATTTTTTTGATTCGTGCACGAATTCAATCGGGTCTTCAACGGTCAGGATATGGTCATATTTGGTTTCGTTGATAAAGTCGATCATGGCCGCCAGAGTGGTGGACTTACCCGAGCCGGTCGGCCCGGTGACCAGCACGATACCGCGTGGAATCTTGGCCAGATCCTTAAACACCTGCCCCATGCCCAGCTGATCCATGGTCAGTACCTTGGACGGAATGGTACGGAATACGGCACCGGCACCACGGTTGTGGTTAAAGGCGTTGACCCGGAAACGCGCCACGCCCGGTACTTCAAACGAGAAGTCAGTTTCCAGGAATTCTTCGAAATCCTTGCGCTGCTTGTCGTTCATGATGTCGTACACCAGGCTATGAACTTCTTTATGCCCCAGTGCAGGAAGATTGATCCGGCGCACATCGCCATCCACCCGGATCATGGGCGGCAAACCTGCCGACAAATGCAGATCCGACGCGCCTTGTTTGGCACTGAAGGCAAGCAGTTCCGTAATATCCATAGCCACTCCTCGTTATTTTTAACTGGCTGGCCCGGCGAAGGGTGCGCCAGCCGACAAGCTTCTATATTATCAGGATTCATCAACCCGGAATGGGTTGCAGGTCAAAAAGATAAACCAAGCCCCTTAAATGTCTACTCTTGAACTGAATTACCAAAATGTGCTGCACCGCTTGCAGCAAGCCTGTGCACAAAGCAACCGCCCGGCACAGAATGTCCGCTTGCTGGCGGTCAGTAAGACCAAGCCTGCAGCTATGGTCGAGGCTGTTTATGCCATGGGTCAGCGCAGTTTTGGTGAAAACTACCTGCAGGATGGCATGGATAAAATCACCGCGCTGGCGCATCTTCAGGATATCGAATGGCATTTTATTGGCCCGGTTCAGTCCAACAAGACGCGTCCCATCGCCGAACACTTCCAGTGGGTAGAAACCCTTGAGCGCGACAAAATTGCCCGCCGCCTGAGCGAACAGCGCTCACCGCAACGGCCGGCACTGAATGTTCTGGTACAGGTGAATATTTCTGCCGAAGAGCAAAAAGCCGGTGTGCTGCCTGATGACGCGCATGCCCTGTGCGCTCTGGTCAGCGAACTGCCCAATCTGCGCCTGCGCGGTCTGATGTGTATTCCGGAAGCGACCGATAATGAAGCGCGTCTGCGCACACAATTCCAGGCCATGCAGGCACTGTTTCAGCAACTGGCGGCAGAATTTCCGACCATGGATACGCTCTCAATGGGAATGTCCGGCGATCTGGAACTGGCGGTTGAGTGTGGCAGCACGGAAATCCGCATCGGCACCGATATTTTTGGCGCCCGCGATTATCCATCTCCCTATCCGCCGAACAACTGATACCGTAACCGACAGCAAACAGCGCAGATTCAGCCAGAATAAATGCATCTCCCACTGAACGGGAGGCTGCGACTTTATACACAAGAAGGAACCAAGATGACTCAAATCGCATTTATCGGTGGCGGCAACATGGCCTCCAGCATGATTGGCGGCCTGATTAAACAGGGTGAAACCAAAGCCAACCTGATTCATGTCTCTGACCCCGGTGCCGAGCAGCGCAGCAAGCTGGAAAAAGAATTCGCGGTTAACACTCACGCCGACAACCTTGACGCCATTGCCAAAGCCGACGTCGTGATCATGGCGGTTAAGCCACAGATGATGAAAGACGTTCTGGACCCCTTACGGGCAACGCTGGAAAAACGCCAGCCGCTGCTGATTTCCATTGCCGCCGGCATCAATATGGACAGTCTGGCACGCTGGAGTGGTTGCCGTGCCATTGTGCGCTGCATGCCTAATACCCCATCGTTACTGGGGCTGGGTGCTACCGGCCTGTTCGGCAGTACAGACGTCAGCCTTGATCAGCGCAATCAGGCTGATTCACTGCTGCGTGCCGTTGGCCTGACGGTGTGGGTGAAAACCGAAGCCGAAATCGATGCCGTCACCGCCGTCTCCGGCAGCGGCCCGGCGTATTATTTCCTGCTGATGGAAGCCATGATCGAAGCCGGTAAAAAACTTGGCCTGAGCGAACAAACCGCCACCCGGCTGACGCTGCAGACCGCACTGGGCGCCGGTCAGATGGCCGTGCAATCCGATGTTGGCCCGGCTGAACTGCGCCGCCGCGTAACCTCACCGGGCGGCACAACAGAACGCGCCATCGCCACCTTTGAAGCCGCTCATCTGCGCGATATCGTCGATGCCGCCTTAAAAGCCGCCAGCGACCGCGCCGCCGAACTGAGTGAGCAGCTGGGTAAACTCTGATTACCCGTACAGGGTTTTTCAGAAATGCCCTGAGGTTTCCTGACAAATAAGACCATTGTCAGGGCTGGAAAAGGCGCCGGAGCGCCTATATGTTAAAGACTGGCGACCATAACCGTTCGCCAGCCATGAAATATTCACGGAGTTACCATGTCACCGTTTTCTCAGGTTGGATTGTTACTGATTAATACCATCGGCAGCATGGCGCTGTTTATTATTATTCTGCGCTTCCTGCTGCAATTGGTCCGTGCCGATTTTTATAACCCGATTTCGCAGTTTCTGGTTAAGGCCACCAATCCGGTGTTAATTCCATTACGTCGCTTTATTCCCGGCTTTGGCGGTCTGGACGTGGCATCGCTGGTGCTGGCCTATATCGTTCAGGCATTGCTGTTTGCCGCCATCTTTATGTTTGCCGGTTACGAACTTCCCTGGGCCAACATTCTGCTGTGGGCACCGGTAGGTTTATTTGCCCTGTTGCTGAATATCTACTTCTGGGGCCTGGTGATTACCGTCATCGCCTCCTGGATTGCTCCGGGATCCTATAACCCGGCGCTGATTCTGATTAATCAGATTCTGGAACCGGTCGTGCGTCCTATCCGTAAAATGATGCCGGACATGGGCGGTCTTGACCTGTCACCGATTCTGGTTTTTCTGGCGATTAAAATTGTCGAAATCATGGTGCTTGGCCCGCTGGTGCAGATGCTGGAAATTCCGCGCGGACTGATCATCGGCCTGTGAGTACAGCCATACACCCTGCCAATCACTACCAATGGACAGACGGGGATTTATTCCTCGTCTGCCATCTGCAACCCAAAGCCTCCAAAAGTGAATTTTGCGGATTGCACGGCGATGCCCTGAAAGTCCGCATTCAGGCACCGCCGGTCGAAGGCAAAGCCAACAGCGAACTGGTTAAATTCCTCGCCAAACAGTTTGGCGTCAGTAAAAGTGCCGTGCAAATTATCAGTGGCGAGCTGAACCGCCATAAGCGCGTGCGCATCACACAACCGCAAAAGCTGCCCGCAGAGGCCCTGATCGAATAGCCTGATCCCCGCGTTCTGCCCCCAACAAAAACCCTACGTTCTGTGTTATAGTGCCGCCCTCTTATCTCCTGCCGGGAGTCCCTGAATGCCGCACCGCGCTCATTTATTTTCCCTGCGCATCGCCAACGCCCTGCGCGAATCTCTGCAAGAATCCCCCTACACCGCACAACGTTTTGGCAAAGATATTATTGCCGGTATCACCGTGGGCATAATCGCCATTCCGTTGTCGATGGCACTGGCAATCGCCAGCGGCGTAGCACCGCAATACGGTTTATACACCGCCATGATTGCCGGTTTTATGATTGCCCTGACCGGCGGATCACGTTTCAGTATTTCCGGCCCCACCGCCGCCTTTGTGGTGATTCTGTACCCCATTGCGGAAAAATTCGGCCTCGGAGGTTTGCTGCTGGCAACGCTGCTGTCGGGGCTGATGCTGATTGCCATGGCCTTTGCCCGCCTTGGCCGTTTTATCGAATATATTCCGGAGTCGGTGACGCTGGGCTTTACCTCCGGTATTGCCATCGTGATTGCGACGCTGCAGTTAAAAGATTTTTTCGGCCTGACGATTCAATACCCGGAAACCTATGCCGGAAAAATCCATGCACTGGCGCAGGCATTACCGGATTTTGATGGAGCCAGCCTGACCGTCGGCCTCACGACCTTTACCTCTCTCCTGCTGTGGAAAAAATCAGCAGTCTGCCGCCGCATATCCCGGCGCTGCTGGTTGGTGTATTCACCGCCTGGCTGCTCGGTTTACAGGGCTACGACGTCGACACCATCGGCAACCGTTTCAGTTATTTATTACAGGATGGATCAGCCGGCTCAGGTATTCCACCAATATTGCCGGAATTTTTCTGGCCCTGGCAGCAACCCGGTGCCGACGGTCAGCCGATTGGTTTATCCTGGTCATTACTGCAGTTATTACTGCCCGCCGCTTTTTCCATTGCCATGCTTGGCGCGATTGAATCCCTGCTCTGCGCGGTGGTACTCGACGGCATGACCAATACCCGCCACAGCGCCAACAGCGAATTATTAGGTCAGGGCATCGGCAATATTGTCGCACCCTTTTTTGGTGGTATTACCGCGACCGCGGCCATCGCCCGCTCTGCTGCCAACTTCCGCGCGGGTGCACAAACCCCCATCGCGGCAATGATTCATGCCCTGGTGGTGATGGCGGGCTTACTGGTACTGGCACCGGTGCTGGCGCATTTACCCATGGCTTCCATGGCCGCGCTGTTATTATTGGTGGCGTGGAATATCAGCGAAGCCGATAAAGTGCTGCATTTTTTCCGCACCGCGCCCAGAGGCGACATCATGGTGCTGGCCACCTGCCTGAGCCTGACCGTACTGTTCGATATGGTCATCGCCATTGGCGTCGGCATTGTGCTCGCCTCACTGCTGTTTATGCGCGATATTTCCGAGATGACCAGGGTCAGCGATATCAGCGATAACCGTAAATTAATCAGTGAACCACTGCCTGCAGGCTGGGCGGTTTATAAAATAAACGGTCCGCTGTTTTTTGCCGCCGCCGACCGGATTTTTTCCGAGCTGGCAATGCATACCCGCGATAAAAAAGCCGTCATTCTGTATATGGATGCCGTCCCCGTGATTGATGCCGGAGGCCTGGCCGCCTTACTGAAATTTTTAAATGCCAGTGTGAAACACAATACCGAAGTGCGTATTGCCGACCTGCAGTTTCAGCCGCTGAAAACCCTCGCACGGGCCGAACTTAAACCGCAGGAAAATGTGTTGGGGTTTTATCCCGCGCTGCAGGCGTCGTTGCCGTTTAATAGCGGGCAGACTGACCGCACTGCCGGTGACGCAAAGCAGCTGGTGTAATCCGGTTTAAGCGGATAACGGTGGGAGCGGCTTTCAACCGCGATGATTAAAAAACCAGCCCAACACCATAAGTCACGCCACAATATTTATCCCGCATAAAAACAAAAAAGCCCGCGTGTCACGCAGGCTTTTTATGTCTGACAACTCAGTAATTACTTACCTTTTAACTGCAGCGTCTCCACCGCCTGCGCTTTAATATCCGCGGCTTTAAACAGCATCGGACGCCACTGCAGGTTGCTGTAGTTCAGCGTCTGGTCGGTAAAGAATACCGACTCAGGATCATGTGACTGACCGTAGCTCAGGAACATTTCTGCCTCAGGGCCGTTGTCACCGTATTGCAGCGCCATTACAAAGCTGGAGCCGTAGTTAATGCGGTAACGCTCAGTCGCACCATTGCCGTCTTCATCCAGTGACACCAGTGGCGAGTCAATACGCTTGTTGCCCACCAGGTTGGTTGCCAGCTCGGAGGTTGAACGTGATGGCACCGCACTGGAAGACATATTAAATACGCCTTCATAAGAGTTAGCACCGGTAATCGCAATCGGATCTTTGCCCGCTGCTTTAATAACGTACTGCACCGACCCCAGAGTGGCATCCAGTGCGATGCCAGCATCGGTCAGGCGTTTCGCCGCCGCGGCCAGTGCCTGCAGTACCGGGTCGTTATCCACATCACCGGCATCAATTGCCACCAGACCCGATGGCGTAGTCGCCGGCTGCTGGGCACTGAAAGGTACGGCAAACAGGCTGTCGGACAAATCACGGTGACCGGAAACACGGAAAGCCGCGAGGAATTCACGCATCACCTGCGCACCGGTGCTGTTCAGGTTGTACTCACCATCCCAGTTAGCCAGCGCGGTACAGGCGGCGGTTAAATCAAACGCCGAACCGCTTACCTGAATACTGTTGTGGTTGGTACAACGGGTTACCAGTTCATTACGGAAATCACCGCCAAACAGCGAGCCATTATGGGTCAGCACGGTTTCCAGTTCGCTCAGGGTAAAGCGGTTATCAGCACCGGCCAGACCGGTTCCCGACATATCGCTAATCAGCTGGGCGTTGTAGCGGGTACGCGGGCTCCGCACAATCTGCTCCGGGCCGTACATCAGGCTGTAACCGGTCAGAGGTTCAGCCACGTTGGTCAGCCAGTGGCTGCTGTTGGCGTTGTAGACATAGTCGCTGCGCGTAACCTGTGGCGCCTTGCTGAACGGCACCAGACCCGGCGCACCGGCATCGCCCGTGTCGACCCACTCGTACAGTGAATTATTACCCGGCAACAGCACACTGCCGGCGCCATCCTGCCAGATCGGTGCTAACTGCGGGCTCTTGGAAGCCACGCCCCAGTAAGCTTCAGCCTGCGGGCTGAGCTGCGGCACCTGAGTACCGTCGATATACGAAGCCGTACCATCATCGGCAATCATCAGGGTATTTACCCACGGGATGCCCTGATGGTCGGCAAAGGCCTGGAAGAATTCATCACGGGTTTTGGCTTTATTCATCGCCATCCACTGCTCCAGCATGCGGGTGTTACCGGCATTGGCATCGCGGAAGGTGACGGCCGAACTGGTTGTCCAGCCCAGTGCCGGAGACAGTGACGCCAGATTCACCATCGGCCCGAAGTGGCTGAAGTACAGTGTGTGCGGCACATCCACCAGCGAGCCGTCGCCCTGCTTCACTTTGACCGTGACGGTTTTGCTGCTGAGCTCGCGGTATTCGCCATCAAACCTGTAGCGCAGCGGATCGGCAGGATCGAGCTCCAGCTGATACAGGGTAAAGCGCTTCGACTGCGACACGGTGTGCGTCCAGCCCAGATTCTGGTTGTAGCCGATCACCACCGCTGGCAGACCCACCATGCCCACGCCGTTAACATCCAGCTCACCGGGAATGGTCAGGTGTTGCTGGTAAAAACGCAGCTCGCCGTCCCATGGGAAGTGAGGGTTTCCTAACAGCGCAGAGCTGGCACCATCAACACGATCACTGCCCAGCGCCCAGCCATTACTACCAATGCCTTCAGAGGTAAAAACATGACCGGCATCCAGTTGTGCACTGTCGACCGCAGCAACCGTTGCCACCGGCGGCTGTGCCGCAGCCATCGCCGCGAGGAAGTTACGTGCGCTCGCCAGCCCGGCCAGATCCAGCTGATAAGCCAGCAGATCCTGCGGCGTAATGCTCGTTACCCAGTCAGCACCGCGACACGGCGACGGGTATTCCTGCGGACCGGCACGCTCACTCAGTGAGCGGTTAAAACCGGCGGCATAGCCCTGCAGCAGCCCCTTGGTCGTTGCTGACAAACTACTGTACAGCTGGGCGGCTTCAGCCGGATAATCCATGGCCTTGTAGCCCAGATCCGACAACAGGTTAGCGTTGCCGCTACCGGCGCCAAAGTACTCGGATTTCTGTGATTTCAGCTTCAGCAGCTGCTCGGACAGGGTACAGAGGTTTTCTCTGGCCTGCGCATAACCGATACCGTAACCCAGACTGGGATAGTCTTTGGCTTCAATATGCGGCACACCATGGGCGGTGTAAGTAATCTGTGCATCGTAGGAATGGCTTGCATTGCTCTTATCGTCATTGCAGCCTGTTAATAAGGCGCAGCTTAACGCGCTCAGCGCGTACAGGCCGGGCTTCTTCAGGACGGTGCCTAAATACATCTGGGCTTCCTCACTTGTTATGATTATGTGACAGGAAATAGTATTAGACGCCGGAACGGCATCAGGATCGTCCGTATCGATAGATCCGACATCGAAGAAAAATAATTTTAAAAACAACAACTTAGACGTACGGTTCGATCCATCCGAACTTTAGTTGATCTCTCTGAGAGGTATTGATGAACTACGAAGCAGGTGCAGCAGCGCTGATCGGACTGTGCCTCAGCAGCGTACTGCTGCTGGCCACCCTGAGCTGGATGGTCAATCATGCCCATACCCGCCTGACCGTCGCCTGGCTTTTGGGGCTGGCAACGCTGGTGATGCTGCAATCGCTGGAATTTCTCTATCACGCCACCGATATGTTTCTGCGCTGGCCGTTCTTTCTGAAGCTGGTCGACCCACTGGTTGTTCTGCTGCCACTCACACTGTATGGCTATCAACGCGCACTGCAGGGCGACAATATTTTTCACCCGCGCAGGCAGATGCTGCTGCACTTATCTCCGGCCTTCATCGTCGCGTTAATGGACGTTCCTTACTGGAACCTGCCCGCCGCCGAACGCATCGACTGGATGCTGAAAGTACGGATCGACGAAAACCTGTGGCAACCACTGGCGCCCTACGGCAACGACTACCTCGCCATTATCGCCGGCCTCAGCCTGCTGTACTGGTGGCGGCAGCGCACTCTGGGCTACCAGGGACGCAAAGCCAGACTCGGCAGCTGGATTAATAAACTGCAGACCGTACAGCTGATTATTGCCCTGTCATTGCTGGGCCGTATTCTGCTCAGCACAGGCTTTGGCTGGAACCTGTCGGTGGCCTTTGCCCTCGCCCCGACCAGTGCTTTCCTGCTGTATCTGATGCTCAGCCACGTACAGCTGCCGCAAAGCCATCCGCCGCGCCAGCCGCTGGCAACATCACCCAAACCAGACAACACAGACCCGGACAGCAGCAACGTCACACCGGCTGATGCCAGCGCAGCTACCGCCAACAATGCCCAGCAGGAACTCTTCGCCGAGCTGCAGCAGGCACTGGCCAATGGCGCATTCCGCGATAATGAACTGTCGCTGGGCAAGCTGGCCGCCATGTGTGGCATGACCACCCATCAGGCATCGGCGGCCATTAACCAGTGTTCGGGCAGTAATTTTTACGACTGGCTCAACCGCTACCGGATTGATGCCGCGCAACAGGCACTGCGCAACAGCGATACGCCGGTGTCACGCATCTGTTTTGATGTGGGCTTTAATTCGAAGTCGACCTTTAACACTGCATTCCGCCGCCTGAGCGGTATTACTCCCAGTGAATTCCGCAAAAAGCACCAATCATGTCCCTAATGCTTCATGATCTGACCCTCATCCTGCGTTGCTGTTCGCTCGCTGAACCCGTTAGGCCACACTCTCAGCGCCTTGCCTGAGGAATTTTTAGCCGATAACAGGCCCGATTTAATTAGTATTAACAGGCCCTAACGTTCCTGTTGTGCGCCTGGATGATTCCCAAAACCAGCCTGAACTCTGCCGCAGTCCTGTTGCTGGCGGGTGTCATACTGGCGGCATTTATGGCGCTGTTTGATGCACGGATTAGACGACGGGTCATGAAACTGAGCTGGGAAAAAATCATCCGGGACTTTAACCCGGCCAATGGCAACTATCTGAGTATCGCGCTGTTGCTGCTGATCACCTACCCGTGGGCGGTAAGGCAGCTACTGACTCCGTAACAACATCAGGCTCTGCCATGCAGGAGCGGATCTTATCCGCGACCAGAGTCCATGCCTTTTTGCTCACTCTAAAACTGAATGCTGTACAGCATGTACCCCTGCAACAAGTCTGTAACGCTCGTTTCCAGCAAGAAATAGCGAAGCTCTGCTTCGTACTACTCTTCGCCTTCTTATTTTGAAAAAGTATCGGGATTAATTTACGGGGGTGGCATATCTTAATGATCAAAACACGCCGGTATCGATCCATTCCGCCTGAATCAGGGGATAAAACCAAAACCTACATTCAATCTGATCCCCGTACTTCCCAAAAACTACCGCAGCATTTGCTTGCGTGCGATCGAAGTTTCTCAAGACCCGAAAGTTCTGATGAATAAGCATCTGATTACTGATTTTTCAGATCAGGGAAAGCTTACTCAAAAAGAAATCCGGGAATGTATTAACTTCGAAATCCGTGATGGAAGTGTTGGCATTATGGGCTTTCATGATCACCCGGATGACATGTGGATAAATGAAAATTACCGGGAGTTCGCAGACTACTGCGAACAACAGGGCTGGCTACGTATTGAAGGGCCAGCCTCCTGACTAAAACCTCACCCCCTCCCCATAAATCCGCGCTTTAATGTCTCCGACGGATTTTCACCAAACAGCTGTTTGTAATCATGAGCAAACTGCCCGGCGTGCCAGAAGCCCCAGTGGCTGGCGATGCGCTGCACGGTTACGTCGTCCTGTTCAACATCGAGAATGGCATCGGGTTGTGACAGCGCACGGCGTACGGCATTTAAGCGCGACACGCGTAAATAACGCAGCGGACTGATGCCCAGAATACTTTCAAAACTGTATTGCAGGGTGCGGCGACTGACGTGAGTTAATTCGCACAGTTCGGTCATGGTGACCGGTGCATTGGGGTTGGCAGCAAGAAAATCCTTTATCCGGTCAACCACCGCTTTGCGCCGCGCGTAAGCGGGCAGCGTGGTGGTGGTGTTTTCCGGTTGCTGCAGCACTTCGAGCACGGCCATCAGCAGCATGTCCTGCTGTAATGGCCCGGCGAGGCCGCTGTGTTTGGGCGCCAGTAAACGCTGTAAGACATAGCGCAGGGCGTTGAGTTTTTGTTCCTGCCAGCCACGCCGTGGTGATTGCCATAAGCGTGCATCGAGGTTTATGCCCTGTGCGTCGGCGCATTGTGTCAGCGCCTGCTGGCTGACCACAATGCCGTAAATATCGAAGCGTTGCGGTGTCACTAATTCAAAGCCGGTATTTCCCGGCCTGCACATTAATTCATTGCTGGCCACTTCCTGGCCGTTAATACGGCAACCCTGTTCACCGGCGGCAAATCCCAGCCAGACCGAATCCGGCCAGACATTGCACTGCTGACGCAGCGCCTGGCTGGTGTGCTCACGGAATACCTGCAAATGTTCCAGTGCCAGCTCGTCGATGCGGCCATAAAAAGCGCCGTCACTGAGCTGGTCGTACTCCTGTTGCCAGTCGCGCAGATTATGGGCGTGCTCATCCGCATCGGTTGCTTCCGTTACGCACCAATCAGGGGCAGATGCGTACTGCATCGCTACATTACCGTGCACGCTATCAGGTGCGACTGGGAAGAATGGTGACGTTTTCACAATATTCCTGTGTTAACAGCCCGTGATTTATACGTTTTTACCATTATTAATCCGCTGATTTAAATAACAAAAACCACATTTGCCAAAATTCGATAGTCCGCCGGAACGGTATTCGCTGATTGAGTGATGACCGTGAGGGGTATAGGCCTTGCGGCAACACCAGTAACACAGACAGCAACAGGAACGGCAGCAAGAACAGCAATATCTGTTCCGCTCATGTGCATGTTTACCGGACGTAACAATTTACCGGGTGTGACATCGTTATCTGTTTCAGGAAACCGCTATGCATAAAGCGTATCGCTACTCTCTGGGTAGCAAAACTTACGAATTCCGGAATCTGGCCGACCTGATGGCCAGAGCAACCCCTGCCCGCTCCGGCGACCGTCTGGCCGGGGTGATTGCGCGCTCGGCTGAAGAGCGGGCCGTGGCGCAGATGGCACTGGCCGAGGTGCCACTTAAAAATTTCCTTAACGAGGTATTAATTCCTTACGAGCAGGATGAAGTAACCCGGTTAATTATCGACGAACACGATGCGCTGGCATTCGCACCCATCAGCCATTTTACCGTGGGTGATTTCCGTAACTGGCTGCTGTCGGATCTGGCCAGCAGCGAGATGCTGGCAAAAATCCGCCGCGGCGTAACGCCGGAAATGGCGGCGGCGGTGAGTAAAATCATGCGCAATCAGGATTTAATTCTGGTCGCACAAAAATGCCGTGTCATTACCGCCTTTCGCAGCACCATTGGTTTACCCAAACGTCTGGCAACACGTCTGCAGCCGAATCATCCGACCGATGATATGAATGGTATTGCCGCCAGTATTCTCGATGGCCTGCTGTATGGCAGTGGTGATGCGGTGATTGGTATTAATCCGGCAACCGATAACGTTGCTCAGGCCACCCGGCTGATGAAATTAATGGATGAGGTCATCAGCAAGTACGGAATTCCTACCCAGTCGTGCGTGCTGACCCATGTCACCAATACGCTGGAATGCATTGAACAGGGTGCGCCGGTCGATCTGGTGTTCCAGTCGATTGGCGGCACCGAAGCCACCAACGCCAGCTTTGGTTTTAATTTAGCCACGCTGGCCGAAGCCGAGCAGGCGGCACTGTCATTACAGCGCGGCACCGTGGGCAATAATGTGATGTATTTTGAAACCGGTCAGGGCAGTGCGCTATCGGCCAATGCTCATCACGGACTGGATCAGCAAACCTGTGAAACACGCGCTTATGCGGTGGCGCGGAAATTTAATCCGCTGCTGGTTAATACCGTGGTTGGCTTTATTGGCCCGGAATATTTATTCGACGGTAAAGAAATTATCCGCGCCGGGCTGGAAGATCACTTCTGCGCCAAATTGCTCGGCCTGCCGATGGGCTGTGATGTGTGTTACACCAATCACGCCGAAGCCGATCAGAACGATATGGATAACCTGCTGACTTTATTAGGAACAGCAGGCTGCTCGTTTGTAATGGGCATTCCCGGTTCCGACGACATTATGCTCAATTATCAGACTACCTCATTTCATGATGCGTTATATGCGCGCCGTGTACTTGGCCTTGGGCCATCACCGGAATTCGAAATCTGGCTGGAAAAAATGCAGATCATGAGCAACGCCGCCGGGGCTTGCTTAAATGAAGCGTTACCGCCTGCGTTCGCAGCATCATTAAAAACATTACCCGCCGGTAATTCTGAATCGGAGGTATCCAATGGTTGATCAGCCCGATATCCACAACGATGACTGGAACGGCGTTATTGATAACCCATGGCGTCGCCTGCGCCAGTTTACCGCAGCGCGTATTGGCCTCGGGCGCAGCGGTGTCAGCCTGCCCACCAAAGAAATGCTGGCGTTTCAGTTAGCCCATGCTCAGGCACGCGATGCGGTGCATACGCCACTCGACTTTGCTGCGCTGATACAAAAGCTGGAAACACTGGCGGAGCAGTATCCGCTGTTAAACCCTGAGCCACCGTTAAAGCTGCACAGCGAAGCGGTTGACCGTATGACCTATTTGCAGCGCCCCGATTTAGGCCGCCGTCTGGATGAGGCCTCACGGGTATTACTGCGACAGGAACAGCAAACGCCGGAGCAGCCTTTTGATCTGGCGCTGGTGATTGCCGATGGTTTATCGGCCACCGCCATTGCTCATAACGCAGTGCCTTTTATTCAGGCGTTATGCGAGGAATTAGCCACCGATAAACAGGAGTGGAAACTGGCTCCTATTACGCTGGTAGAACAGGCCCGCGTCGCCGTTGGTGATGATGTCGGCGAATTATTAAATGCCAAAACCGTACTGATTTTAATTGGTGAACGGCCAGGATTAAGCTCGCCCGACAGCCTCGGTTTATATCTTACCTGGGCCCCGGTACGCGGCCTGACCGATGCACGCCGTAATTGTATTTCCAATGTTCGGCCAGAGGGGCTGAACTTCAGCGAAGCGGCTTATAAGGCCGGTTATTTATTGCGCGAATCACGCCGGTTACAACTATCCGGCGTACAACTTAAAGACCGTAGTGGCGCCCTGTTGGAGTCAGCAGATGATCTGACAGAAACCACCGAAAAAACGGCAACACTGGAGCACTCATCAACCGCAGCGGATGAAACGATAACAACAGAATCCGGACAAGCGGCGGCGCTCCATTCAACAGCAGAGGCAAAAAACTTTCTGCTCAGCTGATTGTGATTTTGCAATTTAAAACACCCATTATTCAACGTATGAGGTAATACCATGTCCACATCCCATCAGGACTACCTTGCCAAACGGCAACTGAAAAAAGGCACCGCAGGCTGGATTCTTCTGGCCGGTCTCGGAGTTTCTTACGTAATTTCCGGTGATTTTGCCGGTTGGAACTTTGGTATCGCACAAGCGGGTTGGGGTGGTTTTGCCATCGCAGCGCTGTTAATGGCGGTAATGTATTTCACCCTGGTGCTGTCACTGGCTGAAATGTCGGCAGCGATTCCTGCTGCCGGTGGCGGTTACAGTTTTGCCCGTCAGGCGATGGGCCCGGCTGGCGGTTATTTAACCGGTCTGGCGGTATTAATTGAATACGCACTGGCTCCGGCGGCCATTGTGATCTTTATCGGCTCGGCGGTTGAGGCACTGGTCGGATTTAATGGCCCCTGGGTGTATGCCGCCTTTTATTTAGTGTTCATCGGTATTCATCTGGCCGGTGTGGGCGAAGCATTAAAAGTGATGATGGTGATTTCCGGTCTGGCGGTACTGGCCATTATTGCCACCGCAATTGCGTTAATCGGCAGCTTCGACAGTGCTAACCTGTTTGATATCGCTGCCAGCGAAGGTGCTTCTTCCATGCTGCCACTGGGCTGGTACGGTGTATGGGCTGCGCTGCCATTCGCTATGTGGTTATTCCTGGCGGTAGAAGGTGTACCACTGGCTGCCGAAGAAGCCAAAGACCCGGCCAAAGATGTGCCAAAAGGTATTATCGGTGCCATGGTTTTCCTGCTGTTTACCGCTCTGCTGGTTGTGCTGTTAATTCCGGGAGCCGCCGGTGCTCAGGCAATGGGTGAAAGTGCGGTACCTCTGGTGGATGCACTGAATGCAACCGGCCATGCTCAACTGGCGACCATTATTAACGTACTGGGTCTGGTCGGATTGATTGCGTCTTTCTTCTCCATTATTTATGGCTACAGCCGTCTGGTATTTGCCCTGTCACGTGCCGGTTATCTGCCACAGAGCCTGTCGGTAACGACCGAACGTAAAGTACCGGCGCGTGCACTGATTGTTCCTGGTGTATTGGGTTTTGTTGCATCACTGAGCGGCGAAGGTGACCTGATGCTGGCTATGGCGGTGGTTGGTGCCACCGTGTCTTATGCATTAATGGCACTGAGCCATATTATGCTGCGCGTTAATCAGCCTGAACTGGTGCGTCCTTATAAAACACCAGGCGGCGTTGTAACCTCCGGCATTGCCCTGCTGTTGTCGCTGATTGCATTAACCGGTGTGTATGCCTTCGACCCACGCGCCTTCTTCTACACTCTGGTGCTGTTTGTGATAGGTGCTGCCTACTACTTCGGTTACAGCAAAAATCATCTGGTGGCGAAAACCGCTGAAGAAGAATTCGCCATGCTGCAACAGGCGGAAGCGGATTTATATCCGGAAGAAACCACGACGGCATCAGCGACTGCTCAGACCGTATAATAACCGGATGCTACCGGCGAAAACGCAGCCAATGGCTGCACTGCTGTCCCACAGTTTGGAGTGACATCGTGTCACTCCAAACGGCAGCATTAATCGACGACTGTTTTTCAATCTGAAACGCCTTTCCGGGGCAAGCCCCTGGCCCCCTGCAAGGAGAGGTATCTCCTTCCGATCCTCTCTTTTCGGCGCGTCCGGCTTCATCCAGCCAACGGCAATGATTATGCGGCACGCAAAACAGTTCGCCCCGGAACGACACTTTAAAACACCAAACATTGGTATCGTTCCGGGGCAGGGTTTTGCTCTGAAGGCCGCAGAATCATCTGGTTGTCTGGCGCCGCACGATCGCCGGTTTAAGCAATCCGCTCAG
>JAJOJJ010000034.1 GCA_021208685.1 Saccharospirillaceae bacterium
ATCAGGGCTTTCGGGGTTACTTGTGAAGCGCCGACCGCGACCTACAACGCCGCGATCGGTGAAGATATCAAAAACCCGCTATCCGGTGGATAAAAATGCTGCTCCGCTTAAGTGAACAGCATTACGCTATTGCGGGCTTTTTTGTGGGTTAAATTCCGGCTTTCCAACCGTTAGTCACCGGATAGCGCCGGTCGCGGCCAAAACCACGCTGAGTCACCCGTACACCAATCGGGGCCTGACGACGTTTGTATTCATTCACATCCACCAAACGCAGCACGCGCAGTACATCATCACGGGTAAAACCTGCACTGATGATCGCTTCAGCACTCATATCGCGCTCGATATAACGCTCCAGAATGGCATCCAGCACCGGATAGGGTGGCAGGCTGTCTTCATCTTTCTGATCCGGTGCCAGTTCTGCTGAGGGCGGACGGTCAATCACACGTTGCGGAATCACAGGTGAGATTGAATTACGGTATTCCGCCAGAGCAAATACCCTGGTTTTGTAGACATCTTTCAAAGCACCATAGCCACCGGCCATATCGCCATACAGCGTGGCATAGCCCACGGCCATTTCACTTTTATTGCCAGTGGTCAGCACCATGTAGCCACTTTTGTTCGACATCGCCATCAGCAGCACACCGCGACAGCGCGACTGCAGGTTTTCTTCAGTGGTATCCACCGGCAGACCGGCAAACTCGCCCGACAGTGCATTCATGAACTCACGGTACATCGGCTCAATGGAAATTGACTGATAGCGCACGCCCATGGTTTCTGCCTGCAGTGCGGCATCTTCTTTACTCATGCCGGAGGTGTAAGTAAACGGCATCATCACCGCCTGCACCCGTTCTGCCCCCAGAGCATCCACCGCAATGGCCAGCGTGAGTGCCGAATCGATACCGCCGGATAAGCCCAGCAGCACACCTTTAAAGCGGTTTTTATTGACATAATCGCGCACGCCGAGCACCAGCGCCTGATACAGACTGGACAGTTCGCTGTACTGATCAGCCATTAACGGGGAATCCGATTGCAGCTGCCCATGCTGAAAACGCACCAACGACATGGCTTCAACAAAGGAAGGCATCTGCAACACCGGCTCACCATCAGCCGCCACCGCAAACGAGCCACCATCAAACACCAGCTCATCCTGCCCGCCCACCTGATTGATATACAACAGCGGCACATTCTGGCGGCGTGCATGCTGTTGCATCAGCGCCAGACGCTCTCCGTGTTTACCCAAATGAAAAGGGGAGGCGTTCAGATTGAGAATCAGCTCAGCACCCGCCGCCACACTTTGTTCGACAGGGCCCGCATGCCAGACATCTTCGCACACGGTCAGGCCAATACGATGTCCCAGCACATCCATCACACAGGGCTGATCACCGGCGCTGAAATAACGCTGCTCATCAAATACCTGATAATTAGGCAGACACTGTTTGGCGTAACGCCCCAGGCACTGGCCCTGATACCAGACGCCCGCGCAATTATAGAGTTTGCCCTGCTCCCGCCACGGAAAACCAACCGCAATAGCAATATGATGACTGGCGGCAGCAATTTGCTGTAACGCCGCCTCAACTCGCGGCTGCAGGCTCGGACGCAGCAATAAATCTTCCGGTGGATAACCGGTGATCGCCAGCTCGCTGAATACCACCAGATTGGCACCCTGTTGCTGTGCCTGCTGCGCAGCTTCAACGATACGCTGGCCATTGCCGGAAATATCTCCGACCAGAAAGTTGTGCTGTGCCAATGCGATGGTAAGTGACTGTGACATACTCTCGGGTTACCCTGACGAATTTGCGCGTATTGTCGAAAAATTACCGGGCCGAAGCAATCATCATCACACCGTCCGGTATGTTTGCGGCTGGTATTTCTGGTTAAGGAGCCCCCGTGGCACGCTGGTTTAAATCCACTGAATTGGTTGTACGTGGCAATCGCCTGCTGCGCTTTTACAGCTACTACTCGCTGTTTCTGGCTCTGCTGCTGATTATTACCGATGCCATTGATCTGCAGAACGTGATTATTGGCGGCAAACTGCCGCACGTTTTTTTAGTCAGCTCTTCTGTTTACGTCATCATCGCGTCATTTTTTGCAGCCATCGCCAATCGTGAGCCGGATCCGCAGCAAGCCACCAGCTATGTATTTATCGAAATTGCGATTCTGGCCGCCCTGATGCACGCCTCCGGCGGTCTGGATACCGGTTTTTCCAGCCTGATTCTCATTCCGCTGATGATGTCCAACCTGCTGGCGCCCGGTGTGCTTGGCTATGGCGTCGCCGCCTGGACCACCATTGCCGTGTTCTATACCCAGCACATCTGGCCGGGCAGCTATAACACTCAGGAGATTGTGAACTCCGGCCTGTATGGTTTTCTTTGCTTTACGCTGGCGTGGTTAACACAAACCCTGTCCGGAAGGCTGAACAGCGCCCTGACACTGGCCTCCGACCAGGCAACCCGCATCAAGCGTCTGCAGCGATTCAGCCAGCAGGCTCTGCTGGATTTACCCAACGGCATCATTGCCTGCGACAGCAATGACCGCATTCTGTTTTATAACCAGCAGGCGCGGCAGTGGTTCAATCTGGCGGAGGGCTCCCCCCTGCCTCCGGTACTGCTGAAAGCAGAAGCCGATCAGATCATTGAAGTCCGCAACGAAAAGCTGATCTTCCGCCGCGTGGCGCTCAATGGCTCAGAGCCCGGCGACTATCTCATTTACGTTGAAGAAGCCGCACGCATTGCCGCCGAAGCCCAGCAATTTAAACTGGCCTCCCTTGGTCGCCTGACCGCCTCCATTGCCCACGAAATCCGCAACCCGCTCAGCGCCCTGCGTCAGGCCGCACAACTGCTGGCAGAAACACCCTATCTGCAGGAAGGTGAGCAGCAACTGACCCAGATTGTTGAACAACACTGCATGCGCATTAACCGTACCATCGAAGATATTCTGCAACTCTCCAGACGCAATAAAGCCGTCACCGAAACCCTGCGTCTTTTCCCCTGGTTACAGCATTTCCAGGATCAGTTCCGCAACCTGACCCAGGGTCAGGCATTTCATTTCAGCATGCATTGTAATGACAACCTGCTGGTACGGTTTGACCCTGACCATCTGCAACAGATTTTGCATAACCTGTGCGCCAACGGTTTACGCTATGCACTCAAATCAGCGCCGGACAATGCCCGACTGACGCTCATTGCCCAGACATTAAATGATCGCCAGGTGCAGCTGGATATTATCGACAATGGCAGCGGTGTTCCGGCTGAACTGCGCACTCACCTGTTTGAACCCTTTTACACCACCGAACACAATGGCACCGGACTTGGGCTCTATTTATGCCGCGAACTGTGCGAAGCAAATCAGGCCCATATCCAGTATCATCCGATGCCCAACGGAACCTGCTTCCGCATCGTAATGCGAACTTCCTGAGCCAATTGCGCCACAGAACGGACACTGCTGTATGAATAAATTTGCCGCCCTGATTATTGACGACGAACCCGATATCCGCGCGCTGATTGCGCTGACACTGAAGCGCATGGAACTGGATTGTTTTCAGGCGGGCACGGTCAGCGAAGCGCTGACCTTGCTGCAGGAACGTCCTTACCACTTCTGCATCACCGATATGAAGTTACCGGATGGCAACGGCCTCGATCTTATTCAGCTGTGCAACACCCGTCACCCGGACATGCCGGTCGCCATGATTACCGCTTATGGCAACATGGAACTGGCTGTAAATGCCCTGAAAGCGGGAGCTTTTGATGTCGTAGCCAAACCGCTGGATACCGAGCGTCTGCGCGAGCTGGTAAAAGCCGCCCTGCAGCTCACCAAAGTGCCGGCCCACATCGAAAACCTGCCTTCCGCCGACGGCTTACTCGGCCAGTCTGCCGGCATGCGCACCCTGAAAGAAAAAATATTCAAAGTCGCCCGCACTCAGGCTCCGGTCTTTGTGTTTGGCGAATCCGGTACCGGCAAAGAGCTGGTCGCGCGATTGATTCACCACCAAAGCGCCCGCATGGAACAGCCATTTATCGCGGTTAATTGTGGTGCTATTCCGCGTGATTTAATGGAAAGCGAATTCTTCGGCCATGCCAAAGGCAGTTTTACCGGAGCCAGCAGCGAAAAAGCCGGATTTTTCCGCGCAGCCAATGGCGGCACCTTATTCCTCGACGAAGTGGCCGAGCTGCCTCTGGATATGCAGGCCAAACTGCTGCGCGTTATTCAGGAAAAAGCCGTGCGCAGCGTCGGCTCAGAATTCGAAACACCGGTCGATGTACGCATTCTCTGCGCCAGCCATAAAGATCTTGGGGCGCTGGTCAAAACCGAAGAATTCCGTCAGGACCTGTATTTCCGTCTTAACGTGATTCAGATTAACGTGCCGCGTCTGGCCGACCGCGCAGAAGATATTCCCATGCTTATCCGGCATTTTATCCGCAAGTATTCCAAAGAATGGGGGATGCCGGAAATTATGCCGGAAGAGGCGGCGCATCAGGCACTGCTGAGCTATCACTATCCGGGCAATGTACGGGAGCTGGAAAATATTCTGCAGCGGGCCGTTACCCTTGCTGAAGGCGACAGCATAAGCCTCGACGATCTGAGCCTGAGCAAACCGATTAACGAGGAACCCGATAACAACCAGTCACGCATCGAAACCAACAACCTCGAAGCCTACCTCGAAAATATCGAACGCCGCGCCATCACCCAGGCACTGGAGGCCACGCGCTGGAATAAAACCGCCGCTGCCGAAAAGCTCGGCATCAGCTTCCGTGCATTACGCTATCGCTGTAAAAAACTGGAGATAGATTAAGGCACCTCTGAAATAAGGCCTGAGACTGAAGCATGAAGAAAAATTTCAGCCTCAGGTCTGAGTGACAAGGATGCCTGCAGCAGTAGAGTGAAGCGCAATGATCAGGATGATCACCTTGCGTACAGGGAGATAACGATGCCTTCCCACTCCGACCATCACGGCTTCACTCTTGTTGAAGTCATGGTAACAACCACCATAGCAATCCTGCTGTTAACCGTTGGCGTTCCGGCCATGAACAGCTTCATCAGCAGAACAGAAGCGCGCCAGGACATTGGCAGGCTTAATCAGATGATCAGCTTCACCCGAACGCAGGCCCTGCTGCGGGGCAGCAGAACAACCCTCTGTCCTCTGAATGCCAGCCTGCAGTGCAGTAACCTCTGGAACGACACGCTATCCGTCTTCACCGATACCAATAACAATCGCGCTCTGGATACCGGCGAACAACTGCTGTTCACCCTGCCAGCCAATCAAAACCGCAACGTATTGCGCAGCTTTAACAGCCGGATTATCAGCTTTGATGAGCGCGGGTTCGCCGGAGTCAATACGGGCTCCCTCAGCTACTGCCATATTGGTGGCATCCCCACAGGAGTCGCATTCATTATCTCGCGCAATGGCAGAGTGCGGCCTGGCACCGATAAAAACAACGATGGCCTGCAGGAAACCCCCAACGGCAACAACGTACCCTGCCCTCCCGCCTGAAGCGGAACTGCATCACAAACCGCCGCACCCCTGACCGCCGGGAAGCCTTGTCCGACCTTTAGTCGGCAGCGACTCGTCTTTTACCTCAGGCAGGGTATCGTAGAGGATGAGATCAATCCCCTGGGGAAGCCTATGTTACAAACCCTGAAGCCCGGCTCACGCTGGCTGACCAGAAACAGGAGCGCGGCAACACAACAACGCGGCTCATCACTGGTGTTCAGTCTGGTCATACTCACCGCCATTACCCTCGGTGCCGTAGTCGCCATGCAGCGCTCCACACTGCAACTGCGGATGATCGGTAATATGCAACACCAGCAAACCATTTTTAATGACACTATGGGTAACCTGAATACCCTGCTGAACGGACTGCGCAATGGCAATATTGCCAACCAGATTCTGGGCGACATGATCAATACGGAAAATACCAGCATCGCCAATGGTAATCCGCCAGGTACCGCACAGCTCAACCCGTACCTTTACAACCTGTTGCCACAACCTCCGCAAAACGCGGGTACGGCAGCAACCACCAATAATATCCGCATGCTTTACCTGCCGGGCAATGCCCCGCAATCGCTGAAACTGCATGAAAGTTCAAGCGCCGGTACTCTGGTGCCTTATTATTTCGCCAGCAATGCACTCGGTGTTGATGTAAACAACCAATCACGTTCACGTCAGGAGGCCGGGTTCTTTTATATGGCTCCGGCGCCGCAATAATTGCAAAGGTCTTCGATATGAAAAAACGACTGAAAATCTCATTGACTATTGCCCTGTTTCTCATTGGACAGAGCGTTTTTGCTGAAAGTGGTAGCCTGAAAGTTATCGAGCATCAGATCAACAAAAGCAATCTGAAAGCTTTTTCGAGTCAGGCTGTGAAGTTCAAAGACTGTAATGAATGTCCGGAGACAACGTATAAAGTCTCTGCTGATGCAACATTTTTTGACCGCAACTCGGCGATCAGTCTCTCTCAGGCAACTGAACTCTATGTTAAGAACCCTTACGACATCGTCTCTTTATTTATAAATCATTCAGAAAACAAGATAACCAGTATCATCTTTGGCGGGATGCTGGAGCGTGCTGAGCCTGTTGAATTAACTGGGGAGAACTGAGTATGAAAATTTACTGGAGTTCAATTATTGCTTTTGGATTGCTGAGCAGTTCTGCTCTTGCCGATGATACTGAAATCTATCTGGGCACTGCTGACAGGGTAAATCCGAACGTTATCTTTATTTTTGATACATCAGGCAGTATGCGAAGTGATGCTGGCGGTGAATCACGGCTATCCATCGTAAAACGTGCGGCAAAAGATACGATCAAAGATATCAGCGGTATTAATCTTGCTTTAATGGAGTTTGATGATAAGACCTCAGGTCAAGACAATGGTGGCTACCTCAGCACAGCAATGAAAAGCATTGATGACGATGCCCATCGTACCAATATAAATAATACAATTGATGGCTATGTACCAAGCACATGGACCCCAATTGCAGAAACCGTGGATGAGGCGTTGCGTTTTTTTCGTGGCGAGAGTGTTAATTATGGCAGATATAATAAATGGATATGCACTGAATACAATTGGGGCGGTTCATGCAGAAGAGGCTACTATGAATCTAGTTTCACTTATTCAAGCCACTCTGACACCCACCGTAGTGGAAAATATATTTCTCCAATAACCGATCAATGCCAGAAAAATCACATCGTATTATTCACAGATGGCGATGCAACCTATGATGACTCCAGCGATACCCGCATCCGTGGCTTGATCTCGAAGTTTTCTGATGCTGATTTAAGAGGTACAGGCTTAAGTAAATCCTGCAGTACTAACAGTGGTGGCGGCAGCGGGATATCTTATAGCTGTCTGGAAGAGCTGGCTTATTCCATGTACAACTCAGACAACAGCACCTCCCTGCCAGGAAAACAGCAGATTCATTTCCACAGCGTTGGCGGCTTTCTTGGTGACAATGCTGCACCTCAAATCATTTTGGCGAATGCGGCAACACATGGCGGCGGTATTTCTGCAATGGCTGACGATTACACCAAGTTAAAAACCGCACTGACCAAAATTTTTGATGACATATCCCAGTCAGCCGGCACATTCTCCGCACCCGCCGTCGCGGTGAACGCCTTTAACAGCCTTGAGCAGCTCGATCAGCTCTATTACTCGGTCTTTAAGCCGCACGAAGCGGTTGGCTGGTCTGGCAACGTGAAACGCTTCCGTATGACGACCGATGGCACCATTGTTGACAGCAAAGGAAACCCAGCGGTTGATCCCACTACCGGTTTCTTTAATAAAAATGCTCAGAGCTTCTGGACGCAGAATGACGATGCCCCGGACGGTGATAACGTGGTTAAAGGCGGTATTGCCAGTCGTTTCACGGTGGACCGTAAAGTTGTTACCAATATTAATGGCAATGATCTCAACAGCGCCAAAAACAAGGTTCACGAAGCCAATACGAACCTGACTAAATCCCATATGGGAACCAGTTTATCAGGTACCGAATTCAAGAAACTGATCCAGTGGGCCCGTGGTCTGGATGTAAAAGCCAGCAGTGCCAGCAACCCTCGCCGTGCCATGGAAGACCCGCTGCACAGCCGCCCGTTATTGCTGAATTATGGCCAGACGACTGATGCATCCGGCAAGAAAATCCCGGACAGCACACTGTATATCGGAACCAACTCAGGCTACCTGCATGCCTTTGATACCAATGCGGATTCGCCGAAAGAGCGGTTTGCGTTTATTCCCAAAGAATTACTCCCTGTTGTCACCGCTTATTATCAGGGAGGCGGGGTTAAAAAATACGGTCTGGATGGTCAGATATCGGTCTGGCATGACGATACCAACCGCGATCAGATCATTAATAATTCCGAAAAAGCCTATCTTTATATTGGGATGCGTCGCGGTGGCAGCAGTTATTACGCGCTGGATGTCAGTGACCGTAATGCGCCCAAACTGTTATGGCAGATTAACGGGCGCGATCATGCCAGTACCACTACGGGTTTTGAACGCCTGGGGCAGACCTGGTCACGCATGACGCCAGCGAATGTCACCTGGACAGATGGCAAAAAACGCAAAGTACTGATTTTTGGTGGTGGTTATGACCCGAAAGAAGATAACTACTCCACACGTACCACCCACGAACAAGGCAATGCTATTTATATGGTCGATGCCAAAACCGGCGCACTTTTGTGGAGTGCCTCACCGGACTCGGGTGCAAACCTGCGCCTGAGTGCGATGAAGAGCGGTATCGTGGGAAATGTTATTCCGGTGGATGACGATTCCGACGGCGATGTGGATATTCTGTACGCCGCCGATCTGGGTGGCCGCCTGTGGCGTATTGATTTCTTACCCGGTGCCTCATCTGTCAGCCGGTTTGCACAGGGCGGATTGATTGCGGATCTGGGTACCGATGGCAGCCGGGCAAACAATGTACGCTTCTATACCACCCCGGATGTTATTTACACCCGATACGGTGTTGTCTGGCAGACCGATGCGGCAACCGGTAAAACCGTGTCTGTTGAAGGCAAAGGGCGCTATCAGATTGCTCTGGGATCGGGTTATCGCGCACACCCGCTGAATGAAGATGCCAATGACTTCTTTTATGTGGTCAATGACTACGCCGTCGACGGTGCGCCGCAAACCTATCCTGGCCTGAAAAAGACGGATCTGGCCGACTACAACCAATACGACAATGCATCTTACACGCTGAAAAATAATGGCTTGTATTATGATCTTCCCGGCACTGGTGAAAAGGTACTCAGTAACTCTGTGACCCTGTCCGATACCATTTACTTTACGACCTATCAGCCTATCGACCCGGCCAGTCGCTCTGGCTGTGAAGCCGATACCGGTAAAGCCAAGTTGTATAAAATTAAACCAACCTATGAAGATCGCCGCACCATTGAGCATAAAGAACTGGTTCAGCCGGGTATTGTTTCTGAGGGGGTTGTCATCACCACAAGTCCAAATCCGGACGATGCTCATGGTACCAAAAAGCAAGTGCTGCTGATTGGTGCAGAAACAGAGGAGATTGAATTTAATGGCAATCCTCTGAGAAAAACCTACTGGCGTGAACAGGAGCAATAATTGCGCTAACCTCCTGTGCCATAATGCCGTACAACGGAGTTGGCACAGGGGGGTTCCTGCTGCAAACATGACCTGTCGCTATGCAGTTGAGGTTGATAATGAAAAAAACATACGGGGTAACGCTGATTGAATTGATGGTTGTTCTTTCTATAGCAGCCATCCTGCTCACCGTAGCCGTGCCCTCGATGCAGTCATTTACCCTGAACCGTCAGGCAGATCGCCTGACTCAGGAGCTGCAGCTGGATCTGTCTTACGCCCGTAACCATGCGATTACCAAGGCAACGACCGTCACAGTTGCACCGCTGAATGATAACTGGAGCACTGGCTGGACAATAGAGCAAGGAGCACTGCTGTTGCGCCAGCGCGGAGAGGTTGGCCGCCCCATGGCTGACAATGGTGTAATCACCTCCACATTTACCCAGGCTTTGCCGTTAAGATTTGACCCTCAGGGCCGTGCAATCAGTGCGGGCTTAAACACGATTGGAACCATCCGTGTTGATGTTCCCGGTTGCGTAGGCCCAAGAGAGCGAACCATCAGCATTAACTTTATTGGTCAGATCGTGATACAGGAGGCAAACTGCTCATGATCTTCAGCAGCGCACAGCGAGGCATCAATCTGGTTGAAGTAATGGTTACCGTTGCCATTACCTCCATCGGCTTGTTGGGCCTGAACTCATTACAACTTCAGGCAAACCGCTCAACCCAGGATTCCGGTAACCGTTCTCAGGCCATCTGGATGATAGAAGATATAACCAACCGTATCCGCGCCAACAACATTGCGCTGGCCAGTTATGACACCGCAGGGGCAGCGGTTAACTGTGCCAATCGTCCGGCGAACATTTGCTCCGCGTTCCATAATGGTACCGTCAGAGTGGCAGCCGCTGCCTGCAACAACGCCCAGCTCGCGGCATCCGATTTATGGGAGGTTGCCTGCGGGTTCGGTGGCAACGTGCCCGGCAGTACCACCACCCGTTCCAGTGCTGCTGACTTTATTGCCAACCCGGCGTTAATCGTGACGCTCAATCCGGACAACAGCGTCAACCTTAACCTGTCCTGGGATGTCCGTACCGGCGGACTGGATGCAGATGGAAATGCCGTTTATGCCGCCATCGGAAACACGACCGAAACGGTGGATGCTTCAGGAAACAACAGCTACACCACGGCAGATAATATCGCGGTGCGCCGGGCAACTTACGAACGGGACATCAGGCCATGATGCTGAAGAAACAACGGGGTATGACCTTAATTGAGCTGATGATTGCCGCAGTGCTGGGCATGGTTGTCACCTATTTCGTCATGAACATCATGATTTCCAGCAGCCGCAATGCCATGCAATCAGACGGTCTGGCTCAGGCACAGGAAAATGGCCGATTTGTTTTAAGCTGGCTGCATACCGAAACCCGTCGTGCCGGTTACATTCCCGGCATTACGGACCAGCGGATACAGCCTTTTGCCGATTTGTGTGTGGCTGAACTGCCATTACCACCCGCCAACGATGCCGATTGCACCTTTGAAGCCAACGACAGGGCCAGTGATCGTCTTGCAATACAACGCACATTCACCCTCATCGGCAGCGCCAGAGATACCATGGATTGCACCGGAGTGGATCTGACCGGCGTCCGTGCCGAAGGGGATATTCTGACCGATGTCTATTGGGTGGAACGCAACTTCGTATCCCCCGACACCGCCAACGACGATGCCTATGATGACGTATTACGCTGCGTGACCTACTTTGACGGCATTCCTGTTGCCAATGCTCAGGTTATCGCCAACGGGGTAGAAGGTCTGCAGGTGCTTTATGGCATACGCCCGGCTGAGGATCCGGACCGCAGAACCAACGTCAGCCGCTATGTGGCCTTAAACGATATTCTGCCGGTCGACTGGGATTCTGTCAGAGCCGTAAGAATTGCGGTGCTGACCCGCTCCTTCAGCGACAACACCCTCAATCGCGATACCCGCAGTTATATTTTGCTGGACAGCAATCCTGCATCCCTGGACCCTCGGCATACATTTACCTTTAACGATCAGATTGCGCGTCATATTCAGACAACCACCGTCTATCTGCCGAATGAATAACAAAAAGAGGACACTATGAAAAATACCGGTTTTACGTTGGTCGAGCTGATGGTCGTCGTCGCGATTATTGCCATTTTGAGCAGTGTTGCGATTCCCTGGTATGGTCAGTACGTACAGCGGGGCAATCGTGGCGACGGGATCAGCTCGCTGCAGGCGATTATGGATGCGCAGGAGCGCTTTTACAGTGACAACGTCAGCTACACAACAGACCTGACAAGACTTGGCATTAACGACCCTTTCATCACACCCAAAGGTGTATACAGCATCGCCGCCCGCCAATGCACTCAGGCGGGAGTCCAGTTGCCATTGAGCCAGTGCGTCGAACTGGTGGCTACCGGCCTTAACGCTCAGGCGCAAGACGGTGACCTGATCACCAACACCATCGGGCGGCAACAACGCGTACTGGGTGCCGATACGTTCACCTGGTAGACCTTATGGCCCCGGCTTCGGGGCCAGTATCCCCTTCACCTTTTCATCGCCCTTCAGTATCTACTGCCCCCGTCCTCAGCGTTTAACTAACGGTAAACACAGCCACCAACGGACCCAGGGATAGCGCAGGTAGCAGGCATCTTGCGCAGGCGATTAGCAGCGCCAGATCATTCGGCCGCCTGCTCCCCGAGGCCAGCGCACGATCCGTTCTGCGTTGCTGCTTTTGAGATCCAGAACCCGGTATACCCGCCAATCAGAACCCTGATCCGACGTTCGCGGGTACTCGTGGATGACTTCGCCACAACTGTCCTCTATGGAAAAGATTGCATCCGCAATGCTTTTTTGTGCACCTTTGTCCCAGAAATCCCCGCATTTGTCCGTTAATGACCCATCAAGTTTTGTAATATTATGTAATCATCAGTGATACCTTAGTACCGTTATTGGTGTGCCATGCGCTCTCATCTGCTATCGCCTTACACAACACAAGCCGGAATCAATCTGGTTGAGGTGATGGTCGCACTTGTCATTACCACAACCGGCCTGCTTGGCCTGAGCACCCTGCAACTGAAATCAATGCGTGCCGCAGAAGATTCCGGACAGCGCAGCCACGCAATATGGATGACAAACGATCTCGTTAACCGCATGCGTGCCAACGAAATAACCCGCTACGAGCAACCTCAGCCAATGCGATGTGACCAATTCCCTGCCGGAATAAAAGCCTGTGCGTCCTATCAGGCCGACGATGGCCGCAAGGAAGCCGAAATATGCAGCGGTGACGAAATGGCACTCTTTGACCGTTGGGATGTTTTATGCGGAATGCCGGCCACCCCTGGGGTAAAGACAACGTCATTAGCAAACCCATCATTGGCGCTTACTGCCGCAGCCGATGGCAGCCTGATCATCGATTTACAATGGGATATCCGTTCGGATGGCGGATTAAATGCCGAAGGTAACCGGCAATATGCCGGTAATGCTGTCAGCATGCGTTCGGGTTATACACAGGCCGTATATCCATGAAGAACATGACCAAAGGAGTAACGGTTCAGCGTGGTATGACATTGATCGAACTGATGATTGCATCCGTACTCGGGCTTGTGATTACGGCCGCTGTTGTCCAGATAGTCATTACCAGCAATCGCACCGCCATCCTGTCAGACAACCTTGCCCAATCGCAGGAAACCGGCCGATTTGTGATCGGCTATCTCAGTGAAGCGTTACGTCGGGCAGGTTACACCAACAACCCTGATCCCATCCCCCCCTTCGCAGATCTGTGCGTCAGCGGACAACCACCGGCCGGATGCACCAGCAACAGCAACAGCGCTTTCGGAGATCGCATAGCGATCAACCGCAGCTTATTTGCGGATGACATGAATACCTGCAATGGCCAACTAATCGCCCTTCCGGCAGGCACCATGTCACTGACGCCTATTGGATCAATGCCGATGCTGATAATAACCCCGGTCTGTATTGCCAAACATTTGATGACACACAAACCCCGCTGAGTGAGCCGGGAATCATTGCCAATGGTGTCCTCGCCTTGCACGCACTTTATGGTCAGGCGCTGGCAGATTCGCCAACCGGAGAACGCAATGTTCAGCAATATGTCGGCGCCGATAAATTACAGACGGACCCTGTTACCGGCCAAATCAACTGGCGTCGTGTTTACGCTATCCGGATCGCCGTCCTGACGCGCTCCTTCCAGAGTGGCGCGATAGAAAATACCGAGCGTATTTATCGTCTTCTGGACGCTGATTTATACCGCTATACCGATCAGACGAGTCGTCAGGTATTCAGCACCAGCATTGCCATCGCCAACTTCTGAGCACGGAATTATGAATCAACTGACCCGACAACGCGGTGCCACACTCATCATCAGCCTGACCATGATTACCGCCGTCACACTGATGGCTATCGTTGCGCTGCAGCGCGTTACTGTGCAGCAAAAGATGGTCAATAACATTCAGATCAGTGAGCTGGTCTTCAACACCGGCCTTAATGAGCTGGAGGCAAAATACAGTCGCTTTGCCAATGAAGAAGGCGTTACTCAAACCCTGGCAGATGCTGTCAATAATCCTGAAATTGACGCCGAAGGAAAAGTACGTACCGACCCTGTCACCAGAAAGCCTTTATACAAACCCCTGCCGCTGCAAGCCGAAGCAAATCTGTCGCGTGATTTTCTGCAAGCCAGTGTGCAATTGCAATATCTGGGAACCGGCGGACGTCTGCCGCGCGGTTTTGCCAGTGACAGCAGTCAGAACCGTTTTGTGAATCATAAATTCGAATTAAACACCCGCGTTGAAGCTGGCGATTCATTCCGCAGTAACCAAATGCTCGGTCTGAATTATCTGGCACCCAAAGGACAATAATAATGAAAAAATCACTGATGATTACCGCACCGATATGGATATCTGCGCTGTTTATAATGCAATCGAGTCTGGCAGACGATATCGAAATCTACCGTGGCGGAAATGGTTCTGCGACCCCTAACGTACTATTTGTTATGGACACATCGCGCAGTATGTCGCGTATGGAAATAACGTCACTTGGCCCCTTTAATGCCGCGACACGCTACCCTGTTCCCCTTAATGGTTATGATCCGGATGGCATTTATTTATCGCGTCCGGCCGGAGCGTTGTATGACGGTGACGGATCAACGGATACCGAAGTTCGTGCCATCCGGGGAAACCGCATCCATCCGGCGACCATCCAGTGTCCGCAACTGACGCAGTCACTGGCGGCTGCCGGAAAATACATTGGTGAAATAAAATACTGGAAACGTGGCAGCGGCTGGCGTGGCCCCATCGGTCCGCTGGGGTTCAGTGATCTGATCAATACAGGTTACGACTCCACCGATATCGTCATCTGTCACAACAGTCCCTATCTTTTCTCAGGTTCAAACTATACCTATCTTGCCAATGACCTTTGGGATAATGACGCGCCTTACACAAACAGCTGGATAAAATCCCTGACCTGGAATTTAGGCCCTTATTACACCCGCGCATTTACCGGAAATTATCTGAATTATCAGATTGCTCTAACCGATGAAAATGCACAGAAATTCGAACTGTCACGCATGGTTATATCCCGTGAAGCGGCCAAGGATGCCGTAGCCAGTGTCAACGGCATCAATCTTGGTTTAATGAAATTCGATACGGGATTCCCAGGCAACTGGGCAAGTCTTTTTGATGGTGGCGAAGGTGGATTTGTCGATATCCCGTTAAGCCCTGTCGCCGACATGCGCGATCAGTTCAAAGAGAAAATTGATAAATATTTTACCTGGGGGGCAACACCGCTGGAAGAAAGTTACCACGAAGCCTTTCTTTATCTGACCGGGAAAACGCCCAAATATGGCCTGAACACCCACTCCCGCGTACCCGGCGAGTGGATCGATCGCTCTCAGGTTGTCGATAAAGGGCTGATTATTTCTGATCTCGGGGGTAAATACATCAGTACACCTTCCGTACCTGAGTCACTGAATGGCGGGCGCTATAAGCAACCCGCAGTAACAGAATGCACAACCACCGATATCGTGCTCTTTACTGACGGCTTCCCGCAGGAAGATACCAGCAGTAACAGCGCCATTCAGCAGTTAACCGGAAATGCCTGCTCAGGGAATGGTCAGTGCGCGGATGATCTCGCTCTCTATATGGCCAACAATGATATGTATCCGGATGTCGACGGTTTTCAGACAATCCGTACCCATACCATCGGCAGCTTTCTGCGTGGCAGCGAAGGTAATAATGCCCGGACGCTACTGCAGAACATCGCCCGTAACGGTAACGGTAAATATATCGAAGCCAATGATTACGCAACGCTGCGGAAAGCACTCGAAGATTTGCTCAGTAATGCCCTGGAAACACCATCAACCTTTACGGCTCCAACGGTAGCAGTCAACGCCTATAACAGCTTTGAAAGCAGTGATGAACTCTATTTCTCTGTATTCAAACCGAGTGGCAACCAACAATGGGGCGGCAACTTAAAACGCTATAAAATGGGTTCATCCGGAGAAGTACTCAGTCGTGATGGCAGCAATGCGATTGGCGATAATGGATTTTTTAAAGATACCGCTCTCAGCTACTGGACGCTGGGCAATGAACCCGATGGCAATAACGTCGCAGCAGGCGGTGCGGCATCCCGTCTTGGCGTCAACCGTAAAATACTGGTTGCCATCAATGGCAAGCTGCTGCAACTCAGTCAGGATCTGACCGAAGTCAATCATCAGCGCCTTGGTATTCAGGGAGAAAGTGAAGAATACCGGCAACGTCTGATTAATTGGGCGCTGGGGATCAACGAAGACGGAACCCCCCGTGCACGTATGGAAGACCCTCTGCACAGTCAGCCGCTGGTATTACACTATGGTACGAATGACAGCACCGTGTTTGTCGCCACAAACAGTGGATTTTTGCACGCATTCTCAACCAATACTGATAATCCGGAAGAGCATTTTGCCTTTGTACCGGAAGAGCTTCTGAGTAATTTTGATGCCTATTATCGTGGCGGTGAACCAACCGATCCGAAACGCTATGGTCTTGATGGCGCGATCACTCACTGGCATGACGATAAAAATCAGAACGGTAAAATCGATGGTTCCGATAAAGTGTATCTTTATGCAGGTATGCGCCGTGGTGGTCACAGCTACTATGCACTTGATATCACCGACCGGAAAAAGCCTGAACTGCTTTGGCAAATTCATGGTCGTTATCCATCAACCTACAACACCATTCCATCCGCAACATCAGGTTACGAACGTCTGGGCCAAAGCTGGTCTTCATTAATTCCGGCTGAAGTAAACTGGAATGGTCAGCGCAAGATTGTTTTATTTACCGGTGGCGGCTACGACGCCGATGAAGATGGCAACAACCTGAACGGCCCGGTATCCCGCCAGACTCATGATCAGGGCAATACCATTTATATGATCGATGCAGCCACCGGACAACGTCTGTGGAGCGCTTATGATCATGCTGCACTGGAAGATAATATGACCAGCAGTTTTCCTGCGGACGTTGTCCCTATCGACCGTGATGATGACGGGTTGGTCGATCTTATATACGCAGCCGATGTCGGTGGCCGCGTATGGCGCTTTGATATTAACGGCAATAATCCTCAGGCCAGTAATTTTGCCAAAGGCGGAGTAATTGCAGATATTAATGATGGCAGCAGCAACGGCAACCGGCGCTTTTACAACGCGCCCGATATTTCTTACTACAGTAATAATGGCAACGATTTCGTACTGATCAGCGTCGGGTCGGGATATCGTGCCCACCCTCTTTACAATGGTGTTCAGGATTATCATTTCCTGATTAAAGATCACTCAGCCCGCAACACACCGGATAATTATAAAACACTGACATTATCTGACCTGAAGCGCTGGGGCTCAGGCGGAAGCGAACATGGCTGGTTTGTAGAATTACAGGCAACCGGTGAAAAAGCACTCTCACCGTCAACGACCCTGAAGGGGTATGTGGCTTTTACAACCTTTGCCCCCAACGATCCCGCCGAGAGCATTGCCTGTGATTTTGATACCGGAAATGCCCGGCTTTACACGCTGTATATTCACGAAGATGGTGAACAGGATCTCGATATCACTGAGCTTGATCAGCCAACCATTCCGCCAAGTCCGGTCGTCGTGCTGCGCTCAAATCCGGCCAGCAACTCTGATGGTAACAGCGGTGGCGAAGACCCCGGAGAAACGAACTGCGAGAGTTTCAGCAGTATGATGTTAATTGGTCCGGAAGCGATTGGCAGCGATGTAAACCGTTGCGATCAGATTCAACGGACGTACTGGCTGGAAAACCGCGGTCAACGCTGAAACCGTCCCATAAAAAAGCCAGAAATCAATCTGGCTTTTTTATGACTCACAACAACGGTCAATATTAATCAACAGCATTGAGTCTCAGTTCTTTCGGCAACGAAAACACGACATTTTCCGGACGGCCCTGCATTTCCTGCGGGGCTTCTCCACCCAGATCAACCAGCTTATTAACCACTTCACGCACCAGAACTTCCGGTGCCGATGCGCCGGCAGTAATGCCAATGGTTTTCACATTATCCAGCCATTGCGGTTCTATTTCTGCGGCGTTATCAATCAAATAGGCTCTGGCACCCATACGTTCACCCAATTCGCGCAAACGGTTGGAGTTAGAGCTGTTCGGTGAACCAACCACCAACAATAAATCGCAATCAGCAGCAAGGTTTTTCACCGCATCCTGACGGTTTTGCGTGGCGTAACAGATGTCGTCTTTGCGCGGCCCCTGAATATTAGGGAATTTCGCCCGCAACGCATCAATGACGCGCGCGGTATCATCCATGGAGAGCGTCGTCTGGGTTACGTAAGACAATGTATCGGGATTATTGACCTCCAGAGCCGCCACATCCTCTTCGTCTTCGACCAGATAAATATGTCCGCCCTGAGAATAGTCATACTGTCCCATGGTGCCTTCGACTTCCGGGTGGCCTTTATGACCAATCAGAATGCATTCACTGCCGTCGGCGCTGTAACGGCTGACTTCCAGATGGACTTTGGTTACCAGCGGGCAGGTCGCATCAAATACGCGTAATCCACGGTCTTCTGCGGTTTTACGTACCGCCTGAGACACACCATGAGCAGAAAAAATAACGATACTGTTGTCCGGTACTTCATCCAGCTCATCGACAAAAATAGCACCGCGCTCACGCAGACCATTAACCACAAATTTGTTATGCACGACTTCATGACGCACATAAATCGGTGGTTCAAATAAATCCAGCGCACGGTTCACAATGTCGATAGCACGATCGACCCCGGCACAAAAACCCCGTGGATTAGCAAGTTTAATCTGCATCCTGGACCTCAAGAATCTGCACTTCAAACTGCAGGGTTTTACCCGCCAGCGGGTGGTTAAAATCCACCGTTACCCAATCGCCTTCCACTTTGCTGATAACACCCGGTAATTCTGCGCCCTGAGCGTCGGCAAAAGACACCATTAAGCCTGGTGCAACCGGCATATCAACCGGAAAGCTGTTGCGTTTCATTTCCTGCATATTCTGCGGATTCGGCTGACCAAACGCTTTTTCCGGCGGCACGCTGAAGGTTTTATGATCACCGGTTGTCAGGCCCAGTAAATACTCTTCAAAACCCGGCAGCAGATTGCCATCGCCCAGCACAAAGTTAACCGGACTACGCTCAAAGGTTGAATCAACAATCTGTTCATCGCTGATTTTCAGCGCAAAGTGCATGGTGATTTTACTGTCTGCTGCAATGATTCCGACGGACATAATGACTACTCAATAAAAACAAGATTTCAGGAAGCCTTGCGACGTTCCTGCCAGGACTCGCGCACAACATCCAATGCCATCATCACCGCGCCCACCGTAATGGCAGAATCCGCGATATTAAATGCAGGAAAATACGAGCGTCCCCAATGTACGGAAATAAAATCGATCACATGGCCATACACCAGACGATCAAACAGATTGCCCAAAGCGCCGCCTAAAATCAGTGCCAGCGCGACCGGCATCCAGATCTGTGTCCGTGGTAAACGCTTTAACCAGACAATCAGCATAATACTGACGCCGACAGAGACCGCCGTGAAAAACCAGCGCTGCCAACCGGATTCATCAGCCAGAAAACTGAACGCAGCGCCACGGTTATACAGCAGGGTAAAATCCAGAACCGGCAATAAATACACCGGCCGGCCATACGTCAGCATCATTTCGGCCAGCTGTTTGGTGGCAATATCCAGTACGAATACCGCCAGCGCCAGCCAAAGCCAGATCAGTGCAGAACGGGGGTGTTGAGTGTTCGGCATTTATGCAAAACGACGGACTTCGCCATCGCCCTCCACGTTTTCGACACAACGGCCACACAGCGTCGGATGCTGATCATTCTGACCAATATCATCACTGTGGTGCCAGCAGCGTTCGCACTTGTCATGCGCCGATGCCTTGACCTGCACACGCAGTCCGTCCAGCTCGGTTGCAACACCGGCTCCAGCATTGAAATCCAGCACCTGAACGCCGGACGTAATCAGCACGAAACGCAGTTCATCGCCCAGTTTTTCCAGCTGAGATTTCAGCTCAGGCTGAGCATAAAGCTCCACTTCAGCACTCAGGCTGGCACCAATTAATTTATCGGTACGCGCTTTTTCCAACACACCATTCACGGCTTCTTTGGCAGCAATTAAATCGCGCCAGAAAGCATCATCAAACACGCTGGAACCGGTATCCGGGAAGGCGCTGTACCATTCCGCCAGCATGACGGATTCTTCACGTTCACCAGCCAGACAGCTCCAGATTTCTTCTGCCGTAAATGACAGGATCGGTGCAATCCAGCGGCTCATCGCCTCCAGTACATGGAACAATGCCGTTTGTGCGCTGCGGCGTGGCAGACCATCCGTTTTACAGGTGTACTGACGGTCTTTAATCACATCCAGATAGAAACCGCCCAGCTCGCTGACGCAGAAATTCATCAGTGTTTTGGTGAGGCCTTTAAAATCATAGTTGTGATAAAAAGCGATCACTTTTTCCTGCAGCTGGCGCGTGTAGTTCACCATCCAGGCATCCAGCGGCAGCAGCTCGTTACCGGCAACCATATCGGTCTGCGGGTTAAAGCCATTAATGTTGGCCAGCAGGAAACGACAGGTATTGCGCACACGGCGATAGGCATCGGCATTGCGTTTCAGAATTTCTTTGGAAACCGTCATTTCACCGCTGTAATCGGTATCGGCAACCCACCAGCGCAGAATGTCACCACCCAGCTCGTTGATAACTTCCTGCGGTTCAACCGTATTGCCCAATGATTTGGACATTTTCCGGCCTTCACCATCAACGGTAAAACCGTGAGTCAGCACGGTTTTATACGGTGCTTCACCATAAGCGGCAACACTGGTCAGCAAGGAGCTCTGGAACCAGCCCCGATGCTGATCGGAACCTTCCAGATACATTTCCGCCGGGAATTTCAGGCCATCACGCTCGCGTAATACGGCGGTGTGTGTAACCCCGGAATCGAACCATACGTCCAGTGTATCGGTGACTTTTACATATTGCCCGGCGTCGGCACCTAACAGCTCAGCAGCGTCCAGTTCAAACCAGGCATCGATCCCCTGTTCTTCAACTTTCAGGGCCACTTTTTCAATTAATGCTGCAGAATCCGGATGCAGAGCACTGGTTTCTTTATGCACAAATAACGCAATCGGCACGCCCCAGGTACGCTGGCGGGAAATACACCAGTCAGGACGGTCGGTCATCATGCTTTCGATACGGGCTTTGCCCCAGCCCGGACGCCACTCAACGGTATTTTCCACTTCATGCATTGCCTGAGTCAGCAGACCCGCCTGATTCATACTGATAAACCACTGCGGTGTGGCGCGGAAAATAATCGGCGTTTTATGACGCCAGCAATGCGGGTAGCTGTGGGTAATTTTGACTTTTTTCAGTAACGCGCCTTTTTCTGCCAGCAAGCCCAGAACACGGAAATTACCTTTATCAGCCGTGCTTAAACCACTCAGCTCAAGTGCATCCAGAGCAGGAGTGCTGATAAAGTTACCGGCACCATCGACCAACATATCATCGGATTTAACGTCAAAACGTTTAGACACCACAAAGTCGTCCGCACCGTGCATAGGTGCGGTATGCACCGCTCCGGTACCGGAGTCTGCCGTGACATGATCGCCGGTAATAACCGGAACCATTTTCGCACCGCCATCAGCCGCTGGCATAAACGGGTGCTGTACCACAAATGGCGCCGCGGCATGCTCATCCAGCTGACCAAAAACCGAACCTTTAGCCGTGGCGATCACGTCAAAACCATCGGCCGCAATACCGTAACGCTGCATAGCATCGTTCACCAGATCGGCGGCCAGCAGCAGAATTTCGTCCTGCTCTTTCAGCAATACCAGCGAGTATTCCAGCGTTGGGTGCACGGATACCGCTTCGTTGGCTGGCAGCGTCCATGGCGTTGTCGTCCAGATAACAATGCTGATTGTTTTTGCCGCCAGAGACTCATCGGCAGCAAAGGCTTTTAACAATGCTGTGTTATCCGCAAAGGCGAATTTAACGTCGATGGCAATGGATTGTTTATCCTGGTATTCCACCTCGGCTTCGGCTAAGGCAGAACCACAATCGGAACACCAGTTAACCGGTTTAAAGCCTTTATGCAGATGGCCGTTATCGATGATTTTCCCGAGTGTACGGATGATGTTGGCTTCGAATTTAAAATCCATGGTCAGGTACGGGTTTTCCCAGTCACCCAATACCATCAGGCGTTTAAAATCGGCGCGCTGGCCATTCACCTGCTCGGCAGCATATTCACGGCAGTGTTTGCGGAATTCGCTGGCGGTCACATTCACGCCAACCTTACCGACTTTTTCTTCCACTTTTAATTCGATCGGCAGGCCGTGACAATCCCAGCCGGGAACGTAAGGCGAGTCTTTACCGCTGAGTGTCTGTGATTTCACAATCACATCTTTCAGAATTTTATTCACCGCATGGCCGATGTGAATTTTGCCGTTCGCGTACGGCGGGCCATCGTGCAGAATAAACTGATCGCGACCAGCACGGGCGGCACGAATTTTCTGGTACAGGCCAATCTGCTCCCAACGGGCGAGCATTTCCGGTTCACGCTGTGCCAGATTTCCACGCATCGGGAAGTCGGTATCGGGCAAATTCAGCGTCGCTTTATATTGGCTTTCCACTTTATCGTTCATAGCTGCGTCACTTTTCTGAAAGTCTGAATTCGGTTCTAAAATCGGGATGAATCAGGCAAGGCGGCAAAATACTGCCTGGCCGCTGCTTTATCGGCCGTGATGGCCTTTTTAAGTTCATCCAGACCAGAAAATTTCTGTTCTTCGCGGATTTTATGTAAAAACTCCACCGTTAAATGACGGTGGTAGAGATCGCCCTGAAAATCCAGCAGGTGTACTTCCAGCGAAGGTTCAGGCTCTCCGCTGATGGTGGGCTTAACACCACAATTGGCCACGCCCGGATATTGCAGACCGCTGGTTTCATCCGTCACACGTACAGCAAACACACCACTCAGCGGCAATTTAGTGCGCTGCACCATCACGTTCGCCGTCGGTGTCTCCAGCATACGACCCAGCTGCCGACCAAAGGCAACACGGCCCGACATGCGGTATGGATGCCCCAGCAGATGCGCAACGCGAGCCAGATTGTTGGCCGCCAGTTCGCTGCGCACGCGGGTACTGCTGACCCGTTCGCCATCCACCTCAAAGGTGGAGGTATCCTGCACACGGAAGCCATGTTGCTGCCCGGCTGCGGCCAGTGCCTGATAATCGCCGCTGCGGTCACAGCCAAAGCGGAAATCATCCCCGACAATCAGGTGTTTAACCCCTAAGGCAGAAATCAGGATATCGCGGATAAACGCATCCGCCGGCATAGAGCGTAATGTCTGATTGAATGGCAGGCAGAGCACATAATCCACCCCCTGCGATGCCAGATCCTGCAGTTTTTCCCGCAAATTGGCCAACCGCGCAGGAGCGGCCTGTGGTGCAAAAAACTCTCTCGGCTGGGGCTCGAACAACATCACCAGCGTCGGTACCGAGTGTTCATGCGCAACGCGTTTCAGCGCCCGCAGAATGCCCTGATGCCCAAGATGCAGACCATCGAAATTGCCGATCGTGACGGCACAACCGCTGAAGTTTTCCGGAATGTTATGAAGCCCACGCAATAAGCGCATCAACAACCACTACCTGCCGAATACAAAAGGCCGGATTATAGCCAAATGACTGCTCAGGTAACAGCCATTTGGCCGACTGACAACGATCTCAGAATGCCTCGCCACGCAGATGACGCATGCGCAAACCGGCCGCCACCAATAACGCGAAATACAGAAAAATCCCGGCAACCACGATCAGAGCCATCCATCCTGCACGCACCGAGGGGGACCAGTCCAGCCAGGCCTGCGCCGGCCCCATCAGCCACCACATCAGTCCCAGCAAAGCACCATTGGCCAGCAACAGCTTGAATGCAAATGACCACCAACCGGCCTGTGGCAAATAAACCCCCTGCTGACGCAAACCTCGATACAGCATGTAGGCATTAAAATAGGCCGACAACGAGGTCGCCAGCGCCAGCCCGGCATGGGCAAACGGAAACACCAGAATCAGATTCAGCACCATATTCACCACCATGGCCTGAATACCGATTTTCACCGGGGTTGTGGTGTCCTGACGGGCGTAATAGCCGGGTGCCAGTACTTTAATCATCATGAAAGCCAGCAGACCGGAACCATAAGCCTGAAGACTCAGGGTCATCTTGCCGACGTCATAAGCCGTCACTTCGCCATGAAAGAAGATCGTCGACATCAACGGCATTGCCAGCAGCATCAACGCCAGCGAAGCAGGCAAAGCAATGAGAAAGACCATGCGCACGGCCCAATCGATCGTGCGCGAGAAACTGTCCTTCTCAGCCGCCGCATGCTTACCCGAGAGCGCCGGTAAAATCACCACACCGATGGCGATGGCAAACACTCCCAGTGGCAAATTGCTCAGACGATCCGAATAGTACAGCCAGCTGACCGAGCCACTCTCAAGAAAAGATGCCAGCAGTGTATCCAGCAACAGGTTGATCTGGCTGACCGACACGCCAAACAGCGCCGGCACCATCAGACGGCCGATGCGCTTAACGCCTTCGTCTTCCGGCTGATACTGCGGGCGCACCAGCAGCCCCAGTTGCGCCACAAAAGGCAGCTGAAACACCAGCTGCACCAGACCCGCCAGACACACACCCCAGGCCAGCGCGAACAGTGGCTCTTCAAACCAGTCTGTCATCACCACCGTGGCGAAAATCATGCACAGATTAAGCAGCACCGGCGTGAAGGCCGGCACGGCAAAACGTCCGTAACTGTTCAGCACACTGGAGGCAAAAGCCGTAAGCGAGATAAACAATAAATAAGGGAAAGTGATACGCAACAGGTCGGCGGTTAACGCAAATTTTTCCGGATCGCTGCGAAACCCCGGCGCGAAGATCCAGGGCAGATAATCCGCAAATAACAGCGCCAGCAGCGTAACCGCCAGCAGCGCCGTTCCCAGCACCCCGGAGGTACGGGCAATCAGCAGCTGCACTTCTTCCAGTGGCCGCAGACGGCGGTATTCGCTCAGCACCGGCACAAAGGCCACCGAGAAGGCACCCTCGGCAAATAAACGGCGGAAAAAGTTGGGGATTTTAAACGCAACAAAAAATGCATCGGCACGGGCGCCAAAATACTGCGCCACCACCACATCACGGATCAGCCCCAACACCCGGCTGAGCAGGGTCATCAGACTGACAACGGACGACGAGCGCAACAAACCCGGGCCTTTATTACTGGCCGGCTTATGTTCAGCGGGAGTGGGGTCTTGCGGTTGCGTCATACGGGCCTCCATCTATCTGCGCGTATCATACGCAGCTACACCGGAAAGTCTGCAGGAAAGTAAGCCAGAGTCTGACCACTCCGGGCAGCGAACGACAGAAATAAAAAAACCCGCAAAAGCGGGTTTTTCATCCGAACCGGAACGTTAATCAGAGATTAACCTTTCAGTGCGAAAACCTTAGCATTCAGACGACTCTTGATGCGGCCAGCAGTATTCTTGTGAAGAATACCTTTGGTCACCATTTTGTCGATGTAAGGTTGAGACTTAGTAAACGCAGCCTGGGCTTGGTCATAGTCGTTAGTCGCAACAGCAGCGTGTACTTTCTTAATGTAAGTACGCACCATTGAGCGCAGAGCTACAGTACGAGCACGACGTTTGATAGCCTGACGGGCGCGTTTACGAGAACCAGCGGAATTTGCCACAGTCGGCTCCTCAAAATTGGTTTATCAATCAAATCTAAGAGGGCCGGGATTATCCAGACATCCCGCCCCAGTGTCAACAAGAGCACCGCTTTAAATTAACGGCAATGCTCTTCCCTTAATGATCAGTCAATGATCACTTTTGCAAAAGACTTCACCAGCGAATCCACGGCTTTCATCTGTTCCAGATACGCTTCCAGTTTGTCCAGCGGTAAGGCACAAGGGCCATCACACTTGGCTTCTGCCGGATTCGGATGCGCCTCCAGAAACAGACCCGCAATCCCCAGAGCCATACCGGAACGTGCCAGCTGGAACGCCTGCTGACGGCGCCCATCGGCAGAATCAGCACGGCCACCAGGACGCTGCAACGCGTGCGTGGCGTCGAAAATAACCGGCGCCATGGTCTTCATATCGTCCATACCCAGCATATCCACCACCAGATTGTTATAGCCGAAGCTGGAACCGCGCTCGCACAGCATCACGCGCTCGTTACCGGCTTCGGCAAACTTTTTGATGATATGGCGCATTTCATGGGGCGCCAGGAACTGCGGTTTTTTCACGTTAATGGCCGCGCCGGTTTTGGCCATAGCCACCACCAGATCGGTCTGACGCGCAAGAAACGCAGGCAGCTGGATAACATCCACCACTTCAGCCACAGGTGCGGCCTGATAGGGTTCATGTACATCGGTGATCAGCGCTACGTTAAAGGTCTTTTTGATTTCTTCAAAAATCTTCAGACCTTCTTCCATGCCCGGACCACGGTAGGAATTGATCGAGGAGCGGTTCGCTTTGTCAAAAGACGCTTTGAACACGTACGGAATACCGAGTTTTTCCGTCACTTTTACGTAGTGCTCACAGATCTGCATTGCCAGGTCACGGCTTTCCAGCACATTCATGCCGCCAAACAAAGTGAAAGGCGCGTCATTGCTGACGTTAATACCGGCTACGTTTACGGCCTCGATCATGTTATTCCTCTGCTTATTCTTACTTTTGTTTAATGCGCCCCCCGAAGGCTGCGCCAAAATCACAAGACTACCAGATTATCGCGGTGAATAATCTCCGGCTCGGCAACATAGCCCAGCGCCTGCTCAAGTTGCGCCGTTGGTGTCCGCACAATTTTCTGCGCATCCGCACGGTTGTAGTTCACCAGCCCCTTGGCCACCAGATTGCCCTGCTCATCCTTGCAGGCCACCACCTGACCGCGTTCAAACTTTCCGGCAACCGCCGTTACACCGATGGGCAGCAAGCTGCGGCCACCCTCCCGTAAGGCTTTAACCGCTCCGGCATCCAGAATCAGCTCACCATGAGTCTGCAAATGCCCGGCAATCCACTGTTTACGCGCCGCCACCGGCTCTTTATCAGCCAACAGCATTGTTCCCAATACTTCACCGGCACGCAGGCGGGTAATGACCTGATCAATACGGCCACCAACAATGACGGTATCCGCGCCGGAACGCGCGGCCAGACTGGCCGCACGGATTTTAGTGATCATACCGCCACGCCCAAGCACACCGCCGCCCCCGGCCATGGCCATATACCGGGGGTCGGAAGCTCGCCCCTCAGCGATCAGCTGCGCCTCCGGATTGGAACGCGGATCGGCGGTGAATAAACCCAGCTGATCGGTCAGGATCACCAGCACATCGGCTTCCACCAGATTGGCAACCAGCGCGCCGAGGGTATCGTTATCACCGAATTTGATCTCATCGGTAACCACCGTGTCGTTTTCGTTGATTACCGGCACGACGCCCAGACTGAGCAATGTGCGCAGGGTGCTGCGGGCATTCAGGTAACGTTTGCGGTCACTGAGATCATCATGGGTAAGAAGAACCTGAGCCGTAGCCCGCTGATGACCGGCAAAGGCTGTCTCATAAGCCTGCACCAGCCCCATCTGCCCGACCGCAGCCGCCGCCTGAAGCTTGTGCACTTCATCCGGACGTTTACTCCAGCCCAGACGGGTCATGCCCTCAGCCACTGAGCCGGAAGACACCAGCACTACTTCGTGCCCCTGCTGCAGCAATGCTGCAATCTGATCCACCCAGCTTTGCATGCCTTCACGATTCAGGCCGCGACCATCATTGGTCAGCAAAGCACTGCCGATCTTGATCACCCAGCGCTTCTGTTGCGCCAGCTTTTTCCGGGTTTCCTGCCACTCCACAGCCGTCATTGCTTTCTGCCTGTTGCTCTCTGCGACTGCTCTTTCGAGCGTTATGATTCAGCCGCGCTTATTCGCGGGTATAAATAACTTCCACATCGTAATCATCATCGTCTTCATCATCCTGCTCCAGCTCTCGCCGCTGACGATGACGCTCATACAGATATTCAATATGCTCACGCGCTTCCGCTTCAACCTGCGCACGCTCTGCCTGTAACTGCTCAGCAAATTCCTTATCTTCCTGGGCACGTAAACGACGCTGCTCAATGTATTCCATGATGTCACAGCTGATTTTAAACGTACCCTCGCGGTTAATCGCGGCAATGCGGTATACCGGACCCTGCCACTGCAGACGGTCGATAACGTCCTGACAACGCGCTTCGCGTTCTTCTTCTGGTACCAGATCCAGCTTATTCAGCACCAGCCAGCGATCACGCAACGCCAGACCCGGCGAGAACTGCTCCAGCTCATTGCTGATGGCCTGCACGTTTTCCGCCGGATCAGAATCATCAAAGGGCGCCATATCGACGATATGCAGTAACAGATGTGTACGCACCAGATGTTTCAGGAAACGCGTACCAAGACCGGCACCGTCGGAGGCACCCGGAATCAGTCCGGGAATATCGGCCACCACAAAACTGCGGTGTGCTTCGACCGAAACCACCCCCAGATTCGGCACCAGCGTGGTAAACGGATAATCCGCAACCTTTGGCTTAGCCGCCGATACCGCACGGATAAAGGTCGATTTACCGGCATTCGGCAATCCCAGCAGGCCCACATCCGCGAGCACTTTCAGCTCCAGCTTGATGTTACGGGACTCGCCCGGCTGACCCGGTTTTGTCTGAGTTGGCGCCTGATTGGTGCTGGATTTATAGCGGGTGTTTCCCAGACCATGGAAGCCGCCACGGGAAACCATGAGACGCTGCCCATGCTCGGTCAGATCCCCCAGCGTTTCACCGGTATCTTCATCAATCGCGGTAGTACCAACCGGGACTTTCAGAAAAAGATCGTCCCCTTTGAAACCGGTACAGTTCCGGCTGGAGCCGTTCTTACCGTTTTCGGCCTGATAATGGCGCGTATAGCGATAATCGATCAGCGTGTTCATGGCATCATCGGCTTCAAGATATACCGAACCACCATCACCACCGTCACCCCCGTCAGGGCCGCCTTTAGGGATGAACTTTTCGCGACGAAAGCTCATACAGCCATTGCCGCCCTTGCCCGCCTGAACGGTAATTCGCGCTTCGTCGACGAATTTCATGCCTTATATCCTCTTACGGCCTGCTTACATTAAAGAAACATGCCTGCTATTCACTGAAAATTTCTCAAACAAGGCGCGGTGAATGAAACCAGCCCCTGAATGCAAACAAAAACGCCCTGACTGCAAAGTAACTTTGTAGCCAGGGCGCTCGGTAAGTCGTACAGCGATTATACAGCTGGAACGATACTTACAAACTTACGGTTATCCGGACCTTTTACCTCGAAGGTAACAACACCGTCTGCCGTTGCAAACAGAGTGTGGTCACGACCAAGCTTAACGTTGGCACCAGCATGGAAACGGGTACCACGCTGACGAATGATGATGCTGCCTGCTTTTGCAGCCTGACCACCAAACAGTTTGACACCAAGGCGTTTACTCTCGGAATCACGACCGTTACGGGTAGAACCACCAGCCTTTTTGTGAGCCATTGCTTTTCTCCTGTTTTGGGGTCACTGCAACACTGCGGATGCGGCGGTTTGGCAAACCGGCACGGACCCCGGACTTAATTCAGATATTAGCCAGCGATGCTGGTGATTTTCAGTTCAGTGAACCACTGACGGTGGCCCATTTGCTTCATGTGGTGCTTACGACGCTTGAACTTCAGGATCTTCACTTTCTTGTGACGACCGTGAGCAACGACTTCAGCAGTCACTTTAGCGCCTGCAACAACAGGAGCACCAATCTTAACGTCATCGCCGTTACCGATCAGCAAAACTTTTTCCAGAACAACGGATTCGCCGGTGGCGATTTCCAGTTTCTCTACTTTCAGGGTCTGGCCTTCTTCAACACGGTACTGTTTACCGCCAGTTACTACTACAGCGTACATACTGTAATCTCCACATGAGCCCACAACGGGCACTTACTTGGCTGCTACTTTTACGACCTGCTTCTACTGGCAACGCTCTGGTTTCCATATGGCAGGGAGCAGAATTTCGGGGCGCGAGACTATACCCCAGCACGCACAGATGCGCAAGCCTAAGCAGAATACGAACGACGAACACCCTGTGTATCCGGTCTGACAACCGGCCAGCAGCCATGCGATGGGGAGCAAACATCATTCAGCGGCTCCAAAAACGGACTTTTTCACCCGCTATCGTTGTCAGTCCTTCTGCTACATCGCTACACTGCACGCCTTCAGCTGCTCCGGCACTGCTTGCAGAAATGACCGGAGATGAGCGCCGTTTTTTATAAGGCCCCTAATTCATGCAGATACAAGATATTCTCGCCGTGGTCGGCGACGAATTTAAGTCAGTGGATCGTCTGATCCATACCCAACTGGCATCTCGCGTTCCTTTGGTTGAAAAGATCGCCGACTACATCGTCAGCAGCGGTGGCAAGCGCATCCGTCCGCTGCTGGTACTGATGACGGCCAAAGCATTCAACCAGTGCAATGATCAGGCGATCAAACTCGCCACGGTGATTGAGTTTCTGCATACCGCCACGCTGCTGCACGATGACGTGGTGGATACCTCCGACATGCGCCGTGGCAATCCGACCGCCAACGCCAAATGGGGGAATGCTCCCAGCGTACTGGTCGGTGATTTCCTCTACAGCCGTGCCTTCACCATGATGGTTGAACTGGGATCATTGCCAACCATGAGCATTCTGTCGAATGCCACCTGCGTGATTGCCGAAGGCGAGGTTCTGCAGCTCACCAACGTTAAGAACCCGGACACCAGCGAAGCGCAGTATATGGATGTTATCCATGGCAAAACCGCGATGCTGTTTGAAGCGTCAACCCATGCCGCTGCCACCCTGCTGCAATGCACGCCTGAGCAACGCCGTGCCCTGCAGGAGTATGGTAAGGAGCTGGGCATGGCCTTCCAGCTGATCGACGATGTGCTGGATTACGAAGGTGACGCCGGCGCCATGGGTAAAAACGTCGGAGACGATCTGGCCGAAGGCAAGCCAACGCTGCCACTGATTCACGCCATGGCTCACGGTAACGAACAGCAGCGCAGCCTGATCCGTTCGGCGATCCGCAAAGGCGGACTCGACGACATGGCCGATGTACTCACGGCCGTGCGCGAACTGGGTTCACTGGAATACACCCGCCAGAAAGCGTATGAGTGCGCTGAACGTGCTCAGTCACAGTTGCAACTTCTGCCAGATTCAGAGGCCAAAGAGGCCCTGCGCGCCCTGGCCCTGCTGGCGGTGCAACGCAATACCTGATTAACAGACATGATCCGGAGGTTATCCGTGGCGAAGTGGTTGCTTTTATGTGTTTCTCTGTTTTGTCTGCCCGCCCAGGCTGGCTTGCTGGACAGCCTGAAGGGTAACGACGAGCCGGATTTCCTGCCGGTTGAGCAAGCATTCCCGCTGACCACCCGGCTCGATAACGGTCAGCTGTTTGCCAGCTGGCAAACAGCTGATGGTTACTACCTCTACAAACACCGCATTTTTATTCAGCAGGGCGAGCTGAAGGCCGACCCGGTGTACTACTCGCATCCGGGTAAAGAGAAAGAAGACGAAGCCTTTGGTCTGGTAACCGCCTTCTATGGCGAGCTGGATACCCGTTTTGATCTCAGCCAGCTGCAACCCGGTGAGCTGATTCTGCACCATCAGGGCTGTGCCGATGCAGGCCTGTGCTACCCGCCGCAACGTCATTACCTGAGCATCTCGCAGGCCGATATTGATGCCGCCGCAAGCACAATGGCCAATGCCAGCTCCGATACGACGTCAGGCAACACGGTCACAGACAACGGCGAAACGAACAACCAAACAAACGGCGCAGCAGACAGCTGGTTCAGCAACCGCTCCTGGGGCGCCGTGGTCGGTTTGTTCTTTCTGCTCGGACTGGGACTGACCTTTACCCCTTGCGTGCTGCCGATGGTGCCCATCCTGACCACGGTTGTTCTGGGCCAGAAGAATACCTCCGCCAGCCGTGGCTTTATGTTGTCATCCATCTACGTACTCGGTATGGCCCTGACGTATGCCGCCGCCGGTCTGACCGTCGGCCTGCTGGGTGCAGGAGCCAATATTCAGGCCTGGATGCAGACGCCCTGGGTACTGATTCTGTTTGCCGTGCTCTTTGTACTGCTGGCACTGGCTATGTTTGGTCTGTATGAACTGCAACTGCCAGCGGCTCTGCGTAACCGTCTGAACCAGCTGAATCAGAACCAGAAAGGCGGCCAGTGGCTGAGCGTCTTTATCATGGGTGTTCTCTCTGCCCTGGTGGTATCCCCCTGTGTATCTGCGCCACTGGCCGGTGCACTGGTTTATCTGAGCACCACCGGCGACGCCGTTTTGGGCGGCAGCGCACTGCTGGCACTTGGCCTCGGCATGGGTGCACCACTGATCGTGCTCGGCACCACCGGCGCGTCGTTCCTGCCCAAGGCCGGCGGCTGGATGAACCAGATCAAGGCATTCTTTGGCATTCTGCTGCTGGGCGTGGCGATCTGGCTGTTGAGCCGCATCCTGCCCGACAGCATCAGCCTGCTGCTGTGGGCATTACTGGCCCTGTTTTACGGCATCAGTCTCGGCGCACTGGAACCGGCCACGAGCGGTATACAGCGGCTGGCGAAAGGTCTGGCGTGGGTATTTTTACTCTACGGTATTGCCGCGTTTATCGGCGTATTGCAGGGGAACAGCAACCCGCTGCAACCACTGAGCGGCGGTCTGATCACGACCAGCTCCAACAACACAACCGCGCACAGTTCAGCGTTCTACCGCAGCGATTCCGTTAGTGATATTGAGCGCCGGATCGCAGCCAGCCAGCAACCGGTCATGCTCGATCTGTACGCTGACTGGTGCATCAGCTGCAAAGTGATGGAAGAAGAAATCTTCGCCCAGCCCGACGTGCAACAGATGATGAAGAACGTCCTCTGGCTGCAGCTCGACGTCACCGATAACAGCGCCGAACAGATTGCCTTTATGCAGAAGCACGCCATCTTCGGCCCGCCAACCATTCTGTTTTTCGACCAGCAGCAGGAAATCGCCAGAGCACGAATAGTGGGAGAAATCCGTAAACCGGCGTTCATTACCCACACTCGCAATTATCTGTTGTGACGTTTCCTAAGGCCTGTCGACACGGATTAAACAGGCCTGTTATTGGTTAAAAATTTCTCAGACAAGGCGCTGAGAGTGTGGGATGTTCCTGACAACATCACTCCTCTCTCCTTGTTCTGAGAAAAACGGGCTCTCAGCAGGCCGGATTTACTGAGTGTCGACAGGCCCTTACATGGGCGGTTTTCCTGCGTCAACAGGCAGGACTTGAAACTTCATTACCGAAGACGCATATAGATGGCATGTTTTCGCGGAGTCTCAATCATGCATTACACCTGCCCATCCTGTGCGGCCATTAACCGTATCCCTGAAGATCATCAACAAACGCTGCATGCCCAGTGCGGGCGCTGCAAACAGCCGCTGTTCAACGGTCATCCGGTGGAACTGAATGACCATAATTTCCAGCGCTTTCTGCTGAAAAATGATCTGCCGGTGGTGGTGGATTTCTGGGCCAGCTGGTGCGGCCCGTGTCAGATGATGGCCCCGGTATTTACCCAGTTGTGCGGACAGATGCAGCAACAGCTGCGTTTTGCCAAGGTAAACACCGAGCAGGCCCAGCAAACCAGCGCACAGTTGGGCATCCGCAGCATTCCTACGCTGATTGTGTATCATCAGGGAAAAGAAATTGACCGGCTGGCCGGGGCTCTGCCGGCACCGCAACTGCAACAGTGGTTACGGTCGGCACTGAGTAACATTCACGGGTATCAGGCTTAGCCTCTGTCGGGCAGGCGCTGTCCGGCAATGTCAGCCAACGTCTGCAGAACCGGCTGTAATGGGCCGGTAAGATCAGCGCAGCTGCGGTAAATACGCTCCAGCGTATCCATGTGATCCCGCACCAAGTGCGTCAGATGCTGCTCCTGGTCGGGGTCAAGATTCAGCAGCAGGAGTTCCTCTGAGAGCTCCAGATTCAGATCCTGCACCGTCTCACGGGCCAGGTTAAGTCCTTGATTCTGGCGCTGTTGCAGATTCTGTAACGCATATTCAACGTCATCCACCACGCGCAGCAGTTGTTGCTGACGGTGCAGTTGCTGCTCCGTCAGCAACGACTGCAGGCGCGCATGCACACTGCTCATGATCACACACAGGTGATCTTTGATACGTCCATAACGCGCCGCCTCCTGACAGGGAGCATTTTTAATCAGTATTGAGGCGAGGCCAAAGTTCACCACCATGCGCTTTTCCAGCTCAATAATGCGCGCCCCTTCACGACAGGTGCGCAGCAATTCCGCCTCCAGTGGGCGCACACCGCCAGAATGAGACACAAAGCAGAATTCTGGCCCGCTCCAGCAGGCAACGACCGCATTCAGACCCAAATTCTTCAGACTGGCAATCAATACCGACGCTAACTGCTCAGGGCTTTTACAGCTCATGGCCTGTTCAATAAAACGACTGATTTCCCCCTGTTCCGCCGAATGCGTCATGGCTTCAAAGGCAGCCTGACGGGCCTCATCCGCCGATGACTGCAGAATTTCCCGTTGTTCTTTACTGAGCAGTGCCCGCTCCACCTTGGCACGCACCTCAGCGATATCAAAAGGTTTGGTAATGAAATCGTCTGCCCCGGCAGCATACCCCTGCAGCCGGTGCTGAAGACTGCTCTGGCCGGAGACAAATAAAATCGGCGTATGCCGGGTCGCATCCCGGGCGCGCAAAAGCCGGCAAACCTCATAGCCGTCGCAGCCCGGCATCTGAATATCCAGCAGAATACAGTCCGTCTCCGGACGCAGGCTGTTCAGAAACCCCCTGGCATCGGTAAACGCCTGAACATCATAGCGATCCAGCGTACGCTCAAGCAGTCTGACCATGCTGACTTCGTCATCAAGCAGCGCGACATTGTTGCAACCCATAAACCTCTCCCTGAGGTGGCTCACCGTTTGATCTGCATCAACTATAGCAAAGCCTCTGCAAACGACAGGGTCAGGCCTGATCTGTATCAAGGTGATTTTTACGGAAGCAGGCACTCTGAAGACATCTTCAAAGGAGGCCTGATAATGACAATTGAACACCACGACCTGCACAGAGAATTTCCGGACATGAGTGAGCAGATCCGCTCACTGAAAATGAAAGACCGCCACTTTGCCCGCCTCTTCGATGAATATCATGAAGTGGATCGCGAAGTACGCAAAATCGAAGAAGCGGTGGAGGCGGCCTCCGACGAGCGCCTTGAAGGCCTGAAAATGCGTCGCCTGCATCTCAAAGACGATCTCTATGCGATGCTGAAAAGCGCCTGATAGGTATCAGAGAGATGAAAAAGCCCGGAGAATCCGTAATGCTGTTCACTTAAGCATTTGAAGCACGAACGGGCTTTTACGAAAATCCGGTATCAGAACCCTGATGCCGGATTTTTTTAGCATTTTCAACAGTCCCTGCTTGATCTGAGTGACCTGTTCA
>JAJOJJ010000015.1 GCA_021208685.1 Saccharospirillaceae bacterium
GGTACCCCGACGCTAAAATTCACCGCCGCACGGCCCGCTGTGGCTGCGGCTTTACCCAGACATACCCGGTTGAAACGTGGGCCGATCCGTTCGATTGCCCGTGCTGCAACCCCTGAATACGATGACCGACTATGAAAACGATGACCGACTATGAAAACGATGACCGACTATGAAAACAGAGTGGCTTGATGGCTTCAGCGACAGCAGCCTGCAACGCGCCGTGCAGTTACTCCGGGCGGGTGAATGCGTGGCCGTACCCACCGAAACCGTTTATGGTCTGGCCGCCGATGCCCGCAATGCAGCGGCGGTGCGCGGTATTTTTGCCGCCAAGGGCCGCCCGGCCAATCATCCGCTGATTGTTCATCTGGCCAGTGCGGAACAACTGCCGCAATGGGCGGCCAGCGTGCCGCCACAAGCCTGGCAGCTGGCACAGGCATTCTGGCCCGGGCCGCTGACCTTACTGCTGCCCAAAGCGGCGGATGTTCCGGACGAAGTCACCGGTGGCTTGCCCAGTATTGGCCTGCGCGTACCGGCGCACCCGCTGCTGCAGGCGTTATTGCAGCAACTCGGCAGCGGTGTGGCTGCACCCTCGGCCAACCCCTACAAAGCGTTAAGCCCGACCTCCGCCGCGCAGGTAATGGCCGGGCTGGATGGCCGCATTGCGGCGGTACTGGACGGCGGTCACTGCGAGTTCGGACTGGAATCGACCATTGTCGATCTCACTCAGCCAGAGCAGGGCATCCGTATTCTGCGCGCAGGGCCGATCAGCCGCATCGCACTGGAACAGGTGCTAGGGCAGCCGGTTGAGGTGCCGCAGCAGCACAACGAAGCCGTGCCGGGTAACGTACAGGCGCATTATCAGCCGCGTACTCCGCTGCATCTGTTCAGCAGTGACGAGCTGGCGGATCGGATAAAAGACGGGATTGGCGCTGACACCGGCCTGCTGCTGTGGTCACCGCGTCTGATTGCACTGGCTCTGGGCCGTGAGCGGGCGCTGATTCTGCCGGATCATGCCGCCGCTTTTGCGCAGGCGCTGTATCAGACACTGCATGAGGCCGATCAGCAGGGTTATCGCCAGCTCTGGCTGGAGCAACCACCGGGAACCGAAGACTGGCTGGCGGTTAACGACCGGCTGTCGCGGGCAGCGTCACACTGACGCTGCTCAGTCTGGCCCGAATTGCCCTTTGTTTTGCCACTCAGGTTTACGTTAACGTAAAGGTAACTTAACCGCCCGACAGCCCAGACCGCATGAGCCGTACTTACAGCATCCGTGACCTCGCCGACGAGTTTGATATCACCACCCGCACCATCCGCTTTTATGAGACGGAGGGCATGCTCAACCCGCAGCGCGAAGGTCAGGCGCGTATTTATTCTGCGCAGGACCGGGTCACGCTGAAGCTGATTCTGCGTGGCAAACGCTTAGGGTTATCGCTGGCCGAAAGCCGTGAACTGATCGCTATGTACCGCCCCGGACTGGAGCCGGAGGCCAACCGCCCGCAGCTGGAAAAACTGCTGGCGGTGATCGAACAGCGGCGCAGCCACCTGCGCCAGCAACTGCACGATATCGAACGCATGATGCAGGATCTGGACGATGCCGAGCTGAAAGCCAGCGAGGCGCTGGCGGCACTGACCGGCGCTTAGCCACCGCCCGTTATTTCCGGCCCTGCTACCAAGAATAAAAATACAACAGGAAGGAGGCCCGCATGACCACATTCAATTTTGGCCTGGGCGAAACGCTCGATATGCTGCGCGATCAGGTGCGCGGTTTTGCCCAGCGTGAGCTGGCACCTCTGGCGGCAGAGGTTGACCGCGACAACCAGTTCCCCATGCCCATGTGGCGCAAGTTCGGCGAGCAGGGATTGCTTGGCATTACCGTCAGCGAGGAATACGGCGGTGCCGGAATGGGCTATCTGGCGCATGTGATCGCCATGGAAGAAATCAGCCGCGCCTCGGCCTCGGTCGGGCTGTCTTACGGCGCCCACTCCAACCTCTGTGTCAACCAGATATACCGCAACGGCACGGCGCAGCAGAAGGCGAAATACCTGCCGAAGCTGATCTCCGGCGAGCACATTGGCGCGCTGGCGATGAGCGAGCCGAATGCCGGTTCTGATGTGGTGTCGATGAAGCTGCGTGCCGATAAAAAAGGCGACCACTATGTGCTCAACGGCACCAAGATGTGGATCACCAACGGCCCGGATGCCAATGTTTATGTGATCTACGCCAAAACCGATCTGAGCAAAGGTCCGCACGGCATGACCGCCTTTATCGTCGAACGCGACCGGGCCGGTTTTTCACGCAGTCCGAAACTCGACAAGCTCGGCATGCGCGGCTCCAACACCTGCGAGCTGGTGTTCGATAACGTCGAAGTACCGGCAGAAAACATTCTCGGCGGCGAGAACCTGGGCGTGAAAGTGTTGATGAGCGGCCTCGACTACGAGCGCGTGGTGCTGTCCGGCGGCCGACCGGCATCATGCTGGCCTGTATGGATGTGGTGCAGCCCTATATTGTTGACCGCAAACAGTTTGGCCAGAGCATCGGTGAGTTCCAGCTGGTGCAGGGCAAACTGGCCGATATGTACACCAGCATGAACGCCAGCCGCGCCTATCTGTACGCCGTGGCGGCCGCCTGCGACCGGGGCGAAACCACGCGCAAAGACGCCGCCGGTGTGATTCTCTACTGTGCCGAAAAAGCCACGCAGATGGCGCTGGATGCGATTCAGCTGCTGGGCGGTAATGGCTATATCAACGACTTCCCCACTGGCCGTCTGCTGCGCGACGCCAAGCTGTACGAAATTGGCGCTGGCACCTCGGAAATCCGCCGCATGCTGATTGGCCGCGAACTGTTTCAGGAGCTGAGCTGATGCCGCTTATTCAGTCACGGCTCGACAGCCGCAGCCCGCAGTTTGCTGCCAACCGCGCCCGGATGCAGGCGCTGGTGGCCGACCTTAACGCCAACGTTGCCCGCATCGCTGAAGGCGGTGGTGAGGTGGCGATGCAGCGTCATACCGCGCGTGGCAAATTGCCGGTGCGCGAGCGCATTCAGCTGCTGCTCGATGCCGGCAGTCCTTTTCTCGAAATCGGCCAGCTGGCGGCTCATGAGGTGTACGGCGAAGACGTACCGGCTGCGGGTGTGGTTGCCGGTATCGGCCGTATTCATGGTCAGGAATGCATGGTGGTGGGCAACGATGCCACGGTTAAGGGTGGCAGCTACTACCCGCTGACGGTGAAAAAACACCTGCGCGCGCAGACCATCGCCCAGCAGTGCAACCTGCCCTGTGTGTATCTGGTGGATTCCGGCGGCGCTAACCTGCCGCGTCAGGATGAGGTCTTCCCCGACCGCGAACACTTTGGCCGTATTTTCTTTAACCAGGCCAATATGTCGGCTGCCGGTATCGCCCAGATTGCGGTGGTGATGGGTTCCTGCACCGCTGGCGGTGCCTATGTACCGGCGATGGCCGATGAATCCATTATCGTGCGCAATCAGGCCACCATTTTTCTGGCAGGCCCGCCGCTGGTAAAAATGGCCACCGGCGAAGACATCGGTGCCGAAGAACTGGGTGGCGGCGAGCTGCATACCGGCCAGTCCGGGGTGGCCGATCATCTGGCCGAGAACGATGAGCACGCCCTGCAACTGGCGCGTAACGCGGTCGCCAATCTGAACCGCCATAAGCCGCCAAGCACGGTGGCAGAGGTAAAAGAACCGGCGTATCCGGGCCTTGAGCTTTACGGCCTGATTCCGACCGATACCCGCCAGCCCTACGATGTGCGTGAGGTGATTGCGCGGCTGGTGGACGGCTCGGAGTTTGATGAATTCAAAGCGCGCTTCGGCACCACGCTGGTGTGCGGTTTTGCCCGGCTGTACGGCATGCCGGTCGGCATCGTCGCTAATAACGGCATCCTGTTTTCGGAGTCGGCACAGAAAGGCACGCACTTCATTGAGCTCTGTGCGCAGCGCAAAATCCCGCTGCTGTTTCTGCAGAACATCACCGGCTTTATGGTCGGCCCCAAATACGAAGCCGAAGGCATCGCCCGCCACGGCGCCAAAATGGTGATGGCGGTGGCCTGTGCCAAAGTGCCGAAGCTGACACTGGTGATCGGCGGCAGTTTCGGTGCCGGTAACTACGGCATGTGTGGCCGTGCCTACGATCCGAATTTCCTCTTTATGTGGCCCAACGCGCGTATCTCGGTGATGGGCGGTGAGCAGGCAGCGGGTGTGCTGGCGCAGGTGAAGCGCGAGCAGCTGGCGAAGAAAGGCGAAGCCTGGAGCGACACCGACGAGAACGCCTTCAAACAGCCGATCCGTGAGCGGTATGAGCAGCAGGGCCATCCGTACTACAGCTCGGCGCGGCTGTGGGATGACGGCATTATCGACCCGGCCAACAGCCGCCGGGTGCTGGGGCTGGCGTTGTCGGCCTGCCTGAATAAACCCATTGAAGAGACGCGCTTTGGCGTGTTCCGCATGTAGAGCCTGTTCGGATCAGGTAAGGAATCGACCATGTTAGAACTCGCCATTCATCAGGGCGTTGCCACGCTGAGCCTTGATCGTCCTGAACTGGGTAATGCCTTTAATGCGGAGCTGATTGCCGGGCTGCGGGCGCAGTTGTCGGTACTGGCCACGGAACCTGCGGTGCGGGTGCTGGTACTCGCCGGTCAGGGCAAGCACTTCTGCACCGGCGCTGATCTCAACTGGATGAAAGCGCAGAAAGACGCCTCCGAAGCGGAGAATCACGCCGATGCCCTGCAGCTGGCCGGTCTGTTGCAGGATCTGAATGACTTTCCCAAACCGACCATCGCCCGTGTGCAGGGCGCAGCCTTTGGCGGTGCGCTGGGGCTGATCTGCTGTTGCGATATGGCGGTGGCGGCGGACAACGCGCGCTTCTGTCTGAGCGAAGTGAAACTCGGTTTAAGCCCGGCCACCATCAGCCCCTATGTGCTGGCGGCGATGGGTGCACGTCAGGCGCGGCGTTACTTTTTAAGCGCCGAACTGATCGACGCACCAACAGCTCAGACACTGCAACTGGTGCACGAAGTGGTGTCCGCCGAGCAGCTGGATGAGCAGGTGCAGCGCTGGTGTCAGGCGCTGCTGGCCAACGGCCCGCAGGCACTGGCGGCGACCAAGAACCTGATCGCTGGCCAGAGCAGCCCGGTGACTGAGCAGCTGAAAGAACAAACATCGGCACTGATTGCCCGCCTGCGCGTCAGTGCCGAAGGCCAGGAAGGATTAAGTGCGTTCCTGCAGAAACGCGCCCCCACTTATGCACAGGAAGCCGCCCATGACTGAGCACCTGTTTAACAAGATTCTGATCGCCAACCGTGGCGAAATTGCCGTGCGTGTGATGCGTACCGCGCAAGCGCTGGGCATCCGCACCGTTGCCATTTATTCCGACGCCGACGCCAGCGCGCTGCATGTACAGCAGGCCGATGAAGCCATCGCCCTCGGCGGTGTGACCGCTGCCGAAAGTTATCTGGATATGCACAAGGTGCTGGACGCCGCACGCGCCACCGGCGCCGAAGCCATTCATCCGGGCTACGGTTTTTTAAGCGAAAACGCCGCTTTTGCCCGTGCCTGCGAAGACGCCGGTATCGCCTTTATCGGCCCGTCGGCTGCCGCCATTGAGGCCATGGGCGATAAGGCCAGCGCCAAAGCCCTGCTGGCCGACAGCGGTGTGCCGCTGGTGCCCGGCTATCATGGCGATGAACAGAGCGACGAACGCCTGAGCGCCGAGGCCGAGCGCATCGGTTATCCGCTGCTGCTGAAAGCCAGTGCCGGTGGTGGCGGTAAGGGCATGCGCATTGTGCTCTCCGCTGCCACGCTGCACGACGATATCGCCGCCGCCCGGCGCGAAGCGCGCTCGGCCTTTGGCGATGACCGCCTGCTGATTGAGAAATACCTGATCCGACCGCGCCATGTGGAAGTGCAGGTGTTTATGGACAGCTCTGGCAATGGCGTTTACCTGTTCGAGCGCGACTGCTCGGTGCAGCGCCGCCATCAGAAAGTCATTGAAGAAGCCCCGGCACCGGGTATGACGGCCGCGCTGCGCCAGCGTATGGGCGAAGCCGCGCTGGCGGTGGCGCAGCGCATTCAGTATCGCGGCGCGGGTACGGTGGAGTTTCTGCTGGATGCCAATCACGAATTCTTCTTTATGGAGATGAACACCCGCCTGCAGGTCGAGCACCCGGTCACCGAGATGATTACCGGCGTCGATCTGGTGTACTGGCAGTTGCGTGTGGCGGCGGGTAAAGGTCTGCCGGATGGCGTCAGCCAGCAGAGCCTGCCGATTAATGGCCACGCCATTGAGGTGCGGTTGTACGCCGAAGATCCGGATAACCACTTCCTGCCCGCGATTGGCCGCCTGACACTGTGGCAGGCGCCAGAGCTGAGTGCTTCTGTTCGTCTCGACAGTGGTGTGCAGCAGGGCGATGAGGTCAGCCCTTACTACGACCCGATGCTGGCCAAGCTGATTGCCCATGGCCGTGATCGTACCGAAGCGCTGCATAACCTGCGCACTGCTCTGGCCGCGCTGCAGGTGGATGGCGTAAAAACCAACCGCGATTTTCTGCTGCGCCTGCTCAGCCTGGACGCTTTTGCCAGGGCCGAACTGAGCACCGATTTTATTGAGCGTAACCAGCACGAGCTGACGCAGCCCTTGCCGACCCGCTGGGAACTGGCGGCGTTAACCGAGCTGCTGTTGCCGACGCTTGCCTCTCAATCTCAATCTCAACCTCAGCCTCAGCCGCAAGCGCATGACCCGTGGTACGCCGATGGTTTTCAGTCAGCACTGCCAGCGCAGCGCGTGTTGCGGCTGGAAAGTGCCGTCGGTGATGTGCTGCGGGCAAGGGCACGGGCGAATGAGCAGGCGCACGGTCTGGACAGAAATCAGAGCTGGAACCTGCTGCTGGCCGATCACAGTGTGCAGGTTCAGGGGCGCTTAGAACTCAACAGCCAGGCCGGTGATATCCGCCTGCTGCAGCTGGAGGCCCGGGTAAACGGCCAGCTGCAATCGCTGCCGCTGGCACTGAGCGAACACGAGCTGCTGCTGTTTCTGCCACAGGGCAGCCAGCGTTTTGTGCGTAACCGCTGGCTGGGCGAACAGGCGCAGGAGGATCATGGCGGTCTGACCGCACCCATGGCCGGTCAGGTGCTGGAGGTCAGAGTGCAGCCGGGCGAACAGGTTAAAGCCGGTCAGGTGCTGATGATTATGGAAGCGATGAAAATGGAACACAGCATCCGCGCGCCGCAGGCCGCGCTGGTGCAGGCGGTGCTGTATCAGGCCGGTGATCAGGTGGCGGAAGGCACCGAGCTGTTGCAGCTGGAGATCATGGCAGAGGCCGACGCAGAGAATGCAGCGGAGGCCGGCGCATGATGCAGCGGGCCCATCCGGACAGCGTACGCATTGTCGAAGTCGGCGCACGCGATGGCTTACAGAATGAAGCGCAGGCACTCAGCGTCGAGCTGCGCTGCGAACTGATTGAGCGGCTGGCCGAAGCTGGCCTGCGCCATATCGAAACCGGCAGTTTTGTCTCGCCCAAATGGGTGCCGCAGATGCAGCACAGCGACCGCGTACTGCAGCAGCTTAAGCGTCAGCCGGGCGTGCGCTATGCCGCTCTCACCCCCAATCTTCAGGGGCTGGAAGCGGCCGTGGCCGCCAACGCCTCGGAGGTTGCGGTGTTTACCGCTGCCTCCGACTCCTTCACCCGGAAGAACATTAACTGCAGCGTGGCGCAGAGCCTGGAACGTATCCGTCCGGTGCTGGAACATGCCCGTACCGTCGGCCTGCCGGTGCGCGGTTATGTCTCCACCGTGATGGGCTGTCCGTATCAGGGCGAGGTGCCGGTGCAGGCGGTGGTCGATGTGGCGCAGGCGCTGCTGGACATGGGCTGCTACGAAATTTCTCTGGGTGACACCATTGGCACCGGCAGCGTGCCGCAGACGCAGAATCTGATCCGCGCGCTGGCACTGCATATGCCGGTATCGCAGCTGGCGGTGCATTTTCACGATACCTATGGTCAGGCGCTGGCCAATATTTACGCCGCGCTGGAGCTGGGCATCCGCACCGTCGACAGCTCGGTTGCCGGACTGGGAGGCTGCCCTTATGCCGCCGGAGCGTCGGGCAATGTCGCCAGCGAAGATGTGCTGCGTCTGGCCGAAGGTCTCGGCCTGCACACCGGTATCGACGCGCAATTGCTGGCAGAAACCGGGCAGTGGATCAGCGACCAGCTGCAGCGTCCGAATGGCAGTAAAAGCGGCCGGGCGCTGGTGGCGAAAGCCACGCAGAAATAGTGAAGAGATGGCTGTAGGAGGGGATCTTATCCCCGACCTGGGACAATAATGCAGCTATATAACAGGGAATTGTTATGGCAAAGCTCTGGCAACAAACCGGCTACAGCCAGTTAAGGCGCGGGCGTTATTCCGAAAGCGGTCGTATTTATCTGGTTACTGCCGTGGCAGAAAAGCGCAGGCCTGTTTTTATGGACTGGCAGAGCGCCAGTATTGCATGCAGGACATTTACCAATGCAAAACTGCTTGGCGACGCCAGACTGCTTTGCTGGGTTTTGATGCCTGATCACGTACATTGGCTGCTGCAGCTGGAGGAGCAGACGGAGCTTGCTGTTTTGGTGGGGAAGCTGAAAGCGGTGACCAGTCGTAATATCGGTACGGCTGTCTGGCAATCCGGTTTTCACGACCGCGCCATTCGTCGTGAGGAAGATGTTCTCCCTGCCGCACGCTATATCGTCGCCAATCCTCTGCGTGCAGGGTTAGTAAGGCGGGTCGGAGATTATCCCTATTGGGATGCAATGTGGATCTGAGTCAGTAATGGGTCGGGGATAAGATCCCCTCCTACAGGAGTGGTACCGGTATTTGCCGTAGCCTTCGGAAGTATAAGGACAACCAATGACAGAACAGCAACAACCTCTCTGGACACCCTGCGCCGGACGCCGTACCGCCTCGCAGATGCAGGGGTTTATTAACTGGCTGGAGCGCACCGGTGGCCGCCGGTTCAGCGATTACGATGACCTGCATTTATGGAGCACCCACGAGCGCGAAGAATTCTGGCAGGCGATCTGGGATTACTGCGATGTAATTGCCAGCCACAAAGCGACAGCGGTGCTGAGCGATGGCGACAAGATGCCCGGCGCGCGGTGGTTTGAGGGGGCGCGGCTGAACTTCGCTGAAAACCTGCTGGCACCGGCGCAGAACCCCGCGTTCCGCAATAAAGCCGCGCTGGTATTCCGCAACGAAGATCCGTCCCGGCGCCGCAGCCTGACCTACGCCGAACTTTATGCTCAGGTGGCGCAGCTGGCGCAGGCCATGCGCGAAGCGGGCGTTGTGGCGGGTGACCGGGTGGCGGCCTTTATGCCGAATGTGCCGGAAACCGTGATCACCATGCTGGCGGCGGCGTCCATTGGTGCGCTGTTCTCTTCCTGTTCGCCGGACTTTGGTTTGCAGGGCGTGCTTGATCGATTTGGCCAGATTCAGCCGAAGCTGCTGATCGCGACTCAGGGGTATCTGTACGCTGGCAAAACCATCGATTGTGGTGAGCGCGTGGCCGCGATCCGCGATGCGCTGCAATTACCCCCGCAGCAGCTGATTTCGGTGCCTTATCCGGGGCTGGCGCTGAGCAAACCTCAGGGCTCAGTGAGCTGGCAGGATTTTATCACCTCGTCGCAGCAGCAGTGGTCGGCTGAAGAGATTGAATTCGCCCAGCTGCCGTTCGATCAGCCGCTGTATATCCTCTACAGCTCCGGCACCACCGGCGTCCCCAAGTGCATCGTCCATGGTGCTGGCGGAACGCTGCTGCAGCATCAGAAAGAGCTGCGCCTGCATACCGACGTACGTGCCGATGACGTGCTGTTTTACTACACCACCTGTGGCTGGATGATGTGGAACTGGCTGGTTTCCGGACTGGCCACCGGTGCCACGCTGGTGCTGTTCGACGGCTCGCCTTTCCATCCGGGGCCGGAGGTGTTGTGGAAGATGGCCGCTGAAGAAGGCATCACCATTTTCGGCACCAGTGCCAAATACCTGTCGGCGCTGGAGAAAGCCGGTGTAAAACCGGCGCACCTGCATCAGCAACAACCTCTGCAAGGAAAGCCGCATAAAGTCCGCACCCTGCTCTCCACCGGTTCGCCGCTGGCGCATGAAAGCTTCGATTATGTGTACCGCGATATCGGCGCTGATATCGCCCTGTGTTCCATTTCCGGCGGTACCGACATCATCTCCTGCTTTGCGCTGGGCAACCCCTTGCTGCCGGTTTATCGCGGTGAGCTGCAGTGCGCAGGTTTAGGTATGGCGGTCGAAATCTGGGATGACGAAGGCCGTGCGCTGGCTCCGGGCGAAAAAGGCGAACTGGTGTGTACCAGAGCCTTCCCATCGATGCCGGTTGGCTTCTGGAATGACCCGGATGGGCAGAAATACCACGATGCCTATTTCAGCCGCTATGCGGCACAAAAGCCTGATGGCGTCTGGGCTCACGGAGATTACGCTGAACGTGTCGCGCACCATGGCAAAGACAGCGGTGAAACCGCCGGGCTGGTTATTCACGGCCGCTCCGACGCGGTACTCAACCCCGGTGGTGTGCGTATCGGCACCGCCGAAATTTACCGACAGGTTGAGCAGCTGGAAGACATTCTGGAAAGTCTGGCCATCGGTCAGCCCTGGGCCGGTGATGTGCGCGTGGTGCTGTTTGTGGTGCTGAATAATGGCCTGACACTGGACGAAGCGCTGCGCGATAACATCCGCCGCCAGATCCGCAGTCACTGCACGCCGCGCCATGTACCGGCGAAGATTATTCAGGTGGCGGAACTGCCACGCACCATCAGCGGTAAGCTGGTGGAACTGGCGGTGCGCAATGTGGTGCAGGGTTTGCCTGTGAACAACACCGATGCCCTGAAAAACCCGGAAGCGCTGCAATACTTCCGCGATCTGGAGGAACTGCAACATGACTGATCACAGCGCCCACCTGACTCTGGAATTATGCAAAGACGACAGCGGTGCCGAAAGCATCGCCCTGCTGACGCTGAACCGGCCGGATATTAAAAACGCCATTTCCGATGGTGAAGTGATCGACGCCATCGAACAGACGCTGGCTCAGGTTAATGACCGTCAGGACATTAAAGTCGCCGTCTTTACCGGTGTCGGAAACGTGTTCAGTGGCGGTGGCAATATCAAAGCAATGCAGCAGCGCAGCGGTATGTTTGCCGGTGATGCGCAACAGCTGACCGCCAATTACAAAGCCTTTATTCAGCGCATTCCGCTGGCGTTTGCCCGGCTGGAAATTCCCATTATCGCCGCAGTCAATGGCCCGGCGGTGGGGGCAGGAAACGATATGGTGTGCATGTGCGATATCGCCATTGCCAGCGAACAGGCCACCTTTGCCGAAAGCTTTATCAAACTGGGGATTATTCCCGGCGATGGCGGTGCCTGGTTATTACCGCGCCGTATCTGTATGCAGCACGCGCTGGAAATGGCGCTGACCGGGCGCACATTTTCGGCCGACGAAGCACTGCGCATGGGGTTGGTCAGTCGTGTGGTGCCGCATGCTCAGTTACTGGGCAGTGCCCTGGGACTGGCACGGCAAATGGCCACCAACGACGCCCGCTGCCTGCGGGAAACCAAGCGCCTGTTTAACGCCGCCCGCAACCAGACCTTAGAACAGGCGCTGGATGATGCCGCGCAGATTCAGGGGCAGCTGCATCATGCGCCGGGGTTTAAGTTGTAGTCGGGTTGGTTTTCAGCAGTAATCATCAGTGCTCGCAGGCACGTACATTCCGGATTTCTACATATGTAAAGATAATAACTTGATGGCTTGGCCCGGCTGGATATAATCGTTGGGCCTCAGAAGGCGTTAATTACAAATGTATAAGGAATACAGGGATTATGAAATACATCAAACTGGCGGTGGTTGTTGCTGCTGTATCAATCAGCGGTTGTGCAACAATTCTTTCTGAAGATTCTGCGACAGTGAATGTTGCTACTTCCACAGGCAAGAAAATCGACGTTACCATCGATGGTCAGAATTATACTGTCCCAGGTGTTGTTAAATTGCAGAAGGATGGCCAGAGCAAAGTAATCAAAACCAGCGATGCTGATTGCGCGTCTTCTACTGCGATGAATCGTAAAGTTGAAGGTGTTTTCTGGGTGAACGTCTTATCTGGTGGTCTGTTCGGTTCTACAACTGATTCAGCAACTGATGCAATGTGGACCTACGACGATAACGTCACTATCAGCTGTCAGTAATCTGCAGATGAACAAGTGGTTAAAAGGGAGCCTGCTGGCTTCCTTTTTTTTGTGCATGGATGCTTATGCCAGCGATCGGGAAACATTGCTGCAGGATACTGCAAACTCTCCGGTATGGCAGGCTTTGTTACATTATAAAAAAGAGCAACTTGCTGTTTCTGATCCGGATTTTATTTTATCCGCTGAAAATTTTTCATTACGTAATGAGCTGGATGCAACGCTGAATTTATTGACTGCGGAGTTGATGGGTCATTGCCGCTTTCCGGCACGTTATATTTTTTTAAAGACGCGTGGACTAATCAATAAGGAACAGAATTTATCGGAGTGCCAGGAATATAAACAGTTTCTCCTCCGCGCACCGGCTGATGAAATCAGCGTTGTATATGCGTCGGAAAATCTGGTGAATCCGAGCAGTATGATGGGACATGCCATGCTGGCTCTTGAGGGCGTCAGAGAGGATGGGTTTCGTGCGCGACACTCCGTTTCATTTTTTACTGAGCTCGACAGTATTAACCCACTGAAGGTCATCTGGGAAACGATAATAGAGGGAAAGCCCGGATTCTTTCTCGTCAAGCCCCTGCAACAGCATTACGAATTTTATAATCTGGCAGAGCAGCGCAATGTCTGGCGCTATGAGCTTGACCTCAGCGTTGAACAAAAGAGTCTTCTGCAGGCCCATCTGTGGGAATTACGCTCCGTTAATATGGATTATTTTTTCCATAAGCAGAATTGCGCTACGGTATCTGCCGATCTGATTCGTCTGGTTATTCCGCAATTAACAACTGGCGACTGGGTTACCCCTATTGATCTGGTTAAAGCCGTCAATCGCAGCGGAAGCATTAAAAGCATAGAAATAACACCGGCCGCTAAATGGCGTGTACGTATGCTTGAGGATACTGTGCCGCAGGAATATCAGGATGCGGTTTATCAGTGGCAAAAGGGGGAAATTGATAAACTGCCGCAGGTCGGTGGTGAAGAAGGATTTTTGCTGCGGGAAATGGCGACAGCGGTACTGGATTACAAAGAACAGACGGGTGCCGGTGATACCGGGCAGGGTGCGCAAAAGACAGAAACGCTGCGTCAGAGTATCCCCGACTCACCAGAATTTTCTGACTATGAACTGACGCTCGATCATTATCGTTCGCCACTGAAAACACCAGAGGATGCGCATTATTCGTTCGGCTATCAGCGCACAGAAAAAAATGACTGGCTAAACCTGCAATGGTTGGCGGTGGGTCATGGGATTGAAGATGACAATCGTCAGTATTTTGCTGAGAACGAATTAAAACTGTTTGATTTGTCGTTGCGCGTATCACCACAGCACGAAGCGTTACGCCTTAATCATCTGCAGCTGTATTCGGCCCGCTCCCTGACGCCGTGGGATCGTTTTACCGGTGGTGTTTCGGGGGATTTCCGCGTCGGCTTTTATTCACTGGCTGACGATAATCTGCAGCGGCACACCGCATTTAATATTCATGGCGGTGCCGGTATTACTCTGGCGGCCTCGGCTGATTTGCGTCTGTATGCTCTGCTGAATGGCGGCTGGTACAGAAATAAAGACGCCGATTTTATCTACGCCGAACCTGAAATCGGCGCTTACCTGTATGAAGTCTTTGATATGAAAAGCTGGCTGCGTTATCAGCCCAGATTTGCTCCTGACAGAAAAACGCACCAGCAGCTGACGCTGACGCACAGCATTGCCCTGGAGAAGTCAGCCTTAATTGCTGAAGTATCCCGCCTTACTGTTGATGGCAAATATGAACATACCGCCAATATTAACTGGCGCTGGTATTTCTGAGTCCTGGCTAAAGCCCGAAACCAATCGCCGAGACGGCTTTGCCCATAATCTCTTCGCGGTAAAAAGCACAACCCCGGTCAGAGCCTGCGGCTCCGGCCACCATCATCATCGGCAGCAGGTGCTCCTCGCGCGGATGCACCTGACGCGCGCCGGGGGCATCGCTCCACTGATTCAGTAACTCTGTGCGTTGTTCTTCGTTCTGTTCTGCGGCGTCAATCAGCCAGTCATCAAAGGCTTTGGCGGCCGCCGCATCGGCGGCTGAGTCGGCAAAAAATGCGCGCAGGTTGTGGTAGCTCAGACCACTGCCGATGATCAGCACGTTTTCGTTACGCAGCTGGGCCAGCACGTTTCCGGCAGCCTGATGCTCGGCCGGGTTCAGACCTTTTTTCAGCGACATCGCCAGCACCGGAATTTCTTCCTGCGGAAAGGCGACTTTCAGCGGAATAAACACACCGTGATCCCAGGGTGCGCTGTTATCCACCGCCGCTCCGATACCGGCATCCTGCAGTAATTGCGCTGCCCGTTCTGCCAGTGCCGGAGCACCGGAAGCCTGATAGCGGATCTCATAGGTATGCGGCGGGAAACCGTAATAGTCGTATTCCAGTTTCGGGTGTGAGCCACCGCAAAAGGTAAATACCGGCGCTTCCCAGTGGGCCGAAACCAGCAGAATCGCGCTGGGCGGTTGCGGCAGGCGCGAAGGGATGGAGCGCAGCATGGCGGCCATGTTGTCCCATAATTGCGCGTTGCCCGGCCATTCCATAAAAAAGCACGGGCCGCCGCCGTGGGGAATATATAAAGAAGGTTGTGGCTGCATGGTAATGGCTCCGTATTCAGACCAGATTATTCGATTGCCCGGCCAGTGTCTTTAACTGGCGCAATTGATTCATGAGCATCCATAGCACGGCAGCGCTCAACACAATATTGGATAAAGGAAGTGCCAGCCAGACGCCTTTTAGCCCACAAAATAGCGGTAATAGCGCCAGAAAAGGTAATTGGATCAGCATGTTGCCCACCGTAATAAGGGTGGCATTACGAGCTTTGCCCATGGCTTGAAAGAAGCATGCTGCGAGCACGATAAAGCCATCCAGAAAGAGGGCAAAAAGATGGAGGCGTATCCCTGCCGTAGCGGCTGCCAGCAGTTCGTTATCGCTGCCGGAAAAAATCCGGGCGAAAAATTCGGGCAATGACAGCAGAAGCGTTGTCAGAAAGAGTCCGCTGCCAACCGCTGTTAATAATCCGAGGCGAAGCACCCTGCGCACTTTTTCCGGTTCGCGTGCGCCATAAAAGTAACTCACGAGTGGTTGCATGCCCCCGGATACACCTTCCGCAAGCATGTAGTAAAACGCCAACAGATAACCGGCGATGGCATAGGCTGCCACCTCTACCGGACTACCGTAGTGCATCAATAAAATATTGTGCAGAACCACCACCACGCTCATGTAAAGGTACATGAGCATGCTGGAAAATCCGGTAATGAGCACCCGGCGGCAATCGGTGCTATTGAGTTGGCAGTCCTCAGCCGATAATCGCAACGGATTGTGCCGACTCAGGATAAACAACAGGCACAGCATGGAGGACAGAGCTTCGCCGATAATGGTCGCCAGCGCGGCCCCGAAAAGTCCCCATTCAAAAACAAGAATAAACAGGTAGTCGAGGGCAATATTGGTGAGTGCACCTGTGAGCATGGCAAGCGTTGCAATCCGGGGAGCCCCCAGATTGCGAACCAGAAGTGGCAAGGCGATGGAGCCCAGCACCAGCGGCCCTGCCCAGCCAATCACCTGCAGATAGTCATTGCCCAAGGCTGCAAGTTCATCCCCTGCTCCCTGCATGAGCATAAATACCGGCCCGGCCAATACCAATAGAACACCGGAAGGAATGCCCAGCAGAACGATGAGCCATAGTCCTTGTGCCAGAAAGCTACGCCCCCGTAACGTCTGTCCGGCCCCTTGCGATATTGAGCATTGAGCTCCGCTGCCAACGCCGATCATCATCCCGATGGCCAGCATTACGCCTGATAAAGGCCATGCCATATTGATCGCGGATAAACCTTCGGAGCCCATGGCATGACCGATAAAAATTCCATCCACAACCATATACAGGCCACTGATCATCAGGGCTGCAACAGAGGGTATGGTGTAGCGCCAGAACGTGCGGGTAATGCTGGAATGGTTCATGATCATTCGCTCTGTTGCTCAGTCAGTCGGCAAGTGTTGACAAGCTTTCGCCAGCAACTGGCTGAGCTGCTGCATTTCTGCCGGAGTCAGGTTCGCCGCCAGAGCTGTGGCGGTCTGGGTGTATATGAATTCCTCCTCCTGTTTTATAGCGCTGGTTTTATCTGTCAGAAACAAGCGCGACGCTCTGCCATCCTCCGGACATGATCTTTTTTGCAGATAGCCGCGGGATTCAAGCTTATTAACCATGTTGCTGGCACTGGCTTTACTGACGTTCATGCGATCTGCAAGTTCGGTCAGGCGCAGTCCATCAGACGGCATGACGGCATAGAGATAATCCAGTTCGCTGTTGCTGAGATCCATGCTGCCGTTGTGCCTGGCAGATTCTCGCCATAGCTGCCACATGTGCCACTGAAGATGTTTAAGACTCTCGGTAATCGTCATAAGATGCTCCCATTAACATAGTTAGTCTAACTAACTATGTTAATGGCGCAAGTCCGGCGTGTCCGGGGTGGTAACTGTGCTGGCTGATGGGTTGCCTCCCTCAGTGATCGCGGCGCGCGGGTACCCACACCATTAATACAAATGCCCAAACCAATGCTGCAAATCCCCAGATAAAGGTGGATGACAAGCTGGCCCCGCCTTCAATACCGAGTTTTGCCAGCCAGGGGCCGAGCAGCTGGGTGAAGCCATAGAGTGCAATGAGCGCGGCGCTTAACCTTGGCCCCTGATGCGGGTGCAGGCTGCGCGCCAGGCGCTGGGTCAGCAGCACCGCGCCTAAGAACGTTCCGCCGACCAGAATCGCACACAGCCACAATCCCATGGACTGCTGCGGTAATAACAACAGTGCACCGACCCCCGCCGCCTGAATGGCGTAGTTCCATAACAGGGCGGTTTTATCGCCGATAGCGGCACCCAGATGATTCCACAGCCAGGTGGATGGCAGCGAGGTAATAGCGACCAGCAGCCAGGCACTGGGCACCAGCGTCAGCTGCCAGTCGGCGGCTACGGCGGGCAGAAAGGTCATCGGCAGAATGTAGCCTAACCCGGCACCGGCATAGGCCAGAAACAAAGGCGTGCTGGCACGATCCCAGAGTGCGGAATGATCGTCCCCCTGCCCGGCGGCTGCATGGCCGGGTAAGCGGTGCAGATACCAGCTGCTCCACAACGCCAGCGGAATGGCGGCGATGGCCGCGGGCAGCCAGCGTTGCGGGCCAGCCAGCCAGACGGCACTCAGATCAACCAGTGCGCTGGAGCTGAGCAGGCCAATGCCCACGCCCAGATACATCAGACCGCTGAGTTGCGCTTTCTGTTGCGTCACCAGCCACTCCAGCACCAGGGCCGGTGCCAGCACAAAGACCACCCCATTACTGATACCGTTCAGCAGGCGCAGGGCAGCGAGCGTTTCGTACTGGCTGACGAATACCTGCAGCAAGGTGAGCAGAGCATTGCCGGTCAGCATCACGGCCAGTGCATTGCGGCCGTGACCGCGCTGATACAGAAACAGCGCCAGCATGGCGCCGCTCAGGTAGCCGACGTAGTTCCAGGTCGCGAGGGAAGCCGCCTGAGACAGTGTGATCAGGCCGTCATCAACCAGCAGCGGCAGCAGTGGCGTATACACAAAGCGACCGAAGCCATGCACCACAATCAGTGATACCGCCGCAGCGATAATGGGCCACCAATGGGACGATGGCGGATGACTGGTGGTGGAATTCATAAGGCAGGCTCCGTTAATGAGTGTGTGCATGATAGATAGAATGGCGATTATTCCTACCCTACTTAGGTTATGTCCGGAACAAGTCCGGTGAATGCCGGCGGAGGGAGCCGGTGCGCGTTTCCCGTCAACTGCGGGCGTATGCTAATATCCGCCGCCTTTCCATATTGCCGGTTTGATGCACCATGAACGCTGAAACAGATTCCTTAACCCGCCAGCTGGCGCGCGGCGCTGAGCAGATGCAGATTGCCCTGACGGCAGAGCAGCTGAGTGCGTTGCGTGCCTATCTGGATCTGCTGCAGAAGTGGAACAAAGCCTACAACCTGACCGCCATCCGTGAACCGGAGCGCATGGTTGCGCTGCATCTGCTCGACAGTCTGGCCGTGCATCCCTTTGTGCAGGAAGCGGACAATATTGCCGACGTGGGTACCGGGCCGGGCTTACCGGGTATTGTGCTGGCGATCATGAATCCGCACAAAACCTTCACCCTGCTCGACAGCAATGGCAAAAAAACCCGCTTTCTGTTTCAGGCCCGCACTGCGCTGGGGCTGGAGAACGTGACCATAGTGAACGAACGGGTCGAGGCATATCATCCCCCCCGGCCTTTCGATATGATTGTCAGCCGCGCTTTTGCCTCGCTCGCCGATATGACCCACTGGTGTCAGCATCTGCGCGCTGAGCAAGGCTGTTTTCTGGCGATGAAAGGGCAATATCCACAGGATGAAATTGCCGCCATCGCCGACAAATTCCGCGTGGTGGCATCCGATGCCATCAGCGTTCCCGGTGTGGAAGGTGAACGGCATCTGCTGCGCCTGCTGCCGGTTAATACCAACGATTGAAGGCGGATCGCCGTCAGGCACTGAAGGAAGCTGAGTTGTGAGCAAAGTTCTGGCAATTGCGAATCAGAAAGGTGGTGTCGGCAAAACCACAACGGCGGTCAATCTGGCTGCCTCGCTGGTAGCGACCAAACGTCGCGTGTTGCTGGTGGACCTCGATCCGCAGGGCAACGCCACCATGGGCAGTGGCATCGACAAGCACGATCTGGAGGTTTCTCTCTACGAGGTGCTGACCGGCAAATGCCGTACCGCTGCGGCGATACAGAAAACCGACGCCACCACGGCCGGATTTGACCTGCTGCCCGCCAATGGTGATCTGACCGCTGCCGAAGTGGAGCTGATGGACCTGCCCCGGCGTGAAAGCCGTCTGCGTGAAGCGCTGGCGGAAGTGCGCCCTGATTACGACTACATCCTGATCGACTGCCCGCCGTCACTGAATATGCTCACGGTCAATGCTCTGGTGGCGGCGCAAGGGGTACTGATTCCGATGCAGTGCGAGTACTACGCACTGGAAGGTCTGAGTGCGCTGATGCAAACCATTGAATCGATCAAAGCGACATCCAACCCGAAACTGGAAATCGAAGGCCTGCTGCGCACCATGTACGATCCGCGCAACAGCCTGACGGTCGATGTCTCCACCCAGTTGATCAGCCACTTCGGCGATCGGGTATATGGCACCGTGATTCCGCGCAACGTGCGTCTGGCCGAAGCGCCAAGCCACGGCGTGCCGGTACTGAGTTATGACAAATCCTCGCGTGGGGCGGTTGCCTATCTGGCTCTGGCCGGAGAAATGAACCGCCGCACCCGTCAGGCCGCAACGGCCTGACCGCTGAATAAGGTTATCTGAACGCATGACAAAGAAAAAACGCGGCCTTGGCCGTGGCCTCGATGCCCTGCTGAGCAGCTCCCGTGCGGCGGTCGTTGCCACTCAGCCGGATAGCACAGACATCATGGACAGCCATGTCCCGGCAGAGGCCGGTGAGCTGCGTCACCTGCCAATTGAATGGATTCAGCCGGGTCAGTATCAGCCGCGCAAAGACATTCAGCCGGAAGCACTGGAAGAACTGGCAGCCTCGATTAAAGCGCAGGGGCTGATGCAGCCGATTGTGGTGCGTCCGCTGGCCAGCGCTGATGATCGTTTTGAAATCATCGCCGGTGAGCGCCGCTGGCGCGCCTGCCAGCTGGCGCAGCTCGACACCGTTCCGGCGTTGATCCGTGATGTGCCGGATGATGCCGCCATCGCCATGGCGCTGATTGAAAATATTCAGCGTGAAAACCTGAATCCGATGGAAGAAGCCGCTGCCCTGCACCGCCTGCAACACGAGTTCGAGCTGACGCAGATGGAAGTCGCCGAAGCCGTGGGTAAAAACCGCGCCACCGTTGCCAACCTGCTGCGTCTGATGAATCTGAACGAAGACGTCAAACGCCTGCTTGAACACGGCGATATCGAAATGGGCCATGCCCGCGCCCTGCTCGGCTTAAGTGGTGGCCAACAGAGCGAAGCGGCTGCGCAGGTGGTCAGCCGTACGCTGACCGTGCGTCAGACCGAAGCGCTGGTGCGTCATCTGCAGGAAGGCAAAAGCGCAGATAAAACCGCCAGCAAACCCAATCCGGATATTCAGCGTCTGGAGCGTTTACTGGGCGACCGTCTGGGCGCCAAAGTCGCCATCAGACACAGCGCCAAAGGCAAAGGCCAGCTGGTGATTAATTACACCAATCTGGATGAGCTGGACGGCATTCTGGCGCATATCAAGTAAGTTATTGCGCGGAGGCATTGCGGCTGTTCTGCAGCAGCGAATGCCTCTCTCCTCCTTCGTTAAATACCGACCAGACCGCAGCTTTCTGACCCTGACTGAACATCAGCAGGCCCTCGTCACGGGCCAGTGACCTATAGTGCATAAACATATCGGCGCTGATGCGGCTGTCGTCTGATCCGGGGGTTCCATTGCATGAACCACCACCGGAATCGTCAGGTCGGCGACCGGAGTATCCGGGTTCTCTGGTTGTGGTGTGGGGTTCTGGGATGAGTTATTGTCGCCGCCGCAGACGCTGAGCAGCGACAGCAGGAGTAAGAGGATTCCCTTCGTCATGGATTGTTTCCGGGGGGTAAGCGTAAGGTGGCAGCCTATGCGTGTGGCGGCTCAATGCAAATGGTTATTGACGGACCCCTGTGTATCTTCCGGAGGGATAACAATCAGGATGTCACTGAGCGCTGGTTTGGCCGTGACGCTCAGGCGGTGTTAAGTGAGCCATCACTTGCTGATGCAGGCCTTACAAATCCTGACGTTAGCGGGATGTTCTCACAAAATCAGCGGGATAGAGCCGTTTCCGGCCGGCAGGCAGGGCTGTTGAGGGAATTATTCTCGCTTTGCCTCCCGGTTTCGGTTGAAGCGGGCTGGTCGAGCCAATATAATCACCGCGCCTTAAAATAGGCTGTTGCAGATTTTTGACTAATGTGGGGCTGGGGATGACAGGCATACCGCGTCCACCGGTCTACCGGATCGTGATTTTACAATTGATCCTGACGTTTGCTGTTGCATTAGTCGCCTGGTTGCATAGCGATGTAGCCGCCAAGTCGGCATTAGCAGGAGGGCTTATCTGTGCCCTGCCTAATGCGTACTTCGTCTGGCGAGCATTCCGTTATAGCGGGGCCCGGTCATCTGCGCAGATCGTGCAGTCGTTTTATCAGGGAGAGGCCTGGAAGTTTGTTCTGACAGGGTTTGCCTTTGCTGCCGTCTTCAGCCAGAACTGGTCACTGAATTATTTGGCACTGTTTGCGGGATTTGTGACAGTGCAGCTGGGACACTTGTTTTCAGCAAAAATTGCCAATTTATAAACCTTTGGAACAGAGAGTGAAGAATGGCTTGTAACTCACAAGAGTATATTGCTCATCACTTAACCAATCTTACTTACGGCAAATTGCCTTCCGGCTACGTCCGTAAAGAGCTGGTGCCGGTTAAAGATGAAGCAGGTAATGCGGTTGCAGATGAATCCGGCTGTCCGGTGACGACTGTTCGCGAAACCGAACTGACGACATCAACCTGGACAATCGCAGCCAACGGTCAGGAAGCCAAAGACATGGGCTTTATGGCGGTGCACGTGGATTCTCTGGGCTGGTCCGTATTTATGGGTCTGTTGTTTGTATGGTTCTTCAGCCGTGTAGCCAAGAAAGCTACCTCTGGCGTTCCTGGTACGGCTCAGAATCTGGTAGAAGCCGTTGTCGGTTTCGTTGATAACACCGTGAAAGAAACCTTCCATGGCCGCAGCCCGCTGATTGCCCCGCTGGCCCTGACCATTTTCGTATGGGTGTTCCTGATGAACTCCCTGAAGTGGATTCCGGTGGATGTGGTGCCCGGTATCGCACATGCGCTGGGTGCTCCTTACTTTAAAATCGTACCGACCGCCGACCCTAACGGTACTCTCGGTCTGTCCATCGGCGTATTCCTGCTGATTATTTTCTACAGCATCAAGGTGAAAGGCGCTGTTGGTTTTGCCAAAGAGCTGTCATTTACTCCGTTCAACCACTGGCTGGCCGTACCTTTCAACCTGTTCCTTGAGATTCTGGGTCTGCTGACCAAGCCTCTGTCTCTGGCACTGCGTCTGTTTGGTAACATGTACGCCGGTGAGGTTGTATTTATTCTGATTGCACTGCTGCCGTTTTATGCGCAGTGGGTATTGAACGTACCCTGGGCAATCTTCCATATTCTGGTAATCCCGTTGCAGGCGTTTATTTTCATGGTTCTGACGATTGTATATCTGTCTCAGGCCCACGAAGATCATCACTGATTCGGAATTGACAGACTGTTTTAAACCCTTAAATCACTAACTAGTAACTTTCAGGAGTCTCAAATGGAACTCGTATATATTGCTGCATCTATCATGATCGGTCTGGGTGCTCTGGGCACTGGTATCGGCTTCGCTCTGCTGGGCGGCAAGCTGTTAGAAGGTACCGCCCGTCAGCCTGAACTGGGTCCACAGCTGCAAACCAAAACCTTCCTGATGGCAGGTCTGCTGGATGCTGTGCCAATGATCGGTGTTGGTATCGCGATGTACCTGATCTTCGTAGTAGCACCGTCTGCAGCCTGATAAGTAGGTGCGATCCCAGGATCGCTCGTCTACCTACTTTAACGTAATGGCAAGAGGTGAATTACTGTGAATATGAACCTGACCATTTTGGGTCAAATGATTGCCTTTGCGATTTTTGTCTGGTTCTGCATGAAGTTTGTATGGCCGCCACTTGTGGCTGCCATGCGCGAACGCCAGGAGAAAATTGCAGAAGGTCTTGACGCTGCGAACCGTGCTACCCGTGATCTGGAACTGGCTCAGGAAAAAGCCATGAACCAGATGCGCGAAGGTAAGGAAAAAGCTGCCGAGATCATCGAGCAGGCTAACAAGCGCGCCAATCAGATCATCGATGAGGCTAAATCAGCCGCTCGTGCTGAAGGTGCACGTCTGGTAGCCGCTGCTCAGGCGGAAGTCGAGCAGGAAGTAAACCGCGCTAAAGAAGAACTGCGTAAGCAGGTGTCTGAGCTGGCCGTCGCCGGTGCAGCCAAAATTCTTGGCAAGTCAGTCGATGCAGCCGCTCATGGCGACCTGCTGAATACATTAGCTGACGAGCTCTGAGCGAGGTTTCCATGGCTGAATTAACAACACTCGCTCGGCCATATGCCAAAGCAGTGTTTGCTGAAGCAAGTGAGAAAGGTGCGTTTGATGCCTGGTCTGAAGATCTGGCATTGCTGAGCGCGTGTGTCGCGGATGCCACCCTGGTGAGCATTCTGCAACACCCTTCTCTCACGGCCACACAGCAGGCACAGACACTGACAGGCGTATGTGGCGATAAGCTGAATGAAGCAGCCAAAAACCTGGTCACTGTTCTGGCCGAAAACAAGCGTCTGATGCTGTTGCCTGAAATTTCTGTGTTGTATGAAGAAATGAAGGCAAAGCTGCAGAACACCGTGGATGTCGTGGTGAAAACGGCGTTTCCATTGAGTGATGAACAGAGCGAAAAGCTCTCTCAGGCGCTGAAAGCCAGACTGCAGTGTGATGTACGTATGACCAGCGAAGTCGATGAATCCATCATCGGTGGCGCCATCATTCGTGCCGGTGACCTGGTAATCGATGGCTCCTTAACAGGCAAGCTGTCCAAATTAGCCGAAGCGATGAAATCCTAATTTGAAGGACGATGCACATGCAGCAACTGAATCCATCTGAGATCAGTGAAGTCATCAAAAAACGCATCGAAAATCTCGATGTGACTTCACAAGCCCAGAACGAGGGCACCGTCGTATCTGTATCCGACGGTATCGTTCGTATCCATGGTCTTGCCGACGCTATGTACGGTGAGATGATTGAATTTGAAGGCGGCGTATACGGCCTGGCAATGAACCTGGAGCGTGACTCCGTTGGTGCTGTTGTTCTGGGCGAATACAAAGGTCTGGCTGAAGGTCAGACTGCCAAATGTACTGGCCGTATTCTGGAAGTACCGGTTGGTGAAGCCCTGCTGGGTCGCGTAGTCGACACTCTGGGTAACCCGATTGACGGAAAAGGTCCGATCAACACTACGCTGACCGCTCCGATTGAACGTGTTGCGCCTGGCGTAATCGCACGTCAATCCGTAGATCAGCCGGTTGAAACTGGTTACAAAGCGGTTGACTCCATGGTGCCGGTAGGCCGTGGCCAGCGTGAGCTGATCATCGGTGACCGTCAGACAGGTAAAACGGCGATGGCTATCGACGCCATCATCAACCAGAAAGGTTCTGGTATTAAGTGTATCTACGTTGCTATCGGTCAGAAGCAGTCTTCTATCGCCAACGTAGTACGCAAACTGGAAGAACACGGCGCGATGGAACACACCATCATCGTTGCAGCAGGCGCGTCAGACCCGGCAGCTATGCTGTTCCTGGCTCCTTACGCCGGTTGTGCGATGGGTGAATACTTCCTGGATCGCGGTGAAGACGCTCTGATCGTTTATGACGATCTGACCAAGCAAGCCTGGGCATATCGTCAGATCTCCCTGCTGCTGAAGCGCCCACCAGGCCGTGAAGCTTACCCAGGCGACGTATTCTACCTGCACTCCCGTCTGCTGGAACGCGCATGTCGCGTTAATCCAACCTACGTTGAGCGCATGACTAACGGTGCAGTGACAGGCAAAACCGGTTCTTTGACCGCTCTGCCAATCATTGAGACACAGGGCGGCGACGTATCTGCGTTCGTACCGACCAACGTGATCTCTATTACCGATGGTCAGATCTTCCTGGAAACTAACCTGTTCAACTCCGGTATCCGTCCGGCGATGAACGCGGGTATCTCGGTATCCCGTGTGGGTGGTGCTGCTCAGACCAAGATCATCAAGAAACTGGGCGGTGGTATCCGTCTGGCTCTGGCTCAGTACCGTGAACTGGCGGCATTCGCTCAGTTTGCCTCTGACCTGGACGAAGCGACCCGTCAGCAGTTGGAACACGGCCGTGCCGTTACCGAACTGATGAAGCAGAAGCAGTACGCGCCGATGTCCACCGCTGAGATGGGTCTGGTGATCTACGCTGCGACTGAAGGCTTCCTGAAAGACGTTGAAGTGAACAAGATTCAAGCGTTTGAAGCTGCTCTGCTGAGCTACGCCAACAGCGAATATGCTGAACTGATGGCGAAGATCAACGTTAAGGGCGACTACAACGATGAAATCGCCGCGGGTCTGAAAGAGTGTATTGAGAAATTCAAGAGCACTCAGACCTGGTAAGTCCGGTGCTGGCGGCCCGGTAACGGCAGTCGCCAGCTGGATTCACTCAACGTAGGGCAGCTAAATGGCAGTCGGAAAAGAGATTAAAGAGCAGATTACGAGTGTAAAAAGCACGCAGAAAATTACTTCAGCAATGGAAAAAGTTGCTGTAAGTAAAATGCGTCGCGCTCAGATGCGCATGATGGCGAGCCGTCCATACGCGGATAACATCCGTCGGGTGGTCGGTCACCTTGCCAGTGCTGCGACTGAGTCACGTCACCGTTATCTGCTTGATCGCGAAATTAAGCGGGTTGGCTATATCGTGGTGTCTTCCGACCGTGGACTGTGTGGCGGCTTGAACAACAACCTGTTCAAGCGTGTTGCCCAGCAGTCAAAAGAGTGGAAAGACAAAGGTGTGGAAGTTGACTTCTGCGCTATCGGCTCTAAAGCCGGTCTGTTCTTTTCCAACTTTGGTGGCAAAGTTGTGGCGTCCAAAACCCATCTGGGTGACGCGCCGGAACTGGCCAGTCTGATCGGAGCGGTAAAAGTGATGCTTGATGCATACGATGAGGGTCAGATTGACCGTCTGTACATCGTGCATAATCGCTTTGTAAACACGATGACCCAACTACCGGTAGCAGAACAATTACTCCCGTTAAAGGCAGTCGAAGACGATTTAACAAAGAAAAACTGGGATTACCTGTATGAGCCTGATGCGGAGACCATTATTGATGGTCTGTTGCTGCGCTACATCGAATCACAGGTATACCAGGGTGTGATTGAAAACAACGCCTGTGAGCAGGCTGCGCGTATGCTGGCGATGAAAAACGCCACCGATAACGCCGGCGGCATGATCAAAGAGCTGAACTTGCTGTATAACAAAGCTCGTCAGGCAGCGATCACCCAGGAAATTTCAGAAATCGTTAGCGGTGCCGCGGCTGTTTAAGCCCCGGGAACACAGGTTTTAAGTTAAGAGGAACCGAATATGAGCGGACGTATCGTACAGATCATCGGTGCCGTTATCGACGTGGAATTCCCGCGCGATGTGGTGCCTAAGGTCTACGACGCCCTGACCGTAGATGGTACTGAGACAACTCTCGAAGTTCAGCAGCAGCTGGGCGACGGCGTAGTTCGTACTATTGCGATGGGCTCGACAGAAGGTCTGAAGCGTGGCCTTTCTGTAACAAACTCTGGCGCACCAATCTCTGTACCTGTTGGTATTGAGACTCTGGGTCGCATCATGGACGTGCTTGGCCGTCCGATCGACGAATGTGGTCCTATCGGTGAGAAGGAAGTTGCTTCTATTCACCGTGCAGCGCCAAGCTTCGACGAACAGGCCGCCAGCACAGACCTGCTGGAAACTGGTATCAAAGTAATCGACCTCGTTTGTCCATTCGCCAAGGGTGGTAAAGTAGGTCTGTTCGGTGGTGCCGGTGTTGGTAAGACCGTTAACATGATGGAACTGATCAACAACATCGCCAAGGCACACTCCGGTCTGTCTGTATTCGCAGGTGTTGGTGAGCGTACCCGTGAAGGTAACGACTTCTACTACGAAATGGCGGAATCCGGCGTTGTAAACCTGGACGACAAAGTCAAATCCAAAGTAGCAATGGTTTACGGTCAGATGAACGAGCCACCAGGCAACCGTCTGCGCGTTGCCCTGACGGGTCTGACCATGGCCGAAAAATTCCGTGACGAAGGTAAAGACGTACTGTTGTTCGTAGACAACATCTACCGTTACACCCTCGCGGGAACCGAAGTATCCGCACTGCTGGGCCGTATGCCTTCAGCGGTAGGTTACCAGCCAACTCTGGCAGAAGAGATGGGCGTTCTGCAGGAACGTATTACTTCTACCAAGACTGGTTCCATTACTTCGGTACAGGCCGTATACGTACCTGCGGACGACTTGACTGACCCAAGCCCGGCGACCACCTTCGCCCACCTGGACTCAACCGTCGTACTGTCACGTGATATCGCTTCTAAAGGTATCTACCCGGCGATCGACCCACTGGATTCCACCTCCCGTCAGCTGGATCCACTGGTCATCGGTAACGAACACTACGACGTAGCTCGTGGCGTTCAGGGTGTTCTGCAGCGCTATAAAGAGCTGAAAGACATCATCGCGATTCTGGGTATGGACGAACTGTCCGACGAAGATAAGCAGCTGGTAGCCCGTGCACGTAAGATCGAGCGTTTCCTGTCTCAGCCATTCCACGTGGCCGAGATCTTCACAGGTGCGCCTGGTAAGTACGTGTCTCTGAAAGAAACCATCCGTGGTTTCCAGGGTATCCTCAATGGTGAATTCGATGACCTGCCAGAACAAGCGTTCTACATGGTTGGTACCATCGACGAAGCTATCGAGAAAGCCAAGAAAATGTAACTTGGGCGGGCCGGGGGTGAGTAGTGTAGTCCGCTCCCCGGTCTCCTCAGTCTGAGGGAAAGATTATGGCGATTACCGTCCATTGCGATATCGTCAGCGCCGAAGAGAATCTGTTCTCCGGTCTGGTTGAGCGTGTGGTAGCCCGTGGTGTGGTAGGTGAATTAGGTATTGAGCCTGGTCACGCTGCGCTGCTGACTCCACTCGTGCCAGGCACTGTCCGTATTATCAGACAGGGTGGTGAAGAAGAGGTTGTTTACGTCTCTGGCGGTTATCTGGAAGTTCAGCCGAATTCAGTGACTGTACTGGCTGATACGGCGGTGCGCGCAGGCGACATCGACGAAGCAGCAGCTATCGAAGCCAAGAAGCATGCTGAGCAGGCTATCGCGAATCAGGGTGCAGACTTTGATTACACCCGCGCGCTTACTCAGTTGGCAGAAGCTGCAGCTCAGCTGCGTACTATCCAGCAGATCCGCGAAAAACTGGGCAAGCGCTAAGCTTAACTGGTCAATCGCTGAAGAACCCCGCTCCGCGGGGTTTTTTTATGTCTGGATTTCTGCTGGAACGCAGCGTACTGCGGCCATCCCTGAGCCAGCCGATTCGCGAAAAACTGGGCAAGCGCCACCTGGCACAGCTGCATTCCCACGCAGGGCGTAGGAACGAGGAAAAAACTCGGCAAGCGCTAAGCGTCCTTGTTTGGCTGCGAAAGAAACCCGCTCTGTGCAAACAGAGCGGGTTTTTTTATGGCTGGATTTCTGCTGGAACGCAGCGTGCTGAGGCCATCCGGATGCCGGAAAAAATCAGGGTCTGACGTCTGTGGGACGCAGACCCTGATTCATCGCTGAATCCTCGTGCTGTCAGGAGTCAGGCAGGTCAGTAATAAATAATGACACTGCCTGCGCCACCGGCAGAACCACTTGTACCGCCATTGTTTGCCGATGACCAGGCTGTGGCGGATGGTCCTGTACTTCTGCCACCGCCACCGGCACTGATGTTAAATGCCCAGCTGCTGCCTTTGGGGGTTGTCGCTGCGCTGCCGCCACCGCCACCACCACCGCCAAATCCGCCGCCACCCGCGCCACCTCCGGAAACTGAAAGCTTCTCTCCCTTCGAGGTGTAACACAGCGGATTGTTCGCGTTGCCCCCGTTGGTTGGAGTGACACCGTTTACGCTGGCATTCGCTCCGATACCCTGGCCGCCAACAGCGCCGCCTGCGCCATCACCACCGTTACCTCCCGAACCGCTGCCCGGTATCGCGGCCGAAGTCATGGTCGGGCATCGTCCATAACCGGCACTACCGTCCGGATTATCACTCAGCCCGGCATCTCCGCCCCGTGGGCCAGTGCTGATATTGTTGGACGCTGCGCCACCCCCACCACCGCCACCGGCAACTAATAACCAATTGCTTCCGATTTGGATTGCACTGGCATCGCCACCATTGCCACCCTGAAGTGGGTATTGGGCGGCGGTACCGCCGCCACCGGCAATGACCGAAACGCTTGTTGAGCCAGCTGGCACGGACAAAGTTACTTTGCCAACGGCGCCGTTTCCGCCCTGGCTTCGGTTGTTATAGGCGCCGCCACCACTGCCGCCGCCCGCGCCGGTTACCACCGCCGTCAGTTGCTGCACTCCCGAAGGGATTGACCAGGTTGCAGTGGCTTTCCCCAGATAGACCTGAGCGTTAATGGCGGTGGTGGCACTGACGGCTTCGCTGACTTGCATCTTATCGGTGTCAAATGTGGTGACGCTGAAGGTGTAGCGGCCGCTCTGGGTCAGAGGAACAATACAGGGCAGTGCAGAACAGCGGCTGCGGGTACTGGTTATGTTGTTCGTAATAACGTATTCGATGTTGTTGTTCGGGGTACTCGCGCCCCCGAAGGTGACGGTAACGCCTTCAACCCCCGGGCTGACTTGCACATCGGATACCGCCGTTGCTGCTCCGGCCGTGACGGAGTTCGACGCAGTGGATGGGCTGCTGGTTCCTGCTGAGCTCTTTGCCTGCATCGTAAAGGTATATGTCCGACCGGTGTTAAGGCCGGAGATCACACAGGGTGATGCGGAGCAGCTTGCGGTCAGATTGCCCGGCTTGCTGGTGACCACATAGCTTGTCGTTGCAGCCTTGCTGGCAGTGTCCGGGGTAAATTCTATGGTGGCGTTGCCTGCGACGGGTCCGGCGATGGCACTCAAAACGGTGGGTGCGGCCAGTGGTGTCACCGTGGCTGTCGCGGTATTACCCGGCCCTGCGCTGTTAAGGGCGGAGACGGTCAGGTAATACTGTGAACCCAGAGTTGCGTTGCTGAAGGTGCAGGTGAGCCTGGACGTTTGACAGGAGCCGACGTAATTCTTCCCCTGGCTGGTCAGATGCAGGTTGTAGGCGGTGATGCTGGCTCCGCCGTTATTGCCGGGTGCCTCAAACGACACGTTAATGGTGGCGGTATTGCCGTTCGGCGTAAAAGACACCTGCATATTCTCAGGCGCAGTGGCCGGCGCAACCGGTGCAGGCACCACGGTTACCGGTGACGATTCACTGCTTCCCTCAGCATTCTGAGCCGAAACGGCAAAGCTGTAAGGGATTGCAATGGTCAACCCGGACACCAGGCAGGGTGACTGGGCGCAGCTGCCGGTTTTCGAATCCGGTGTACTGGTAACGGTGTAGCCCGTTATTGGTGAGCCGCCACTGGACGCAGGTGCCTGTATGGCGACACTGGCGGTGGCCGTCGTTGCTCCTGGCTGAACGTCAACATAAGAGACGCTGGTAATCGAAGGCGCAGAAGGCTGGGTTTTATAGGCGTAAGTCAGCGCTGAGCTGTACAGGGTGCTGTTGTTGCAGGTCGCGGCTGCCCGTACATAGTAGGTGGTTCCCAATACTATTTTGCTGGTCGGTATTGCTGCGGTGATAACGCCATTCTTCAGCGTTGCCGGAATGCTGAAGGCATCAGCCGGTGCGCTGGTGGTGCTGCCTGGCTGCGTGGTCGACAGACTGAAGGCCGTGCTACAGCCGGGCTGAACATTGATGGCGGTGGTCTGAGCATTCAGGGCAGTGCCGGAAAGCTTTACGGTTGTGTTGCCGAAAGCAGGCAGATCGGTGGCATAGATCCAGGTGTTTGCCTGCGGGCTCTCTATCGTTGCCATTAAGCGGGTTGAGTTGTCTGCCAGGATCAGATCGGGTGGATTGCCATTACTGTCCTGTGCCGGAGCTGAGGCCAGGGGAGAGCCTTCGGCGTTCAGAGAACCGTCACTGTTCACCTGATAGGCCTGAATCTGGCTGTTGCTGATCGCCCAGCCCCGGTGACCGTGAGCAGAAAAGACCAGATCATAGGCATTGGCCGGGCTTGTTACCGTGGTACTGGCCGTCAGAACGCCGTTATTCAGCGAAAATACGGAAGGTGTCAGCGCGTTATTGAGTAAGTAAACCATGCCATTGCTGGGGTGCATGGCCAGCGCGGTGGGACTTTGAACAAGGACGGCATATTGATTCAGAACTTGCTTAGACAACGGGTAAGGCTGGCTGTTGCTGGTGCCGAGTGCACCGGATTCGGTGATCTGATACGCCACGACGAGGGGTTGATGAGATGACCCGCTTTGACCGCAATTGAGGGTGTTAAAGCCTGCTGAGACAAGGTACTTCCCGTCTGGCGACAGCGCGATGCCCGGCGAATTGGAAATGATATTGGTCGGTCCGGCAATGGGTGACAGGGCGCCGTTATCAGCGATGCTGTAGGTGATCACCGCCGCTGACGCATCGCAGTCATATTGGGCGGTAAAAGGAAAGGAGCCGCTGGTCAGCAGAAAGAGGCGTCCGTTTGTACTGTCGATGGCGATCGGGCTGGTGATGCTGCCGTATTTGTTATTCGGTTTGCTGACCGCAAACGGAGAGCCACTGATTTCGGTCAGTGTGCCATCGCTGTTGATGCTGAAGACGTTAATGCTGAAATTCGCCACATTGGTAAAACTGACACCATAGGCAAAGACGACATTGCGCTGATGGTCGATCGCCAGCGAATAAAACTGAGGAGCGGCACTGGCTCCGCCATTGTTGTTGGTGTATTGACCAACAGCGGTCATTTTCCCGCTGTCCGGATCAACCCGGTAAGCCCTGATGTAGGGTTGGTTGTCGTTAATCTGGTAAAGAAACGCGCCGTCTTGCGTGCTGACCTGCGTGGCGCCACCAGTATTGGCAACGGCCAGGTTGGTCACTGATGCGACGGTTCCGGCGTCAGCGGAAAGCGTTGTTCCTGCGGCCAGCGTCAGCAGACATGCTGCCAGCGCATAGCGGAGAATGCCCGATCTTGTTTTTTTCATGGCTCATCCTTAGTCCCGTGGTGTGTAGTTGGCTGCCATCGGCTGAAGGCACCGGTAAAAATCAACCTTTGACTATTGCATGCCTTTACCGCGCCCTCCGTTCGCGCAGAGCTGGCGGATGCTGTTGCAGGATAGTCAGGTTGATTTTGCGTTTGAGTCTACTGTGAGGGATGAGGTAACGCGAATGAAAAAAGGAGAAGATTTTCTGATTCCGATAGCCAGAGGCTATGCACGATTCGCCCACTGGAACCGAACGGGCCAGAATCGCTTTGTCCGATCAGGGATGCGCAAAGTACCGCTCAACATACCGGTGCTTTGCGCGGAAAATCGCAGCCGTCTTACTCCTCAAACAATCCCTTCACGGCAAACAGGTCATCGTATTCTGCCTGTTGCTTCTGCGCTTTGGCCTGGAAGGTTTTCATCATATCGGTCGGGCGGAACATGCCGGACTGCCAGGTCGCCATGTAGCGCAGGCTGTCTTCAACACTGTGGTCGCGGCTGTAATTCAGCATCTCTTTGCAGCCGGTAACCGCCAGCGGCGAGTTTTTCGCAATCTGGGCGGCAATGGTCATCACGCCGTCGAGCATGGCCTGCTGGGATTCATACACCTCATTCACAAAACCCAGCGCTTTGGCTTCCTGCGCACTGAATTGACGCCCGGTGTAGGCCAGTTCGCGTACCACGCCCTGCGGCATCAGTTTCGGCAGGCGCTGCAGGGTGCCGACATCGGCGGTCATGCCCAGCTCGGTTTCTTTAATGGTGAAGTAAGCATCGGCGCTGCAATAGCGCGAGTCAGCGGCACAGACCATGTCCAGCGCACCACCGATACAGCCGCCCTGAATGGCCGCCAGTACCGGTAAGCGAATTTGCTCCAGCGAGCTTAAGGTGTCCTGTAATTGCATCACGACACGACGCAGATTTTCGGCCATCCGCCCGGCATCCCCGCTCATTGGTACCGCTTTCGGATGGGTGAATACCGCCAGATCCATACCGGCGGAGAAATGCTTGCCGGTTGAAGAAATCACAATCACCCGCGCATCGGTCAGGGCCTCAATGGCACGCATGCATTGCGGCAGCTCCAGCCAGAAAGCCTGATTCATGGAATTCAGGGCGTCGGGGCGGCACAGTTGAACGTGAGCAATATGGTTTTCGACACTGACGTTAAAGCTCTGGAATTCAGGCAGGGCATTCATGGCAGATCCTTATGGTTGTCTGATGGTTGTCTGATGGTTGTTATTGTGGGCTATGTTGACGCTGTCAATATAGGGGGTGCCTGTGTCGCCGGTCAAATGAGTGGCTGCCTTGTGCCGGTGTCTGCATGGTAGTCTTATTGCCTGAATGAATGCTGGGTTAATTCGGTATGCAGAAAATGAATCTTTCCCGCGTCGATCTGAACCTCTTTGTGGTCTTCGATGTGATTTACCGTGAGGGCAATCTGACCCGCGCCAGCGAGCAGCTGAACCTGTCGCAACCGGCGGTCAGTCATGCGCTGGGGCGTTTGCGTGAGCGCTTTGATGATCCGCTGTTTGAGCGTTCGGGCAAGGGGATGAGCCCGACGCCTTTGGCGAAAGCCATTATCGGCCGTGTTCGGGCTGCGTTGCAGGATCTGGAATCCACCCTGACGGAAGGGCTGGCCTTTGATCCGTCACAGGCCAGCCGGGTGTTTACACTGGCCTCGCGTGATGTGATGGAGGCGACGGCGCTGCCACTATTAATGGCTCGGCTGCAACAGCAGGCGCCAGGCATTCAGTTACGCAGTGTGCGGGTGGCGCGGCGTGAGATGGAAAGCGCGCTGTCATCCGGCCAGATCGACTTTGCCGCCGATGTGCTGTTACCGGTTGGTGATGATATTGAGCATCAGGCGATTGGCGAAGAGCAGCTGGTGGTGGTGATGCGCGAGGGCCATCCTTTGCAGGGGATCGCGTGGAATCTGGACGCTTACCTGAGTGCCCGGCATGTGCTGGTATCCAGTCGGGCGGAAGGTCCCGGCGTGGAAGATTTCGCCCTGACGCGTTTGGGCAAGGTGCGGCAGGTCGCGCTGCGTTGCCAGAATTACTATGCCGCGATTCAGGTGATGCAGCAGACCGATTTGCTGCTCACCCTGCCCGGCAGCTTTGCCCGCAACATGGCCGCCCGGCAGCCGCCATTCCGGGTGCTGCCCTTGCCACTGCCTCTGGCGCCGCTGGAAATGCACCTCTACTGGCACCGCAAGGCGAGCCGCGATCCGGCGGTGATGTGGCTGAAAGCTCAGATGGCCGGGCTGATGCCCGGCGCGGTATCGGGTTAAGGCAGGGTCAGTGTCGTGCTGTAGCTGCCGGTGGCGGCAGGTGAGCTGCTGCCACTGACATAGGCGGAGGCAGCATCCAGATCTGCGCTCAGAACCAGCTGAGCGTTATCAGCGGTTGCTGTCAGGTTGGCAGGTCCTGCGGACTGGGTGATCAGCGTGACGCTGCCGTTATCCCGTGCCAGTGCGCTTTTCAGGCTGCCGTCCTGCTCTCTTAGCATAAGCAGGCCAAGGCCGCTGCTGCTGCGGGTCTGAAGCTGCTGAATCAGCTCGCTGGCGGCGGGCGGCTCAGCGCATTCCTGTGTTCCGCTCAGCTCCAGCGTCTGTACCAGACAGTATATCGGCTGATTCTGATCATCCACACTGACGTTGTCGTATTGAATGGTGAGTGATTGCTGGCCGAATGCGGCCGTGCTGTCCGATATTTTAATCGCCGCCGTACTCTGACCACTGAAACGGGTCTCGCCAAAGCCCGTTGTGTAACCCGTTAAAGCCTGTCCTGCCATCCGGCTGTTACTGGTCAGCGTAAACAATTGCGGCTCATTGCCGTTGGCGTTGCTGTAAAGCGGTAAAGAGAAGGCAGTAGCCGTATCGGGCAAGGTCCGGAAGGTGCTGCTGCCTGCGGCGCAGTTCGCCACTTCGAGAGTGCCGGCATTGTCGCGGATGACGAAAACACTTTTGCGGCGGATATGCCGGGTTTCCTGCTCAGTATGGATGCGTGGTATCTGCGTGCGTACATAGTCGCTGACCATCACCCAGGTGCCGGTCAGGTCGGTATTCAGGTCGGTACGTTCGTTGTAGGCGCTGAGGTCATAGGCCGCCGCTGCGGCAGTGTTGCCCAGCGTCTGAGTCGGAATGACCTCTGCAGGAGGCTGATAACCGCAATCGGGAACGGTCGGAGTGCCACCGTCGCCGGGATCACCGCCATCGCCCGGATCACCACCATCGCCCGGATCACCACCGTCG
>JAJOJJ010000039.1 GCA_021208685.1 Saccharospirillaceae bacterium
CCTTCCCTGAGCGGATCGCGCAAAGACGCAGCAGCAGTGCCCGGACGTTTCGTTTGAGCGCTGGCAGCGGCGCCGAACTGCAACCTACCAGCGATCTGCAGAACGCCGATTATCTGGCCATCGCCGATATCAGCGGCGGCCAGCCAGACCGTATCCGTCTGGCAGCCCCCCTGCAGCGCCAGAGCCTGACACACCTGCGGGAACTGGCCCCGCAACTGTTCAGCGAACGGACCGAGGTGGGCTGGAACGATAATGGCCAGCTGAAAGCCCAGCGTCATGCCTGCCTCGGCCAGCTGACTCTCAGCAGCAAACCGCTGCCAGCGTTATCAGCCGATGACTGGCAGCAGGCCTGGCGTGATTACTTTCTGCAGCGCGGTCTGAACGATTTGCCGTGGCAGGACGATACCCGCACCTTACGCAGCCGTATGGCGCTGGCCGCTCAGTATCTGACGACCGGCCAACGCGAAGACGATGCCTGGCCAGCCGTGAGCGATCAGGCTCTGCTGCTGCGTCTGGACGATTGGCTGCTGCCGTTCTGCCATAACGCGCGAAACCTGCGCGACCTTAACAGAATTGACCTCAGCACTGCCCTGCTCAGCCTGCTCAGCTGGGAACAGCAGCAACAGCTTAACCAGCAAGTGCCCGTTCACTGGCAGGTCGCCAGCGGTTCTCATATTGCCCTGCAATACAATAACGATCCGAACCGACAGCCTGACGATCAGGAACAACCTCCGGTTCTGGCGGTAAAGCTGCAGGAAATGTTCGGTTATGAAGGCCAGCCCGCGATTCTCAGTGGCCGCTTGCCACTGCTGATTCATCTGCTGTCACCGGCCCGGCGGCCACTGCAGGTTACCCGTGACCTGCCGCATTTCTGGCGTCATACCTACGCCGAAGTACGCAAAGATATGCGTGGCCGTTACCCAAAACATCCCTGGCCGGAAGATCCGCTCAATGCCGAGGCAACTGCGTTGACCAAACGCGCCCTGAGCAAACATCCGCCGGGCAAGTAAGTTCACATGACGTTCTCCTGAAGTAACCGACGGCAGCGGCAATAACAAAAAAAACAACAGTACAGAGTGTAACCAATCATTACCCGGCGCAGTGGCTATCTGCGCCCGGCAGGCTAGCCTGTTTGCATTACCGTTGTTCAGGCTGAGTTATGCCCGTGAAAACCGTCATTACCATTCTGATGCTCACCGGCCTGATGCTGGCGCTGGTCATGGGTGTCCGGCTCGGCCATCCGTCGCTGGTTGAAGTATCCGGCCGCCTGCCGGCAGAGCGCGTACCGGATAACCATCCGGACAGCACGGCCCATACGACAACATCGCAGACCACTTCTGCGGCGCAAGCCACCCCAATGACACAGCCTGACCTGACGCTGAACGCAAAGACCGGATTGCACACCCACTCGCATGATGATGAGCACATCCCGCTGCCCGCTGCGCTGGCGGCCGATATCGAACGCCGCCGGATTCCGCAAAGCCAGCTGGTGCTGACGCCAAACTCTGCCGGTGGTTATTCCATGAATGCCAAAGGCCAGTACCACACCGTTGTGGTGGCTTTTATTGATGACAATGGTCAGCTGCGTACCGAAGAACGCATCGTTTACCCCCTTGCCGATCAGCCACCGGCGATTCCCACCGTACCGCCCGCAGCCAGGGCAGAATCTGGCAAACCATGAGGCCTGTTATGAACCCGCTGACACCTGTTCTTATTCTCCTCAGCCTGTGCGCTGCGCTGCTGAGTGCCCAGACCCACGCCGCCGGTATCCAGATTATTAATGCCGATGGCAGCGGTGAAGGCTTCAACGATGCAACCGCCGTCAGCGCTGTCGGTGGAAACAATGCCACGACCCTGGGCGCTCAGCGTCTGGCCGTATTCAGCCGGGCGGCGGATATTCTCAACGCAACGTTCGATATTGCCGTCACCGTAAACGTCAACTCATCCTTCGACCCTCTGTTCTGCACGACCAACAGCGCCACACTGGGCAGTGCCGGTGCCGCCAATTATCAATTCGTTAACGATGGCGGGGTGTGGACGGTGTATGCCGATGCTCTGGCGAACCAACTGCAGGGCAGCGATGTTGAACCGGCACAAGCTGAAATTAACGCGCAATTTAACAGTGGTATCGGCAATCCCGGCTGCTTACAAAGCTCCGGCTGGTATCTGGGTTTTGATGATCCCGCAGGCAATGGCAACTCACTGCTGTCGGTGGTGTTGCATGAAATCATGCATGGTATGGGGTTTTTATCCCTGCTGGCTTCTGATGGCAGCAGTGCGGCGACTTATGGTCCGGAGTACGTCTACGACCCCTACACCAAATTGCTGTATGACCACACACAGGGAGCACGCGTTACTACCCTGAACCAGTCGCAACGGGCGGCGGCCACGATAAATAACGGCAATCTGGTCTGGGACGGTGCCCAGACCAATGCTCAGCTGGGCGGTTTGAGCAGCGGCGTGAACAGTAACAGAATGCGGATGTATGCTCCGGCCAGTTACACCCCCGGGTCTTCCGTCAGCCATTTTGATACCGCCGCCACTCCCAACGAGATTATGGAACCGCAATACACCGAGTTTCTGGACGACGCCGGTTTAGCAAAATACCTGTTGGCGGATATTGGCTGGACGCTGGCTTCCGCTGGCAGTAACGCTCCGGTAATGAACGCTGTTTCCGCCCAAACCCTGGATGAAGACACCACCCTGAATGTCACCGTCAGCGCCACCGATGCCGATGGCGATGCTCTGAGCTACAGCATCGCTTCTGCCCCCGCCGCACTCGGCGCCAGCATCAGCGGAACAACCTTAACCATTGCGCCGCAGGCCAATTACAACGGTACGGGCAGCATTACGGTGCAGGTGTCGGATGGCAGCCTGACCGGCAGCACCAGTTTTAATGTGACGGTTAATCCGGTCAACGATGCGCCGGTAATCAGCGCCATCACGGCTAAAACACTGGACGAAGACGCTGCGCTGGATGTCGCGTTAAGCGCCACCGATATCGACAGCGGCTCACTCACCTACAGCCTCGCTTCTGCCCCCGCCGCACTCGGCGCCAGCATCAGCGGTACGACTTTAACCATTGCGCCGCAGGCCAATTACAACGGTACGGGCAGCATTACGGTGCAGGTGTCGGATGGCAGCCTGACCGGCAGCACCAGTTTTAATGTGACGGTTAATCCGGTCAACGATGCGCCGGTTTTTACCTCCGCCAGCAGCTTTAATACCGCCAATGACACGGATCTGGTGATTACCCTGACCGCCAGCGATATTGATACGGCAAGCGGCTCACTGGTTTTCAGTCTGGTCAGCGCTGACAGCGCCAGAGTCAGCGCCAGTCTGAGTGGCAGCATACTGACGCTGACACCGGTCGCGGACACCACCGGCACGACGACGGTGGACGTTGCTGTCAGTGATGGCGCCCTCAGCACAACACAAAGTATCAGCGTGAATGTTCTGTCGGCCAACAATCAGGCTCCGGTCTTTAATCCGCCGGCGGCACTGACGCTGCTGCAGGAAACCAGCAGCGTTGTCACCCTGAGTGCCAGCGATGCCGATGGCAACAGCCTGACCTACAGTGTTGGCAGCGTCAGTAGCGGAGTCAGTGCCACGGTCAGTGGTGATCAGCTCAGTATCCTTGCGGCTGACGGTTTTACCGGCAGCGCCAGCGTTTCGATCAGCGTCAGCGATGGCCTGTTAAATGACAGTGCGACACTGGCCATTACGGTACTGCCCAAATTCGGACTGCAACAAGAGGGCATAACACTCGGTGACGGGGGCAGCCTGAACGCTGAGCTGAATGCCCTGAGCCTGACACTCAGTGGTGGCGACGGACAGCTCAGCACCTCGCTGTTCTTTGATGGCCGCCAGCAGGACAACCTGCTCAGTTACGATGCCACCACGCAAAGCTACAGCCTCGCCATGCCAGCCCGCGGTGCCTTTGCCGGAACCTATACGCTGTCGGTCACCGATGGCAACGGCTTCAGTGCCACGTACTACATCGAGCGGCCATTGCGGGTGACGACGAATGTCACCCCAACACTGGCGCTGTCGGCCAGTCAGACGATCAGCGTTGAAGGCGCTCCGGCCGACACGCTGCTGTCACTGAGCAGCGACTCAACCGCCGTCGCATTCAGCGATGACCTCGGTAATGCCGTGACCAGCATCCGTGCAGCAGACGATGCTGATCGCTTTAATGCCGCCAGCGTGCTGCTGACATTCAATGCCGTCAGTAGCCGCAGCCAGCCGGTGATCACAGCATCCGCAGCCAATCTGCCGGATGGTCAATTACCCCTTGCATTGCAAGCTGGCCGAACCGTTTTAATTACCGTTACGGATCAGGATGCTCAGGCGGTGACGGGGGCAATCGCGGCCTTGAATGACCCGCGCTTTGACGTATGGGAAATACCCTCGTCTGCCACGGCCAACAGTCAGGGCGAAATCAGCCTGCAACTCCCCGAAGAAAGCCTGCAGCTGACCATCAGCGCAGACGGTTATCCGGATACAACCCTGACGATTGATGATGCGCAGCTGAATGCAGAAGTAACCCTCACCGCACTCAATTCACCGTTCAGCCTTAATGGCATTGTGCAGGCCAACGGTTTTGACTTCAGTACGGAATTGCCGCAACTGACACTGCTGTTCACCGACAACAGCAGTGAAGTGCTGACACTGAACAGCATCAGCAGTACCTCCGTCAGTTACCGCTGGCTGGGGGATCTGGCGGTAAAAACACCACAACGTTTACAAATCCGGCATAGCAACATTGAACCGATAACGGCTACTATTAACAGCAGCTTCAGCAGCCAGACAATTAATTTTACTCTGGTTGCAAGTACTCAGAGGACAACGACGGAAGTGGTTATTGTCAGTCCCGGAGGTTCATCAGGTGGCGGGGCTGTCTGGTATTTATTATGGCTATACCCAATAATCGCCATGCTCAGGAACCGGTCTGCAAGGGCACCGTTACGGGTCTTTCACCGGAAAAGTAACCGACCGCACATCGGTTGCAGATAGCAAGGAAGCTCAGTAGCTGTCTGTAATCAGGGAAGCGGCATTTAAAAGATTCTCACATGCTGCGGATTGCCATTATTCCTTTCAGTTTTTTTGCCGCACCGGGTGTCATCATCAGGCTGCTGATCAGCCTGATGACACTGCTGTGCGTGTCTTTAACGGCGATGGCCGGTGAGAACCCGGAACACGACAATACCGTTCTGCAGCTCACAGATAACACCCGCCAGATCAGCAGCAAAGGGGTTTTGTATTTCCTTGAAGATCCTCTGGCACAGCTGTCACTGCCCTACATTATTGAGCAGAAGATTCCTTTCGGGCTTTACCCGAAATCCGCGTTTAACGAAGGTTTCACCGAATCGGCTTACTGGCTGAAGCTGACCATAGATGCCAGCCTGAGCAGCAAATCTCGCTGGTTAATGGAAATTAATTACCCGCTTCTGGATGTCGTCAATGTCATTATTCACAGTCCGGACGGTGGGCAGTTAGGTCACCATAATCTGGGGGATCTGAATGAATTTTCCCAGCGTCCGATCTCTCATCGTAACTTTGTTATCCCTCTCGATTTCACTGAAATAAAACGGCAGGTTGTTTATCTCAACGTCCAGACGACCAGCTCATTACAGGTGCCCATCAGCTTATGGGAAATCACCCATTTCGTTGAAGACCGCAGCAATGAACAGTATGGACTGGGACTTTACTACGGCATGATGCTGGTAATGTTTCTCTACAATTTATTTTTGTGGCTGAGCATCCGCGATCATAATTACCTGCTGTATATCGGCTACATCGCTTCATTTTCGGCCCTGCAGTTAGCCACCAGCGGACTGGGATACCAATTTATCTGGCCGCACTGGATCTGGCTTGAGCAGATGGCCGTACCGCTGACCATTGGCCTGGTAGGGGTATTTGGCAGTGCCTTCACCCGCGCATTTTTACAAACCAGAATCCATCACCGTCTGGCCGATATTGCCCTGCGGGCATGCTTACTTCTGTCCGCACTGGTGTGCCTGAGCTCACTGATATTTGATATTGAAACCGTGATGAGCAGCGGCAAATTTGTGGTCGTTATTTTCCTGGTTACGGTTTTGTATTCATCCGTGTCCTCCTTAATTAAGGGACAACATCAGGCCCGCTATTTTCTTTTTGCCTGGGTATCCCTGATCGTTGGGGGGCTGATCACCATTTTTATGATGCTGGGCTATCTGCCGAATACCCTGTGGACAACCCATGCCAGTAAAATCGGCAGTGCACTGGAAATCGTGCTGCTTTCATTTGCCCTTGCCGACCGCATTAAAATTCTCGAACGCGCTAAAATGCATGCGGAAGAACTGGTGAAAAAAGAACTGGAAGAACGCGCGGTGCGGCTGGCGGAATCCAATCGGCTGAAAAACGATTTCCTGGCGACCATCAGTCACGAATTCCGTACCCCACTGAATGGCATTCTCGGATCACTTGAACTGGCCGCCGACGAACATGGCAAGCCGCTGCTCAGTTCACTACAGGATGCACGCAACAGCGCAAGAGATATGCTGGATCTGGTCGATAATGTCCTGACCTACACCGAGCTTCAGGCCGGTAACCGGATTATGTCGCCGGAAACGATTGAGCTGGCACCGATGATCCGCAGCGCCGCCGACTATATCCGCCAGCAATGCCACAATAAACATCTGACCTTTGAGCTGGTGCTGCAACCCGGTTTACCCAACCATATCCGTGCCGATATCAAATGCATCCGCCATGCGCTCAAAGCCCTGCTGGAAAACGCCGTTAAATTTACCCAGAAAGGTCAGATCCGTGTTGAAGTCGGCGTCAGCCATAACAACAACCTGACCACGCTGGACATTCACATCCGCGATACCGGCATCGGTATGACCGCCGCAGAGCTTGCCCGCGTGCAGGACTATTTTTGCCAGGGCGATGGCTCAGATCAGCGCCGCTATCAGGGTCTTGGCATCGGATTATCACTGGTGCGGGCGGTTTGTCATTGCATGAAAGGCCGCCTGGAGATTGACAGCGAAAAGCATCAGGGGACCCATGTTCACCTGCATCTGCCGGTTCAGGCACTGGGCAGAAGTGAAGTCCGCCTGATTAAAAACCGGGTTGAAGCTGTCGAAACCACCCCGGTCGAAAATATCCGTGGCCGGGCATTGGTGGTTGAAGACAACACCATTAACCAGCGGGTGCTGAATTCAATGCTCAGTCGTTTGCAATTAAAGGTGGATGTTGCAGACAACGGTGAACGGGCACTGGAAATTCTGAATTCAGAGCGCCGTTACCGCTATGACATGATCTTTATGGATTGTCAGATGCCGGTGATGGATGGTTTTGAAGCAACCCGGATTCTGCGCGCCAGTAACATCAGCGAACGGCATTCACCGGTCATCGCCGTAACCGCCAATGCCATGTCCGGCGATCAGCAACGCTGCCTGGATGCCGGCATGAATGATTATCTGAGCAAGCCCATCAGCCTTGAACAGATCCGGCAGGTTGTACAGAAATGGCTGCCCGCCGATGCCGGCCGTGATGAGGGTTACGCCGCGAACAGTGCTGATCAGGTAACGGAACCGCAACGGCAAAAGCCTGACTGAAGCCATCTGCGCTTACAGTGGCCCAAGCAGCAGTTTCAGACCGACCACGCATGTCACCAGCTCGTACAGGCGCTTAATGGTCAGGTTGCCTGCAGCAATCGAAGAATGCGCCCCCAGATAACCGCCAATCAGAGATCCGGCCACCAGCGCCGGAATCCATTGCCACTGAACGTCCGCCACAGCACTCATCGTCATGGCACCGGTGCCGTTCCAGCCCAGCCCCACAGCGACCAGCGTCTGTGCCACTGCGGTTTTGTAATCCAGACCAAACCAGTACACCAACCAGAGGGTTACAAAGAGTCCACTGCCGGCTGACAGTGCGCCATTGGCAAAGCCAATCAGCAATAACACCAGCGCACCAAGCGCAAAACCGGCTGGCGTCCGGTTACGGGCTTCCTTCTGCAACCCAAGCTCGGGTTTAAACCAGGAATACAGCGCCAGCGACAGGGTCAGCAGCCCCAGCGCGATCTCGGCATGGCGCGCCTGAACATCGAGAATAAACAACGCGCCGGCAATCACACCGGGAACACCGGCACAGACAATCAGCAGCAAAATACGGCGATCAAGATGATGTTCACGCAAGTGGCGTGCGGTTGCACCGACGCCCAGCGCCACCGTAGCCACCTTGTGGGTGGCCAGCGCCAGCGGAAAAGGCAGCCCCATAAAGATCAGAATCGGTAACTGAATCAGCCCGGCTCCGCCACCCGCCAACGCGGAAAACCAATTCGCTACAATTGCCATCAGAAAAAGTATGAGTTGTTCGATATAATCCATGCAGAGTTCATCAGGGGAAACTTATGAAATACGCTTTGTACTACTACGACGCCTGTCCGTTCTGCCAGCGGGTACTGCGCGCCCTGCCCGGCCTGAACGTTGAAGTAGAAAAACGCAATGTACTGACGCATCAGGAATTCAGAAAGCAGCAATATGCCGCAACCGGCCGCACCACTGTGCCCTGCCTGCTGATTTCTGACAACGGCAACGATACCTGGATGTTTGAATCCGCCGATATCATCCGCTTTTTACAAAGCCGTTGAACGCGCCGGGCGGCCAATCCGGCAGCCCGGCAATCAGGCCCTAATAACGACCGGCCAGCAACGCGCTCATCTGCGGATCGGCTAACAGCCGGCGTACGGTTTCGACCACCGCCTGAGTCTGGGCATCGACTTCCACATTGATCCGGTCACCCACCCGGACCATGCCAAACGTCGTGACATCACGGGTTTCCGGAATCAGATGCACACTGAAACGGTCGTCGCTGACTTCGGCAATGGTCAGGCTGCAGCCATTCAGCGCGACATAGCCTTTGTCCAGCAGGTAAGGCGCAAGATGCGCCGGGCGCTCCATCCATACCACCCGGTTATTGGCAGAATCGTCCACGGCCAGTACAGCAACCTGATCCATGATGTGGCCCGATAACACATGGCCACCGATCTCATCGCCAAAACGCGCAGCCCGTTCAATATTCACCACACTGCCGGACTGTAAATTCCCCAGATTGGTCACCTTCAGGGTCTGACCGATGGCATCAAAACTCACGCGGCCCTGCTCCAGCGTACGCACCGTCAGACAGGTTCCATTGATGGCAACCGATGCCCCAATCTGTAATCCGGCGATCAGTTTTTCCGGGAATTCAAAGGTAAACGTGGCAAAATCTTCTTTGCGCTCCAGCCGCGCCACGGGCAATCGGGTTTGCACAATACCGGTGAACATCAGTCTCTCCAGCCAAGTCAGAAAAATGCATTATGCACTATACTGGGCTTAGAAGGAGGCATGAAATTGCGGCAACACCGGTGATCATAACGGCGGCGCAGGCAGGATCATTCAGAGCCCACCCAGAGACAGCAGGACACGGATTTGGACGTAAAAAAAACAGGCTTAATTCTTTCCGGCGGCGGTGCCCGTGCGGCCTATCAGGTGGGCGTATTAAAGGCCATCCATAAAATTCTGCCCAAAGGCCACTACAACCCTTTTGATATTATTTCCGGTACATCCGCCGGGGCCATTAATGGCGTGGCACTGGCCAGTTACGCTGAAAATTATCGCATGGGAATCAAACATCTTGAGCGCATCTGGATGCACTTCAGCTGCGATCAGATTTATCGCACCGATTTCTGGGGGGTATCGGCCTCCCTCGCCCGTCTGACGCGCAGCCTGGTCATCGGCCGGGGTTATAAAAACGATGCGGTATCCCTGCTCAATAATCAGCCGTTGCGCGAATTATTGCAGGAGGTGGTGAAATTCGACCATATCCAGAACGCCATCGACAATGGAGCACTGCATGCCATTGCGGTGAATTGCTCCGGGCTGGAAAGTGGTGAGTCCGTCAGTTTTTTTCAGGGCCATTACAGCATTAATAACTGGCAGCGCCAGCGCCGTGTTGGCATTCGCAGCCGCATCACGCTGGACCATCTGATGGCGTCTTCCGCCATTCCCATGATTTTTCCGGCGGTCAGGATTCACCGCGAATATTTTGCCGACGGCGCGGTACGCCAGCTGGCACCGCTCAGTCCGGCGCTGCATCTGGGAGCGGAAAAAATCATGGTGATCGGTGTCAGTGGTATTGCCCACAAACGCAAAGAGCGACCCCAGAGCAGCTCTTACCCGTCACCAGCCAAAATGATGGGACATATGCTCAACGCCGCCTTCCTCGACAGCATGGAAACCGATGTTGAACGTCTGCGCCGCATTAACCGTACCGTTGATAAAATTCCCGAATCGGTGCGTAAAAAGGAAGGCATGGAACTGAAATCCATTGAGTTGCTGGAAATTAATCCCAGCCGCTCCATCGATGAAATCGCTGGTCAGCATGCCCATGAAATACCTCGGGCTTTGAAACTGGCGATTGGTGGCAGTGGCAACGCCAGCCAGAATGGCTCTGGTATTCTCAGCTATCTGCTGTTTTCTCATGGTTTCTGCAAAAGCCTGATTGACCTTGGCTTTCAGGATGCCAACGAACGGGAAGAGGAAATCCGCGCCTTTTTTTCCGACCATTTTCACGACTGATTCATGAACCCAACCACCTGCCAACTCATTGTTGTTCTGACCGGTGCCGGTATCTCCGCCGAGTCCGGTATCCGCACGTTCCGCGATGCCGGGGGCTTATGGGAAAACCATCGCCTGGAAGACATTGCCACACCAGAAGCCTTTGCCCGTGATCCGCAAAAGGTGCAACGTTTTTACAACGACCGCCGGCGTCAGTTAAGCGAGGTTCATCCCAATCCTGCACATCGGGCGCTGGCAGCATTTGAGCAGCAATTCTGCGGTGATTTTTTGCTGGTGACGCAAAATGTGGATGATCTTCATGACCGCGCTGGCAGCCGTAACCTGCTGCATATGCACGGCGAGCTGAACAAGGCCCGCTGTCTGCTGACTGGCCATGTTATTGAACACAAGGGCGATCTCGGTGCCGGGGTGCTCTGCCCCTGCTGTCAGCGTCCGAGCCTGCGTCCGCACATTGTCTGGTTCGGTGAAATGCCGCTGTATATGGACACGATTTATTCTGCCCTTGAGCAATGCGATCTGTTTATCAGTATCGGAACCTCAGGCCATGTTTATCCGGCTGCCGGTTTTGTTGAAGTCGCCCGTCAGGCCGGTGCGCATACCGTCGAAATCAACCTTGAGCCATCCAATACTGAGGATGCCTTTGCCGAACATATTTACGGCCAGGCCAGTCAGACACTGCCTCGTTACTTACAGCAATTGCTGTGATTCTATCGCCGCAATTATCGCCAAATTTAAAACAAAACCCACAAAACCTGTAAGTTTAAGGCTTCATTTCTGCAAACTGTCCCGGATACAGGACGATTGGTTGCAGATATGGCGGCTGATGACATTCGTCGAATTCGCCTAGAATCGGCCCTCAAACTGGCCAAATGCTGATGAACGGCCATGCTTATTGCCATATCTCACTGGCACTGTCCGTCTGTTAACAGGAATTCCACATGACGAATGTATCCCACTATCACCGGCTGATTCTGCCCATGGTTGCGCTTTCCGGCCTGTTGCTTTCGGCCTGTTCGCAACAGCAGGCAACGGCCACGGCAACCGTTGTGCATCCGGCCAAAGTATTCCAGATCAGCCCGGCAAATCAGAGCGTGCTGCGCCGCTTTCCGGCTCAGGTACAGGCCGCTGAACGGGCGGCCCTGGCGTTCCGCGTCAGTGGCGAACTGCTCATGCTGCCAGCCCAGGCCGGTAAAGAGGTGCGTCAGGGCGACGTGTTGGCCCGGCTTGACCCTGCCGATTATCAGTTGCTCGTCGATGACCGGAAAGCGCGCTATGAACTGGCCGAATCCCAGTTTCAGCGGGTAAAGGATCTGTTCGAACTGGGGCAGATTTCCCAGTCACAATTTGATCAGGCCAAAGCCGAACTCGATATCAGTAAGGCTGCTCTGGCCAGCGCCCGGACGGACCTCTCTTACACCACGCTAAAAGCCCCGTTCTCCGGGGTTATTGCGGAAGTGTATGCCGACAATCACCAACCGGTTGCCGCTGGCAAAACCCTGGTGATGCTGCAGGCCAAAGACCAGCTGGAGGTCCGCTTACAGGTTCCGGAAAACCTGATGGCGCACATCGCCCAGAAAGAGAACACACAGTACCAGCCGGATGTTGAGTTTGAGGCACTGCCCGGCAAACGTTTCCGTGCCAGTTATAAGGAACACACCGCGCAGGCTGATCCGGCAACCGGTAGCTTTACCGTGATTCTGACGCTGCCACGCCCACCGTCGCTGAACGTATTACCGGGAATGACCGCCAGTGTGCACGTCGATCTCAGTCAGGTGCTGAGCCAGACCAATCCGGATCTGATCGTGCCGCCACAAGCCGTATTCCAGAGCGAACAACAGGCCGATGGCAGTTCTCAGGCCATGGTCTGGATCGTTAACAGCGATATGACCCTGCAGATGCGCGCCGTTGAAGTCGGCCGGCTCTCCACAGCAGGTCTGGAAATCACTCAGGGATTACAACCCGGCGATACCATCCTTGCCGCAGGTGTTCATCAGGCCCATGAAGGAATGCGCATCCGTCCGTGGATCAAGGAACGGGGTCTTTAAGCATGAATCAGCCACAAAACGCGGCCACGTATTTTATTAAACACAGCACCACCAGCTGGATGATGCTGGCCATTTTGCTGGTGGGCGGAGCCATCAGCTATTTAGGGCTGGGGCGCCTTGAAGACCCGCAATTCACCATTAAAGAAGCCATGGTGATTACCTATTATCCGGGAGCCAGCGCACTGCAGGTCGAGGAGGAAGTCACGGCACCGCTGGAAAATGCGATTCAGGCACTGCCTTATATCAAGCACGTCGACTCTATTTCCAAAGCCGGTTTTTCTCAGGTTCATCTGGAAATTAAGCCCACGTATAAATCCCATGAGCTGGCGCAGATCTGGGATGAACTACGCCGTAAAGTGCATGACAAAACCCCCTCTCTGCCACCCGGAGCCAATACTCCGATTGTGATGGATGATTTCGGCGATGTTTACGGTGTATTGCTGGCTCTCTCGGGTAACGACTACCGCTACGAAGAACTGAATGATTACGCCGACTACCTGAAGCGTGAATTATCGACCCTGAATGGCATCGCCAAGGTCACCGTATCCGGTACCCAGCAGGAACAGGTATTCATTGATATTTCACGCGAGCGCATGACCAACCTGGGGATTCCGCTGTCGCGTCTGTATCAGTTATTACAGACTCAGAACACCGTACAGGATGCCGGCCATATCCGTATCGGCGATGAATTTATCCGCTTTCACCCAACCGGCGAATTCCGCTCGGTGCAGGAGCTTGGCAACCTGCTGGTCAGCCAGGCCGGCTCAGAGAAACTGATTTATCTGCGCGATATTGCCAATATTTCCGAAGGCATTGCCGAAGTGCCGGGCCACCTGACGAATTACAATCACATGCCGTCGCTGCGTATTGGTATCGCCTTTAACAGCGGCGTCAACGTGGTTGCCGTGGGCGAACAATTACGCCAGAAAATGGACGAGCTGGATGCCAACCGTCCGTTAGGGATTGAACTGCATACGCTCTATGATCAGCCTGCCGAAGTGGATGCCTCGTCCACCGGCTTCGTGCTTAACCTGCTGGCATCCATCCTGATTGTGATTATCGTGCTGCTCCTGTTCATGGGCATGCGTGCCGGTATCATCATCGGCATTATTCTGCTGCTGACGATCCTCGGCACCTTTATCGCCATGAAGGTGATGGATATTCAGCTGCACCGCATTTCGCTGGGCGCATTAATTATTGCTCTGGGTATGCTGGTCGATAATGCGCTGGTCGTCACGGAAGGCATTATGGTCGGGATTAAAAAGGGGTTATCCCGAACCCGCGCGGCTTACGACATTGTGCAGCAAACCCAATGGCCGCTGCTCGGCGCGACGGTGATTGCGGTGACCGCCTTTGCCCCCATCGGATTATCACCGGATTCGACCGGTGAGTTCGTCGGTTCCTTATTTTATGTCCTGCTGATTTCACTGTTATTCAGCTGGATTACCGCCATTACCCTGACACCGTTTCTCTGTCATCTGCTGTTTAAGAAAGAAGAGCAACCGGATGCAGAAAGCGACCCTTACCACGGCTTTTTGTACGATGTTTACCGCACCAGCCTGAGTCTGATGCTGGCCCGTCGCAAAACAACCATGATCCTGATGGTGGCGGCCATGTTTATCTCGATCTATGGCTACAGCTTTGTAAAACAAAGCTTCTTTCCGCCATCCAACACGCCAATGTTCCTGATTGATATCTGGCTGCCCGAAGGCTCCGATATCCGTGCTACGCAACAACAGGCACTGGCGCTGGAACACTATTTTCAGCAAAAAGAGGAAGTGGAATTTACCTCCTCTACCGTTGGCCAGGGAGAGTTGCGTTTTATGCTGACCTACGCGCCGGAGCGACAATACCGCGCCTATGCTCAGGTTATGGTGCGTACCACCGAACGCGATCAGATTCCGGCATTAATTGATCAGGCGCGTGACTGGGCACAAAAAGAAATGCCGGATGCCTTTGTGAAATTCAAGCGCTTGCAAATCGGCCCCGGCAGCGCCGCCAAAATTGAAGCCCGTTTTGCCGGACCCGATCAGGAACAATTGCGCATCCTGGCCGAACAGGCAAAGAGCATTATGCGTGCGGATCCGGACACCGATAATATCCGCCACGACTGGCGCGAACGTGAAAAAGTGATCCGCCCGGTATTTAACGAAGATAACGCCCGCCGCGCCGGAATTTCCAAGCAGGATCTGGATGATCTGCTGCAGCTCAGTTTTTCCGGCAAGAGCATTGGTCTGTATCGCGAAGGCACCACGTTAAAGCCCATCATCATGCGCCCGCCCGCGTATGAGCGGCTGAACATCGATGGCCTTACCGATCTGCAGATCTGGAGCCCGGTCTTCAGCCGTTATATTCCCATCGGCCAGGTGGTTGAACGCTTTGATGTGGTGTTTGAAGATCCGATCATCGCCCGCCGTGATCGCAAACGTACCATCCGTGTGTTTGCCGACCCGGATCTGAGTGCAGACATCACCGCCGATGGTTTATTCAAACGGCTGAAACCACAGATAGAAAGCATCCCTCTGCCTCCGGGCTATGAACTGAGCTGGGGCGGAGAATATCAATCCTCCAACGAAGCCAAAGAGAGTCTGTTTGCCTCACTGCCGCTGGGGTATCTGCTGATGTTCATTATTACCGTTCTGCTGTTTAACGAAATGCGCAGCGCTCTGGTGATCTGGGCCTGCGTGCCGCTGGCGATTATTGGCGTCAGTGCCGGTATGCTGTTATTGGGTGCCGAGTTTGGCTTTATGGCATTGCTCGGCTTCCTCAGCCTGTCGGGGATGATCATTAAAAACGGCATTGTTCTGGTCGACCAGATCCGTCTGGAACTGAGCGAAGGGCGGGAACCGTACGATGCCGTCTTCCACGCCTCCGTCAGCCGTCTGCGACCGGTGACCATGGCAGCACTGACCACCATCCTCGGCATGCTGCCGCTGCTGTTTGACCCCTTCTTCAGCGCCATGGCGGTCGTCATCAGCTTTGGCCTTGGTTTCGCCACGGTGCTGACACTGGGTGTTGTACCGGTGCTGTACGCCATCAGTCACGGCATTAAAACGCCGGTTAAACACTGATCCGCCAACCGCCATAAAAACACTCCGCCCGGTAGGTTTTTTTTATGGTCTGAACACCAGCATTGCAGCTACATTACTCGCGCTCCTGCTGAAATAAACGCTCCATTTCCACCAGCCCCTGCAGCGTCATCAATAACGCCTCACGTTCCGTCTGTGCCACCGTTAACCAGCTGCGGTCCGTTAATCCGCCCACCAGAGCATAGAGAAAATTGAGACTGGGTTTAGCCCGCCCCTCAGCGGCGGCCTGCTGCTGTAAGCGGTAAAACGCCATCACGGCACCACAGGCGCGCAACTGCTCAACATCCGTTATGCCAACCGATGCAAGTGACTGCTCACTTTTTTCCCCCAGACCGGGTAAATCACGGATACGCTCTGTCATGTCAGCTCCCCTCTGTTACGCCGCACTCAAACAAAAAAGCCGCGGGCTTCCCCACGGCTTTTCGTTCAGAGACGGAGGTGATCAGTCTTCGCTGGTCGAAACAATTTTATGAATCGACAAGTCGGCGCCATTAAATTCTTCTTCCTCATCCAGACGGATACCGGAGATGGCTTTCACAATGCCATACACCAGAAACCCACCAAGCAGAGCGACCAGAATACCGGCCAGAGTACCGATCAGCTGCGACATCAGGGTTACACCACCCAGACCGCCAAAGGCCTCCGCCCCGAAGATACCGGCTGCAATACCACCCCATGCACCGCACAGACCATGCAGCGGCCACACACCCAGCACATCATCAAATTTCGGGAACTTGTTCTGCGCCAGGGTAAAGACATAAACGAACAGAGCACCAGCAACACCACCCACCATCAACGCACCCATCGGATGCATCAGGTCAGAACCGGCACATACGGCCACCAGACCCGCCAGCGGACCATTATGAATAAAGCCCGGGTCTTTTTTGCCGACAATCATGGCCACCACGGTGCCACCCACCATCGCCATCAGACTGTTCACCGCCACCAGACCCGAAATACCAACCAGCGTCTGAGCCGACATCACGTTAAAACCGAACCAGCCCACCGCCAGAATCCATGCACCCAGTGCCAGGAACGGAATATTGGAGGGAGCAAAAGCCACCACACGGCCATCACGGTAACGGCCACGGCGGGAGCCGAGCAGCACAACGGCCGCAAAAGCAATCCAGCCACCCACCGCATGCACAACCACCGAACCTGCGAAGTCATGGAATGGCGCACCAAAACGGCTTTCGAGCCAGCTCTGGAAACCGTAATTACCGTTCCAGATCATGCCTTCAAACAAAGGATACACAAAAGCCACCGTCAGCGCGGAAGCAATCAGAACCGGGTAGAACTTTGCACGTTCAGCAATACCGCCGGACACAATGGCCGGAATGGCGGCGGCAAAGGTCAGCAGGAAGAAAAACTTCACTAGGTCGTAACCGTTGTTGGCAACCAGATCCTTAGCGCCAGTGAAGAAATCGACACCGTAAGCGATCTGATAACCGATGAAAAAATACGCCAGGGTTGATACACCAAAATCGGTGATGATTTTAACCAGAGCATTCACCTGGTTTTTGTGACGTACAGTACCGACTTCAAGAAAGGCAAAGCCCGCATGCATGGCCAGCACCATAATGGCACCAAGCAAAATAAACATGGTGTTGGCGCTTTGCATCAAAGTCTCAACGGCGCTGTTGATGCTGTTAACGTCAATAGTTTCCACGCTGTGTCCTCATTTTAATTCGCTGAATACTTACCGATAAAAACGGCGCGCTCAGATCAGTGGATCAACAACCTGCGTTGCGATGCTTCATGAGAGTGCCGGGCGGAAAACAACACACCAGACTGGTGCGTAATTATCCAACAGAAGCTGAGATCAGCAGAATCCGTACCAACTTTGTCAGGATTGCCTGACAAAGTGATAATAAATAAGGCGTATTACGCACACATTCAGAGCTGATGCGCCCTGAATGCGTGCGCAATCATTCAGGCAGGATGCGTAATGTGGAAGCAGTGGTGAATATTCGGGCGACGACTGTAATCAAATGGCACCGATTTTGCGCTCACATCCTTTATGATGAACTGTTTTAGTGCGTCAGCATCCAGATCGAAACGGCGCAGGTTATTGGAGAAAATCAGCAACCCACCCGGATTCAGGCTGCGCATGGCCTGCTCAATCAACATCACATGGTCACGCTGAATATCCAGCACGCCTTCCATCCGTTTGGAGTTAGAAAAGGTCGGCGGGTCCATAAAGATCAGGTCATAGCGCTCATGACAATCGCGCAGCCACTGTATACAGTCGGCCTGAATAAATTCGTGCTGTTCCGGTTTGATGCCGTTCAGCAGGAAGTTCTCTTTGCCCCAGTTCAGGTAGGTCCGTGACATATCAACGCTGGTGCAATGCGCTCCGGCCACCGCCGCGTGCACACTGGCAGTGGCGGTATAACAGAACAAATTCAGGAAGCGCTTGCCAGAAGCCAGTCCGGCAATCTGCAGACGGGTCGGACGATGATCCAGAAACAGGCCGGTATCCAGGTAATCTTTCAGATTGACCAGCACCTGCACATTACCTTCACGCACCGGCATAAAACGCTGTTCGGTGTTCTGCTTCTCATACTGGCGCTTGCCCGCCTGACGCTCGCGGCGCTTCAGTACAATCTGCTGCGCCGGAATGCCGGTGACTTCCGGCAGCACAGCCAGCACATCCAGCAACCGGCGCTCGGCTTTGGCTTCATCGATGGATTTCGGCGGCACATACTCCTGTACATGCAGCCAATCACCATAAAGATCGACCGCCACGGCATACTCCGGCAAGTCGGCATCGTACAGGCGATAACATTCAACGTTTTCGCGTCTGGCCCACTTCTGCAGTGGTTTCATATTCTTTTTCAGACGGTTGGCAAAGGCTTCCACCGGGCCACGGATCATACTGCCCTGCGGTTGCGCTGAGCGCTCATCGGCAGCACCGAACACCAACAGGCGGGTCGCTATCTGCCCGTTCATCAGCCGATATTGCTTATCCAGCGGACGACGGATGCTCTTGGCCAGATCGGTATTCCCGGTAAACACCGCTAATTGCCACTCAGGCAAACGCATGGTGGCATCGTGGAACTGCTGATACAGCGGTGCCAGCTGCGGCAGCTCGCTCAGACGCTCACCGTAAGGCGGGTTACAGACCACCAGACCGCCCTGTTCAATCACTTCATTCTGCACCCGCAGCTGCTCAATCGCACGGCGCTCCAGATGAACTTTACCGGCCAGCGGCGAGCGGCTCAGGTTCTGATGGGCCGCCGCCAGCTGATCGGCATCAATATCAAAGCCATAGAGACGGCTGGTCATGGCATTCAGGCCATCCGTACGACGCTGGCGTGCCTGCTCAACTTCGGCCAGCCAGAGTGACCGGGCATGGCCCAGCCAGCCCTCAAAGCCCCACTTCTGCCGGTTCAGACCGGGTGCAATATCCGCCGCCATCATGCCCGCTTCAATCAGCAGCGTGCCGGAGCCGCACATAGGATCGATCAGATGTTTACCTTCTGCGGCCAGTGCAGGCCAACCGGCCCGCACCAGAACAGCGGCAGCCAGGTTTTCTTTTAACGGTGCTTTACCCGGCTGCAGACGATAGCCACGGCGGTGCAGACTGTCGCCACTGAAGTTGTAATAGAGGTTGAGTTTGCCTTTGCGCAGCTGCGCTTCAATGCGCACATCACCGTCTTTATCGACCGACGGGCGGGCTCCGGTATCGTCACGGAAGCGGTCAACAATGGCGTCTTTGATCTTCTGCGCGCCAAACTGCGTATTGTTGAGATAATCCGTGCGGCCATGAAAATCGATGCGGAACGTTGCCCCCACCGCAAAAATGGCCGGCCAGTCGACAGAACGGGCCGCGTCATACATTTCGTCGACATTGTCTACCTGACTTTCCTGCAACGGCAGCAGCAACCGGCTCGCCAGACGACTCCACAAACAAAAGCGATAAGCCAGCGTCAAATCGCCACGCCAGATCACCCCCAGATGTGTTTCACGTTCAACTTCCCCTCCCAAGTGCCTGATTTCATCCGCTAACAGGGATTCGATTCCTTTCGGGCAAGCAGCCAGCCAGGTCATAGTTGTTACTGTTGTTTCATTTTGCATGCTGAGAAAACCCGTTTCGTCAAATAGCCTGTGGCTGTAAGAAAAGTGACGCTTAGAAGTAATAAATAATTAACATTACTCACCGGCCTGAGGTACAACAGGGGTTCGGCCAGTGATTCAACCAGTTGTTCTGGTCGTCGAGCAAATAACTTTAGCGAGGAAGCTTTCTATGAAAAAACAGAAACGCGACATGCAGGAAAGAGCTTTTGCACGTGGTTATCGCGCTGGCGTTGAGCGCCGTTCAAAAGATCTGGCTCCATTAGGACCACAAAGGGACTCCTGGCTCGCTGGCTGGCGTTCCGGTCGTGCCGATCACTGGGATGGTTATACCGGCGTTTCTGGTATTCATAAAATGGCCGTATGACGTTTTTCAGGGCTTAACGCCCGTTATGCACGCTTCCTCTTCAGGGAAGCAAAGCCCTGCCAGATGCAGGGCTTTTTTGTGCCAACGCCAACTCACCGGGCACTATCAGCCCTGTGTACGTAAATCCGCCAAGGCATCGACGGCTTCACGAATCAATTCCGGACCACGGTAAATAAAGCCAGAATAGACCTGCACCAGCGAAGCACCCGCCTTTATTTTGTCCGCCGCACCTTCCCCATCAAGAATGCCGCCGACGCCGATCACCGGCAGTTTACCCGCCAGTGCCTGACACAGATGTTCGACGGTTTCTGTCGCCAGATCTTCCAGTGGGGCACCACTCAGACCGCCCGCCTCGTTGCCGTAACGCAACCCCTGTACGCCCTCACGCGACAACGTGGTGTTGGTGGCAATCACACCGTCAATGCCACTGTTGATAAAGGTTTCTGCCACCATGGCCACATCGTCTTCTTCCATATCCGGAGCGATTTTGACGAACACGGGTTTGTAACCAAATTCTTTGGCCAGCGCCAGCTGACGCGCCTTAACAGGCTCCAGCAGGTGTTTGAGCGAATCACCAAACTGCAGGGTACGCAGCCCCGGGGTATTCGGTGAGGAAATATTCACCGTAATGTAGGTGGCATGCTCGTATACCTTATCCAGGCAGATGAGGTAATCGGAGGTTGCATCTTCCACAGCGGTATCAAAGTTTTTACCAATATTAATACCCAGTACACCACGGTATTTGGCTGCTTTTACCCGCTCAACCAGATGATCAACGCCTTTGTTGTTGAAGCCCATGCGGTTGATGATGGCCTGACGCTCAGGAATACGGAACAGTCGCGGCTTAGGATTTCCCGGCTGGGGCCGTGGAGTCACGGTACCAATCTCAATAAAACCAAAGCCTAAACGGGCAAAAGCGTCGATATAGTCACCGTTTTTATCCAGACCTGCCGCCAACCCGACCGGGTTCGGAAATTCGATTCCGGCGACGGTGGTTGGCAGCGATGCCACCTGAGGCGCCAGAAACTGCAGCATTCCAAGGCGTTCGGCAGCCCCCAGCATATCCAGTCCCAGTTCGTGGGAGGTTTCACCGTTCAGACGAAACATCAGGGTGCGACTCAGAGCATACCAATCCATAACAGACCTCAGTTGATAAAGCAGGTGGTAAAACGGCCGGCATTATATGTCAGTACGCCCGCGCTGTAGACGACCCAGCGCAAAAAAAGCGCATAACTCACGTCGCTGAAACCAACTCAGGCCTGCAAACGGACAATTCGCAGAAATTTACCCTGATCATCGAATTCAATCGCAAAACGTCCGTAGATGCCTTCATGCTGCACCACCTGTTGCAGCACGTTAGCGGGAAACCGCACATTGCGCCCATCCAGCGCCCGCGCCACCACCTGTTTCACCTGACCACGGTAGAAGCGCTGATACTCCAGTGCAGAAATTGCCAGATTCAGTTCAATGCGCTGCATGGTTATTCCTGTATGGCCTCAGCATGACCGGCTTCTGTCAGCGAAGACTGCTGCCGCCACAATTCCAGCTGCTGGCGCAGTTCCCGAATGCGTTCCAGAACCCCTTTGGGCAAGCGCACTTCCTGCATGAATGCGCGCTGCACCAGAATGACTTCCGGTTGCAGCGAATCGGGCAAGACACGTAATCCGGAAGGATTCAGCACCCGCTGCTGCCACGGGCCATAGGTATTCTGTGGCAGCGCCTGTGGCCTGCAGACAGGCTGATAATTCAGTACCTGTTGCAGCAGCTTCAGACTGCGGAACGCGGAACAATTCACGCTCTCGTTCCAGGCTGAATCGACATACCCCTGAAAAGAAAACGCTTCGGTCAACTGCCAGCGCTGATGATCGCAGCGTACATAAGGTGTAACGCCAAGGCCGGTCAATGGGTCGGGATGCTGTGCCAGGATACGGTTCCAGAAGCGCAGACCGTTCAGGTTGGCAGCCAGATCGGCATAGGAAAACACGCCGGTGGTCTGCGCACCGAAATACAAAGACTCTGACCATTCACCGAAGAGCACGCCCTCTTCAACAGAATCCTGCAGCCGGTCGGTCACCTCAAAATAGCTGTATCCCTCAGTAAAAAAATGGCCAAGCTTATCCGTGCCAATTTCGACACCATGAACACGGATAACCGCCGCCACACGCTCACTCAATACCAGCGAAGGAGACTGTTGCCAGAGGAAATCCCGGTACACCGAGTCACGAAACGGAATACTGCGCCGCTCAATGTGCGGATTCTGTTCGGCAAAGGTTTCAAGCTGGCCAATCACCGGGCGGGCCAATTGCCAGGCCAATGCATCGTACAGGCGCTCTTGTTCACAGGACGGATAGTGCAGATCAGACCCGGAGCGTAACTGAGGCGGTTTGAGAACCGGGCGATTCGCCCTGTCAACCGCAAGCTGCAGCCGACGGTTAACCTCCTGTTCCAACAGCACCGTCGCATCCGCCAGTGGCGGCAATAACGCCGGGTCAGTACTGAACTGATCCACCTCAGCCGCTTGTACGGATAAAGACGATGTAACGGCTGGGCTGAGCAATAAGGAAATACAGAACAACGACTGCCGGACGGCCAACAATGGTGTCACCCTGAGTAGGACAATAACGGCAGAATCATAAAGCTTTCTGCCGCATCTCACTACCTGCGCTTAGCCTGCGTCCCCGTCAGCACAAGGGCGCTGATGACGACTGGCCTGAGCCAGATCCAGCAGCTCCCGCAAGGCAACAGACAGCATGGTGAACTCCAGCGAATCCGCCGCTTTCAGTTCATTCAGCATATTTGCCCAGCGGGCGACCAGCGGTGCGTACTCTTCCTCCCACTGGGAAATGGAGTCTGCCAGTGTCAGCCCTTCCTGCTGGGCTCCCAGAATGCCTACCGTCAGAGCCCTTTGCTGCCAATCAAGATCATCACGTAATGTTTCCCGTGCCAGGGCTTCCCAGTGGCTGTTGGAGGGCAGTGCATTCACCTGCTGGACAAACCAGTTCAGGGATAAATGCTCGCCCATTTCAAAATAAGCCTCCGCGACCTGACGGATATCGCGCCCGGTCTGAGCGGCCGCTTCAATAATACCCAATGCGGCATAGAGGTTGGCAGCGCCTGCGGTCAGTGCCGCCAGAGCTTCCGGCACACCGGCCTGAACACGACGATCATAGACCGCCTGCCAGCGTTCCAGTGCCGAACCTTTGAGTGTACGGCCCAGCTCGGCAGCAATACTCTGCACCGCCGGTTTGAATCGCGCGACTTCTGCACCAATATCAATTTTTGCCCGGCGGTTACGTAAAAACCAGCGACTGGCCCGACGCACCAGACGCATCAGGTCCGCCATCATATCCTCTTGTTCTTCACTGCTGATGCGATAATCCAGCGCTGTAATTTCCTGCCAGTGTTGCGGTAAAGCAAAAATATCCCGCGCGGTAATATAGGAGCGCGCGATATCACTCATATTGGCCCCGGTTGAATCATGCAGGCGGTTCACAAAAGTAATGCCCATATAGTTGACCATATCATTGGCCAGTTGCGTTGCAATAATTTCGCGGCGTAAACGGTGATGACTCAGCGGTTTGGCAAAACGTTCGCAGAAAGCCTCGGGAAATGCCGTATGTAAAATACGGGCAACATAGTCATCATCATGAATATCCGGATGATTGAGCTGCTCTTTCAGATCGGCTTTGGTGTAGGAAATTAATACCGCCAATTCAGGACGGGTCAGCCCCTGATTCGCTGCCCGACGCTCCATCAACACATCTTCATTGGGCAAAAATTCAAGTGCCCGGTTGAGTTTGCCGTTGGTTTCGTACTCTTTCATCAGGCGAACATATTCATCCAGACGCAATTTACAGTCACGGTATGCCAGCGCAATCGCCTGAGTCTGACGATAATTGTTATTCAGCACCAGCCGGGCAACGTCGTCGGTCTGCTGCATAAAAATTTCATTTCGCTGTTTACGGGTAAGATCGCCGCTGTCGAGTACTTCGTTCAGCATAATCTTGATATTCACTTCGTGGTCAGAGCAGTCCACACCACCGGCATTATCAATAAAATCGGTATAAGAGGCGCCACCTTTCAGGGCATACTCAACCCGGCCTAACTGAGTCATGCCAAGATTACCGCCTTCGCCAATCACTTTAGCGCGCACCTCTTTTCCATTAATACGCAGACCATCATTGGCTTTATCACCCACGTGGGAGTGACGCTCAGCCGAAGATTTAATATACGTGCCGATACCGCCATTCCAGATCAGATCAACCGGAGCACGCAACACCGCTTTGATTAAATCATTGGGTGGAAGACGATCTTCAACAATGCCAAAGAGCTGTTTCATTTCCAGTGAAACCGCTACGCTTTTTGCAGACCGTAAAAAGACACCTCCGCCTTTGGAGATCAGTTCTTTATTGTAATCCTCCCAACTCGAGCGCGGCAGTTCAAACAGCCGTTTGCGTTCAGAAAAACTGCGCGCCGAATCCGGATTCGGATCGATAAAAATATGCATATGATTAAAGGCCGCCACCAAACAGATATGCTCGGACATCAGCATGCCATTACCAAATACATCTCCGGCCATATCACCAATGCCAACAACACTGAAATCGGTTTCCTGAATATTGATTCCGCGTTCGCGGAAGTGCCGCTGCACAGAAACCCAGGCGCCACGGGCCGTAATACCCATTTTTTTATGGTCGTAACCAATGGACCCGCCGGAAGCAAAAGCATCGCCCATCCAGAAACCACGGGTTACCGCAATTTCATTGGCAATATCGGAGAATGTCGCCGTGCCCTTATCGGCCGCGACCACCAGATAAGGATCATCCTCATCATGACGAATCACATTCACCGGGGGTACAACCTGGCTTTCGACCAGATTATCCGTCACATCCAGCAGCGCACTGATAAAGGTCTGATAACAGGCTATCCCCTCTGCCATAAAGGCATCGCGACCGCCCTCTTTTGGCAAACATTTGGCGATGAAACCGCCTTTCGCACCGACCGGGACAATGACCGCATTTTTAACCTGCTGTGCCTTTACCAGCCCCAGCACTTCCGTGCGGAAATCATCGCTGCGGTCCGACCAGCGCAACCCACCACGCGCTACCCGGCCACCACGCAGATGAACGCCTTCAACGCGGGGGGAATAAACAAAAATCTCAAACATTGGCCGGGGCAAAGGCATATCGCTGATCGCCGCCGGATTCATTTTTAACGACAGATACGATTTACTCTGGCCACGCTCATCCAACTGGAAAAAGTTGGTGCGTAACGTCGCCTTCATCAGTTCGATATAGCGGCGGATAGTGCGGTCTTCATTCAGCTGATCAACACCTTCCAGTGCTTCGATCAGCTGTTGCTCACACTGATTAACATCGTTTTCGCGCTGTTCCAGAGTGCGCTCCTGCAAACCAAAACGCAGGTGAAACATGTGCACCAGCCGGGCACTGATACCAATATAGCGGCACAGGGTTTCGGCGATGTAATTTTCCGAAATACCAAAGCGGATCTGCTTCATATAGCGCGCATAAGCCCGCAGGACAGATATATCTTTCCAGCTCAGTTGTCCGCCTAATACCAGACGGTTAAAACCATCATTTTCGGCCTGACCTTCCCATACAGCACGGAATGAATCCTGAAATAAGCCCTTTACGGCTGCAATATTAATACTGTCTGACAAGGTATAGCGCAGCAGGAAATTATGAATCCATATGCGCTGACCATCGGCACAGGTAATTTCATACGGGTGCTCGCCCATTACCCGCAAGCCGAGATTTTCCAGCACCGGAATGACATCCGATAGTGGCAAAATCGTATCACGGTTAAACAGTTTAAAACGCAGTTCATTATCGCTTTCTTCCAGTTCGCGATAAAAACTCATACCCAGCTGACCAGCGCTCTGTTCGCATAAATTTTCCATATGCTGCACATCAACCACGGCGGTACGTGCGCTGAAATTTTCACGGTAACCCGCCGGAAAGGCATTACGGTAACGGTGAAACTGGTGATTTCCTTTTTCTTCACCCGCCTGTTCAATAAGAGCATCATGCAGATCATCCTGCCAGGAACGGGCAACCTGACGAATCTTTCTGGCGACAGCCTGCTCATCAAAAACTACCGGATTTTCCGGATTAAGCCGCAATGTATACTGCGTCCGGGCAAGAATGGATTCAGAAAAATACGTGTTAAATTCAATATCCAGCGGTGAAAACTCTGCAGCAAGAACGGCTTCAATGCGCTGACGTAACTCTGTGTTATAGATATCGCGGGGAACATAAGCCAGACAGGAGATGAACTTACTGTAAGAATCCTTGCGCAAATAAACCCGGGTTTGCCGTCGCTCCTGAATATTAAGAATACTCAGCGATGTGCGATACAGCTGATCAGCCGTTGATTGGAATAACTCATCGCGGGGATATACCTCCAGTATCCGGTTCAGCTCCTTACCGCTGTGACTGGCCGGATTAAACCCCGCCATCTGGCGCACTTCATTCAGTTTCTCCCGCACCAGCGGAATATTGTTCGGCGTTTCGATATACACAATGGAGGTATAAAGCCCCATAAAACGGATACCGCCAGTCACTTCGCCTTCTTTATTAAAGAACTTGACCACCACATAATCCGGATAGGCGGGGCGATGAACCCGGCTGCGGCTGCCGGATTTCATAAAACTGACAATCTGCTGATTGGTGATAAAATCGCGCACCTCATCTTCCAGATCACGCAACAGTAAGCGATCACGACTGGCTTTGTTGTAATTAAACAACCCAAGATCCTGCGTGGTATCCCTGACGACGTATTCCTCTTTACCCGTGCGATCAATATAAAACTCATCGCAGGCAAGAAAAGTAAAATGATTGTTGCTCAGCCAGCGTAAAAACTCCTGAGCCTCTTTATAATCTGCAGCCCGGTCTTTATGGTGTGGTTTATTAAGACGGTTAATGGTCGTACCGGCTTTTTCAATAATGGCTGAAAAATCGTTCACACAAGCCGTGACTTCTGCAATCACCCCGAGCAGCTCCTCCGTCAGTGACTGCAGCAAAGCGGTATCAGAATGATGATCAAACTCGATATAAACGATGGCTTCAGACGTGGATCCTTTCTCTTCCTGAGACCAGTCGTTTTCGGTTTTCAGCTGATGCTTTTTATCCCGCTGCGCATTCAGCACACAATAATGAATCGAATGTAAAGACAACTGCCGGGTATTCAGTTGCATGCGAACCGAATCGACCAGAAACGGCATGTCATCGCAAACAATTTCGACCACGGTATGAATCGACTGCCAGCCGTGATTTTCATAGTCGGGGTTAAATACCCGTACCTTGGCCTCATGGGGTTTTCGCTGCTGAATAAACTGCCAGCAGGACAGCGTGGCTCCGTACACGTCCTCTACCGACCGGGCAAGCAACTCATCCGCCGGAACGCCGGAAAAGTACAGAGAAGCGAAGCGTTGCAGTACAGCCGCCTGCTCGTTATGGTTACGTTCCTGAATCAGTGTGTGCAAAGCGGTTAGCATATTGTTATCCATAATTGAGCTGTTATTGATAAGCCTAGATCATTTTAACCGTGCTGCGGCGCGGGCCAGCGTCAGGCCCGTCACATGCGCGGTGCCGATACCGCAGTGAACTTTCTCCAACGCAACCCGTCAGAGCCATTGACCAAATGCTTTGAGTCTCTAAAATCCGAATTAAATCAACGCTCTGGATAAAAAGAAGATGACTGAACAACACGGTTTTGCACGCTTAAAAGAAGCTCTGCAACAACAGATTATTGGCCAGCCCCATCTCGTTGAACGCTTGTTAATCTGCTTATTAAGTGATGGTCATTTGTTGGTAGAGGGTGCTCCCGGCCTGGCAAAAACCAAAGCCATCAACGCCCTGGCTGACCGCATTGAGGGGGATTTCAAACGCATTCAGTTCACCCCCGACCTGCTGCCCGGTGACATTACCGGCACCGAAATTTACCGCCCGCAACAACAGACCTTTGATTTTCAGGCCGGGCCGATTTTCCACAATCTGATTCTGGCCGATGAAATCAACCGCGCACCGGCCAAAGTACAGAGCGCCCTGCTCGAAGCCATGGCCGAACGTCAGGTGACGGTTGGCGGTGTTACCCGACCACTGTCGTCGTTGTTTATGGTGATGGCCACCCAGAACCCAATTGAGCAGGAAGGCACCTACCCGCTGCCGGAAGCCCAGCTCGACCGCTTTATCATGCACGTGGTCATTGATTATCCGGACAGCGAAGCCGAACAGAAAATTCTGCGTCTGGCGCGTGGCGAAGCCATGCAACAGTCCGGTGGTGACAACGTCAGACTGCCACAGGATGTCGTGTTTTCCGCCCGCCAGCAGGTCCTGAATCTGCACATGAGTGATGCGGTTGAGCAATATCTGGTGCAACTGGTCATGGCCAGCCGCCGTCCGGAATCGTATGGCAAAGACCTCGCCAGCTGGATCGAATACGGCGCCAGCCCTCGCGGCACTATCGCCCTGGACCGCTGCGCCCGCGCCCACGCCTGGCTGAACGGGCGTGATTACGTCAGCCCTGACGACGTACAGGCCGTGGCCCACGATGTGCTGCGTCACCGCCTGCTGCTGAGCTTTGAAGCCGAAGCCTCCGGCATGACCGTGAATAAAGTCATCAACGAATTGCTGCAACGGGTACCAGTTATCTGATGCACCAGAACGGACACTTCTCTGCAGGCGCCGAAATCCTGCCCGCCAACCTGGTGCAGCTGCGCACGCTGGCACGCCAGTTACCGCTGCATCAACAGAAAAAGGTGCTGAACGATCTGACTGGCAGCCATGCATCCGCCATCCGTGGCCGGGGGCTGGACTACGCCGAGGTGCGTGAATACCAGCCAGGTGACGATATCCGCGCCATGGACTGGCGGGTAACCGCCCGCACTGGTGATGCACACATCAAGGTTTTCCGCGAAGAAAAGGAACGGCCTGTTCTGCTGGTCTGTGATTTGCGCGCCAACATGCGTTTTGGCAGCCGCCGGGCGCTCAAACAGGTGCTGGCAGCCGACCTCACGGCACTGTTCGCCTGGGCGGCTCTTGAGCACGGTGACCGTATTGGCGCTCTGTTGTTTAACGATGACGAGGAAACGGATCTGCGCCCCAAAACCGGCCGCAGGCAAGTGCTGCACCTGCTGAGCGCACTGACGGCTGTGAATGCCTCGCCTGCCGCGGACAGCCGCCAACGGATGCAACAGATCTGCCGCCATCTGCGGCGCATTGCCCGCCCCGGCAGCGCCATTTACTTTATCAGCGACTGGGCAGGCTTTGATGCCGAGTGCGAACAACATCTGCACGCGGTGACCCGACATTGCGATCTGGTTGCTGTTCATCTTTCCGATCCACTGGAAGCCGAATTACCGCCACCGGGACTTTACAGCCTCAGCGATGGCCAGCAGCGCCTGTCTCTCGACAGTTCCAGCCGCCGTCAGAGGGAAGAATATCAGCAGGCCTTCGATCGGCGCCTGAACACACTGCAACAACAGCTGCTGCGTATTCACGTGCCGCTGATTCCCCTCAGCACCAGCGAGGCCGACCCGCTGCCGTTACTGCGTCAGGGGCTGGGACTAGGGCTGGGTATGCTCAGCCGGTCCCGCGGAGGCAAGCGCTGAGCATGAAGCCGCAAACCGAATCCCTGCCGCTGTATGATATTCATCTGCCCGACCCGGTCAGCGCCTGGCCACCGGCTCCCGGGTGGTGGTTACTGCTCGCCTTAGTCATTATTGCCGCGCTCGTCGCTGCGTTCTGGTGGCGGCGGCAATACCGGCAACAACAGCGTCGGCGTGATTGCCTGCAACAGCTGCAGAACCTGCGCTCTCATTTTGACAAAACCGATGCTCAGGCCTGCGCTCAGGTCAATGAAATCCTGAAACTGTATTGCCTGCGGCATTTCCCACAAGCCGTTGCCCTGCATGGTCAGTCATGGGTTGATTTTCTGAATCAAAACAACCCGGTGCCGTTATTTCATCATCAGAGTGCGCGGGCTCTGGCAGAAGCGCCTTATGCCCCCGACCGCAACGACTGGCGTCAGCACTATGGCGACTTCGCCGATTTGCTGGCTCTGGCCCAGCGCTGGTTAAACAATGCACAAGCTCCCCAACAGCAGCCTGCACCTGACACGGAGGCCAAATAATGGAGTTTCACTGGCCCTGGGCATTTTTTCTGTTGCCGCTGCCGTGGATTATCCGGGCCTTCCTGCCGCCATTAAAAGTCGAGCAGGCCGCACTGAAAGTACCGTCGCTCAGGCCATGGCGATTGCCTGACAACCAGATGGGGGAACGTCAGACGCAACAGAATCTGAGTGGCTGGCTGCTGCCACTGGCATTATGGGTTGCCCTGATCAGCGCACTCTCGCGCCCTTATCAGGTCGGAGAAATTGTGCAGATGCCGGTTTCAGGCCGTGATCTGATGCTGGCGGTGGATATTTCCCAGAGCATGGAAATTGAAGACATGCGGCTGAACAACAGACCCGCCAACCGATTGGCCGTGGTTAAACAGGTCGTCAGCGATTTTATTGAGCAGCGCAGCGGCGACCGTATGGGTCTGATTCTGTTCGGCAGCAATGCCTATCTGCAGGCGCCACTGACCTTTGATGCCCGCACCGTCAGCACCTTTCTGAACGAAGCGCAGATTGGTCTGGCCGGCAAAAAAACCGCCATCGGCGATGCGATCGGCTTAACCATCAAACGTCTGCAGCATCACCCGGAACAAAGCAGGGTAATGATTCTGCTCACCGACGGGGCCAATACCGCCGGCGAAATTGAGCCATTAAAAGCCGCTGAACTGGCGGCCAGCAACGGCGTAAAAATCTACACCATCGGCCTGGGGGCTGATGTTATGGAAGTGTCCAGTTTCTTTGGTACGCGCAAGGTCAACCCGTCACGGGATCTGGACGAGAATGCCCTGCGGGAAATCGCCCGCCAGACCGGTGGTGCCTTTTTCCGCGCCCGCGATACGGAAGAGCTGCAGAATATTTATCAGTTTATTGATGACCTTGAGCCCACGGAAAAGGACCCGCAGATCTACCGTCCGCAACAAAGCCTGTTTCACTGGCCGTTGGCCATCGCGTTTATCATCAGCCTGCTGCTTGCCCTGCGGCAGCGCTTCAGCCGTTTATCTGCCGGAGGTCACGTCTGATGGAATGGCTCAGTCAGTTTCATTTTTTGCGCCCGCTCTGGTTGCTCGCCGCACTGCCCGCACTGGTCATCTTCGGCCTGCTGTTACGCCGTACCCTGAACAGCGGTCAGTGGGCCAGCGTGATTGATGCCCATTTGCTGCCTTACATGCTGGAACAGCGACCAGGCAACAAACGCCAGCAAGGATTATGGTGGGTAGTGGCCGCCTGGCTGCTGGCCTGTCTTGCACTGGCCGGACCAAGCTGGGAGAAATTACCGCAACCGTTGCAGAAAAATCAGGATGCGCTGGTGATTCTGCTCGATATGTCGGCTTCGATGGGCGCGCAGGACCTGAAGCCCTCACGCGCGGTACGCGCCATTCAGAAAGTCACCGATATTGTCCGCAGCCGGGCCGATGGTCTGACAGCACTGATTGTCTATGCCGGTGATGCACACACCGTCACACCGCTGACCGATGACCGCGACACCATCGAAAACCTGCTGCCCTCGCTCTCGCCTTTCATTATGCCAAGCCCCGGCAGCCGTCCCGATAAAGCCATTCAACTGGCCCAGCAACTGGTCACCGATGCCGGTATTCAGCGCGCGCGTCTGCTGCTGCTGACCGATGGCATTATCCCAAAAGACATTGAGCGCATCCGCACAGCCTTAGACAGCCAGCGCTTCCAGCTTAATGTTCTCACCATCGGTACTGCCGAAGGTGCCCCCGTACCGATGCCCGGGGCCGGTTTTCTGCGCGATGGCAGCGGCACCATCGTCCTGCCACAACTGGATCTCGCCCCCATCCGCGACCTAAGCCGTGAGCTGAATATCCCCTGGCAAACCCTGAGCATTAACGACAGCGACTGGCAAAGCCTGCTACCGGAACAGCCGCAGACCGTCGAGCAGCAGGATGTCTTTGCCCGTTTTGATCAATGGCATGACGCCGGCTATTGGCTGGTCATTATCCTGTTGCCCGTCGCTCTGCTGTTATTCCGCCGTGGCGTCTTGTTCAGCCTGTTGCTGTTGCCGTTATGCTGGCCCGACAACAGCTATGCACTGGAATGGAAAGACTTATGGCAAACCCCGGATCAACAAGGGGCTGAACTGTTTGAACAGGACCCGGCCAAAGCCGCTGAAGCATTCAGCGACCCAAACTGGCGCGGCGCTGCCGCTTACCGTGCAGGCGATTATGAAAGCGCCGCCAAAGCCTTTGCCGAAGGCCCGCAAACCGCCATCAGTCACTACAACCGTGGAAATGCACTGCTGCAGGCCGGAAAACCGGATGAAGCCATCGCCGCCTATGATGAAGCGCTGGCGCTGAACCCGGACATGAAAGAAGCAGCGGCCAACCGCGAGACGGCTGAAAAACTCAAACAGCAGAAGGAACAGCAAAAACAGAACGGCCAGCAGCAGAACGGCCAGCCGCAGAACGGCCAGCCGCAGAACGACCAGCAGCAGGACGGCCA
>JAJOJJ010000030.1 GCA_021208685.1 Saccharospirillaceae bacterium
AAATTGGTTTGCTCTGAGATCCCCTTGATCAGACCAACAAAGTCCTCGATACCGCGGGCAACCTGAGTCAGGCCACCGACGGCCTGCGAAGCCTCGCTGGCCTGAACGCGAATATTCTCCAGCTGAGAAGCCAATCCAATCAACGAGCGACGAATGGCATCCACCTGCCCGATTGACTGACCCACTTCAACATTATCTTCAATAATGCCCTGAGCCATTTGCGCGAGCGTGGTACGGATCTGATCAATGGTTAATGCTGATGATGACCACAACTCACGCAGCACGATGATTTGCTTCATCTGCTCCAGACTGTAGTTGCTGCGCATATCCGCAACATCTTTAACTTTCTTCAGCAGTTGATTCTCACGCTCAAGCACCTCAATCCGATGCTTTAATGCCAACTCAACGGCAGACGGAACATCCGTTTTATTTTTACTTTTGAAGAACACGCTATCCACCACCCGGAGCTCATAAAAAGAAACAAATAGAGGATAGCCGCTCCCGTCAGACTTGTTTAAATAACAGCAATAAAAGTAATCAACGACCGACAGCCAGCGCCTGAACAACGTTGGCCACCGGATGCTGTTGGAACTGCAACCAAGCCGTCATCACCTTCGCATTGAGTAATCACAGATAAAAAATCGCACAGTCTGACGACTGTACGGTGTCAGAATGCGTGGCCGATCTGTGCAGGCGGAGGGACACTCCCGACCACGCCGCGGTATGAGCCCGGTCGGGATGAACGCCGTCGCAGGCTCCGGTCGTTTGTCGCTGCAATCGCAACGAACCCACGAGGGTTCGGCACCCTCCTTTCACCGCGCTCCAACGTAAACGCGGAGCATAAAAAAACCACATAGCCTTAGGACTATGTGGTTTTCAGAATTCGTGGCGGTGAGGGAGGGATTCGAACCCTCGATACCTTGCGGTATACACACTTTCCAGGCGTGCTCCTTCAGCCACTCGGACACCTCACCCAATCTGAGCACTGCTCAGAGGTCGCGTACTATACGCAGCAGTAACCCGAGCGTCAACACCTGACAAAGGCTAATTACTTGTTTTTATGGCGTTTTCGGCTTCCAGTGAGTAACAAAATCATCCAGAGGCAACTCGGGAGGCTGCTTCAGATGACCATTAACATGGCCCACATAAACAAAGCCAACGATCACATCCTGAGACGATAGCCCCAGCGCCTCAGCAACCTGAGGATTAACGGCCATCTCACCAGTGCGCCAGATGGCCCCTAAACCTAACGCCCAGGCGGCATTTAGAATATTTTGCACACCAGCCCCGGTGGACAGCAGCTGCTCATCTCGCGGCACCTTCGGGTGTTGCCGGATACAGCTGACCGCAATGATCAGCAATGGCGCCCGCAAGGGCATAGCCAGTATTTTTTGCTGCCTGTCTTCGCTCAACTGCTGCCAGTCCGGCGTCGCATGCAGGAACACCTCCCCCAGCGCACGCCGCTCCTCCCCCGTCACCAACAGATAACGGCTCGGGCGCAGCCAGGCATGGTCAGGCGCCCTTAAAGCCGAACGAAGTAATATTTCCTGCTCTTGCGGAGTGATCTCAGGCCCGGTGAGTTGCGGAACGGAAACCCGTTCAGTTAACATGCGTAAAGCATCCATTGGCGCATCCAAATCAATTTATTCGTCATATGTCTATTGTAAAGTCATGGCGGTCAATGAAAAGCCTGTCTTAGCCGTCATGCACTTGCTGAGCTACGTTATTCTGGGTATATAGATGTTCTCAATAATTGCCACTGGCCGTGCTGTGTTACCCACTATAAAAACAATTATTTTACCGGGCCCTAACAATGTCTAATCGTCAGGATCCGTCCCACTTTGCGGAAACCACACTCCCTAAACAAGACTACATGGCACGCATACTGGGTTATGGCGTTGCCGCCGTCACGGTACTGATGGGAGTACTGCAAGGCTACTTTGAAGACCAGGCCATTATTGTTGCCGTTATCAGCATCCTTTATCCTCATGCTGTCTATATTTTGAGCCGTCCATTCCGGCTAAAACGTGCTTACTCCACGCGGCAGTTTCTCATTCATTTTGATGCGGTACTCTGCGGTGTTTTCCTCGGCTACATTCAGCTGCCGATTGAACTGACCGTTTTGTTTCTGATCATGATCAATACCAGCTTCATTATTGTCGGCAGCATTACAGCCTGGGCATTCTGTATTATCTCGCTTATTTCAGGCGCCGCCGCCGGAATTTTATTATTTGGCCATCAGTCCGCCGCTCCGGTTCCTCCGGAACTCTTTTTAACGGCGGCATTTGGTGTGGGCTTACATTTAGGCATTTCCGCCTTTAACAGCAACCGGCAGGCGCGCGACCTTATACGGCTCAAACAGAAATTTCAGGGGCAGGTTGAACGCTTTCAGGCCTTGTCACATCAGGTCTCTAAGTATGTAGCGCCTCAAGTCTGGGAATCCATATTTTCGGGCCGCCGTCAGGCAAAACTGGAAACCCAGCGTAAAAAGCTGGTGATATTTTTCTCCGACATTGTTGGTTTTTCTTCACTGTCAGAGCAAATGGAAGCAGAAGCCTTTACCGACCTGCTGAATCAATACCTCACCGATATGTCACGCATCGCCCTTAAATACGGCGGAACCATCGATAAATTCATCGGTGATGGCATGATGATTTTCTTTGGTGACCCGAAAAGTAAAGGCACCAAACGTGACGCTCTGGCCTGTGTATCCATGGCCATTGAGATGCGCCGTCATATGCTCAAATTACGCAAGCAATGGGCCGAACATGGCATGACGGCACCATTACAAATTCGCATGGGTATCAACACCGGTTATTGCACCGTCGGCAATTTCGGCACAGAAAGCCGTATGGACTACACCATCATTGGCAAAGAGGTCAACCTTGCCAGCCGACTGGAAAGCGAAGCGGATGCCGGTGAAATTCTGATCTCCCATGAAACTTATGCATTAATCAAAGATAAAATCATCTGCCGTCAGCGTGGCAGCGCCATGGTAAAAGGCTTTCGTGACCCGGTGCCGTTATATCAGGTCATTGATTATCGTCGCGATCTGGGTTCCAACCCGAGTTTCATGAATCACGAATCGGAAGGCTTTTCCCTTTATCTTGAATCTGACAAAATCCGCGAAGAAGAGCGGGAAAAAGTTGCCGATGCACTGGAGAAAGCCGCCAATAAAATCCGTGGCAAGATCAGCACCTGACAACAAAAGCGATAAAAAAAACAGCGGCTTGTGCCGCTGTTTTTGATTCTGCCTGCCGCCCCGCATCCGTTTTGGGTTATTGGCGCACCAGGCGGAAATTTTCAGCCGTGAAAACAGGCTCTGACGTGCGGAAGGGATTAATATCCAGTCCTCCGCGCCGTACATAGCGAGCATAAACCGTGAGCGATTCTGGCTTACATGCCAGTGAAATATCACGATAAGTACGCTCCGCACACTGCTCATGGAAATCCTGATGCTGGCGCAATGAAACGATATAAGCCAATAAACCGGCCTCATCGATTTTCTTGCCCCGGTAATGAATATAAAGAGTGCCCCAGTCAGGCTGGCCCGTTACCGGACAATTCGATTTCAGCAGATGGCTGCACAACCAGCCCTCGAACTGTCCGTCCGTTGTTTTCAGCAATGAGGCATCCAGGGCATAGCTGTTCACTTCGATATCAAGATCATCAATACAGAGAGCTGCCGGTGGTTGCGGAAATGCCGCATCCACTGCATGAAAGATCACCTCTACCCTACCCTGAGCCGCAGCGGATAAATCTTCTGCCATGCGCAGGCGAACCTGGTCCGCATCATCAAAGCGGGTCTGATTAAAGGAATTCAGATAGAGCTTGAACGACTTGGACTCCACCAGAAAACGACTGGTTGCAGGGATACGGAATTCAGCCAGACAAACCACCGGCTTGCCTTTACAGTTCAGCCAGGAAATTTCATAGCCATTCCAGATATCAACGCCGTAAAACGGCACTTCATGACGGTTAAGCCCCTGCGCCCGCCAGCTTTCTTCCCGCTCAATCGGAAACAGCAAAGACGCATCATATTCATCCTTGTAGGCCGATATTTTTCCCAGCGGATTCTGTTCACTTGTTACTGACGCCATTTCAACCTCCGATCACTGCCGCATGCCAACACCGCGACGCAACAGCCAGAGACTGTATGCCGCAAGCACAACAATAAAAAACACCAGCATTGCCAGTGAAAACCCGATATTCACATCTGACACACCAAGAATGCCATAACGAAATGTATTAACCATATAGAGAATCGGATTGAACAGGGAAACACTTTGCCAGAACTCCGACAGCAGGTTAATTGAATAAAATACGCCACCCAGATAGGTTAACGGTGTAATTACAAAGGTGGGAACAATAGAAATGTCGTCAAACTTACTGGCAAAAATAGCGTTAATAAATCCTCCCAGCGAAAACAGCGTCGCTGACAACAGGATTACCAGAACAATAACCAACAGGTTGTGAATCTGCAGATCAGTAAAGTACAGCGACAACAGCGTCACGATAATGCCAACGCCAACCCCACGGGCAATACCGCCACAGACATAGCCAAGCAAAATGGTACCGGGATGCACCGGCGCCACCATCAGCTCTTCAATACTGCGCTGAAATTTATTACTGAAAAAGGAGCTTGATACATTCGCGTAGGCGTTGGTAATAACGCTCATCATAATCAGCCCGGGGACGATAAAGGAGATATAATCCACTCCTCCCATCTGCCCGATACGGGAACCAATCAGCTGACCGAATATCACGAAATACAGCGTCATGGTGATGGCCGGCGGTAATAACGTCTGCTGCCAGATACGGGTAAAGCGACGGATTTCTTTCGTCACAATGGTTAAAAAAGCGACCCACTGAATACGGACAGGACTCATGCGTTTGCCCCCCGTACCAGATCGACGAACAGCTCTTCCAGACGATTGGATTTGGTTCTCATACTGCGGACTTCAATTCCCTGCTGCGTCAGCAGCGTAAAAATCTGGTTAATACTCTGACCTTTCTCCACGACCACTTCGATGCAATCATCAGCCACTTTTCTGCACTCAAATCCAGCCAGAGAAAAGTCAGCCGCCACCGTCGAATTAAGATCCAAGATAAAAGTCTCTGTACTGAGCTGACTCAGCAATTTCCGCGTGCTGGTTGCCTGTACAATTTCCCCATGATTAATAATGGCAATATTACGGCACAGCTGTTCCGCCTCTTCGAGATAATGTGTGGTCAGAATAATCGTCGTACCGGCACGGTTGAGCTGCTGCATAAAGGTCCACATGGAACGGCGCAGTTCAATATCAACACCCGCGCTTGGCTCATCCAGAATCAGTACTTTAGGGTCATGCACCAGCGCACGGGCAATCATCAGGCGGCGCTTCATTCCGCCAGAAAGCATGCGCGCCTGCTGATCACGCTTTTCCCATAAATCGAGTGCACGCAACAATTTTTCGGCATTGGGCGCAGCCTGCGCCGCCGTCAGGCCAAAATACCCCGCCTGAGTAATAACGATGTCGCCGACCTTTTCAAACTGATTAAAATTAAACTCCTGCGGCACAACGCCAAGATAGCGCCGCGCAGAAAACGTCTGAGTATTGACATCAAACCCCATAACTTCGGCATTGCCGGATGTTTTTTGTACCAGACCCGATAGAATACCCAGCGTGGTCGATTTGCCAGCGCCATTAGGGCCCAGCAAAGCGAAAAAATCGCCCTGCTCTACGGTGAGATCGATGCCTTTCAGCGCCTGAAAGCCATTGTCATACACCTTGGATAAATTTCGCACCACAAGGGCAGGAACCATAATTTTTAACCTTAAGAGCGTATTAATGAGTGAACGACTGAATGATCATATCCACCTGCTGCTGCAGGTTCGTGAACGCCTGAGCAAAGCACAGAGCCAGGACGGTGGCATTATCAGTGACGAGATTCTACATCAGTTGACGCAGGTTATTGATCAGCTTAAGCAACACACTGATTCAGGGTACATCCAGGGACAAGACTGGATCACCCATATTTTTAATCATCTGCCACAACTGTCACCCACCATAGACCGTGACCTGCTGTGGTTCTTCGGTGGCGATTGTCTGCATTTTCTGACCGATGAAGAAATTAATCTGTTTCAGCAGATGGATGAAATCGAAGCTCAGCATGAACAGGAACAGAAACCTTTTGACCGCCAGAGCACGAAAAAAATACTACTGAACTCTTCCCCCGGATTCGACGCCTGAGGCGTCGGCTCCCTTGCCGTCAGCGTGCCGCTGAATTCCGGGCATAAAAAAAGCCGCCATTAAGGCAGCTTTTTTAGAATTTGGAGCGGGAAACGAGACTCGAACTCGCGACCCCAACCTTGGCAAGGTTGTGCTCTACCAACTGAGCTATTCCCGCAATTTTGTTGCTTATGCCACTTTTAATGGCATCCCCAAGGGGATTCGAACCCCTGTTACCGCCGTGAAAGGGCGGTGTCCTAGGCCTCTAGACGATGGGGACATCGCTGAACACGCTGCGCATTGTACTGCGCTTTTATTGATTTGCAAGAATTTTTTCTTTTAAATCAACAACTTCCTGATTGAGCACTGAACATTCATGGTCAAAAACTGGAGCGGGAAACGAGACTCGAACTCGCGACCCCAACCTTGGCAAGGTTGTGCTCTACCAACTGAGCTATTCCCGCACATTGCTTGTGACTGCCATATTAAATGGCATCCCCAAGGGGATTCGAACCCCTGTTACCGCCGTGAAAGGGCGGTGTCCTAGGCCTCTAGACGATGGGGACGTCTCAATCAAGGAGCGCGCATTCTATTGAGGGACATTTAGGCCGTCAACCCCTGTAAATAAAATTTTTGCAGCTACACTGAGAAAATGTCGGTTTAAAACCGGAATGTCTCAATTCTCCCGGTGTTATGACAAATTCCGTTTAACATCAACTCCTTACGGATACACACAAAGGAAACAGAAAGCACATGTCTACCAGCAGTCTGGTTATTCTGGCGATATTCACAGCTCTGACTGCCGTCGGAGCGCTGGGATTTTTGCGCTGGAGAGAACAAAAGCGGCTGGAACGTGCACGCAAAGCCGTGATCCACTCCGACCAGATGGGGGAACTGAATCTGATTGGGGAAAGCCTGCAAGCCTGGGTCTCCCCCGCCATATTGCATTTTATTGCGCTGGATATTCAGCAACACGGGAATGAACTGAGCCTGCTGCAGGCACCAGAGAATAAACGCTGTAACAAAGCACTGGAAAACGCCCTGATCTGGCTGAATGCAACACCGAAACCACCCGCAAAACTGCCAACTCAGGTGAAACAGGCTCAGGAAATCCGCAATCTGATCCAGCGCTTGCAGGACATTATCCGCAGCGGCCACCAACAGCAACGCCTCAGCACCGATCAGGCGCGACAGTTTCTGCATGAAACGCGGTTATTGAATGTGAAAATTGCGGTTACCGTTTTCGATGCCAAAGCGACCGCTGCCGCCAGTATCAACAACCCCTCTCAGGCGGTTCAGTTCCTGAAAAAAGCAGAAGCCGCCCTAAACCAACTGACTGATCCACCGGATGATCTCAAGGCCATGCTTGAAGCCATACAGCAACGTATCAGTGAACAGCAGGAGCTGCGCCAACCGGCCGCCGGAGCCACACGTCTGGAAGAAGGAGCGGAATGGCTGAGTGCCGAAGACGATTCATGGAAGAAGAAACATTTCTGAAAAACCTGCCCACCCCAGACTGCGGCCTGTGCCTGCTGCCGGAACTGGGTTAAAGTTCTGAACGTGAACGACCTATAAAGCACAAGCAGCGCCTGCGCAAAGGACAGAATGCCGATATTTTCTCAACTCCAAAAGAAACTGGCTCTGCGACTGGCTTTTAACACGGCGGTCGTTGCACTGGTGATTGCCGGAATCATCAGCACCATCAGCATTCATTCCAATATCCGCACACTGAAAGAACGCCAGCAGGACATCGCGTCCAGCATCATTGCCAGCACGCTTCCTGCATTTAATCTGGCAACATTTAATTACAACATCCGCCTGACAAAGCAACTGACCGACGGACTGGTCAGCCATCCGAACATTGTTTCTGCCATTGTGATTGACAGCACCGGGACGCAACTGGCACAGGCGGTTCAGCCTGGTCAGTGCACACCCTCAACGCTGGATCTGATGATATTCAATGACCCCGGCATTCATATTGAAGCCCTGAGCTACAACGACATGCCACTGGGCAAGCTGATCATTGAGCTGGATCGCTGCCAGAGCATCAGCGAATTCGGTACCTTAATACGTGATGTTCTGCTCAACGCTCTGCTGCTGAGCCTGCTGCTGGCGACGTTTATTTATGCAGCGTTCTATCGCGCAGTCACCAGTCCACTGACGCATCTGGTGCGACAGATTACCGGGGTAACGGCGGAGAATCTGGATCAGGTCGATCTGATCCGGATGCAGTCAGGACGCCAGGATGAACTGGGACAACTGATGAATCAGTTCGCATCATTGCTGAGCCTGCTGAAAGAACATATACAGCAACAGCAACAAGCCGAAGCAACCATCAACAGCTATTCAGCCAAGCTGGAAGAATTAATTCATAAACGCACTCACGCGCTTACCCACCTGAACCGCCGCCTGCAGCAAAGCAGCGATGAGCAGCAGGCAACGCCCGCTGTCCTGCAAAACCATCTGAATACCCTGGTACCACTGCTGAAAGAGCCGTTGAATCAATTAGTGAACAACCTCGACAACCCGGAGCAGACCGGTGCACGCGCTATGGCAGCCAATATTCTGGGCCTGCTGCATGATCTGCAGACACTGCAACAGACCTTCAAAGATCACCGTCTGCAGATTGTGAATATTAATGATGTGATTGATGGCTGCCTGGCTGCAATCCCCGCAGGACAAACCGCCATCACCTACACCCCAACGATGACCGGCTCCGTACTGATCCAGCACAACAGCTTACCTCTGCTGCTGAACAGCCTGATCAGCAACGGCATTGCCAATACCAACAGCGGCAAACTGGCACTCAGCATCCATCGCGATGCGCAACAATTATTCATCAGCCTTTGCGGACAAGGCCTTTTCATCAGCGAAGCATTGCTGGAGCAGGATCTGATGCCACTGACGCCCGCTAACCTGCAATTACCCTCGGCATTTGGTCTGGGGATGACGCGTGAACTGGCACGCTGCCTGGGTGGAGATCTGCAATACGAGCCTGATGACCGGCGCGGATCAGTCATCACATGCAACATTAATTACCAGTCATTTGATGCGGCATTGATGGAGATCCGGCAATACCTGCGGCTGCACCCGCTGCGTCTGGTCATTCATAAAACAGAATGCCGCGACACGGTTCTGCACTGGCTGAAACAATGGCAATTAACCGTCGGAGATACCACCAGCCGTAACAACCACCACATGCTGTTACTGACAGATCAGCCCGACATCGCCGAACGCAACAGCGGGCTCAGCATCCTGCTGCCTGCTGCCATGGATGAGAACCCAGACAATAATCAGCAGCAGATCGCCTCCGATCTTGTGAATGCACTGCTGGCGCAAATCCGGCCGGATCATCAGCACAGCAAGCGCACCATCCGGGTATTACTGGTCGATGACAACACCATCAACCGTATGCTGTGCCAGCGCTATCTCAAAAATCTGAACATAGAAACCGATACCGCCGATAACGGCTTACAGGCAATTGATCTGGCCAGACGCAGCCGTTACGACCTTGTGCTGATGGATTGTCAGATGCCGGTCATGGATGGCTTTGAAGCAACGCGGCAGATTCGCCGTAATTCACTCAACAGCCATACCCCGATCATCGCCCTCACCGGCCTGACCGGGGAAAACGAACGCCAGCAATGCCTGACCGCCGGAATGAATGACTTTATCGGCAAACCCTTCACTCAGGATCAGATTCAGGCAACGCTGGTGCAATGGATCAACAACTACTACGGCCACGCCAGCGACTGATCAGGCCTTGCAAACGCTCCCTTAAAGATAAAGCCTCAACCGCTTCAACCCCGGTGGCGCAAAGAATATCCAGTGGCACCGATGCGGCCTGCTCACGCAGCAGCAGTCCGCGCTCCGTCAGGGCGACCAGCACCACCCGCTCATCCTCATGACTGCGGCTGCGGATCAACAACCCGGACGTTTCCATGCGCTTCAGCAACGGCGTCACCGTTCCGGTATCAAGCAACAGCTGTTCGCAAAGATATTTCACCGATACCGGCAACCGCTCTTCTTCCTGTGCCTGCCAGAGCACCAGCATCACCAGATATTGCGGATACGTCAGCTCCAGATGCTTCAGCAATGGCTGATACGCCTGAGTAATCAGGCGCGATAAGCTATAAACCGAAAAGCACAGCTGATTATCCAGATGCAATTGTGGATACACCTTGTGTTTCACGGTTTACCCCAGCAGACGTTCAATATCGGCGTGCAGTTTTTCAGGCTTAGTGGTCGGGGCATAGCGCTTCACTACCTCGCCATCGCGGTTAATCAGGAACTTGGTGAAATTCCATTTAATACGCTGGGTTCCCAGAATGCCCGGAGCCGCGGCTTTCAGATCCTGATAGAGAGGCGCGGCATTAACGCCATTCACCTCAATCTTGCTGAACATCGGAAAGGTCACGCCGTAGTTTTTCTGACAAAAGGCGCCGATTGCCGCACTGTCGCCCTTCTCCTGCTGGCCAAACTGATTGCAGGGAAACCCCAGAATCACCAGCCCCTTGTCTTTGTATTGCTGATACAAAGACTCAAGTCCTTCGTACTGATAGGTAAAACCACACTCGCTGGCGGTATTAACCACCAGTACGACCTGCCCCTGATAAGCACTCAGATCCTGCTCCTGACCACTGAGAAGCGGCATGGTGTGAGAAAGAACAGACATAAGACCTCCTTTTGATTTTTCAAAATTGTATTTTGCACAATATATTTGATTATGAAAAAGGACAAGCCTGACTTGTCCTTTTACTCACCCTCCCGCTCGTCAGCGGTCCTTCTTCTCCAGCTTAAGAGAAACCGAGTTGATGCAGTAACGTAACCCGGTGGGAGCCGGGCCATCGGTAAACACATGGCCCAGATGCGCACCACAGTTCTGACACAACACCTCGGTACGCACCATAAAATGGCTGGTATCCATGCGCTCTTCGATCACCTCATCGGTCAGCGGCTGAAAAAAACTCGGCCAGCCGCAACCGGAATCAAACTTGGTATCCGATAAAAACAGCGCTTCACCACAGCAAATGCAGTGATAAACGCCAGAGTCCTTGCAGTCGTGATAACGACCGGTAAACGGTGCTTCTGTTCCCGCCTCACGCGTTACCCGATAGGTTTCGGCATCCAGTTCTTTCCGCCACTGCTCGGCTGTTTTATTTACTTTTCTCATGGACGGATCTCCTGATAAGCCACTTTCGAAGCATCGATCTGAGGAGTATCATGCCAGCTTTCTTTTTCCTTTCAACAAAGGCAGTGCGACTTCCATGCAGGAAATTCTTAAATCCAACAAATTGGCTAATGTGTTTTACGATTTGCGTGGACCTGTATTACAAGCCGCCAAGCGTATGGAAGAAGAAGGCCACCGCATTCTTAAACTGAATATCGGCAACCCAAAACCCTTTGGTCTGGATGCTCCGGAAGAAATTATTCAGGACGTTATTTACAACCTGCCCGACTCCGAAGGCTACGCCGATTCCAAAGGTCTGTTCTCGGCCCGCAAAGCCATCATGCAATACGCCCAACAGAAGAATATTCACAACGTTGGCATCGAAGACATCATCGTCGGCAATGGCGTCAGTGAGCTGATCGTCATGGCCATGCAGGGCTTGCTGAATAACGGCGACGAAGTGCTGGTTCCGGCGCCGGACTACCCGCTCTGGACCGGTGCCGTCAGTCTCGCCGGTGGCCGTGCCGTGCATTATATCTGCGACGAAGGCGCTGGCTGGCAGCCCGATCTCGATGACATGCGCGCTAAAATCACCGATAAAACCCGCGCTCTGGTGCTGATCAATCCGAACAACCCGACCGGCGCAGTCTACCCGCAGGAAATGCTGCTGCAGATGCTGGAAATTGCCCGCCAGAACAACCTGATCGTGTTCTCCGACGAGATTTACGACAAGATTCTGTACGATGAGGTTGAGCATATATCCACCGCATCGCTGGCCGACGATCTGCTGGTTGTTACCTTTAATGGCCTGTCGAAAAATTACCGTCTGGCCGGTTTCCGTTCCGGCTGGATGATCATCAGCGGCGCCAAACACAAAGCCCGTGATTATATCGAGGGACTGGAACTGCTCGCCTCCATGCGCATGTGTGCCAACGTACCGGCCATGTATGCTATCCAGACCGCACTCGGCGGTTATCAAAGCATCGATGACCTGGTCGCACCGGGCGGACGCTTATGCCAGCAACGTAATATTGCCTGGGAAATGCTCAATGACATCCCGGGCATCAGCTGCGTCAAACCACAGGGAGCCCTCTACTGCTTCCCGAAAATTGATGCCAAAAAATTCAACGTGCGCAACGATGAACGACTGGTGCTCGATCTGCTTGAACAGCAGAAAATCCTGATCGTACATGGCACGGCATTTAACTGGCCTTATCCGGATCATTTCCGCGTGGTGTTTCTTCCACGTCCTGAAGACCTGTCGCTGGCTCTGGGTAAAACCAAACAGTTCTTTGAAAACTACCAGCAGCTCTGATGCTCGACGTTCATATCGACGATTTTTACAAAGATTGCGCGACCACTCTGCTGAGTGGTTTCCGCGCCTTTCCGCGCCAGCAAACGTTGTTTATCGACGATATATCAGGCCCGGATACCGTCGACGAATTTGGTCTGCACAGCCCGCGTCATCTGGCCGCTCTCGGCGCGGTTCAGTGGCTTAAGGAAGAAGGCTTTATCCGCTTTGGTGCGCTCAACCGTCAGGAATCGGTGGATGATTTTGTTCTGACCAGCAAAGCCTTTACCCGCCTTATTGCGCCCGCCCTGCCGCAGTCACTGCGTGGCGATGCCGGGAACATTGAACATTCCGGCGATATTACGCCGGTATTTCAGGTGCTGGAATTTGCCCGCTTACAAGGGGACTCGCTCTGGATTGGCGAGCTGGTCCGTGATTATCTGCTCAGCAGCCGTCAGGCCTGAAAAACAAAGACATAAAAAACCGCGCACTGCGCGGTTTTTTTACGACTGACGCCAACCTTATTTAGTGCGCACATCGAAGCCTGCGGCAGCCAGAGCATCGTGCAGATCGTGGCACTTAGCGGGCACACCAACGCGCAACGTCGGAATATCGCGCCGCAGCGGATAATTCTTGCGTAACTGATCAAAGGTTACTTTCAGATTATCCGAGCGTTTCATGGCCGTACGCATTACGCCGTCATCAACACGGATTTCATAAGCCGCACGGATCGCAGTGCGTAAAGCCTGATGCACCGGCACCTGATCGGAAAAATTCACCCGTTTAACCCCAGGCTCAGGTAAAAACTGCGCCAGCTTGCGCCGCACCGGCAGACCAAAGTACTCGCACAATCCCCGATAGACATATTCAGTCCCACGCATTTTGCCATCCAGTGAATAACCGGCAATATGCGGGGTTGCCAGCAAACAGCGCTGCATCAGTTTCAGATCCAGCTCCGGTTCGTTTTCCCAGACATCCAGAATCGCCTCAAAATCGCGGTTATTCTGCATGTGTTCGAGTAACGCGGCATTATCAACCACCGCTCCCCGCCCGGCGTTAATCAGGCTCGCATCCGGCTTCATCTGCGCCAGTCGCTGCTTATCAATCAGGTGCCAGGTCGGATGTTCGCCATCACGGGTCAGCGGCGTATGCAGCGTTACCACATCCGCGCGCAGGGCTTCATCCAGTGAAACCAGCTCACCAACGTCTTCCGGGTCTTTGAACGGATCAACCGCCAGCACGGTCACGCCCATCTCTTCCAGACGGCGGCGCAGCAGCAGACCCACATTCCCAACACCAACAATTCCGACCGTCACATCGGTAAAACCGATACCGCGTTCATCGACGAGTACACTGAGCGCACTCAGCACATAATCAACGACGGCCTGCGCATTACAACCCGGCGCACTTTTAAAACCGATACCCGCCTCTTGCAGATAAGCCTGATCAATGTGATCAGTGCCGATGGTGGCAGTGCCGACGAATTTCACCCGACTGCCAGCCAGCAATCGTGCATCCACACGGGTAACAGAACGCACCAGCAGAATATCGGCTGCTGCGACATCTGCCGCCGTCATAGTACGCCCTTCAACCAGAGTGATTTCGCCAAAATCGGCGAAGAATTCGTTTAACAGGGGAATATTTTCATCCGCAACTATGTGCACTGGGGTCCACTCTTTTCAACAGGAAGGCGTCATTGTGGCAATTGCCATCAAGAATGACAATTGCCACGATCCGGGGATGATCAATCAGGCCAGCGCGCACAGTCTGACCGGCACACCATTCAGGGCGGCATTGCCGGTCAGACTGTCCAGTAACCGGTCATCGGTCAGGTCATTGGCGTTTACGCCTGGCACCTGCTGCGCCTGGGTTAAGCGGATGCCCGGTACATGATGCCCCCAGCCGTGAGGAATACTGACCACCCCCGGCATCAGCTCATCGGTCAATTCGGCCACCACATCCAGCTCAGCCACACGGGAACTGACCCGAACAGTAACGCCCTCGCTGATGCCCAGCGTTTCAGCATCCACAGGATTGAGCATCAGCGTGCAGCGGCTTTTGCCCTTCACCAGACGCTTGCTGTTATGCAGCCAGGAGTTGTTGGAGCGGATATGGCGACGACCGATCAACAGAAACTCACCATCGGCCATCAATGGCTGTTGCAACTCAGAAGCCACCTCCGCGAGAGCCTTCAGGTACACATCAGGGGTCAGGTTCAGGCGTTTATCACGGGTAAACAGCCGCTTTGGCATCACCGGCTGCAGCGCACCAAGATCAATGCCTTCGGGCTGTTTCTTCAGGGCATTCAGGTCGAGCCCGCTTTTGCCGCTTTTCAGCATCTTATTCAGCACGCCTTCCGGCTTAAGCCAGCCCATCACCGACCAGGTCAGGCGATTGATCAGGCGTTTTTTCAGATTGCCGCGATTCAGACGCTGAGTCAGCGCCAGCAGAATCTGCCAGTCCTGCAGTATCCCGGCTTTGGGTTTAAACAAGGCCGTCGAGTATTTAGCCACATTGCGCACCGCCAGCGCGTTGAAAATCACATCGTAATGATCACGCTCCAGCGGGCCGCACGGCGGCAGAATCAGATCGGCATGGCGACTGGTTTCATTGAGGAAATAATCCACCGACACCATAAAATCGAGGGATTCAAACGCCTGCTCAAGCTGGCGGCTGTTGGGCGTAGACAGCAGCGGATTACCGGCCACCGTCAGCATCGCCCGGATCTGCCCTTTGCCCGGCGTCAGGATTTCTTCGGCCAGCACCGCCACCGGCAGTTCGCCACCGAATTCCGGCAGATTGCGTACCCGCGAGCGGTAGCGGTCAAAGTGTCCGCGCCCGCCCTGCGCGGCGGTAATGCCGACAATATCCACCGCCGGTGAGGTAAACATCGCCCCGCCTTCGCGGTCAAAGTTGCCACTGACAATATTCAGCACATTAATCAGCCACTGACACAAACCACCGTACTGCTGCACCGATACGCCCATGCGACCGTAACAAACCGCCGATGTTGCCTGCAGCCACTGCGCTGCCAGTGCGCGCACCTGAGCTGCGTCAATACCGGTACGTGCAGCGGTATTTTCCGGTGCATACGCCGCACACAATCCGGCCAGATCAGCACTGTCGATATAGTCAGGAAGCGCTGGCAGCTGGGCACTCTGTTCATGGGTAAAGACATACAGCAATGACAACAGCAGCAGCACATCCTGCCCCGGACGGATAAACCAGTGCTCATCGGCCACATCAGCCGTTTCACTGCGGCGGGGGTCGATCACCAGAATTTTTCCGCCGCGTTCACGAATGGCTTTGAGGCGGTTTTTAATATCCGGCGCCGTCATCAGGCTGCCGTTTGACGCCAGCGGATTACCGCCCATGACGATCAGAAAATCAGTGCGGTCAATATCCGGCACCGGAATCTGCAACTGATGACCAAACATATTCAGACTGGCCATATGGTGCGGCAGCTGATCAACCGACGTGGCCGAGAATTTATTTTTCGAGCCCAGCTGCTTGAGCAGCAAGGGGCCAAAAATCAAATTGCCATAGTTGTGAACATTCGGATTCCCCAGATAACTGCCCACCGCATCCCGTCCGTGCTCAGCCTGAATGCGGCGGAAACCTTCTGCAGCCTCATTCAGTGCCTGCGGCCAGGAAATTTCCTGCCAGCCTGAAGCGGTTTTTTTCAGCGGCTTGCGCAAACGATCGGGATCATTGTGCAAATCCTGCAGTGCCGTGGCCTTCGGGCAGATATAACCGCGGCTGAAGGGGTCGGATTTATCGCCTTTAATCGACAGAATCTCTTCCGTTACCGGATTAAATTCAATATCAATGCCACAGGTTGCTTCACACAGGCTGCAGGTGCGTTTGTGCGTCTGAGTCGTCATGCTGTTATCCCGGCTGTTGTTCTGGCTGCTGATTGCCGGCTGAAGCCGGACGTATTGTTTTCCTGACTATACCCGTTGCTCAATGGCTCGGAGCAGGCCTTTTGTGCCAAATTCAGAACAAGAAAATTCAGGATAACCAGGGCTGCCTCAAGGATCGCTGCTGGCCCTATTCCCCGGTAAATGCAGGCCCGGCGAGAGCCGGAAGCCATCTGACCCTCATGGCATCCGCCATCCGGATGTTTTGATAAGCCGGAAAAATATCGGTCCCAGCAAACATAATTCCTATGAATAATGCACATCAGGGGGACTAATGCGCCTGACGCCATAATTCCGGTATACTCCGCGCCATTATAGAAAGGGTAGCTCCCTGTATGGACTGATCGTCTGTTCAGGAAACTACCTTCTTACTTAATGGTACTTAGTCAGAACGACATACAATTCCTCGTTGCTGACTAACGTACCCATACGTTGCTAATGAGGCTTTGAGAGGGGTCGCTAATGAGTCTGTATTCAGAATATCTGAAAGAAATTGAGGTTCGTAAGAACGAGCTGGGTTTACACCCAAAACCAATCGATAGCGCAGAACTGCTGTCTGAAATCATTGCCCAGATCAAAGACACCGGCAATGCAGAGCGTGAAGCCTCTCTGAACTTCTTCATCTACAACACTCTGCCAGGCACCACGCCTGCCGCTGGTGTTAAAGCCAAGTTTCTGAAAGACATCGTCACCGGTGCAGAAACCGTTGCTGAAATCACTCCGGCCTTCGCCTTAGAGCTGCTGTCGCACATGAAAGGCGGCCCTTCTGTTGAAGCGCTGCTGGACATCGCGCTGTCTGACGATGCCAACAACACCGCTGCCGGCGAAGTTCTGAAGTCTCAGGTATTCCTGTACGAAGCCGACACCAGCCGTCTGGCCAATGCTTACAAAGCGGGCAACGCCATTGCCAAAGACATTCTGGAAAGCTACGCCAAAGCCGAATTCTTCACCAAGCTGGCTGACATCCCGGAAAAAATCAAAGTCATCACCTACGTTGCTGCTGAAGGTGATATCTCTACCGACCTGCTGTCTCCGGGCAACCAGTCTCACTCCCGTGCCGACCGTGAACTGCACGGCCTGTGCATGATTTCTCCTGAAGCTCAGCAGGAAATCAAAAAAATGGGCGAAGACAACCCAGACGCCAAAGTGATGCTGATCGCTGAGAAAGGCACCATGGGCGTGGGTTCTTCCCGTATGTCCGGTGTGAACAACGTGGCACTGTGGGCCGGTGAAAAAACCTCCCCTTACATCCCGTTTGTTAACAACCGTCCGGTGGTTGCCGGTACCAACGGTATCGCCCCGATCTTCCTGACCACCGTTGGTGTAACCGGCGGTATCGGTCTGGACCTGAAAAACTGGGTACAGAAGAAAGACGAAAACGGCAACATCGTACGTGACGCCAACGGCGACGCAGTACTGGAAGAGAAATTCTCTGTTAAAACCGGCACCGTTCTGACCATCGACACCAAAGCCAAGAAACTGCTGGACAGCGAAGGCAACGTGCTGGTCGACGTAGCATCCGCTTTCACCCCACAAAAAGTGGAATTCATGAAAGCCGGTGGTTCTTACGCCGTAACCTTCGGTAAGAAGATCCAGACGTTTGCTGCTGAAACCCTGGGCATTGAAGCACCGGTTGTTTACGCCTCATCGAAAGAAATCTCTCACGAAGGCCAGGGCCTGACTGCTGTTGAGAAGATCTTCAACCGCAACGCTGTCGGCGTTAAGTCCAAGACCCCTCTGCACGCCGGTTCTGACGTTCGCGTTAAAGTGAACATCGTAGGTTCTCAGGACACTACGGGTCCTATGACCTGTCAGGAACTGGAATCCATGGCCGCCGCGACCATCTCCCCAAGCGTTGATGGTGCCTTCCAGTCTGGCTGTCACACTGCGTCTGTATGGGACAACAAAGCCAAGGCCAACACGCCTAAGCTGATGGCCTTCATGAACGCATTCGGTGTAATCACGGCACGTGACCCGAAAGGCGTTTACCACTCCATGACCGACGTAATCCACAAAGTACTGAACGACATTACTGTGGACGACCGCGCGATCATCATCGGTGGTGACTCTCACACCCGTATGTCTAAAGGTGTGGCGTTCGGTGCTGACTCCGGTACCGTTGCTATCGCACTGGCGACTGGTGAAGCAGCAATGCCGATCCCAGAGTCTGTGAAAGTAACCTTCAAAGGCAAAATGAAGCCACACATGGACTTCCGCGACATCGTACACGCTACTCAGGCGCAGATGCTGAAGCAGTTCAACGGCGAAAACGTATTCCAGGGTCGTGTAATCGAAGTACAGATCGGTACCCTGCTGGCTGACCAGGCCTTCACCTTCACCGACTGGACTGCAGAAATGAAAGCGAAAGCTTCTATCTGTATTTCTACCGATGACACCCTGATCAAGTCTCTGGAACTGGCCAAGTCCCGTATCCAGATCATGATCAACAAAGGCATGGACAACGAAGCTGGCATGCTGAAAGGTCTGATCGATCTGGCTGACAAGCGTATTGCCGGTATCAAGTCTGGTGAAGAGCCAGCTCTGGCTCCGGACGACAACGCCAAGTACTACGCCGAAGTTGTGGTAGACCTGGACGCCATCGACGAGCCAATGATTGCTGACCCGGACGTAAACAACGAAGACGTATCCAAGCGTTACACCCACGACGTGATTCGTCCGGCTTCTTACTACGATGGCCGTAAAGTTGACCTGGGCTTCGTTGGTTCCTGTATGGTTCACAAAGGTGACATGCAGATCATCGCTGCCATGCTGCGTAACCTTGAGAAGAACGGTCCTATCACGTTCAAGGCACCACTGGTTGTAGCGCCACCAACGTACAACATCGTTGACGAGCTGAAAGCCGAAGGCGACTGGGACATTCTGGCGAAATACGCTGGCTTCATTTTCGATGACAACAACCCGAAAGAAGCTGCCCGCACCAAGTACGAAAACCAACTGTACCTGGAGCGTCCTGGCTGCAACCTGTGCATGGGTAACCAGGAAAAAGCCGAACCGGGTGACACCGTACTGGCCACTTCTACCCGTCTGTTCCAGGGCCGTGTAGTAGAAGACAGTGCCGAGAAGAAAGGTGAGTCTCTGCTGGGTTCAACCCCAATGGTTGTTCTGTCAACTATTCTGGGTCGCTTCCCGACTCTGGAAGAGTACAAAGCAGCGGTTGACGGTATCAACCTGACCTCTTTCGCTCCACCGTCTGAAGACCTGGCTCGTCCGTCTATCCCTCTGAAAGCTATCTAATTAATAGCTTTTGAGGGAATTAGCCCACTGCCCTGACCTTCGGGTCAGGCAGCGGGCTAAGCTCAGAATGAATGATTGGGTTTTGTTTCCCACACCGTGGGGCAAGCACAAAAGATCAATGACGAAGAGCGGATTTAGGCATCGGCTTATGTAGCTCACAGAACTGATCGGCTTCTACTGAAAACAAAACGCGATCAAATAAAAAACCGGCACTCGAGAGAGGGGCCGGTTTTTTTATTAGGCGATCTAATTGTCAGGCTTACAAGCAATCCCTGTTAATAACTCAGTTTTAAGCGAATAGATCCATTTGGCTTAGGCAGGCGAATCGCTAAACTCTATGTTATTGTCACAATTTATCCCTTACTCTCCTTTGCGCGCTAACGATTCATCAAGAACGACATTACAATTTGAGTGTCTTTTGAAATACTCAAAAACACTTTTTATCTGATAGATAACATCCTCATATTCTTTCTTACTCTTAAACACATATTCAGGAACTGTGGGCCCGAAAACTGCGCCACCAATAGGCGAATAAGCTCGAAAACCCACTTTAGAAATCAACAAAGTTTCATCTGCTTCATCCGTTACTATTTGAATAGCAACATCATTCCCATCAAAAGAAATTTGATATATGTAGCTACCTTCGGAATTTCCAGGGAACAAACCTGTCAGGGTGTATTTATCCCAAGTAGTAATGCCGTGCAGGAGATCGATACTGTATTGCATGATTCCACCAGATTTAATTAGAACTGATTACGAACACTACTGAACTATACAATGACGAATAATCGAGACACCCACACTAACGCACGAGATCCGCATCATCACAAATTTTAAATACATCCAAGTGCAGACATTCTATTACAGAGACACCAACGCTAACACATTCTTCCAATTGATCAATATCGATACCACTGCCTACACTAAAAATCCAGCCAGCATAGTGAATGTGATCATGCCTAAGCCAAGCACCGGGTTAAGATCAGTCAGTACGCTAAGCTAGAATGAACGATTGGGTTTTGTTTCCCACATCTGTGTGGGCAAGCACAAAAGATCAATGATGAAGAGTGGATTCAGGCGGGTTTTAAACCGGCTTGTGCAGCTCACTGAACTGATCGGCTTCTGTTGAAAACAAAACGCGATCGAATAAAAAACCGGCACTCGTAAGAGGAGCCGTTTTTTTGGCTATTCAGTTAAAAAATAGTCACAAACTAAGACTACAAACATAAATAACAACTAAATCAACTATTTTCTCTATAGCATCAAATACCATTCAACTTCTCAAGAGCTCATCAAAGTAACTTCCGTCATCCTCTGCTCTATGCTTAAAATGTTCATTTATAAGATTAGGTAGTCGCTGTTTCTTACCCACTCTATCTTGAATATACCGCTCACCAGAATCATCAAAGCGACCAATTTCACTAATTTCCAAATCATCAGGAATGGCTCTTTTAAATTTCTTAAAGTCTGATTCTCGAACAACAAATGCTATGGCCCAATCCCCTACACCCAAAGCATATTGCCACGCAGGTTTACCTGTAAGACAAGAGGCTTCTTTAGCTAGCAAATGAATAGGTAAATCGGCTTCATTAAAGGTAATTCCCACACCATCACCACAAAAAACATTCAAAGCATCAACCAAACCGTCACTAAGATCACAAGCAAATGCAACGTTACCCGACTGCCTTAAATAGCGACTATCATCTACTCTGGCTTTAGGTCTAATTATTAAATCCTCACAATCCCTCAGAACATCTGTCGCTATTGTTTTCTGAGAAATTAGTTCAATAGCTCCTGAAAAGCCCCCGAGCAATCCTGCTAAAAACAAGTAGTCGCCGGGAGAAGCCGTGCCTCTTCCAAATTCTCGATTACGCTCAACTACCCCCCAAGCAGAACCAATAACCTGAACCTCCTTCCCCTCTTTAGTATCACCACCAATAAATGCAATACCGTGTTCGATGCATGCCTCCTGACAGCCCAACACAATGTCTTTCGCATCCATGTCATCAAATTCGCGGGGTAACACTAGTGATATCATTAGAGACTTTGGAACAGCGCCTACCGACAGCAAGTCACTTACATTTGCAACCACAGCTAGACGCCCCCAAGTCTTATACGTCCCAATCCCTCGCTTTAGAGCAACTGGTGAAGGCGCCCTATCAATCTTACAAGCAATCATTTGTTCCAGACCAACATCTACAATACTAGCATCATGGCCAAAACCATTTACGAAGGAACCATCCACATTAAGACATGGGATTAACTTCCTAATAAACTCTTTTTCACCAATTTCAGACATTTTCGCCATAACCACCCCAACTCAAAGGCACAATTTAATAACATCCAATCAATTATCATGCACTCCTTTTAAGCGCTTCACCTCCTCCCTAAGAAGACCTATTTCCTTTTGCTGATCATTAACTCTTTCCGAAATTGCGCTGTATGTATAAAACCCTGGAACCGCAAGCACTGAAACAATTAGAGCTAGAAAAACAATTACTTGCTTCTCTAGCCAAGAAACTCTTTTTTTAGCCGAGCGGCTAACCCCTGCAATTTCACTCAAACTACTGACCAACGGGCTTTTGAGTTGCCCTATTAAATTATCTACAGACCTATGAGCATTCAAAGCCCTTGACTGCGATTCCAGTCTGGAAAATTCGACGGTCGCAATCCTATCACCTCTCTTTAAATGAATTGAGTCTGATGACAAGTTATACAACATCACAATCACCTTTCCACTATAACCCGGATCAAATGGAGGTTGAGAGGTAAGAACAATACCTTTATATATATGAGTCATACGAAGAGACAGCTTCGCAGTTACATCTAGCGGTAGATTTATATCTTCTTCAGTTAGTATAAAACAAACTGCATGCGCAGGAATTGTAAAAGACTGATCTCTTTTAAGCTCCTTGGTTTGCCATGAACTCGACTCTCGCTCATCTCCAATATAATACTCATTACCAATGGTTAAGTCATACGACCCCCTTCTCAGATTTTTTGATTCAAAAGGTGTAATAAGAGATGTTTCATTTTTAGCCAATTCTTCTATTTTGTAATCTGGAATTATCATAACCCGACTATTTTATCCTTTATTTTTTTCAACACTTTAGAAAACTCAACAACTGACATCCCAACAGGCACCAAACAGTCTTCAGCACATGAGTTCCTATCTTTCAGCACGATCGCCTCCCCATGCCTAGCCATCCAGCTAGATACTGTCAAAGTACTAGGTTTAACGCGCTCAACTCGATGTAGATCAGATCTACTTCTATGATAGATATCCCCTACTTTAAACTTGTGAATATCTTTAATAATGCTACTTGCCACTCCGCCATTAATGGCAGAGCTGCAACCGGCATTAACATCAAAGTGATAATGAAAAACGTTGTAGTCATCACCTGAAATCATTTCATAAGTGCTTTCAGTAAATCCTCCGAAAAGAACTCTAGATCTAAAGTCAGCACAATGCGAGTGAATATCATCTAGAATATCATCCAGTAGATCATCCCAGAAATGAACCCTCAAACTGTTACCTTGAGAATCTGACATCAATACTATTTTCATAAACCCCAACTGATGTCTATAAGACTTCTCTGCAGCAACTCTTAACAAATCATCACGGCTAAGCAAAAGATTGATACAAGCAATCAGTTTTTCATTAGAGATATCATTAACTATTGACTTCATTAAGTCGCAATTAATATAAATAGCTCCTTCAAATTTCGACTCTAGAAAATTTAAATCTGTAGCAATTTCACTCATTGACCACCTCTTAACTCAAACACTGGTTTACTTGTTGAAATACAATACAAATCCACGACAAAGCAACACCCCTAAATACTCTATTAACTGTTATTAGACAATGATCATTTAACAGTTGTACAAGCAAAACCATGTAATTTTATGATTATAAAGTGGTTGCAGACTACAAATCCAACGCCTGTCCTACTCCAGAGATCGGCAATCAATTGTCCCAACGTGAATGTGGTGCCTCAAAGCAAAACTACATAGCCCGGCATTCAAAACAAGCTCCAGAAACTCAAAGAGTCAAATACAAATCGAGCAGCAATCCTTATGTTTCAAGCTCGAAAGCACATTACATAAACCACAAAACATACTTTGCGACTTATACAATCAACATCAATGGACCGCAACTCAGATATTTCCGGCTCACAACACCAGACAGAAGGCATCCCACAGACAGCCCATGAACTACATCGGGCAACACAAACACTGGCTCTGTTCAGCTTCATCCAGCGTCGCGAACTGATCCAGCAAGCAGTTCCAATACAGGGCCAATACCATGCCACGCGTTCATTACTGCTGTTCTCAAACCGCTGCAAACACCCGTCTCCGACGCTTTCATATAGCCCTCCGACCGGGATTCCTCTTGCCACAACTATTGCTCCACAGCCCCCGACAGCACAGCAATCCGAACCTGTAGTCACACAGGATTGTATACAATCCGACTAAAGCGGCAGTCATAAACCTTGCTTTACCCCCTCATGCCGTTAAAATTGCCGACAATCTTAAAGTCTCTGCCACTCTCTGTATTCACCAGGAATCCAGCATGACATCAGCCACCCATTTCGACCCTTCAAGCTCGGTTAAGACTCTGCCAGGCACGTCTCATCGTTTTCACAGCCTGCCAGACACCGCAGCACGCTTCGGTATTAATCTGGATGATCTGCCGTTTTCCCTGCGTCCTATCCTTGAAGGTATTGCGCGTAATGTCGGCAAAAACGGCATCACGGTTGAGCAGCTGCAGGCGCTGGGCAACTGGCCTGCGCATCAGGGTAAAGAGCCGGTCGAAATTCCGTTCACTGCCGGTCGGGTGATCATGCACGATCTGAGTGGTACGCCTGCCATCGTCGATTTTGCCGCGATGCGCTCGGCGGTACAGCGCATGGGCCTGAACCCGGCCATCATCGAACCTCTGGTGCGTGCGGATCTGGTGATCGACCACACGGTCACCATGGACAACACCGGCAGCCCGGCGTCGCTGCGCATTAACAGCGAGCTGGAGGCGGCCCGTAACAAAGAGCGTTATGCCTTCCTTAAATGGGGCGCGCAGGCGTTTAACACCATCCGCATTATTCCGCCGCAAACCGGCATCGTGCATCAGGTGAACCTGGAATATCTGGCTCAGGGTTATCTGATGCAGGGCTCATCAGAACAAGACCAGCTGATGATCCCGGATACCCTGATCGGTATGGACAGCCACACGCCAATGGCCAACGCGTTGGGTATCGTTGGTTGGGGTGTGGGCGGTATTGAAGCTGGCGCTTCTATGCTGGGCCAGCCGATGGAAATGCTGGCACCGGAAGTGATTGGTGTTGAGCTGACCGGCGCACTGCGCGAAGGCGTGACCGCCACCGACCTGGTACTCACCATCACCGAAATGCTGCGTAAGTACCCACGCGGTGTGGTGGGTAAATTCGTGGAATACGTGGGTGAAGGCAGCGCTAATCTGTCACTGCCCGACCGCGCGACCATCGCCAACATGTCACCGGAATACGGCGCGACCATGGGCTTCTTCCCGTTTGATGAAATCGCCGCCGATTATATGAAAGCCACCGGCCGCGATGGCGACTTACCGCTGGCTTATTACCAGGCGCAGAACATGGCGTGGAAAACCGGCCAGAAACTGCCGCGCTACACCGACCTGTTGCATCTGGATTTATCCACGGTTGAGCCTTCTGTCGCAGGCCCAAAACGACCGCAGGACAGACTGCCGCTGGGCGATATCGGCAAGGTATTCCAAAAGGCTGCTACCGCAGGCTCTCGCGTGCCTGAAGTAGCCACCGTCACGCCGGTTAAAGCCGACGAAGCGGGTATTTTCCAGTCACTGTCACAACGCACATTAAAAGACGGCGATATCGTAATTGCTGCCATTACCGCCTGTACCAACACCTCGAACCCCGGCCTGTTGATTGCCGCTGGTCTGCTGGCGAAAAAAGCCAACCAACTGGGCATGAAAGTGCCGGACGGTGTAAAAACCTCGATGGCACCCGGCTCACCAGTAGCAACCGACTTTTTAACCAAAGCCGGACTGCAGGAACACCTGGATGCGCTGGGCTTTAACACCGCAGGCTACGGCTGTACTACCTGTGTTGGTAACTCTGGCCCACTGGCGCCAAGCATTGAAGCGGCGCTGCGTGACCACGACATTATTGTGTCGTCCGTGCTGTCGGGTAACCGTAACTTCGAAGGCCGTGTGCACCCGGATGTTGATACCAACTTCCTGATGTCACCACCGCTGGTTGTTGCGATGGCGATTGCTGGTAACGTGAATATCGACGTGACCAAAGAGCCGCTGGGCAAAGATGCTCAGGGCAATGATGTGTTCCTGAAAGACATCTGGCCGAGCAACGCGGAAATCACGCAAACCATGCACGAGTGCATGGACCCGAAAGCCTTCCGCGAGACCTACGAAAATTCTCTCGCGGGCCCGGAGAGCTGGCAGACGCTGGAGTCACCGACTGGCCCTGTGTATCAGTGGGACGAAAAATCCAGCTACATTCAGGAGATTTCGTTCTTCGATGGCTTCGCGCTGGAAACACCAGAGGATTCACTGAACAACATCCGCAACGCACGCATGCTGGTGATGTGTGATGACAACACCACCACCGACCATATCTCGCCAGTCAGCCGTATCCGCCCGGATTCCGCACCGGGCGAGTACCTGATGTCGATCGGCGTGGACGCTAACGACCTGACCTCACTGGGTGCGCGTCGTGGTAACCACCATGTAATGCTGCGCAGTATTTTCGGCAACGTAAAAGCCAGAAACCTGATGCTGCCGGGCACCACCGGCGCAGTCACGAATTACTACAACGCTAATGGCGACGCGGAAAAGATGTCGATCTACGATGCGGCGTCACGCTACCAGCAGGAAGGCACGCCAACCGTGGTATTCGGCGGCAAGCTGTACGGCACCGGCTCGTCGCGCGACTGGGCAGCCAAAGGCCCGGCGCTGCTGGGTGTAAAAGCCATTATCGCTGAGAGCTTTGAGCGTATTCACAAGTCCAACTTAGTCGGCATGGGCGTACTGCCTCTGCAACTGCCAGAAGGCGTGACGCTGGGTTCCCTGAATCTGGATGGTTCCGAAACCTTCGATCTGGCCGGTATTGATCGCCTTGCGCCACGCGGCTCTGTGACGCTGACGATCAACCGCAAAGACGGATCATCGGAACAGCATGAATTGCTGTCTCGTGTGGATACGTCGTCTGAGCTTGAGCAGATTCGCCACAAGGGCATTCTGCCGATGGTATTGCGCGATATTATCGCGGCTAACAGCTAAACAGGTACTGCTCGTCTAATCAGACGGGTTTGTTCGGCAGATATTTAGGCTCGGCCAGACCTTCTGACTGATAAGCAAAAAACCGGCCCTCGCAAGAGGAGCCGGTTTTTTTCTGTCCATGCTTTTGGTGGCGGGCTGTATGTGTTCTTTTTATTTCGGCAAGATCATTGCCCAGCGCATACCTTACCGGCTACTTCTCGTTCCTGAGGTTGATACCGGGGCTTCATTCACCGACTGCCGTTGACTTGAGGTTTGCCGCCTCGCGGGCATGGCCCGCTCCTACGGCCCGTGGCGAGCTACCGTTATCAAGGCGTCGCAGACCGCTTTCGGCCGCCCGTTACCCTGCGCATTATCGGCGTTTGTCTCTTCACATTATCGACGTTTGTCTCTTCACATTATCGACGTTTGTCTCTTCACATTATCGACGTTTGTCTCTTCACATTATCGGCGTTTGTCTCTTCTGATTATCGTCATTTGTCTCTGCGCATTGTCGACGTTTGTCTGTTCACATATCGACGTTTGTCTCTGGGGCATTGATCCCGGGTGTACTGTTAGAATCCCAGCCCGAAGCTATAATTTGTCCCGAAAATGAACGGACCGTGAAGAATCTGATTGTTAACGATGAGGATACCGCTGTGTTAGAAGCTTATCGCGCACACGTCGCTGAACGTGCTGAACTGAATATTCCACCCAAGCCGCTGACTGCCGAACAGACGGCTGCTCTGGTCGATCTGCTGAAAAACCCACCGGCTGGCGAAGAAGCCACTCTGGTTGACCTGCTGGAAAACCGCATTCCGCCGGGTGTTGACGAGGCTGCCTACGTGAAAGCCGCCTTCCTGACGGCCATCGTTAAAGGTGAAGTGGCTTCCCCACTGGTATCCAAAGAAAAGGCCGTTCAGCTGCTGGGTATGATGCAGGGTGGTTACAACATCACCACGCTGGTTGAGCTGCTGGACAACGCCGACCTGGCCGCTCTGGCGGCTGAAGAGCTGAAGCACACCCTGCTGATGTTCGACAACTTCAACGACGTGAAAGACAAAGCCGCTGCGGGCAACGCGCACGCCAAAGCGGTGATGGAATCCTGGGCCAACGCGGAGTGGTTCACCAGCCGCAACAAGGTGGCCGATTCCATCAAAATGACCGTGTTCAAGGTCACCGGCGAAACCAACACCGATGACCTGTCTCCGGCGCCGGATGCCTGGTCCCGTCCGGATATCCCGCTGCACGCCCGCGCTGCCTACAAAATGACCCGCGACGGTCTGACGCCGGAAGAGCACGGCGTGACCGGCCCGATGAAGCAGATCGACGAGATCAAAGCCAAAGGCCTGCCGGTGGCTTTCGTGGGTGACGTGGTGGGTACCGGTTCTTCGCGTAAATCGGCCACCAACTCGGTGTTGTGGTTCTTCGGTGACGACATCCCGGGCGTACCGAACAAGCGCGGCGGTGGTGTGTGTATCGGTTCGAAAGTCGCCCCGATCTTCTTCAACACCATGGAAGACGCCGGCGCTCTGGTATTCGAAGCACCGGTCGACAAGATGAACATGGGCGATGTGATCGACATCCGTCCTTATGAAGGCAAAATCCTCAACGCAGCCGGTGATGTGATCTCCGAATTCGCGTTCAAATCCGACGTCATTCTGGACGAAGTACAGGCCGGTGGCCGTATTCCGCTGATCATCGGTCGCGGTCTGACCAACAAAGCCCGGGAAGCGCTGGGACTGGGTCACTCCACGGCGTTCCGCCTGCCGCACGATCCGGAAGCCGGTACCAAAGGCTTCACCCTGGCACAGAAAATGGTGGGTAAGGCTTGTGGCCTGCCGGAAGGCAAAGGGGTTCGTCCGGGCACGTACTGCGAACCGAAAATGACCACCGTGGGCTCTCAGGACACTACAGGGCCGATGACCCGTGACGAACTGAAAGACCTGGCCTGTCTGGGCTTCTCGGCCGATCTGGTGATGCAGTCGTTCTGTCACACCGCGGCCTATCCGAAGCCGGTTGACGTTGAAATGCAACACACCCTGCCCGACTTTATCCGCACCCGTGGTGGTGTGGCGCTGCGTCCGGGCGACGGTATCATCCACTCCTGGCTGAACCGCATGCTGCTGCCGGATACCGTCGGCACCGGCGGTGATTCTCATACCCGTTTCCCGCTGGGCATCTCCTTCCCGGCCGGTTCTGGTCTGGTGGCCTTCGCTGCTGCTACCGGCGTAATGCCGCTGGATATGCCGGAATCGGTACTGGTGCGCTTCAAAGGCCAGATGCAGCCCGGTATCACCCTGCGCGATCTGGTACACGCCATCCCGCTGTACGGCATCAGGCAAGGCATTCTGACCGTTGAGAAGAAAGGCAAGATCAACGAATTCTCAGGTCGCATTCTGGAAATCGAAGGTCTGGAAAACCTGACCGTCGAACAGGCGTTCGAACTGTCTGACGCCTCGGCCGAGCGTTCTGCCGCCGGTTGTACCATCAACCTGTCGGAAGAATCGGTGGCTGAATACCTGCGCTCCAACATCGTCATGCTGCGCTGGATGATCGCGGAAGGCTACGGCGATCCACGCACTCTGGAGCGTCGCGCGAAAGCGATGGAAGCCTGGCTGGCCAACCCGACACTGATGCGTGCCGACAAAGATGCCGAGTACGCTCACGTGATCGACATCGATCTGGCCGACATCAAAGAGCCGATTGTGTGCTGCCCGAACGACCCGGACGATGCCAGGTTCCTGTCTGAAGTGGCGGGCGACAAGGTTGACGAAGTGTTCGTGGGTTCCTGTATGACCAACATCGGTCACTTCCGCGCTGCGGGTAAACTGCTGGCCAACCACAAAGGCACCCTGTCGACCCGCTTCTGGATGTCGCCGCCGACCAAGATGGACGAAGCCCAGCTGATGGAAGAAGGTTACTTCAACATCTACGGCACCAAAGGCGTTCGTACGGAAATGCCGGGCTGCTCTCTGTGCATGGGTAACCAGGCACGTGTGGCTCCGAACAGCACCGTACTGTCGACCTCGACCCGTAACTTCCCGAACCGTCTGGGGGATGGTGCCAACGTGTACCTGACCTCTGCGGAACTGGCTGCGGTAGGCGCGATTCTGGGTAAACTGCCGACGCCGGCCGAGTACATGGAATACGCCAACAAGCTGGACAGCATGTCGGCTGACATCTACAAGTACCTGAACTTCGACAAGATGGATCAGTACACCAGGAAAGCAGCCACCGCTCTGATTGCTTCTGACAAGTAATTAACAGCGGCTGTTGATTACGAAAAAACCCGGCAATTGCCGTAATGCTGTTCACTTAAGCGGAGCAGCATTTTTATCCACCGGATAGCGGGTTTTTGATATCTTCACCGATCGCGGCGTTGTAGGTCGCGGTCGGCGCTTCACAAGTAACCCCGAAAGCCCTGAT
>JAJOJJ010000018.1 GCA_021208685.1 Saccharospirillaceae bacterium
CAGCAATAACGCACTCAGTATCAACGCCAACTATCAGTTTAATCCGCTGCAGCGGCAGTTTATCGGCCGCGAAGCCTTTGCCGAAAGCAACAGCGACAACAACACCCAGACCTACTACCACACGGATACGTTAGGCAGCGTACTCGCCACCTCCAAACGCACCCAGACCATCGCTGCCCGCTACGACTACGACGCCTGGGGCAACGAGATTAACAACACCGGCACCTCAGATAACCCGCTGGGCTACACCGGGCATCAGATGGATCGGGACATTGGTCTTATCTATGCCAATGCCCGTTACCTTGATCCGGACACCGGGCGGTTCCTGAGTTTTGACCCGTTTGAGGGGTATGACGATAAGCCAATATCGCTGAATAAGTATCTGTATGCGTATCAGAATCCGCTGGTGTATACCGATCCAACAGGACAGGTTCCGATCTTGGATGAAACCGGAGAGTTTTTAACCAACACCGCTGGCTCTCTGATTGACCAGGCAGCAACGACCGATAGCGCCTTTAGCGCAATTGCATTCGGAGTTGGTGCAGGAGCTAACATTGTTGTCGGCGGTATCGTGGAAACCGTCAATTTTGGCCTGAATATTGTTGCAGCCGATGGCTGGCTCGGCAGTGGTGTTAAAAAACGCGCCAGCAACGAACTGAATGAAGCCTTTGCGACGATCCAAACAATTGTGGAAAACCCAAAAGGGACTGCTGTTGCGATCGCTAACAACGTAGTGGATGTCGCCGAAGGTGTTGTCAACGGAGAGCACAAAGCGTACGCGCAGGCAGCAGCTACGATTACATCACTGGCTACAGGCAAACCGAATACCAGTGTATCCACTGCAGCGAGATCCGTTACCCAAACGACTGCAAATGCGGCCAGGGTATCGGCACAACTTGCCCAAAAGGTAACCTCTGGGGTAAAAGAGTTTGCGCAGACACTTGTTGATAGTGCAATGTCTCCGAGCCGGGGGCAGTTGTTTGGTCAACGTGGGGCTATTGGGAATATTGGGGCTGGTGTTGCAAAGACTTCAGAAACACAATTTCGAGTCGCCAAGCATGGAGACATGCCATCCCCTCGACCAGGGCAACAGTCACATCATGGAGTAATGTCAGCTTGGATGAAGAAGCATTTCTCAGGATATGACGCAAATAAAGCACCGGCAGTATTGATGCCAGAGGCAAACCATCGAGCAACCTTTGGTGTTTATAACACTTGGCGTGCTGAAATGCGTAAAAACATGAGCGGGACATTTGATTGGAGCAAAGTTTCCGAAAGACAAATGAGGTCCTTATCTGAAAATATGTTTGATGCAGCAGATATTCCCTTAAATACGCGCCAGCAATACTGGAAATGGTATGACCAGATGAAAGGGGCTCTTACTAAGTAAAGGAAAACAATATGAACATAGATACAATTTTATCACGAGATCAACTTAAGAAGCTCTACCCTAGTTTTATATATGCATCTCATAAGATTCTATTTGAAATGGCAGATGTTCCTGACAATTTGATATTTCTAATTCCCTATGCAGAAATTTGGGGAATATCAGATGATTTGGAAAGGGAAACTCTTATTGAGAAAACACCAGACGCACTAAAAGCAAATTTAAAATGGGTCATAAACCAATTTGAAGAGGAGATGGACTCTTGGTTAGCAGGGGAGGAAGCCTTAACCCGATATCCATCAAATGCATATATAGCATTTTCATCACTGAGAATGGCTGCAGATTTCATATAGCCTTACCTGAATTAGTTCAGACCTGATCTGACGCTTCTGATTGAAAAGAAGAGAGTTTCCCGTTTTGATAATGGTGTCGAATCAACATCTCAACAAAGGAAACTCTCTATAACTAGACAGACACCCAATTTAAGATTCGTTAAAAAATCAATCGCTTATCAGTCGACCCTCACTGCCAAAGGTTCTACGTATCAATCTCAAACCCGGCTTGCTGTAACCAATGGCCCTTGAGTTGCAGCCAGGGGATGGGCCAAACATCTGAGTAGGGCGATTGCTCCTTGAGCCGATAGTCATAGTACGTCTTGGAGACTTTAATTTGCCGGGTTGTTTTAGCTGAGCATGAAGCTGACTTATGATTGCCTTTAGTCATAATAACCTCGTCTACAGCTTGTTGTGATTAGCAGGCCTGTTGGGTTGCCGCCCATCAGGTCAGCGCCTTTAACTCCATTGCTGCTGAATTACCGTATCACAAACTTCTGTTTCGCCTTGGATAGTAGTGCCACACGGATGCGTCAGGCAGCGTACTCGTCACCTCCAAACGCACCCAGACCATCGCCGCCCGCTACGACTACGACGCCTGGGGCAACGAGATTAACAACACCGGCACCTCAGATAACCCGCTGGGCTACACCAGGCATCAGATGTATCCACTTTAAGATTTTAAAAATCAACAAGTGACCTAACTCAAAGCAGAAAGTACTGAGATGTGTCCAGTTAGTGTATTACCAGGGATAAGATGACAACCGGGTTCAGATCAGGACAAACCGCTGAAAAGCGGCGACGGCTCAGGCAAGCCGAAGCCGGTCTGCGGGCCAGAAACAACACAGCCCGGTGTGACTGATGCTCTCACCGGGCTGTGTTGAACGTTTTTGACCACGGAAGCCGTGATGTTAACGCACAGAGAGCGCCTGAATTTCTGCGTCTGTGAGGGCTTTATGGTAGATCTTCACCTCATCAAATGCCTGTCCGGCGGCCAGTTCGCACACTTTCGCATCCCCTTCGCCGCTGCAGTTCAGATGCGCATGACCTCCTATGCGGAACGGAGAGCCGCCGCCATAACCGGATGAGTTCATCGCCGCCATAATGGGTCCGGCCCCCTGAGGCAGGGCAACCGGTTCTGCAATGGCCACACCGTTCAGGTAACCGCGCAGTTCGCCGCGTTCATCAGCACCACTACCGTCACGGTCAATGACCATAACCAGGTGATGCCAGACACCATTACTCAGCGCATTGTCGGCACGGATAACGGCCTGGTTATTCACCATCAGACGATCACGGAAATTCACCTGCATTTCGACGGCACTGCCATGACTGCGGATTTCCCAGCCACCGTATTCCATATTATTCGGGCCGTTGGATGATTTACCGATTAATAAGCGGGCGCCGTCAATTTCGTTGTATTTAATCCACATGGATGCGGTAAAACTTTTATGCCCCGGATCGAGTTTATGCGGTAATAAATTGTGGCCCAGCGCGTCCGGTGCTTTCTCTGCCGATGCCATCAGTGCCATGGTCATGGCCTGATTGTTATTGGCGGTTTCACGCACATCCGCCAGCGTCTGGCCGCTGGTCAGCGCCGATAATTCCGGGGCAGTCAGATGATTATCATCACCGCTGGCATCGGTTACCTGATGCTCAGCGGTAATATTTTCCATATTCCAGTCGCCGGTTAAGCCATTACGCAACACCTGAATCTGCACCGGCCCGACGGTGCGTAATGAACCATCGGTTACCGTGTAGGTAAACTGATCCACACCGATATATCCGGCAGGTGGTGTATAGCGTAAAACATTGCCCTGCTGTGTTACCTGACCTCCCTGCGCGGTGGTGGTATCGAAGGCGGCAATGCTCAGGCTCTCACCATTGGCGTCATAATCATTGGCCAGTACGGCAAGGGTTGCTGCTTCGTTCTGATAAACCGTCAGATAATCCTTGAAGGCTGCCGGTGGCATGGCATCGGTCAGTGCTTTTGCCGGTTTGAATTTACTGCCCGCCTGCAAACGTCTTGTGGTTTTACGCGCTTGCATGTTGGACATATGGGTGCCGGGTTCCTGAATCTGGTTGTTGTTATCCGTCTGCTCACCGTGACCCAATCCCATGTTGTGGCCTATTTCGTGAGTAAAGCCCCAGTTATGGGTAAAGTTAGCAACGCAGCCTACCCAGTCACCGCCCCCCCAGCAATAACCACCATTGACCGGGTCCTGAAATTCAATATTAAAATTCGTGGCATCGGTAGCGGCTGGTCTTGGCTGGTTATTGGCCGCGGTGGAATCACCATGCACTTCGATCAGTGCCCGCCCAAGATCCCAGCGTAAACCGGTTTTTTGTGCCCAGACGTAATCGGTTTCGTTTATGTGGTTTTCCATTTGCGCAACCGAGTTGATAACGCTGCCACTGGCCTGATTAACGAACTGGTTATATTCGTGTTTGAACGACACCCGGGCCAGATTGTTGTGAAAATCGGCACCCGGTTGTGGTACGAAATAGCGGTTATTTTCAGCGGCCGGAACATGGATCTGAATCTGCAATTCTTCGGTATTGGTTTCACTGTTACCCAATGCCTGCCCATCGATCCGATCTGAAACGTCCACCACTTTGCCCCAGGCACGTCCGTCGCCGCGCCAGGCAGAAATGTGCAGACGTCCTTTCTCATCAATCACCCCGGTAACGACCTGATACGGGTCATTCGTCACCCGGCCACGATAGGTCCGGGGTTCGGGCATGGGCACCAGCGCCTGATACTGTTGCTGACGACGGTTATCAAAGGTTAACAGCTGATAATTCGGTGAGCGCACACTGTGCTTGTAAAAGCTCAGTTCTTTAGTCTCACCGTTCACGTCAACGCTGAGATTGATCGTTTGCGGCAGTGCTTCACCGGCTTGTTTTCCGGCCGGAATAATCTGCGTGGTGACAGGCACCACAGAACTCCAGCTGCTGCCAGCCGGGCCACGCACTTCGATACGGACAAAATACTGTGCGCCCGGTGTGATGCCCGGCAACAAGACCTGTTGACGACCGGCGGATAATGCTCCGGGCGAAAACATGGCTTGCCATCCATTCACCTGATCACCGGCATCGGTGGTGCCGTAATAAATAAATACCGGCAGGCCATCCGCATCCTCAGGAATATCAAGACTCAGGGTTAACTGTTCACCATTACGGTCAAACCCGGATTGCTCCAGCTGATTAACCGCAGGAGCCGATGGATACAGCGCACTGTATGGCAGCAGATATTCTGCCGTTAAACGGGTTTTTCCGGCGATTCCGGCACCCTGCCAGGCAACCGACATATGGTCACCACCACCGCCTTCTTTATGCAGGGCTTCGATGTAATACAATTGCCCGGCCAGCAGTTCAATATTGGTTTTTACCTGATTGCTGTTATACCAGCTGTCCTGGTTGGTATACCCATTTACCCGCGCAATTAATTCCGCTTTGGCCGGATCGGTATCGGTGGAAAGACGCAATTCGCTGTCATCGTCTGAGGCAATCCAGAAGCTGTACTGGCCGCTCGCCGGCACCTTTAAAAAGCCCCGGACCCGTTGGCCATAATTATTGCCCATCGACGGTGAGCTGGAGAAATCGGTTAATCGGTTCTGTTCATTGGGCATGGCCGTTAACGGAATATCGGCGACACGGTTGCCGGAAATACTGCTCCAGATTTGCTGATTAACACCCTGCTGATGATAACGGGATGCCTCCAGTACCATCACCGTCAGCTGCATGCGGGCTGAGCCACTGCCATGGCTGGCGGAAATGGTTAACGTATGACTGAAAGCCGCATCCGCAGCACTGGCCGCCAGCGTGAGTTCACCCCGGTCGGAGATTAAAAATAATCCCTGATCATTACCGGAGACAATCTGGTAGGTGAGTGAATTGTTACCGGCAATCTGGCCACGCGCCTGAAAAATACTCTGTCCGATATTGGCATTACGCGATACAACCGCATAAAAATTCTCGGCACTGAAATAAGGTTGAGCGGTATCCATCGCCGCCGTTGTAACCACCACGTCAGCACTGCTGGCCGATTGATTACCGGCAGCATCCACACTGAATATCTGTACGCTGTAATTTTGCGCGGGTTGCAGGTTACGCAGCCTGTATTCGGTGGTCGCGCTGGTGGCAATGAACTGATCGTTGATAAAAATACGATACAGAGCATTCGCTTCCACGGCATTCCAGCGGATATTGGCTGAGTACGTTGTCACCCCGGTAACCGATACACCGGTGGGGGCTTCCGGGGCGATGTAATCGCTGATCATCACGGAAGCAATGTTGCCCGCGACCGAGCGGTTACCGGCATGGTCGAATGCGACTATATAAAAATCGTAGCGCTGGCCACCATCCAGATTGTGCATTTCGACATTGGTTTCAGATAAACCGGCAACGTCATGAGTGGACAGCAGGGTGCCGTTTTTCCAGATTTCATAACCGGCAATGGCGACATTATCAGCGGGCGCTGTCCATTCCAGCATCACACTGGCGTCACCGATTTTAATCAGCGCCAGATCGGTTACCGCCGCGGGTGCCTGACGATCCAGCGGCTGACGCAGATACTGACCACTGATAAGCTGACGTTCGCCGCCAGGAATGGTCCAGGCAACCGACAGATGATCCCCACCCGCCAGCTCGACCATTAACGCTTCAATAAAATACGGTTTACCGCCTTCCAGGCTGATGCTTTGCGATTTCTGCTGTGCCTTTGCACCCCAGTTATCTTCCCCAACCCAACCATTAACTTCCGCTATTTTCTGTTTGTTATCTGCGCTGACATCGGTACTTAAAAACAGCTGAGAGGCGTCATCGGATGCAATCCAGAAAGTGTATTCACCCGTCACCGGAGGCAGCAGAAAACCCGACATACGCTGGCCGTAGTTATTACCGGCATTGGAGGGTGATTTAAATTGCTGCTCAATACTGGTAGCGCTTGGATTATCCGGAAACTGATTAAAGGCTAACAGCGAGTCCACGGTGTCATCAAAGGTGTGGCCGGTATAGACCTGACGCAGCAACCCTTGCTGTTCTGCATTGTTACCCAGTTCAATAAAGCCCAGGTCAATGGATGTGGCACTGATACTGAAACCGTCACTGACTTCTGCAACCAGCGAATACACTTTGCCGCCAAGCTGTGCAGCACTCTGATTCAGGCTCAGCACCCCCTGAGGCGACAGCGAAAAGGGGGAATTAAGCGGCCGGGTCAGTGTCCAGCGGAGCGGGTGTCTGTCAGCATCCTCTGCGGTAAAGGTGTGTATCGGCTGTCCGGCAGCCTGTTGTGTTGTCAGTGTTAAAAATGACGGAACCGCCGTAATAACGGGTGTCTGGTTGCTGAAGGTGGTTGCAGAGACGGAGGCAGGCGCCGAACGCTGGCCGGACGCATTCAGTGCCACGACGTCATACGTGTAGGTTTGTCCGGGGGATACCGTATTATCCTGATAAGACATCAGGCTGCCGCTGACGGTGGCAAGCAGATCAGCGCCACGATAAATCTCAAACTGCGCCGCTTGTTCAGAATAGCTCCAGCGCAGAAGGATGCTGTCGGTACGGGTTTCGGCCACCTGCAACCCGGTCACCATGGCTACCTCGGTTTCCGGATGCGTCGGCTTATTGGGCTCTGCATCCACGTTAACACCGGAGCCACCGCCACCACCGCCGCAGGCAGTCAGGGCTAAAAGTAACAAAAGAATTAATGACAGCTTCATGATTTGTTCCGGGTCTGAGAGGTGCGCGCATGTTAGTCACTCGCCTGACATCCTCAAAGCCGTTTTAAATTGTCACTGAATAACCGTGAACTGAATCACAACAAAAAAGCCTCCGGGATCACATCCGGGAGGCTTAAGGCATTGCGCAGCACTCAGCGGTGCTGTTCTGCAAGGAAGGATTCAGAGATCACTCAGGGCCTGCTCAGACAATGTCAACAGGCCCTGGTGAAAGACGGTATCCGCGATCAGAAGAAACTGTATTTCACACCCAGGCTGGCACGGTAGCCGTAGTATTCCACCTGCAGTGGACGGCTTTCGCTGCCGAGGTAGTACTTCATCGGTTCATTGGTGATGTTATTCACATCGGCGTACACCATCAGATCATTGGTTGCCTGATAAGAAGCACTCAGGTCGACGCTGGTGTAATCACCGTAGTAGCTGTCTTCATCACGGCTGTCACCGTGTTCCTGAATATAAGCACCTTTGTGGTTAACCGCGACGCGCACGGCAAAGGTGCTGTCATCGTAGAATAACGCAGCGTTGTACAGAGAATCAGCCTGACGCGGAATATCAGCCTTGCGCTCATCCGGCAGCGTCATAACAGAGCGCATACGGGTGTAGTTTGCCTGAACGCCAAAGTTATGCAGAGAATCGGCAATAAAATCCAGACGACGGCTGACCGCCAATTCAGCACCGGCTAACCACGCTTTATCACCGTTTGCTGCGGTCTTCATGGTGACCGGATTGCCGTTATAGCTGCCCTGCTCGCTGCTGCGGAAAATCGGGTCGGTAATGTCTTTATAAAATACGCCCGCAGACACAATACCCACACTGTCAAAGTAACGCTCGTACAGAGCATCCAGATTGAGTGAATAGGTCGGATTCAGATCCGGATTACCGGTGGTTAAGGTCTGATCCGCTTCCATGTAGCTGCCACCCGGAGTCAGATCACCGAAATCCGGACGGGCAAACGTACGGGACAGTGCCAGACGGACATTACTTTCGTCGTCAGGACGAATGGTTAAATGCAGCGATGGCAGAACGGAGGTGTATTTTTTCTCTGCTTTACGGTTTTGCAAAGAATTACTGTCGGCAAGATAAACCTGACCTTCAACCTGCGTGTTGGTCTGCTCGACACGAAGACCACCCACCACCGTCATATCATCATTGATGTTATAGGTTGCCATACCGTAACCGGCCATCTGGCTTTCGTTAACATCAAAATTACGGCCAAGCGCACCACCATTGCTGACCAGCGCAGAGTCGCCTTCACTGAGAATGAATTTATCGCGGTTGGCATTCCAGAAACTTTCCAGATCGCTCATGCGCGCAACCTGACTGAAATCAGCGGCGTAATTGCCGTTAATTTCTTCCAGGAAATCATTACGGCCTGGCTGATTGATCAGATTAAAATCGGCTAAGGTCGGTGCTGCACCGTAATTTTCCGTATCCCATACATAGAATTCATCGGAGAAACGCGCAGTACGTTCTTTATTGCGGTATTTAGCGCCGAATTTTAACTGCAGGTCATGAGTCAGATCTTTGGTAAAATCAAGCTGAGCGACCGCTTTATCTTTTTCGCGCACATCAACCTTATACAGTTCGATTGAATTCAGGCTCATTTGCGCCGGATTCATCGCAAAACCAGACGGTAAATGCGTGCTGGGTTTATTGGCTGGGCTGTTGCCGCCGTCAATCGGGTTATAGGAAAGATCATCATCCGCCAGGCCTGTAAAGCCGACATTTTTCTGATCAAAGCGGGCGACAAAATAGCTCTTGTCTTTGCTGTTGGGCACGTCACCGTAAAAGAAGTGGTTGTCATAGGTGGACACTTTCCACTCCAGCATGCCGTCTTCGCCAATCCAGTGCTCACCACCCAGCTGATGACCGCTGAGTTCAGTGGTCAGGATATTGTGGATATGCTGCAGTTCAATACGGTCTTTATCAAAGCGGTAGCGGTGCTTGTAATGGGTTTCTTCGTCAATAAGTGTACCGTACAGCGTGCGGGCATAGACGGTATCGCCATTGTCAAAGCGATATTCCACGGCACCATTCAGACCACGGGTGTCACGCTCTCCGGTGTAATCGCGTAATTCAAGACGATAAATACCTTCGCCATCACGACGGGGTTCAAAGTTATCCGTCGCCCACTCCCGCACATACTGACTGGCATTAATAATGTATCCGAGTTTGCCATCGTCGCTGCGGTCACCGGCGAGGATATTCAGGTTGTAACCATTGCCGCCGGCTTTATCGTTGTAATTGGTTCCCACGGTGACATCCAGCGTGGTTTCCTGTGGCGCACGGCGGGTAATAAAATTCACGTTACCGCCAATGGCATCACCTTCCATATCCGGTGTTACCGCTTTGCTGACTTCCACGCTTTCAATCATTTCGGTCGGGAAAAAATCAAAGGCGGTCGCGCGTGATGTGGTTTCTTCTTCGGCGGTCGGAATACGGTCACCATTCAGTGACGCGGAACTCCACTGTGCCGGTAAACCGCGCACCGCCACAAAGCGGCCTTCGCCCTGATCGCGCTCAATGGATACACCGGGAATACGCTGTACCGCTTCGGCAGCGTTACGGTCCGGTAATTTGCCCATGCCGTCAGCCGAAATAGCATTAAGAATACGGTTGGCATTTTTCTGGGTATTCAGTGCGTTCATTTCACCCTGAAAAATATGACCCACCGCAACCACTTCTTCGATACCCGCACCACTGAAAAGTACTTTCAGTGCGCCCAGATCTTTGCGCTCATCCTCGGTAATGGTCACGCTGGTCTGCAGCGGCTCGTACCCCACGTAGGTTACTTTCAGCTGATAGGTACCGGCTTTCAGCCCTTTCAGAATAAATTGGCCGCGTTCATCGGTCTGAACACGGGCACCGGTTTCAACAACGGTTACTGTTGCGCCGGGTAGTATTGAGCTTTGGTCGATCACCGAGCCGGTCAGGCTGGCGTCAGCCAGTACAATCTGGCTGCCAAGCAGCAGCGTTGCCAGAATCGGCAGTTTTGCAGTCTTCAACATTTTCATCCTAATCCCCATAGTTTCCAGTAAGCCGCGATCACGCCCCTTGTGCCAACGGCATATTGATCTGGTCTAATCCAGATAGCGGCAGCAGATTAAGAAGAAAATATGACGGGGTTATGACGGCTACGTTCAGCCGCAGGCAAAATAAACCGGTGCGATATGGTCATTTAATGGTCGTTGCGCCGGGGCGGCGTGAGGAGGCAATCTTTTTATACGTCCTGCAGTCTCGCGGGCATGGCCCGCTCCTACGATGCGGTGTTTTTATAAGTCGTGCGGGCATGGCCCGCTCCTGCAATGTGGTGTTTTTATAAGTCTCGCGGGCATGTCCCGCTCCTGCAATGCGGTGTTTTTATAAGTCTCGCGGGGATGGCCCGCTCCTGCAAAGCGGTGTTTTTATAAGTCTTGCGGGCATGGCCCGCTCCTGAAAAGCGGGACATGTGGATGGGGTTTGCCCCGCAACGGCTGTTCAGATGCAGTCAGCGCTGGCTGGTTGCTTAAGTGAACAGCATGACGAAGCGGGTTGCGGATATCGGCTGCGTTATTCTGCAGCGGTAACGTCAGCGGGTGCGGCTTCTGCCGTTTCTGCAGCGGTTTCTGTAACCGGTGCTTCATAGCGCAACCATGTCTGACTGCGGCCAATCCAGGATACGCCGATATAACCGCGTACGCTCAGGCTCTGGCCATCTTCGGCGACGTTCAGCTGGGATTTATACACACTGCCGGATTTTGGATCGAGAATACGGCCGCTTTCCCATTCACCGTTTCCTTCGTTCTCCAGATCCCACATAAAAGTCAGGCCTTCAACCGGCTGATCTTTAAAATCATCCGGGCATTTTTCGCAGGATTTTCCCTGATCTTTTTCCCGCAACAGTTTTACGATGGTGCCCTGCAGCTTGCCTTCTTCGTTAATGCGGATATCAACGACGCTGGCCTGGCTGCCGTCTTCGTCATCAATCGTTACCCATTGACCGACAGCAGGGTCAGCCACAGCAACGGATGACATCAGGGTAAAAGCAAGAGCGGATATGGATTTTTTCACAGACAAACTCTCCTGAGCTGGTGCAATTCCGGCAGGAGGGCAATATCGCCCGACATTCCTTCCGGCCCCGGCCGCTTGCGTTATCAGTTATTGGTCAGGCCAGGTGGGCGGATAATACGGTATCTGCCGGGAAAAATCCGCCATTTGGCTTTTCAGATGGCTCTGTTAAACCCGGCAATCCGGGCCAATTCCGTCCGTCGCCGGGCCGCTCGGCTGACGTCTGAGCCTGTTTTTACCGGACCAAAGGCGTACGTATTTGCACTCAACTGTGCCTTTCCGGCGCCCTGCGACCATGGTCACACGGTGCTTTTCCAGCCCCCGCAAAAAGCCGATAACCCTTTGTTTTAAATAATAAAAATTATCGCCATCCGAGGGTGGCAGGAATTGGTACTACCAAGGTCTAGCTGTCGTGTTCTGACGCTATGCTGCTAGGTTGATTCTGCATTCAAATAAAAACTAGGAGGGGTTATGGCTTTCAGGTCAGAAGACGATAAGAACGCATACTGGCGCAAAAACCTGAAATTAATGTTCGTTCTACTGGTTATCTGGGCAGTGACGTCGTATGGCTTCGGCATCCTGTTCCGTCCGGTACTCGACATGATTCCGGTGGGTGGCGTTGGTCTGGGTTTCTGGTTTGCACAGCAGGGTTCCATTTATGTGTTCCTCGCTATTGTTGCAATTTACGCCAAAAAAATGCGCGAGCTCGATCGTGAGTTCGGCGTTGATGACGATGAATAAGTGAGGAGTTGAGCATGGATTTACAGACCTTGACTTACATCGTAGTGGGCCTGAGCTTCGCCCTCTATTTTGGTATCGCTATCTGGGCCCGTGCCGGAACAACCGGTGAATATTACGCGGCTGGCCGCGGTGTTCATCCGGTTGCCAACGGTATGGCAACAGCAGCCGACTGGATGTCAGCCGCTTCTTTTATTTCCATGGCAGGCCTGATTGCCTTCCAGGGTTACGATGCTTCGATCTTCCTGATGGGCTGGACCGGCGGTTATGTTCTGCTGGCACTTTGTCTGGCTCCGTACCTGCGTAAATTCGGCAAGTTTACCGTGCCTGATTTTATCGGTGACCGTTATTACTCCCGGACTGCCCGTATTGTGGCGGTTATCTGTCTGATCATCGCGTCGCTGACGTATGTAATCGGCCAGATGAAGGGGATTGGCGTGGCGTTCTCACGCTTCCTTGATGTGGATTACGCAACGGGTCTGTATGCCGGTATGGGTATCGTGTTCTTCTACGCCGTACTGGGCGGTATGAAAGGCGTAACCTACACCCAGATCGCGCAATACTGTGTACTCATTTTTGCTTACACCGTACCGGCGATCTTTATCTCTCTGAATCTGACCAACAATCCGATTCCTCAGCTTGGCTTCCTCAGTGATACCGCTGACGGCACGCCGCTGCTGGTAAAACTGGATCAGACGCTGGTTGACCTTGGTTTTGCTGAATACACCGCACAGAAAGGCGGCACCTTCAACATGATCATGTATACCCTGTCTCTGATGATGGGTACTGCCGGTCTGCCGCACGTGATCATCCGCTTCTTCACTGTACCTAAGGTGTCTGATGCGCGCTCATCCGCTGGCTGGGCTCTGCTGTTCATCGCCATTCTGTACACCACGGCTCCGGCGGTGGGTTCTATGGCCCGTCTGAACCTGACCAACACCATTCAGCCTGGCCCGGTCGGCAGTGCCGAAGGTAACCTGCTGTACGATGAGCGTCCGGACTGGTTCAAAAACTGGGAAACCACAGGTTTGCTGGCGTTTGAAGATAAAAATGGTGATGGCCGCATTCAGTACTACGACGATAAGAACCCTGACTTTGCCGCGAAAGCTGAATCCTTCGGCTGGAAAGGTAATGAAATGGTGAAAGTTGACCGTGACATCATGGTACTGGCTAATCCGGAAATCGCTAACCTGCCAAACTGGGTGATCGCTCTGGTTGCCGCCGGTGGTCTGGCTGCCGCCCTGTCAACCGCAGCAGGTCTGTTGCTGGCGATGTCGACAGCCATCTCTCACGACCTGCTGAAGCGTACCTTCATGCCGGATATCGGTGAGAAACAGGAACTGATGGCCGCGCGTATTTCCATGGCCGGTGCCATTCTGGTAGCGGGTTATCTGGGTCTCAATCCACCGGGCTTTGCGGCGCAGGTGGTGGCTCTGGCCTTCGGTCTGGCGGCATCCTCAATCTTCCCTGTGCTGATGATGGGTATCTTCAGCAGTAAGGTGAACAACAGTGGTGCAGTGGCCGGTATGCTGGTGGGTCTGGTATCAACGCTGGTGTACATCTTTACCTACAAAGGCTGGTTCTTCGTGGCCGGTACGGAGATGTTACCGAATACGCCGGATAACTGGTTCCTGGGTATTGCTCCGGAAGCCTTCGGTGCTCTGGGTGCTCTGCTGAACTTTGCAACCGCCTTCATTGTGTCGAACATGACGGCTCCGGTACCGGATGACATCCGCCACATGGTGGAAGACATCCGCTTCCCGAAAGGGGCTGGTGAAGCGCACGATCACTGAGATCTGGCGTTAATCAAACCCTGAAAAACCGGCTCCGGCCGGTTTTTTTATGCGCCTCAGCGGCCATACAGTCTGTTGAGAGATCGGATAAAGAATCGCTTCATAAAAAGACGTCCGGCACAGTGTCCGTCCGGTTGGTGTATATCGGTTAACGCGCTCAGCGATGCAGCATTTCACCGCGCAGAGGAGCCAGCCGCTGCAACAGACGATTCTGATCCGTGTAGGGAATGCCACTGTCTGTCATGGCGTTCTGTAACAACTCGACCACCCGGTTAAAATCGGTTTCACCTATGTTCATGCCGGTGTGTACGGTTGACATATCATCCCCGCTGTAAGTGCAGGGGCCATCGCTGACCGCACACAGCTGTTCACTGAATTTGTCACGGAAACGCTGAATATCGGAATCTTTAAAGAATGGGTAGATGCGCCGGTCAAAACTGATTTCTTCAATAAAGTGATCAACCACAACCGCTATTCCCTCTGCTCCGCCAAGGCGTTCGTACAGAGTGTCTTCGGCCATCAGCGGTGTGAATAATGACGTTGCCATCAGCAGCGAACTGCGGCAAAGCAAAGAACGGATCATCACGGCACTCCTATTGAAAATACCCGGTAAGCGACAAATACAGACCGTCCTGATCATCGCTGCCGGCAATACTGCCCAGCTGCGCCCAGGCCAGGGTCAGATTCAGGTGCTTGTGCGGAAACCAGGCAATAAACACATCGCGGTAATCATCTTCACGGAAGGCCGTTAAATTATCGGGTTTGGTACGATATTCTGCGCCCAGGGCGAGGCCGTCACGCAGCAGCACCAGAGCCGACACTTCCGGCAGCAGCTGATAGTGGCGGTTGTTATCTCCGCCAAACCCCAGCAATCCCATCTGATTGGCCTTGCTGGCGCGCACCGTCGCATTCCACAGAAGGTTGTAGCCGGCCAGTGCCGCCAGATGAATGCTGCTGGCCGACAGATAAACATCCGTCCCCTGATTATGGTTATCAGCACCAACCGCTGCGGCGGTATCACCGTCCAGCAGACGCTTGTACTGCACCCCCAGGGCAACTTGCGGCAGCGCGGTAAAAACCGCATCCCCCGCCAGTTTGATTTTTGCCCCGTAAATTTCCTGACGGATGTCGGTGGCCGTATTTTTTAACCGGAAGCTTTGCTGCGCCGCGCTGAGCTCCAGACGGTTGTCGTAACTCCAGCTGCCTCCCAGCACGTCCAGCCGGAAGTCCTGCACATCGGTGCGGGTTGTAAAGGCACTGACACTGCGTTCTCCCTGCTCACTGTAGCCGCTGATCAGCGCCCAGGGCACCAGACCACCACCGGCAGCACCTTCCAGCTGAGTAACACCGGAGGTGGCGAGCAGACGGCCTTCCGCCTGTACCGGGCTGCCTGCGATAACACTGAGTAAGCCCACCGTTAATGAAGCCAACCCCTGCTGCTTCAGACGCATCATGACGATATCTCCTGTTGCTGTCCGGCGGAGGCTGCTCGCTGACGGAATTCGGTCAGCCAGGGCTGAACCTGATCAAAAGCCATTGGCCGGCAGAGATAATATCCCTGAATATAGTGACAACCGGCGGCCTGAAGCCAGGCTTCGGATGCCTGGTTCTCCACGCCTTCGGCGGTCACACTCAGTCCAAGCTCGTGCGCCATGGTCAGCGTGGAGCGGACAATAATCTGATCTTCCTGAGTGTCTGCCAATTTCAGAATAAAGCATTTATCAATTTTTATTTCGTCGACAGGCATACGCGCAATTTTGGATAACGCCGAATATCCGATACCGTAATCATCCATGGATATGCGAAAGCCATGGTCGCGTAACGCCTGCAATTGTTGCCGGGTTTTTTCTTCATCCTGCATCATGTCACGCTCGGTAATTTCCAGGCAGATATCTCCGGGTTGCAACTGATAGTGTTGCAATTGCTGCGTTAAAGCGGTCAGCAGATCATCACGGCTGATATCCTGAGCCGACATATTAATCGACACCTGCAGATCAATATTGTCACGCCGCCAGGCAGCAACATGTTCCAGTACCTGTGATATTACCCAGTCGGTGAGTTGCCCAATCAAGCCGGTTTGTTCGGCCAATTCAATAAAGAGATCCGGCGCAATAAAGCCATCCTGCGGATGAAACCAGCGGATCAGGGCTTCGGCTTTATCGACGCAGCCGGTCGCCAGATTTTTCTTGGGTTGATAATACATCTGCAATTGACCGTCGTTCAGAATCAGTGCCTGTTTCAGAGACTTCAGAATATGCAGCGTTTTCAGGTGCTGCTGATCCATCCCGTCTTCGTATAAAAAAAGCGATATTTTCTGGCTGCGGGCATATTCCAAAGCAATATTGGTCCGGCGGATTAATTGCGCCGCCGTATCGGCCTGCAATGGAAACAAAACCAATCCGACACGGACATCAATGCTGACGCTGATCCCCTTTACCTCTACCGGGGTATTCATGGTGTGCAGTATTTTCCAGCCATGTGCCTCAGCCCACAGGCTGGTAACAGCATCCGGACAGGGCATAAGCAGGACGAATTCATCACCGGCGACACGGGCCAGTGCGCCCTTTTGTGCCAGCATGGCGAGCCGCTGGGCAACACGGGTTAAACAGCCATCGCCGACATCAGCTCCGAGGGAATCATTAATGTTTTTAAAACCGCGGATATTGATGTCGGCCAACATAAATGGCTCGCCGGCGGCCACCCGCCGCTCCAGCTCACTGAGCATACTGACACGGTTCAGCAACCCGGTAAGGCTGTCATGCAGCGCCTGATAACGTATTTCCTGCTCACGCTCAGCCAGATCGTTATTCATGGTATGAAATGCCGACACTAAGGTCTGAATCTCATAATTTGCGCCCTGCGGCGGATCAATGCGGTGGAATTCTCCGCGGGCAATGGCGCGGGCATCACGAACCAGACGCTTCAGCGGTACGGTCAGCCGCCGGGCCATCACAATACTCCCGGCAACCGCCAATACAATAATGACCATCGTCACTTGCAGAATACGGTTCCGTAAGCGGACATAGCCATCAAAGGTTGATTGTAAATCCGCCGATAAGACAACGCTGACGGGTACGGTATCGTGCCCGGAGATGGTCAGCCACTGGCTGGCAAAGCGCTGCATACTGCCTCCGCGCCAGTTGCTCAGGGCGCGGGCGTAGCCAGGCGCTTCAATGGCCTGCAGAATACGTTCGTCATCCGGCAGGGAGGAGGAATACACCAGATGACTCATGCCCCGCGGAGAACGCATCCCCGGCGTCTGCTGCTCAACAAAGGTAACGTCAATACCGCTGCTGCGGGCCAGTTGGCGGGCCAGCCGCTCATCCATGCGAAAGCCGACACCGGCAATCGCAATAACACGCGGAGCCTGCACCGGAATCAGCAGCAACTGGTAAATATGATTTCCCAAGACAAAAAAATCCGCACTGATCTGACCCTGCAACGCCCCGGCCAATGCCGGTGCGTAGGCAAATAATTCACCTTCGCGCACATCGCTGTCGGTGCTGGCCGTTACTCTGGCGTTAACATCCACCATAAACATCAGGTCGGAGCGGATGCGTGAGCCATGATTTTCCAGCATGCTGGCCACCGTCTCTTTATCCTGACTTGCCAGCGCCTGCTTAAAACCAAAATCGGAGACCAGAATGGCGGCAGAGGTCATGAGCTGCTGCTGTCTCATGTCAATGGTATTTTTGAAAACCTCAACGGCCGCCGTCAGATCATTATTGACTTTATTGCGGATGGTTTCGCCAGCGCTGTAGAGCACCAGCACCAGAATCGACAGCGCGGCCAGTGCGGTGAGCCCTGCCGCAAACAGCAGTATCTGGGTGCGGAAGGTATTCAGCCGCACAGTAATGTCTCAACGACGCAGTTTATTACCAAAGCCCTGTTCCTCCTGTGGTGATACGGCTGCGTCAACCGCCAGCGTCAGTGTGATCTGAATGCGCCCGCCGGAGACGGGTAAGGCGTTTAAATCCTGCAGCGTCAGTGTCAGGCGTTCAGACTCACTCAGCGATAACCGTGGATGCCACAGCGTGACGGTGGAGGATGGTGGCAACGTTGGCAGCACCATTCGGCCTTGCTGGTCACTGATAAAGGTATAGGCGCTGTCAGCAACATAGATATAGCCGATCATCTGATCATGAATATTACAGCCCAGCACCACGACCCCGGGCTGATCAAATAAGACCGGATCTTTTGGTGTGTCGGCATACAGACGGATTTCAAAGGGCTTAGGGCTGGAAAAGGAATAAACGTGATGGCGGATATTGTCACTGTTGGGAAAACTGACGCTCTGACCCTTATGAACAACCAATACCGACGGACGGAACTGTTTATTCACCTGATCCATGACGGCCAGCGGCAGTGCTGTCTGCGTCAGTGAATCACCACCGGCACTGAGCACCACATCCGCCAGCGGCTTCCCCTGCTGATCATAAAACGCCAGCGACAGTCCGGTCTCTGAATGGGCAGGAATGCCGATGATAAGCGCCGTCAGTATCCGCAAGATAAGCGCCATGCAACGGCAGGGAACAGCCTTCCCACGTTTGCATACCCGCCTGAAAAAAAGACGCACCGGACACCTCAATCATTCATAACCTTGGCTTAAAAGTAGCTGCAAAACAGCGTCAGCGCAAAGCCGGGAAAGGGCGTAACGGGCATCCGCCCCACCCTTGTTCTATCGGCTCAAAAAGAAAACCGGCGACTCAGCGCCGCTGATTAAAATGCGTCAGTTTGATGTACATCAGTGCCGTGGAAATCACATCTCCCATGGCGGTATGGCGTTCAATAACCGGCACGTTCAGATCTTTCGCCAGCCCTTCAAAGGTCAGATCCAGCTGCAGCTCCGGGATGTATTTACGCTTCTGGCGCACATAAATTTCTGAGACCTCAATAAACCGGTTAGGCAGCTGGAAGTTATGCAGTTGTTTGATATAGCGGTTAAGAATGGCACGGTCATATTCAATATAAAAACCGCAGATCGGCCGGTTTCCGACAAAATCCAGAACCTTCTCAACCGCTTCTGAAACGGCAACGCCCTTACGCCGGTCTTCACGGCGCAGATAGTGAACACGTACCGCATCAGGATCGGTCACTGCATTGGAATTGATGGTCAGATCAAGCGCCTCCGACAGGCGGATTTCACCGCCTTTTACCCGCACAGCGGCCACGCTTAACAGTTCGCCTTTTTTCTTATCAAAACAGCTGGTTTCGCAATCCAGAACCACAACTTCATCACCCTTGTAGGGCTCTGCCAGATGCTCCCAACGACCTTCCGGCGGCATATAACCCGGCAGCTTTTTCAGCAACCAGAAAGGTGCCATCAGAAACTCTCCAGATGATAGTGATTCACCAATAATTGCTTGAATTTCTTAACCCGGTGCAAGGCGTGGCGCAGCAGGCTGCGATCCACACTGCGCAGACTGTCGAGTTTTAATTGCTGGTTAAGACCGGGATTATCCGATTCCTGCTCAAGCTGCTGACGTAATCGGGTGCGCAAAAAGAATAATAACGCGTCTTTCAGTCCCTGCGTGGTTTCATCATCCAGAACATTCAGCTCATGCAGTTTATCCAGACGATCCAGGGTATTACAGGCGCTGATAGCATACTCAAATGCCAGTGCCCGAACACCATGAACCAGAGGAAATATGCCACCCTTTTTAATATCAATGGTGCCATGATCTTCACGGATTTTTCCCAGAAACGTCAGCGGCGTTTCAAATTGCAGCGCCGGTTTGGCAAACCAGGCCGATATCATACTGGAACGCAGTGATTCGCTCTGCCAGCTGGCTTTTACCGGAACAAATAACCCGCGGTTTCCACACACCGGCTCAGCGTCCATAAAAATCGCCATATTCATCATCGGCTCCGGGCGGCCGGAACGCATCCAGCGCTGTACTTTACCAACCCAGCCGTCGACGGTATTAATCCAGCTGTCGTTAATAAACATGACACCGCCCGGACACGGCGGATAACCAAAATCGAGTAACGCCTGGTGTAAATTCTGCAATAAAGGCAGTACCGCTTCACGGTCATGCTCATTCTGCAGGATGATGGCGTTATCCTGATCTGTTTTCAGAATCTGCTCACCCCGCCCTTCACTGCCCAGCACCAGAATACAGACGCTGTTCTGTAAACGTTTAGGGAAAATAAGCTCGAAGGCACGCTCCATCAGGCGGCGGTTTAACGTGGTAATCAATTCCATAATGGCGACTACCTTCACCCCCTGGCCGCTGAGACTATCAATCAGTATTTCCAGCCGTCGTGCTGCCACCACCAGTTCTTTGAGTGTTTTTGCCTGCTCAATACGCATGGCTATGACATGCGAGTGGGTAGAAAATACGCTGAGCATGTCCATCAGTTCGAGCATACCGACGATGTCACCATCACGCGTGACAATAACCCGCTCAATATGATGCTGGGTCATTTTCAGCAAAGCACTGAACAGAAAGTCGCCATATTTGACTTCCACCAGTTCAAATTGCGCAATGTCAGCCACTTTACTTTGCTTGGTTTTATCCCCCAGCAACGTGGCACGCAGTAAATCGGTGCCGGTCACAATACCCACCTGCCGCGCTGTCCGTACCAGCACAGCATCGTATTTCTGTTCTTCCATAATGGTCGCCACCCGCGCCAGGCTGGTCTGTCCGGTGACATAAACCGGCGGGCGGATGCTGTCTTCATCAATACGCGCAAGAATAAATTCCGATACATCATTACTGCGCTGATTGACTAATTCTTCCTGAGTCCCAAGATCGGTTTTGAAATAGATGGAAAAATCGCTGGATTCATCCAACAGCTGAATAAAATCTTTTGCCCGCAGCAGATAACACAGGGTTTCTTCTATCGCGGTATAGCGGTGTTTGCAGGATGACTCCAGCACGGCCCGAACGTCAAAAATATCTTCCTTTCCATATTGAGAAAACACCTGCTGGCCGTTTTTTCCGGTTTCCTCAACCACGCCTTTATAGACAATAAAAACCCCGGGGGAGACATCACCTTCGTCCAGAATCACAGCGCCCGCCGCAAAGAAAACCAGATCCAGACGTCTGGTCAGCCATTCCAGTTGTTGTTCGGACAAAAAACTGAACGGCGGCTGGTTAAGGTTTATCTGAATCGTCATAACCTGTCTCCTTACGGTGGCAGCAGTGCCATTTGCCATTCAGTATAAAATAAAAAAGACACCGTCATATGACGGTGCCAAGGGGAGCCCCAGCTCGAGGCAACCGTACAGACCAGACAGCTGGTCAATATATTCAGAGTCTGCGCATTTACGTGTACTCAGACTCAGTGATCCGACGCCTGTGCCGCCCCCAACCCGGTATGCGAACGCACAAACTGCTGATCAAATTTTTCCCGCTCAGCGGCTCCGGCCTCTGATTTATCGGTTACCGAGAAATACCATATTCCGATAAAAGCCACGATAACAGAAAACAACGCCGGATATTGATATGGGAATATCGCCCGCTCATTACCCAGAATCTGCACCCAGACAATTGGCCCGAGAATGACCAGCGAAACCGCTGTCATTAATCCCAACCACCCGCCAATCATAGCGCCCCGGGTGGTCAGACGCTGCCAGTACATTGACAGCAATAACACCGGAAAATTTGCACTGGCCGCGATGGCAAAGGCCAGGCCGACCATAAAGGCGATATTCTGTTGCTCAAATAAAACCCCCAGAGCAATCGCAACCATACCCAGAATGACGGTGGTGATTTTTGATACCCGTACTTCTTCTTCATCGCTTGCACCGGGGCGGAATACATTGGCATACAGGTCATGCGATACCGCCGATGCGCCTGCCAGAGCCAATCCGGACACGACGGCCAGAATGGTGGCAAAGGCTACCGCCGATATAAAACCAAGCAATAAATCTCCGCCGACGGCCTTCGATAAATGAATGGCAGCCATGTTATTACCACCGATTAAAGCCCCGGCTTCATCAAGGAACTGGCTGCTGGTTGAGACCAGAACAATGGCACCGAAGCCAATAATAAACGTCAGGATGTAGAAGTAGCCGATCAATCCGGTGGCATAAAATACCGATGTTCGTGCTTCCCGCGCATCGGCAACGGTAAAGAAGCGCATCAGAATATGCGGTAATCCGGCGGTACCGAATATCAGGGCAACGCCCAGACTGATGGCCGACACCGGATCGGACACCAGACCGCCGGGGGCCATAATATCAATGCCTTTATCGTGTACCTGGGTTGCCTTCAGGAACAGATCACCCATATCAAAACCCACATGAATCAGTACCATCAAGGCCATAAAGCTGGCACCGGACAGCAACAGGATGGCTTTGATTATTTGCACCCAGGTCGTAGCGAGCATGCCGCCAATGGTGACGTAGAGAACCATTAAAAACCCGACCAAAACCACCGCATAATGATAGGGAAGCCCGAACAGCAACTGAATCAGTTTGCCTGAACCGACCATCTGAGCAACAAGATAAAGCGCAACAACGCACAATGAACCGACGGCGGAAAGAGTACGGATTTGTCTCTGGCCAAGCCTGAATGACGCGACATCTGCAAATGTAAACCGTCCAAGATTCCGCAGTCGCTCGGCAATCATAAACAGAATCAGCGGCCAGCCGACCAGAAATCCAATGGAATAAATCAGACCATCAAAACCGGATAAATACACCAATCCGGAAATCCCCAGAAACGATGCAGCGGACATATAGTCACCGGCAATGGCCAGCCCATTCTGAAAACCGGTAATACCTCCACCGGCGGCATAATAGTCGGCGGCGGAACGGGTACGGCGACCGGACCACAGGGTAATACCCAGCGTCAGTACAACAAAAATAACAAACATCGTGATGGCCGAACCGTTATCAGCCTGCTGTGTTGCCTGCTCCGCAGTCAGATCACCAGCCATTGACACACTGCTTATCAGCAGCAAAGGCAGCAGGATGCGGCGTTTTAATGGTTCAGACATATCCCGCATTCCTAACCTTTCAGGCACTCGCTGATGATGCGCTGATTTTCTTCATCAAATTCGGTATTGGCGCGCTTGACGTAAATTCCGGTCAGCAGGAATGAAGTAATAATGATCAATACGCCTATTGGTATCCCCCAGGTCGTGACACTGCCCTGAGCAACCGGTTGCGCCAGTACACCCGGAGCAAATGCCACCAGCAGAATAAACCCGAAGTACATGACCAGAACGATGGCAGAGAGATTCAGGGCAAAGGATTTCCTTTTTGCCACCAAGCGGTGAAAATCCGGATGGTCTTTGATTTTTTGATAGATATCAGAGTGCATTCCGGACTCCCGACATTGAAATATTCAAGGCGCCGCTGAATTATTCAGAGATGCCTTAAAGGTATTCTACCCAACCGGGAAGCACTCCCCAGCCCGACCATAGTCTCAGGAGAACCGGCCCTTCGCCTTCCCCCCTGTGAGACCTTGGTCTAAGATCAGACCGGTGTCGCAGAGTGAACGCGGGGGCTCGTGTTAAGCTCCGGTTGAAGGCAAAAAAAATACAATAAGGAAAGCTATGATTCCGGCCTGGCAACTTATTTCAATTTCGGTGTTGTACATCGGCACACTGTTCGGGATTGCCTGGTACGGTGATCGCCGGGCTCACACCGGCAAGCCCGTTCATAACACCGGGCTGATTTACAGCCTGTCACTGGCCGTTTATTGCACCTCCTGGACGTTTTATGGTGCCGTAGGCATGGCGGCAACCAGTGGCTGGATGTTTCTGAGTATTTATATCGGCCCGATACTTTTTCTGCTGTTTTTCTGGCGCATGCTGGGAAAAATCATCCGCATTGCCAAAGAAAAACGCCTGACCTCGATTGCTGACTTTATTGCTACCCGTTATGGCCGTGATCACACGCTGGCCATTCTGGTGACCATTGTGGCTGTACTGGGGGTTGTGCCTTATATCGCCCTGCAACTGAAAGCCATTGCCACAACCTTCGAGCTGGTGACTCAGCCATTGGGCACGCTCAGCGACGGACCGGTATCATTCTGGCAGGACACGGCCTTTCATATCAGCTGGGCAATGGCGCTGTTTGTGATTGTCTTCGGTACCCGCGATATTGATGCCAGTGAGCAACATCCGGGCATGATTCTGGCTGTGGCGTTTGAGTCACTGGTGAAGCTTCTGGCCATTCTCGCGGTGGGCACCTGGGTAATGACCAGCCTGTTCGATTCGCCCCTCGATTTGCTGAGCCTGTCGAAAACGGTGATGCCCGATCATGCACTGTTCAGCAGTGATGTGATCTCACTTGCTTTTATTCTGCAGAGCCTGCTGGCCGGTTTTGCCATTCTCTGCCTGCCACGCCAATTTCAGGTGGGCGTCATCGAGAACGAATCGGTACGCCATATTCATACCGCTCGCTGGATGTTTCCGCTCTATCTGGTGCTGATGCTGCTGTTTGTGGTGCCGATTGCCTTAACCGGCCATTTATTTATGCGTGATCTGGGCTTTACTCCGGACACCTATGTTCTCAGCCTGCCGGTCTCTCTGGGTCAGGATGCCCTCGCCATCATTGCCTTTATTGGCGGTGGCAGCGCAGCAACCGGCATGATTATTGTGGCGACCATTGCCATCAGCACCATGGTGTCCAACGAGCTGGTATTACCGGCTTTTTTCCGCAATACCCAGCAACAAAGTGACATTCAGCAGTCGTCCAGCGTACGCACTCTGGTGCTTACCGTACGCCGCATGGTGATTGTGGTGATGATTCTGGGTTCTTACCTGTTTTACCGCATGGTCGGGGAGTTTGAATCACTGGCCGCCATTGGCCTGCTGTCGTTTGCGGCTGTTGCGCAGTTTGCGCCGGCGCTGATCGGCGGCCTGATCTGGCAGGGGGGCAACCGTCAGGGAGCGATTGCCGGTCTGGTCAGCGGCACCTTTATCTGGATTTATACCCTGCTCTGGCCGCTGCTGGCCAAAGGGGCAGAGCAAAGCATCTCAACGCCTTACCAGATGTTGGGGCTGAATCTGGATGACTTCAGCTTTGGCGTAATCCTCAGCCTGTCGGTTAATATCTCGCTGTATATTTTCTTTTCGGTGGTCACCAACGCATCCGTGCGTGAACGGATGCTGGCTTCCGACTTCACCAGTGCCAAAGCCCTGAACCCCGGCAATCAGGTGGCGCCATCCTTTACCTGCAAAGTGGATGATGTGCGCGTCGTGCTGGAACGCATTCTGGGTTACAAAAAAACCGAATCTTTTTTTGCCGATTATCAATCGCTGCATGGCATTCAATACGACCATGCCATGGCATCCAGCGAACTGCTGCACGATGCCGAAAAACTGCTCGCTTCCGTTGTTGGCTCTTCGTCGGCGCGGGTGATTTTCTCCACCCTGCTCGGTGGCGAACAGATTCAGATCCGTGATCTGGCCTTCCTCGCCAGCGAAGCCAGCCAGGCCTTTGCCATGAGCCGCGAACAATTGCAGGCCGCGGTAGAAAATCTGCATCAGGGCGTCAGTGTGGTCGACCGCAATCTCAATCTGGTTGCCTGGAACCGGCGCTATCTGGAACTGTTCAACTACCCGCCCGGCTTTATTCAGGTGGGTAAGCCCATTGCCGAGATCATTGCGTTTAATGCCGAACGCGGATTCTGCGGCCCCGGCAGCACAGAACAGCAGGTGGAGCGGCGCATGCGGTTTTTAAGTGCCGGTTCAGCCCACCAGTTTGAACGCCTGCTGCCCAATGGTGTGGTGATCTCCATGCAGGGTCATCCGATGCCGGATGGTGGTTTCGTCACCAGCTTCACCGATATTACGGTTCACCGCAAAGCCGAACAGGCGCTGAAAGAAGCCAATATCACCCTTGAGCGCCGGGTGGAAAAAAGCACTCAGCAACTGGACGACCTGACCTCTCAGTTAATTGAAGCCAACACCAGCAAGACACGCTTTCTGGCCGCAGCCGGACATGACCTGATGCAACCGCTGAATGCGGCCAAACTGTTTGCATCCACGCTGGCGCAACATGATCTGTCGGCCGATCAGCGTCATTTGCTGACGCATCTGGAAGGCTCACTGCAATCCGCTGAAGATGTGCTTTCCGTGCTGGTGGAAATATCCAAACTGGATGCCGGTGTCATAGAGCCCAGCCTGCACCCGATTCAGCTGAGTGCCGTCCTGAAACCGTTGCGTGATGAGTTCACCGCGCTCGCGGCGGAAAAAGGCCTGGTGCTGCGTTTCCGTCCCTGCCAATACTGGGTGTTGAGCGACGCGCACTGGCTGCGTCGTATTGTGCAGAATCTGCTCAGCAATGCCGTTCGCTATACCCACCATGGCGGCATTCTGCTCGGCTGCCGCAAACGTGGTGAACAGTTGGTGATCGAAGTCTGGGATACCGGCCCCGGCATTCCGCGCTCCAAGCTCGGTGAAATTTTTGGTGAATTCAAGCGCCTGAATCAGGGTAAGCAGGACAGCAAAGGTCTGGGGCTTGGGCTGGCGATTGTGGATCGCATGGCGAAACGCATGGGCCACAGCGTTGATGTCGACTCCTGGGTGGGAAATGGCACCCGTTTCCGCATTACCCTGCCGCTGACGGAAGCCGATGTGGTGAAACAGGATAACCGCGACCAACAGGCGCGGGTGTCGGGCAGTTTCGAAGGATTGCAGACCTTCTGTATCGATAACGATGCCGAAGTGCTGGCCGGTATGAACGCCCTGCTCAGCAGCTGGCAATGCGAGGTATTCAGCTGCAGCGATGAGCTGGAAGCGGAGCAGGTGCCGTTTAAACCTCAGATTATGCTGGCCGATTATCAGCTCGATAATGACGTCACCGGGCTGCAGGTGATGTCGATGCTGCGACGCCATTTTAACGAGGACATCCCCGGCGTTTTAATCTCAGCCGACCCTCGGCCATCGGTGGCAGAAGAAGCAAAATCTCTTGGCTTCTACTTTCTGAAAAAACCCGTACGTCCGGCGGCTTTGCGGGCGCTGATCAGACGTCTGATCCGTTAATAAAAAGCGCTGGCCATAAAAATAGCGCGCATAAAAAACAGGAGCCGTAGCTCCTGTTTTTTATGCTTTCTGATCATCATTACCCGATCAGCTTCACACCTGATTCGCCATCAGCGTATCGGGTTTTTCAAAGTCCAGACTCTGTACCGAAATGACGGCCTGAGTACGGGTGCGCACACCCAGCTTACGGAAAATGGCCGTTACGTGCGCTTTGATGGTCGCTTCGCTCACATCCAGGTCATACGCAATCTGCTTATTCAGCATCCCTTCCGACATCATGGTCAGCACACGGAATTGCTGTGGCGTCAGGCTCGCCAGACGCTCAGCCAGATCCAGTGCGTTCTGGTTCGGCTGATGCTGATGACGACGGGCGGCATCGGGCAGATAGATATCCCCCTGCAGCACCATTTCGATCGCTTTGGCGATGTGTTCAAGCGGTGATGACTTGGAAATATAACCGGAGGCTTCATGATCAATGGCCTGACACATAATGGCAGGATCTTCACAGGCCGATACGACGATGACCGGAATTGCCGGATAGTGCGAGCGCAGAAAAACCAGCCCCGAATAACCGTGCGCACCGGGCATCTGTAAATCCAGCAAAATCAGGTCAGCGTCTTTATGCTGCTCCACAATCTGCTGTAATTCCGGCAGCGATTCTGCCTGCTCAATGGTTACTTCAGGTACCAGCTGTTTTACGGCCTGCTGCATGGCGGTACGGAATAATGGATGGTCATCAGCAATGATGATTTTTTGTGCGAGCTGCATAGTCCCCTCCGGAGAATCCTGCTCAGTGGTTTAACCACTGACTGTTGTTATTGTGCGACATTTTTTCACCGCCTGCCTGTGTACGGTGCAAAAACGCAAAAAACTGTCCAGAGAATTCTCTGGACAGTTGTTGTCAACATCGGGATGAATACGCGTCATCCCGGCTGATTACCCACGGTTAAGGCGCTTATCGATCAGCGATTCCACAACCGACGGATCGGCCAGTGTTGAAATATCCCCCAGAGAATCGTGTTCGTTGGCGGCAATCTTACGCAAAATACGGCGCATAATTTTACCGGAACGGGTTTTTGGCAGTCCTGGCGTAATCTGAATCAGATCAGGGGCTGCAATCGGGCCGATTTCCGCACGTACCCAGTTACGCAACTCCTTCACCAATTCTTCGCTGGATTCTTCACCGGCATTCAGGGTGACGTACACGTAAATCCCCTGTCCCTTAATGTCATGCGGATACCCCACCACCGCCGCTTCAGCGACTTTAGGATGGGCTACCAGGGCACTTTCCACTTCAGCCGTCCCCATACGGTGACCGGAGACGTTGATCACATCATCCACTCGCCCGGTAATCCAGTAATAACCATCCGCATCCCGGCGAGCACCGTCACCGGTAAAGTACATGCCACGGAACGTTGAGAAATAAGTCTGAACAAAACGCTCATGATCACCAAAAACGCTCCGCGCCTGACCCGGCCAACTGTCGACAATCACCAGATTGCCTTCCGTTGCACCGTCCAGAATCATACCGGTGTTATCGACCAGCGCTGGCTGAACGCCAAAGAACGGCAGGGTTGCAGAACCGGGTTTGGTATCGGTCGCTCCCGGCAGAGGGGTAATCATGATGCCGCCAGTTTCAGTCTGCCACCAGGTATCCACCACCGGACAGCGTTCTTCGCCGATGGTGCGGTAATACCATTCCCAGGCTTCCGGGTTGATCGGCTCGCCGACAGACCCCAGCAGACGCAGGGACTCACGGTGCGTTCCTTCAACGGCTTTCGAACCTTCGGCCATCAGCGAGCGGATCGCGGTGGGCGCGGTGTAGAGAATATTCACCTGATGCTTATCGACAATCTGCGAGAAGCGGTTGATATCCGGGTAGTTCGGCACACCTTCACACATCAGCGTGGTACCACCATTGGCCAGCGGGCCGTACAGCAGATAGGTATGACCGGTAATCCAGCCAACATCGGCGGTACACCAGTAGATATCACCGTCGTGATAATCAAAAACGTACTGGTGGGTAATCGATGCCCACACCATGTAACCGCCGGTTGTGTGCAGCACCCCCTTAGGCTTACCGGTAGAACCGGAGGTATACAGAATAAAGAGCGGGTCTTCAGCGCCCATCTCTTCAGCCGGGCAATGCGGAGAAGCCAGACTGACCAGGTCGTGATACCAAACATCACGATGCGAGTGCCAGGCGATGTCTGAGCCGGTACGCTTTACCACGATCACTTTTTCCAGCGAGCGGATGGCCGGATTGGTCAGAGCCTCATCGACATTGGCTTTCAGAGGCACTTTCTTACCGCCACGCACGCCCTCATCGGAGGTAATAACAATTTTGGCGCTGCTGTCTTCGATACGGCCAGCCAGCGCATCCGGAGAGAATCCACCAAATACCACCGAGTGCACCGCACCAATCCGTGTGCAGGCCAGCATGGCGACCGCCGCTTCCGGAATCATCGGCATATAAATGCAGACGATATCGCCCTTACGCACACCCTGACCACGCAGCGCATTGGCAAAGCGGGAAACTTCTTCATGCAGCTCTTTATAGGTAATGTGGCGATCCTGACCCGGATCATCACCTTCCCAGATAATGGCGGTCTGATCGCCACGGGTTTCGAGATGGCGATCCAGACAATTCGCTGAGGCATTCAGTGTACCGTCTTCAAACCATTTGATATCGACGTTGTGATCGTCAAAGGATACGTTGCGCACACGAGTGAACGGTTTTATCCAGTCAATACGCTGTTCTGCCTGCTCACGCCAGAACCCTTCCGGATTAATGACGGACTGCTGATACATCTGCAGATACTTCTCGTTGTTAATCCAGGCGGAATCAGCAAATTCCGGTTTGACTGGATAAACCTTCTGGTCGCTCATAGCGTTCTCCCTAAGTGATTATTTTTAAAGCTCGCTAGTGCTCGGCGGCAATGTCTGTCGGATAACTCATATTGAGTGACCCGCCGCCATTCCCCAAATTAGACAATGGTCTATCCGCCAACAAACCCAACGACCATGCTTGATGGCGGCAGAATGTCTTGGCCAAAATCGGCATGACACACAATCCGCAACGCATTCTCTGTTTCAACACGGGCTTCGGCGCCTCAAGCGGCGGTCAGTCAGAAAAACCTCAGCCACTATTTAATACCCTTATCAGATATGCTGAACCAGTGTTTCCTGTGCTTATCCTGCTGAAATCTAAAGAAAAACCAGCCGATGCTTTGCTCTGTATCAGATATTCACCTGTGCCTGTCCTGAATGAATAACCATTATTAAAAGAAGCATCAACAAATAGTTAACGGTATAAGTCAGGTTCGCAAAATGCCCTTTATCAGCGGAAACGCGCACCAAAACAGCACATCGACAGCACTCTCCGACTCCGCCTTAAACCGCAGTGGCTCAGCCGTAGTTCAACAGAGAGTTAGTAAGTACTTCTACTTAACGCCTCACAGCTTCGACCTTTGGCTAATTTCATCGCACAGAAACTGTGCACCATAGTGAGCAGGCACAACTATGATAATAAGGAGAGCGACATGCGTAAGACTTCTGCAATTCTGCTGGCCGCGGCACTGCCAATGGCAGTTCAGGCAGCAAATACCGAGTTCAGCTATGGCGGCTATATCAAGCTGGACGCCATGATGAGCACCTACTCCGATGGCGACATTGCTGCGGCAAGTGCAGGGCGTGATTTTTACGTACCGGCCACTACGCCAACCAGCGGCGGCACCGGCGAAGAAACAAGCAGCGTGGATTTCAATGCAAAATCCTCCCGTATTAACTTCAAAACCGTTACCACCACCGACAGTGGCGAGAAAGTAACCGGCTTTGTCGAGATGGACTTTCTGCTGGCGCCGGGCGGTAATGAGATTGTATCCAACTCTTATAATCCACGCCTGCGCCATGCCTTCTTTACCTACAACAACCTGACCTTTGGTCAGACCTGGTCAACGTTTATGAACGTTGGCGCCCTGCCAGAAACCGTCGACTTCCTCGGCGTAAGTGACGGTACAGTATTTAACCGTCAGGCACAGATCCGCTACACCATGGGTGACTTCCAGTTTGCTCTGGAAAACCCGGAAAGCACTGTTGCAGGCACGGGTGTAACCGATGACGCAGGGCTGCCTGACATCGTTGCCCGTTACAATATCAAAGCCGGTGATCACGCCTTTACCGTTGCCGCAATTGCACGTCAGATGGCCATTCAGGATGGTGTAAAAGATGGCGTTGACGAATCCACTAACGGCTTCGGCATCAGCCTGTCAGGCGTGGTAAAACTCGGTGCTGACGATCTGAAATTCAGCTACACCAATGGTAACGTCAGCCGTTATGTCGGCCTGGGTGCGGTCAATGATGCAACCGTATCCGCAAATGGCGATCTGGAAGCAACAACGGTAAGCGCTGCCTTTGTCGCTTACCGTCACTTCTGGAACGATAAGATGCGCAGCACCATCGCTTACTCCATGCTGGATGCTGACTACGATGATGACACCATCGCGGCAGGCCTGGTCGAATCATCAACCAGCACCCGCCTGAACCTGATGTACTCTCCAACCAAAGAAGTCACCTATGGTGTGGAATACAGCATGGCAACACTGGAAAAAGTAACCACCACCAAGAACGAAGGCGATATGAACCGCCTGCACTTTACCGCCAAGTACAGCTTCTGATCTGCACCTGACGTGATTGACAGAAACCCGGCTCCAGCCGGGTTTTTTTATCGCTGCTGTTAATACTCCCGTTAAAAAGCGGATTTTTATTGTGAGCACGCCACTCCGCGTGACGTACACACAGGAGCGGACTGACAACCTTCTGAACCTGCACCCTCACCGACACCGACACCGACACCGACACCGAACCGTCAGAGCCATTCCGGTAATGATTCACTCAAAACATCCTGCCGTTCACCAGAGGGAAGAACTCACGCAAAAATGATCTGGTGCTTTCAGCCAGAATATTCAGCAGAAACATCCATACCCAATGCCACCATACCGCTGAACCAGACGGTAGAACTCCCGCAATCATCATCCGGTGATTTAAGCAAGATCATCCGGTAAAAACACTCACCAAAACTTCAGTGCCAAAAAAGAAGAGTCAATATATCGCATCGACTTAATGGAACGATCAAACCAAAATCATTAACAATTTAATACGCATATCTGCGCAAATGTTACACAACAACAAACCAGTTACAATTTGTTACTATTTTTTATAAAAAAGATTCGGCTGACGTTTTTCGTCACATTCATCGAATAATTGGCACTTATGACGGGTATTTTTTAAAAACCAGCCCTTATAACAACTCTTAAGTATTAAGACATTCGCCATTCTTTAATTAAAAGAAAATAATTCTATAAAAACAGTGCATTACATCGCACTTTTCAAACATGATAGGCCCCTGTCGGCAAATTGACTCGGCCTTACGCCGTGCCTAGAATGCCGCCGTTACACAAATTAACTAATACCTGTTTTTTTGGCACCTGAGTGCGGATTTTAGTTTGAACGAACGGACTGCGTTTCATACCGAGATTATTGATAAGCCCGTTATTTTCCAACTGGAAAGGATAACGCTCGCCCTTATTTTCGTACTTATGTCCTCATACACTCTTGCTGCCGAAAATGTTGTGTTACGCGAAAGCTATGCCGGTAATCTGTCATATACCGTGACCGGCAACAGCATGCGGTACATATATACCAATTATCATCACCTGATCTGCGGTCAACTTTACAGCTCCGATGGCAGTGTCAGCATCCCTTCCGGCAGCAGTGTCGTCTCAGCATTTTTGTATTGGTCAGGTTCGGGCAGTAACGATAATCAGGTTCAGTTTGCGGGAACTAACGTCAATGCCGATGTAATTTACAATGAGTATATTGAGGGACTCAGCTACTACAGCGCCCGGGCGGACGTGACTAATCTTGTCGGCCCTGCCAGCGCCACCTACACCGTATCCGGACTCAGCTTTAATGGCAGCGCAACTTACTGCAATGGCGGCAGGGCCTATGGCGGCTGGGCACTGGTGGTTGTTTATGAAAATGCGCAGGAGCCTCTGCGCGTGGTCAACCTCTTCGATGGCTTCCGCAGTTTCTGGTACAACTCGATCACCCTGACGCCCAATAATTTTGTTGTCGCCGATAACCCGGCAGCACTGGGCGGCAAACACGCGCACATCACCTGGGAAGGTGATGCCGATTTACTCCACTCAGAAAATCTGAGCTTTAACGGCTCAGTATTAAGCGGCAGCGGCAACCCTCAGGGGAATCAGTTCAACTCGTACTCGAATGCCACAGGCAGCAGTACATCCGGTGTTGATATTGACATCTACAATATCGGCAATTACCTCATTCCCGGTTCACAATCGGCCACCTCTGTTTATTCAAGTGGTCAGGATCGTGTTTTTCTGAGCGCTGAAATCATCAGCATCCCAAGCCGTGATGTTGCTGATCTTAGCATCAGCATTACTGATCCGGTGACGGTACAGCGCGGTAATGATTCTGAACTGGCAATCCGTGTAACAAATAAAGGCCCACGTTCGGCCAATGCTGTTCAGCTAGAAATCCCCCTGACCGATGGTATGAGCCTGTCATCATTTTCCGGCAACAACTGGCTATGCTCTTCGTCTGTCAGCTCTGTTATTTGCCAGCTCAACAATCTGGCAGTCAATCAATTCAGTGATCTGACCGTCAGCCTGTCCACTGCGGCAACCACCCAGACCAGTGTAAATTTTCTCATCAGTACCAGCAGTGCGACCTTCGACCACCGTATGAACAACAACAGTCAGCAAGTTTCTATCAGTATTGTTGAACCGGATCTCAGCACATCAATAAAGCGGGTGATCGATCTCAATGGTGGGCTGGTTCGTCCGGGCGACACCCTGCGCTTTGAAATTGAAATGACAAACAGCGGTATTGCAACCGTTAATAATCTGGCGCTGACGGATCATATCCCATCACTGATCAGCAGTTTTCAGGTTTCCGGTATACCGGCCGGCGCACAACTGACAACACAACCGGCACCGGCAGGAGACTTCGGGCGCGGTGTTGTCAGCCTGTCGGCGCTGACAATACCCGCTGGTGAATCACGGACTCTGACGATTGATGCCGTGCTGTCTTCCGGCGCCCAGGATGGCGCCAGCTTTACCAATACCGCAATCCTGAGCGGGGCGGCATTAAATATCCCCCTTACTTCATCCGTCATAACGGTTAACAACATTCTCAGTATTCCGGGGAATAAACCGCTTTATTTGCAACCCAATCTCACTCTTACTCGGGTAGCAACAACTGACAACAGCTCTGCCATCGAAATAGTCAACAACAGTTCGGTTGTCTGGCAATTATCTCCGGCTTTGCAGACCGATATGTCTCTTGATTACAGCCAGAGCATTCCATTTCGTTTCTACGCACGAAATGGTAATGACTCTCTGAATAACACGGCCTACAACCATACGTTTGAAATTCGTCTGCTTGCCAGACGCTCTGGCACAGACACACTGCTTGCCAGCAAGACGCTGACGGCGGAGCTTTTAACTGCTGGCAATAACAGCGGACTTGAAATTATCCGTGAGTTTAACACTGAGCTTGATGTGCAAAATGCAGCGCCGTTACTGAGTGGCGACCTGTTGCTGCTCAGTATCCGGCAGTTTGGCAGTCCGTACTCAGATCCTGTCGATATGTTCTTGCGGCGGAACAGCGACAGCAACAGCAGCCAGCTCACCCTGACGTCCAACACCGTTATCAACGTTGAACATGTTGCACTGTATGACGCGCCGCATCCTGGCGGGAATATCATCAGTGCGGCTCAACGTGGGCAAACAATCTATATCCGCAGTGCAGTCTCAGATCCTTTCGGTGCTGACGATATTACCGCTGCAACGCTCGACTTATTCGATCCTGATAATAATCAGGTGCTGGATAACATTTCCTTAACGGCTGTTGCCACCAGTAACGCAGTTAAGATTTTTGAATACAGCACAACCGTAATGACAGATGCTTCAACAGGTAACTGGAAAGCCAGCATCAGAGCAGAAGAGGGATATGAAAATCTGGTATTCAGCAATAAAGATCTGGACTATGCGGTGATTCTTTTCCCGAATTTGAATCTGACTAAAAATGCTCAGGTCATTTCCGATCCGGTTAATGGCAATAACAACCCCAAAGCCATTCCGGGAGCAGAGATAGTCTATACCCTGACGGCATTAAATGAGGGTGAAGGTCAGACCGATGCCGACACGCTGATTATTGATGACAAAATTCCTTCCGATGTACGTGTATATGTCGCCGATTTTAATGGTACCGGACCAGCAGAATTTATTCAGGGCAACGTGAACAGTGGCCTTACTTACAACTTCGCATCATTAAGTGCCGCCAACGATGATCTCGATTTTTCCAATGATAATGATGACAGTGATGGCATTGTGTACGGTTACATTCCGCAACCGGATGCCGAAGGCTTCGATGCCAATGTCACCTATATCCGATTTATGCCGAAAGGCATATTAAACCCCGCATCCGGAAGCAGTCAGCCGGAATTTACGTTTCGCTATAAAGTAAAGGTCCAATAAGGAGCATTCTATGCAGACCATCAAACGCACGTCCCTGCTTCTCGCAGGTATGCTTGCTTCGGCAAGTGGCTGGGCAGCGACTTCTGTCGGCACCCAGATTGAAAACACCGCTACAGCAACGTACTACGCACCATCCGATGCAAACTCACAACTGACCGTCAGCAGTACGACGGAATTTGTTGTGCAGGAAAAAATCGACGTTACGGTAGACAGCAGCAATACCAATGCCCTGGAAGTTCAGGCCGGCAGCACTGCTCAGGTGATTGAATACACCATTAAAAACACTGGTAACGGTAACGAAACTTTCGACCTGACCGTGTCTAACGGCACCGGTGATGAATTCGACGTTAGCAACGTCAAGATTTATCTGGATGACGGCGTGCCAGGATTCCAGGGCACGGAAACCGAAGTGACCAATATCAACCTGGATCCGGAAGAAACCGCTAAGGTCTTCGTTGTGGTTGATATTCCAGCCACCGCGGGTATCGATGATGTCGCCAACATCAATTTCAACGTGACCTCTGCTACTCCGGGTGCGGCAACCGGAAACCAGGGTGATGTTCTGGCGGGTCAGGGCGATGGTGGCACTGATGCGGTATTGGCCAACAACGCTGGTGGTGCCATTGAAGGCAGCAGCTACGTAGTCACTTCAACAGCGGGTCTGGTTGTTATTGCCAAAACCGTTCTGTCAACTGTACACCCAACACTGGGTGCCGTAGCAGTACCGGGCAGCGTAGTCACTTACCAGATTCTGGTTCAGGTAACTGATGCCGTTAATAACCTGCGCATTGTCGATGATCTGCCACTCAACCTGACTTACAATACCGGCTCTCTGCTGCTGGCTAACAGTGATTTGGCCGGAACAGAGCTGACCAGTAGCAATGCTGTTGCCAATACCGATTCAGCCGCTGACAGCGATGCTGGCCGTTATGATGACAACGCAGGCGACAACGGTCGTGTGACCTTTGTACTGGGTGATCAAGCAGCCGCTGGTGAATACACCATTCAATTCACCGCCACTATCGATTAATAACGAGGTATTTATGCGCATTCTTCTACTCACATTTGCTTTTTTTCCTGCCCTGGCAATGGCCGAAGTCAGCTTACTGACAGAGGCTTTTAAAATCGTCCCGGTACAACAGGCCGATGGCAGTGTGGTGGAAGAATGGCAAACACCTGAGAAAGTGGTTCCCGGCGATAAAGTCGGTTACCGCATTTCTTACAACAATACCGGCAAGGAAGCCGCTGAAGGCGTTGTAATCAATAACCCGGTTCCTGCCGAAACGATTTACATCGCCAACAGTGCAACCGGTGCCAACAGCACCATTACCTATTCCGTTGATGGTGGTCAGAACTTTGGCAAAGCCAGCGAACTGACCGTCACTGCACAAGGCGGTAACCGTGCAGCAAAAGCGGAAGACTACAGCCACATCCGTTGGCAGCTGACTCAGCCGGTCGAGGCCGGAGCCAGCGGTAAAGTTGAATTTAAAGTTCGTATTAAATAACCCGGAGAATCTGTATGAATATACAAAAGCTGATTCTGCCTGCTGTTATGTCCGTTGCCGGCCTCGTAAGTTTCGGGACTCAGGCAGCAACACCAGCCGGTGTTGAAATCGTAAACACTGCGACTCTTAACTATAAAGTTAACAACGTCTCGCAAACTCAGGTGGAAGCTGAGAAAAAGCTGAAGGTCGACGTAAAGATCGACTTTAACCTCACACGTGCTGATATTGCCGCACCCAATGCATCCAATGAAATTGATGTCGGTGGCAACAAATACTACGTGATGGGTAAGTTTAATCTGGCCAACACCACTAACGCGCCAACCAGCTTTACTTTGGCAACCCTTAACGGCACCGGATCTGAAACACTGGGCTTTACCGGTACCAATCCGGATTACACCGCACTGGCCGATACAAAAGACCCGGTCAACAGTACCTTTAAGCTGTACAGCAGTGCAGCAGGTGCGGCAGCACCTGGAACCGAGCTGACTGGCAGTATCGCGTTGAACGAAGATGGTAATGCCAGCAATACCAACGCATTGATCTGGGTTCTGATTCCAACCAGTGAAATCAAAGGCATTGATAAAGATGTCTTCGCCGTACAATTAACAGCCACAGCAAATGAAGTCACCGTTGTTGGTGAAGCCAACCCTGTTGCTGTTATTGATAATTCTGGTCAGGCCGATACCGATGCTGTTCAGTTTGTATTTGCTGACGATGCGCAGGCTGGCGATACCGAATCGACTATCGGTAATGCGATGGAATCCGCTTGGGATGCTTTGCTTCTGGCCTTCCCGAACTTTGAAGTTACCGATCCATTAGATCCTACCAATCCAACCAAAAATGGTTTTATTAAAACCTCGGTTGTTGTCTGGGATCCGATTAATGGGACCACTAATCCAAAAGCCATTCCTGGTGCAACGGTTAAGTACACCATTACCCTGAGCAATCTTGGCGCTTCTGCTGCCAATGTCGTTGAGGTTAGTGATCCGATTCCAACCAACACAACCTTCTGTGACAGCAGCGCTGGAGAAGGCTGTGAGGATGTAACAAGCGTTAACGCACCGGTATCACCGCTGACGTATGTTGCACCCGATGCACCCGCTGGTCTGAATGGAAGTAATATCGAAGCGACGTTTGCTACCGTAGCTCCGAACGAAACCAGCACCATCACCTTCACTGTGAAGGTCGACTGATGATGCTGAACAGCCTGCAACGCATTCGCACTCAACTGTTGAACAGCGGTCTTAAGACCGCCGTTCGCGGCTGTCTCGCGTTTGTGCTTGCCGGCTGTTCACTGTTCTGTCAGCCCGTATTGGCTGCGGTAACACCGGTCAATACCCCCATTACCAATACCGCTGTTGCTTCTTTTGAACGCGGCAACGGTTTAACCGACAGTGTCAGCAGCAGTGCGACATTGATCACCGAAGAAATTATTCCGGCTGTTATCGCCCTGACGCCAGCTGAAATGCAATTGCTGCGCAATTCTGGCTCCTCAGCATCAGGTACCGCCATTAATGGCAGTGAATGCGCAGACAGCAGCGGTAATTTCTCTGCACTATCCGCTTTTACCGATATATCCGGTAATGCACAGGCTTTGCCTGACAGCTATCAGCTGAATGCCGTCGAATACGGCTTTAAAATTGGTGAGCCTTTAATTATTCAGGTGGTGGAACTGGATAAAAACCTCAATTCCGTTCGCCCAGATCAGATTGAAATCGATGTCCGCAACAGCAATGGCAGCGACACCGAACGTTTACGATTAACCGAAACCGGCGATAACACGGGCATCTTTGTAGGCGTTTTACCGACCCGCTTAGCTGATGCCAACGCCGCGGATTACGACTGTTCTCTGTCCCTTAAATACGGCCAGAGCATCACTGTCCGCTATCAGGATGCAACTGACAGCACCGATAACGTAACACTCAGTGCCCCCTTCGACCCATACAGCCGGGTATTTGATTCACTAACCGGGGCACCGGTTAACGGCGTGACTGTCACTCTGATTAATGCCGATACTGGTCTGGCGGCCAGCGTATTTGACGATGACGGTGTTACTCCATGGCCAGCCAGCGTTGTTACCGGTCCTAAAATCCCTGCTCAGACTATCGGTACCGCAGCACTGGCAAGCGATGCAGATAGCTTCCCGGATGGCAGCTTCCGTTTCCCTTATGTTCCGGCCGGTAATTATCAGCTGCAGTTTGAAGCACCAGCCAAATACCGTGTGCCATCGGAACTCAGTGACGATGACCTTAATAATGTACCGAATGGCCCATACGAATTGAATGCCATTTCCCGCGGGGAAGTGTTCAGTCTCAGTGGTGGTCGGGTATTTATTTCTGACATCGCCGCCGACCCGCTGGAGGGTGGCGTATTACTGAGCAAAACCGCCAATAAAAATGAAGCCGGCATCGGTGACTTTGTACAGTTCACCATTCGCCTGAATAATTCACAGGTGCTCGTCAGAGATGCCAGCCTTGTTGACCTGTTACCGCCCGGAATGCGCCTGCGAAATGGCTCCGTGCGCTTGAATAATGAAAAAGTTGCTGACCCGGTCATCAGCAGTGACGGTCGCCAACTGACCTTCGCCCTGCCCGATATCACCGCCAATGGTTCGCTGTTGCTGTCGTATGTCACGCAAATTACCGCTCAGGCGCAAGGTACGCTGATGAACAAAATCTGGCTGGTTGATGACGATGTAGCCAGTAATATCGCTCAGGCGCAGGTGCAGATTGTCGACGAATTTTTTAAAGACAGCGCCCGTTTATTTGGCCGCGTTTACCTCGACGATTGTAATGGCAATCTGGAAGCCGAAGCCGTAGCCAATGTGCGTCTGTTTATGGAAGACGGAACCTATGTCGTTACCGACGCCAACGGCGAGTGGCACATCGAAAACGTCCGTCCCGGCACCCACGTTGTACAGCTGGATACGGCGACAATTCCGCCTTATATGGAAGTGGTCAGCTGTGATGAACGCGGCTTCCATGCAGGCCGTGCGTTCAGCCAGTTTGTCGATGTACAGGGTGGCAGTTTCTGGCGCGTTGATTTTGCGCTGAAAATGAAAACCCCGGAAAGCGGCGAAATCCGTCAGCGTTTGAGCCACCAACTGGTGCCACTGGCAACTATGCAGAATGGGCAGCTGCCATACAACTCACCGGTTCCGGAAAAACTGCGTTTTACAGTCGATGTCGAAGGCAGCGGCCTGGAAGTCAACAATGTTATCCAGATGATCTCCCTGCCGGAAGGTGTTGTCTACGAACCCGGCAGCACCTTATTGGATAGTGTCGCCTGGGAAGATCCGCAAATATCCTATGGCACACTGATTTATAAACTCGGCGATAAGCCTGCGGACTGGTCACATCAGCTACAGTTTTCGGCCATCGTCAGTGATAAAGCCGACAGCGGTGAATTGACCACGCGCTCCATTACCCGCTTCCAGGCCGAAGGTCAGCCCAAGCAGCAGATTAAACCGGCCAGCACCACCGCTGTGCTGCAATTGCCGCCGGATGATGGTCAGGTGAAACCGATTAATCCACCAAAATTTGATAATTTCTCGGATGTTTTAACGCCGGAAGATAAAGCCAACCTGAAAAACGTGATCGACCGTCTGACCGGTCTGCGCAATTTAACCGTGGAAGTTGTTGGCCATACCGACAGCACGCCGATCGCGCGCCGGAATAAACATATTTATGCCGATAACCAGGCGCTGTCAGAGGCCCGGGCATCATCGGTGGCCCGTTATCTGGCTGAACAGCTGGGCGTTGAACCGCAAAATATCCGTGCCGTAGGAAAAGGTTCTTCGGTACCAGTGGCCAGTAATGCCAGCCGTGATGGCCGCGCATTAAACCGCCGCGTGGAAGTGAAAGTACTCAGCGGTGATCCGGATATCCGCCTGGCGACCATTGAGAGCGATATGCAGATTGCCTCCGTGCAGGCCAGTCTGCCTGGTTTTATCCGTAATTTACCGGCCACCGCGGCTGGCAATCCTGCCGCACTGGTGGCTGAACAGCCAATGCCTGAATTTGATGAGCAGTGGTTTAAAACCGCCGCCGATCAGGCCCAGTGGCTGTGGCCACCTCTGGATCGCAGCCCGGTTATCAGTTCGGTGAAAATTGCCATTTCCCATGGTGCACATGAGCGCATTAAATTGTTGTTGGATGATAAACCCGTCAGCCCACTGAACTTTGATGGCACGACACGGGACAATCAGCGCGATCTCGCCGTGAGTATCTGGCGCGGTGTGGATATTCAGCCCGGCCCGAACCGCTTCAGCGTATTCGTTATCAATAAAGATGGGGACATCGTTGACCAGTTTGAGCGTACCGTGCAGTACGCGCAGGAACCGGCCAAAGCCGAACTGATTGAAAACCAGAGCAATGCGGTCGCTGATGGTATGACTCCGGCCACCATCGCTGTGCGCCTGACGGATAAAGACGGCTTCCCGATCCGCGCTAACATCATCGGCGATGTGGAAGTACAGGCGCCTTACACCCTGTACGACGAGACACGCCAGATTGAAGGCAACCCATTAGGCAATATTCAGCAACCGCAATACCGTGTGGGTGATGACGGTGTGGCACTGATCCGCCTGACACCAACCAACCAGGCCGGAGAAGCGGTGCTGACCTTCCGTCACGCCAATGGCCAGAAAGACGAACTGCGTGTATGGCTGAAGCCTGCACCGCGGGATTGGATTCTGGTTGGTCTGGGTGATCTGGCCGTCGGATATAACAGTGGCAACGGCGACCACAACAGCCGTCAGAACGCGGGCATCGATGACAATCTCTGGCACGATGGACGGGTTGCTTTCTTTGCTCAGGGTCAGGTGCTGGGTGAATGGTTGCTGACTGCCGCCTATGATTCCGGCAAACCGGAAGCCGAAGCCTTTGCCAGCGTTATTGAACCCGACCGTTACTACACACTGTACGGTGATGCCAGCCAGCAACAATTGGACGCCAGCTCCGCCCGTAAGCTTTACGTGCGTCTGGAGCGTGAACGTTTCTACGCAATGTTCGGCGATATCAACACCGACCTGAACAACACCACGCTGGGCCGTTACAGCCGTAAGCTGACCGGTGCACAGGCGGTTTATCATGGCGAGGTGGTCGAACTGTCTGCCTTTACCAGCCAGACCAGCAATGGCTTTGTCCGTGATGAAATTCAGGGCGATGGCACCTCCGGTCTGTATCGTTTGCGCAGCACAAACATCGTACTGAACAGCGAAAAAATACGCATTGAAACCCGTGATCGTTTCCGCAGCGAAGTCATTATCAGCAGCGAAGAAATGAACCGGGATGCTGACTATGTTATCGACTATCAGGACGGTACCCTGTATTTCAAAGGGCCGGTCAGCAGCACCGATGAAAACTTTAATCCACGCTATATCGTCGTCGAATACGAAGTGGAATCCGGAGACAATCTCGGCTTCATCAGTGGTGGCCGGGCCGGTGTCAAGCTGCTGGATGACCGCATCAAAGCCGGTGTTACTGCAATTTCTCAAAATCAGAGCGGTGATGACCGTCACCTGAACGCTGCCGATGCACGCATCACTCTGGGTGATACCGAAATCAAAGCCGAAGTGGCCCAGAGCGAAGAAGTCGTTAACTCAGCCGCGTCAACCGCCAGTGCTCACCTGCTGGAAGTGACGCACCGTACCGACAAACTTCAGGCCACGGCCTATGTGCGCAGTCAGGACGAAAACTTCGGCCTTGATCAGACCGCGCAAGGTGAGAACGATTACCGTAAAGAAGGCGTACAGGGCAGCTACTACCTGAGCGACCGTGATCGTCTGCAACTGGAAGGCTTCCACCATCAGCAACTGAGCACCGGTTTTGATAAATATCAGACGCAACTCGACTGGGTACACCGTCTGGATAATGATCAGCAGATTTCCTTCGGCCTGCTCAGCGCGCAGGAAGAAAATGAAACCGAAGACCAGTACACCGATCAGTTAACCGCAGGCTTCAGTACCCGCGTGCTGAACGATCGCCTGACGCTGAACAGCATGCTTTTGGCCAATGCCAGTGCTCGCAGCGATGCCTACGATCAGCTGCGTCTGGGTGCCGATTACCGCCTGACCAAGGACCTCAGCCTGTTCGCTGAGCACGAAACCGGGTTTGAATCTGCCGCCCCTGAACGCAGCGTACTGGGCATGCGCGCCACCCCATGGAGCGGCGCGAAAGCCCAGCAAAGCATTGAACAGGTTGAACAGGACGACGCCTATCGTCTGTTTGCGGTGTCTGGTCTGACTCAGGAAATCGCCATCACCGACGCCTGGAGCGCCAGTCTCGGTTTTGATCAGGCACGTAATCTGGAAGCCAATGCACCGGGCGAAACCTCGGACAGCACCGAAGATTTCCACGCCACTCATGCCGGCATGTCTTACCGTACCAGCCTCTGGCAATGGAACAACCGGCTGGAATACCGCGATGGCAGCGACAGCGACAAATGGGTAGCACGCACCAGCCTGTATCACCCACTTAACGATGCACTGGCCACCGGCGGCAGTCTGGATTATTTCAAAGAAGACGGCAGCAGCAGTTACAGCAACCAGCTGGAAGCGAGCTTCGATCTGGCGATCCGTCCACGCCGCCATCCATACGCTCTGCTCTGGCAAACCCGTTGGGTGCAACAGGCTCAAGGTGGCGAAGGTACACCAGACCGATCACGCAAACTGATCAATAATGTGCATGGAAACTGGTTGTTCACACCGACGAATCAGCTGGCGGCACAGTACGGCATTAAGCGCGTTCTTGATCAGTACAACAGCGATGATTACGCCTCCACCACCGACTTTATGGCCGCAGAATGGCGTCATCATCTGAATCCGACCTGGGATATCGGTGCACACGGTCGTCGCCTGCACAGCTATGAAGCTGGTCAGACAGCCCACGGCACCGGCTTGTCGGTTGGCTGGATTCCGCAAACCAACGTATGGCTTGGTCTGGGTTATAACTTTACCGGCTTCATTGATACTGATTTTTCTGCCGCCAATTTCACCGCCAAGGGCGTTTACCTGAAAATGCGCTTCAAAGCCGATCAGGAAACCCTGGCCACTCTGCGCGCAGCCTTTTACTGACAGCAGCGCGCCCTGCTACTCACCCGAAGTACAGCCTTTAACGCTATTCAAAAGCCAGCCCGGCTCTTTTACGGGCTGGACGTCGCCTCCTCTAACGCTGACAATACGCCATCATTCTCAAATAAAAGTCCCGGTTTTGTTATCCGGTGACTTGATAACAAAAAAACGGACAAGGAATTGGCATGACCTCCCGCGACCAATTGATCAACGCTCAGGGCCAACCGGCATTTGGCATCTTTCCTGATGGCGTTACGGAACTGAATTACCACGATTATGATCTGCGCTCGCCGATGGACCGCAAACGTGGTGCTCTGGCCAAACGTTTTGGCTTTAACCAGTTCCAGTTTGTCAGTTTTATCAGCCCGCAATTAATTGTCGGTCTGGCCATTGTCGACCTGAAGTTGGTGAGCAATGCCTTTCTGTATTTATTCGATCCGGAAACCGAGGCTTTTGAGGAATTCAGTTTTCTGCAGCCGCTGGGAGTGAATACCCACATAGATCCGCGACCGAATGATGGCGATGCGGAATTCCGCAAAGGCGGTAACAGGTTCAGCATTAAAGCCAGCCGTACTCCCGGCGTGCGTAAAGTGTCGGTATCACTGGCCAGGGGCGTACACATTGAGGCCACCATCGACGAAAGCACCTCCTATAATCCTCTGGCGATATGCACCCGTGCCGGTTATCAGGGCTGGGTGTTCACCCAGAAAAGCACCGCTCAGGTCTGTAATGGTGTGGTCGACTGGCACGGGAAAAAATACGATCTGCAGGCCATTGGCGCCTTGGCCGGAGTCGACTGGACCGGTGGCTTTATGCGCCATGAAACCTTCTGGAACTGGGGCAGCCTGTCATGCCTGTTAAGCGATGGCCGTCGCCTGGGCTTTAATCTCGCAGCCGGAGTCAATGAAACCGGCTTCAGTGAAAATGCCCTCTGGCTGGACGGCAAAATGATTAAAGTGGATATGGTGGATTTCCGCTTTGACCGCTACCACCCGGATCATTCCTGGGCGCTGCGCTCCGCCGATGGCAGCATCGACCTGCATTTTGAACCCAAAGGCCGTCGTCAGGAAAAAACCAACGCATTGATCATTGCCTCCAACTTCAATCAGTACTTTGGCCAGTACCACGGTGAAATTCATCTGGCAGACGAAATTATCCGTCTGGAAGGGGCCTGGGGACTGGTCGAAGATCACTACGCACGCTGGTAATTCATAGCACGCCGATACTCATTCGCGAGCCAATGTCACTTGTCTGCGCGAATGCTCAATCACACCAATGGCTAAACACTGATGGCTTTTGTATAGTCGGGTCGATTAAACCTTACTTGCAGGATGCCATTATGACCCTTTACCGTTTAGCCATTGCGTTATGCCTTACCACACCTTTTGCCCAGGCCGAATTTTCTAATACGTCCTACAGCTTTTTTGCTGCCGGGTTCGAAAATGTGAATTACTCCGAGCACCTTGATAACTTCGGTGGCGCAAAAGTTGATTCCAGTTTCTCCGCCACCAACTTTGTTCAGCGCTCCGGTGGCTATACCGCCATCGACGAAAATTTCGGCTTTTTTATTAAGACCGCCTCTACGCTGATTGCTCAGGAAGAAACCGAAACATGGGATGCCAGCGGCTTTTCCGGCAGTATTCAGGAAGACGTTGCGGCGATGAACTACCAGGCTCTGGATACCACCATGGCTTACCATATGGGTAATGGCGGTTACTGGTTACTGGGGATGCATTACCAGAAAATCAGCTTTTCCCGTTTTGGCTGGAAAAGTACCAATCAGACCGAAGCCTTTGCTGATTCGGTTGAAAACTATATCCGCAATACTCCGTCCTTATTCAATCCGATCCAAACAGGTATCAGTAACGGATCTTTCAAAGATTCCGCCGGTAACATCATCACGACCGAAGCTGAATACTTCAATGCAACCCGCTATAAGCCTGAAGATACTCTCGATGTAGTATTCGAAGACGCCAGCTCGTTTAGCCTGACCGGCGGCTATGAATACGACAGCTACTTTATCAACCAGTCACTGGGACTGCGTTATTTGGCCGGTGCACAGGTTGGCATTAACCTCTATGAAAATGTACTGAACAGTGGCAATAACAAAGCGCTGACCCGTAACTTTGGTGGTGGTGTCGATCTGCGCTTAAGCGCTGGCATTGGCTATCAGTTCCGTCCGGAAGTCGGAGCAATGGTCATGTTTGATGCCAATGGCAGCTGGCGCGATGGAATTAAGGAAAAACTCAACTCTGCACAAACCGTAGAACTGCCAGATAATGCCTTCTACGCCTATGCATTAACCGGCACGGTATTCTGGAATTTCTGAACAGCGGGAATAATCGCGCTAAAAAAACCGGGCAATGCCCGGTTTTTTACTTCTGCCTGTCGCTGAATAATTCAGAGATTCTAAGGCAACACGTCACTGATGGTCAGTTTAATCAGATTTTCTTCTTGATGACTGACCGGCGATTGCTCGGCCTGCCAGTCACCGCTTTGTGGTTGCGGCTGACCCGATCTGGAAATACGCGCCACCAGAGCAACCTGTTCATGACTGCTGAGATTCATACCCGGCGCCATCGCCTGAGCATCACTGAGGGTAACGACTTGCGGTAATTGAGCAACCGTCAGTTTCTGTACAGCTAATGGCATTGGCGGGCCACTGACCGCCCGGGCCAGTACAAACACGGCATCCGCCGGATCAACAGCCGCTTTGGCTTCTGCAGAAAGGTCAACCAGCACTTTGATTTCAGCACGTTTCATCCAGCTTAAATCCACCTCACCGCCCTGCTCACGCACATGCTCAACCGCACGTAAAATGCCCTGTGCCAGCATCTGTGCTTCCGGAGAGTCGCCCATGCTCAGCCAAAGCTGCCGCCAGTAATTAATGGCCCCCTCATAATCGTTTAATTCAAACGCGAGCATTCCGGCCATACCCAGCGCCTGGCGATTACCCGGGGTCAGCTCCAGCGCATCTTTTAACAGCTGATACATCTTGTCATCGGCTTTCTGATCCGCGGCAAAGAAACGCGCCTGAGCCAATAACGTCATGGTTGCAGCACGATCGGCCGTGGCTTCCTGAGGCAAAACCACCAGAATATCGGCGAACACTTCGGCAGCCTGTGCAAAATCGCCATTGGCATTGAGCAAACGGCCACGCAGATAATTCCACTCAATATTGTCCGGCTGCTTCTGTCCGGCAACCGCCAGCCGTTCGATTAATTCGTTGCGTTCCGGCGGTGTGAGTTCTACCTGACTGGCTTTTTCCAGCAGCCCGGTCGCGCGTAATTCATTGGCGGCACCCCACTGCTGATAGAGCAGCACGGTGGCACCGACGGACACGACAAACAGACCCGCAGCAACCGGCCAACGGTAGCGCACCGTGGCATTTTTCTGCGCCGCAGCAATGCCGCTGTTCGCGGCCAGAAATTCGCGATCCAGCTCCAGCTGCAGCGCCTGCTTCTGTTCTTCGTCCAGATCACTGGCGGCCAGTTCGTCGGTGCGTTCCTGATAGAGACGCAGATTCTCTTCACTCTGATAACGGTCATCGGCTTTTTCCCGGTGCCATACCGGCACCAGTAAAAACATCAGCAACAACAGACTCAGTAATAACAATGCCCAGATCATGAAGATTTCGCCTTATTTTTTAATGCCTGCAAACGCGCCTGTTCTTCTGCACTCAGTGGTTTTGGTGGTTGTTTCTGGCCACGACGGATCAGCACTAACAGCAACAGACCGAATACGAATACCAGCGCCGGACCAAACCATAACAAAACGGTTTCTGCGCGGAACGGCGGGTTATAACGCACAAAGTCACCGTAGCGGTCGACCAGATAACCGACAATTTCGTCATCGCTCTGCCCTTCCTGCATTAGTTCATACACTTTATCGCGCAGATCGACGGCAACCGGAGCATTGGAGTCCGCCAGATTCTGGTTCTGGCATTTTGGGCAGCGTAAATCCTGCGCCAGTTGTTCAAAGCGGGCAGCGTCCTGAGGATCATCAAAGGGATACTTATAACCATCGACGGTTGCCAACGCGGCCAGCGGAAACCACAAACAGAGTGTCAGAAAAATGTGTTTCATTGCATCGCCTCAAATTGTGGCTGCAGTCTGGCCCAGACCTGAGCGTTCAGATCGCCAATATGTTTGGCGCGGATAATGCCTTTGCTGTCGACCAGAAAGGTTTCCGGTGCGCCATACACGCCGAGTTCCAGTCCTAATTTGCCGTCCGGATCGGCGATATTAAACAGATAAGGATTGCCATAAGCCTGCAGCCACTGGCGGGCTTTAAAATCATCGTCTTTGTAATTAATGCCGACGATTTTCACGCCCTCTTTGGCCAGCTCATTTAAAAAAGCGTGTTCGGCTTTACAGGTTGGGCACCAGGTGGCCCAGACATTCACCAATACCGGCTCTTGCGGTAAATGATTGGTGCTTTCACCAGACTCAACGGTATTCAGAATAAAGGTCGGAAACGGCTTACCGATTAAGGGTGACGGCAGTGAGGTTTTATCTTCCTGCCCCAGACCAATCCAGAACAGAATGCCCATGGCAATAAAACCAAGCAGCGGTATAAACAGGAAGGCGCGGTTCATGCGGTCACCTCCTGCGCAGTACTTGCCTGAACAGCATTGTTCGGTGCATTTTTACGCTGACGGTAACGCTTATCGAGCATGGCCATTAAGCCGCCCAGCGACATAAAGATCGCGCCCAGCCAGACCCAGCGCATAAAAGGTTTTACCTGCAGACGAATTCCCCAGGCACCATCGGCCAGAGGCTCGCCCATAGAAACATAGACATCACGCAACAGCGATACATCAATCGCCGCTTCGGTCATGATTGAACCGCTGGCGTTGTAGCGGCGTTTTTCCGGTTGCAGCAGCGCGATCTGACGCTCACCGTCATACACCCTGAAGCGGATCGCATCGGACACAAAGTTCGGCCCTTCGATATGACCGGCGTCGACAAATTCAAAACGGTAATCACCCAGGGTTTCCGTATCCCCTTTGGCCATCCGCGCCGACACTTCGATACTGTAATTCGACACCATGGTGACACCGATAATGGTGATCGCCACACCGATATGGGCCAGCACCATGCCCAGATAGCTCATTCCCAGCTGCGGAATCCGGTTTAAACGGCCCCGGGCTTTTTTCCAGACATCCAGCAGGGTGGCACCAATCAGCCAGAAACTGATGCCCATGCCCAGCAAAACCTGCCAATTCATCGTGCCATCAGCCAGTAAAGGAACCGCCAAGCCGAGCAGCACCGCCGCAACCATCGCCGCAACCGTTTCAGAACCCAGTCGTTTCAGATCATCGGCTTTCCAGCGCGCCATCGCCCCCAGGGCAATCACCAGCGCCAATAAGACACTGATCGGTACAAACATAAAGTTGAACCAGGCAGCACCGACGGACAGCTTACCCATGCCCATAAAGTCAATGATCAGCGGGTACAGGGTTCCCAACAGAATGGCAAAGGCGGCAACCAGTAACAGCAGGTTATTGAGCAGCAGGAAACTTTCACGCGACACCCATTCATAGCGGCCAACCGAGGCTACCGTTGGCGCTTTAATCGCGTACAGCAGTAAAGAGCCGCCGACGCAGATGCCCAGCAGGGCAAGAATAAACACACCGCGCTCAGGGTCAGAAGCAAAGGCATGCACGGAGGTCAGCACACCGGAGCGCACCAGAAAAGTACCCAGCAAACTCAGTGAGAACGCAAAAATCGCCAGCAATACGGTCCAGCTTTTAAACAAGCCACGTTTTTCGGTCACCGCCAGAGAATGCAGCAGTGCAGTCGCCACCAGCCACGGCATTAATGAAGCATTTTCCACCGGATCCCAGAACCACCAGCCGCCCCAGCCAAGCTCGTAATAAGCCCACCAGCTGCCGAGCGCGATCCCCAGCGTCAGAAACACCCAGGCGGCAATTGTCCAGGGACGCGACCAGCGTGCCCAGGCGGCATCCAACCGCCCGCCGAGCAAAGCCGCTAAGGCAAAAGCAAAGACCACCGACAAGCCGACATACCCCATATACAGCGTTGGCGGATGCACAATCAGCCCAAAATCCTGCAGCAGAGGATTCAGGTCAGCACCTTCCTGCGGCATGCTCGGTAAGTTGCGGTCAAACGGATTGGAGGTTTCCAGGGTGAACAAAATAAAGCCCACCGACACCATCCCCATGATGGACAACACCCGCGCCACCATATCCAGTGGCAGCGATTGGCTGAACCAGGCAACGGCCAGCCCCCAACACCCCAGCATGGTGACCCACAACAACAGAGAACCTTCGTGCGCCCCCCAGACGGCACTGATCTTATAAGCCGTCGGTAACGCGGTATTGGAGTTTTTGGCCACATATGCCACGGAAAAATCATCGACCACAAAGCAGTAAGCCAGTATCACCAGACTGATGATCAGAAACAGCGCCTGAGCACTCGCCAGCGGACGGGCATAGGCCATCAGCCAGGCCTGACCACGACGCACGCCGACCAGCGGCACCACCATTTGCACCGCAGCAACCAGAAGCGCAAAAATCAGCGCCAGCTGACCAAACTCAGGCAGCATTCCGGACAGGTTCGTCATATCAGTATCTCGCCTCTTCTAATGCCTGTTTGCCATCTTTGTGCGCTTTATCCAACGCTTCCTGCACCTCAGGCGGCATGTAATTTTCATCGTGTTTGGCCAGCACTTCCGAGGCGACAAACACACCGTCTTCGCCCAGTTTGCCCATGGCAACGATGCCCTGCCCCTCACGGAACAGATCCGGCAGGATACCATCGTAAGCAATGGTCACTTCTGACTGACCATCGGTCACCACAAAACGCACGCCAAGACCGCTGTCATCACGCACCACAGTACCCGGCTCCACCAGTCCACCAGCACGAATGGTGCGGCCGACCGGCGCTTCACCCGTTGCAATCTGCGTGGGTGTCATAAACAGATTGATGTTCTGACTGAGCGAATACATCAGCAGACCCACGGCACTGCCCACACCGAGCACCATAAACAGAATCAGAGTCAGACGTTTTTTACGCTTGGGGTGCATGCTTTTTCTCCCGGCGCAGACGCTGGGCCTGCTCTTTCAGTAAACGACGACGGCGCAGTAAAGGCTGAGCCACATTGAAAGCAATAATCACAGCGGTCAGACCATACGACAGCCATATGTAAAGGCCGTGGTGACCCATGGCCAGAAATTCAGCAACACTGTTAAATTCCATCAGGACTCCAGAATCTGTTTGACCCAGCTGCGTTTGCGCTCATGCCACAAAATCTCATTGCGCGTGCGCAGAATAATGAGCAGAGCAAAAAACACGTAGGTGGTCACAATCATGATCAGCAGGGGTATCAGCATGTCCGGATGCATGCTGGGTTTTTCTGTCAGCTTCAGAGTGGCGGGCTGATGCAGCGTATTCCACCACTCCACGGAATATTTAATGATCGGAATGTTGACCAGCCCCACCAGCGACAAAATCGCCCCGGCACGGTAAGCACTGTCTTCCGATTCCATCGCCTGCTGCAGCGCCATCACACCGAAATACAGAAACAACAGCAACAGCATGGAGGTTAAACGGGCATCCCAGACCCACCAGGTCCCCCAGGTCGGTTTACCCCAGATGGCCCCGGTCAGCAGCGCAATCAGACAAAAACTGGCCCCGACCGGAGCGATTACTTTCGCCACCCAGGCGGCCATTTTCATCCGCCAGATCAGATACACCGCTCCGGCAACCGCCATCATCATAAAAGCGCTTTGCGCCAGAAGTGCCGCCGGAACATGGATATAAATAATGCGGAAACTGTTGCCCTGCAGATAATCGGCCGGAGCATACAGCAGGCCCATGACCAGTCCGACCACGGTGCCGACCACCGACAGAACCGCCAGCCAGGGAATCCAGCCGGTGGTGATTTCATAAAACCATTTGGGTGAACCCAGACGGTGATACAGCTGTTTAAGCCACTGCCACATAACAACTACCGCGATAAGTTGAGTTTTAACGCCGCCGCCGAAGCAAAGGGCGTCAGACATAAAGCCAGTGCCAGCATGGCACCGAGAAAACCAATCTGGCCATTCCAGGCCATACCAATGCCGGCATGGTATACCGCACTGGCAGCAAAAATCAGAACCGGAATATACAGCGGTAAAATCAGCAGGCTGAGTAACAAGCCACCGCTGCGAACACCCGCTGTTAATGCCGCACCCACAGCCCCCAGCAGACTGAGCACCGGAGTTCCCACCGCCAGACTGAGAATCAGCGCCCAGTATGCGTCCTCCGGCAGCGCCAGCATCAACCCCAGTACCGGTGCCATCAGAGTTAATGGCAAACCACTGATGCACCAGTGCACCAGAGCTTTACCCAGCGACATGGCATACAACGATTCTCCGGAGGCCAGCCACTGCTCCAGCGAGCCATCGTCGACATCGGCTTTGTACAGAGCATCCAGCGATAATAACGTTGCCAGCAACGCAGCCACCCAAATCACGCCACCGGCAATCTTGCTTAAAAACGTTGGATCCGGATCAACAGCCAGCGGGAACAGCGCCGCCACCATTAAGAAGAACATCAGCGGGTTCAGCCATTCACCGGGATTACGGGCGGCCAGTAACAGATCACGCCTGATGGTTGCCGTTACCAGACTCATGCGCGTGTACTCCCCAGTTCCAGCTGACGCAGACTGGCGATATTTTCCAGTGCATGATGGCTGGTAATAATCACCGCCCCGCCACCTTCAACCTGACGTTGCAGGCGCCCTTCCAGCCAGCGCACGCCGGCTTTATCGAGTGCGGTAAAGGGTTCATCGAGAATCCACAATGGCGTTGGCGCCACGCATAAACGTGCCAGAGCCACGCGCCGTTGCTGACCGGCGGATAACTGCTGACAGGCGGTTTCTTCATAGCCACCCAGCTCAACCTCATCCAGTGCCGCCCACAGCTGGTCGTCACTGACGTTCCAGCTGCTGACCAGCCAGCGCAGATTCTCCAGCGGCGTCAGCGCTTTTTTCACCGCCGCCAGATGGCCCTGATATAAACGCTGTGAAGCATACGCGGAGAAATCATCGGTCAGCGGCTCTCCGCGCCACAGCAGTTCGCCTTCGTAGTCGCGGTTCAGACCCGCCAGCAAACGTAATAACGTGGTTTTTCCGGCGCCATTTGGCCCGGCCAACTGCAACAAATCGCCATTACCAACCGCCACATCCAGCTGCTCAAACAACACCCGGTCGTCGCGTTCACACAAAAGCTTCCGGGCCTGCAAATCGATAATGGTGGAGCCTGACGTGGCGGTCATGATGAACCTTATTCGCAAAAATCCGCGGCATTATATACAAAATCCCTCTGTCGGGACGGAAGCCACCGAACTAAGATGGGTAAAGATGCGTAAACCTTGGCCGATATCAACGTTATGCTGCCCGAATCCGTCCCGCTCATATCATCCGTCATCCTGAAAGCGGCCGCGCTGAATACCCATCAGACGGACGCAGGCGGGACTGTGGACGCCCTGTCAGGCCGTCAGGCCCAAAGCACGGCGGCCCCTTCAACGGAATCCCAGCGTCAGGCAGCCACACAGAATTTTAATGCCCGCGTGATCAGCAGCATCGCCACCGACGATGGCTACCGTCTGACCCTCGAAGGTCAGGACAACTCATCGGGCAACAGTAAAACCCTGCAGGTGAACAGCCAGCATCCGCTGCCACGCAACACCCGGTTAACCCTGCAACTGAGCGAAGATGCCGACGGCCAGATACGCCTGAGCGTAACGGATATAAAGCTTCCGCCACCGATCAGTCCGCTGCCAGAAACCTCAGCCAGCCTCCTGAAACTGGCCGCCGAAGCGCTGCTGGCCAATCTCAAAAGCAACGACAAAACAACGGCACAGATCCCGCTGCCGCCCGCAACAGCTCACACCCCCCATAACTCCGGTAGCTCACAGACAGGACAGCAAACAGGACAACCCGCAGCGCCTCTGCCCGCACTGATCAGCCAGTTTCTGGCCAGCCGTCTGCCCTTACTGAACAGCGCAGCAACCCCCACGGCTTCACCCGGTAACAAGCGGCCAGGCGGTGTGGATAGTGCCGGTATCTATACCAACCCGGCCAAGTCATTGTCAGGCAACCATTCGCTATCACTGACCACGTCGACCGCCCGTTCAGACAGCACAGTCTCAACCTCAGCACAGGCCCGGCCCACAGGATCAGCAGCGCACTCCCTGCGCCCCTTAACCGGCACCGCTTCTGCTTTGCAACAGCTGTTGCAGCAACCTCAGCTGCCCGCCAGCGTGCGCATGCCGATACAACACTGGCTGAATAACCTGCCGCAAATGCCGCAGCTGCAACACCCCACGGTTTTACGCGAGAGCGTCCTCAACAGCGGCCTGATGTACGAAAACAAAGTGATGTCACTGCTGCACAATGCACTGTCAGCACCACTGGACAACAAAAGCGCCGCATCCACCACAACCACGGGCGTAACGGCCAGCGCGTCAGGTGTCAGCACAGACAATGACAGCCGCTCAGTGTTCCGTTCACTCTGGGCAAGAACCGCTCTGTCAAAGACCGTCGCGCAACTGCAAACGCTGAACACGGCACAGCCAACAGACAGCCGTATAAGCAGCGCAGCACCACCGACGGTACTGGCCTCTGCCCCCACAGACGCCTTAACAGCGGCTCTGCAAGCCACGCGCGAGCAACTGGAAAAAGCCGCAGAAGCCCCGAACCCGGCCGTCAGCAACAGCCTGCTGCAACAGATTGAGCACCTGCTGCACAGCGACAGCAAAGCCGCCCTGGGCAAAGCGCTGCTCGCCTGGCTGCAGATCATCGCCCAGAACCGTAGTAAAGATGGTCCGATCGCAGCACCACGGGAGCTTCCGCTGTCGCTGCCCGCTGCACTGCGCGACAATCTGCCGGAAGGCTTCCGCTTACTGCACAGCACACTGGCTCAGCTGGAAGTTGATCAGGCCCTGCGCCTGCAGAACGGCAATGACAGCAACCTGAACATTCCCCTGTTTTACCGTGATGATCAGCAGCCCAAAGAAATCCGCCTGCAACTGCAAAAAGAAGACACCAGCGCCAACGACCGCGATCCGAAAAAAACCATACGCTGGCGTCTGAAGCTGCATTTTGAACTGCAGCATCTCGGCCCTCTGGATGTCGAGCTGGAGATGACACTGCCACAGATTGCGGCAACCTTCTGGTCCGAGCAACAGGACACACTGGCACAGCTGCAGCACAGCCTGCAGCCATTACGCAGTCGCTTACAACAACTGGGAGCCGACGTCAGCGAGCTGCGCGCACGCCATGGCCGCTTGCCGGAAAGCACCCGCAACAGCATCAGACACAGTCTGGTGGACGTACACAGCTAAGGAGGGATGATGAGCATTCCACCGTCATTGTTTGAAGCCAGTGAAGCCATCGCCCTTAGCTATGACGGCATCAGCGCGCCCAGAGTCAGCGCCAGAGGACAGGACGAACTGGCTCAGGCCATCATCCAGCTGGCACTGCAGCATCAGGTGCCGGTGTATGAAAATGCCTCACTCATGCGCTGGCTCGGACAGCTGGATCTGGGGGATGAAATCCCACAGCAGCTGTATCAGGTCATCGCCGAGATTCTGGCTTTTGTTTATGCGCTGGAAGGCAAAGTACCGGGAGAAACCCAAAAGGCGGCATCGGCGGAAAACAACGACACTTCCGAATAAAAAAACGCCGGGCAATCCGGCGTTTTCATCTCATAGGCAGCACTCTTTCGACGCTGTCACGACCTCAGGAAACCCGCTCCGACTGGCGTTCCAGCGTCGATAGCAGCCAGCTGATATGCGCCTGCACCACTTCATCCGGAATCAGATCCACCCCCGCCAACAGCATCGGTAGCGCGCGGTAGCGGTACGAATCAATCAAGCCATGAATAGAAGCGATAAAAAACAGTGCCAGTTGCTGCTGTGCCGCTTCGCTGCGTTCTGCCATCGATGGCACCGCATCGATCAGCAGCGACAACAAATGGCGCTGCCATTCTTCAACCAGACGTCCGACCTGGAGCTGAATATCCTGATCGACAGCTTCAGTCTCATCCAGGCTCAGCAACGGCGGCTGAAACATCAGCTGATAATAACCGGGAAACCGCTGGGCAAATGCAATCAACTGACCGGCAAAGGCATACAGGGCATCGGTAGGACTGCGGCTGCTGGACATCTGCTCATTAATATCGGCAAAGGCCAGATCAAAACCGCGACGGCGGGTATGGATAAATAAAGATTCTTTATTGGGGAAGTAATTGTAGATATTGCTCGCGGTCATTCCCAGCTGCGATGCCAGCTTACGCATGGACAGATGGTGAAAGCCGACTTCAGCCATCACACTGGAAGCGCTGTCCATAATTCGTTCCCGCTGCGCCGCAATTTCTTCCGCTGTAAACGGCTTCTTTGGCATGTCCCCTACCCCTTTAAGATCTCTGCTTATACAGATGTCATTATTTATAAAATATTTACACTGGCTATAAAACGTCTGTTCTTTTGTAAAATCAAGACTGTTAGCGGCCAAAGTCGTAAAAAGTTGAATAAATGTCAATTAATCGCCGCGCCTCATCATCTTGATATGGCGCAAGGCCTGTCGCCCCCCAGGTACTACAATATTGACCGACTTCCGTTTATCCGTGATGGCACAATGACTGAACAACTCCTGTGGGATCCGCTGCTGATTCAACGCTATAACAAACCCGGTCCGCGTTACACCTCATATCCGACGGCTGTTGAATTTCAGCCTGTCAGAGATGATCTGGGCGAACGCACAGCCTTTGCCCGCCGCGACAACAGCAAAGCGTTATCGCTGTATATTCATATCCCGTTCTGCCGTCATGTCTGTTACTACTGCGGCTGTAATAAAATCGTAACCAAACATACCGAACGCGCAGCGCCTTATCTGACACGGCTGAAAAAAGAAATTCTGCTGAAACGGGCCCTGCTGGATGAAAAGGCCGTGGTTGAGCAATTACATCTGGGCGGCGGTACGCCGACCTTTCTCAGCGATGACGAGCTGACCGATCTGATGCAGTTCCTGCGCCAGCATTTTAACTTCAGCACATCCGACAGCGCCGATTACTCCATCGAAATTGATCCGCGTGAACTGCGCCCCGATACGCTGAACGTGTTGCGCTCACTGGGATTTAACCGCCTGAGCTTTGGCGTACAGGATCTGGAGCACCAGGTACAGGAAGCGGTAAACCGCATTCAGCCGGAATCCATGATCCGGGCCGTTATGAACGATGCCCGCGCGCTGGGCTTCCGTTCTATCAATATGGATCTGATCTACGGCCTGCCCTTCCAGACGCTGGAAAGCTTTGACCGTACCCTGGACAGCATTATTGCTATGTCCCCCGACCGTTTGTCGGTATTTAACTATGCGCATCTGCCGGAACGCTTCAAGCCGCAGCGCCGTATCTGTGCTGACGATCTGCCGGGCGCGGATGAAAAACTCACTATCCTCGGTCACTGCATCAGCAAATTATCCGCCGCCAATTATCACTACGTCGGGATGGATCATTTCGCCAAACCCGATGATGAACTGGCCCGGGCGCAGGCTGCCGGTAAGCTGCACCGTAATTTTCAGGGCTATACCACTCATGGCGATTGCGACCTGATCGGTTTTGGCGTGTCATCCATCAGCCAGATCGGCGATTACTATCTGCAGAATCAGGTGACTCAGGAAATCTGGGAACAGGCACTGAACGATGATCGCCTGCCGACCATGAAGCTTTTAGTCACCAGCACCGAAGACAAACTGCGGCGCACCGTGATCGCCGAGCTGCTTTGTCACCTGAAATGCGAATTCGCCACTCTCGATCAGATGTTTACAATCAACAGTCGTCAACATTTGCAAAGCAGCCTTGATGCGTTAGCACCGATGGTGAATGATGGCCTGGTCATCATTGATCAACACGCCATCCGCATCACTGACAAAGGACGCCTATTGGTTCGTAATGCCTGCATGGCATTCGATACCTATCTGCAACAACATGAGCAACAGCGATTCTCCAAAGCCATCTGATCCTGTCTCCGGCACCCTGCGCAGCCAATGGCTGCGCCGTGGTGCGGAACTTCTCGTCTTTCTTCTGCTGTTCATCATTCTGAGTCACTGGCTCAGCCGGCATATGCTGGATGCCGGCAGCAGCGCTCCGTCAACCACACTCCCGGCCCTCAATAACCCTGACGCCACGCTGCAAAGCACGCCGACAGGACGTCTGATCTGGCCTGCCGAGCATGAACGTACCCTGGTGTATTTCTTTGCCCCCTGGTGCAGCATTTGCCGCGTCAGCATGCCCGGACTCAATTTACTGGGTCATGATGATCTGCGCATTGTGGCGGTGGCACTTGACTGGGAAACCCGCGAAGAAGTCGAAGCCTTTGTAAGCTCGGTTGGTTTCAGCGGAGAGGTATTACTGGGCAATGACACAACGGCGCAGCAATATCAGGTGCAGGGCTACCCAAGCTATTACGTCATGGACAGGCAGGGCCGGATACAGCATCAGGACCGGGGATTGAGTACGCCGCCTGGTTTATGGCTGCGTACCCAATGGTAAATCACCCGCTTCAGAGCACACCGGGCTGACCACTCCAGAATCCCCAGCTCTGGCCGTCATGCTGCAAATAGACCCGTTTTTCGAATGGCTTACGGAAAGACTCAAGACTTCGGCGCAAGGTCCGTGCTGAGCGGAATGCCGGATCCTTAACCCACTCCTGCAAATCATCGACATACCACTGGATATAGACCTCTGCGTAGTAATACTCGCCAATCCGGTAAGGGCTCGATACTTCCAGAATATTCTTCAGTTTGCCGGTGCCGTAATAAAAACCTTCCTGCGTACCTTGCTCACGGTGCGCCAGAGGATAATCGTAAATCCAGACGGCAACGACCTTGCGTTTGCGGCGGCCATTTTCCTCAACATCCGTCATCTTCATCTCGCTGTCACGCCGGAGCAGTCCAAAACGGAACAAGCCATCCAGCAATCCGGCGTCTTTATCCTGACGGTTACGTTCAATTTCGTAAGGCATCGGAAAAGGCAACCACAGCAGAGGCTCAGCCTCTAAAGCCCGGGAAACCAATGCTGCTGCGGTATTATTGCCAATCACCGGCTGAGCACAGACTGTTCCACAGAGCAGTAACAAAGTTGTAACAATCAATGATTTCATAAATTCTCCCCGTCCCTTAGCATAGCCAGCCTTTAGACGAATGTCGGACTTGTCACAGAAATGTCACAGCCCTGACTTAGAGTCGCTCCGATTAATAAAAAACAGGATTGACTATGCAGCAAGCCACTGCACGCCTACAGACTGAAAACCTCGAATCCCCTCTGGTTGCCCGCATTACGCAGGACCCTCAGGAGATACGTCAGGCTCTCGAACTGCGATATCGCGTTTTTGCTGAAGGCATGGGGGCCAACCTGCCTACCGCCGGCGAGGGCATTGATAAAGACGAGTTCGATGACATCTGTCTGCACCTGATTGTCAAGGATGTGATGAACGATCAGGTGATTGGCTATAGCCGTATCCTTACCAACGAGCTGGCGCAGCGTGCCGGCGGTTTCTACTCTGCCACCGAATTTGACCTCAGCAATATTGTGCTGCCAGGAAAAACCTACATGGAAATCGGCCGCACCTGTGTTGATCCGGATTTTCGCAGCGGCGCCGCTATCGGGTTGCTGTGGTCAGGCATCGCTCAGTTTATGTCCGCCCACAATATTGATTACCTGATGGGATGCGCCAGCATTCCGCTGAATGAAGGCTACGCGCGCACGATTGCCATCGTGAACCACCTGCGCGAGAAGCACTTCACGCCGGAACATATGCGCGCTGAACCCAAGGTGCATATGCCGCGCATCGACGTGGATATCGACGGCAAATCACTGGTGCCATCACTGCTGAAAGCCTATCTGCGCATTGGCGTGAAAGTCTGTGGTGAACCGTGCCTTGATAAAGATTTTAACGTAGCCGACGCTCTGATTCTGCTGGCCCGCGACGATATCAACCAGCGCTACCTGCGTCACTTCACCAAAAGCGATCTCTGAATCGTGCAGGGATTCATAAACGCAGTTTAAAAGGGGCCGGATGGCTCCTTTTTCATGGCTGTCTTTTCCGTCGGCCTTACAACCGCTAGACTGCGCGGCCGCGTTCCCTGCTGTGAGCAATCTGATGATTAAAAAATTCACCCAATGGCTGACATCGGCTTCCGGTCTACGCCGGATTCTGAATATTTACGGACCTTATGTCGGCGCCGGAGTGAGCGTCCGTTATCTCGCCAAAGATTTCCGTGAAGCCAGGGTCGAGATGAAGCTGCGCTGGTTCAACCGCAACTATGTCGGCACCCATTTTGGCGGCAGCCTGTTCTCTATGATTGACCCGTTTTACATGCTGTTGCTGATGAATACCCTTGGCCGCAATTACATTGTCTGGGATGCCAGCGCTGAAATTGACTTTGTCAAACCCGGACGCGGTGTGGTGAGTGCCCACTTCATCATCACCGACGACATGCTGAATGAAATTTACGAAAAAACCGCAAGCGGTGAAAAATTTCTGCCAACCTATGATGTGAATATTCTGGATGCTGAGGGTGAGCTGGTCGCCCGTGCCCGCAAAACACTGTATATCCGCCGTAAACCAGCCCGCAAAGACTGATCAGTTTCACGCTCCCGTATGCCGTAACGGCATGAAAACGCTCATCTGCTACGCTTAAAGCAGTTACCGTTAATGTGTACAGGAGCTTTATGACCACCATGACCATCAGTCAGGCCAGCGAACTGATCTGGGACCTGCTTCAGACATTGGAAGATGCTTACTGGGAAGCCAGCAACTGTCAGGAAAAAGATCAGGTATTCAACCTGATGCAGCTGCTGAATGCAGAATATATGGAACTGCTGAAAATCAGCGTTCAGGATCATCACTACGAATACGAAGTGATCAGCACCGGACTGGCGTTGCTGCAACAGGCTCTGGAAGATTTTCAGCGCGTTGCCTCGCTGCAAACCCGCCGCCAGAGCACCTCAACCCGCCTTAACGCACTCCTGAATAAACTGAGCGCCAATCTGAGCAGCAACTGATCACGGGCCTGTTTAACAGGCCCGGAATCAAAAGAGCCATCAGTGCGTGAGTAATTGACGTACGGACGCCAGATTAACGGTTTCACTGAACTGATGACGACCAGCCGCTTTCGCGGCATACAACGCCTCGTCGGAAGCCGCCAGCAACAGCTCCCAGCGCTCGTCGGCCTGAGGCTCGCACCAGGCCATGCCAATACTCACCGACACATGCTCAGACACTGGTGAAGCCGCATGAGGAATGGCCAGCTGCTCAACCGCATCCTGCAAACGTCTGGCAACCACAGCCATGCCATCAAACTGTATCGACGGCAACACCAGTGCAAACTCTTCCCCCCCATAACGGGCGACCAGATCACGTGGCCGCTGCACGGTATTTTTCAGGCACTGCGCGATCTGAACCAGACAACGGTCGCCTTGCGGATGACCGTAGTGGTCGTTAAACAACTTAAAATGATCAATATCCACCATCATCAGACCGATATTGCCCCCCTCGCGCTGGGCACGCCGCCATTCGGCACTGAGAAATTCATCCAGATAGCGGCGGTTGGCAATCTGCGTCAGGCCATCGGTCACTGACAGCGCTTCCAGATACCGGCGCTGTGCGCGCTGTGCTAACTGTCGTTTGATCCGTGTTAAGGCCAGCAAAGGGCTGAGCGGCTTGCGCAGATAATCAACAACACCGGCCACCAAAGCCGCCGTTTCCTGAGCATCATCAGCCGCTCCGAGCAGCAGAATATCGCAGTCGCGGGTTTTCGGATGGTTATGCCAGCGCTTGCAGAACGTCGCCAGATCCTCATCCAGCAGCTCTTTTTCAAGAATCAACAAATCAGGCGTCTGTGAAGGTTCTTCCAGCCAGTCGTAAAGCTGTGAACGATTGATAGCACCGGCCACACACATCTCAGCTGCCAGCAGATCGCCCAACTGGGCCTGAACCGCAAGGGTTTCCGCAGCAATGATGACCAAAGGCTGACTGGGCATAAACTCGGCTTCCTGACTATTCCACATACAACGCACTCTGACGGTCATTCGTGCGCCTCTTTTCGGTTATCGGCAAGAATACACCAAAGCGTACAGGCCATAACAAAAAATAACTGGACGACCAACATACGACAATATCCTGACTTGAATATCCGTTACTGATGCCAATTAAATGATCATGCGGCGGCCGATGCTTCTTCGCGTTCAGGGACTGGGGGAAATGCGTGAACTTCGCTAAACTTGGGGCAGGTTTTCTAAAAAAATCAGTTTCTTACATGCCAAAGTACATAGTATTGATTATCTGCCTCGGATTACTGGGTTGTGACCGTGTGGCCACACCGGAATCAGACACGAAAAACGCCAGCGCACAACTGCCAGTACTGCCCGACTTCAGTGCTTATGACGATGTCAAAGAAAAGAAAAAAGCCTTTTTTTCGTATCTGCTGCCTCTGATTGAAGAAGCCAACACCCGAATTATTGCTGAGCGGCAGGTCGTCGAAAGATGGTATCTGGCGCCCGATGAGCTGAGCGACCGTGACCGCGATACGTTGCAGGAACTGCTGATCAAATATCGCGTCAACACCGACGACGAAGATGAGCAGAAAGCACTGCTGTTGCTGCGGGTTAACACCATTCCGCCGTCTCTGGTGCTGGCTCAGGCAGCCAATGAATCGGCCTGGGGCACCTCGCGCTTCGCTCAGGAAGGCAACAATCTCTTTGGTCAGTGGTGTTTCCGCGAGGGCTGCGGACTGGTCCCCGAAGCCCGGGGGGGGAGCTCACGCCATGAAGTTCGTGCCTTTGAATCACCCCTGGAATCGGTGGAAAGCTACATGCGTAACCTGAACAGCCATCCGCGCTACCGTGAGTTGCGTGAATTGCGCCAACAAGAGATCGAGCAACAGGGTTATGCCAGTGGCGAAACGCTGACGCAAGGCCTGCATGGCTACTCCAGCCGTGGTCAGGAGTATATTGATGAAATTCGTAATATGATTGAATTCAACGAACTGAACCGCTTTGATCAGCCGCAATCCCGGGAAAACGTCCCTGCCGATCAGCAACCAGTACCCAGGGGGTAATGTGCAAGCCAATGAACGACGCTTCCGTCAACGCTACGATGCCTCACCACTGAAGCTGGAAATCCGCATGCTGAACCTGTTTGGCCAGCCGAAAAAAGCCCATATGGCCATCGCCCGGGATTTTGCCATCGGTGGTATCGCCATCCTATCCCCGCTGAAAATGAAGGTTGGCAAACGCTTACTGATCAGCATCGAGAGCCGTGACCACCGCCTGCAATCCATTCCGGCCATTGTCATCCGTGCAGAAGTCAGTGAAGGTGACTACCTCTACGCCCTCAAATTTGCCATGGGCCAACTGCCGGAAGTTGCCAGCCGCGGTGCTTACACCGTTTTGCAACGTCTTGAAGTTAGCCTGAAATCGGCAACCCCGGCCTGAGCCGGGCATACACATTCTCAAGCAAGGAATCCGCTGTGAATCAATCTGTACTTGTTATTAACTGCGGCAGCTCATCCATCAAGTTTGCCCTCTACGCCCATCTGGACGAACCGGCACCACACCTCACCGCACTGGCTGAGCGCCTGAATGAACAGGAGCCAAGCATCCGCATTCAGGGTGCCGTTGAATATCACCGGACGCTGGCCTCAGGGGCTGGTCACAAAGAGGCGTTACTGGCCTTTATCGAATCCTGTCACACTCATCTGCAAAACCTGAAAGGCATTGGCCACCGGGTTGTGCACGGTGGTGAACTGTTTCATGCCAGTACCCTCATCGATGACGAACAGCAACAACGCCTTGCAACCCTGTCACCACTGGCACCCCTGCATAATCCGCTCAACGTGCTTGGCATTGAATTATGCCGCGAACTGTTCGGTGATGTTCCTCAGGTCGCGGTCTTTGATACCGCCTTTCACCAGACACTGAGCGAACAGGCTTATCTGTACGGCGTACCCTATGACTGGTATGAACAGGATGCGGTGCGGCGCTACGGTTTCCACGGCACAAGCTACCGCTATGTGGTGGAAGAAACGGCACGCCGTCTGAAAAAGAAACCGGAAGACTGCAATCTGCTGATTGCTCATCTGGGTAATGGCTGCAGCGCTGCCGCCGTGCTCTGCGGCCGCTCCGTCGACAGCTCAATGGGACTGACGCCACTGGAAGGCCTGATCATGGGTTCTCGTTGCGGCGATATCGACCCGGGCCTGATTGAGCACATGCAACGCAGCCGTGGCCTGTCACTGGAGCAAACCATGCGTGACCTGAACCGTAACAGCGGCCTTAAGGGACTGTCCGGCCTCAGTAACGATATGCGCACCCTTCTGGCTGCCGAAGCCGAAGGCCATGAGGGCGCACGCCGGGCAATTCAGGTGTTCTGCTTCCGTGTTGCCCGTCAGTTTTCAGCGCTGGCAACCTCACTGCCAACCATTGATGCGGTGGTATTTACCGGAGGCATCGGCGAACACGCGGCGCCGGTACGCCAGCGTATTCTGGCGGCCTGGCGTTTCATGAACTTCCGTCTCGACAGCGATCTGAACAACCGCCATGGCGATGATCTGGGACGTATCAGCCAGCCAGGCTCACCACTGGTGCTGGTGATTCCTACGTCCGAAGAACGCATGATTGCGCTCGATACCTATCAACTGATTGCTGCGAACTGAGCCTCTGATGATCAACATCTTTATTGCCCCAACCGGTCTGGAAAGTGGCCTGACCACCATCAGCCTGGGCCTGATCCGTGCCCTGGATGCACAGGGCCTGAAGGTAGGCTTTGTCAAACCGGTTGCTCCCGGCTATGCCGCCAGTGAACGCTCCAGTCATCTCGTGCGCACCGTTCTGCATCTGACGACACCGGATCCGATGCATCTGAATCTGGTGCAGCAGCGCATCAGCGACGGCATGCTCGACCGCGTACTGGAAGATGTCATCGCCCTGCATGATGAAGTCAGCCGTGACTGCGATGTGGTGCTGATCGAAGGTCTGGTGCCTGACCGCAGCGAACCCTACACCGCCAAACTCAATGCCGAAATGGCTAAAGCGCTCAATGCTGAAGTGGTTCTGGTTGCCAGTGGCCGCAATCGCAGCCCGGCTCAGATTCAGGCCGAACTGAAGTTGCAAACCGGCATTTTTGGTGGCGCACAGGCCAATCTGATGGGCTGCATTATCAACAAAGCCGGAAAAGCACCCGCCCAGCAGGTGATTCCGTCCGGCGAGCTGGTGTCGCAGGATGCCGGTTTCAGCCAGCAGGAACAGGATGCTTTCTGGCAAATCAGCATGAAACACTGTCCGGTACTGGGGGTTATTCCCTGGAAAGCCGAACTGGTCAGCCCACGCATACTCGATATTGCCCGCGCACTGAATACACAGACCCTGCATGAAGGCGAGCCGGAACGGCGGGTACTGCGCATTGCGCTCTGCGCCCGGACGCTGGGCAATATGGTGGATGTATTGCGTCCCGGTACGCTCATTGTAACCCCCGGCGACCGTGACGATATTATTGTGGCGGCGGCCATGGCAGCCAGCAGCGGTATTCCTCTGGCCGGACTGCTGCTGACCAGCGGACTAAAGCCCGGCGAGCAGGTCATCAATCTCTGTCGTCCGGCATTGCAGACCGGTATTCCGGTTCTGCAAACCGATATGGATACCTTTACCACCGCACAGCAACTGACCCGCATGGACACCCATGTATCCATTGATGATGTCGACCGTGTTCAGCACATCATGGCGACCGTCGCTGAGCACCTGAATATTCCGGTACTGATGGAACGTCTGGGCCAGCCTCACGCTTCACGCCTCAGTCCGGCAGCCTTCCGCTATCAGATTGTTGCCAAAGCGCGTTCCGCACAAAAGCGTATCGTACTGCCAGAAGGTGAAGAGCCCCGCACCATTCAGGCGGCAGCAATCTGTCAGCAACGCGGTATCGCCCAGTGTGTCCTGCTCGGCGACCCGGAACGAATCCACCAGATTGCCCAGGCCAATGAGGTCGAGCTGCCGGAAGGTCTGCAGATTATTGAACCGGCCAGTGTGCGCGCCAATTACGTCGCCGGCATGGTCGAGCTGCGCAAACACAAACAGCTGACCGAACCGATGGCACTGGCGCAGCTTGAAGACAACGTCGTGCTGGGGACCATGATGCTGGCGCTGGACGAAGTCGACGGTCTGGTCTCCGGTGCCATTCATACCACCGCCAATACCATCCGCCCGGCGCTGCAGCTGATTAAAACAGCCCCCGGCGCCAGACTTGTTTCTTCGGTCTTTTTTATGGGCTTACCGGATCAGGTTCTGGTGTATGGCGACTGTGCCGTTAACCCTGATCCGAACGCCGAAGAGCTGGCCGATATCGCCATGCAGAGCGCTGATTCCGCCATTGCCATGGGCATTCCGGCGCGCATCGCCATGCTCAGTTACAGTACCGGTAAATCCGGCAGCGGTGCCGATGTGGAAAAAGTTCGCAAGGCAACAGAACTGGTGCAACAGCAGCGTCCTGAATTGCTGATTGACGGGCCATTGCAGTACGATGCGGCAACCACAGCAAGTGTGGCGCGCAGCAAAGCACCGGACAGCCCGGTCGCTGGGCAGGCAACCGTGCTGGTATTCCCTGACCTGAATACGGGTAATACCACCTATAAAGCCGTACAGCGCAGCGCCAACGTCATCAGCATCGGGCCGATGCTGCAGGGACTGGCCAAACCGGTGAATGATTTGTCCCGTGGCGCACTGATCGAAGATATTGTTTACACCATCGCCCTCACCGCGATTCAGTCACAACATAATAAAGGAAAATAATAAATGCCTGCGGTTCTTACCGGTGCTATTGCCAGCCTGCTGTTATTGATCAACATCCTCTTCTGGTGCTCCCTGTTGTTCATTTTCACCTTTGTGAAAATCATTATCCCCGTGCCATTAGTGCGAAAAGGCGTTACCGCAATACTGACCAGCATTGCCAATGCCTGGGTCAGCTGCAATTCAGGCTGGATGATGCTCACCCAGAAAATGAACTGGAATATTCAGCGCCCGGCCAACCTGGATAAAAAGGGCTGGTATTTTGTTGTCAGTAATCATCAGAGCTGGGTAGATATTATTGTGCTGCAACATGCACTCAACGGCCGCATTCCGCTGCTGAAGTTTTTCCTGAAGCAGGAGCTGATCCGTGTCCCGGTCATGGGAGCCGCGTGGTGGGCACTCGACTTCCCGTTTATGAAACGTTACAGCAAAGCGTATCTGGAAAAGCATCCGGAAAAACGCGGGCAGGATCTGGCAACCACCCGTAAAGCCTGCGCTAAATTCCGTGAAATGCCGACCAGCGTGATGAATTTTCTTGAAGGAACACGCTTTACCCAACGCAAACACGACGAGCAGGATTCTCCTTTCCGCCACCTGCTCAAACCCAAGGCTGGTGGAATGGCCTTCGCCATGAACGCCATGGGGAATCAGTTCCGCTCCATTCTGGACGTCACCATTCACTATCCGGATGGTATTCCGACCTTCTGGGATTTTTTACAGGGCAAAATGCAGCGTTGCACTGTGATTATTAACGAAAAGCCGATTCCGGAAGCATTGCTGGATGGTGACTACGAAAATGACGACACCTACCGCCTGCACTTCCAGCAATGGGTTCAAATGCTGTGGGAAGAAAAAGACCGTCAGCTGGATGCCCTGCATAACGGCCGCTGATCGATCAGAACGCTGTCCGCAACCTCAGGCCGCCGCAACACAATTGCGGCCCTGCTCTTTCGCCTGATACAACGCACGGTCGGCACTGCGCAGTAAATCATCACTGCTGCTGTCCGCTTGCGGAATCATACTCGCCACACCCGCACTGATGGTTGCAACCGAGTGTCCTGATACGGCATGAGGGATAGCTAACGCCACAACGCTTTCCCGGATTTTCTCCGCCATATAGGTCGCTTCAGCCAACGCCGTATCCGGCAGAATAATAATGAACTCTTCCCCGCCGTAACGGGCACACAAATCTCCCGGACGCTGGCAAAACGCTGTCATTGCCTGAGCAATATCGCGCAAGCAACGATCCCCCTGCTGATGGCCATAATGGTCGTTATAATCTTTGAAATTATCGATATCGATCATAATAAGAGCCAATGGCCGCTGCGCACGCAGGCACCGGCGCCATTCACTGACAAGGCATTCTTCCAGATAACGGCGGTTTGCAATGCCGGTCAGACTGTCGGTGGTCGACAACAGATGCAACCGTCGCGTCAGATACTGCAAGCGCTCCGCTTCCAGCGCCAGCAGACGGTTTTTCATATAATCGCTGCGCGCTGAAGACTCAATAGCATACGCCAGATAGCCCCCCATACCGATCAGCAACAGCCAGAAAAGTACAAAAAGCGGCATGAAAATAGTAATAATGCCACTCAATTCAGGACTGAGCGGCGGAGCATCACTGAACAACAGCATGACCACGTAGCACGCCAGCAGCGAAACAGAAACAACCAGCATCGCACGATAACTCAGCCGCAACGCTACGAGTGCAAACACCTGAATAGGCACAAGACCTAAGTGATAGGCATATTTTAATGCGCCAGGGATTAATTGAATAAAAAAGATCACCGACAATCCCGCCAGAAAAATACCTGCGGCAGCTACCGGAACCATGTTGGCGGCAAAGCGTGAGCGTGGTACCCACCAAAGCAAACAAAACATGGTGACGGTTATCAGAAAACGGCAGATAAAAATCAGATTGGCATTGTCTCCGCCAAGATAAAAATCTGACCAGGAAAACCCCAGATAAAACAGCAGCCCGCCAATAATAATTTTCTGATCAATTTCCAGAAAACGCTGATTGCGGAATTCCAGATAGCGTTGTTCCAGCCGTCCGGGAAATCGCAAATGCTGACGTTCCCGGTCAAGTATGCCGGAGAGGATATTGATCTGTTCCTCTACTCGCTTTAAGGTGTCACTGTCTTGCTGACTGCTGATATTTGGCACTGGTTCTCCCATACCCCGAATACCGGGCAAACAGAATCTCCCAGAATACGGCAAAGCTGAAGTTATTTTTTGTCACATAAGACACGTTATCTGCAACTCAGACAATATCCTGTCACGCTAAGTTACCCACGAGGTTTTATGAAGGTTTTCGACGATATCAGCCAATCCATCGGCAATACGCCGCTGGTACGCATCCGCCACCTGACCGAGCATCCGGCCATCTATGCCAAGCTGGAAAACCGCAATCCGGCGCATTCGGTAAAATGTCGCATTGGTGCCAATATGATCTGGCAGGCAGAGCAGGATGGCATCCTCAAACCCGGCATGGAAATCGTCGAACCCACCAGTGGTAATACCGGCATTGCACTCTCATTTGTCGGCGCGGCACGGGGCTATAAAGTGACCCTTACCATGCCGGAAACCATGAGTATTGAGCGCCGTAAAGTGATGATGGCACTGGGAGCCAAACTGGTGCTGACCGAGGGTGCCAAGGGAATGAAAGGCGCTGTCGAAGCAGCAGAAAAGCTGGTGGCCGAAGCGCCGGAACAACGCATTATGCTGCAGCAGTTCAACAACCCGGCCAACCCGGCAATTCACGAAAAGACCACCGGCCCTGAAATCTGGAACGATACTGACGGACAGGTGGATGTGGTCGTTGCCGGTGTCGGTACCGGCGGTACAATCAGCGGTATATCGCGCTTTATCAAACAGCATAAAGCCATCATCTCGGTGGCGGTTGAACCTGCGGCCTCGCCGATTATCAGCCAGACTCTGGCTGGCGAAGCCATCAGCCCCGGTCCGCATAAAATTCAGGGAATCGGCGCCAATTTCATTCCCGGCAACCTTGATCTGAGCATGATTGACCGGGTCGAACAGGTGGATAACGACGCCGCCATGGCGATGGCGCACGCACTCATGTCAAAAGAAGGCATTCTGGCGGGTATTTCCTGCGGTGCTGCGATGGTCGCGGCCTTACGGCTGGCCGAAGAAGACGCCTTTAAAGATAAAAAAATCGTGGTCATTCTGCCGGACTCCGGTGAGCGTTACCTGACCTCTCCATTGTTTGAAGGTTTCTTTGATAATAAGTAACCCGCAACCATCGCCCGTGTGGCGGCTCCGGCCGGAGCCGCCCGAAATACTGCTCGATGGCCTGCTGCACTATTATCCGTCCCTGTTTGACCCGCTTCAGGCTGACATCCTTTACCAGCAATTGCTGCAGGAAATTCCCTGGCAAGCAGGTCGTGTGTTTATTTACGGCCGGGAGCATGTCATTCCACGCCTGCAGTCCTGGCATGGGGAGCCCGGAATAAGCTACACCTATTCCGGCAAAACACTGGTGGCCAACGCCTGGACGCCGACGCTGGCCAGCCTTTGCCAAATGCTCAATCAACGTCTGGGTCTGCACTTAAATGCGGTGCTGTGCAATCTGTACCGCAACGGTCACGATTGTATGGGATGGCATGCGGATGACGAAAAAGAACTGGGGGATAATCCGCAAATACTGTCCGTCAGTCTTGGTGCAGAGCGGGACTTTGCCCTGCGGCCAACAGGCAGCCGTCGCCAAAGCGGGATTCTGCGACTGGCTAGCGGCAGCCTTTTGGATATGCGTCCTGGAATGCAGAAACACTGGCAGCACAGCCTGCCCAAGCGAGCAGGCATCCAGCAGCCGCGTATTAATCTGACATTCCGTACGCTGTATCCATAACATCCGAAGCCAATTAATCATTGGCAATAACGGACTCCAGCCGGAACATAATGACGGGGGTCGTTGCATAATCCTTCTCACGATCCCAGATAAACTCCGGCGCCAGTTCGGCAAAAACCCAATTACTGTAGATCTGGCGACGGTAACGCACACCCGCGCTGTAAGAATAAAAAGTGGCATCAAACTCGCTGTCACCGGCTGCTCCTGCCACAAAACCAAGCGCCGCTTTACGGCTCAGCTCGTGATAAAGACCGGCATCGTAAGATAACTTGAAAAACTCATCATTTAACAAATAACCGGCCTTAGCATTAATACGGAATAATTTTTCCGTATTAATCGGATAATCCATCTGCAAACGTGTTTCTTCGCCCCATCCATCCAACGCAAAATAAAAAACGGTTTGAGTGGCCTTAAGCTCCCACTCCGACAAATAGGCATAACGCCGCGCACGAAAGCGTACAAATGGATTAGGAGGAACCCCCCAGCGAATACCGGCATCAAGGTTTGTTTTCCATTGATCGGATTCTTTGATAATAAAACGCAGGGCCGCGGTATAGTTTACGTTTTCAATACTCTCAATAGGATCTGCTTCACGGCTATCCTCATCTTCCGAATCCAGCAGTAAATTCAGCCGCTCATTCGTGTTCGGTAAAACCAGTTTCACACTCAGGCCGAATTTATAATCGACCGGATCACCCAATACCCGCCGCGTATAAAGCGATAATTTGGCACGACTGCCTTTAACGTCATCGTCGGTAATATTTTCACTGAAGAAGGAATCAACAAAAAACGAATCAATATTACCGGACAGACGGTTGAGATAACTGGCCAGCCAGTCTTTGGAACGATCCAGCATGGCCTGATCAATCGTGGTTTGAGCTGTGTACTCCGTATTCTGATATTCCGGTGCTGTCTGGCCGGGGACAATAAGCGCTTCAGAGTCACCCTGCAAATACGGTTCGGGCGTCAGGGCCTGAGCAGGCGCGGTCGCCATCGCAGAAAACAGTACCAGCCATCCTTGCCAGCTCATCCAACCTCAGACCGGATCATGGTGAATAATAATTTCAGCACGGGGAAAACGCTCAAGAATGCGTTTCTCAACACAATTGCCAATCGCGTGCGCTGATGTTAATGGCTGGAGTCCATCCAACTCCAGATGCAACTGAATAAACTGTAATGCCCCTGCCTGACGTGTGCGTAAATCATGGAATCCACGCACGCCTTCGCAACCGTTAATGAGCGCTTTGAGTTCTGCCTCATCCTCATCCGGCATGGCCTGATCCATCAATACCTGCAAAGCATCTTTGACAATGCCGTATACGCTGTAAAACAACACGCCGGCAATACCCAGCGCAATAACCGGATCAAGCCAGTACTGCTGCCAGTAGGCCGCTATCAATGCCAGAATAACGGCAACATTGGTCAGAATATCGCCGTAATAATGCGCTGAATCCGCTTTAATCGCCAAGGAGCCTGTCTGCCGGTAAACCCAGCGCTGATAGATAACCAGACCAACCGTTGCGAACATTGAAAACGTCATCACCCCGATACTTTCGCCCAGAGCGGTCAGAGGCTGTGGATTCAGCAAACGATCAAATACGTGCAGCAACAACACAACCGCCGAGCCAAGAATGAACGCCGACTGAATCAGCGCGGCAAGTCCCTCCGCCTTACTGTGCCCGAACGGATGATCATCATCGGCGGGCATCAGGGCATAGCGAACCGCAAAGAAATTCACCAGCGAGGCGGCAATATCCATCAGAGAGTCGAGCAAAGACGACAGAACACTGGCCGAATCACTGATCAGCCATGCAAAGACTTTAGCCACAAGCAATGTAACCGCCACCAGAAGAGAAGCTGTGGAAGCGCGTTTGATCAAGACAGCATTTGAAGTCACAGGCATCACAAATTCGTTAACAATACAGTGTGGATTATGCCAGATTGGCCGGAACAGATCAGACTTTTTACCCCGAAAAGTGGTAATTTGCCACAATCTGAAACAAGATGGCGTCTAAGCCTATTGACCCATTAAAAGCATCTTGGTCTGATGACCGACTGACTGTTCTGAATGAGCCAAGCCATGACCATTAAAAATGCTCTTGTAGTCGATGATTCCAAATCCGCGCGCATGATGCTGCAGCGTCTGCTGAGTAAAATTAACGTGCAGGCGGATGCGGTCGACAGCGCCGAGGCGGCACTCAGCTTTCTGGAAAGCCGTCAGCCCGATGTTATCTTTATGGATCATATGATGCCGGGCATGGATGGTCTGGAAGCAACCCAACTGATCAAATCCAACCCCCGCACTGCCAGAATTCCGACCATTATGTACACCTCCAAAGAAGGTCAGGAATATCAGGAAATGGCCTTGTCGCACGGTGCCCATGGCGTTCTGGCCAAACCCGCCAGTCATGAAGCCGTTATGGCGGTTATTCAGGCGCTGGATGAACCCGCAGCAAACGACGAACAAAAAAACCTGCCCTCCGGTATCGCACTGGTAGAGATTGATAAACTGGTTCAGAAGCATCTGCGCAATGCCATCGCTGAAGCCAAAGCTGAAATCAGCGCAGGTCTGGATGCCACCACACAACAGCTGCAAACCCATCAGACACATCAGATTGATCTGATTCAGGCGCGCATGCACCAGCAGCAGGAACGCTGGCTGCAAGAGATCAATAAAACGCTGACTGAACAGGCATTATTTCAGAAAACACGCGTGCTGAATCAACGTCTGGCGCTGAACATTGCTGACAAGCTTGATAAAAAAAAATGCCGACGATCTGATTGCGATCATTAAATCCAGCCAGACATCACTGGAGTCCACCGTGGCTCAAACCCGCAGTGAATTTCAGAAAGCACTGAAAAAAGCCGCCCTTCAGGCCGCGGTAGCCGGAGCGGTTATCGGCGCACTGAGCGGAATTGCCGCCGCCCTGCTGTTATAAGCCTTTCCGCCATATTCTGGCCCGACCTTCGGGCCAGAACCTGTGAACCTTTCTGTACCGTTTCGCATGTGTGAATTATTTAACTGTTCCCGCGGTCACAAATAACCAGCATATGGCCTGACTATACCTTTCCATTCACCAGGGTGCTGATTACACTAGCCGCTCTCACCAGACTCCAAATAATATGATCAGGGACACGATAATGATCAAAGTCATACTGACAGTAGCAGCCATTGCTGTTCTGACCGGCTGTGCCGCTGCAACACCTTTACTGATTGCTGAAGCCGGTGGCCACCAAGTCGCCCGTTACGATGAAAACATCAAAGTTCGTGCTGCTGCAGCACTGCACGAAGAACCGGATCTTCTGACCTTTTCTGTTCAGGCGATCAGCCGCGGCAATACCGAGCAAGCCGCCAGCACCTATATGAAGGGCTACAGCGATCCCGATTACAGCAGCAATATGAAATCTCTGGCGCTTTATCAAATCGCCCTGCTTTACATGAACCGCTATAACGACCAGCGTGATGACCAGAAAGCGCTCTCTTATCTGAAGCAGCACCGGATTGAATTTCCGGATTCACGCCTGAAAGAAAAAGTGATTAAACGTATTCAGATTATTGAAACGCGTCAAAGCGAGCCGGTGCAATTATCCGCAACACAACTGCTGAAGCAGGTCGACCGCAGTAAACTGCTGAAGACTGATCGCACCCCGTTTGACTCGGAACTCACACCAATGAGTGAACGTGCCATCACCGAAGGCCGTGTTGCCGATGCTGAAGCGGTGTATCTGATCCTGTATGACAACAAAGCCTCGTCTGTTGAAATGCGGGCAAAATCCCTCTACCAGCTGGGCCTGATTTATATGAGCCCTTATAATCAGGCGGGCAATAATCAGAAAGCACTGGCTTACTTCCGTAAAATTGTGCAGGAATTCCCCGATGCCTCAGTCACCCCCCGCGCGAATCAACGTATCAGTGAACTGATAAACCGTCAGGACTAATCCTATTGTTAAGCAATAAAAAAGGCCTTTATGGCCTTTTTTTATAGATGTTGTCCCGTCCTGAATCGTTTCCGGACAGCAGAAAACCGCATAACGTCAGAACGACCAGGTAACCTCTGTTTCATCAGCCACACAGCGCTTAAAATCGGTCAGCACATCATCGTGACAAATAATGTCCTGCAACAGAATGGTGTTGTTATCGACATACCCTTTAAGCAACAGCCACTGGTCATCAGCGATATAGCCATCCAGATTGCTGCACAGTGAATTACTGCTGCAATTCATATCCGGAGTACTGTCATAACCGGTAATCATTCCCTCATTACTGGCGGCCAATGCACTGCCACGAAGAATGAATTTAAACGGATACGTGCTGTTGGCTTTATCGTCCGGGTTACTGTCATTTTCTTTCAGCACAACCTTGCTGATACTGCCGCCGGAAGACAGGGTTTTGACCACGGTCAGATCATATTGCAACCCCCAGGTGGGGGTGAAATTGTTGATATCACTGCTGAGTTGCAATAACGAGAAATCATCCGAGCTGTTCACCCGATATAACAGGCACATCGCCGCGTCAGCCAGACCACACTCCGACTGAAAATGTGCCACGGTCCAGCTGGCCGTGCTTTCGCCTGAACAATCGCTGGAAAAATCCGTTTCGCTGGCGCTGCACAGCAGCGAGGTCAGCGTAATGGCACCGGCGCTGGCGGTGAATTCGAGTTGCAGTACATATTGCGCATCCACCGCTGCCTTTATCTGCGCACAATAGCTGCCGCAGGCAAAGGGGATTTCACCGCCCAAAGACCAGGTTGAGGCATCTTGCGGGGTCAGCACACCAGCACGGCTGTACAAGGTTAAGGCAAAAGCCTCATCCGCCGGATTAATCGCCGTAGCGGTTTTGACCGAACGGAATTCATAACCACTGGCTTTACCGCTGCTGTCAAACCGGGTGTTCACATCAAGGGTGTAACGGTTTCCCCAGGAAAATGCACTGAAGCCTGTCAGTGGGACGGTGGCGGTTTCCCAACTGTCTGAGCTGTTGGCACGGATGCGAAAGCACAGGCTGTCATCACTCTTATCGCACTGCGCTTTGTAATAATCGACGAGCAGTGTTTCTTCTTTATCGCTCCATTCCTGCCCCAACTTCGGACAACCGGTCAGCGTGAGGCAAGCCAGTACCGGGATCCATAGTGCTTTCATTCAATATGTCCTGATGGTTGTGGGCCTGCATTTTCTGCAGCCACTTTCTGTAATAACGGCGCAGCATACGTCTGCAACAGGCGCTGCCGGACCGGCTGCTCTAACCCATCCAGACGCCGCAGCAATTTTTCATGCGTTGCTGAATCGACTGCGCCGCAGGCGCAGTCAGTGGCCAGTGAAAATTCCTGCTGCAATGCATGCAAGGCTGAATACTGAACGGGCAAGATCTCACACATCTGTTGCAATTGCAGGTCAATGGCCTGCGCCATATTGTCTGCTGAGGCTAACTCCGCCGTGTTCAGCGGATGACCAAAATCGACATAAATACGCCCCTTGGCCCCGGTCAGTCCCAATAAAATACTGCGGGTGTCTTCATCCAGACTTTTTTGATAGTGGCCGCTTTTTTCACGCGCAACCAGCTCACGGGCCTTCTGCACATCACAAGGGTCCCATTCATACTGAATTGAAACCGGCACCGGACACATGGCGGTCATCGTCGCCGTAAAATCCTCTCCGCGCTCACGACCATTCAGAGCCAGCATTTTCAGCACGGCTGTATCGGTACGATCAATTCCGTCCTTCGTACGCCCTTCCCGTTGGGCAATCCAGACAGAGTGACCCTCTTCCAGAGAGCGCCGGATATAAGACGACAGCTTGTGTAATTCACGCAGCTTTTCACGCTTATTGGCAATGCTGCGCTTCACCACGAAGCTTTTGTTAAGACGCATAATATCGGCAACATCCGGCTGCCCCAGCAGGTTATCGCCAATCGCAATCCGGCTGGTCGGCCAGCCGGCCTGATGCAGGCTGTAATTGATCAGGGTCGGATCCATGGCAATGTCTTTATGGTTGGAAATCCACAAATACTGTTTTCCGGGCGATAAGTGCTCCAGCCCTCTGACGACGATGTCATCCGTGGATTGCTGCAGTAACGATTCAACCCAGGGCGACAGCCAGTGCTGAAAGTCGTCAACCGTACGGATGTGTGCAGTACGGCGGCGCAGGTACCAGCCAACCAGAGGCAATAACGACTTCCTCAACCACGCGGGCAGTGCAGGAAAGCGATATTTAATCAGAGCATGCTGCAGGGTTGGTGCCTTGGTGAGGCGCTGTATAACGCGCTGGACTTCGTCATCATGATAGGGGCGTATATCGGAATATTGATCCTGCATGCTGTCTCACTGTTATTAGCCGCTAACGGCAAAAATATTTTCGGTCCGCACCCGGCCGGTAAAATCAGGTTGCCGGTACTGACAGGCTGTTCATGTTCTATCTGCGGCGCCACTGCCGTGTTAAAAACCGACTCAAAATGCTCATTTACGACCTGTAAACTGGGCTTTTTCGCCGCTTTTTGTCTCGCATTGACGGCCTCGGACACGAAAGTCAACAGCCTGCCAAGAAGCCCGACGGACATGCACAGAACTGCGCGGGTTCATCAGAGGCTCCTTAAGAAAAACGGCGGAGTAGTATATCCTACCGCTCTCTGTGCCGGATAACGACCAAGGTTAAAGCAAATGATTGATGAATGGGTGCCAGCAAGCGAAAGTTCAGCCAGTATCACGCCAGCGCTGTTACAGCAGTGCATCTCGGTCACCGCCATGATGGCAGACAGCAGCTCTCAGGCGGAACAGGCACTGGGCGAAGAAGCATGCCAACAGATCAGGGCATGGCTGCAGTTAAGTGAGGAACACTGGCAACCGGCACTGACGATGTTTAACGCAGACGAGCTGTTCCGGTTGGCGACCTTTTTTACGCTTGCCGAAATGGCCTTCAGTGGCTGGCAATGTGGCGCACGCAATCCGGCCATCTGGATTTTCCGTCATTTAAAGAAAAACGGCCAACTGCCGGAAAAAGACGCAATCCGTCACCTGAAAAGCCTGACCGATAACCGTTACATTCCCTACGGCAGTGCACTCTGATCAGGCCTGAGAAAGCCACACAACGCCTGGCGTAACTCATCCAGGCGTATCGGTTTTGACAGATAGCCATTCATACCTGCCTGTAAACAGGCCGCTTTCTGCTCAGCCATGACATCCGCCGATAAAGCAATCACAGGAATGTGTTTCTGCTCAGTGCTGCTGCGAATGCGGCGTGTGGCTTCCAGACCGTCCATGACCGGCATATGGCAATCCATCAGCACCAGATCAAAACGCTGCGTCTGATAGAGCTGAACGGCTTCCTGACCATTGGCCGCCACAGTAACCTCACACCCCAGGCGCGCTAACATTTGCGTTGCTACCTTCTGGTTCACCAGATTATCTTCTGCCAGCAGAATGCGCTTACCCTTGAGTTCATGATCACCGGCTGCCGGCTCTCCGCTTCTGCGCCCAAAGCGGGTAATAAGCTGCCCCTGACCGCCTTCATTCATCAAACGCAACAATAATTGCTGTAAATGCTCCTGACTGATGGGCCAGTCCCAGAAGGCATTGACCCCCAGAGCGAGCCATTCCGCTTCTGTAACGGTGACACTGTCCGTGGCCGTCAGCGCAAGATGCGTCCGGGCGTTGCCGAGCCGTTCGCGCAGCTCTTGCTGATAACGGTTAAACAGGTTGTGGGGGACGACCAGAATATCGGGCTGCCCCGCCGGCAATGCGTCAAACAAATCCAGAGGCACCGAGAATTCCCTGATGGTTCCCCCCAGGCGACGCACAACCGATACCAGCAAAGCACGGTTAATCTGCACATCATCGCATACCCAGACATCCAGTTTATAAGCAGCCGTTGCAGCCTGTACCATGGCTTCCGGCAAGTCGCAGGCGGCGACGGTAAGGTTCAGATCAAGCCAGAAATTGGATCCTGACCCCGGCGAGCTGATCACGCCGACTTTACCGTGCATCAGTGCTGCCAGACGTCGACAAATACTCAGCCCCAGACCGGTTCCGCCCACCAGCGTGGATAAGCGGCCATGGGCCACACTGTATTCATCAAACAAATGCAACGCCCGGTCAGCGGCAATACCAATGCCCGAATCTTCTACCGAAAAGCGTAACTGCACCTGACTGAACTGACGCCGGACCACCACCAGGCGTAATAAAACATGCCCCACTTCGGTAAATTTCAGGGCATTACTCAGATAATTCATCAGAATCTGACGGATGCGCACCGCATCCCCAATAACATACTGAGGAACGGATTCTTCTACAAAAAACTGCAGGCTCAGATGTTTTTCCCGCGCTTTGGCACTCATCATCGCGATCAGACTGTCAATCATTTCACGAACGTTAAAGTTTTCTTCTTCGATGGTGAGTTTATCGGCATCGATTTTGGAAATATCGAGAATGTCATTCACAATGGTCAGCAGATGTTCAGAGGAAGACTGAATAATGCGCACAAAACCCATTTGCTCTGAGGTCAGAGGCGTTTGTTCAAGCAGAGACACCATGCCCAGAAGCCCGGTCATCGGCGTACGGATTTCATGACTCATGCTGGCCAGAAAACGACTTTTGGCAATGTTAGCTTCCTGCGCCTGCTCTTTCTCCGTTGTCAAAAGATCACGTGCCCGTTTCTGCTCCGTAATATCGGTGCTGATCACCAATAAGCTCTGCAATTCCCGTGAAACCATCACCGGTATTAACTGATTCTTAAGATAGCTGATGTGGTTATTCTGATCGCGCAGTGTGATTTCAAACGTCTGGGGGGTGTGGTTACGGAGGGCAGTGCTCAGGCAGCTGCGAAAATTCTCGGCCTGATCTTCCGGCAAGAAATTCTCACAGAGCTGACCGACAACATCCTCCATCGCGAAACCACTGAGTAAGTGATTTACATCCAGAATACGTCCATCGCGGTCAATCTCGGTGATGACATCAGGTAAGCGCTGCCAGAGAACCCGGAAGCGTTGCGCAGCGGCGGTATTCTGCTTTAATTCGCGCCTGAGCCTCCAGCAGTCACTGGCAAGCCAGAGCAGCATCAGAACCAGCAACAGCGTCAGTCCAAGTAACGCAGAAAAAGTCATAGTTCCCTCTCCGGGATGGTCTCAATCCGTAGAAACCCAGACATGTTCGTGGTGATGAATAAGCCCTGCGGCCTGTCACCACTATTTCATTAACAGACTCTGAGCGGCGTCCCCGGTCAGAAATGCCGACAAAGCCTGCTGATCCTTCGGCCACTGATAACCAAACCACCCCTCTTTCAAAGGCTTATCGGCTTCATTCCGGCTGATTAACATACACAGGGTATCGCGCGTTTCAGCATCACGCATCAGGCGCGCAACCGATTCAAGCGCAGCGGCTGAACTGACGGCGATGGCGCCCGGCTGATGCTCAGCAAGCAAAAAACCAAACTGAATAGGATCGCTGGTAACCAAAGGATCCCAACCCGCACGGCGCACAAAAGAAGCCACATCGGCAGAGAAATCGTCTGCATCGGCTAACAACACCAATGTTCTTACCCCCAGTGCCAAATCACCGGGCACCGGCATATTGTTGTCCTGCAGAAACGTAATGAAACTGCTGACCGGTATTCGGTTATCGCCGCGTCCCGGCAGCTTATAAGCATCCAGGTGGCCGCGTTCAATCCAGCGAATAACAGTGCGGAAATTCACACCACAATATTTCGCCACCTCACCGGTTGTTAAGGCTTGTTTTTCCCTCACAGCATTATCTCAAGTTGGCAACTACACTGTCTCCAGTATAGATAGCCTTTTGCCAATGCAAGGAGAAATGAGCAAATTGCGACATCCTTGCCAGAGCCCCGCGACAACGCTGTACTTAAAGCCGATGCGGGGTGTTACATTGAATCGGTTGAGAACAACCCCAGAACCCTGAAAACCGCCAGGAGGTAAAGGATGCAAAGGAACGTTTTACTGGTCGATGATGAAGCCGGAATCATTCAGGCTATCCGGCGTATGCTGCGGGCCGAACCGTTCCATATTCTCGAAGCCAGCAGTGGTGATGAAGCGCTCGCCATTCTTCAGCGTCATGATATTGAGCTGATGATCACGGACTATAAAATGCCGGGAATGGACGGCCTGACCCTGTGCCAGAAAACACGTGAAGTATCCCCTGCCACCTACCGACTGTTGCTGTCCGGACAAGTTGACTACAGCGCTCTCCGTCGTGCCTGGCAGCAGGGAGACGTTCACCGCTTTGTTGCCAAACCCTGGGATAACCTGCTGCTGGGCATGGATATCAAAGAAGGGCTGAAACAGCATGACCTGCTGAAAAATCTGCAACACATCAGTCAGTCACTGCAAACGGAACAGGCCATTTTACTCACCGACAGCAACTGGATTGTACGCATGGCCAGCCCTCTGCTGTGTGAAGCGCTGCAATGTGAAGAACAGGATATTCTGGGCGTTAACCTGTTTGCCAGTGCGCTGTCATCCATGCCGGTGACGCTGGAAACCGATGTAACCCGTCAGGTCGAACAACAACAGACCTGGCTCGGATACTTCAGTCTGACCGGCCCGCTGCAACTGAACCTGCCCGCCTGGATGGCCATTACCCCACTGGGCAACCAATTCCGTTTGTGCTCCTGCAATTTTGTTGCGTCCGAACAATCGCCTCAGCGCGACCTTAAAGATGAACTGCAACGCTATTCGGGCGAGCATCATTTACAGCGTCTGCAGCTGGCTGCCGACAGAGCACACACCGAACCACAGCTGTTGGTCGTCGCGTTCCCGGCTGAAACGGTTCATCACAAAGATCTGTCTTCTATCTGTTATGAGCGCCTGCAGGCGGCGACCGATGACCTTTATGAGATCTACTCACCACAGCCTCATACATTCCTTATTCTGTTACCGGCATCCGTATCAGACGAGCAAATTGAGCGGCTGAGTCAGAACATTCAGCAGGATTTCAATGAAGCGGTCAGTTTTCAGGGGCAACCAACACGCCTGCAGCCAACCATCAGCATTGAACAAAAGCCAGCCGGCATTACCCACTGGGACGACTGGCTGCGCCGTCGTCTGGGCCTGCCGGTCAGCACAAACAAAGAACAAGTGCGTGAAATATCCGCCGCACCGGTTGCCGATCAGGAATCGGCCTCCAGCCAATACGCTGCGCTGCCGGTGTTTGACCAGCAGGGTACTCTCTCGGCCCTGCAGGCTCCACCTGCCAGCCGCTATGACGAAGCCGGATGGCGATCCTGGTTCAAAGCCATAGGCAATACCTGGCAGCAGCATTTTGACCACGAACTGAACATTGTGATGCCCGCAGCAGATCAGCCTGCGGAGGCCATCCGGTGCTTTATCAAAGCCCTGGCCGATTGCCGGCGCACGATCCCCGTGCAGTGCCGGATTATCCTCGGCGAAGATTGCATTCTCAGTCAGGATGAAGAAGACCTGAACTGGCGCGCTGAACTTCGGGCGCAGGAATGCCAGCTGTTTATTGCCAACTTTGGTCGCAGCTTCCTGAATCCGCGACAGATTTTATCGCTGCCCATTCAGGGCGTCAGTCTGGCGCCGGAATTCCTGATTCACATGCGCAACAGTAAATCGCTGCCGCAAAGCCGGCGTCTGCTGCAACGCATTCATGACCACGGTCTGATCATTTACGCTCCGGGAATGGACAATACCGAAGCGCTGGCTTCGGCGCACCAGAGCAATGTCGACTGGCTGTCTGGGGCGGTGCTGTCACGGGAGCTGAACGCTGATCAGCTGCAATGGTTCTCACCCGCAGCAGAACTGGGCTGAGTCATTCAGCGGTTCATTAGGGTATGATAGGCTCCTGCTAAAAGGAGCCTCATGTGAACAAAGATCAAGCCTACCACCAGATTGCCCTTGCCTGCCTTAAAGCGTTGCGCACCCCAGCCGGAGCCAGCGCTGAAGACCCGGTCAAAGAGCTGTACTCTGTTATTGATAATGCCTTCGAAAGCCAGTTTGCTCTGCTGGTTACGGAACTCGAAGACAGCAAACACCGTCTCAACCTGATTCTGCAACTGGATCCGCAACGCCATACTCTGGCCGATGCGCAGGCCATCATTCAACACAACGGAACTGCACACTAGGGAGCAGGCATGTTATCGCCACGTTACTGGACTTTCTTACTCATCGTATTGGGCGCAATCGTATTTTCTATGATTAAGTTTTCCGCCGGACCCGAATTGGTTGTCAGCCCGGCTGACACCTTCAAATACCGCTACCTGACACTGGATAACGGTATGAAAGTGTTACTGGTCAACACCCCCGATGCCGATAAAGCGGCCGCCGCCGTCAGCGTCGATGCCGGCAGTGGCGATGACCCCAAAGGCCGTGAAGGTCTGGCCCACTTCCTTGAGCACATGCTGTTCCTCGGTACAGAACCTTACCCTGAAGCCGGAGAATATCAGGCTTATATCAGCCGTCACGGCGGCAGCCATAACGCCTTTACTGCCCACAGCCAGACCACGTATTTTTTCGATATTGATCACAAAGCCTTCAGCGGCGCACTGGATCGTTTTGCGCCGTTCTTTATTTCACCGACCTTCGATGAAGCCTACGTAGACCGTGAAAAAAACGCCGTACATGCCGAGTACAGTTCAAAACTGAAAGATGATTTCCGCCGCATTTACTCAGCCGAAAAACAGGCGATGAACCCGGAACACCCATACGCCTCCTTTGCTACCGGCAACCTCGATACCCTGTCCGACCGCGCTGACAGTAAAATCCGCGATGATTTACTGACGTTCTACAACAATCATTATTCCGCTGATCGCATGACACTGGTTCTGGCCAGCAAAGACCCTCTTGATCAGCTGGAAAGCTGGGCAAAAAGCCATTTTTCTGCCGTCCCTGACCATCAGACCGTCGCGCGTGAGGCTAACCCGCCGCTGTTTATTCCCGGCCAGTTGCCACTGGATATGAACATTGAACCGGTCAAAGAAATCCGCCGCCTGCAATTCACCTTCCCGATGCCGGAAACACAGACCCTGTACGCCTACAAGCCGGTACAGGTTCTGTCGAATCTGATTGGTCATGAAGGTGAAGGCAGCCTGCTGGCACTGCTGAAAGAAAAGGGCTGGGCCGAAGGTCTGAGCGCCGGACGTTCCCTCAGCACTCCGGATGAAACCACGCTGGTGGTACAGATTCAGCTGACCAAACTGGGTCTGCTGCACACCGAGAATATTACCCAGGCACTGATGCACTACATCAGCCTGCTGAAGCAACAACCACTGCCGCCCTATCTGCTGACCGAGCAACAACAACTGAGCGACCTGTCATTCCGCTTTCAGGAACAAAGCCGCCTCAGTGATTACGTGGTACGCCTGAGCAGCAACATGCTGGTGTATCCGGCAGAAGACATTATCTACGGTGATTACCGCTGGCAGCCAATCAGCCAGCAACAACTGCAACCCTATCTGGATGCCTTGTCCGCCAAAAACATGCTGCGCACGCTGATCGCACCAAAGATCGCCACTGAAACCATCGATCCGTGGTACGGCACCGCCATCCGTATCCGTCCCGGCGATTACCGTGCGGATTCGGTGAACACCGATGGACTGGACCAGCTTACCCTGCCAGCACCTAACCCCTTTATACCCACCGACTTTACCCTGCACGCCGACGCACCGCAGGCAACGCCGGAAGCCCTGATCAACGAACCGGGCCGTTTGCTGTGGTACTACCCGGAGCATGAATTTGCCATGCCCAAAGCCCGGGTACTGATTCAGCTGCAACAAGCCAGCGTGCAGAATTCAGCCCGGCAGCGGGTACTGGCACAGCTGTACAGCCGTACCGTCAATGAAGCGCTGAACACCTACAGCTACCCGGCCTACCTGGCGGGTCTGACCTACAGCCTCAATGCATCCGGCCGTGGTCTGGAACTGTCTCTGGGTGGCTATCAGCACAAACTGCCGGAACTGCTGAAACGCGTTCTCAGCGAAATGGACAGCTTCACACTGAGCGAAGAAGACTTTGGCCGCTATCAGGCGTCATTGCAGCGCACGCTGGAAAATCAGCTGAAAAACAAGCCCTTTGAACGCGAACTGGCGGTACTGAAAAACTGGCTTTACGACCCCAGCTTCGATAAGACCGAGTTACTGGCCGCACTGGCAGACGTCAGCCTTTCTGATGTTCAGCAGTATGCCGCGACCTTCCGCAATGAGCTGGCCATACAGATGTATGTTCATGGACAACTGAGCAAAGTTCAGGCGCAGGAACTGGCTGCCATTGTTAATGCCCGTTATCCGGCCAACGCCGCACAGGTAGCCTTACCGCAATTGCTGCGTGTTCCGGAGGGTCAGCATCAGAAAAACCTGACGCTGGATCATCAGGACACGGCCATTGTGCTCTATGTGCAGGGCCAGGAAGGCAGCGACCGCAACCGTGCACGCTACGCTCTGCTGGGGCAGATTCTCAGCGCGCCTTACTATCAGACCATGCGTACCGAGCAGCAATTAGGCTATATCGTGTTCGCCACGCCATTCCCACAGCAGACCATCCCGGGTCTGGCCTTTATTGTTCAATCACCGGAGGCCTCTCCACAGACCATTCTCGACAGCAGCCTGAAATTCTTCAGCGACTTCGAGCAGCAGCTGGGCAGCATGTCGGAGGAAGAATTTAACTCCTACCGTCAGGGCCTGAGCACTCTGTTACTGGAAAAGCCGAAAAATATGGCGGAAAAAGTTGCCCGCTTCTGGCGTGATATCGAAGTGTTGCGCTACAGCTTCAACACCAACGAAGCCATCGCCGCCGAAGTCCAGACTCTCAGTCGGGATGAAATCCGTGCACTCTACCAGAATGCCATTCTGGAACGTGGCAAGCCCTGGCTGATGATAACTCAGGGCGGCGCCGTTCAGGACTGGCCGACACTCGACACCCTGACGCGCGACAGCCTGCCTCGTTTCGAGCGGCCACAGCCGGAACAGGCTGCCGTTTCGCAGTAAACAGCAGGCATGGGCGGTACAGCCCATCCTTTAAGAGCCCGCCATGATCTGCAACATGGCGGGCTTTTTTATGCCCGACGCCCCCAGAGCCGTTGTCTGAATGGATTCATAAAGCCAGGCGGGCACTGAATGGGGCAGAAGTGCCTTAACTCAAAGGTGCTTCAACCCTTTACTTGTTACACAATAATCGCGAACCTGAACCTCTGATCCTTCTTACTGAGTAGCTACTGCATGATCAAGAATGCCTTTATTACCGGTGCTGCCTCCGGCATTGGCCGGGCAACCGCCGAAGCCCTGTATGCCGGGGGCTGGAGTCTGGGCCTGGCTGACATTAACGAACAGGCGTTAAAGGAAATGACCCTGGGCTGGGATGAGCAGCGTGTGCGCTGCTACACCCTCGATGTGACCCAGCCGGAGCAGTGTGCCGCGGTGATCGGTGAGTTTGCCGCGCAGCATGACAAACAGCTGCGCCTGCTGTTCAACTCCGCCGGCATTCTGCAGATTGACCGTTTTGAAGACGTCAGCAGCCAGCGCCACCAGCAGATTTTCGATATTAATGTGATGGGCACAATCCACTGCTGTCAGGCCGCCTTCCCTTACCTGCGTCATACCAGCGGCGCTCAGGTAATCAACATGAGTTCCGCCTCGGCAACCTATGGCATTCCGCGGCTGGCCAGTTATTCCGCCTCCAAATTTGCCATCAGCGGCCTGACCGAAGCCCTGGAACTGGAATGGGAAGAGTACGGCATCCGTGTCTGCGATGTGATGCCGCCTTTTGTCAGCACACCGATGCTCAATGAACAGGCCTCCGGCGCACCAGTACTGGATAAACTCGGTATTCACCTGAACGCCGACGATGTCGCCCGTACCATCATGCAGCAGATTAAACAGCCGAAAACACACCGCGCCGTCAGCCTGCAGTTTGCTCTGACCTACGCCGCCAGCCAGTTACTGCCCCGCGCGGTTACCCGCGCCATTATCCGCTTTCTGAATAAAGGCTGAGTCGCCGCTGCGCCCGGGTTTACCGGGCGTTTTTTTTATTGCGACTCGTTGTATTCCAGCGTATTTATTCCGGCCTCGGCAGAGTAAACAGCTCACCCAGCGCGGCATATTCACTGCCGCCCAGACGCGCCAGCGGATTCAGCTCTGCGGCCCCGACCTGCAGCCGCGGCTCTTTGCTGAGCACAATATCCTCTGCCAGATACACCGCCTCAGCCTGTAAAAACAGCACATGCTGCTCACCCGGTCCGACATCCACCTGCTGTTGCAGAGTACAGGCAAACGCCACCGGCGCCTGACTGAGACGCGGCAGGGCTGATCCGGCAAAAGCATCCAGCGCCAGACCGGAACGCTCGACCTCACTGTCGCCATAGGCCAGAGTCGCCGAGCTGGCATTCAGCGCCTGCAATTGTTCCACCGACGCAATGTGCAGCACACATCGGCCATCACGGGCCAGATTGGTAAAGGTATCTTTTTCGTCACCGGCAGGCTTTTTACCCACGGAAACCACAAAGGTCGGCGGATTGGCACAGACCGGCGCAAAGAACGAATAAGGCGCGAGATTATAGGATGAGCCATCGTCATTCACGCTCAGAATCCAGGCAATCGGACGCGGCAGAACGGTCTGAATCAGCAGGTGATAACACTCAACAGGGTTAAGGTCGGCAAAACGTAATTCCATGATGACTCCGTTATTGATCGGATTTACAGCAAACCCGATTATTCCCGCCACCGGCGTGAAATACCAGACAACGATCAACAACGGCAAACCTCAACACCCGGCACTGCGCCGCAGGCGTCACTGAGGTAACATAGCGCTCTGCTTCCGGAGGCACCTATGTTTTCTGTCAATCGCTACTTTCCCCTGCTCGCCATCGCCGTCAGTGTCCTTGCCTGGTATGAACCACAACCTTTGCTGGGGCTGAAAGACGCCATCGTGCCGCTGCTGACCATTGTTATGTTCTGTATGGGCCTGACCCTGCGCTGGGCGGATTTTCGCCGGGTATGGAATAAACCGCAGCCCATTGCCCTCGGCGTCTTGCTGCAATTCACACTGATGCCATTGATTGCCTGGCTGCTGGTTCACCTGCTGCAACTGCCGTCCGAGCTGGCCATTGGCCTGATCATAGTCGGTGCCTGTGCCGGTGGTACCGCCTCCAATGTGATGACCTATCTGGCTGGCGGCGACGTGGCACTGTCGGTCAGCATGACGCTGGTATCGACACTCTGGGGGGTGGTACTGACCCCGTGGCTGGTTGCGTTTTATTCGTCCGCCGACATTGCCGTGGATACACTGGCAATGATCATCAGCATCGCTCAGCTGGTGCTGCTGCCGATTGCCGGTGGCCTGTTGTGCAATCACTTTCTTCCCCAGGTCGGACGCAGCCTGAACAGCCATCTGCCGGATATTGCCAGTGCGTTTATTCTCGCCATTATTGCCATCATCGTTGCCCTCAATGCCGACGAAATTGCCACCATGGGCAGTCTGGCCGTTATCGCGGTGATGCTGCATAACCTGATCGGCCTCGCTGCGGCTTATGGCATTGCCCGCTGGAATGGTCATACCGAAGTGGAAGCCCGCACCATTGCGCTGGAAGTCGGTATGCAGAACTCCGGTTTAGGCGTCGCTCTGGCACTCAAGTTTTACGGCCCTGTGGCCGCCCTGCCCGGTGCCTTGTTCAGTGTCTGGCATAACATCAGCGGTTCACTGCTGGCCGCGTTCTGGAAGTGGCAGACGAATCAAAAAATCCGCACGATGCGTCAGAAAAATGCCGTTAAGGAGCATCCGTGAAACGAACCCGCGTGTTTTACGCGGCCAGCCTGCTGCTGTTCAGTGTCGTGGCACAGGCGTATGAAATCCGCCTGAGCGAGCAGCAATTGCAGCAGCAACTGAACCGCCAGATGCCTCTGAGCCAACGTCAGGGCATGGTGACGTTAACGCTGAGCCATCCAAAACTGGATCTGCTGCCCAGTGGTAACCGCCTGAGCCTGCAGACCAATGCCGTGATTGCCACCAGCATCGGTTTGCAAAGCAGTGGCCAGCTGACGGTGGAAGGTAAAATCCGCTACGACAAAGCACTTTACAGCTTTTTTATTGAAGAGCCGGTTATCCGCCAGCTTGATATTGATGGCCTGGCACCTGCCCTGCAGCCGCAACTGACCGCGCTTGCACAAAAAGCACTGACACCGGCCTTAACCGGACAGCCGGTGTACACCCTCAGCGATCAGGACGTTACTCAGGCGATGGCGCGGATGATGCTGCAATCCCTGACCATCACCGAAACCGAAGTCTTACTGGTGATGAGCCCGTTTTAACAGGGCACCTCTGAATTACTCAGAGGTGCCCCAGAGTTCTATTTCGGTCCGAACAGGCTGGCGTGCATTGAGTTCAATCTGTACCAGATCATTCAACTCGTTTAACTCTGCTGCATTCAGCTGACGCAGGTTCAGTGACCTGAATATCCGCTGATCGATCAGGTGTCGCTCATAACAGGACTGGTGCGCAATGCCGATACCAGCGACCGTAATCGGGTTTCCGGCCAGGGCCGACTGAGAGCAGAACTCGCACTTCATGAACAAACAACATCCGTAAAAATAAAAGCGGATTCTATACTCGCCCCGGGAAACATAATTAACAGAATTGTTAATCGTTCTGACGAATTTTGTAATAAAAACGTAACACCAAAGCATCTTCCAGCCCTTGACCAGGCTTACCAGGCTGTCTGCCCCGGCATCAACCGGTAACGGCTTATGCTGGCAGTCTGTAACCGTTGTTCTAATCTTCAGTCGTAGCTATATAAAGGTTAGCCCCATGTTTATCGACAACTACAGCATCAAAAGCAAACACAGCATGATTCTGGTGCTGGTTATTGTTGGCCTGATGATTACCTCAGCCCTGAGCGTTCAGCAGTTCTCCCGCCTCGGAGAGTTATCCGATGTGTTGTATCAACAGCAGGTCGTCAGTGGCGATATTCTTTTGCTGCGCCGTAATGAAAAAGATTTTATGGCCCGTAAAGAAACAAAATACGTTGATGCCTTTGATGTAACCGCCGAAAAGACCAACGAAGATATTACGCATCTGAGCAATCATATGCAGGGGCTGGGTCTTAATATCCGCCAGATTCAGCAACTGAGTACCGAGGTGGCGAACTACCGGAAGGTGTTTGATGCGCTTGCCGCAACGCAGCAGGAAATCGGCCTCGATCCCAAAAGCGGCTTGTATGGCGGCCTGCGCAAAGCGGTGCATGATATTGAAACATCCGCAAAATCGACCGAAGAATACGAGCTGCTTTATTACATGTTGATGCTGCGCCGCCACGAAAAGGATTTTATGTTACGCAGCGATCCGTCCTACATGGAAAAGTTTAACGCGGGCATTAACGATTTCCGTCAGGCACTGGAGCGCAGCAGTCTGGCCGGTAATTCACAGGTCCAGCAGGAACTGAAAAACTATCAGGATCAGTTCACCGCACTGTTTAATAAAGAACAGATGATGGGGCTGAACGAAAAAGAAGGCCTGCGTGGCGAAATGCGCAGCACCATTCATAAAACAGAAAGTATTTTTGATGAACTGACGGCCTACATTACCAGCGAAATGGAAGTCATGACTCAGCGGGTTTATATGACCCTGACGCTGAGTATTCTGCTGACCTTTGCCGTCGTCGCCACCCTGACGTTTCTGGTATCACGGGCGATTTATCAGCCGGTTCAGACGATTACCGGGAAAATTCAGCGAATCGCCCGCGATCTGGATTTAACTCAATTAATTGGTCACCGCTCCGGTGATGAAATCGGCATTTTATCCCATGCCTTTGACGCTTTAATTGCCACACTGCGGGAAACGGTAGAGCAGGTAAAATCCGGTGCCACCGAAGTCGCCTCCGCCTCGGAAGAAATGTCGGCCATCACCCGCGAAGTTGGCGACGCCAGCAGCCAGCAACAGGATGAAGTCGCTCAGGCCGTCACCGCCATGACAGAGATGACCTCAACCATTCAGAATATTGCCGGCAATGCTAATCAGGCCGCCAGTGCCGTCAGCGAGGTTCACCGTGAAGTCAGCCGTGGTAAAAGTATTTCGGATGAAGCACGCCACGAAATTGAAACCCTCAACAGCGAAATTCTGGAAGCCACCAAAGCCATCGGGAAACTGCAGAAAGACAGTGAAAGCATCGGCGCGATTCTGGGTGAAATCAGTGGTATTGCCGAACAGACCAACCTGCTGGCACTGAATGCGGCCATTGAAGCAGCGCGGGCCGGAGAGCAGGGTCGGGGCTTTGCCGTGGTCGCCGATGAGGTGCGCACACTGGCCAGCCGTACGCAGGAATCGACCGAATCCATTCGTGCAACCATTAACGAATTTAATAAAGGAACCGCTGAAGTGGTGAATACCGTGCTGAAATCCCGTGACCGCGCTGAAACCGGTATCGCCCGTGTCAGTGAAGCCAGTGATGCACTGCAGGTCATCTACGACAACATCAGCAGCATTAATGACCTGAATACTCAGATTGCAACAGCCGCTGAAGAACAAAGCTACGCCGCCGAAGAAATTAACCGCAATGTTGTACGTGTTAACGAGCTGGCCAGCACCAGCCATGAGCAGGCCTCACAGGCCGCGCTGGCCAGTGCTGCACTGGCTCAGCTGGCAGCGCGGCTGAATCAGACGGTGGAGAAATTTGTTGTCAGCTGATGACTCAGACCTCTCCCGCGCAATCAATAAAAAAACCGGCCTGAAACCACGGCCGGTTTAACGCTTTTTATGATGTGATTCAACGGAGCCTTACATCAGCCGGTGCACGATCTGGTCGCGGTAACCGGTGATTATTTCAATCGTTCCCGCCCAGTCTTTGTCCAGTTGAGGATCACCACTGTCCATGATTAAAGGCCGGCCATTCAGTGCACGGATTTTTGTCTTGGTGGAAATCAGGCGGATGTTTTTCTTTCCCAGAAGACGTAAAGCCTGAGGGCTGAACTGCTGATTACCACGACCGAAAATATGCCCCTGCCCCCCCATCACACTGACAATCGCCTGAGCCTGAGGATATTCTGCCAATAATCCGAGTATTTCAGCCGCGGTTAAATCCTTACCTATCTGTTCACGGTTAAAGACCGCATCCACGCCCAGCAGCGTATTATCCAGCCCCAGCTCATCCATCACGGCCTGCGTGGTTTTGCCCGAACCGATCAGATACAGCACGTCGTCATCCATATCGGCACAGATAAAAGCAGCAATATCAGCCAGCACCAGCTCTTCCGCTTCAACGCCACCCTGTTTTACGGCCTGGACAAAATGCCCGGCCTGAGGCACGCGCATCTCGCCGTAATGCCGTGCACGTACCTGGTTATTGCGGAAAGCGTCTTCATCCAGATCACGCACTTCGGCGTCTTTAATATCCACCAGCCCGCCTTCGAGCAGACTGCGCACCACCTCACCGGAAGCCGTCGGTGTGATGCCATATACCGCGGAATGAATTTTTACCCCGGCCGGAATACCGAGCACAGGTAAAGCATCACCAACCACGGCACAGATATCACGCGCCGTACCATCACCACCGGCAAACAGCAGCAAATCCACATGATTTTCCAGCATCGCTGCAGCAGCCATACGGGTATGCTCCGCATGGGTATTACAAAGCGGAATATCGGCTTCAATCAGGCGAAATGAAAAACCCAGCTCGGTCAACGTATCAGCCCCCATTTCTCCGGGACAGGTCAGAAAATGACAGCGATCTTTGAATGCCAGCAAAACATCCAGCGCCTGACGGGCACGCCATGCGGCTTTGCGCTCGGCCCCACGGGCCAGTGCTTCGGCAACAATATCGGCACCGTCGCTGCCCTTAAGACCAACGGCGCCGCCGATACCGGCATAGGGATTAATAATAAGTCCGAGGGTTAACATGATAGGAATTCCGGCCTGAATGCGCGGCGATTATACCGCGCTATTGCTATACGGCCAGCTCAGAACCAGTCGCTGAGTTTAATGCCGACGCCAATGCGTTCCTGATAACGGTTGTAATCAATCAGACTCTCGCCGTAACCATTAAAATACTGCACAAATCCTTTGATTTTACGGTTGAGCGGAAAGGTCCAGCCAACCTCAATGGCGCCACGGTTTTTATCCGGGTTGAGATTATTACGCAAGGTCGTACTGATATTATGGTTACCCATCACATGAATATAGGTGAACTCACCGTTACCCATGTAATCATCAATATCCGGGTTGTCATTATCAGCCGGATCAAAAGGATCGGCTTTACTTTCTTCCGGCAGACGCCACCAGAGCCGGGTGGCATAAACACCACTGGATGACACTGACGCCACCTGCGTAATAAGCCGGTTCCAGCTGCGCGACATTGAACTGGTCTGGCCATTGGACTGATGATTAACCGCTACCGACCAATAATCCACCCACCGGTTTTGCGGCTGCCAGGAAAATATCAGTTCCGGTTCGTGATTAGTCTCGCGGAATGGCCGGGAAATATCACCGTTATACGCCTGCCAGAAGGAACGGTTGGTATAGGCCACATCAATACTGCTGAATTTACCCAGCAGGCCTTCAGATAAACGGTATTTAATACTGAGCTGAAATACCGCCTCAAGATGATCATTACCGGCTTCGCGCTCAGCCTCAGGATCTCCGGTGTAGTGTTTTAAAACCCGGTTCTGCTCACGGTCACTGGGACGGCTCTGATACGACAACGGCAGCACATAATTTGGCCGGTGCGGCAGCATCACATAAGGACTCTCAGATGCCAGACGCTCAACCTGAATTTTTTCAACGAGTTGTGGCAAATTGTCACGCAGGGCCGGTTTGAACTCATCGTCCGCAATCATATCAACCGGCTGCTGTTTGGTTTTCAGCGGCCCGGTGGCGGGTAATAATTCCTCCAGCACCGTCGCTGCCTCATCGGTAGCAGACGCCGCCTCAACATCCCCGGCACTGGCCGCAAAAGCAGGACACACCGCCGATACCAATACCGATATACGGAATATCAGAACAGCAGGATTAAGCAGATTCATACGGATTCCCTCACCAGACATTGCGCGGCCAATATAGCCGCGCCCTGAGCGAAGTGCGAGAGCAGCTTCTGCTGATCCGGGCATTTTCCCGTAAAACAGCGCAGACATTCTGTCCCTGTATTGAAACGATGCCGGCGCGAAGGTTTAAGGCACCTCTGAATAATTCAGAGATGCCTTAAACCGCCATGCCATCCGCTTCCAGATACGGCGTGCGGATGGCCTGATACTCATTTTTGCAGCCCGGACAAATACGGATGTCTTTACTCAGAATCCGGCTGTGAAGATGCAATAACTGCTGTTTGCTTTCCCAGCAGTACGAGCAATAAGGCTGCCCGTAAGGACGACCATCCAGAGTTTTGTAATAGCCATCACCTCGGCGGCGCAGATTGCCTTTGTAAACCAGCGCCTCATGCAAGCGGATCAGTTCTTCATCACGGGCTTCACACACCCCCTGCAACAGGGCCAGCTCCATTTTGCTGGAGGCCACCGCCGAGGTCAGTTCAGCCAGCAAACGTTTCAGTTCCGTTTTATCCAGCACATAACCGGCGTCGCGTATCTGCTTACCCACATCCTGAGCAAAATTCAGGCTGCGCAATACATCTTCTACGGTACCTTGTCCGGGCATTGTCATTCTCCTGTCGTACCATCACTCAAATAACGCCGGAAAACCGGCGGATTATTGAACTGAAAGGAGACATTGCAGCTTCAGTGCCAGTTTTAACCGGCTTTGGCTGCAGACAAAGGGCGCTGCGCCGCCGGATGCTGAGCCAGCAACACACAGAACAGCACCAGAGCGATGGCAAATGTCTGGCTGATATTCATCAGCTCGCCCATCACCAGAACACCGGCCAGAACCGCCACCACCGGATTAATCAGCCCCATAAAGGCCAGCTTATCAACCGCAATCAGAGAAATAGCACGGAACCACAGATAATAACCCAGCCCCATGCCAACCGGGCCCAGCCAGACCAGAGCCAACACCCCCTGAGTATCCAATGACGGAAATGGCCGTCCCCAGAGCAGCATCAGCACCAGTAACACCGCCCCGGCGCTGAACAACTGCGCACTGGTCAACACCAGCGGTTGGATACCCCGCCCCAGAACCGGCGTCAGCAGAACGCCCAGCGCCATGCAAAAAGCCGCCGCCAAAGCCAGCGCGACACCGGTCCAGTCGGGTTCAGCCGGAGCCTGCCAGACCAGCAGCCCAACCCCCGCCATGCCACCGACCGCCGCCAACAACTGCAAAGGGGCCGGCAGCTTGCCCTGCAACGCCTGCAACAGCAGCAGCTGTAAAGGCATACTGGCGGTCAGCGTTGCCGCCATGCCGCCCGGTAAACGCTGTATAGCGCCAAACAGCAACACGGTAAAAATGCCGATGTTCAGCGCACTGAGCACCACAATCGTCAGCCAATGCCGGCGCCAGACGGCCAGTGGCACCAGCCACACCATCATCACGCCAGGCACCACAATGCGCAGCGTCGCCAGCCAGAATGGATCAACCCCGGCCAGAAAAGCCTGCGTCACTGCGTAGGTTGTTCCCCACATCAGAGGAGCGGCGACGGCCATCAGCCATAACGACCCGCCAACCGGTGTCTTGCCAGTGCTGTCTGTCATCTCATATCACCTTTATCTTCAAATTAAGATATTTAACGTAAAGATATATCCGCCAGAGTCACCGGTCAAATATCTTTACGTTAAGATATTTGCAGGGCACACTCTCAGCGACTGAACATCCATATCAACACCAGACATAAGTGACTGTTATGACTCAGGACCACGTGGATTTTATTGCCGCCCAGTGGCAGCAGGAGCGCCCGGATCTCGACATCTGGCCGATGGAAGCCATCGGCCGGATATCCCGTCTGGCAAACCACATCCGTCAGGAAATCAACGATCTGCATAAAGAATTCGGACTGGCCGGTGGCGAGTTTGACGTACTGGCAACCCTGCTGCGCAGTGGCCCCCCCTACCGCCTGACACCGACCGTTCTGTTTAAGTCGGTCATGCTGACATCGGGTGCCATGACCAACCGCCTGAACCGGCTGGAAGAACGCGGACTGATTGAGCGGCTGCCGGATCCCGATGACCGCCGCAGTTTATTAGTGCAACTGAGCAGCAGCGGGCATGAGCTGAGCAACAACGCTGTGACCCGCCATGTGCAGTTGCAGGCACAGCTGCTCAGTGCCTTGCCGCCGGAACAACAAAAGCAACTGAATGATTTACTGCGCCAGTGGCTGCTCAGCTTTGAACAGTCGCAGGAATAGCGCCAATACAAAAAAGCCCGCCCGTTCTCTGTTCTGACGGGCCAAGATTCCGGCAGAACAGAGAACGGGTGGGCTTACCCGCTTGCCGCGATCGCGGCGAATTCATTTACATCAACGCCTTACTTTTCGACGAAGGCGCGCTCAATCACATAATGCCCCGGCTTACCGCCGCGCGCTTCTTCAAAGCCCATGTCATCGAGAATTCTGGTCAGGTCATCCAGCATCGCCGGGCTGCCACACAGCATAAAGCGGTCAGTTTCCGGATTCAGATCGGCCAGGCCAATGTCACGGGTCAGCTTGCCGCTGGTCAGGGCATCGGTCAGGCGACCGTTATTACGGAACGGCTCGCGGGTAACCGTTGGGTAATAAATCAGCTTTTCGCGCACCACATCGCCAAAGTACTCATTATTTGGCAGTTCATGCTCAATACGCTGCTGATACGCCAGCTCAGACACCCAGCGAACACCGTGGGTCAGAATCACTTTGTCGTACTGCTCGTACACATCCAGATCTTTGATGATGCTCATAAACGGCGCTAAACCTGTGCCGGTACTCAGCAGATAGAGATTTTTACCCGGCAGCAGGTTATCGGTAATCAGTGTGCCCACCGGCTTGGTTCCCACAAGAATTTCATCGCCAACCTGCAGCTTTTGCAGGTGAGAGGTCAGCGGGCCGTCCTGCACTTTGATGGAGAAAAACTCCATCTCCTCTTCATAATTAGCGCTGGCAATGCTGTAAGCACGCAACAGAGGCTTATCTTCCACTTCCAGACCAATCATCGTGAAATGACCATTTTTGAAACGCAGCCCCTGATTACGGGTGGTGGTAAAGCTGAACAGGGTTTCATTCCAGTGATGCACACTGGTAACGGTTTCGCGGATCAGATTGCTCATAATGGCGGGTTCCTGGCGGCCAATTTAACTTGTCAGGCAGAGTAACCCACGGCAGACTATCGGCAAATCAAGTTATCTGAATAACTTTATTCGATTTTACCGAATAACAATCTCCGTGACTCACCGCCAGAGGCCGCCATGCGCTATACCCTGCGTCAGCTGCAAGTGTTTATCGCCATCGCCCACCATCAGAACCTGACCCGTGCCGCCGATGAGCTGGCCATGTCGCAGAGCGCCGCCAGCAGTGCCTTAAAAGACTTTGAGCACCAGTTTGCCGTACAACTGTTCGACCGCATTGGCAAACGTCTGCAACTGAACGAGCAAGGACGACTGGTGCGCCCAAGGGCGGAAGCGCTGCTGGCTCAGGCCCAGGACTTTGAGCAGACGCTGCTGCGCCATGCCGAAGCCGGGCCGTTAAACGTCGGCGCGACCTTATCCATCGGTAACTATCTGGCGGTGGGTTTAATGGCGAAATACATGGCCGAGCACCCGGATGCCCCGGTACGGCTGGACGTGGCCAACACCCGCCAGATTGCCGACAAAGTGCTGAACTACGAGCTGGACATCGGCCTGATCGAAGGTGAACTGAATCATCCGGAACTGGAGATGATTCCCTGGCATAAGGACGAGCTGGCCGTATTCTGCCACCCCGACGATGAACTGGCGCACAAACAACACCAGCAGGGCCATATCGGCGACAACGATTTACTCACCGCCCGCTGGATTCTGCGCGAAAGCGGCTCCGGTACCCGTCAGGCCTTTGACCGCGCCCTGCACGGCCTGTTGCCAGATCTGAACATCACGCTCGAGTTACAGCACACCGAAGCCATTAAACGGGCGGTGGAAGCCCGGCTTGGCATCGGCTGCCTGTCACAAATCACCCTCACGGATGCTTTCCGCCGCGGCAGTCTGGTGCATTTAAAGGCCCCGCAGCGCGACTTCAGCCGCCAGTTGTATATGATTGTGCACCGCCAGAAATACCGCAGCGCCGGTATTCAGGCCTGGATTGAGCTGTGCCATAACCACGCCCTGAATCCCTGAAAGCAGAAAACGATGAAACAACGCACGATTAACTATCTCAATGGCTACAGCCCTGACCTGCAACGTCAGGCAGCTGAGTTGCTGGAAGCCAACCGCGTCGGCGCGCTGCTGCTGAAGAAATACCCATACAGCCACACCCTCAGCAACGAGCGGGCGCTGTACGACTACACCATCAACCTTAAAAACGATCATCTGCGCAGCTCTCCACCGCTGAGCAAAGTGATGTATGACGACAAAATTCACGTGATTAATCACGCCCTCGGACTGCACACCTTTGTCTCGCGGGTACAGGGCAACAAACTGAAAGCCAAACACGAAATCCGCGTATCCGCCCTGTTCCGTCAGGTGCCGGAAGCATTTTTACGCATGATTCTGGTACACGAACTGGCACACCTGCGCGAGAAAGAACACAACAAAGCGTTCTACAAACTGTGCTGTTATATGGAACCGGATTACCACCAGCTGGAATTCGACCTGCGTTTATACTTAAGCCACCGCGAGCGCTTCGGCGATCTCTGGTAGCCCCAAAAAACGGCAACCGGCCAAAACAAAAACAGGCAAAAGGAACCCCTATGAACGATCAGCAAGCGATGCAGGCCGCACTGGAAGAAGCCCGTCAAGGGCTGGCCGAAGGCGGCATTCCTATCGGCTCGGTTCTGGTTAAAGATGGGCAGATTATCGGTCGCGGCCATAACCGCCGGGTACAACAGAACAGCGTGGTGTTACACGCCGAGATGGATTGTCTGGAAAACGCCGGACGCTTAACCGCCGCCGACTACCGCGAATGCACGCTCTACTCCACCCTGTCGCCCTGCGATATGTGCAGTGGTGCGGCCTTACTGTACGGCATTCCGCGGGTAGTGATCGGCGAAAACGTGACCTTTATCGGTGCCGAAAACCATCTGCGCGAGCGCGGTGTCAGCCTGACCGTACTCAACGATGCAGAATGCATCGAACTGATGCGCGGCTTTATCGCCGATAAGCCCGCGCTGTGGAACGAAGACATCGGCGTCTGAGTACACCTGCGGCAGATCAGCTCTGATACCAGACCCAGATCAGCCGCAGTGCCAACAGCGTCAGCACCCAGCGGAACAAGGTGCGGAACAACGCTTCCGGAATGTTGCCCATCAGCCTCAGACCGGCACGGGTACCCAGATAACCGGCCAACACCATCATAAGCAGCAATGGCAGCCACTGCTGAAAAGCAAAGCCGGCAAAACCAAAGACCACCACTTTTAATACGTGCTGCACGCTCATACAGGTAGAAAAGTTGGCCGTATACTGCCAGCGGTCACCATCACTGCGTCCCAGCCAGGCCGATACCAAAGGCCCCGTGGCCCCGACCAGCATGGTCGCCAGCGTCGTCAGCCAGCCTCCTGAAAACAGCCCCAGAGGATGCTCTCCCAGCCCAACCGGCGGCAGGTTGCCCCAGCTCAGCCAGAGAATAAACAGACCGATAAACAGCGGGATAACACCGGGGTCGATGCGCTCATTCAGCCACCACAGGGCCAGCACCGATAACACCACCGCCAGTAAAGCACCGGCTAAAAACCAACCGACCTTAGGCCATTGAGTATGCCGCCGGGCCAGCCAGGCGCGGGAAGCGTTAGACCCCAGCTGCACCATGCCATGCAGCGGAATCAGTGCCAGCGGCGGCACAATACCGGCCATCACCGTAATCAGAAAGGCACCGCCGCCAACCCCCAGTGCCGCCGTCAGCAGGGAAGCGAGAAAGCTGCACAGCAACAGCAACAACACCAGGGTCAGCGGCAGACCGGCAAAAAATGAGAAATGACTAAATAAGGACATCAGGTAGTTATCGTGGCTGCAAGCGCTGACGGGCGTATTCGTATTCCCGTGGCGAGACAATAAACATCTCAGCCCGCTCGTTAATCTCTGCGTATTCCTTATTCAGCCGGTGCAGCTCCACAGCCAGCTGCTGCAGATTCATCAGATCATCATCGTAGAGTGCCAGCAAACGCTCACATTCACGTGCCAGCTCCAGATAATCATTACCGACCTCACGGTGGCCGGCGCAGGTTTTCTTGAAATCAAAGAACGTCTGCACACCGCCCAGAGCGGCTGCCAGCAACGCCAGACCGGCGCTGAGCCATTTGCCCCAGTCCGGTAATTCAGCCTGCAACAGAGCAAAAAAGACGGACCCCAGAATCAGGTTAATAATCACCACCGGGACACCACAGAGAACGTGCAGGTTACGGCGCTTCAGCGAGGCGTAAAAATGGCTGTTCTTACCCAACTGGGCGTTAAGGCGCAAACTGTCAATCAGCTTCAGAGTGGAGGGCGTATCAGTCATATCAGGCATCCTGCATAACAATCAAAACAACAGACCGCCGGACTATAACAGCGCACCTGCCCGCACCAAAGACAGGAGCGGCTTAAGGCACCTCTGAATAATTCAGTGCCCGCTTCGGCTTACTGAAAACGTTCAGATCAAGGCGCCACGTTGAAGGCATAGCGGGTTACGTCAAAACGTGGCAACACCGAGCTGGACGTTTTCAGCAAGCCCCGAAGGGCGTGGGCTGCAGAGCGTTTTGACGGTGTTGTCGATTTTATAAAGGACTCGCCATTCACTGCAATCGACGCCTTGTCAAAAGCACTCTGCAGCACTCACGCGAAGCTGTGCAGAATTATTCAGAGGTGCCTTAAATCCGTGCCAAAAGCCCCGGAGCCTGCACAGTAAAATCTTTTCAAGCTCCCGACACAGGGCTACTCTGTATACAAAGCTTATACAAAGAGGCCAAGGAATTGGTTAAGCCATTGTACACCGTCACACTTCCCCGCTTGCGGCAGATTGCTGTTTTCTCTGGCATCATGCTTTGCCTCTCTCTGCTGACACAGTCGCCGTCGTTGTTTGCCTCAGCACTGCCGGTAACAGAGGTTAAGGTAGGCGTTTATCCGTATTCTCCTTATGTCGAGCAAAATGATCAGGGGGAATATGAAGGGATCGCCATCAGTCTGATTAAGCTGCTGAACGATCATCAGGATCAGTATCTGTTTATCCCGGTTCCGGTTTCCCCCAAACGCCGCTATCAGGCATTTAAAATGGGAGACTATGACATCATCTTTTTCGAAAATCCGTCGTGGGGCTGGCAGGATATTCCGGTAGAAATTTCCCGCCCCTATCAGACCGACGGCGAGGTCTATGTGGCATTAGCGGAAAAAAACCGCGGCCAGGAGTATTTTACGGACCTCAGCAATAAACGCATGGTCGGCATTCTTGGTTTTCATTACGGATTTGCCGGATTCAACGCAGACGAGCACTATCTGCGGCAGAATTTTCACATGATTTTATCCTGGACCAATGAAAAAAACCTGGCTCTGCTGCGTGAACGTCATGGTGATATTGCAGTCATGAGCAAAGCATTTCTGCATCGTTTTTTTAAAGACAATCCCGATGCCCGCAAAGAGTTTCTGATCTCCGATCATTATGATCAGCGCTATCAGCATTCCGCTCTGATCCGCCCCGGTTTTACCCCCGGAACAAAAGAAATAAACCAACTGATGGATGAACTGAAAAGCAGCGGAAAACTGCTGGAATTATTCCGTCCTTATGGCATCCGTGCCTGTGCAGACATCACCGCTGATGCACACCCCGGACAAATGCAGGATGTTTGTCTCAAATAATCGTCAGAAGCATCCGCCCGCTGGCGCAGGCATTCACTGAGACGGGCGTCCATCTGAAAACACCAGCATGCCGATGGCTCTGTTTGCGCCGCGACCGCACACTGATTCAGACCGCCACACAGCGGACAATGCTGCTCATACAGACGCGCTGCCTCTCCCTCAGCGGATTGAACAGCCGCTTTATCGGCGGGAAAACAAGACATACCAACTCCACCAGTCATAACCTTTAACCATTTAACAGGCCTCGCCACAAACACAACCAACATGGGATAAAAAAACCCGCCGTAGCGGGTTTCTTTCCGTGCGAAAACAACGCCCGCAATCAATCCAGGAAGCTGCGGCCTTTTTTCGCGGCAGTGCGCAGACGCAGCGCATTCAGCTTAATAAAGCCTGCTGCATCTTTCTGGTTGTAGGCACCGGCATCGTCTTCAAAGGTCGCAATTTTTTCATCGAACAGAGTGTCTTCTGAACGACGGCCAACCACAACCACATTGCCTTTATACAACTTAACGCGCACATCACCATTAACGACTTTCTGGGTTTCGTCGATAGCGGCCTGCAGCATTTTACGCTCAGGGCTCCACCAGTAACCGTTGTAAATCAGATTGGCATAGCGTGGCATCAGTTCGTCTTTCAGGTGCGCCGCTTCACGATCCAGCGTGATGGATTCAATCGCACGGTGTGCCTTCAGCAGTACCGTACCGGCCGGAGTTTCGTAACAGCCACGCGCTTTCATGCCGACGTAACGGTTTTCGACGATATCCACACGACCCACACCGTGAGCACCCGCCAGTTTGTTCAGCTCTTCCATAATGGTGGCCGGGGATTTTTCCACACCATCGATGGCCACCGGGTCACCGTTTCTGAAGCTGATGGTGATGTAAGCTGCTTCGTCCGGAGCATTTTCCGGAGACACAGACCAGAGCCACATATCTTCTTCCGGCTCATTCCACGGATCTTCCAGAATGTCGCCCTCGTAAGAGATGTGCAGCAGGTTAGCGTCCATAGAATACGGAGATTTCTTACCGGCTTTTTTCTCAACTTTAATGCCGTGCTGGTCGCAGTACGCCATCAGGGTTTCACGGGAGGTCAGATCCCATTCGCGCCACGGAGCAATCACTTTTACACCCGGCTTCAGCGCGTAGGCGCCCAGTTCAAAGCGCACCTGATCGTTACCTTTACCGGTTGCACCGTGGGCAATGGCATCAGCACCGGTGGCGTTGGCAATTTCGATCAGACGCTTGGCGATCAGCGGACGGGCAATTGAGGTGCCCAGCAGGTATTCGCCTTCGTAAATGGTGTTGGCGCGGAACATCGGGAATACGAAGTCACGGGCAAACTCTTCACGCAGGTCATCAATAAAGATTTCTTTAATGCCCAGCGCTTCGGCCTTGGCGCGCGCCGGTTCAACTTCTTCGCCCTGGCCCAGGTCTGCAGTAAAGGTGACAACTTCACATTTGTATTCTTCTTGCAGCCATTTGGCGATCACGGACGTATCCAGACCACCGGAATAGGCCAGCACCACTTTCTTGATGTCTGACATGGGTATTCTCCAGGATGATGATTGGCCGCACAGGGGGCAAAAGCCCGAACCGGCGGATAGCAATAATGAAAGGGGCAGTATTGTACTGATTGTGCACGGGATAGCCAACAGGCGTACCCCAGAGCAACAAAGAAAGAACAACACAGAAACGCGGCGAAGATCAGTCGCCGCTGGCGGTGGTCTGGGTGCGGACTCTGGGTTTAAACAGCAGATTATCCGGAACCGGCATATCTTCCCGCTGCTCAATGCGAATGGTGACACGACGGTTTTCAGCGCGTCCGGCAACGGTTTTATTGCTGGCAACCGGATAGCGGTCGCCGTGGAAGCGGGTCGTCACCATTTCCGGACTGATGCCCTGTTTTATAAAATAACGCTCCACATCTTCAACCCGTGCTTTGGAGGTCTGACGGTTATCGTAACGGCGACCCACATTATCGGAGTGGCCATCAAGATACACCGCAAAAATACGCGGATCATTTTTGATGTAAAAAATAATGCGATCGAGAACTTTAATATCCTCGGTATCGATTTGCTCTTCACCACTGCCGAACAACACCTTCGAACGTGCCACCTGACGATAATTCACTGGCAGCAGCTGCTTCACACATTCCAGATAATCCTGATAAAACTGCGGAAAAGACACCGCCGACAGGTGCACTTTTACAAAGCGGTTTGGGTCGTAATAGGTTTTATGGCTGATGGCAGGCCACTTGCCTTCCAGCAAAGCATGCAGAAACTGATTGGTGCGGGTGGCATCCAGACGCAGGTTAGGCGTGTCTTTTATGATCCGGGCTACGCCCAGGTCTTCGCTTCTGGCACTGGGCTGCCAGGGAGGCGGTAAAATACTGACCTGTGCCTGACTGTATGACATCAGATTTTTCAGTGTTTCCAGCTGAAAGGTTACATCCTCGCCCGCCTCGTGATAGAACACCGCACGACCATAACCGGGCAGCGCCTGCTCAAAACGGCACTCAAACACCGAACCACTGACCGACCAATCGGTGGATTCAATATCGCCGCCGTAGTCCAGCGCAGCCTCCGCCGGACGGAGAGCGCAAAGCAGAACACAGCTTAGGGCTATTAGTTTGTGCATAGATGTCCGCTTGAAGCAGTTAAATTCAGGGCTGTTCCAGAGATATCGGCCAATTCCGAGAAAAATTAAGCGGTTAAAGGCCGCTTTCGGTACAATGCCCCATCAATTTTAGCTGAGGTTGAAGAGCATGACTGACCGTTTGACCATAACCCGCCCCGACGACTGGCACCTGCACGTACGCGATGGCGCGGTGCTGCAACATACCGTGCCCGCCACCGCCCGGGTGATGGGCCGAGCCATCATCATGCCGAACCTGCAACCACCGGTTATGAACGCAGAACAGGCGCTTGCCTACCGTGAGCGTATTCTTGGGCGCGTTCCTCAGGGTCTGAACTTTGACCCGCTGATGGTGCTGTATTTAACCGACAACACCACCCCGGAAATGATTGCCGAGGCCAAAGCCGCCGGCAACATCGTCGCCGTTAAGCTCTATCCGGCCGGAGCGACCACTAACTCCGCTTCGGGCGTTACCGATCTGGGCAAGCTCGACGACATCGCCGCCGCACTGGCCGAAAACGACATCCGGCTGCTGGTGCATGGCGAAGTGACCCAGAACCACATCGACATTTTTGACCGCGAGAAAGAATTCCTCGACACCATTCTGGCACCGCTGGTCAGTCGTCATCCGAGCCTGAACGTGGTGGTTGAACACATCACCACCAAAGACGCCGCAGAATTTGTACAAAGCCAGAGCGCCAATGTTGCCGCCACCATTACCGTGCAGCATCTGGCCTACAACCGTAACCACATGCTGGTTGGCGGTATTAAGCCCCACTTCTACTGCCTGCCGATTCTTAAGCGCAACATTCACCAGCAGGCGCTGCAGGATGTGGTCGCCAGCGGCAACCACAAATTCTTCCTCGGCACCGACAGTGCGCCACACGCCAAAGGCGCGAAAGAAAATGCCTGCGGTTGTGCCGGCTGTTTTACCGCCTACGCCGCCATTGAACTCTACGCTGAAATATTCGAAGACCTCGGCGCTCTGGATAAGCTCGAAGGCTTTGCCAGTCACTACGGCCCGGACTTCTATGGTCTGGCGCGTAACAACGACAAAATCACTCTGATCAAACAAGACTGGCAAGCACCGGTCGAACTGCCGTTTGGCAGTGATGTTATTGTGCCGCTGCGTGCCGGCGAAACCCTGCGCTGGAAACTGGAGTACTGAGGGTGACTGAAGAAAAACAGGAAAAAACCTTGATGGCACAACGCTTCCGCGGATTTTTACCCGTGGTTGTCGATGTTGAAACCGGCGGCTTCGATGCCGAAACCGATGCCCTGCTGGAAATTGCCATGGTGACGCTCCGCATGGATGACGATGGCTACCTGCATCCGCATGAAACCATGAGCGCTAACATTCATCCTTTTGATGGTGCCAACCTGCAGCAGGAAGCCCTCGATTTTACCGGCATCGACCCGTTCGACCCCGAACGCGATGCCGAGTTTGAAATCGACGCCCTCACCGCCATGTTCCAGACCGTCCGCCGCGAGATCAAAGCCAACGGCTGCAACCGCGCCGTTCTGGTCGGCCATAACGCCCATTTTGACCACGGATTTCTGCGTGCCGCCGTCGCCCGCAACGACATCAAGCGCGATCCGTTCCACCCGTTTTCATCGTTCGATACCGCTTCCATTGCCGCGCTGGCCCTCGGCCATACGGTACTGGCCAAGTCGTGCAAAATGGCCGGTATCGATTTCGACAACAGCGCTGCGCACAGTGCCGCTTACGACACTTACAAAACCGCCGAGCTGTTCTGCTTTATCATTAATCGCTACAAAGATCTGGGCGGCTGGCCACTGGCTGGCGCCGACCTGAGTGACGACAACGACTGACCACACGAAGACCCTTTATGGATTACCGTTTTTTCTACAACGAACGCCAGCTGCCCTGCGCCCGCCTGTCGATGGACCACGAAGCCTTCGGCCTCTGGCTGACCGACGAACTGGGAGCCGATACCGAGCAGCTGAGCCGCCTGTTACAGGCTGTCAGCAGTCTGGAACAGGGCCAACAGACTGAATTTCAGTGGCAGGGGCGCGACTTCCTGCTGCGACTGACCCGTGATGACGCCGAAGTAATCGCACTGGTGCTGTTGCAGGATCATTCGCTGGAAGAACTGGAAGGTGAAGATCTGGAATTTTACGATGCCGAATCCTTCGCCGCCTGCGGCCTCGATGATTTCAAAGAACTGCTGAATGAATGGCAGGAATTCCTGCACGACTGACCAATGCCTGCCCCAACCGGGGCAGGTAACGCCACCCCTCTCATGCTTATAGCCGATAGACCTTCATCAACTTAAAAACGATAGTTTTTAACTAATCAGCGTATTGCCACAAGTAATTCGGCAAGCGCTTCCTTCTCCCCTAGTCTGTATCTGTACCGTCACTATTCAACGACACACTCACTACCGGCTTCCTCCGTATGGAATAAGCGGTCAACCGGTCAATCAAGGAGATACCTATGAGCAACAGCAATAAGGGAACAACAGCAGGCACCTGTCCGGTCATGCATGGTGGCAACACCACATCCGGAAACGACAATATGGCCTGGTGGCCTAATGCCCTGAACCTCGACATCCTCCATCAGCACGACAGCAAGACCAATCCGCTGGGCGACGATTTCAACTACGCCGAAGCATTCAAAACCCTCGATCTTGAAGCACTGAAAAGCGACCTGAAAGCCCTGATGACCGACAGTCAGGACTGGTGGCCAGCCGACTGGGCCATTACGGCGGCCTGATGATCCGCATGGCCTGGCACAGCGCCGGCTCTTACCGCACCACCGATGGCCGTGGCGGTTCAAACACCGGCAACCAACGCTTTGCGCCACTGAACAGCTGGCCGGATAACGGCAACCTCGACAAAGCCCGCCGTCTGTTATGGCCACTGAAAAAGAAATACGGCAACAAAATTTCCTGGGCTGACCTGATGATTCTCGCCGGTAACATGGCGTATGAATCCATGGGCTTTAAAACCTTCGGTTTTGCCGGTGGCCGCGAAGATATCTGGCATCCGGAAAAAGACACCTACTGGGGTTCAGAAAAAGAATGGCTGGCACCAAGCGGCAGCGAGGGAACCCGATACAGCGGTCAGCGGGATCTGGAAAACCCACTCGCCGCCGTCATGATGGGCCTGATCTATGTCAACCCGGAAGGAGTAGATGGCAAGCCCGACCCGCTGAAAACCGCTCAGGACATGCGCGTGACCTTTGAACGCATGGCCATGAATGATGAAGAAACCGTCGCCCTCACCGCCGGTGGCCACACCGTCGGCAAAGCCCACGGTAATGGTAACGCCGCCAACCTTGGCCCGGCTCCGGAAGGGGCCGATATCAACGAACAGGGTCTCGGCTGGATGAACCACACAACCCGCGGAATTGGCCGCGATGCCGTCACCAGCGGCATTGAAGGCGCGTGGACCAGCAAGCCCACCCAGTGGGACAACGGCTACTTCGACCTGCTGTTCAAATACGACTGGGAACTGACCAAAAGCCCGGCCGGTGCCCACCAGTGGCAGCCGGTAAACATTGCCGAAGAAGACATGCCCGTGGATGTGGAAGACCCGTCCATCCGCTGCATGCCAATGATGACCGATGCCGATATGGCCCTGAAAATTGACCCGGAATACCGCAAAATCTCCGAGCGTTTCCGTCACGATCAGGCCTATTTCGAAGACGTCTTCGCCCGCGCCTGGTTCAAACTGACCCACCGCGATTTAGGCCCGAAGAGCCGTTATCTGGGTGCCGACGTTCCGGCTGAAGACCTGATCTGGCAAGACCCGGTTCCGGCGGTCGACTACACCCTGAACGAACCCGAAGTAGCCGACCTGAAAGCCAGAATTCTGGCCTCTGGCCTGAGTGTTGCCGAACTGGTGGCTACGGCCTGGGACAGCGCCCGCACCTTCCGTGGTTCCGATTACCGCGGCGGGGCTAACGGTGGCCGCATCCGTCTGGCACCGCAAAAAGACTGGGAAGGCAATGAACCTGCCCGCCTGCAGAAAGTGCTCAAAGCACTGGAAAGCATTCAGGCCGGATTAAGCAAACCCGTCAGCATGGCCGACCTGATTGTACTGGGCGGCAGCGCCGCGGTTGAAAAAGCCGCCAAAGACGGAGGCGTGGATATTGTTGTGCCGTTCGCACCGGGCCGTGGTGATGCCACCGACGAGATGACCGACGCCGCATCCTTTGAACCGCTGGAACCCATTCACGATGGTTTCCGCAACTGGGTGAAAAAAGACTACACCGTTATGCCGGAAGAACTGCTGCTCGACCGCGCACAACTGATGGGTCTTACCGCCGTAGAAATGACCGCACTGATCGGCGGCATGCGCGTACTCGGCACCAACCATGGCGGCGGCAAACACGGTGTGTTCACCGCTAAAGAAGGCGTATTAAGCAACGACTTCTTTGTCAACCTCACCGACATGGCCTACCGCTGGATACCAACGGGTAAAAACGCCTACAACATCGTTGAGCGTAAAAGCGGCGATGTAAAATGGACCGCGACCCGCGTTGATCTGGTGTTTGGTTCTAACGCCATCCTGCGTTCTTACGCCGAGGTGTACGCACAGGACGATAACAAAGAGAAGTTTGTAAAAGACTTTGTTAAAGCCTGGGTGAAGGTCATGAATGCAGATCGCTATGATCTGAAATAATGGCGGCTGCCTCGGCTGGCGGCAGCTGACTGACATCAGACGGTGCTGACATCAGGTGCCGTCAGCGGCTGGTAATAATAATAAAACTCCGGGCATAACCCGGAGTTTTTTTTATGACTGCGTTTTTGATGGAGAGTACGGTTAGTATAAGCGGGCCATGCCCGCGAGACTGCAGAACAGCTTTCTGCTGCCAGAGCAGCTCTATACGGTGGGAGCGGCTTTCAGCCGCGACAACTCCTCAAAAGCCACCGTCCTTGCAAATGAATGCGATAAAACAATTTCGCCAATATGGATTGCTGCGTCGCTTGCGCTCCTCGCCAATGACAGTACTTTAAAAATCACCGCATTCTGGAAAATCACCGCATTCTGGAAAATCACCGCATTCTGGAAAATCACCGCATTCTGGTAAATCACCACATTGTAGGAGCGGGCCATGCCCGCGAGACTGCAGAACAACTTTCTGCTGCCAGAGCAGCTCTATACGGTGGGAGCGGCTTTCAGCCGCGACAACTCCTCAAAAGCCACCGTCCTTGCAAATGAATTCGATAAAACAATTTCGCCAATATGGATTGCTGCGTCGCTTGCGCTCCTCGCCAATGACAGTACTTTAAAAATCACCACATGATAGAAATCACCGCATTGTAGGAGCGGGCCATGCCCGCGAGACTGCAGAACAACTTTCTGCTGCCAGAGCAGCTCTATACGGTGGGAGCGGCGTTCAGCCGCGACAACTCCGCAAAAGCCACCGTCCTTGCAAATGAATTCGATAAAACAATTTCGCCAATATGGATTCAGCGCCTCGCAACGGCAGTACTTATAAAAAGCACCGTCATTGCACGGCAAACCAACGGGCAAACTGGTCTGAATCTTTCAAGAAAAAAACTCGATTTCATTAAAAGCTAAAAAAAACTAAAAAATATCGTTTTATACGCAAACAGACCTCAGGGTAAACTGGTTGTGCCAGGCGAGGTTTTTACCAACGTTTACACTGGCAAATCTCTCAGAGTTTCTCAGCAGCGCTTAGAGTTCGGGAGACCGTTTTGCAATGAGATGCAGAGATTCCTGGCCAACAAACAGATCCGGTAAGATGCTCATCACAAAAATCCTAACGACTTAGCCGCTAACCAAAATAAGCACCGGAAGCATTGCGCTCCGGTATTATGTAAACGGAGTAAAAAATGTCTTCAGTTCCTGAATCAAAAGAAGAATTGCTCACCGCGATCCATTCGATATACCCGAAACTGATGGACGATTATCGACGTGTTCCTGCCTCAATGGCACGTAAGTGTGACATTGAAGGCAATATAAAAGGAACACACATCAGCGTTTGTGACACGGTCGCTTATCTTATTGGCTGGGGAAAACTGGTTCTGAAATGGCACAGTCTGAAGTCGCAGGGTTTGCCGGTCGATTTTCCTGACACAGGGTATCAATGGAATCAGCTTGGATTACTGGCGGTCAGTTTTCACGATCAGTACCGTGATTGGCAATATGAGGACTTACTCACGCAGTTAGACTCAACAGTAAAAGACCTTATCTTGTTGGTTGAGTGCTTAAGCAATGAAGAATTGTATGAAAAAACATGGTATGAAAAATGGACACTGGGTCGGATGATTCAATTCAACACATCATCACCCATGAAAAATATGCGAACTAAAGTCAGGCGATTTAACAATAGCAACGGACTTCGGTAAGCCATTCACGCAGAAACGCCTCAAAAGTGATCGCAATACTGCCCCTCGCCCTTACCAGACCCCGGCGATTTCCCAGCGCTCCTTCCCCATCACCACGTCATCACCAATACTCAGACGCATCAGTGTTTGCGCCAGCGGTGCCTGAGTGCTCAGCACGGCGATGGTGCGTCCTTCTGCCACGAGCTGACGACCACCAACCGGTGCTATCCACAACCAGCGCTGATGTTGCTGCGCATTGTTGTTCTGAGTATCCAGCAATTGAATCAATGCGCCGGAGGCGATGGTGTCGTCTTCAGTAAAATCCGGCACCGGCCATTGGCCAATGAGGATGCGGGTTTCCTGCAGTTCGCGGATACGCTCCGACTGACCGTGGGCCAGATAGGCGGCTTCCAGCGCCAGGGTGTCGTATTTGTTTTCCGGTTTATTGCCTTCATGGGAGGCGGTTTCCTGCGCCTGGCGCGCGGCGTTGAGGGCGGCAGCAATTTCGTCGTCAAGGGCGGCCAGTAAGGCTTCTTTTAAGGCGCTTTTGGCAAAAGGAACAGTGTTCAAATGGATAACCACAGAATAAAGAAGTATGCGATTATAGGCCGATTCGTCGTTTATATTAATGCTTTGTCGGTGCCCTGTTTTCTGGGCGGTGTCTGAGCAAATGCTATAAGGAATAGCGCCAATCATGCCTTCTCTGTCTTCTCATCCGTTTGATCCTGCTGCTTCACAGCGATTAGCCCACAGCCCTTTTGTTAAAGCGGTGCAGCGTGATGAGCTGACCTGTCTGGAAATCCGCCATCCGCAGTTCAGCGCCGATCTGTTATTACAGGGTGCGCAGTTAATTCATTACGCGCCTGAAGGTGAGAACAACTGGCTGTGGCTGAGCGGGCAGGCACAATACAAACAGGGCCAATCGTTGCGCGGTGGCATTCCGCTTTGCTGGCCGTGGTTTGGTAATGCGGCGCTGAATCCGGATACGGTAAAGGCCGCCATTATTAATCCTGAACAGGCACCGGCACATGGTTTTGCCCGTGCACGGCAATGGCAGCTGAGCAGGTTATACGAAGCCTGCGACCGGGTAGAAATTACACTGATATTAAAGGATCAAAAGCATCCCCAATGGGCAGCCCAACTGAGCGTTGAGGCGCAGTTTATTTTTCGCGCCGACAGTCTGGCGGTTAATGTAATCAGCCAGAATAACGGAACCGGACCGGTATGTTTCAGCCAGGCATTGCATACCTATTTCCCCACCGATGATGTACGTGCCACTCAGGTATTGGGCTTTGAAGGTGAGCGTTATATCGAAACCTTAGAAGGCTGGTGCGAAAAAACTCAGCAGGGGCCGGTACGTTTTAACGGTGAAACCGACCGTATTTACGATGCCTCCCGTCCCTTACGTTTAATCAGCCCACAACAACGTTTATTACTGCAATCCTGTGGCAGCGCCAGTGCCGTGGTATGGAACCCGTATATTGAAAAAAGCCTGCGTCTGAGCCAGTTTGCCGCGGATGACTGGATGCGGATGTTCTGCGTGGAAACCGCCAATGCCTTTGCTGATGCTGTTACGCTGGCGGCCGGTGAAAAGCATTGCCTGGGACTGCAATTAAGCTCGCTGGATTAAAGACTTGATGACAGAGCAGGCCAGGCGTGAATACCCGAATTAATGCGCCCGCTTATGATCCTGTTTTTGTTCCTGCTGCGCTAAAAACTGCGATAACGCCCGGTCATAATTGTTCATGTGCTGGCCGAACCAGTCGGGGATGGTATCCATTAACAATTCGAGTATGCCGGTGATATCACCGCTGCGCTCGTACCCTGCCAGCGCATCGGTGAACAGCTGCAATATCCGTTGGTGTTCATGGCGGTGGGCTGCGAAAGCAGGAAAATGCAGGTATTCCATATCGTGTTCTTCCTGCGCAAAATGCTGCTGACAATGCTCGTACACGCGGTGTAAGTACGGCAGCCCGGCGCGTCCCATCAGTAACGCCTGTTCGGCTTCGTTCAGCAGGTTGGCAAATTCTTCGTGTTCACGGTTCATTTGCGCTAACGCCAGCGGGCGGTAATCGCGGAATTCAATGGTCATAACGGCAAATCCGCAGCGGCAATCAGTCAGTAGCGGCAGTCTAACCGCCGCTGCTGATGCCGGTGTTGATTATCGTCAAGCACAGACCGATGAGTCAGATTTCAGCAGTACTGTGCCACATCGACGATGGTGCGGCGCAACCAGCGATGCGCCTGATGATGCTGCAATAATGGCGACCAGGCCATTTTCAGTTCGAATGGCGGGATCTTGAACGGCGGCTCTTTCACCACCAGCGAGGCCGATTCAGCCTGCATATCGGCCACTTTGCGCGGCAAAGTGGCCACCAGATCGTTATTCAGCGCCAGCAGGGCTGGCATCTGATAATGGCGGGTAAATACCGAGATTTTGCGCTTATGCCCCAGCTTGGACAGCGCATTATCCACCCAGCCCAGACGGATCACTTTCTCCGGGTCAATACCCACACCCGCCCCCATACCGGTTTTACTGACCCAGATATGCTTGGAAGTCAGATAGGCTTTGAGATCAAAATTGAGAATGCCCGGATGATCGGGGTTAATCAGGCAGACAAAATCATCCTGCCATAAGGTCATCTGGTGAAACGACTGTGGCATTTCATCAAAGCGGTTAATGGCCATATCGACTTTACCGGCTTCCACATCTTTGAACGTCACATCCGAGGGGGTCAGTACGTCGAGAATGATATCCGGCGCTTCCGTACGCAGGCGCTTGACCAGCTCCGGCACCAGCGTCGATTCAGCGTAATCGCTGACCATAATACGGAATACGCGGTGGCTGCTCAGAGCGTCAAACTCTTCCAGTGGCTGCAACGCCATTTCCAGTTCGCCCAGCGCCTTACGAATGACAGGCTGCAGTTCCTGTGCGCGCTCGGTCGGCGTCATGCCGTCTGAGGTGCGCACCAGCAACGGGTCGCCAAACAATTCACGCAGACGGCGCAGGCCGTTGCTCATCGCCGGTTGGGTAATGCCCAGCTGCTGGGCCGCTTTGGTTACGCTGCCTTCGCGCAGCAGCACATCAAGGTAGACCAGCAGGTTAAGATCAATGCGATCGAGGTTCACAGACATCACCCTTCAGTGTTGAAGGGTGCATTGTCGCAGGAATTCTGGCATTCACCAAGACTATGCAACCACCCTGATGCATAACATTTATTAATACTGAGTATAAGTCTCAGCGGTCTTCCTTGCGCAGGAAGGGTTCGACCCAGGGCTTGTTGGCGGCGATGTCTTCCTGACTCAGGCCTTTCAGCTCGTACGGAAACACCAGCCAGTCGTCGGTTTCGTGCAGGCAGAAATCGGGTTTGAAATCGACCCGGTTGTACGCCGGACGCTGCCACAACGTCGCCACCTTTATCTGGCTGGGCATATTGCGCTTCAGCTTGCCCTGCAGGCGGTTAATCACCGCACTGATGTTGTAGCCGGTACTGAAGACGTCATCGACAATCAGCAGGCCGTCATCAACATTAAGGTTTTCCACCAGATACTGAGTGCCGTGCACACGGATATCTTCCGGTGATTGCACCATGCTCTGATAAGCGGGCAAACCACGATACGAGGTACGCAGCGCGATATGGTCGGTTTTCACGCCCAGCGTCTGCAGACACTCCTGCACGTAGATGCCCACCGAGCTGCCGCCACGCCACAAACCAACGATAAAGGTCGGGCGGAAACCACTCTCAAAAATCTGCACGCCAAGGCGGAACGCATCCTGAATGACCGTTTCTTCGTCCAAAAATCGTTTCTGCATGAGGTACTCTTATGTGACAGGCATAGGAACAGAGCGGTATGATAGCACCTGACCAATTGGTCAGGTAAAGAGTTGTTTCGAAACACGACGGGAGCCGGAATCATTATGAGTGCCAAACTGTACCTAACCGCCCAGGGATTGCTGGAAGATTCTTACCATCTGGCGGCCAAGGTGCTCGACAGCGGTTTTCGCCCGACGTTTATGATTGCCGTATGGCGTGGCGGGGCACCCATTGGTATTGCGGTGCAGGAATACCTCGATTACCACGGCGTAGAGACCGACAACATTGCCATCCGCACGTCGTCCTATCAGGGCATTGACCAGCAGGCCAAAGAAGTCAAAGTTCATGGTCTGAATTATCTGGTAAAAAACGTCAAACACAGCGACAGCCTGCTGATTGTCGATGATGTGTTCGACAGTGGCCGCTCGATTGAAGCCATTATTAACGAGCTGAGCCGCCGCGCACGCCTGAATACCCCGCACGATATCCGCGTTGCTGTGCCCTACTACAAACCGCACCGCAACCAGACCGACCGCGTACCGGATTACTATATCCACGAAACCAGCGCCTGGCTGAAATACCCACATTCTCTGGAAGGCCTGAGTAATGACGAAATCGCTCAGGGTCGTCCGGAACTGTACGAGATTATCAAAGATCACCTGCCAGCCTGAGTAAGCAGACCGGACCTGCATGAATAAAAACGGGCCTTAATCAGGCCCGTTTTCAGTGAAAGAAACACTCATAGGATGAGCAGTTTATTTTAATCCCGCCAGATAATCGGCCTGAATTTTTGCAGCATCGATCTTTTTCAGACCTTCATTAAAAATATCGGCCATTGCCTGTTTGTCTTTCTTAAAACAGATAAACAGTTTTTTATCTTCCAGCAATTTGTCATTGAAACTGATTTTATCTTTTACTTTAACAAGATCCGGATCAGTCTTGACGCTGTATTCGAGCACGTTTTTATCAATGACCGCCAGATCAATACGGCCAAATGCCGCTTTCTGAATATTATTTTTGTCACTGATTACCTCACTGACTTTCAGCTGACCTGCCGCCACCATGGCATCAAAATCGGCGGTATTCACATAGTCTTTGACAACGCCTACCTGATAGGCTTTGAGATCATCCAGTGATGACCAGCTCACCGGCTTGGCCGCTGGCTGAACAAAGCCCAGAGGCCCGCTTCCCATTGCTTCAGAAAAGGTAAACTCCGTGGCTATGTCATCGCTGTAATACTCCGGAAAATAGCCGGCGTATTTACTGCCCTGATCTTTCGCCAGATGCACGGCACGACTCCAGGGATAAAACTCAACCACTAAGTTATAACCCATTGCCGCAAATGCAGCCTTGGCGACAGCCACACTGGCACCCTGCTCTGCCATTTGCGGATCAGAGTAGGGCGGCCAGCTGAGTGATGTCAGATATACGGTTTTATCGTCTGCCTGAGCCGGAAAAACACCGGCAATCAGCAGTAGTATGCTGCAAAAAATATAACGCATAATCCCTCCTACATCAGTTCAAAGCTGCGTTTAACCGACAGCACAATCGTGCTGTTGCCATTGTCATTAAAATCATCGTCGATGGTGGTGGTCATCAGGCTGCCTTTGATATCAAAGCCGTGGAATGTACGGCTGACGGCAACTTCGGCATATTGATAAGAGGCTTCGTTCTCATCCCAGGCCCAGACATCTTTATCATCTGAAACGCTGTGTGCAGCGGCAAACGCCAGGGTGTAATCGCCCAGCGGCATGCTATGCGACAATTTGAATACATTATGCGCGGTGTCCAGACCGAAATACTCCGGAGCGTGATACCAATACAGCGTTGTATTCGCATTGAAATACAGGCCCGCATAGTACTCGCCATAGTTATAATCATCGGAATAGCTGGCACCACGGTAGGTGTATTGGGCATAGCCAACATCGATACCAAAGGTTGGATTAAAGTCGTGATAAAAACCTAAGAAATAGTCCCATTCAAGATTGGTATCATCACTGCCACCGAAATCAACATTACTGGCCCAGGTTCCTGCATACAAACCACTGTCGTGGCTGTAATTCAGTCCCGCCTGTAATGCCGGACTTTTATCAGTTTGAGATACACCATTAAAGCGGTAATCCGAGACTACCGCCAAATCAGCCGAGACTCCGGCAAATGAAGCCATAGGAGCCAATACCAGGGATAAAAGTACATACTTTTTCATATTTCTCTCCATCATGCGGCCAGAGCCATTACCTGCCGGAAAACCAGCAGAATTTAAACGCGGAATTTATGCATCAGAAACGTAAGAGCCTCGGCTTGTTTTTGAGCATTGATACTTGAGCGTGCGGTATTGCCAATCATTTCATTCGCGGCATCAACACTTTCTTTAATGTGCACCAGATTCTTATTCAGCTCTTCAATCACATGACTTTGTTCACCCGATGCCTGAGCAATTTCAGCATTCATATGACTGATTTCCATCATCATCGACACCACACCAGCAATGGATTCCCCGACTTTTTCAATCTGCTCCACGCTGTTGGCGGTGTATTCTGTGCTTTTCTGCATAACCTCAACCGCCTGACGGGTCGAAGACTGCAAACGGCCAATCATCTGGTTAATTTCGTTGGTTGAGTCGCGGGTGCGCTGGGCCAGGGTACGGACCTCATCAGCAACTACCGCAAAGCCGCGTCCCTGCTCTCCGGCACGGGCCGCTTCGATGGCGGCGTTCAACGCCAGTAAATTCGTCTGTTCCGCAATCCCCTGAATAACATCCGATACGGCACCGATATTAACGCCCTCGCTTTCCAGATTACGGATGACTTCTCCGACATGCTGGATTTCACCGGATAAATTACGGATAACATCAGCTGCCGTTTTAACCGTGTCCTGACCATGACTGGCTTCTGCATTGGCTTTACCGGCATATTCTGAAGCCTTTCTGGCGTTATCAGCGACATTTTGCGTGGTCGAAGCTAACTCTGTACTGGCGGTGGCGACCATATCCACTTCATGCTTCTGCACATCAAATCCCTGACGGATATTGCTGATATCCTGCTGGCTGGAATTGGACAGTAATTTCAGCTCTTCTGCCGAATGATTCACCTGGCCGATCATGTTCGCCAGCCCGGCCAGCAATTGGTTAACCTGAGTCGCCAGCGCCGATATTTCATCACCACGACTGGTATCAAGACGCTTGCTCAAATCGCCCCCACCGGCGGCGAGTTCCCTCACAGCGGCGGTAATTTCAGATATTTTGTTAACAACAGAATGGGAAACCAGAAAGGTAATCAGGCTGACCAGGATAATATCCAGCAGAATCATTTCGATAATGACTGAACGTATGGCCTGATTGAGTTCAGCACGCATCACCGAATCATTCATGCGCAAAACGAGATGGCCAACGCTTTTCGGTGTCTCGTTATCGTAGAAAAACAATTCCGTGCGGTTTTCCAGTGCGTTACGGCTGTCGGGATTATCTTTGGCCCTGACAACCGGGTCCCCTTCCGGTAACTCAACCACCAGACTGTTGATGTTCGCGGCTTCCAACTCTGCTTCCAGTGTTTTTTCGATACTCGCAATATCAAAGTTCCAGATGAAATTCGGCAGGCTCAGGCTTAAACGGTTTGTCACCAGACGCGCCTCATCCTGCAGCTGCTGTTCAAGCGCTTTAGCCTGACTCTGATAGTTGTAAAAGCCCATCAGTAACAGCAACGCCGTTACCGTAACGACAACATAAAGCGCCATTCTGGATTTGATACTGGTCAACATAACGTCCTCCTCATATGGGATAACGATAGTACAGCGGAAGACGATGACGAGCTGGTGGGCAAAAAAATATCAGATTGTCATATTATTCAGCCTTAAAACGCTGAATGGATATTTTTAACGACATAAGTTCTCGGGCTTAATTACAAAAAAATGCCAGAAGAATTAATAATATGTTACAGATAAACGCTGAAAAGACGGATTCTCATTCCGATCGGGGTTTACCGGGATATTGAAACCCTCGTCATTCAGATTCGGATATTTCTGTGAAATGACCATAAAAAAACGGAGCCGAAGCTCCGTTCTTGATCACATATAAGCCGTTTGCATCGCCTCAGTTGAGGTGTTCCACGCGAATGCGGGTCACATCACCCACCGTGCTGGACAGAGCTTCAATAGCGGCAATGGCTTCGTTCATCTGTTTTTCCACCACAACGTGGGTCAGCAGGATGATTTGCGCCAGCGCTTCACCGTCTTTTGGCTCTTTCTGGATAATGGCTTCGATATTGATGCCACGCTCACTCAGAATGCCAGCCACAGCCGCCAGCACGCCGGTTTTGTCTTCCGCCTGAATACGCAGGTAGTAAGCGGTTTCGACGTCTTCCATCGGCATAACCGCGACGTCTTCAATATCGTTGAAGGCGAGGTGGTTCACACTGGCTTCCGCCGGTGCATCAAAGGTACGGGCAAGGTCGATAATATCAGCCACAACCGCAGAAGCCGTCGGGCCAGCACCGGCACCGGCGCCCACATACAGCGTGTTGCCTACCGCATCACCGTTCACCATCACGGCATTCAGCACGCCATCAACGGTCGCAATGGGACGCGCAACCGGAATCATGGTCGGGTGTACACGCAGGTCGATGCCTTTGCCGGTACGGCGGCTGATACCCAGGTGTTTGATGCGGTAACCCAGTTCTTCGGCGTATTCAACATCATCCGGTGTAATCTTGCTGATGCCTTCGGTGTAGCAGCGGGCAAACTGCAGCGGAATACCGTAAGCAATCGACGACAGAATGGTCAGCTTGTGGGCGGCATCGATGCCTTCAACGTCAAAGGTCGGGTCAGCTTCGGCATAACCCAGCGCCTGAGCTTCAGCCAGCACGTCGGCAAAGTCGCGGCCTTTGTCGCGCATTTCGGTCAGGATAAAGTTACCGGTACCGTTAATGATGCCCGCCAGCCAGTTGATACGGTTCGCCGCCAGACCTTCGCGGATGGCTTTGATGATCGGGATGCCACCGGCAACGGCGGCTTCGTACATCACGCTCACACCTTTGGCTTCCGCCGCGGCAAAGATCTCATCACCGTGAACCGCAATCAGAGCCTTGTTGGCGGTCACCACGTGCTTGCCGTTGGCAATCGCGCCCAGCACCACGTCTTTGGCGATGGTGTAACCGCCGATCAGTTCAACAACAACATCAATCTCCGGGTTGTTGATGACGTCGTTTACGTCTGCAGTTACCGCCACAGCGCCGGTGTCCACATCCGGGTTCGGATGACGGGTAGCCACCTGCGCGATAATAATTTCACGACCCGCCCGGCGCGCGATGTCTTGTGCATTACGGGTCAGCACGTTAAAAGTGCCGCCGCCAACTGTACCTAAACCACAGATACCTACTTTTACCGGTTTCAAGGTCGTTTCTCCTTAAAATATAGAGAGTGTTAAATTCATTTCAGCGTATTGCTGTTAACCGCCAAAGCCATCATTGCGCAGCATCTGTTTAATGCCGCGCAGCGCCTGACGGGTGCGCTGATCGTTCTCAATCAGGGCGAAGCGTACATGGTCATCGCCGTATTCGCCAAAGCCAATTCCCGGTGACACCGCCACTTTGGCCTCGGTCAGCAGTTTCTTGCTGAACTCAAGGGAGCCCATTTTACGATAAGCCTCAGGAATTTGCGCCCAGACAAACATGGTGGCTTTCGGCCATGTTACCGGCCAGCCCAGATCATTCAGCCCCTTGCAGAGCACATCCCGGCGGCTGCGGTACATCTCGCAGATATCGCTCACCACCGTCTGATCACCTTCCAGTGCGGCAATCGCTGCCACCTGAATGGGTGTGAATGTACCATAATCGAGGTAGGACTTAATCCTTGCCAGGGCATAAATCAGATCTTTATTACCGCAGCAGAAGCCCACCCGCCAGCCCGGCATGTTGTAACTCTTCGACAGCGAATAAAACTCCACCGCAATCTCTTTTGCCCCTTCCACCTGCAGAATGGAGGGTGGCTGGTAACCATCGAACACGATATCGGCATAAGCCAGATCCTGCACCACCCAGATTTCGTGCTCCCTGCACATCGCCACGACGTTCTCGAAGAAGGCTAAATCAACGCATTCGGCGGTCGGGTTACCGGGGAAATTCAACACCAGCATCTTCGGCCGTGGCCAGGTGGTTTTGATGGCTTTTTCCAGCTCGTCAAAAAAATTCACATCCGGCGTCATCGGCACATGGCGGATATCCGCACCGGCAATGACAAAACCATAGGGATGAATCGGGTAGGACGGATTGGGCACCAGCACGTTATCGCCCGGCCCCAGTGTCGCCAGCGCCAGATGCGCCAGGCCTTCCTTGGAGCCAATGGTGGTAATTACCTCGGTCTCCGGATCAAGATCAACATTGAATTTGCGTTTATACCAGCCCGCCATCGCACGGCGTAACCGCGGAATACCCTTCGACTGGCTGTAGCGATGGGTACCGCCCCGGGTCGCGGTTTCCACCAGCTTATCGACAATATGTTGTGGCGTGTCCTGATCCGGGTTACCCATCGACATATCGACAATGTCCTCCCCCGCCGCTCGTGCCGCCATCTTCATTTCGCCGATCACATTGAAGACGTAAGGAGGCAGGCGCTTAATGCGCGGGAAGTTAGTATCCATATCGGTGTCCTGATTCTCAGGTAATTAAAGGGGCATCAAGGCTACTGTATCAACCGCTGGGGAACAATGATCAGCCCGCAGGAATTTGACCGGCACAGTACGTGCGGAAAATCGCATAAAGCTGTGTTAGTGTCAGAACGACCATCTGATTGCAAAAAAACATAAGGAAAAGCAATGGCAAACTTTCTTGTATTAACCGTTATTGCCGACGACAAACCCGGAATTGTTGAACAACTCTCAGCCACCATCGCCCGCAATGGCGGTAACTGGCTGGAAAGCCGCATGGCGCACATGGCAGGAAAATTTGCCGGTATTCTGCGCGTGTCTGTTCCGGCAGAACGCAGCAACAGCCTGATTGCCGAATTAAGCTCGCTCAGCACACGCGGGATTCTGGTAAACGCCGAAACCGGCAAGGACACCGAAGAAGATAACAGCCTCGACCTGACCTTAAATCTGGTTGGCAACGACCGTCCGGGCATCGTCAAAGAGGTGTCTCAGGCGCTGGCGAAAATGGGCGTGAACGTACTGGAATTAACCACCGACTGCGGCACCGCCGAGATGTCGGCGGTGCCGCTGTTCCGCGCCGAAGCCCTGCTGCGCGTACCACACAGTTTTGATACTGATATTCTGGCCAGTGCACTGGAAGCTATTTCCAATGACCTGATGGTTGAAATCCGTCTGGATTAATCTTCCGGCAAGGCCGTGCGGCATAATCCTGCTGCACGGCGGACAGACAACGCATTCAGCCAATCACGGCCTGACCCAGCAGCCAGGCCGAGTTACCCGCCAGCAGCCACATCATTACCTTAAAAAACACATCACCGCCGATGCGTTTGCTTAACCAGCGCCCCAGATAAATACCAACAAAAGCCACCGGCACCAGCAGCAGCGTTAACCAGCCGATATCAAAATCGAGCAATCCCAGCATGCTGTACGGCAGTAATTTAATGGCATTCATCAATCCGACGGCGAGGGTAATCTGAGCAAGGAAAGATTCTTTATTGAGCCTCGCCAATAAAAAATACGCCTGCAACGGCGCCGCACCGGCATGAGCCAGGGCACTGCCGACACCCGCCAGCCCGCCCAGTAAACCACCCTGCCATGCGGATGCTCCCTGAGGCGGCAGATCACCCTCAGCCAGCGGGCGACGTCCGGCCAGCCAGGGCCAGCGCTTCTGCGCCAACACCCAGAACCCCATCAGACCGATCAGCGCCTGTACGCCGCGCTCACTGACCACCCCCAGCAATAACGAACCTGCCGTAATGCCAATCAGAATGCCGGGCAACACCGGCTTAACCAGCGCAAACGACAAATGCCGGCGATACACCCGCAGGGTCATAATGTCCATCAGCAGCAGAATCGGCAGCAGAATACCGATAGCCTGTTCGCCACCGATAAATGGCGCCATCATCGGCACCGCCACCACACCAATCCCCCCACCAAAGCCGGATTTGGCGATGCCGGTTAATAAGACGCCGAGTACGGCGATGGCAAGAAACGTCAGATCCACAAGGTTATCCCGTCAGATGAAGCCGGCTCTGTACCCTCATATCCGGCTCCGGCAGCAGGCGTTGCCTGCTTAAGGTAAATCAAACAGCAGGGCCTCCGCCTTGCTGTCGGCACGGAAGGTCAGCGCCTGCTCCCGGCTGATTGCCACACCGTCACCGGCGTTCAGTATCAGCGTGTCATCACCCGCCTGCAATTGCAGCGGGCCGGTGATGGTATGTACGTAATATTGGCGCGCCGGGTTCAGCCTCTGCTCTGCCCGTTCTGCCGTCAGGCGCACGTGCAGCAGCTGCGCATCCTGGCGGATGCTGAGCGTACCGTCGCGTCCGTCCGGCGTAATCACCGGCTGAATGGCCTGCTGACGGGGAAAACGCTTCTGCTGATAACCCGGCTCGGTATTCTGCTCATTGGGCTGAATCCAGATCTGCAGAAAATGCAGCGGCTGGTCCGTCGCCGGATTAAATTCGCTGTGCGTTACCCCCCGGCCCGCCGACATCAGCTGAAATTCCCCCGCCGGTAAACGCTCAACATTGCCCATCGAATCACGGTGAGCAATGGTGCCGTCCAGCACATAGCTGATGATCTCCATATTGCGGTGGCCGTGGGTATCGAACCCCGCACCCGGTGCAACCCGGTCGTCGTTGATCACCCGCAAGGCCGATACGCCCATGTGTTGAGGGTTGTAATACTGGCCGAACGAAAACGTGTGCGAACTGTTCAGCCAGCCAAAATTGGCACGGCCACGTTCATTGGCGGCGCGTAAGATTAACATGCGGCGATCTCCTCGTTAAAACGCTTCACAACAATTATTGACAGAACGCTTCATTAAACCGGACTATGCAACGCTCTTTTTCAGTGCATCGGTAAAACCACGCACAGACTTCTGCACACGGCTGTGGAATACTGCTGCGCTTTTTCAGCAAATTCCCTGCAACTTTCTTCACGGCAACCGGTATTTATTCCGGCTGCGTTACTGCCCTGCGGGCCAGCGGTTTATTGTGTCTTCAACTTCCGAATCCGTATCCACAGACGATCAGCAACACGCTCAGCTGTTACGCGCCGACCTGATTCTGCTTGGCGTTACCCTGCTGGCCGCCGTCAGCTGGATGTTTTCTAAAGAGGCGTTAAACGAATTTCCGCCACTGCTGTTTATGGCCTGCCGTTTTACCGCCGCAGGCTTGCTGCTGGCCATTCCCGGCCGCCGTGCGCTGGCGGCCTTACAGGCCCACGAATGGCGCGCTTCAGCCCTGGTCGGCCTGTTTTTCGGTGCCGCCATGAGCTTCTGGATCATGGGGTTATTTAACGCGCATACCCTCGGCGAAGGGGCCTTTATTACCAGCCTGGCGGTGGTGCTGGTGCCTTTTATCAGCTGGCTGCTGTTCCGCGAGCGTCCGGCGAAAAGCATCTGGATTGCCCTGCCGCTGGCCATCGGCGGCCTGGCGCTGCTGTCGCTGCGCCATGGTTTTAACCCCGACCCCGGCCAGCTGTTTTTCTTTGCCGCTGCCCTGCTTTTATCACTCACCTTTATTCTCAATGGTCGCGCTGCAGCCCGTATTTCAGCGCTGGCGCTGAGTGCCATTCAGCTGCTGCTGGTTGGCCTTGTATCACTCAACCTGTCGGCCATGTTTGAAGACTGGCCGGATGCTTTTACCCCAACCATGTGGTTGTGGCTGATTCTGAGCATTACCGTTGGCACCGCCGCGCGCTTCCTTCTGCAAACCTACGCCCAGGGTCTGGCGTCGCCCAGCCACGCTGCCGTGATTATGGTGCTGGAGCCGGTATGGACCGCCATCATCGCCGCCTTCTGGTTTGCCGAGCGCATGGAAACCGCGCAAATCCTCGGCTGTACACTCATTTTACTGGCGCTGCTGGCCAACCGCTGGAGCGCCATCAGCCGCTGGCTGAAGCACTGATACAACATCCCAGTCCGTAATGATTATTCCGCTAAGCGGCTTTTCAAAACGGACATTGATTGAAACCATGCTGCGGCTGAGATAAACCGCGCCTCTGGGCCCGCCGCCATGAGCGATGATTTTTACGATCTGGCTGGCATGGATGCCAGACAAGCGTATCCGGCCATGGATGGCCGATATACGCGTGGTCAGTAAAAACCGAGTGAATAAGGATCACGGGCCAGAAAGCGCAAAGCAGGGGCCCGGGGAGAAGTTCCCCGGATTGGGGCGCAGGGGCTTGCCCCGCTTCGGCTACTCACGTGCAATCGACGTTTCATGATTGCTTAAGTAAATAGCAACATCCCTACCCTGCGTTTAATCAGTTACTCAGATCGTGCAGTGTGCCCGGACGGCCATCCAGCACCGTCACTTCGCTCGCCGCCAGACGCGGCTTACGTGGCCAGTTGCCTTCTTTGGCATAACCCAGGGTCACCATCATAGCAACGCTGTAGCGTTCGCCGATGTTGAACACTTCTTTCGCTTTCGCGGTATCGAAGCCGATCATCGGCCCGGTGGCCATGCCTTTGCCGGCCGCTGCGGTCATCAGATTCATGGTGGCCATACTGGCTGAGCGCAGTGCTTCATCATGAGCTGCGGCTTTATTATTGGCATAGGCACCATTCACAGCGCTGACAAAGTAATCGCGCACGCCTTCGTTGTAGATACCGGCATCAACGCCGCGCTGGGCGATATCCGGCATACGTTCATGGCCCTGTTCATCAGCCAGTACCAGAATCACCACCGGAGCATCGGCGACTTTCTGCTGGCCGTAGGCGATGTCTTTTAACGTTTCTTTCGCAGCCTGGTCGGTGACCACCAGATAGCGGGTATGCTGAATGTTAAACGCCGTTGGCGCATGCTGGGCGTAATCCAGCAGCTCCAGCACTTCCGCCGTGCTGATGGCACGTTCGGTATCAAAGTAATTCACAGAAGTGCGCTGACTCAGGGCATCAAATACGTTCATGGCGGCATCCTTAAATCGGTATCGGTTCGGGTATTGGTTGTGGTGTTAGGGCTGTTAAGCAATGAGTGCAGTTTAAGTTCGCTTTATTCGATCAAAAATCTCATAATTTAGCGCATAGCTTTCGATATTTACGAAAAGGCATTCCTATGAAAACAACCCTCGAACAATGGCGCATGTTCAAAGCGGTAGTCGACCATGGCGGCTACGCTCAGGCCGCTGAGGCCATCTTCAAGAGTCAGTCGACCATCAGCTATGGTGTGCACAAACTGCAGGAACAACTGGGCGTACAACTGCTGGAAGTAGAAGGGCGCAAAGCCGTACTGACCGAACACGGCCGTATTCTGTTACAGCGTGCCGAACAGTTGCTGGATCAGGCGGAAAATATCGACAAGATTGCCGGCTCACTGAATCAGGGCGTGGAGCCGGTGGTACGCGCTGCCATCGACACCATTTACCCCAATGATGTGCTGTTTGATGTGTTTGAAGCCTTCTCAGCCGAGTATCCCGATACCCGTCTGGAGCTGGAAGAGTTTGTCCTCAGTGGCGGCAACGACATGCTGCTGGAAGACAGCATCGATATTCTGATTACCCCGCAACTGCCCAGTGGCTGGAACGGTGAGCACGTACACCGCTCCTGTTTTCTGCCGGTCACCAGCCCGCAGCATCCGTTGCAGCATCTGGGGCGCGAGGTCACCTACGATGACCTCACGGCGCACCGGCAGGTGGTTCTGCGCGACAGCAGCCGCAAACGCCGCAGCGAAGGCGGCTGGCTTGGCGCTCATCAGCGCTGGACCGTTACCCACACCAGCACCCGGCTGAATATTGTCCGTCGCGGCCTTGGCTTTGCCTGGCTGCCGGAGCTGCTGATTGCCGACGATCTTAAAAGCGGTGCCTTGAAGGTGATTCCCTTTGCTCAGGATGCACGGCGCTACGTTGACCTGTACCTGATCATCGCCCATGAAGACAGCGCAGGTCCCGCCACCCGGGCCCTCGCCCGCCTGCTGGCCAACACGGACACCGGCTGCAAGGCGGCGCACGCAACAGAAACCGAATAAGCGCCCCAGAATGCAGCGACCGCTTGTTCAGTCAATTTCCCGTGCACCCTTTTGGTGTGCGGGTGACCACGAAATCAGCAACCCGGCACTGAACAGCCCAGCGGACGCCACTATTTTCAGGCTCCGGCAAAACTGGTACAGCGCTTGCTGAAGCCCTCTCGCAACAGGAGAAACTCAGCAACCGGATCCGAACAGGGATTCACAGAAATAGGTGGCTAGGGTTCCGGTTCTTTACTGGAAAAGAACGACTGGTCCGAGAGCAACCGACCTCAGCGTATTCACAGCGCAGGTTACACGGCGGGACAAAAGCCCGGGAGACCCACACGCGAATGCCAGCTTCTGGCCGCTTCGCGCTGAATTCTCCTGCCGTCTGATTTATGTGGATATCAAAGAGGAAATCCTATGAAAGCCCTGAAACGCCTGCTCACCGCCAGCCTGGTCACCCTGGCCGCCCTTACCCCATTACACGCTCAGGCCAAAGACAGTTTCCGTCTGGCCTGGTCGATCTACGTTGGCTGGATGCCCTGGGATTACGCCGACAAAGCCGGCATCGTAAAAAAATGGGCCGATAAATACGGCATCAACATCGAAGTGGTGCAGATCAACGACTACGTTGAATCCATCAACCAGTTCACCGCTGGCGAATTCGACGCCTGCGTGATGACCAACATGGATGCCCTGACCATTCCGGCGGCCAGCGGCGTCGACACCACCGCCTTAATCGTCGGTGACTTCTCCAACGGCAACGACGCCATCATTTTAAAAGAAGGCAACAGCCTGAAAGACATCAAAGGCCTGCCGGTGAATCTGGTGGAACTGTCGGTTTCCCATTACCTGCTGGCGCGCGGTCTGGAAAGCGTGGGCATGAGCGAAAAAGACGTTTCGGTGATCAACACCTCCGATGCCGATATGGTGGCGGCTTACGGCACCGACGATGTGAAAGCCGTCGTAACCTGGAACCCGCTGGTAAGCGAAATCCTGACCATGCCGAAAGCGACTGCGGTATTCGACTCCTCAAAAATTCCGGGTGAAATCATCGACACCACCATGGTGAACAGCGACACCCTGGCCGCCAACCCCGCCTTCGCCAAAGCCCTGACCGGTGCCTGGTATGAAACCATGAGCATCATGGCGAAAAACGACGCCGAAGGTAAAAAAAGCCCGCAGTATGATGGCCGAAGCCTCAGGCACCGATCTGGCCGGTTACGATGCCCAGCTGGCTGCCACCAAAATGTTCTACGACGCACAAAAAGCCGTGGAATTTGTGAACAGCGCCGAGCTGCCAAAAACCATGGAATACGTGGCCAAATTCTCCTTCGACCACGGTCTGCTGGGGGATGGCGCCGCCGATGCGGGCTTTATTGGCATGGCCTTCCCGAATGGCAAAACCTTTGGCGATAAAGGCAATGTGAAACTGCGCTTTACCGACCTCTATATGAAGATGGCGGCTGAAGGAAAGCTGTGATGCCCTGCCATTGAGTATCAGGCGCTGCGCGGCAGAATTCTGCTGCCGCAGCGCTTTTAAGCCTTACCTCAGCCATCGCCGCCAGCGGCAAAAATCGCTACAATGCTGCCCTTTCTTTGAATAACCCGTAGCGAATTGTCATGACCGCACAGAATCCCCGCAAAATCCTCGTCACCAGCGCCCTGCCCTATGCCAATGGTTCCATTCACCTCGGCCACCTGCTGGAATACATTCAGACTGATATCTGGGTTCGGTTCCAGAAACTGCGTGGCAACGAATGCCACTATGTTTGCGCCGACGACGCCCACGGCACCGCCATCATGCTGCGCGCCGAGAAAGAAGGTATCAGCCCGGAAGAGCAGATTGCGCGGGTAAAAGCCGAGCACGAAGCGGATTTCGCCGGTTTCCAGATTGCGTTTGATAACTTCCACAGCACCCACAGCGAAGAAAACCGCCTGCTGTCGGAAGAAATCTACAAAGCCTGCCGTGACAAAGGCCATATCGCCATCCGCAGCATCAAGCAGCTGTACGACCCGGTTAAAGAGCTGTTTCTGGCCGACCGTTACATCAAAGGCGAATGCCCTAAGTGTGGTACCGCCGACCAGTACGGCGACAATTGCGAAGCCTGTGGTGCAACCTACACCCCGGCTGAGCTGAAAAACCCGTTCTCGGTTATTTCCGGTGCCACCCCGGTCGAAAAAGAGTCTGAGCACTATTTCTTTAAACTGCCCGATTTTCAGGAATTTCTGCAGCAGTGGACCCGTTCCGGCACTCTGCAGGATGAAGTGGCCAACAAACTGGCCGAGTGGCTGGATTCCGGTCTGCAGGAGTGGGATATCTCCCGTGATGCGCCGTATTTCGGCTTCGAAATTCCGGATGCACCGAACAAGTTTTTCTACGTCTGGCTGGATGCGCCTATCGGCTATATGGCCAGCTTTAAAAACCTGTGTGACAAGCGCGGTGACCTCGACTTTAACGAGTTCTGGAAAAAAGATTCCACCACCGAGCTGTACCATTTTATCGGTAAAGACATTATCAACTTCCATGCGCTGTTCTGGCCTTCCATGCTGAGCGCCGCCGAATACCGCACCCCCACAGCCGTCAATGCCCACGGTTTCGTGACCGTGAACGGTTCTAAAATGTCGAAGTCGCGCGGTACTTTTATTAAGGCGCGCACCTTCCTTAATCACCTGAACCCAACCTATCTGCGTTACTACTTTGCCGCCAAACTGAGCTCCAGCGTCGATGATTTCGATTTAAATCTGGAAGATTTCGTGCAGCGTGTAAACGCCGATCTGGTCAACAAACTGGTGAATATCGCCTCACGTACCGGCAACTTTATTGCCAAAGCGTCCGGCGAACTGAGCGCGACCTGCGCTGAACCGGAAATGCTGCAGCAATTTATTGATGCCGGCGACCAGATTGCCAGCCATTACGAAAAACGCGAATTTGGCCGCGCAATGAAAGAGATCATGGCGCTGGCCGACCGCGCCAACGAATACATTCAGGAAAAAGCCCCGTGGGCGATGGATAAAGAAGAAGGCCGCCAGCAGGAAGTACAGGACGTATGCTCCGTGGCGCTGAACCTGTTCCGTCAGCTGGTAACCTATCTGGCACCGGTACTGCCGGAAATTGTCGATAAAACCAAAGCATTCCTGAATCTGGACAGCCTTGACTGGGAAGCGCGCCGCGAGATTCTGCTGAGTCACAAAATCAATGAATTCGAGAAAATGCTGGACCGTGCCGAAATGGACAAAGTGACCGCCATTCTGGAAGAAACCAAAACCGAGCTGGCCAAAGAAAACGGCGAAGCTCCGGCGGCGGATAACAGCACCGATAAAACCGCTGCGAAAAACGCCGAAAAAAAGGCCGATAAAAAAGCGAAAAATAAAGGACCAGAGCTGCGTGAAGACGGTAACGAAGTGATTGCCGACACCATCGAGTTCCCGGATTTCGCCAAAGTCGACCTGCGTATTGCCCGTATCGTTAAAGCCGAGCATGTCGACGGTGCAGAAAAACTGCTGCAGCTGACGCTGGATATCGGCAACGGCGAAACCCGCAACGTATTCTCCGGTATTAAATCCGCCTACAACCCGGAAGACCTGAACGGCAAGCTGACCGTCATGGTTGCCAACCTGGCGCCCCGTAAAATGAAATTCGGCATGTCCGAAGGCATGGTGCTGGCCGCCGGCCCCGGCGGTGAGGATATCTTCCTGCTCGAACCGCACGACGGTGCACAGCCGGGCATGCGGGTGATGTAAGCCTGCTCCACCACGATCGCTGCAAAGCGGTCGTGGTGATTTACCGCGCTCTCTTTTTAACCCGCGCTCCACCCATATCAGAAGCCCTATGTCAGAATCCGGAACCCCGTCCTATTACATCGCCCCACGCTGTGACGAAGAGCTTAAAATTCTGCACGTCGATGACGATCTGATTGTGGTTAATAAACCGGCCTTTCTCTACACCGTGCCTGGCCGCGGCCCGGAGAATAACGACTCGGTCATTACCCGCCTGCAACCGGATTACCCGGAAGCGGTTATTGTGCACCGTCTCGATCTGGATACTTCTGGCTTACTGGTTGTTGCCCGCTCCGAGCGCGCACGTCAGGTGCTGTCGCAACAGATCCGCGACCGTGAAATCCAGAAAACCTATCAGGCCGTGGTCTGGGGCATTATTGAACAGGACGAAGGCGAGATTAACCTGCCCATTGGCAAAGACTGGGAAAACCGTCCGCGCTGTAAAATCGACTATGAAGAAGGCAAAGCCTCGCTTACCTATTTCACGGTCGAGCAGCGCAATCCGGACACCCACCGCACACTGGTAACGCTGAAACCCGTTACCGGCCGCCAGCACCAGCTGCGCCTGCATTTAAAATCCATCGGTCATCCGATTTTAGGCTGCGATTTATACGCCCACGATGAAGCCCTGCACGCCGAACCACGATTAATGCTGCACGCCTGCGGTTTAGCCTTTAAGCACCCGGATGGACATATGGTGAGCTGGGATGTGAAGAATGACTGGAGGCTGGATTAACGTCGCCGTCAGAAAATAACGCTGTAGCCCAGAGTGCAAAACGGCAATCTGACACGGTCGCAGTTATCGATTCATTTTGCCGGGCGGTTAGACACTCACATAGATCGGTAATTCGCTGACAAAGAACGTATCACCAGCATGAACATCCGCCAAGATGCCATGCGCCTTCCTGGCGCACAGCGCTCCCTTATGTTGTGCACGCCCTGCGCACCTTTGTTCACCTGCGCGGTACCTGCACATCTATCACTCTCCTCAGACTTTAACCGGACACCTCGCCACTAAAAAAACTGACTAAGCAGTCAATATGGTATCCCTCTTGCTTAACAACCCGGCATACCCTATTGCGGCCTTTAGTTATCGGGCCGCTTCTACCGGAACAGAGGAGATATGGCTTGAATCACCCCGTTCAGCCGCTGCTAAGCGCGCAGGCTGATGCACCATACTGGAACGCGCAGTTGCACCTGACCACGCGCCAGACGCCAAGAGGCACTCGTTTGGTGCAGTGCGAACATAATGGCCCTCTTTATGTGCAAAAGCCGTTTTACCCGGAAGGGCCAGACTGTGCGCATCTGTATCTGTTGCATCCGCCCGGTGGCATGGTGTCGGGTGATTTTCTGACCATTAATGTCAATGCCGGTGAAAACAGCCATGTGCTGGTTACAACCCCCGGCGCCGGTCGTGTTTACCGTGCCCGTGCTGATGGTTTGCTGCAGCAGCAGAAAGTACAGCTGAGGGTTGATGACAACGCGGCGCTGGAATGGATGCCGCTGGAAACCATTTTATTCCCGTCATCCCGTGCGCAGCTGGAAACCGAAGTGCATCTGGGTGACAACAGCCGTTATATTGGCTGGGATATTGTCAGCCTCGGTCTGCCCGCCAATGGCAGTCGTCTGGATGATATCGGCCAGCTCACCACACTCAAGCAGGGACTGCGCATTTATTATAAACAGCAGTTATTGCTGAATGAGCGCCTGAGCCTGCATCCGGGCAACAGCGAATTATTAAATGCCGCCGCCGGTTTCCGTGGCATGCCGGTTCATGGTCTGTTGGTGGCCGGGCCTTTTGCTCAGGGCTTTTGTGAACAGGCACTGGATAAAATCCAGGAGCTGTGCGCCAACCAACTGGCCGGTGTCAGCCTGAATGGCTCGTTTTTAACCGTGCGTTATCTCGGTACCTGCAGCGAACAGGCCCGCCTGCTGCTGACGGATGCCTGGGCGATTATCCGCCCGCAATTCATGCAACGCCCGGCCTGCGCTCCGCGCATCTGGGCAACCTGATGATGTCTGACTATTTAAAGAACCGATTATTAACTGAGGTGAATGATGGAACTGCTACCGCGCGAAAAAGATAAGCTGCTGATTTTTACCGCAGCCCTGCTGGCAGAGCGCCGCCTGAACCGTGGTCTGAAATTAAATTACCCGGAAGCCATGGCGTACCTGACCATGGAAATTATGGAAGGCGCACGCGATGGCAAAACCGTAGCCGAGCTGATGGGTTACGGTAAAACACTGCTGAGCGCTGATCAGGTGATGCCAGGCGTGCCGGAATTAATTCATGAAGTGCAGGTAGAAGCGACCTTCCCGGATGGCACCAAGCTGGTCACCGTGCATGAGCCTATCGTTTAAACAACATTGCGCCCTGACGGCCTCGCTGGCGTTTTAAACGGGTTCAGCCGAGATGCTTAACGGTTTACAGGAGAAAGAACATGATCCCAGGTGAAATTATCGTCGGTGAAGGCGATATCGAATTAAACACAGGACGCGCAACGGTGCGTCTGCGTGTTGAAAATACCGGTGACCGCCCGATTCAGGTTGGCTCCCATTATCATTTTTATGAAACCAATCCGGCGTTGTCGTTTGAGCGGGAAAAAACCCGCGGTTTCCGCCTGAATATTGCCTCCGGCACTGCCGTTCGTTTTGAGCCGGGTCAGGGCCGTGAAGTGGAATTAGTCGCCTACGCCGGAGACCGTATTGTGTACGGCTTCCGCGGCGAGGTAATGGGCAAGCTGGATTAATGAGGGGAAGCACATGAGCAATAAAACCATGGACCGCACGTCCTACGCGCAGATGTTCGGCCCGACCACCGGCGATAAAGTGCGCCTCGGCGATACTGAATTATTCATTCAGATTGAAAAAGATTTCACCACCTACGGCGACGAAGTGAAATTCGGCGGCGGCAAAGTGATCCGCGATGGCATGGGCCAGAGCCAGCGCGTCAGCGCAGAAACCGTTGATCTGGTCATTACCAATGCCGTGGTACTGGATCACTGGGGGATTGTAAAAGGCGATGTCGGTATTAAAGACGGCCGTATTTTCGCCGTGGGTAAAGCCGGTAATCCGGATATTCAGGATAACGTCGATATTATTATTGGCCCGGGCACGGAAGTGATTGCCGGTGAAGGCTCCATTCTTACCGCTGGCGGCATCGATGCGCACATTCATTTTATTTGTCCGCAACAGATTGAAGAAGCCTTAATGAGCGGCGTTACCACCATGATTGGTGGCGGCACCGGGCCTGCCACCGGCACCAACGCCACCACCTGTTCGTCCGGCCCCTGGTACATTGGCAAAATGCTGCAATCCACCGACGACATGCCGATGAACTTTGGCTTTTTAGGTAAAGGCAACGCCAGCCTGCCAGAGGCACTGGAAGAACAGCTGGAAGCCGGTGCCTGTGGTCTTAAATTGCACGAAGACTGGGGCACCACGCCAGCGTCGATCGACTGCTGCCTCACCGTGGCTGAAAAGTACGATGTGCAGATTGCCATTCATACCGATACGCTGAACGAATCCGGCTTTGTCGATGACACCATTGGTGCATTTAAAGGCCGCGTGATTCACACCTACCATACCGAAGGAGCCGGTGGCGGCCACGCGCCGGATATTATCCGCGCCTGCGCTTACCCCAACGTATTGCCATCATCCACCAACCCAACGCGCCCTTACACGCGCAATACGGTGGATGAACATCTGGATATGCTGATGGTGTGTCATCACCTCGACAGCAGCATTCCTGAAGATGTGGCTTTTGCCGATTCGCGCATCCGTAAAGAGACCATTGCCGCTGAAGATCTTTTTCATGACCGTGGAGCCTTCAGCATGATTTCGTCCGACTCTCAGGCCATGGGCCGCGTGGGCGAAGTGATCACCCGCACCTGGCAGACGGCGCATAAAATGAAAACCCAGTTCGGCTTATTAAAAGAAGATCTGGACATCGGCGCCGATAATTTCCGCGCGCGCCGCTACATTGCCAAATACACCATTAACCCGGCCATTGCTCATGGTATTTCCCACGAAGTGGGTTCCATCGAAAAAGGAAAACTGGCTGATCTGGTGTTGTGGAAACCGGCATTTTTTGCCACCAAACCGAGCATGATTATTAAAGGCGGTATGATTGCCGCAGCGCCGATGGGCGACCCGAATGCATCCATCCCGACACCGCAGCCGGTGCATTACCGCATGATGTTCGGTGCCTTTGGTAAAGCCGCTGCCGCCACCAGCCTGACCTTCGTCTCGGCGGCGGCGTTAAAGAATAACATTGGTGAAAAACTGGGCATTAAGCGTACCTTAGCCGCCTGTAAAAATACCCGTAATATCAGCAAGTCAGACATGATTCTGAACAACTGGATGCCCGACGTTACCGTTGACCCGCAAACCTATGAAGTACGTGCCGACGGCGAATTACTGACCTGCGAACCGGCCAGCGAATTACCGCTGGCGCAGCTGTATAACTTATTTTAAACGTGCAATTAAAAGCACTGTTTTAAGGACTGTTTATGTTGGAAGTTTACGAACGCCTTGGCACCCACTGCCATGATCCGGTCAACGCCACGGTGGTGCTGAATTATGAACAGCGTGACCGTGGCCGCCTGCGCCTGACCAGTACCGACGGTGAAGAAGTGCGCCTGTTTCTGGAGCGCGGCAAGCCCTTGCTGGTTGGTGAATTTTTACGCACCAGCGATGGCAAAATCGTAAAAATTGAAGGCGCGGAAGAAGACGTCGCCCACGCCAGCTGTGATGACTGGCAGACGTTTGCCAAAGCCTGTTATCACCTTGGCAACCGCCATGTAAAAGTGGAAGTGGGTGAACGCTGGTTACGGATAAAACCGGATCATGTGCTGGAAGATATGCTGCACTTGCTGGGTTTAATCGTCAGCCATGAACACGCGGTGTTTGTGCCGGAATCCGGTGCGTATGCACCCGGTTATGGTCATTCGCACGGTCATTCGCACGGCCATGATCATCACCATGACCACCGTCACGATGATGGTCATGAACACGGTGACGATCATGACCACTGATCACCATGCAGCGCTGACAACGCCGGGGCTGCTGCGCTTATTGCAGCTGTCCAGCGTCAGTCTGCCGGTGGGAGGTTATGCCTTTTCTCAGGGGCTGGAATACGCCGTGGACATAGGCTGGGTCAGCAATATGGCGAAGACCCGCGACTGGATTGCGCTGCAATTGCACGAAACCCAGGCACTGATTGATTTACCGGTATTAAAAGGCGCGATGCAGGCGGTGGCCGAAGCCGATGAAAAAAGCTGGGAAGGCTGGAACGATTTAATTCTGGCCAGTCGCGAAACCCGCGAATTACGCCTTACGGATACCGCCATGGGTGAAGCGCTGGTGCGCTTATTAAAGCAGCTGGAGGTTCAGCTGCCGCGCTATGCCAGCGAGGCCGAAGGCGATGTCAGTTTTGTGGCGCTGTATGCGTATCCGGCGGTGCAGTGGCAAATTCCGTTTGCCGCCGCCGCCAGCGGTCTGACCTTCGCCTGGCTGGAAAATCAGATTGCCGCCGCCACCAAGCTGGTGCCGCTGGGACAGACACAGGCGCAGCAATTATTAAGTGATTTACAGACGCTGATTCCGGCCACCATTCGCACGGCAGAAAGCGTGAATGAAGCAGAAATCGGTGGCTCGTTACCGGCATTGGCGATTGCCAGTGCGAAACATGAGACACAGTACACACGGCTTTTTCGCTCATGATGGCTATTGGCACGGCTCTGACGTTGTTAAAAATATTCGCAGGATGCTCATGTAAGAAAACGACACTGCGCTCCTTTAAAGATTTTTGCCGCATCGCAGCGGCCTCAATAACGCCACCATCTGTCGAAAATGCGTTACGGACTGAACAACAGAATTAAGAATTCCGGAGAATTCAATATGAAAAAACAAACTTTACGTGTAGGTGTCGGTGGCCCGGTTGGCTCCGGTAAAACCGCCTTATTGCGCTCGCTCTGCTCTGCAATGCGTGATCATTACAATATTGCAGTCGTGACGAACGATATTTATACCAAAGAAGACGCCGAGTTTTTAACCCGTAACGAAGCGTTGTCAGCCGACCGCATCATGGGCGTGGAAACCGGTGGTTGTCCACACACGGCCATCCGTGAAGATGCCTCGATGAACCTGGCCGCTATCGATGTTTTAATGAAACGTCATGGCGATCTGGATGTGGTCTTTGTCGAAAGCGGCGGTGATAACCTGAGTGCGACGTTCAGCCCGGAATTATCCGACCTGACCATTTATGTAATCGACGTATCCGCTGGCGATAAAATTCCGCGTAAAGGTGGCCCGGGCATTACCCGCTCCGATTTGCTGGTGATTAATAAAACCGACCTGGCACCGCTGGTCGGTGCCGATCTGGATGTGATGGACCGTGATGCGAAAAAAATGCGTGGCGAACGTCCGTTTGTGTTTTCCAACCTGAAAAAAGCGCAGGGGCTGGACGATATTATTCAGTTTATTGTGACCGAGGGGATGCTGGAGCAAAAAGTGATTCCACCCGCTAAAGCAGTCGTCTGAGCTGCTGCGCTTGGTGATACGGCGTTAAAAATGCCTTCGGGATGCTCATGCAGGCCAACTGCACTCCGCTCCCGCCGTTATTTTTGCCTTGTCTCAGCAGCGCTCACAACGCTCCGTCAATCTGTTTTGTCGGTTATTTAATTTTGTAAAAAACTCCTGAGGAGAATCCTATGAAAAACGTTCTTATCTCTGCCGCTGCTCTGTTGATGCCAGCCGCTGCTTTCGCTCATACCGGCCATGAAGTATCGGGTTTTTCTGCCGGTGTTGCGCACCCGTTTACCGGGCTGGATCATCTGCTGGCAATGTTGGCGGTGGGTCTGTGGGCCGCACGCCAGAGCGGTGCCGCACGCTGGGCCACGCCGCTGGCGTTTGTTGCCATGATGGCCGTGGGCGCACTGGCCGGCGCCAGCAGCCTGCAGCTGCCGTTTACCGAGCTGATGATTGCCGCCTCGGTGGTGGTATTCGGTGCTCTGATTGCCTTTAACCTGAAAAAAGGCGCTCTGGCTGGTGTGTTACTGGCCGGTGGTTTTGCCTTTTTCCACGGTTTTGCCCACGGCGCGGAAATGCCGGCAATGGGCACTCTGGCCACCTATGGCGCAGGCTTCCTGCTGGCCACCGCAGCGCTGCATGCTGCGGGCTATGCATTGGCAAGTGCTGGTCACAGCAAAGCGGCAGACATCAGCCGTCGTGTCGCCGGTGCTGCCATTGCCCTGACCGGAGTTGCTCTGGGTTTTGCCTGATACGCCAGCCGTCGCCAACAATGACGGCGGTGCTTATACCGTGAAGAACGTTGCCAGTTTCTGATAAAGGTGCCCTGCACCTTTATCAGACAGCGTTCCTCTGTAATGCAACATGAACAGAATCTGACGGCCCGCCACCTGCGAAGAACGGCAACCTTGCTCCAGATCGATAACACTCATCGGCCTTTCGCTTTACACTGAACCGGTAATCTTATCCGGTGAGAGACTCTGTTTGATGCCATCCAAACCAACCATTCCATTATTATCACCCTCTCAGCTCTGCTTTATTCGTCTCGACCACTTGATTCCCGATATTCTCATCGAGCTTAAATACGCCAGCCGCGATAATTTTATGGGAGCTGTCGTTGATGGTTATGCGCATGCTTGTGCACTGCTCAGCCGCCCGGCAGCCGAAGCCTTGGCCAGGGTGGCAGCAGAATTACGTCAGCAGGATCTGCGGGTAAAAATATTCGATGCTTATCGCCCGCAACGGGCGTCGACCATTTTTTACGCTGGGCCAGCAGCGCGGAAGATTTACGGACCAAAGCACGCTTTTACCCTGCACTGGAAAAGCCGCAACTGTTTGAGCAGGGCTATTTGTTCAGCCACTCTTCGCATTCGCGCGGCAGCACCGTCGATCTGACACTGGTTGACAGCGATGGGCAGGAACTCGATATGGGCACCATTTTTGATTTCTTTGGCCCGCAATCCTGGCCGGAGTACCGCGAACTCAGCCCCAGCCAGCGCAGTAACCGTGATGTATTGCAAAGTGTTATGCACCGTCACGGTTTTATCGGTGTGCGGGAAGAGTGGTGGCACTTTACCCTTGCCAATGAGCCTTACCCGGACCAGTATTTTGATTTTCTGCCAGATGCAGAGTAAAGCAATACAATCATACGGCCTTTCCCTGCGGTTATTACTGTGGTTATAAACCGACTGGCAGCCGCCCATGGCACCCAGTATGCTGGGCCATTGCCATTATGGAAGATAAGGTCATGGTCTCCCCGGAATTTACCAACCGCTGGCGCGGGCTGTTGATTGTTAGCGCCGATATTCTGCTGTTTGTTGTGTTGCTCAACACCCTGCCCTTTGCTCCGGCGGTGGTTACCGGGCTGAGTATTCTGGTGTTTATTGCCGTACTGTGGCTGACGGAAGCCATTCATGTTTCGGTGACGGCATTACTGGTACCTGTTCTGGCGGTTGGTTTCGGCATTTTTAAGACCCCTCAGGCGCTGAGTAACTTTGCTGATCCGATTATTTTTCTGTTCCTGGGTGGTTTTGCCCTGGCCTCTGCACTGCATGCGCAAGCGCTTGACCGTGCCATTGCCAATAACGTGCTGAACATTGCCCGTGGTCGTCTGGTGGTCGCGGTGCTGATGATGTTTGCCGTATCCGCCGGACTGTCGATGTGGGTCAGTAATACCGCGACCGCGGCCATGATGCTGCCTTTGGTATTGGGTATGCTCAGCCAGCTTGACCGGGAAAAGCATCACCGCACCTATGTATTTACCCTGCTCGGCGTTGCCTACTGCGCCAGTATCGGCGGTATTGCCACAGTGGTTGGCAGTCCGCCGAATGCCATTGCCGCCGCACAAAGTGGCCTGAGTTTTATTGGTTGGATGGCGCTGGCGCTGCCAGTGACGCTGGTGTTATTACCGGTGGCGGTTGGTGTGCTCTATTGGGTATTAAAGCCCGATCTGAATCAGCGCTTCAGCGTGCAAAAAAGCACCATGATCTGGGATAACAACAAACGTATTACCCTCGCCATTTTTACGATCACCGTATTGTGCTGGATATTCAGCGCACCGTTAAATGCCTGGCTGGGTGGCCTGGCTGCGTTTGACAGTATTATTGGTATCAGCGCCATTATTGCTCTGGTCGTCAGTGGCGTAGTGAGCTGGAAAGATATTGAAAAAACCACCGACTGGAGCGTGCTGTTGTTATTCGGTGGCGGCCTGTGCCTCAGTGCCATTTTAAAAGCCACCGGCACCAGTGAATTTCTGGCGCACAGCATCGGCGATTTTCTTCGTTCCGGCGGTATTCTTATTGCGTTGCTGAGTATCGTGACCTTTGTGGTGTTTCTGACCGAGTTTGCCAGTAATACCGCCAGCGCTGCGCTCTTGGTGCCGGTGTTTGCGGCCATTGCCGACAGCCTGGGCATCTCGCCCGTTATTCTGTCGGCGCTCATTGCCATCGCCGCCTCCTGCGCCTTTATGCTGCCGGTCGCCACGCCGCCCAATGCCATCGTATTCGGTACAGGTTATGTGCAGCAAAGCGACATGATGCGCGTGGGGCTCTGGCTGAACCTGGCCTGCATTATTGTGCTGACGCTGTTCGCCTGGCTGTTCTGGTAAACCCGTAAAAGCGGATAAAAAAGCGGCTGGCGCCAAAGCACCAGCCGTTTTTTTGTGCCTGCAAAAATCGTCAGGCGCTGGAGGTGCTGTTACCGAAAATCCGTTTCAGCGAGGCATTAATCCAGCTTTCCTCGCGCTTTAATACCTTTTTAACCACCGGCACATAATCAACGTCCTCATGGCGGATATGCTGAATCAGCCACGCCATTAATGACGTACGCACCCGGCGGGCGATACCAAACGGATCACGACCGCTGGTCAGCTCTTCCTGCATGCGGGCAATTTTATCTTCAAAGCGGCGATGCACCATCTGGTGCGCACTCAGCAATACATAACCCGCCTGATTCATTAATTGCTCTTCAAAGGCAAAGTGATCAAGGGTGTAATCCCGCAGACGCTCCATAACGTCAAAGACTTCATCAACCTCTTCAGCGCCAATCGCGTGGGTAAGATCATTAATGTATTGCACAATTTGCCGATGCTGAGCATCAATGACCGCTATCCCCAGATTAAGGTCAGCGGACCACTCATACCTATCCATAGCCGGAACATCCTGTCGCTGTTGTTTTTATTAATAAACTCCGGCGAGTCTAGAGAAATGACCTGAGAAGAAATTGATCTGAATCAATTCACGTACATTTTCAAGGGTTAAATCCACGCACAGTAAAACACCTCTCACATTTACGATTCCTGCCAATTCCCTGCATGACGCCCCCCTCTCACTGCCCTATGATGCATGCCTGAAAATGGATTTTCTGCATAAACCCTATGCAGAAACACCGGTATAAAAAGACAACGAGGATACTATGAAAGCCTTCTGGACTCTGTTCACCGCCCTGATGCTTACCTTCGGCCTTGCCAGCACCGCGGATGCCGCACGCTTTGGCTCCGGTGGTTTTGGCAAATCCAAACCTGTACCTTTCCAGCAGAAAAAAGCCACACCGGATCAGACCCAGAATCAGCAACCGGCCAACAGCGCCCGCCCGGGCAGTGGTCTGGGTAAAGGACTGCTCGGCGGCCTTCTGGCCGGTGGTCTGTTCGCCTACCTGCTGGGCAGCGGCGCGTTTGAAGGCATTCAGATGATGGATATCCTGCTGCTGGCGCTGGTTGGCTTTGTACTGTTTAAGTTGCTGCGTGGCCGTGCCGCTCAGCACAATGCGCCACAAAGTGCTTACTCGGCAGCAGGCAATGCTACGCAACAACGCCAGAGCTTTGATATGGGAAATCTGGCCGACAGTGCTGCTGCCCCGGCCTCTGGCAACAGCGCTGCGTTTGCTGCCGAAAGCAGCATTGATCTGCCAGCCGGTTTTGATCAGCAAGCCTTTATTGACGGCGCCTTACAGCACTACCGCGAAGTGCAGGAAGCCTGGAATCAGGGCAACCTCGATACCATTGCCGAATACGTCAGCCCCGATCTCTATGCCGCCCTCGCTAACCAGCGCAACCGCATGATGGTGCCACCACAAACCGAAGTGCTGGATTTAAGTGCCGACATCGTCGCCGCCGGTCAGACTGGAGAGACCGCCGAAATCAGCCTGTTGTTTAAAGGCCGCGTACGCGACCTGCTGGAAAAATCCGAAGACGGTATTTTTGATCTCTGGCATCTGGAGCGTGATCTGAGCAAAGACAACGCGCCATGGCTGATTGTGGGCATTCAGGCTGAATAACAGCGGCGGTTAGTGTGCCGGAACTCCGGTGAATGCTTTTAACCGTTACAGAAACAGGGCAGCACAATGTGTTGCCCTGTTTTTTTATGGCTGCAGGAAAGGCAGAAATGAAGGGACGTATCAGAAAAGACCTTAGCCGCGTGGGCGCTTCTGACGGTCCGAATGACTGGAAAGTACGAAAAGAAAAGGTAATGATACATCCGTGAACGCGGGGCGGAGCCAGATAAAATGCTGTTAGATTACAACCCGACACAAGGTATGGTGGCTGACGACCGCGCTTATAATACGCAGCAGGTGTTACCCCCATTAAATCGCTGGATACAATCATACTGGCAACTCAAGGTACCCAAAGGCCGGTTTTTGTACCATAGCGTACCCGATAACTGTGTTGACTGGATTATCAATCCAGATTGCTTCGATGATAATTTTATTATTCCGCCACTTATTTCATCCTCTTTGTTTCATATACAGGGGCCAGCATCATTTTTTGGTATTCGCTTTCGCATTCTGGGGCATAACAGCTTAATCTCTGTTCCATTAGGAGAATGGAGCATGGCGGCGAGTGTAAAAGCAGAAGACTTATTACCCAGCGATATTGTTTATGCCGTATTTGAATCCATTGAAAAAGAGAAATGCTTTGAAGAACGGTGCAACAACCTGTCGCTGGTGATGCTTTCAGCAATCCGGTTTGCTGACACCGACCCTCGCCTGGCGCTCTTCATCAAATACTGTTACAGAAATTTAAACGTAAACCTACCCGGTAGCCGGGGTGATGAATTTGGCGTGTCTGAACGCCAGCTCAGGAGACTAACCAAGCAGCATCTTGGACTTCTCCCCAAGGACTTTAACAGAGTACTGAAATTTCAGTACACGCTCAAAGCGATGAACTCACCTCAATATAATAAAGTGTACCTCGATCATTATTATGACCAGCCCCACTTCGTTCGTGAATTCAAACGCTTGTCCGGAGTCACCCCGGCACAGTTTCAATCGATGTCCGTTTTATACAATCAAACAGATCCCGAATGAAAAATAATATGCTCTCCCAATCAACTGCCTGAGAGTAAAAAAGATGATTGAAACCGATGCGATGTTCCCCGTGATGGTAACGACAAATCTGGACGCGATAAAAGCTTTCTATGAATCTGTCTTTGGATTTAGCGCTGCTTTCTTTGACCCCGGCTTTTACCTGCATTTGGTATCACCAAACTCAGGTATCCAGCTTGGATTCCTAATGCCTGAACATGCGACTCAACCTGAGTTTCTCCGGCCACTGATGTCCACGGAGGGATACGTAATCTCACTGGAAGTTAAAGATGCTGCGCAGGCCTATGCTGAAGCCCAGAAAATGAATCTGACCATCGCGATGGCTCTGAAAGAAGAAGTCTGGGGGCAGATACATTTTATGCTGCAGGATCCGGGGGGCTTTCGGATTGACGTCGTACAGCATTTACAGACCCCGGGTAGTTAACCCGTAAGCACCTGACAAAGCTGATTGTCCCCAATCAAACGGACACCGGAGTCGGAATGACAAGGTGTCTGTACCTTTCCATCACCAGAGGGAGATCAAGCACCGAATCCTCCGGTTCTGAAAACAATCAGAAGAATTACCTTACCCAACAGGAACCAACAACAGGAATATACTTAGCTTAGAGAAAGGTAGTGTGGGCACTGCCCACCAAAGCCATTGTCGCCTCCTGCCATTTGCAACCAAATCTATCAACAGATTGAACCTCATCCCAAACTTCAGTACTCTCGAACCATCGCAGGGAAGCCACCATATCGTACGAACACAGCGTCCGGACACACGCCTTCCCCGCTTACAATGCCGAATGATAAAACGACGCGATTCCTGCCCTGCGTTTATAAGGACGGGCGGTAGCCTGTCTGGAGAACAAGCACCACCTGAACGATGTTCTCTGCCGAAAAAGCACTGAAAATCACCAAAGCAAAATAATGTACAAACAATCCGTATATTTTACTGTTTGCGGAATCTGATGTGCGTTTACGCGCCATGAGCAAAACGCGCATGCGCGGATTGACACCTTCAGACCAGAAAGAATGGAAGAAAATCAATCACTTAAGATTCTGCGAAAAGTGATAACGCGCAAAGTGTAAAGAGCGACTCAGGGTAAAAACGCGCATGCGCGTTTATATCCTGACAAAAAAGAAAATAACGATGATTTTTACAGTCCGGACAATGGTTTAGGCTGGGAATCTGAATAAGGGCTTAGGTGTGTTAATGAGCATGCCTACTAAGAAACTGTTATGCATACCACTACTAAGGATTAGAGAAGTTTGAGAGAAGGAATATTTAAAAAATTGTTTTTCAGGGGGGAGACCAAAGTCCCACTTCTCAGGTGGCTAGCAATGCTGCCCCTCGAGCTATACATCGGTGAACACTTGCTAGAAATGCTATCAAACACAGCGTCATATAATCACGAGATGACTACGCCACGAATCAATAATGAAACAAATGGTTGGCGCCGCCCTCTTGAGGATTTTGTTCCTGCGACGTTGTTTAACAAGCTGTTACTAAATAGCATAATTGGACTACTAGAGAGTAAGTACATATCCCATTACCAACTTATAAAAGAAGTAGTTCCTGATGATACAAACGAGAAGAAGGAAGCGCCTCAGCCAGACGGAAGGTATGAATTAAATCACGGAAATCTACATTTACTTACGGAGCTTAAACTTACATATAACACCACTTGGGTTGCCTTTAATTGTACTATTGATTTAATGGTTTATGTCGTAACAAATGATTTAGCAACAACGCTGTTGGCGGGTGCGCTGGTAGAGTTTGTTAGAAGGTTTAAGCTATGAGAAGCATAACAAGCAAAGGCAGCATCGCCCCTACGGGGCTGGACTCGCTACGCTCGGCCGCTGCTTTGGACGTTATGCAATGAGAACTCATGACTGAGAGATCCTTAAAAGATAGTCTGATAGTTAACTTATCCAAAGACTTTGAGGTATTGGAAGAAGTTTGGGGTTATCACCCCATCTATGAGACTCGGCTTCGCATAGATATTTTACTTAGAGCAAAGCCGCATTTGATCGCCGAAGGATTTACAAGTGAATGGTTTGGGGTTGAATGCAAGTGGGTCGAAGGTGCTATCGGTCAAACGTCCAAAACTAATAGGCTCGTATGGCAAAGTATCACGTACGCACAATCGACATTCGAGGTGCAGGGGAAGAGTATTAGACCTAGATTTGTTGCAGTCTTTACACCGGATAGACTGGAACAATCTATTGAGCGTCATTTGGCCACTTTGCTAGGGGTAGGTTTATACGGATGCGTGGGTAAGCTCTATTTTTATAGAGATGGTTCATGGGGTATAAAATTCGCTAGTATTTATGGTCGCAGTAGCCCAGAAGGCTATTATGTTAAACAAAATCAATTGCCTAAACTAAGAGCCGGTAGCGTGTAGGTGCATAACAAAGCCAAGCACAATCGTGCAATGCAAAAAACGCATTGCACTGGACATCGCTTCGCTCGGCCTGTGTTGGCGGCGTTAATCGAACTTGCCGATAATGGAATGGTATGGCGAATAAGTGGAATATCCCAGATTGGTTAGAGCAAGAGGTAAGAGAGCGAGATAACTCATGCGTTTATTGCCGTGAGCCATTCACTTCTGCCCAGGTATCTAGAAGGAATGTTGCGAGCTGGGAACATATCATCAATGATGCGAGCATCGTGACTAGAGAGAACATTGCGCTCTGTTGTTGTGGCTGCAATGCGAGCAAGGGGCAGAAGAGTCTGTCGGCTTGGTTGAGCGGAAAATATTGCAAAGATAGAGGTATCTCAAAGGCGACTGTAGCCCCAATCATTCGCGAGGCAATCGAACGTGGTCTTTGAGTGTCGATTAACAAGCGGTTTTTTTGCCGCTGAAATACGCGGCGGGATGCGCAAACAACGCGCGCCCAAAAGCCGGGCGTTATGTGTAAGGTAAAAGGAAGTGCCAATGAATTTTTTAACTCTTTTGGGTATAGTACTTTTAGCAATAACCTATTGGGATTACCGTAAAGAAGAAACCGATACGGTATTCATTCTTGATTGGTGTGCATGGTTCGATGTTTCTAGAACATCATTTCCTTTGCTTTACTGGCTTATCATCTTGGCGCAAGTTGTTGGTGGTATTACTTTAATATCTTTTGGTTTAAAAAATGGGTAACGTCAAAACACATAACAATCCACTTAAATCGTTCTAGCCACAAAATACGTGGCCTGATATTCCCCCGTTTTAACAGACACAGCTGAATTAATATCGCCCCGCTCCGTTATCCCCTTAAAATAAAGCACTCTATGACATTTTCTGAACCTGAAAAAGAAGCCCTGCTGGCAGTAAAAGGCGTTGGCCCGACGGTGATCCAACGCTTCGAGGAAATTGGTATCCATTCGCTGGCTGAGCTGGCCGCTTACAACGCCGAGGACATCGCCGAAAAAGTGGCTCAGATGCTGAGAACCACCTGCTGGAAAAACAGCCCACAAGCGAAAGCGGCAATTAATGCGGCAATTGAACGGGCCAAAGCCGGTTTATAAGCGGAAAGTCTGCCGATGAACCATTCCGTACTGAGTACCATTATTTTCCTGTTGGGAGCCGCTGCTGGTTTTTCTGCTGCCTGGATTTTCTCCTATCGCGCAGAGCCACCATTGGCGGAACAGCAGCCATTGCTGGAAAGTGTGATGCGCTATGCCAACACGGAAATCGCTGCAGAGAATGACGCCTGTGAAGGCAGCCCCGTTACCACAGTGGGCGCTGTTATTGCCTCGCTGCTGGCAATGAATAATACGACCAGCAGAAACCGGCTTACTTACGGTTGTTATAACGAAGTCTGTACCCTGTCGGTTTCCAGCTGTAAACCGTGGCAGGATCAGGAATGCTCCACGCGCTTTTTAAAATTTGAGCGGGATAATCAGCAGCAGATTCTGCCAGCCAGTTTCAGTTGCCTTGATATGCCATAGACTCCCGTTGTTTTTACCTTTCAGCTCTGGTTAATTATCGTCAACCTGATTCAGTAACAAACCGCAAGTCATACGGGACACACTGAATTACTGCTGCACGTTACGGCACAGTCCGCCACACGGAAGCAAAGGAGACGCCGATGAAGGATTCAAAGACATTCTGGGATAACAGTGCGCAGCGCTATGCCAAAAGCCGGATTCAGGATGAAGTGGCCTACCGTAAGAAGCTGGAAATAACCCAGCACTATCTGCAACCCGATTGGTCGGTGCTGGAATTTGGCTGTGGCACCGGCAGCACCGCGATGGTTCATGCGCCGTGTGTTAAAGAGGTTCTGGCAACGGATATCTCCGGCAATATGCTGGCCATTGCGGCACAGAAAGCTAAAGACGCGGGTATCGGTAATATCCGTTTTCAGCAGGGAACGCTGGAAAGTATTCATCCGCCCGCAGCCAGCTTTGACGCCGTGCTGGGGCTGAATATCCTGCATTTGCTGGAAGATCCTGATTCCGCTATCAGCGCCAGTTATAAAGCGTTAAAGCCAGGCGGTGTGTTTATTACCAGCACAGCGCTGGTAAAGGAAATGAACCCCTTCGTGCGTATGCTGATTCCACTGATGCAGGTGCTGAAGCTGGCACCTTATGTTAACCGTTTAGACAAAGAAGACTTACTCGCCCGACTCAGCAATACCGGTTTCCGCATCGACTATCTCTGGCAGCCAGCTGCAGAATCTGTTTTTATTGTCGCCAGAAAACAACCACACAACTGCCGCTTATTCTCAGGAGAACCATCATCGCTCTCTTCCGACGGGTTATAAAGAATCCAAAGCACTTTCTGCTCATCACCCTTACAGCACCGATGATCTACGGATTAATTATTCCGGTGGTGATTGTCGATCTGTTTGTGTCGCTGTATCAGGCGGTTTGTTTTCCGGTGTACGAAATACCGAAGGTGAAGCGCAGAGATTATCTGGCGCTGGACCGGAAAAAGCTTTCTTATCTTACCTTCACGCAAAAGCTGAACTGTCTTTACTGTGACTACGCCAACGGCGTATTCGCTTATGCCAGCGAAATTGCCGGACGTACTGAATGGTACTGGTGCCCGATTAAACACCCGGATAATGCCCAGCGTGCCCATAAACACTATGACCAATTTATTGCTTACGGCGATGGTGAGAATTTCGCGAAAAAGCATAAAGAAAAACGCCTGGCCTGCCGCGCCTGCGAAAGCCCCTGCGAATCCGAAGGCAACCGCCCATAGATATCAGACACTGAACAGCCCCATAAAACAGGTGCTGCAGCACCTGTGTTTTATGCGTGTTTATCGTCCTGAATCCGGCTGTAGCCCAGAATCCAGTAGCTCAGCAGGCGGTAGGTAAAGTAGCAGACAAAACCGGCAAAAACCGTATCACTCAAAAAATGCCCGCCCTGCACAATACGTCCGGCGCTGACCAGGGTTCCGACAATAATACCGGCCCAGAACCAGCTGCGACGACGAAAAACCCAGGCAAAAATCATCAGCCAGAATCCCATCGCCGCGTGACCACTGACGAAGGATTTGCATTTTTTTGCACACTGATCAGACACCACAAACGCCGGAGTAAAACCACTCTGGCCGCCAAACTCCTGCACCTGCTTTGGCCGCGCACGGTCAAAGCCTTCTTTAAATACGCTGTGTACCAACAAGCCCGGCCCCATCAGCAGCGTCGCTAAAATAAACACCCAGGCCTTGCGCTGCGCCTGCGCAATACCGCCTTTAACAAAGGTCAGCGCGACGGCAATCAGCAATACCGGAACCAGCACATAGGGCACATAGCGGAATAACGCATACACCGACTCGCTGACCGGGTGATTGGCCAGCGGCCATCGACCCTGTTCTGCATCGTAAAACCAGCGGCTGACGCTCAGATCAATCTGCGGAAACGCAATAAAAACGGCGGCCAGAAGAATCAATAGAATCCAGTCGATGTGCTGTTTAGCAAAAGCCATGGCGGGTTAAATCCGGGTTAAACCAAAAGAGCGCAAGGATAACGGTTTTAGCGCCGCCAGCCCAGCGACCTGCGACCTGCGACCTGCGACCTGCGACCTGCGACC
>JAJOJJ010000008.1 GCA_021208685.1 Saccharospirillaceae bacterium
AGCGCGAAGCTGGGGTCGGCCCGCCGGCAAGGGGATAAGTTCCCCTGGGAGGCAACAGGCCTTGATGTTAAAAAGTGCTGTTTTTGTCCGCTATGGTGCTGATTAAAAACTGTGGGACAGCAGTGGCCTGCGGGTCTGTCTTTTTATGTCGGCTGTTCAGTCACGCTGGCCAATGGTGCCATGCCTGTCAGGTGGGGGCTCGGTAACGTCACTACCTGGTGAGCGGCTCACTCTTTATAACAAAACAATCCATATCAGCCCGTACCTTCTTCCTATACTTGGTTTAAAGCATCTCTGAATCATCTGCAGCCTCGCCCTGCTGGGCTTTCTGCAATGGGTACTGAATTATTCAGAGGCGCTTCAGGTATGTTATCAGGAGTCAGGCTATGAACGCGTCACTGCATCTCATGATTATCGGCTTGTCTGCATTGCTTGGATGTTATCCGCCGGCAACGGTTTATTCTGCTGCGCCGGATACGCTGAGTTCTCAGCGTGAGCTGGCGAGTTTTATTCGCAATGCAACCTTTCTGGAAAGAACGCCTGAATTTACCGACCTTTATATTATTCAGACGTCCGATAAAGGCCGGCAGATTGTTATCTATTGCAACTCAGCGTATTGCTACAAACGTAATGGTCACACGGCGACGGTCTAAACACCACTGATAAACAGTGCAACGGTACAGCCAATACCAGCCATCCAGACCAGCGAACGCAGGTTTGCCTGATTGCTCAGGTAAAGAATGCCGTACAGAATCCGGATGGCAATAAAGGCCATGGCCAGCATATCAATCCGCTCCTGCGCACCTCCGGTCAGGTGGGCAATGATGACGGCCGCAGCAAACGCCGGGAAGGCTTCAAAACTGTTCAGCTGAACCCAATGCGCGCGTTTGCGATAACCCTCTTGTTTTTCCAGAAACTCGCGCGGAGCGTAATTGTTATAACGACGCCCGCCCGCTTTTGCCAGACCGGTAAATACATAGGGTAATAACGCTGCAACGAGTACACACCAATATCCGATAGTCATAATCTTTCCTGTGTTGAATTGAACAGGCCGTTTAAAAACGGCCGTGGGCATTTTTAGCCTGTTGGAATGATTTTCACGAGGTTGGAGTGTGCCGAAATAGCGTCAGAGATTACCGGTGAGGACGCTGTTCGGGTGAGGCAGGTGATGCCACTGCTGCAGCAACACCCGCCCGTCTTTCAGGAGTACGGAATACCTAATTTCCGGTAAATAAATCCCATCAGCCAGGCAGGTCCGATCAGCAAGAACTGAATATCTTTAAAGAAAGACGGTTTTTTTCCTTCAACGTAGTGACCGATAAACTGGAAAATCCAGAGAACGACAAAGCTGATGGCGCAGACAGCCCATAACGGCGCCAGATTTTGTTGCTCAAACCAGGCCAGAAGAACGTAGGTAGCGATGGTAAATGCGGTCAATCCGATCGACAGACTGACGGACATCCGTACATAGAAGCCAACCACAACAATGGCTGACAGGGTTGCCCAGTTCAGGTAGGGTACTTCTGCAAAGGCTGCGGGTACCGGTATTTCCCACAGTAACCCCATAATGACGATAAAAATCAGGGGAACGCAAATCCAGTGAATCAGTTTATTCAGCGGGTTCTGGTGGCTGGCACCGTACTCTTCAAACCACTGATCGGCTGTTTTTTTGTTCATAGCAAAGACCTCTTTTGTTTTATTGTTATCCGATACTCATAATGTAACGCAGCTACAACGATTAGAATTGTCCCCGCAGGACACCCGGTTTAACTGCAGAAGTCACACAATGAAAACAGCAAACAGCGGCGCGGAAAAAACAGTTTCCATCCTTTGGATCAAGGCTCTTTTGCAGGGCGCTGAATTACAGGGGATCGCGGCGGAACCATTATTGCAGGCCGCTGGCATCAGCCGCGAGTTGTTAAACACCACCTATGCCCGGGTGTCTTTAGCGCAAACTCTGAGAATGTGGCGTGCTGCAGAAGAATACTGTCCGGCGGACGACTTCGGTTTATTAATGGGGGAACTGGTTAAGCCCGCCCATTTTCAGCTTTTTGCATTGACCCTGATGCACAGCCCGGATCTTGGCGCTGCATTTGAAAAATCCGTCCGTTACACCCGCTTATTAAGCGATGGAGGGCGCTATTTTTTGCAACAGAATGAGCATGAGGCTGCGGTATGTTACGAACCTCAGGCCGATGATTTCAGTCGCCATCAGGTTGATGCCGTATTGGTTTTGTTACGCAGTTTTGCCAGTTGGCTGGCGTGTAAGCCCGTTGCCCTGTTGCGGGTAGAGCTGACGCATGCAGAGCCAGCGAATGTGGATAATTATCAGCGTATTTTCGCTGCGCCATTGCAGTTTAATGCAACCCGAAATGCGCTTGTGTTCGCTCCTGAAATGATGGCTGAACCATTGGCACTGGGCGATGAAAAACTGGCGGCCATGCATGAACAGATGCTGGAAGAGCAATTGGCACTGCTGCAGCAGCCCGACACCGCCGGGCTGGTGCAGCATTTTTTACGCAACAGTAACGATTTATCGGTTGACCGGGATCAGCTGGCGCAGCGTCTGCATATGAGTGGCCGAACCCTGCAGCGTAAACTGCAGGAAAATCAGACCAGCTTTCAGCAGTTGCTGGATGCAGAGCGGCAGCGCCGGGCGCTGATATTGTTAACGTCCACCAGTCTGCCGCTGACTCAGATCAGTGAGCAGCTGGGCTTTTCTGAGAGCAGTACTTTTACCCGCGCTTTTAAACGCTGGGAAGGCATCGCGCCTCTGGAATACCGCCAGCAGCATAAAGCGGCCTCTTCTTAGAAGCGCCATTCAATGCCACTGAGAATGCGATAGCTGATGCGGTGGATGTTCTCAATGCGCAGAGTGTCGTCGTCCCGCCGGCTGATAAACAGAACATTCTGACTCTCCCCCTGCAGATGATTGTACCAATGCAGATGCGGCGTCATACGCCAGCGCCAGGTGGTGCCAAGCATCAGCCCGGCATTGATGAAATCATTGGCCAGTGCCGAATTGTCCAGCACTGCCGTATGACCATCGTCATACACCTGTCCGTGTCCCATATTGAACGCCCAGGATAACTGCCAGCCAGGCAACAACGGCTGGCGTTTAATACTCAGCTGCCAATAGTCAAATTGTGCAGGCGTCAGTGTATCCCGGCTATCATTCAGCAACCGGATACTCAGCGGTTGCCAGTGCTGTATGTGCTCAAGTTCCACCGAGCTCAGCGGGCTACCGCTCTGGCGGGTATCCAGCTCAACCCCCCACCGGATTGTGTTGGCGTTAAGCAACAATGCCTGATCTTTCTGGTAGGTCTGGCCGGACATACCGACCGGTTGTTGCAGACTGTGTAATTGCTGTACCCGTTGCTGGCGACCCGTGACGGCCAGCCTCATATTACTGAGGCGATAAACGGGCAGGCTGATGCGCCAATCGCTGAATTCGGCATAGCCTTTACTGCGCGACAGCCCGGTCCGCAGTCCCTGTGTCCATTCCAGTTGTGGCAGGGCAGGCAGCCAGCGCTGGTGGCTTATTGTTGGGTGTGGCAACCAGTGGCAGTGGACGGCAGCATGCTGATCACCGTCGTTTTTAAGAGGAGGAACAGCAGCAAAGGGGGCTTTCACAACGGCACCAGCACACCCAGCGTAATGACCTGAGCCGGCGGTTGCCGCAGCGGAGAGTAGCAACAGACTGCTTATCAACAAAAGAGCACGGATGTTCATACCGACTGTATCGGCTGCCCGGCGCTGGAATGAAGGGCCGGGCGGGGACAGAGCAATCAGAGCGTTTTCAGGATGGCGATGACATCGTCGTGATGACTTTTCGTTTTAACCTTGTCCATGATGTGACGGAGTTTGCCTTCAGCATCCATAATAAACGTCACACGATGAATCCCCATAAACTCTTTGCCCATAAATTTTTTCAGGCCCCAGACACCGTATTGTTCAGCAATGTGGTGGTCTTCATCCGACAACAGATCAAAATTCAGATCGTATTTTTCGATAAATTTCTGCAGGCGTGATGGGGCGTCCGGACTGATACCCAGAACAATGGTGTTCAGCGACTTGTATTCATCACGGATATCGCGGATGCCACAGGCCTGAACCGTACAGCCCGGTGTCATGGCTTTCGGGTAAAAATAGAGCACAACATTTTTACCTTTGAGCGCACTCAGCGTGACGTTATGGCCATTCTGATCGGGAGCAGTGAAATCAGGAGCCATCTGCTCCAGAGGAGGGAAGTTCAGACTCATTATCAGACCTCGCTATAAAAGCACCAAGGCTACCGCAGCGGTCTGATAAATCAAGGGCAGTTCTGAATAATTCAGAGCGGCCCCGATTTTCTTGCATCAGCTCAGCAGTTAATGCTGCGCTCAGATAAATATTTTTCCAGCATATCGCGTGCTTTGTTACCAGCAGGGCTGTTGCGGAAAATAAATTCGTGGGTTTTATTTTCCAGAACCAGCAGAACGTCAGCGCAGAAATCGCCTTCGTGTTCCTTCCGGACTGTGCGCATGCGGGCTTCAACCAGAGTATCAAGGTTGATGTAAAAATCACCGGGCATTTCTTCCAGATGATCACCGGCATTCATGCGCACCATTGCAACATTCGGGGTAATACAGATGTAAGCCATCGCTGAACTCCTTGACCTTGCGTATTGTTATGACTGCTGTCTGATAGTAGGGGAGGTGTGCGGTAAAAGTGTTGATTCAGCGCAGGGCGGAGGGGTTTTACAGTTTAATTTTGATATCGCTTTTGGGAATGCAGCAGCAAGGCAGAATATCGCCTTCATTCAGCCATGCCATAGGCTCCTCTGCGTAATGCACATTACCCTCCAGCAGCTGTACGCGACAGCTGCCACAGTAGCCCTCGCGGCATTGATAGTGTACAGCCACATCCTGAGCTTCCAGTGATTCAAGTAAAGAGGCAGCATGCCGGAAATGCACTTCGCGGCCGTCATCCAGCAACACACTGAACAATGGCTTTTGCATGCCATCGAATTCAATCTGAGGGCTGATCTCCGGTTGTTCCGGGTTGCTTTCAGGCAGAAACAGCTCAGTCTGAAGCGGAGCCGGTTGCTCCGCTTCAGGCTGCAGGGCTTCGAGTTCGAATGTGCTGATGGGCAGGTCTTCCCCGGTCAGTTCGAAATCGTTGTCCGGGGTTTCAGTCGGGTTTTTCAACGCAGCGGACATCAGAGGTCAAAATCACCCAGATCCGCGGTATCCACTTCACTGTCGATGGCACCCACAAGATAGGAGCTGATCTCAGCTTCCTGTGGCGCTACCTGTACGTTGTCGCTGTTCAGCCAGGCATTGATCCATGGCAGTGGGTTGTTGCGCTGGGGGAATACAGGATCAAAGCCCAGAGCGGCAATACGCTGGTTGGTAATATATTCAACATACTGACACAGAATGTCTTTATTCAGACCAATCATGGAGCCATCTTTGAACAGATATTCGGCCCATTCTTTTTCCTGCTGTGCGGCTTCACTGAAAATACGCACAACATCGTCACGGCACTCTTCTGCGATAGTGGCAAATTCCGGATCGTCTTTTCCTTTCGCCATAATCTGCAGAATGTGCTGAGTACCGGTGAGGTGTAGGGCTTCATCACGGGCGATCAGTTTGATGATCTTGGCGTTACCTTCCATTTTTGCCCGTTCGGCAAACGCAAAAGAACAGGCGAAGCTGACGTAGAACCGGATGGCTTCCAGCACGTTGACCGATACCATCATCAGATACATCCGGCGCTTCAGTTCATGCATGTTTACTTCAATGGTTTCGCCGTTCACCTGATGCGTTCCTTCACCCAGCTGGATGTAGTAATTGCTCAGGTTAATAAAGCTGTCGTAATACTCGGTAACGGAAATCGCACGACGGGTAATGTGCTCGTTACGGGTGATATCGTCAAAGATCTGTGCCGGATTCGGCACAATATTACGCACAATATGGGTATAGGAGCGGCTGTGAATGGTTTCACTGAATGACCAGGTCTCAATCCAGGTTTCCAGCTCCGGCAGCGATACCACTGGCAGCAGGGCAATATTAGGCGAACGGCCCTGTACAGAATCCAGCAGTGTCTGATACTTAAGGTTGCTGACGAAAATGTGCTTTTCGTGTTCCGGCAGGTCGAAAAAATCTTTGCGGTCATTGGTCAGATCCACTTCTTCCGGACGCCAGAAGAACGACAGCTGCTTTTCGATCAGATTTTCAAAAATTTTGTGTTTTTGCTGATCATAGCGCGCGACGTTGACTTGCTCGCCAAAGAACATCGGCTGAGCAAAAGTATCAAATTCGTTGCGGTTAAATGTGGTGTAGGCCATACAGGATTCTTTCTCAAAGCAGCCACCGACAGGTGGCTGCGACAGGTCTGAAATAATTAAATCTTACACGCGCCGCCTGCGCAGTCATCGTCTTCTGCGACCACAGCGTCTTTTTGCGGATCTTCCATTCCATCACGGGTGTTATGGTAATAGAGCGTTTTAAGGCCGTTTTTGTAGGCAGTCAGCAGGTCTTTGAGCAATTGCTGCATCGGCACCTTACCCCCCTCAAAACGTGACGGGTCATAGTTGGTGTTGGCAGAAATAGCCTGATCAACGAACTTCTGCATGATTCCTACCAGCTGCAGATAGCCATTGTTGTTCGGAATCTGCCACAGCAGTTCGTAGTTTTTTCTCAGGCGATCAAATTCCGGTACAACCTGCTTGAGGATACCATCTTTGCTCTGCTTCACGCTGATATATCCGCGCGGTGGCTCAATACCGTTGGTAGCGTTGCTGATCTGTGACGATGTTTCTGACGGCATCAGGGCTGACAGGGTGGAGTTACGCAGACCATAGGTCAGAATATCTTTGCGCAGTGCTTCCCAATCGTAATGCAGCGGCTCTTCACAGAACTTATCAACGTCTTTTTTGTAGGTGTCGATAGGCAGCAGGCCCTGAGCATAGGTTGTATCGCTGAAGGCTTCGCAGGCACCCTGTTCTTTGGCCAGATTATTGGACGCCTTTAACAGCCAGTATTGCATGGCTTCAAAGGCGCGGTGGGTAAGCGCATTGGCGCTGCCATCTGAATATTTCATGCCATTCTTCGCCAGATAATAGGCGTAGTTAATCACGCCCACGCCCAGTGTGCGGCGGCGCAGACTGGCTTTTTTGGCAGCCATAACGGGATAGTCCTGATAACTCAGCAGACTGTCGAGCGCACGGACAATCAGATCCGATAACTCTTCCAGTTCATCCAGAGTATCCAATGTGCCGAGGTTGAAAGCGGCCAGTGTGCACAGGGCGATCTCACCTTCTTCATCATTGATGTCTTTCAATGGCTTGGTTGGCAGCGCAATTTCCAGACACAGGTTGGATTGGCGCACCGGAGCCAGTTTTGAATTGAAAGGACTGTGAGTGTTGCAGTGGTCAACGTTCTGGATGTAGATACGGCCTGTGCTGGCGCGTTCCTGCATCATGCTGGAGAACAGATCGACGGCTTTCAGTGTTTTCTTCCGGATACCGTCCTGTTGCTCGTATCTCACATACAGCTGTTCAAACAGTTCCTGATCTTCAAAGAAGGCGTCATACAGGCCCGGAACATCGGAGGGTGAGAACAGTGTAATGTTGCCGTTCTTAATCAGGCGTTCGTACATCAGTTTGTTGATCTGTACGCCATAATCGAGATGACGCACACGGTTTTCTTCAACGCCACGGTTATTTTTCAGAACCAGCAGGTTTTCTACTTCGTAGTGCCAGAGCGGGTAAAACAGGGTGGCAGCACCACCGCGTACACCACCCTGAGAGCAGGATTTTACCGCTGTCTGGAAATGCTTATAGAACGGAATGCAACCGGTGTGGAACGCTTCGCCACCCCGGATCGGGCTGCCCAGAGCACGGATACGGCCACCGTTGATACCGATACCGGCACGCTGGGATACATACTTAACAATTGCACTGGCAGTGGCGTTGATGGAGTCCAGACTGTCGCCGGCTTCAATCAGAACGCAGGAACTGAACTGGCGGGTCGGTGTGCGGACACCGGCCATGATCGGGGTCGGCAGTGACAGTTTAAAGGTCGATACCGCATCGTAGAAACGGCGGATGTAATCCAGGCGGCGTTCTTTATCGTAACCGGCAAACAGGCAGGCGGCGATCAGCACGTACAGAAACTGCGCGCTCTCATAGACTTCGCCGGTGACGCGGTTCTGAACCAGATATTTGCCTTCGAGCTGTTTTACAGCGGCATAGCTGAAGGTCAGGTCTCGGTTGTGATCAATAAAAGCATCAATCGCGGTGATTTCTTCCGCCGTGTAGTCTTCCAGCAGATGACGGTCGTAGCGCTCAGATTCGACCATGCGCCTGATATGATCCAGCAGGGCCGGTGGTTCAAAACGGCCGTAAGCCTTTTTGCGCAGATGGAAAATATTCAGACGCGCAGCCAGATACTGATAATCCGGTGTTTCTTCCGAGATAAGATCCGCAGCCGCTTTGATCAGGGTTTCGTGAATTTCAGAGGTCTGAATACCATCAAAAAATTGCAAGTGAGCTTTCAGCTCTACTTCGGACACAGATACGTTATCAAGACCTTCGGCTGCCCAGGTGACGACCTTATGAATTTTATCCAGATTCAAAGGTTCCTGGGTGCCGTCACGCTTGGTGACCTTTAGCTCACTGTTCATTTTTTCTGTGCCTGTATCCAAGGGAAACTTCTCCATCTGTCCTTGATCGGTGTGGGTTCCGTAAAACGCTTGACGGCTGGCCTGATTGTCTGTAGGTGCCGGTGTAAGTAACTGAGTTACCGACATATTTTTAAGTCGAGACACAAGATAATGCGGTATACCTGTGAATTCAACCCCAAGATCTAGTGGGTTATCGGTTTGGCGTGTGGATAACTTGTGTGTAGTTGGTGGACAGGGTGTGGCTGTTTTTGGGTGGTGGCGATGCCCTCTGATTTTTCCCCAATGAATGAATAGATTGGTTACTATGCAACAAAGCGTAACTCGGTCTAGAGTTAGTGTCAGATGCCTGTGGCAATACCCTGGGGTCAAACCTGTTTAAGGAATGGTAAGGAACCATGTTGAAGCAAGAAAATGGTCAAAGCCTTGAAGAAAACTGGCGCATTCTCATTGTTGAGGATGACGAACGTCTGGCGACTCTCACCAAGGATTATCTGGAAAGTAACGGTCTGAAAGTCGCAGTAGAGGGTGATGGTGGCCGTGCCATTGAGCGTATCAAGACGGAGCAGCCGGATCTCGTCGTGCTGGATCTGATGTTGCCGGGCGAAGATGGGCTTGCCGTCTGTCGAATTGTCCGTCCGTATTACAAAGGTCCGATTCTGATGCTGACCGCCCGTACCGAAGATCTTGATCAGGTGCTCGGATTGGAAATGGGGGCTGATGATTATGTCGCCAAGCCGGTTCGCCCGCGCGTACTGCTGGCGCGCATCCGTGCGTTGTTACGCCGGGTTAAAGAAGTTCCTGATGAACAGGTTGTGGATGGTGGTTCTGATAATCGCCTGACCTTCGGTAATCTGGTGGTCGACAATGCCATGCGTGAAGCCTGGCTGGAAGGCAAGAGTATCGACCTTACCAGCGCAGAGTTTGATTTGCTCTGGCTGTTGAGCAGCAGTGCCGGACGAGTGCTCACCCGTGAAGAAATTTTCCACCAGTTGCGTGGCATTGAGTATGACGGTCAGGATCGCTCGATTGATGTCAGGGTTTCTCGTATCCGTCCTAAAGTGGGTGATGATCCGATGAACCCTAAACGGATCAAAACCGTTCGCAGTAAAGGCTACCTGTTCGTTAAAGAAATCTGACGTCAGGAGACATCGCCATTTTTATCCGGGTTTATTCAGGGCTGCTGGGCGCTTTGCTGATGGTGGGCATCATCTGCACGGTTGCTTTACAGCTCGTCAACTTTGTCCGCAGCGCGCAGTTTAATGAAGACATGGTGGGCGGCAGTGTCGGATTGCTGGCCCAGCGCCTGCGTCAGGATCCGGGGGCTTTGTCTGAACTGTCTTCGCGCTTTGATGCCGATATCCACATTTTACCGCTGGCGGAAGGGCCGGTGGATGAATACCAGCAGAATCGTCTTGCCCGTGGACAACTGCTGGTCGATACCACCAACGAAGGGCGTACCGCCCGTTTGTTGTATCAGATGTCCGATGACGAATTGCTCGATGTTCAGCTCAGCACCGTAACCGAAGTTCAGGCGCAGGCGTCGGCATATCTGTTGCTGGAGGATTGGCAGCGTTCCGGTGAAACCATTGAGGCTTTTATCAAGCGGATGCAGCCGCGCTTCGGATTTCCGTTATCGGTGGTGGATATTGATCAGCTTTTGCTGTCTGACTCGGATTTTGCACGGATGCAATACGGCGACGTTTTGGTGCGGATATCCATTGAAGGGCAGCAGGCCGAGGCGCTGGTAAAATTGCCGGGGCAGCCGCGGGCACTGCGTCTGGGGCCGATTGACGCCTTCAATCCTTACTCGTGGCAGGCCATTCTGGTGATTGCCATCATTGGCATCATGCTGCTGGGGCTTGGTGTGTATTGGGTGGTGAACTCGTTTGAAATCCGGCTGCGTAAGCTGGAGCAGGCTACCAGCCGCCTGGCCCAGGGACATCTGAGTGCGCGGGTCGCCATTACCGGCACCGATCCGGTCAGCCGTTTGGGGCAGGCCTTTAACAAAATGGCCGAACATATTCAGCGGCTGATTTCCATCCAGCGGGAAATGGTACGGGCGGTGTCCCATGAGTTGCGCACGCCGGTTGCCCGCATCCGCTTTGGTTTGCAGATCATTGAAGACAGTGTTGATGATGCTTATGTAACCAAACAACTGACCGGCATGGATTCGGACATCCAGGAGCTGGATGAGTTAATCGATGAAATTCTGACCTATGCCCGTCTGGAAGAAGGTGGGCCATTGCTCGATTTCCAGAAGGTGAATGTGGCTGATATCGCCGTTCAGGTGGTCGAGGAAGCGCGTCCTCCGGCCCATGTCAGTGTCAGTTATGCCGGCGCATCGCCGGAAAATGCTCATTATGCGGAAGTTGAGCCACGTTACATTCACCGGGCGATTCAGAATCTGGTGGGTAACGCAGGCCGTTACGCCAGTTCGCGTGTGCGGGTCAGTTGTACGATTGGTACCGATACCTGCCGGGTGGATGTAGAGGATGATGGCCCGGGCATTCCGGAAGAAGACTGGGATCGGGTATTTACGGCTTTTGCCCGGCTGGATGACAGCCGTACCCGCAGTTCCGGTGGCTATGGTCTGGGATTATCCATTGTTCGCCGTATTGCTTATTGGCACGGCGGGCGGGCGATGGTCAGCCGCAGTGAGGCGCTGGGTGGGGCGAAATTCAGTCTTATCTGGCCGCGCCGTCATCACGAATAGCGCGTGATGAGCTTATAACTCAAAGTGCATACAAATCGTTACACAAAGACACGGTTGCACTACAGACTGAAAAGCGTCGCAGGATCATCATATGCCCCGCGTATCCCTAGGAGACGTGGTGAGAATGTAGCGAAGTTATTCGCTTTTTTGGGCTCTTTCAGAGCCCTTTTTTTTTTGCCTGACATTCACCGGGTACCTTTGTACCGGGTGTTCAGTTTACCGGCAGAATGCCCGGTAAATGGCGGAAGCAGGTTTCAAGGGCCTGCTGAAAGAAGTCCTGAATATAAGCGCTGTCCTGCTGATCTTTGCGCACCGCGGCATAGAGGGTTGGCCATACGCCTTCTTTGCCCAGAGGCCGGGCCGTGATCAGTCTGGCGTCAACGTATGGCTGCAATGCCCAGTTTGGCAGGCAGGCAACTCCGCGGCCACTGGCAACCAATTGCACCATCATCAGGGTCAGCTCGGTCTGACGGGTTGTCAGGGGCTCAATCCCGCTGGGCGAGAGAAAGTGTTCAAAGATATCCAGCCGGTTACGGTCAACCGGGTAGTGAATCAGGGTTTCAGAACTCAGATCCGCGGGCTGGATACAGTCCTGCTGGGCAAGCGGGTGCTGATTGGCAATCGCCAGCACCGATTGATAACGGAATAACGGCTGGTAGTGAATGTCGTGGTGCGGGCCCGGATCAGAAGTCACAACCAGATCAATGTCGCCGCGAATCAGTGCCGGAATCGGCTCAAAGTGGAAGCTGGTGCTCAGATCAATCTCTACTTCTGGCCAATGGTCGCGAAAGCTGTTGATGGCAGGCATCAGCCAGTCAAAACAGCTGTGGCATTCAATCACCATGTGCAGGCGACCACTGTGTCCGCCGGCCATTTTCTGCAGATTACGCTCGGTCTGACGCAGCAATGGCAGGACATCATCCGCGAGTTGCAGTAACTCGAGACCCGCGCGGGTAAAGCGCAGCGGTTTGGTTTTTCGCAGAAACAGCGATACGCCCAGACGATCTTCCAGATCCTTCAGCTGATGTGAAAGTGCTGACTGGGTCAGGTGCATACGTCTGGCGGCTTCAACCAGAGTTCCACCGTCACGTAATGCGGCGAGGGTGCGCAGATGTTTGATATCGAGCATGAAGAAAATTCATAATCATTGGATTTGGAATGTTAACGGTTCATAGGCTTTGTTGAAAGCGCTGAATGATACGATTCTGATCATCCATCAATTGCGCCAGTTGCTCGCATTCGTTGTTCATACTGCCAGCCAGTTGCTCGGCTTCCTGGGCCAGGCTTTCCAGCTGGGCGAGGTGATCGCGGATCTGATTGGCCGCCAGGTTCTGCTCTGAGGCCGAACGTGAATTGGCATTGGTCATTGCCTGAATTTCACTGAGTTCATGGCGGATGGTGGAAAAAACGCCATTGACCTGCCTTGCCCGTTCCAGCGTTTGTTGCGTTGAATGCTGGCCTTTGTTCATGGCTTCAACGGCATGATCGCTGTGCTGATTGAGACCGGTTACGATCAGCTGAATTTCAGCGGCTGACTCCTGAGTCCGTCGGGCAAGATTACGCACTTCATCGGCAACCACGGCAAACCCGCGCCCTTGTTCCCCGGCTCTGGCGGCTTCGATGGCGGCATTCAATGCCAGCAGATTGGTCTGCTCGGCAATATCACTTATCGCTTGCAGGAACCGGTCAACGCCCTGAGTTTCACTGGCCAGCCGGCTGATGGCTTCAGCCGTGCCTTTCAGCTCGTCCTGCAGGGATTCTGTCTGAGTCATCATTACTCTCATGTCGTTTTCGCCGGAGGTGGCGTTGCTGACAGCCTGCTGGCTCGCTTGCTGCGATTGTTGGTTATTTTCGTTGAGTTGCAATGCCGTGTGCTGAATACCGGTACTGACCTGTTCCACCTGTTGGGTGTAGCTGTGCTGACGGCGCACGCGCTCCAGCGTATTTTGCGACAGATTCAGGGTGTTGCTGGTGGCGCTGACCAGTGAGCTGGTGTTATCGGCAATCCGTACCAGCACCGTTTGCAAGCGACGGCGCATGGCATGTTGGGCAAAGCCCAGTTGCCCGCAGGCATCATCCCGTCCGGTGTATATCCAGGCCATCAGGCGGTTATTGATCACATCCTGACCATAGCGGATGAAGGTTTTTTCCTGCTGGTATTGACGAAAGAGACTGAAGGCTGCGCCCAGTGCGACGACGGCCTGAAGTGTCAGACTGTCAGAACCGTAAAGTGAGGCACCGACCGCGAGCAGCCAGGGCAGGGCGATTGGCAGCATGGAACGTAACTGACTCCAGCCTTGCAGCGGGTTTTTACCGCTGTTGAGTAATTGGTAAGCTTTTTCGGCGCGCTGAATCTGATCACGGCTGGGGGCAATGCGTACGGATTCATAGCCGACAATCTGATCGCGTTCGTACAACGGTGTAACGTAAGCATCAACCCAGTAATGATCGCCGCTTTTTGTCCGGTTTTTGACGATGCCCATCCAGTGCTGTCCTGCTTTTACGGTATTCCACAAATCAGCAAATGCGGCGGTGGGCATATCGGGGTGACGCACCAGATTATGCGGACTGCCGTTCAGTTCTTCTTTGCTGAAGCCACTGATGCGGATGAAATGATCATTGCAGTGCGTAATCACACCTTTGAGATTGGTGGACGACACCAGATGGCTGTCAGCAGACAGCATCACTTCGCGCTGGGTTATGGGCTGGTTATTACGCATTTTGTTATCAGTGCTGTTTTGTTATTCAGATAACTATAGTTCAGTGACTATTTTTTGCCGTATTCAGCGACATTTCCATTCGGGCCTTGGTCATCCTCACTTCAGTCAGTAAACTCGCGCAAAAAAATAATGAGGATTACATTCTATGCCACGCTGTTTGCTGAGCTTTGATCAGGGGACTACCAGTAGCCGCGCCATTCTTTTTTCGACCGAAGGCCAGATTCTGGCAACCGGTCAACGTGAATTTACCCAGTATTTTCCTAAGCCCGGCTGGGTTGAACATGATCCGGAGGAAATCTGGCAGACGACTCTCGACAGCACGCGGGAGGTGTTAGCGGCTTCGGCCTGTGCGCTGAGCGACATTGCTGCAGCCGGTATTACCAACCAGCGTGAGACGACCATTGTCTGGGAACGGGCCACGGGTAAGCCGGTGTATAACGCCATTGTCTGGCAGGATCGCCGCACAGCCGATGTCTGCCAGCAGCTGAAAACCGATGCCGGTCTGGAACCCCGTATTGCTGCTAAGACCGGTCTGTTGCTCGATCCGTATTTCTCGGCGACCAAATTGGCCTGGATTCTGGATAATGTTGACGGGGCACGTGATCGGGCAGAGCGCGGTGAGCTGGCATTTGGCACGGTGGATACCTTTTTGCTCTGGCGTCTGACCGGCGGTAAGGTGCACGCCACCGATGCCAGCAATGCCTCGCGCACATTGCTGTTTAACATTCACAGTCAGCAATGGGATGAGGAGCTGCTGCAATTATTCCGTATCCCTTCACAATTACTGCCGGAAGTAAAAGACAGTGCTGCCGATTATGGCCGCATCGACAGTCGTCTGTTTGGCGCTGACATTGCTATCGGCGGCGTTGCCGGAGATCAGCAGGCAGCCTTGGTCGGGCAGGCTTGCTTCCGTCCCGGGATGGCGAAAAGCACCTACGGTACTGGCTGCTTTATGGTGATGAACACCGGAAGTGAAGCGTTGCGATCCACTCACCGTCTGCTGACCACCGTGGCCTACCGTATTAACGGTGAAACCACGTATGCGCTTGAAGGTTCGATTTTTATGGCGGGTGCCACTATTCAATGGATCCGCGATGGTCTGAATCTGATTTCCAGCGCCTGTGAAACGCAATCCCTGGCGGAAGCAACAGGCTACGAAAATCCGGTGTATATGGTGCCTGCTTTTACGGGTCTTGGTGCCCCTTACTGGGACCCTCAGGCACGCGGTGCGATTATGGGCCTGACGCGTGATACCGGTATTAAAGAAATCGTAACGGCTGGCTTGCAGGCGGTGTGTTATCAGACCCGTGATCTGCTCGAAGCCATGGCACTGGATGGTGTTGAACCGGCGCAGTTGCGGGTAGATGGCGGAATGGTCGTCAATGGCTGGCTGGTACAGTTTCTGGCGGATGTTCTGGGAATTCCGATTGCGTGTCCGAAAGTGACCGAAACCACCGCACTGGGGGCAGCATTTTTAGCCGGACTGCAGGCGGGGATTTATAAAAATCTGGATGATGTCGCAGCCTTCTGGGTGCACGATCGTGCGTATCAGCCCAAGCTGGAGGAGTGTCAGCGTCAGCATTTATACGATAGCTGGCTGAACGCTGTGCAGCGGGTACGCTGCGGCAGCTGAGGTGTGTGCGGGTGACGGTGCTGGTGAATGTCAGGTACGCCAGCGCCAGTTACGAAGTTTACGTGAATTGACATAGCCGGCGGAAAAATACTCTCTATAATCGTGCGTTTTGTTCTCAGAGCACAGGATGCCGCCATGAGACAGCAACAACGGGATATTCTTCGCCGCCATGGTTTGGCCAGCAGTGGGGCATTGCTGTTCACGCTGCTTTTTATGGCCGGTTTCAGATTACAGGGCAACCCTGCGGATGAGGCGTTGTTGTATGCCGTGATCGGTATTTACTGGATTGGTCAGGCGGCCTTGCTGTACTGGGTTGGTTCTGGCCGCAGCCTGAATTATCAGGACCCGGGTCTGACCACGTTTTTCATGGTTTGGGCCATTTCTTTTGTTTCCATCATTCTGTATCTCTGCAGCGAAAACCGCAGCGTGGTGATGCTGGGGTATCTGGCCGTTATGCCGTATGGGGTGTTCCGGCTGACCTGGCGTGGTTTTCTCGGTGTGGCGTTGTTTACGATGGCGTCTTACACCCTGGTGATGCTGCTGTTGCATCACCAGAATGCCGGTCATTGGCGGGCCGGACAGGAGGCTTTACTGGGCGCTGCCTTTTTTATCAGCCTGCTGGCGTACAGTTTTCTGGGTCGCGAAGTGGCATTGCTGCGTGAAGCATACCGCCATAAAAACCGCGAACTGCGCCGTGCCATGGTGCGGATTGAAGAGTTGGCTATTACGGATGAGCTGACCGGGTTATACAACCGCCGCTATTTACTGCGCACGCTGGAAAAACAGCGGGCATTAGCCAATCGCGAAGGTTTGCCGTTTGTGCTGGCGTTTGTCGATATTGACCACTTTAAACAAATTAATGATCAGCATGGCCACCGTATTGGCGATCAGGTGCTGGTGGAGCTGGCGCAATTGCTGCGCTTATCGGTGCGGGAAGTGGATCTGGCGGCACGTTACGGTGGTGAAGAATTCGTACTGCTGCTCAGTGGTCTGACGCTGGCGACGGCTGAAAGCGCACTGAACCGTATCCGTGTTGCCGTGATGGAGGAGAACTTTTCCGAGTCATCCCTGCCGCTCACGGTATCGGTCGGGGTTGCGCAATACCATGCGGGTGAAGAGGGGGATGAGCTACTCAACCGTGCTGACCGATTGCTGTATGAAGCGAAACGTTCAGGGCGTAACCGGGTCTGCACCGAGATGCTGGAACAAACCTCGGTTCAGTTTTCCTGACAGCCCTCACAAAGCCCCGTCATGCCAGACCGGCAGCGGGGCTTGTCGATGCGGTTTGCCCTTCCCGCGTCAGACGAAGTGACTCAGTCTTCCTGGCACAGCAGGAACTCCAGCAGAGCCTTCTGCGCATGCAGGCGGTTTTCTGCTTCATCCCAAACCACCGAACGCGGATCATCCAGTAAGTCTTCACTTACCTCTTCTCCGCGATGTGCTGGCAGGCAGTGCATAAAAAGCACATCTTTATTGGCCAGATCAAGCAGCTCACGCGACACCTGATAATCACGGAATTTACGCAGACGCTGTTCCTTCTCGTCTTCCTGGCCCATTGAGGCCCAGACATCCGTCGCCACCAGATCGGCACCGCGTACGGCCTCTTTCGGATCGCGCATCAGTGTTACACGGTCAGCGGCCTCGTCGAGCAGAAACTGTGACGGTTCAAAGCCTTCCGGGGTGGCAATGTTCAGCTTGAAATCAAACTGCTGCGCCGCATTGATGTACGACTGGCACATATTGTTGCCGTCACCGACCCAGGCCACGGTTTTGCCCTGAATCGAGCCCCGGTGTTCGACGTAGGTCTGGATGTCGGCCAGCAGCTGGCAGGGATGAAAATCATCGGTCAGTGCGTTGATGACCGGTACCTGAGAGTACGCCGCAAAGCGTTCTACGGTTTCGTGTTCAAAGGTGCGGATCATGACGACATCCACCATGCGCGACAGCACACGGGCGCTGTCTTCTACCGGCTCACCGCGGCCCAGCTGGGTATCGCGCGGCGACAGGAAGATGGCATGACCACCCAGTTGCGCCATACCGGCCTCAAAAGAAACACGGGTACGGGTGGAGGATTTTTCAAAAATCATCCCCAGTACGCGGTTGCGCAAAGGCTCGTAGATTTCACCGCGCTTGTGCATCTGCTTCAGCTCAATCGCGCGCTGGATAAGCCAGTTGAGCTCTTCCGGAGTATGGTCTGACAGGGTTAAAAAATGTCTCACGTTAGTTCCTTATTCAAACTCAACCGAGCGCCTCAATCAGGGCGGATACGGTTTCGATGATCTGGTCAGCTTCGCTGTGCGACAGATTCAGCGGTGGCAGCAAGCGCACCACATTGCCGGACGTCACATTCAGCAGCAGACCCTGTTCCAGAGCGGTGGCCATCAGTGACGGACAGTCCTGGTTCAGCACCAGACCAATCATCAGGCCGTGGCCACGGATTTCGAGCAGACGCTCGCTGTTGTTCAGGCGTGCACGGAAACCGTCACGCAGGTAATCGCCCATGCTGCGGGCACGGTCACACAGATTCTCTTGTTCAATGGTCTCAACCACCGCCAGCGCCGCCGCACAGGCCAGCGGGTTACCGCCATAGGTTGAACCATGATTGCCCGGTTGCAGAACCTGAGCCGCTTTGCCCTGCGCAAGACAAGCGCCAATCGGTACGCCGTTACCCAGGCCTTTGGCGGTGGTGACCACATCCGGGCGGAAATCAAAATGCTGGTAGCAGAAATAGGTGCCGGTCCGGCCATTCCCGGTCTGCACTTCGTCGAGCATCATCAGCAGCTGGTGTTCATCGCACAGAGCACGAACGCCGGTCAGATAGTCGGCGCTGGCGGTGGCCAGACCACCTTCGCCCTGTACCGGCTCAAGCATCACCGCAACCACATTCGGGTTGGCTTTAACGACGGCTTTAATAGCATCCAGATCCTGATATGGCACACGGATAAAACCATTAAGCAGGGGGCCAAAACCTTCCTGCACTTTGGTGTTTCCGGTGGCGGTCAGGGTGGCCATGGTGCGGCCGTGGAACGCCTTGGTCATAACAATGATCACCGGCTCATGGATGCCACGGTCGTGACCGTATTTCCGCGCAATTTTAATTGCCGCTTCGTTAGCCTCGGCACCGGAGTTGGAGAAAAACACGTTTTCCATACCGGAGACGCGCACCAGCGCCTCAGCCAGAGCCTGTTGTTTGCTGATGCCATACAGGTTTGAGGTGTGAATGAGCTTGTCAGCCTGCTCACGGATCGCCGCCGTGACCGCAGGGTGGGCATGGCCCAGACCGCATACGGCAATACCACTGAGCGCGTCCAGATAGCGTCGGCCCTGAGTATCTGTAACCCAGCTGCCTTGTCCACTTTCAAACGTCACGGGTAACCGCCCGTAGGTATTCATGATGGCGTGCATATCACTCAAATCCTCTGAAACGCAAAAAGGCAGCCTTGGCTGCCCCGGAAGGGTCAGCATCATACGAAAGGGCTGTAGCTTTGTAAATGTTGCCCAATTATCAGCCTCAGAGGTGCTCTGACTGAGCATTTTGGTGAATGGTGCGCGGCGTTGTGATCATTGTCAGTGCCGGTGAAGCTGAGTAGGGTGAAGGCGTGTTTTTTTAATGAAAGGTCGCCGTATGGAGCAGTATCTGCAGAGCACCCGCTACTTTGATGCAACCAATCGGCAGGTTGTGGCACAGGCTCGCGCGCTGGCGGGGGATGCCACCGATCCGCTGGATATTGCCCGTCGTCTGTATCTCGGTGTACGCGATGGCGTGCGCTACAACCCTTATACCTTCAGTGATGATCCGCAGAGCTTCAGCGGCAGTCATTGTCTGGCGGCGGGTCAATCGTATTGCATTCCCAAGGCAGTATTGCTGGGTACGATGGCGCGGGCGTTGGGTATTCCTGCCCGGCTGGGATTGGCGGATGTACGCAATCATCTGTCCTCCCCACAATTACTGGCGTTTCTGCGTTCCGATGTATTTGTCATGCACGGTTATATCGAGCTGTGGCTGAATGAACGCTGGGTCAAAGCGACACCTGCCTTCAATAAAGCGTTGTGTGAGCGTATGGGGGTGGGGGTACTGGAGTTCGATGGCGAGCAGGATTCGGTGTTTCAGCCTTTTGATGAGCAGGGCCGGGCGCATATGGAATATCTGAATGACCATGGCACCTTTGCGGATGTTCCGGTCGGTTTTATTGTTGCACAGGTTGCAGCAGCTTATCCGCATCTGGTGAAAACGACCGATTTTACCGGGCGTTCACTGGAAGGGGATATTACCGTTCCACTCCGCTGAATCCGTCAGCCCCCCTGATCGTCGCCATAAAAATCCTTTGCTGGCTGCCTGCCCGCGCAGTTCGCAGAATGCAGCGGTTAACGGAGGATAATATGCGCAAACTGAATAATGGCGGAGCATTGCTGTGCATCTTGTGGCTGGGGTTAAGCAGCGCAGTGTGCATCGCAGAAGAGCCGGCGGTGGATGATAGCGAAGCCGGATCTGCGTCAGCCTATGACGGTGACGCATCGTATCGCCGGGAAATTCAGCAGGAATGCGAATCTCAGGCGGCATCCATGGAGCTTGAGGGCAATGATCGTACCGAGTACATCCGGCTGTGTTTGCAGCAATACGGGCTGTGATGCTGACGCTCAGCCGCGCCCCCGGGTTCGGGTATGATTAGCGCGGGCATTTTTCTCAACAAAAATCATGATTTTGCTGGCAACGTCGATACCGGTTGCTTCCTCAATACCCTCAATGCCCGGAGACGAATTCACCTCCATCACCACCGGTCCGTGGTTTGAGCGCAGAATATCAACACCGGCAACGTTCAGTCCCATGGTACGTGCGGCGCGAACCGCAGTGGCACGTTCTTCCGGGGTGATACGGATTAAAGATGCAGTGCCGCCACGGTGCAGATTGGAACGGAACTCGCCTTCCTGTGCCTGGCGCTTCATCGCTGCTACGACTTTATCACCCACCACAAAACAGCGGATGTCGGCACCACCGGCTTCTTTTATGTATTCCTGAACCATGATGTTGGCCTTTAAGCCCATAAAAGCCTCAATCACGCTTTCGGCCGCTTTGCGTGTTTCAGCGAGTACCACACCGATGCCCTGAGTGCCTTCCAGCAGTTTGATGACCAGTGGTGCGCCACCGACCATGCGGATCAGATCGGGAATATCATCGGGGCTGTGAGCGAAGCCGGTTACCGGCAGGCCGATGCCTTTGCGTGCCATTAATTGCATCGAGCGCAGTTTGTCGCGTGAGCGACTGATCGCCACAGATTCATTCAGCGGGTAAACACCCATCATTTCGAACTGGCGCAGTACGGCGGTGCCATAGAATGTAATCGACGCACCAATGCGTGGAATAACGGCGTCAAAATCGTCCAGTTCACGGCCCTGATAATGAATGCTGGAATCCAGACTGTTGATGTTCATATAACAGTGCAGCGTATCCAGAACGCTGACGTCATGCCCCCGGGCCTCTCCGGCTTCTACCAGACGACGGGTAGAGTACAGATGGGCATCGCGTGACAGAATGGCAATTTTCATACAGCGGGCATTCCCGGGTACCGGCGTTCAACATCGACCAGAAAGCGCCCGCTGATGGCACGGCGACCAATCAGCATGGGATATTTCATGCTGCCGCGATGGCTGAGGCTGAGCTCGATGGCCCAGGTTTTCCCGGCAGCGAAAAGCTGAGTTTTAATAATATAGCGATGGCTGCGCTGACCATTGGAGCTGGCGATCACGCGGCGGTCGATCACTTCAGCTTCGCAGATCTGATCAATAACGGACGTGTCATTATCGAATAACACATGGAAGCGGACCCAGGATTTTCCGTCCCGCTGGAAGGACTCAATGCGTTCAGCGTGTAAGCTGCTGGTGCAGGCCCCGGTGTCGACTTTGGCAAGACACTGGATGCCAAAGTCGGGGAGAGATACTTGTTCTATATAGCCGAGAACGGGCTTAATCATCGCTATCTATGCTGTCCGAGCCACCCTCTGCAACAGCAGCAGAAGAAGCGGTGAAGTAAATTTGCTTGCGGCGTAAAGCATTGAGGTAAATCGCCCAGGTTTTTTCAATATCTGAGGCGGGCTTTTCATTGCCACGGCAGGTCGCTACAAAGCGCTCTTCTTCAGCATTTTGCGGCGCACGGTTACCCTCGTGCAGGGCTTTCATCGCCACACCTTTTGTTTCAAGAATTTGCGCCTGCGTGCGGGTAAAATCGCCTGAACGCTGGAAACCACGTGGAAAATTGCGGTCGTCAAAGAACTTTTTATCGCAGTCAAAACTCTTCACTTGGCTATTGTCCATTCTGCACCTACTATCCCGATGAGGTAATTTTGGGCGGAGTATGGTCAGGCATGATTCGCCGGTAAAACAAAAAAAACTTGTCGTAACGAAAATTTTATTTGGTTGATATGGATACAGAACTGCTCAAAACCTTTATGGAAGTATCACGTACCCGACACTTTGGGCGGGCGGCTGAAAACCTGTATCTGACACAATCTGCAGTCAGTTTCCGGGTTCGTCAGCTGGAAGGACTTCTGGGGGTTGAACTGTTTTCCCGTCAACGCAATAACATCCAATTGACTCAGGCCGGTGAAAAGCTGATGCCGCTGGCTGAGAGCAGTGTTTTGCTGGAGCAGCGTATCCGTCAGGAAGTGGCCATGGCCGATGGTAAAGGCCAGCAGATGTCACTGGGGGCAACCCCTAACCTCTGGGATGCATTTCTGCAGGAGCAGCTGCGGTTATTCATGAGCAGCTCGCCAGGTATTGCACTGAACGCCATGGCGCACAGCAGTGGTAATCTTGTTCGGCAAATCATTGAACGTACGCTTGATCTGGCGTTTGTATTCGATGCCCCCAAGGTTGATGAGCTGACCACGCTCGAAGTGATGAACATTCCGCTTTATCTGGTTTCCGCAGAAGAATGTGCCTGTTGGCAGGAAGCATTAGCGCAGGATTACGTTCTTGTGGACTGGGGAACCTCATTTCAGATTCAGCATGCGCAGGAATTTAAAGGTGCCAAACCACCGGTTTTACAGACCAACACCGGGCGTATTGCACTGGATTGTATCCTCAGCAATGGCGGTTCGGCATATTTACCGTCCAGCCTTATTCAGCCCCATCTCGACAGTGGACAAATGCATGTGGTGCCGGATGCACCGGTGATTAACCGAACTGTTTATGCCAGTTTTCATGCCAGCAGTGGCCGTGAAGAACTGATCAATAAAGTGATCGGACAAATTGCCACGAATGTAATGGCCGCTTCGGCATCAGCCGCCTTGCTGGGAGAATCCAGATGACCATTCAGTCTCGGGCGTGGGCGATGTCTCAGGCCGGTGGTCCCGATGTTCTGCACCAAGTTCAGATAGACCTGCCGTCGCTGCGCGCGGGTCAGGTACTCATTCGCGTGGTTGCTGCGGGTTTTAACCCGGTGGATACCAAGATCCGGGCCGGCCTGGCGCCGATAGCGCCGCAATCCGGTGTGCTGGGCTGCGACGTCAGTGGTTATATAGAAGCACTGGGTGATGGCGTCAGTGCCTTTGCCGTGGGGGACGCAGTTTATGGCTGCGCCGGCGGTGTTAAAGGACACTGCGGAGCATTAGCAGAGTACATGGTCGCCGATGCTGCGTTGTTAGCGCCTGCACCGGCGGGCATGGCATTGGATGAGTGTGCAGCGTTACCCGTTGCCGCCATCACTGCCTATGCGGCATTTCAGCGCCTCCAGTTACAGGCCGGGGAGCGCTTATTTGTTGTCGGTGCTTCCGGTGCGGTTGGCCTGATGATGACGCAGATTGCCCGTCAGCAGGGATTACTGGTTGAAGGATCTGCCGGTAATACCGATCGTATCCAACGGGTTGAAGCCTATGGTGGCCGTGGCTGGCTTCACAGTGAATGTGCGCAATTGGTGGCTCAGGGGGAGCGTTTCAATAAAGTCTTGGATACCTTTGGCGGCACTGGCCTGCAAACAGCACTGGAACTGGCGGCACCTTATGCTCAGGTAGCGACCATTAACGCCCGTCATTCGTATGATTTATCACAGGCTCACGCTAAGGCGCTGACGTTACACGCCATCTTTGTACTGTTGCCGTTACTCCGGCAGGAGAACATGGCTGCCCATGGTGACTGTCTGCGCAGATTGACCAGCGGCATTGAAGCGGGGGAGCTTAAGGGCTTGCCGCTGCAGCGTTATGGTATGTCGGATGTGACTGCAGTGCATTCCCGCTACGAAAGCGGAATGCTGACGAACAAGGCCATTATGCTGCCCGATTTTTGAGCAGCGTGCTGTTATTCGCAGAACGTATCGGGGATCAGTCGATCCCCAGCCATTTGTGTGTTTGCAGGCTCAGCTTCCATTGCGGATGAGCAAGGCAATAGTCCACGGTCTTGCGCATGTTGCTGCTTGATAACCCTTCTTTAGCGCCTTCATTTTTATCGGTTGCCAGAATCATGGCCTGATAGTCGGCCATCGGCTGCAGGTAAAAATGCCTCGCATTAAAAGAAACAAAGCGCTCCGGCATGGCGTTGCTTTGTGGATAAACCAGTTTCAGTTCATCGCACTCGGTAAGAACAATCTCCGCATCGGCTTTGGGGCTCAGGCAAAGCCAGTCGATGCCCGCAGGGGCAGGCAGAGTACCGTTGGTTTCAACGCCGATTTCAAAGCCCGCATCGTGCAGTGCTTCTATTAAAGGTGAGTTGAGCTGCAGCAAAGGTTCACCGCCGGTGCAGACCACATAGGGAATTCCCTGAGCGGGGTCTGGCCAAAGACTGCTGATCAGGCTGACCAGCTCCGCGGCACTGTAGATTCCGCCGTTTTCACCATCGGTGCCGATAAAATCGGTGTCGCAGAAATCGCAGACGGCGGTACTGCGGGAATCTTCACGGCCATTCCACAGATTGCACTTACTGAAGCGACAAAACACAGAAGGGCGACCGGCCTGTGCACCTTCCCCCTGTAATGTGTAAAAGACTTCCTTGACGCGGTAGCGGTCGGCCATCAGCTGTTCTCATAAAGCAGTGGATCGGTGGCATGGTTATGGGCAAAAGCTTCCAGGCGTTCAACGCAGGAACCGCACTTGCCACAGGCGTTCTCGCGACCGTTGTAGCAGGTCCAGGACTTGCCGTAATCCAGCCCCATCTTCAGACCGTCAGCGAGGATCTCTGTTTTATCGCTGTTCAGGTACGGCGTGACAATATCAACCGGCTCGTAGTTCGCCAGCTTAGCGACCTTATTCATGGCGTGAACAAAGTCCGGGCGGCAATCCGGGTAAATCGCGTGGTCACCGGAGTGAGCACCGTAAAACACCTTACTGGCACCGATGTCCACGGCATAGCCAATCGCCAGCGAGAGCAAAATCATATTGCGGTTTGGGACCACCGTGGACTTCATATTCGCCGCCTCATAATGGCCTTCCGGGATTTCGATATCAGACGTCAGAGAAGAGCTCTGCAGGAGCTGATTGATGGCGGTGATATCAATAATACGGTGATTGATTTCCAGCTCTTCGCATACGCGGGTGGCAAAAGCGATTTCCTTGCGATGCTTCTGACCGTAATCAAACGTCAGCGCATACAGCTCGTATCCTTCAGCTTTGGCTTTATTAAGGATGGTAAAAGAATCCATACCACCGGAATAAATAACAACGGCTTTCTCGGCCATAACTAACCTCTTTCTAAAAAAGATACTGGAACAGATAAACAGTCCGAACCAGGGAGCCGGATGGCTCCGGGAATCAGGCCGGCAAGTATACGTGCTTTAAACAGAAGGGGGAAAACAGAGGTGGTGGACTCGTGTAATTTATTTTCAGAAATCGGTTGACCGCCAGCAGGATATCCCTATAATGCGCCCCTCTCGACCGCTACGGTGTGTTGAGTGGATTGAAAAAGCTTTATTTTTCAATGACTTACGATAAATTAAACATCGCAGGTTGTTGGAAAAATCTCAAAAAAAGGTATTGATTTCGGTCAGTAAAAGCGTAGAATGCGCCACCTGCTTTGAGAGTGACTCGAAAGAGTTGGCTGAAGCTGGTTAAGTGGTTGATTTTAAAAGAGATTTTGAAAATTAACGCTTGACACGATCGAAAGGTGCTGTAAAATGCG
>JAJOJJ010000024.1 GCA_021208685.1 Saccharospirillaceae bacterium
CCTGCGACCTGCGACCTGCGACCTGCGACCTGCGACCTGCGACCTGCGACCTGCGCAGATTTTCATCCTCCCACCATCGCGTGTAGCAACCGGGGCAACCTTGCTTCACTCGCTTCTCAAATGTTATGTTATAACAATATACTAAAACCCATCATCAACAGCCATGAGAAGATTGTATGAACGCGCCCGCAAGCAGCCCTGAAAGGGCAACGCCGACAATGGCGGACATCCGCCTCCCGGTTACCGTGCTGTCTGGCTTTCTGGGAGCCGGTAAAACCACGCTGCTCAATCATATTCTGACCAACCGCGATAACCGCCGCGTGGCGGTGATTGTGAACGACATGAGTGAAGTGAACATCGACGCCGCTTTTGTGAAAGATGAGGTGGAGCTGAAACGCGGCGAAGAAAAACTGGTGGAAATGAGCAACGGCTGCATCTGCTGCACCCTGCGCGAAGATCTGCTGCTGGAAGTACGAGAGCTGGCGGAAGCCGGGCGCTTTGATTATCTGGTCATTGAATCCACTGGCATCGCCGAGCCACTGCCGGTGGCCGAAACCTTCACCTTCGCTGATGAAAACGGCGTCAGTCTGTCGGATATTGCCCGTCTCGATACGCTCGTCACCGTCGTCGATGCCGTCAACTTCCTGAAAGATTTTGACGAAGCCCGGGCCCTGCAGGAAAGCGGCGAATCGCTGGGCGAAGACGACCACCGCAGCGTTGCCGACCTGCTGATTGAACAGGTGGAATTCTGCGACAAGCTGCTGATCAGCAAAACCGATCTGGTGAATACGGCCGATCTGCAACGCCTGACCGAAGTGCTGCGCAGTCTTAATCCGCGCGCAGAGATTATCCCGATGGTGAAAGGCCAGATTGCCCTCGATAAAGTGCTGGGCACACACAGCTTTGATTTTGACCAGGCCGCTCAGGCACCCGGCTGGCTGCAGGAATTACGCGGCGAGCACAATCCGGAAACCGAGGAGTACGGCATCGGCAGTTTTGTCTACCGCGCACGCAAACCGTTTCACCCGCAAAAATTCTGGGATTTTCTGCATCAGGATTGGGAAAGCGGCAAACTGCTGCGCTCCAAAGGCTACTTCTGGCTGGCCAGCCGCCCGCAATTTGCCGGCCAGTGGAGCCAGGCTGGCGGCATCGCTCACCATGGCTTTGCCGGTATGTTCTGGAAAGCGGTGCCGCAAGAACGCTGGCCACAGGATGAAGAATCCCTCGCCTATATCCGTGAAAAATGGGTGGAGCCTTTCGGCGATATGCGTCAGGAACTGGTGTTTATCGGACAGGGGCTGGAGGCTGCGGAAATCACCGCTCAGCTGGATGCCTGCCTGCTGAGCGACGGCGAACTGCTGGCCGGGCAAGAACGCTGGCGACAACTGCCCGACCCGTTCCCGGTTTGGGAGTAAACCCGCTCACGACCGCTCAGGCTTACTGCATGGTATAGGGGATAATCTGCTCCACCGTCATGCGGTAGGCCGACGTCGCAACGTCATTTTTGTTCAGCTCGGTCAGCAACGTGCCTTCAATCCAGAATGGATCGTAGATGTTTTCCAGCATCACCCCAGCGCTGCTTTTTCCAAGAATTAACTGGTTCGGAGGTGGCGGTGGCAGGTGAATACAGGCGCCGTAGTAGGGCACCAGAAAAAACTCCGTCACCACCTGCTGATCATCAAACTCCAGCGGCACGATATAGCCCGGAATGCGGACTTTCTGGCCGTTGAATTCAGCACGGATATGGGTGGATTGCAACGCACGGTGCCAGTCACTCTGAGGTTCGCCAGCTCGCTGAGCAGCACTTTTATCAAAAGCACCCTGCCCCAGCGCCGAATCGATCTGATCTTCTTCCGAGCCATCGGCAATGGCCGCCAGCTCCGCCGGCGGGTTCGACAGCGCACGGAAGTCTTCCTCCGGCAACAGATCGGCAAATTCAATCTCGCGATACACCTCAGTCCCGCGGGCTTGTGCCTGACTGGTCATCACAACAGGCAGCAGTGTTACCGCCAGCAGGCAAACTGACCGCCAATAGCGTAACCGTGGCGGATAAAAAACAACCATGGGGGGTTCCTTATTCTGGTAGTTATAATATAACATATCAATTCTTAAGCAGTATGCCACCCGCAGCCAATGCACCGGTAAAGGGTCAAACCGCCGACACTGCTGTAACCGACACGCAGACTATAAGGAATTCAACATGAACCTACGAGTACAACCCCAGGTACGCTTCCGTCACCACCCTGTGTTTAAGCCGGTAGCGACCACCGCGTTAACCACCCTGCTGGCGCTGACCCTGAGTGCCTGTGGCGGTGACAGCAGCAATAACAGCAATGATGACAGCGGTCATCAGCATGAACACGAGCACAACGGCCGTTTGTTATTCTCCCTGACCGATACCACCAGCCTGACAGTGTTCGACCAGACCGAAGCAACCTTCGAGAGCCTGGACGGCACCGCCTCCGGAAACGCCGCCACTCTGGTGCTGGCCGATAATGGTCTGAGCGCCGTAGTGCTGGCCAATAACATTGCTCAGGTCGTTTACTCCGGCCTGCATGCGGAAGACGACGAAGAGGCAGAAGCCAGTGCGGATGCAACACACGAAGAACACGAGCATGCCGAGCTTTTGGCGCTGAGCCTGAGCAATGTTGACCGGGTCATTACCACTCAGGGTCACTTTTCGCTGCTGACCAATGGCGCAACCCAATGGCTGCCGAGCGCAGATATGGAAGCCGCCGGTCTGGATTTTGAAAGCACTACCGGCCCGGCTGCACAAAATTTCCCGGCCCTGATTCTTGATGAAGAACACGGAATGTTCCTGTTCTTTGCCGCTGGTAAAGCTCAGGTGTACGAAAACGGTGCGGTAACAACCGACGAATTTGCCTGCAGCAATCCACAAGCCGCGGCTCAGGCGGGCGAAATGAGTGTGGTTCTGTGTGACGAAGGCCTGCAATACCTGCTGGTTGAAGAAGAGAATGGCGAACACAGTCTGCACAGTGGCAGCGTGAGCTTTACCTCCCCCAATACCATGACCGCCCTGATCAGCAATGGCCATGATGTGGTCGCCTATAACGCCAGCAGCGCCTTTTTACTGCACGAAGAAACGGATCACAGCGTCAACGCCGAAGCTCTGCCACTCACACTGGGCGCCGGTCAACAGATCTGTCAGGCGGCCTTTGCCAGTGAAGACAGTGAAACCCTGGCTCTGGTCAGCGACGATGCTTTCCTCAACCTGCTCGATCTGGAAGACAGCAGCGCCAACAAGCGCGTTGCACTGGATGAAACCGTCAGCAATGGCCTGAACTGCAGCCAACTGGCACTGGCCTTTGCAGCGGAAGGTTTTCTGGTAGCGGATAAAAACGCGGCCCTGCTGTATCTGATCGACTCCCATGATGGCCCGTATCATGTGCACAGCCGCTACCCCAACAGCCAGCTGGGCAACCTCAGCCAAATGGTATTTATGCACAGCATGACGGTAAGCGACGATCATTCGCATACCCATTAAACCGGAAAAAATAAGTTAAACTCCGGGCCGGTTATTACCGGCCCTATTCGCTTGCGGAAGTTCCTTATGATTGATTTGACCGCTTTTCCCTCTGTCAGCCGTTCACTCTCAGCCGCACTGTTGTTGCTGCCTGTTTCGGTCGCCATGGCACAGAACACGGAACTGGATACCGTCGTCGTCAGCAGCGCCGGACAGGATTCGGTTTACGATATCGCCCAGCCCGTTACGGTATTGGATAAAAACGCGATCAACGCCAATCCGGGCGCAACGTTAGGCACGCTGCTCGAAGGCACACCCGGCATCAGCAATGCCTCCTTCGGTCCCGGTGTTGGTCGCCCGGTGTTGCGCGGCATGAGCGGCAGCCGGGTCAAAATTCTGCAAAACGGCAGCGACAGTGCCGATTTATCCGCCATGAGTTCCGATCATTCGCCCATGGCCGAAGCGACATCCGCCGAGCAAATTGAAATCATCCACGGCCCCGCCACCCTGCTTTACGGTGGTGGCGCCATTGGTGGCGTGGTCAACCTGATTGACCGCCGCATTCACGAACAACCCCTGGCCGGTCTGCACGGGCAGGTCAGCAGTACCCTCAGCTCCGTGGATAATGGCCATAACCTGAATGCCCTGCTCGACAGCGGTCAGGGTAACTGGGTGCTGCATCTGGATGGTTTTCAGCGTTCTGCCGGTGACTATTCCAGCGGCAGCCGCAATGAAAACACCGCAGAGTTCAACCGTGGCCGCATCGCCAACAGCGACAGCAAAGGTCAGGGCGGTGCTGTGGCGCTGAGCTGGGCCGATGGCGAAGAAGGGTTTGCCGGTATCACCCTGAGCACGCTGGAATACGATTACGGTGTCCCCAACACCGATGGTGAAGAATACCGGGTAAAACCGTCACAGACCCGCCTTGATGTTAAGGGCGGCTGGCGTCCGGACAGCGACAGCCTGCTCGGCTGGGTTGAAGAATGGCGCAGTGAACTGTCATTCAATGACTACCAGCATGATGAAACCGATGGTGCCCTGGTGGTTGGCCTGTTTGAGCAGCAGACCACCGAACTGCAAAGCCGCATCCGCCACCGGAACGTTGGCCGCTGGAGCGGCAGTATCGGCATTCAGATACAACAGCAGGAGCTGGCGCTGTGCCATAACCACGCCGGTTGCAGCCGCATTCCCGCCTATCCGCAGCTGAGCTGGGACGGCAGCATGGGGCCAAACTTCACCACCCTGAACAGCAGCGACGGTGACCTGCTCTTTGCCCACGATACGCCCATGCCCATCACCACCAGTCTGGATACCGGGCTGTTTATGGTTGAGCAGCGCGATTGGGACAAAGGTACGCTGGAGCTGGGCGCGCGTCTGGATATCCGTACCATTGAGGCTGACCCTGATCCGATCCGCCCGGCATCACGCCGCGCACAAGACTACTACGACGATAAAATCTTCCGCCCGCTGACGCTGTCTGCCGCCGGCACCTGGGTTGTGGCAGAGGATCAGCGTCTGGCCTTAAGCCTTGCCCGTGTTCAGCGTGCGCCGGACGCCGCCGAGCTGTACTGGAATGGCGATCACCACGCGACCTTCTCATTCCAGCTCGACAACCCCGATCTGACGGTTGAAACCGCCCACACCATCGACCTGAACTGGCTCTACAGTGGCCTTGATAACCAGCTGCGGATTGCGCTGTACCATTACCGCTTCAGCGATTACATCTACAACGACCTGAAAAGCATCCGCGATCCGTTCCACGGCGATCCCGTCTATCGCCACGAACAGGCAGATGCCCGCTTCAGCGGCGGCGAATTCAGCTGGCAGCACAGCCTCAGCCAGCGCTGGTCAGTGCAGGTGGGCGCGGATGCCGTACGTGCCAAACTGACGTCTGGCGAAGATCTGCCGCGCACGCCACCGGCCAGCCTGCTGCTGGCGCTCAACTGGCAACATCAGGGCTGGGAAGCAAAGGTCGAAACCCGCGCCGTTGCCAGCCAGAAGCGCACCGCTGCCAACGAAAGCAGCAGCGACGGCTATCCGTTACTGAATGCCAGCCTGAACTACCGCCAGATCTTAGCGCACAGCGAATTGCTCTGGCGTCTGGCGGCCAGTAACCTGACCGACGAATACGCCCTTAACCATGTGTCCTACCTGAAACAGTCCGCACCGATTGCCGGGCGCAATGTTCAGCTGGGGCTGAACTGGAGTTTCTGAGCCGCATGCACCCAACCGGCCTGACCGCTGATCAGCCCACAGCAGACGAGTCGCCAATACTGGAAATCCGCCATCTGCTGCACGCCTGGCCGGATAGGCAGAAGCAACCGTCGCAGACCTTGCTGGATATCCGTCATTTTCAGTTACAGGCCGGCGAGCGCTGTTTTCTGCATGGTCCGTCAGGCAGCGGTAAATCCACCCTGCTGAACATCATTGCCGGGCTGTGCCAGCCCAGTACCGGAGAGGTATGGCTGGCCCACCAACCGCTGTGGCGCCTGAGTGCACGCCAGCGCGACCGCCTGCGCGCAACCCAAACCGGCGTCATCAGCCAGACACTGAATCTGCTGCCTTACCTGACGGTGAGTGACAATCTGCAACTGATGCAACGCTTTGCCGGGCAGCACAACGACCGCGACTGGCAGGCCTATCTGCTGCAACAACTGAACCTGAGTGCTCAGGCCAACCAGACCGTGGCGCAGCTGAGCGTTGGCCAGCAACAGCGCGCCGCCATTGCCAGGGCGCTGGTACACCGTCCGGCGCTGATCATCGCTGACGAGCCCACCTCGGCGCTGGACAACGACAACAAAGACGCCTTTATGAAGCTGCTGCTGCAACAATGCTCCGCCAGCGCCGCCAGCCTTCTGTTCGTCAGCCACGACCTCAGCCTGCAACCGCATTTTGACCGGGTGCTCGATATCGCCGCCTGCAAACCCGGTTACCGTGCAGCACCACAGTCTGGTCAGGAGCCACTGCCATGCTGATGCGTCTGGCCGTTAAAAGTCTGCTGCAGCGCAAGCTGGCAGTAACACTGATTGTACTGGCGATGAGCCTGAGCCTCGCCACCCTGTTACTGACCCGCAGTTTAAGCAGCGAATTACGCAGCAGTTTCAGCAACAGCATCAGCGGCACCGACCTGATTGTTGCCGCGCGCAGCCATCCGCTGCAGGTACTGCTGTATTCGGTGTTCCGCATGGGTACGCCGACTCAGGCGATGTCAGCGGCACGCTGGCATGAAACAGACCAACTGCCGCAAACCGCCTGGACCTTTCCCGTGGTGCTTGGCGACTCGCATCAGGGGTATGCCGTACTCGGCACCAACGATGATTACTTCCGCCATTTCCGCTATGGCCGCCGGCAGGCACTGCAATTGAGCAGCGCCCTGCCTGCGATCACTCTGCAGCAACCGCATTTCGCCGAACCACTGCACGTTTTTATTGGTGCCACCGTGGCACGCGAGCGCGGTTATCGACCCGGCGACCAACTGCATCTCAGCCACGGCACCCATGGCCACAGCTTTATGCCGCACACGGAAGTCGATTTTGTGGTCGCCGGAATCCTGCAGCCAACCGGTACGCCGGTTGACCGCTCGCTGCATGTGCACCTGCAAGCCCTGGCAGCCCTGCACAATCCACAACAGGCGCTGCGTCTGGCAAACGCGACCTGGCAGGATCTGCCTGCCGCCGATGCCATCTCGGCGCTGTTTGTCGGCCTGACCTCACGGCCACTGTTATTTCAGGTGCAGAATTATCTGAATCAACCACATCAGGAGCCCGTCAGCGCCGTCATTCCCGGTGTCGCACTGAGCGAATTCTGGCAACTGCTGGGCAACGCCGAACAGGTGTTGCAGGCACTGAGCCTGCTGATGCTGATCACCAGCCTGCTCGGCTCTATGGCGATGCTGCAGGTCACCGTAGCCGGGCGGCGTCAGGAAATTACCCTGCTGCGCATGATTGGCGCGCGCCCGCTCTACCTGTTTATTCTGCTGGAAACCGAAGTACTGCTGCTGATCTCAGCCAGCTGGCTGCTGGCTGTGGCGGGCGCAGCGGCAACGCAATGGCTGGCACAACCGCTGTTGGCCGAGCACCATGGCTTACTGATTGAGCCCCTGCTCAGCCTCGACGGCAGCGGGCTTTATGCCGGGCTGAGCATTGCTCTGGCCTTGCTCGCCGGGCTGCTGCCCGCGTTATCGGCGTACCGGTTATCACTGGCGGCGCAGCACTGAGCCATCGCACCGCCAGAACTGGCCACTTAAGATTGGTCAGTAAAGACAAGTGACTGACCGCAGCGAACCAGCAAGGCCGTGATCAGGCTCCTACACTGAGAGATCAGCACAGGAGCTTATAATGACAATCAAACTTCCTTTCCCTGTTTTGCACGTGCGCCCAATCCGCGACCAGCACCGCCTGAATGCCGCTCTGCTGCTCAGCGCCGGTCTGTTCCTGACCGCCTGCGGTCAGACCGACCAGATCAGTGTCAGCAATGACGAACGCGCAGCCACCGCAATCACGATACAGGCCAACCGCCAGGTGGCCGAGCAACTGAACCTGAACGATCAGCAGGATTTTGCCGATGCCCGCCGCGGCCTGATTGCCAGCCCGGACAATCTGCAGGTCGCCTCTCTGGCTGACCCTGCAACCAAGGTCTGGGATATGCCCGCCTACGGCTTTGTTCAGGGCGATGCGCCCGACAGCGTCAACCCCAGCCTGTGGCGTCAGGCACAGCTGAATAATATTCACGGTTTATTTGAAGTGACGCCGGGTATTTATCAGCTGCGTGGTTTTGATTTATCCAACATGACGCTGATTAAAGGCGACAGCGGCTGGATTGTGGTTGACCCGATCACCGCCAAAGAAACCGCCCGCACCGCCCTGGGTTTCGCCATGCAACAACTGGCAGAGCGCTACCCGGAGACACAGAATATCAGCGCTATTTTATTTACCCACAGCCATATCGACCATTTTGGTGGCGTACTCGGTATTATCAGCCAGCAGGAAATTGCACAGGGTAATATTCCGGTGATTGCACCAGCCGGATTTATGGAAGAAGCGACCAGCGAAAATATTATTGCCGGTACCGCCATGAGCCGCCGTGCGGTGTATATGTACGGTAAAAATCTGACGCGGGATGAATTTGGCCATGTGGATTCCGGCTTAGGTAAAGGCCCGGCCTTTGGTGAATTCAGCATTGTTGAGCCGAACCAGCTGATCAGTGCGACCCCAACCGACCTGACCATCGATGGTGTTCAGTTTCAGTTCCAGTACACCCCGGAATCGGAAGCACCGGCAGAATTCACTTTTTATTTACCGCAATACAAAGCCTTCTGCGGTGGCGAAGTGGTATCGCGCAATATGCATAACCTTTACACCCTGCGCGGTGCCAAAGTACGTGATGCGCTGAAATGGAGTGCCTATATTGAAGAAGCGCGCACACTGTTTGCCGATGCCGAAATTTATTTCGCCAGCCACCACTGGCCAATGTGGGGGACAGAGCGCATTCAGACCTTTTTAAAACAGCAGCGCGATACCTATAAATTCATTCACGATCAGACCGTTCGCCGGATGAATCAGGGCATGACTCCGGGAGAAATTGCCGAAGATCTGGCCCTGCCCGACAGCCTTGCGCAGGCCTTTTCCAGCCGGGGTTATTACGGCACGGTCAAGCACAATGCCCGTGCCGTATATCAGAATTATTTAGGCTGGTACGACGCCAACCCGGCACACCTTGACCCACTGCCCGATCCGCAACGTGCCGCCGGTTACGTCACTCTGGCTGGCGGGGCTGCGCCTCTTCTGGAAAAAGCCCAGCACGCATTTGATGAAGGCAATTACCGCTGGAGTGCCGAGCTGCTGAATCATCTGGTCTTTGCCGAACCGGATAACAGCGCAGCACGCAAACTGCTGGCGCGTAATTATGATCAGCTTGGTTATCAGGCCGAATCCGGTCCGTGGCGTGATGTGTATTTAACCGCAGCACTGGAACTGCGTACCGGCACACCCGAAACCGGCATTAATATCGCCACCATGAAGGATATGCTGTTGCAGACGCCAGTGGCTAATTTCTTCGATACTCTGGCGGTGCGTCTGAAAGCCGAAGATGCCGCCGATAAAAACTGGCGCATTAAAATCCATTTCACCGATCTGAATGAAAGCCACTTACTGTGGATTGAAAACGCCGTGCTGCATCATCGCCAGCTGAACACAGCCACTCCGGCAGAGGGTGACATCAACGCCACCCTGAACCTGACTCACCCATTGTTTATCAGCATGCTGATTGGTGAAGCCGGCTTAAAAGACACGCTGTTCTCTGATGACCTGACCATTGACGGCAGTAAGCTGGATCTGGTGCGCTTTTTCAGTCTGTTTGAAAAGCCCGCAACGTCGTTTGCTATTGTGCTGCCGGACTGAAGATTTCTTATTTTCTCTCTTTTTGTTCCCACGCTCCGCGTGGGAATGCAACTGTACGGCAAGGGCTGCCACGCAGAGCGTGGGAGCCAGATAACGCAGGGCGTGTGATCCAGATAATATTTTTGTGGGGTGCTTTTTAAGCTCCGGTGCCTTTCCTTTCTTTTCGGTATTGCCCCGGTGTTTGCCCAAACCAGCGCTGAAACGCGCGGTTAAAATTACTGCTGTCGCTGAAGCCCAGACGTAACGCGATATCCGTCACCGGCACCATGGTCTGTAACAGATAATGTACAGCCATTTCACGCCGCACCTCTTCCAGTACCTGACGAAAGCTGGTGCCTTCCTGCTGCAGATAACGCCGCAGAGTACGCTCACTCAGATTAAAGACCTGTGCGGTATCCGCCAGTGTCGGTTCTCCTTGTTCCAGCACGGCCTGAAGGCTGTTTTTTATCCGCTCATGCCAATTCAGGGCATTCATTTTTTGCAGATAGTGTTCAACCAGTGCTTCGTTGGCAGCGGCCAGTTGCGAGTCACCGGGTAGTTCCATTTTTATCAGCTGGGCGCGTTCAAACCATAAACAGTTCGTCGCTTGCTGAAAATTCACCGGGCACTGGAAAAACAGGCTCCAGCGCTCACCGCCGGATGGCGGTGCAGACCGTATTAATTCGACATTTTGTACCAATCGGTTCTGCCCGGTTAACTGCCGGGCAAAGGTAACGATGGTGGCAAAAAAACCATCAATGGCCAGGGCACTGATTGGCACACCGGCCAGAGGATCAATAGCAAAGCCAATACGGTGTGGCTGATGAATAACGCGGATGTTGACCGAGTTAGAAATCATGGCATGGTAACGCCCGAGTTTATCGATCACCTGCTGCATATTCTGACAGCTGAGCATCAGCAATCCGAGCGCGCGGAAATGCATGGGCTGGACATAACGTGATACTTCCAGACCAAAGGCAGGATTCGCGCTGACGTGTTCCACCCGTTCCCAGAACGCCGTCATGGTAGCAACGGCTACACGGCCATCCGGTTGCTGCTCCAGCTCCTGCAGGTTCAGACCCACATCCTGCAGCAGCGGCAATGGATCGCGACCCGATTCCTGCAATGCTTTACAGATCGCCAGCGCCCAGGCAGCAATGGTGGAGTATGAAGGCTGAGTCATGCGTACCCTGTTGTGAAACGGTTATCCGCCAGAGCGAATAACCGTGGTCAGAAAAGACGTTATCGCCGTGAGAACAGTCTGGCTGTCTTCCAGTTGAGGATAATGGCCAATACCCGGTAATTGCACAATGTTTTCTCCACCCACCAGTTCACGGTAACGGGCCACCATATGTTCACCGGAAATCGGGTCAGCCGAGCCATTGATTAATGCCAGCGGCACGCGGGTATTCTGTAATGCCCCGACCCAGCGTTCACGGAATTGCCGCCGCTCGCTCATATAACGGATCAGTTTATGAAATACCCGCAGTCCCTGCTGCTGCGAAATTAATGTCCAGAATCCCTGAAGTTCTTCATCGCTGAGTGGTTTTTCACAGATATGAGCAAAGGTTTTCTGCAGTTTTTTATAAGAATACAATCGGGCAAACAATGACCCCAGAGGACTGATTAACAGCTTCTGAACCAGTACCGGTTTATGAGTTTCAGGAAACAGCCCACCGTTTAACAATATGCAGGCATTAATGGCATGAGTATTCTGATCAATCTCGCGGGCCAGTAATTCCTGCGCCACGGTATCGCCATAATCGTGTGCCAGAATACTGTATTGCTGAATATTCAGCTGTTTCAGCAATGCCTGCTGTAAATCCGCCTGAAAAGCAATGCGGTAATCGCCATTCTGCGGTTTGGCACTGAAACCAAAACCCAGCATATCCATCGTGATGACAAAATAGTTTTCGCTCAGAGCCTGCCACTGGTAACGCCAGTCCCATGACGCCGTCGGAAAACCATGAATCAACAATAGTGCCGGTTTGTCTGCATCACCCGCGGTGCAGTAAAAAATATCCTGACCGAGTAAGGAAATACGTTTCCCCTGTTGTTGCCACTGGTTTAACGATGGTGCATGAGCGCTCATAAAAAACCTTTTTTATTCTTATAAAAACAGAGCAGAGCATACTCTGCCCTGCTCTTGACTGTCAGCGTACAAAATTACTGCGCATAAGGTGCCTGAATACGCTCCAGCTTACGCAAGAGTCCAGGCCATGCCAACTGACCACCGGCATTACAGGTTACCTGCTTGGCCGCCTGCCTGATACCGGCAACAATGGCATCCGGCACCCTGATTAATTCGCTGCCACCGGACTGCGCCAGTAACTGTATCTCGCAGGCGCGCTGCAGAATAAACATATTTAAAAAGGCATCGGCCACATTATCGGCACAGGTCAGCAGTCCGTGATTACGCAGAATCATAAACTGGGTTTCCCCCAGATCCGCTACTAAGCGGACTTTTTCTTCCGGATTTAATGCGACGCCTTCATAAACGTGATAACTCAGCCCTGACAACGGAAACAACGACTGCTGGGAAATTGCCAGCAAACCATTCTTTTGTGCGGAAACGGCCACGCCTTCTTTGGTATGCAGGTGAATCACACACTTAGCGTCCTCACGGGCTTCGTGTACTGCACTGTGAATGGTAAAACCGGCGGGGTTAATGTCGTATTCGGACGGCATCACCTTATTGCCCTGCAGATCGACCTTAACCAAACCCGAAGCCGACACCTCATCAAACATCATACCGTAAGGGTTAATCAGAAAATGATGTTCGGGGCCGGGTACCCGGGCGGAAATATGGGTAAAAATCAGATCGTCCCAGCCATAATGAGCCACCAGGTTATAACAGGCGGCCAGATCAACCCGCATCTGCCATTCTTCGGCGGACACCTGATCCCTGACAGCGGAGTGAGTGCGGACACGTTCATTGTGCTTGCTTTCAGCCATACCATGCTCCTTATCTTATTGTTATGCAGAACAACATACCCCTTCTGAGCCAGAAATTCTGTAACAATTTTATTCAGAAGAGGTCCGGGAACGGTCGGTCAGCACCAGGGTTGGCTGACGCAGAATATAAATACTCACCAGCACGCCAACCGCTGGCAAAATAATTTTAACCGGCAGACGATCCACCAGCACAAAGGCGGTGAGCAACATGGTGCTCCACATCAGCAACAGGGTATATAGTTTGGCGCGCAGCGGAATGCCTTTGCCATCCAGATAATAAATGACATAGCGGCCAAGTTTCGGATGCTGAATCAGCCATAAATAAAAGCGCGGTGACGTGCGCAGAAAACAGGCGGCCGCCAATAATAAAAACGGCGTGGTAGGCAGCAGCGGCAGAAACATCCCCAACACGCCCAGTACCACACTGAGCCAACCACAACCCAGCACCATGAACCGCAGCAGTGGCTGGCGGATGGCTTTTTTTTCCGCCAGTTGCGAATGCAGACCGGCATCCGGTGCCGTGGAGGTTGCATCCGGCACTGTATCACCGGACGGTTGCGGTTGATCCTGCATGCGGTTCCTGTATCCGTTGTGTCCTGTCAGTGCAAACGTACCCGGTATTGGTAATCGAAGTATGGCTGAAGATTGCCCAGCGCAGGATTCATAGTGCCATTCAGAATAAGACGGAAATGCGTCACCTGAGCATCAAAACCATCGGCTCCGGCGCTTGGCTGATAATTAAAGGTATTCCCGCCATCACTGGAAAATTCCAGACCATCTGTGGTGCTGGTCAGGCTGCTGAAAGCAAAGGTTAAGCCGCTGCGGTTATTACCGGTGCCATTCACAAACGTCACCGGGCTGATGGCACCGTCGGTTCCGGCATAAAATTCGGAATCGGCTGCAATAGCCTGCACCAGCACCGTCGTATCCGGATCAGAACTCAGCGTTCCGACATTGCTGGCCCGTACCGAATAATCAATCACTGCGCCGGGAATTGCTTTCGGATTACTGTTGCCGTTGACCGGATCAGAAATGACCTGCGCTGTGCTGTCCAGCTGCAGATTGTAAATGCCATCACACTGCGAGAAATTAGCCGCCGGAATAATCTGATAAGCGCCTGTTGTTGTACTGCTCCAGTAGGCGCGATACACATCTCCGCCGGTATATTCCTGATGACGGAACTCGAATTTATGATAACCACGGGCCAGACCCAACCGTACATCATTGCTGGTGTTTGGCCCACCAAGAGCCCCATGACCATCGTACCAGCTGACGCGAACGGTATCGTTCAGGCGCATTTCCAGTGCATCATCACCATCCACGGCCAGCCACCAGTCACCGTCGGTCGGTACATATAAATACCCATCAAAGATGGTCAGATAATATTCATCACCGCGACTATCAAATGGGTTGCCTGATCCATTAACCTGGTTGAACAGGGTTTGCCCATCCAGATAATTTTCATTGGCAAAGGTATCCACCATCGACTGGAACTGGGTGGCATTGGCCGGATAATTAACGCTGCTGCCCTGAGTATTAAAAAAGCGTGTCCATAATCCCGACGTGGCTGTACAGCTGCGCCCCGCTGGCAGAATCAGGGTACGCACAGCCACCGAGCCAGAAACGGTATTATTGCCGCTGTTACTGTCGTACTGCGGGCCTGAAACCTGTCCGCTGTAACTGAAACTCTGACCATCCGTTCCTGCGGGCGGCACAGCCGACAACGTCAGCGGATTGAACGCCTCACCAGAAGCAACAGCCGCCGAATAGGTGCAGCTTGCACTGCCGCTGCTGAGAGAACAATTCCAGGGGGAACTGCCCACCTGACTCAGCTGAAAACTGCCACCTAAAGTCAGAGACAGCAGCGTGTCAGGCTGTGTGGCATCCGGGCCATTATTCGATACATTCAGGGTGAAATCGCGGGCGCTGTCGCTAACCCATAAAGCCGGTGGTGACGCACTCAGGCTGAGTTCTGCGCTACAGCTCTGGTACGCACCAAAAGTAACGGTCGGCTCAGAAATCGGACAGCTGTAAGAACGGATATCAATATTGGTAGTGCTGAATGATCGCCAATTACCATTTTGAGTTGTTCGAGCACATGCCCAGGAACTGGATGTCGGGCGGCAGAATTGTGCGGTGATGCCACCATCATTGCCGCCCTCTGAGCCAATGATTTCAATTTTGTGATAGCCCTCAGACAAGTTAATTGTCCCGTAGAGTACATCCGGATGACTCCAGTTGCCTTCCCACCAAAGGTCATTAGTCCAGTCTTCATCCACCAGCTGACCATCCACATAGAGGCCACCCCCTCTGCCGAAGTCGGCACCGTAACGGAATGCCCATACTCCCGCTTCACCGGGTTTTACTTCGAAATAGCTTTGTGAATAAGCGGCGATATTGGTACTGCTGCCATTACCGTTGTTGAACGTTGCGCGGTTAGTAATACCGGTAAAGTTATTGATAAAAGTACAACCATAACGGCTGTTGTTATCATTACTGCTGTTAAAAGCCGCCAGTCCTTCCGCTTTGCTATCTGGATTAACCGTTGAAGAACGGGTATGAAAGCGAATACCAAGCTTATCAAATACCGGTGGAACCTGAGCTAACGGAGAGGCCTCGCTCTTGCCGTAATACAGATAAATTTTACGATTGCTGTTGGCGGGCAGGCTGGATAATTTTATCCAGACTTCGGCACTTTTATTCTGCGCATTCCAGTTATCGATGTAATAAGGAATTTCAGTACTATCATCCTGATCCAGGATACGCAGATCATTGCCGCCGGATGTCCAGTTGTAAGAAGGATGAAGTTCGTTACCGTTAATGCGCAGCAGAATCTGGTAGTTGGTCAGCGTCGAACCGGAATTTTCACTGAGAGTAATCTCTGTACGGTAAGGCCAATCACACAACAGCCCCGCATAACTGCTGTTCACCACCATCAATAACAACCAGAACCACCCGCGCATGTATTATTTCCTCTACATTGTCTTCACGTATTCTACTGCAAAAGTCTGAAGGCAGCGCCTGCCCGATTTTGTCAATCAGTGCCCTTAATGGTCAGAGACCCGATGACAACCACAGCGGATGCGACGTCTGGTTTATATCATGTCAGAAACGACGGCTGAAACGGCGGCGATATTCGGTTGGCGTTAAACCGGTTTTTTTACGGAATAAACGGCGGAATGAACTGGCATCTTCATAGCCCACATCGTTCATCACCACATCCACCGTGCGCTCTGTTTCCTCCAGCAATTTCTGCGCCGCCTCTATGCGGATGGATTGCACATAGGTATTGGGTGGCATATCCAGCGCGGCGTTAAAGCGGCGGATAAGCGTGCGCTTGGACACGCTGAAACGATCCGCCAGTTCATCCACCGTAAAATTCCCGGCGTAATGTTCTTCCAGCCAGGCCTGAACCTGTTTGACCAGATCGTCTTTATGCGGCTTGGATAACCGCATTAATGAATACGACAACTGGCTGTCGCGGCGGTAATCAATGACGAAGGCTTTGGCGGTCTGAATGGCCGTTTCAAAACCGAAATTGCGCTCAATAATATGCAGCCCAAGATCAAACCAGGCCAGGCCACCACCGGCGCAATAAATGTGATCATGGCGGGTAATCAGCTGATCGGCTTTCAGCGCCACCTGCGGATAACGCTGCTCAAACAGGTCTTTAAAGCCCCAGTGAGTGGTTGCTGTTTTACCGTTCAGAATGCCCGCCTCGGCCAACAGAAAATTACCGGTGCAGTTACCGGCGATGGTCCAGCCGTGGGCATCGGCACGGCGCAGCAGAGCGAGCAGTTGTGGATTCACACCAATAATGTCCTCAACCGGTCCGCCAATGGTGGGGATCACGATCACATCCACCTCCTGCACATCGTCATAACTCATATGTGCCAGCAGCTGAATCCCGTTAATACAACGCACAGGCCCACCATCGGGGCTGGCAATACGCACACGAAACAGGCGTTCCGGCTCCTGCCCCTGAATGCGGTTCCAGGTCACACCCGCCAGACCAAAAAGATCGGCAACGCCGGTCATGGCGGATGACAAGGCTTTATCAAAACCTGCGATCACTACATTAAGCATGGATGGCCCCTGTAAAAGTCTCTGCGTTACTGAGCGGTGATCCCCGCAACGTCAGGCTATTGCGCCTTTGTGTCACTATTAGCATTAAGTGTGGCTATATTGACGATTATCCAACGGCATGACAAGCCTGATACTGGTGAAATACGTCATAGAATGCATGACACCACTTTTTATTCATCCTGCGGGGAGCCAACCGTGTCGAAACTTATCAATCAGAAAGATCTGGAATTTCTGCTGTATCAGGTTTTTCAGGCCGAACAACTCACCGAACTGCCCCATTACAGCGAGCACGACCGCACCACCTTCGATGGCATTCTGAAAACCTCAAGCCGTATTGCCGAAGAGTACTTTGCCCCACACAACGCCAAAGCCGACGAACACGAACCGCAGTTTGACGGCGAAAGCGTCAGCACCCTCCCGGAAGTGAAAGAAGCCTGGCAACACTTTGCCGAGTCCGGTCTGCTGTGCGCCCGCCATCGCTATGAGGACGGTGGCATGCAGCTACCCTCACTGCTGCATATGGCCGCCAACGCGTATTTTATGTCGGCCAATCCTTCCACCGCCGGTTACCCCTTTTTAACCAGCGCCGCCGCCAATGTGATCCACGCTTTTGGCAGCGACGAACAGAAAGCCACCTTTGTACCGCACATGTTCAGCGGCCGCTTCTCCGGCACCATGGCACTGACCGAGCCGGATGTTGGCTCATCACTGGGTGATCTGACCACCCGCGCCCTGCCTGCCGGGGACGGCAGCTACCGCATTAAAGGCCAGAAGATGTACATCTCCGGCGGCGATCAGGACATCACCGAAAACATCGTGCACTTAGTGCTGGCGCGGATTCAGGGTGCGCCACAGGGCGTTAAAGGCATATCGCTGTTTATCGTGCCGAAATTCCACACCCGTGCCGATGGTTCGCTGGGCCCGCGCAACGATGTGCAGCTGGCCGGTCTGCTGCACAAAATGGGCTACCGTGGCACCACATCCACCGTGCTCAGCTTTGGCGAAAAAGACGACTGCCACGGCTATCTGATCGGTGAGGCCGGTAAGGGCCTGATGTACATGTTCAAAATGATGAACGAAGCCCGCATCGGCGTTGGCCTCGGGGCCGCCATGATCGGTTATCGCGGCTATCTGGAATCCCTCGATTACGCCCGCAACCGTCCGCAGGGCCGTTCACCCGCCGAAAAAGATCCGCTCAGCAAACCGCTCAACATCGTCGAACACGCCGATGTAAAACGCATGCTGCTGGCACAGAAATCCTACGTCGAAGGGTCGCTGGCGCTGTGTCTGCTGGCCGCCCGCTTAGTGGATGAACAGGAAGCCGGAGAAAACGCCGACAGCGGCATCCTGCTCGATTTATTAACCCCGGTGGTGAAGTCCTTCCCGTCGTATTACGGCCCGCGCGCCAACGATCTGGCCATTCAGGTGTTGGGCGGCGCCGGTTATACCCGCGAATACCCGGTCGAGCAGTGCTACCGCGACAACCGCTTAAATCCCATTCATGAAGGCACCCACGGCATACAGTCGCTGGATTTACTGGGGCGCAAACTGTGGCAGCACAATGGCAAAGGCCAGCAGCTGTTAATGGCGCGGGTGCAGGCCACGCTGAAATCCGCCGCCGCCAAAGAACAACTCGCCGACCTGACCACCCGCTATCAGAAACACCTGAACACCCTGCTGCAAACCACCATGGCGCTGGGCAAAGCCCTGCAGAGCGGTCAGATCAGCGCCGCACTGGGCAACTCAGCACTCTACCTCGACATGATGGGCAAGATGGTGATCGGCTGGCTGTGGCTGGAAATGGCCGACAAAGCCATCGATACCTTTGGCGCATCAGCCGCAGAAGACGACCAGCAATTCCTCGCCGGCAAACTGCAGGCGGCACGCTACTTTATCCGCTGGGAACTGCCGGACATTGAACATCAGGCCACATTGTTAACCGGGTTTGACGATACCTGCACCGCCATGAACCCGGACTGGTTTTAAGACCTGTTAACACTAACTGCACAGGCCCTGATCAGCCACTGCACAGGACAACACGTATGACTGCAAAAGTAATAGTAGAAGCCAGTGAGCACATACTCACCATCACCTTTAACCGTGCCGATAAACTCAATGCCCTCGATCCGGAGAGCTACCATCTGCTGGCACAGGCGCTGTATCGCCTGCAACACGACGATGACTTGCGCGTCGGCGTGATTCAGGCCGATGGCAAACACTTCACCGCTGGTCTGGAACTGGATAAATGGGCGCCGGTGTTTGCTCAGGGCGGTGCCCCGCAGATGGCCGCAGACGAAATTGATCCCTACGGCATTTCCGGCGACACCTTAACCAAACCACTGATCATTGCCGTGCATGGTCTGTGCTACACCTCCGGCCTGGAGCTGCTGCTCAATACCGATATCCGTCTCGGTACCGCCGATACCCGCTTTGCCCAGCTGGAAGTGCAGCGCGGTATCTACCCCTGCGGTGGCGGCACAGTGCGCCTGCCGGAAGAAATCGGCTGGGCACGGGCACAGCGTTATCTGCTCACCGGTGACGAATTCAGCGGCCAGCAGGCCTACGACTGGGGCATGCTGACCGAACTGTGCGAATTCGGCCAGCTGCACAGCCGCGCCCGTGAGCTGGCGCAGAAAGTGGCCGCCGCCGCGCCACTCGGTGTTCGTGCGGCGCTGAAATCATCCAAAACCGCGCGCCTGCACGGCGATACCGCCGCGCTGAGCACGGTCTTCAACGATATGGCCAACGTGCTGAAAAGTGACGATGCCGCCGAAGGGGTTCGCTCGTTTATGGAACGCCGCGCGGCAACGTTCAGTGGCCGCTGAAACAGCAAAAGAGCCCGGGAAAGACCGTTTTAACGTGGTTTTTCCGGTTCTTCGTCAGATTAACTGACCCGAAAGGACAAATCGGGCAAACCGGACGCAGAGTTCAGATCAGAAACTATACTGATTTAGTACGACCTCGCCTTCCGGAGCTCTCATGAAGTCCTTACCGCTTAAAACCAAGCTGTTTGCCATTACGCTGTCAGCCATTATCTTACTGGCCGCCGCCCTGACCTGGCGCAGCTATGAAGGAATTACATCGCTCAGTGAACAATTGCAGGAACACAGCGAAAAAAACCTGACCAACGCCGTTATCGCTCAGCTGCAAACCAAAACCCAGGCCTATGGCGAGCAGATCAGCAACTACATTAATGCCGCCTACCGCATTCCGGTGACCATGGCAGCAACCATTAAAACCGCCATTGAAAAGGGTGACAGCAGCCGCGCCCAGATCAGTGAAATGATGGGGGCCGCCCTCGCCGCCAATAAGGACATCAGCTCCACATACGCCCAATTTGAGCGTAACGGCTTTGATGGCCGCGACAGCGAATTCGTCGATTCTGGCCTGATTTACAACGCCGAAAGCAGTGGTTCACTGGAAATTTACTGGATTCGCAATGAATCGGGTCAGGTCGAGCAGCACAAAGTCGATGACCCGGACGAAAAATACCTCGATACCCGCAATGAATTCGGTATCCGCCAATCAGAATGGTACCTCTGCTCCCGCGACAAAAAAGTCCCCTGTTTGATGGAGCCCTATCTGTACGAAATAAGCCCGGGCTATGAAGAACTGATGACCAGCCTGACCGCACCGATTATGGTCAATGGAACGTTCCGCGGCCTTGCCGGTGTCGATGTGAACCTGCCCATTTTCCAGAAACTGGTGGATGAACTCAGCCAGTCTCTCTACAACGGTCAAGCGCGCGTAACCCTGCTCAGTGAAATGGGTCTGGTGGTCGCCTCCAGCCACTACAAAGACAAACTGATGCGGCCTGTCAAAGAATCCCTGCCGGAACGGGGCGATGCGCTGAGCCAGCTGCATAAAGGCGAAGGACTGCTGAGGGGGAACAATAACCTCTACGTCGCCCGTGGCCTCAAAATCCCGGCTTCCAACAGTGAGTGGTCACTGCTGATTGAACTGCCACTCGCCGTCGCACTGGCCGATCTCGAAACCCTGAAAAGCCTGGTGGCGGAAGAAAAAACCTCCGTACTCAGCAGTCAGTTATTCCTCGCACTGCTGTTGGCCGGTGCCGCTCTGGCTGCCATCACCCTCCTGATTCAGTCCATTACCAAACCCCTGTCCGTTCTGAATAAACAGGTGGAACAGTTATCAAGCGCCGATGGCGATTTATCTCAGCGCCTGCATCTGGATACCCATGCCGAACTGATCAGCCTGAGCGGCGGTTTCAATCGCTTTTTAAGTAAATTGCGCGATCTGGTCATCGCGTTGAAAGAGGTCAGCCTTGAAGTACGTAATGAATCGGCAGAGAACCTGAACATCAGCCAGAAAACCCGTAAAGCCACCGATCAGCAACAGAGTGAAATGGATAACGTGGTGGCGGCCACTCAGGAAATGTCAGCCACTGCGCAGGAAGTATCACGCATTGCCTCGGATGTTGCGGTACGCGCCAATGATATTCATGCCACCGTAACCGGCTCACAGCGCAATCTGTCCAGCGCCGTCGATACCGTTCTGGAGCTGAGCGAAAATATGCACACGGCGAGTGAATCGATCACCAAAGTCTCTGCCCGCTCTGACGATATTAACCGCATTCTGGTGGTGATCCGCTCCATTGCCGAACAAACCAACCTGCTCGCCCTGAACGCCGCGATTGAAGCCGCCCGAGCCGGTGAACAGGGCCGGGGATTTGCCGTGGTCGCCGATGAGGTACGCACGCTGGCCTCCAAAACGCAGGAATCAACCGAAGAAATCAACAACATGATCGGCAGCCTGCAGGGCGAAGTAAAAGCGGCCGTCAGTATCATTGACAGTGGCAGCCAGAAAGCCGGGCTGGCCATGGAATCCACCCGCGAAGCTCACGGGTCGCTGCAGGATGTGGTGCATGCGATCAGCGAAATTGCCGATCATATCCGCCAGGTAGCCACCGCCGCCGAAGAGCAAAGCTCGGTCAGTGGCGAAATCACCCGTAACCTGACCGTTATCGGTGACGCCACCACCATGCTGGCCGAACTGGCGCAGGAAGCCAACCAGAGCAGCCATAACGTGACCGAACAGCTCGACCGGCTGGATAAACAGCTGGGCGCATTACGCACCTGATCCCGGCCTCCCGGAATCAGCCCCGCCAATGTCTGTTGGCGGGGCTTTTTTATAGGCACCTCTGAATAATTCAGTGCCCGCTTCGGCTTACTGAAAACGTCCAGATCAAGACGCCATGTTGAAGGCACTATATTGAAGGCATCATGGGTTACGCCAAAACGTGGCAACACGGAGCTGGGCGTTTTCAGCAAGCCCCGAAGGGCGCGGGCTGCAGAGCGTTTTGACGGTGTTGTCGATTTTATAAAGGACTCGCCATTCACTGCAATCGACGCCTTGTCAAAAGCACTCTGCAGCACTCACGCGAAGCTGTGCAGAATTATTCAGAGGTGCCT
>JAJOJJ010000022.1 GCA_021208685.1 Saccharospirillaceae bacterium
GGCCCTCTCGCTGCCGATCAGTGTGCGCCGCTCTTACCGTCAGGCCGCTGCCGCCGCCGACGGTGAAACCCTGCAGGCCGAAGCGGCGTTCTATGCCAGTCTGCAACAGCAGCAGCAACAGTTGCGCATCAGCCACAGCCGGGTTCTGGCATACCGCCGTCAGGTTGAACAATGGCATTCGCTGATGCCCGATGGCGGCCAGCGCAGTGCGCAATGGCTGCAACAGCAATGGCGCAACGGCGACCTGAGCACCAGCGCCTATATTCAGGCCTCCGCACAATGGGCGGCCAGCTTGCAGGCCGGAATCGAATTAACCGGTGATTATCGTCAGGCACAGATCCGGTGGCTGAACGACAGCCAGACTATCCGCCGTTTTTTAAGCCCTGTTTGCCACAGGCCGCAATAACCCGATTTCAGAGTGAGAAAATTATGTTGTCACTATTCACAGTAAAAAAATCAGCGTCCGTAAAAAAAAATGTCTGGCGTTACTCATCCGGGCAGCGCCCGGCACCTGCTGCTGGTATTTATTTTCTTGCTGCCGCTGCAGGGCTATGGCGCAGAGGCTGCGGAAAAGCATGATCATGACCATGAATCCGGCCATAACGAAGCGCTCAGCGAGCCTGACTCAGCGCATGAGCACAACCAGAATGAACATAACGACAGCGAAAGCAGCGTGCGGTTAAGCGCGGAACAAAGACAGCAGGCTGGCATCATCAGCCGGATAATTCCTGCTGAAAAAGCGGATATTCCGCTGCGTGCGCCCGCCGAAATCCGTGCCAACGGTTATCGCAGTTTTGTTGTGTCGCCGCGCGTGGATTCCGTCGTAATAACCCGTCATGTCGCACTGGGCGATCATGTGCAACCGGGACAACCCTTGCTGACGTTATTCAGCGAAGGGGTGGCCAGTGCTCAGGCGGAATTACGCAGTGCCCGCTCCGAATGGCTGCGGGTAAAAAATCTCGGCGAAAAGGCCGCCGGGGCCGCCCGCTATAATCAGGCCGAAAATACGCTCGCGGCGGCGCGGGCACGCCTCACCGCCTATGGTCTGAATGCCGATGCCGAATTAACCCCGGCCCGTTTTGGCGAATATCAGTTAACCGCACAAACCGCCGGTCTGGTATTAAGCGATGATTTTCAGCAAGGCCAGAGAGTCATGGCGGGCAGCGCATTAATGCAGATTACCGATGAAACCACGCTCTGGGCCGAAGCCCGTTTACCGGCAGAATCAGAACTGAATTTAACCCGCGATACCCGCGTTATGCTGAATGTCGCCGGGCTGAATATCAGCGCACAGATAAGCCATGAATCGCACACCATAGATCCGTTAACCCGCACCCGTATCGTGCGCTTAACCGTCGATAATCCGGATCACCGCCTGCACCCGGGATTATTTGCCAGTGCCGATTTTTATACCCGTTCGGAGCAGGCTGTCACTCTGGTGCCGGAAACGGCATTAATGCGCGGCAGCGATGGCGACTGGCAGATTTTTATTGAACACGCGCCGGGTGAATTCCGCGCCCTGGAAGTGGTGCGTGGACGGACGATCCGGACAACCGGACGCAGCGCCAGTAAAGCCAAAGAAACCCTGGTAGAAATCAGCAGCGATGATCCGTCTGCACTTTCTGCGTACCCCATCGTCATCGCCGGTGCTTTCTTTATTGCCTCCGAGCAGGCGAAAGGCGGCTTTGATCCGCATAATCATTAAGGGTTGGGTATTAAACTATGTTTACGTTATTAACCCGTTGGGCGGTCGCTAACCGCCTGCTGGTGCTGATTGCCATCACCGGTTTATCGATTGCTGCTGCTTTCGCTTTGCCGAAGCTGAACCTCGATGCTTTTCCCGACGTCACCAACGTGCAGGTAGCCATTAATACCGAAGCACCGGGACTGGCCGCCGAAGAAGTGGAAAAACTCATTACCTACCCGATTGAAGCCGTGATGTACGCCCTGCCCGGTGTGGCCGAAGTACGCTCCATTTCCAAAACCGGTTTATCCGGAATTACCGTGGTATTTAATGAAGGCACCGATGTGTATTTTGCCCGCCAGCTGGTGTTCGAGCGTTTGCAGGCGGCGCGTGAATTTATTCCGCAGGGTGCCGGTATTCCGGAAATGGGGCCGAATACCTCCGGTCTGGGGCAGATATTCCAGTATGTGTTGCTGGCTGAACCCGGCTCCGGTTATGACCTGATGCAACTGCGCAGCCTGAATGACTGGCTGGTAAAACTGCTGTTAATGCCGGTCGATGGCGTCACCGATGTATTATCCTTTGGCGGCGACGTGCGCCAGTATCAGGTCAATATGAATCCTGACCGTTTACTGGCGTTTCAGTTATCACAGCAGGATGTGATTGACGCTCTTGAAGCCAATAACCGCAACGTCGGCGGCTGGTATTTAAACCGTGGTCAGGAGCAACTGGTTATCCGTGGCACCGGCTGGCTCGACAGTGGTGAACAGGGTTTACAGCAATTAGCGCAGATTCCGTTACGGGTCATGGATGGTGTGGCCGTTACCGTTGCCGATGTGGCGGAGGTCAGTTTCGGCAGTGAAATCCGTCAGGGTGCTGTTACCTTCAGCCGTCAAGATGGTGCAAATAACGGCGGCGAAGTGGTGTCCGGTATTGTTCTAAAGCGTATGGGCGCCAATACCAAAGCCACCATTGACGGTATTCAGCAACGGCTGGCATTAATTCAGCAGGCGTTACCCGCCGGCGTTACCTTTGAGGTTATTTACGATCAGGCCGGATTAATCGAACAGGCCGTTAATACGGTGGTGAATGCACTGGCGCTGGCGTTTGTCTTTATTCTGATCGTACTGGCGCTGTTTATGATGAATGTACGCGCCACCTTGCTGGTATTAATCTCCATTCCGCTGTCGATTATCATCGCTCTGATGCTGATGTCGTGGTACGGCTTATCCGCCAATCTGATGTCACTCGGCGGTATTGCCGTTGCCATTGGGATGCTGGTCGATGGCTCGGTGGTGATGGTGGAAAATATGTTCCGTCATTTGCAAAACAATCCCGACGCCAGCCAGGGCAATATCCGTCTGCGCATACAGGAAGCCGCCGCAGAGGTCGCGCGCCCGGTATTTTTTGCCACCGGTATTATTCTGCTGGTGTTTTTACCGTTGTTTGGTTTTGAGGGTGTTGAAGCCAAGCTGTTCCAGCCGATGGCCATTTCCATCATGCTGGCCATGCTGGTCGCCGTTCTGGTGGCACTGATTGTGGTTCCGGCGCTGGCGACCTTTATGTTCCGCGCCCCGGTAACGAATAAAACCAGCCCATTATTGCAGCCACTGGAAAAGCAGTACCGCCATTTGCTGACTCAGGCACTGCGTTTTCCACGGCGGGTAATGTTACTGGCGGGAACGCTGTTACTGGCTGCCCTGATCATTGCGCCACGCCTTGGTACTGAATTTGTGCCGGAACTGGAAGAAGGCACCATTAACCTGCGCGTTACTCTGGCACCCTCCGCCAGCTTAGAAACCGCACTGAGTGTTGCGCCAAAACTGGAGGCGTTATTATTACAGTTTCCGGAAGTAAATTACGCCATGAGCCGTATCGGCCGGCCGGAACTGGGCGGCGATCCGGAACCGGTCAGTAATATCGAAATTTATATCGGCTTAAAGCCCCGCAGCGAATGGCAATCCGCGAATGATCGTCAGACGTTACAACGCCTGATGGAAGAAAAACTCGAAGTTTTCCCCGGACTTTTATTTAACTTTTCCCAGCCGATCAGCACCCGCGTCGATGAATTACTGTCTGGTGTTCGCGCCCAGCTGGCCATTAAATTATTTGGCCCGGATCTGGATGTTCTGGCGCAACAGGGGCAGCAGATTGAAACGCTGGTAAAAACCATAGCTGGTACCCGTGACGTTGCCATGGAGCAGATAGCCGGTGAAGCACAACTGGTCATTACCCCGGATCGCGATGCGTTATCGCGTTACGGTTTATCGGTCGATCATGTTCTGACGCTGGTGCGTGATGGTCTGGGCGGCAGCACCGCCGGGCAGATTATTAACGGCAACGAGCGTTACGATATTTATGTGCGCCTGCAACAGGAATTCCGCAACAGCGCTGCCGCCATTGCCGATTTACGCCTGCGTTCGCCGTCCGGCGCCATTGTCCGCCTCGGTGATGTTGCCACGGTGGAATTTGCCTCCGGCCCGCCACAGGTGCGACGCGACGACGTACAGCGGCGGCTGGTGATTCAGGCCAATGTCGAGGGCCGCGATATGGGTAGCGTGGTGGCCGATATCCGCAACGCCATCGACACTCAGATGCAATTACCACCAGGCTATGCCGTGAGCATTGGCGGCCAGTTTGAAAATCAGCAACGCGCACAGCAACGCTTAATGATGATTGTGCCACTGTCATTAGGATTCATTGCTCTGTTGCTGTATTTCGCCTTTGGCTCAGTCGGCCAGGCGCTGTTGATTTTACTGAACGTACCACTAGCCGTTATTGGCGGTATTTTCTCGCTGTGGTTATCCGGGCAGTATTTATCCGTGCCCGGGTCGGTGGGATTTATCACCCTGTTTGGCGTGGCCGTCTTAAATGGAGTCGTGATGGTCGAGAGCATTAACCAGCGTATTGCTGCCGGGCATACTCTCAATGAAGCGGTTTTTGATGGTGCCTTATCACGTCTGCGCCCGGTTTTAATGACCGCACTGACCTCGGCGCTGGGATTAATTCCGATGCTGATGTCAAACGGACTGGGCGCAGAGATTCAGAAGCCGCTGGCCAGTGTGATTGTTGGCGGCCTGATCACGGCGACCTTTCTCACACTGTTTATCCTGCCGCTGTTGTATCCGTTTTTTTCGCAGTGGAAACTGCGCGGGAAATAACCGTTACTCATCCCCCCGGCCTGAGCGCCGGGGGTATTTTTACCTCGTTCATGTTCCCCTGAATGTTACCCGCAGATCTGCTGTTCACGGCCTTTTTATTCACGGCCAGTGTTATTGTCTGCCATAAGCATCCTGCAGCCGTTCGATATCATCTTCGCCAAGATAATCTCCGGACTGCACTTCAATCATTTCCAGAAGAATATCGCCGTTATTTTCCAGCGAGTGAATATCGCCCAGTGCAATAAAGGTGGATTCGTTAGCGTGCAGAACTTCGCGGCTCTGCACCCCATCACGCTGACGGATAACCGTGGCTTCACCGCGCACCACCACCCAGTGCTCGGCGCGGAAACGGTGACGCTGTAACGATAGACGCCCACCGGCTTTTACCCGCAGACGCTTGATTTTATAACCGTCGCCCGGATGCAGCACTTCATAGCTGCCCCAGGGGCGATACACCCGTCGCGGTTCCGCAATGTCATGATTAACCGCAGGAGCCAATGCACCCACCTGTTGCGCCTGACGCTTATGCGCAATCAGCAGTGCATCTTCGGTATCCACCACTAATAAATCCTGCACGCCCAACAAAGCAATATCGCGCCCGCTGCTGCTGTGCAGATAATTATTCTGGCTGTGTACAAAACGTCCGCGAGTGGCTGCGTTTTTCGGCACACGATTGCCCTGTGCATCAGCCTCGCCCAGCTCACCAAGCGCCTGCCAGTTGCCAATATCGTTCCAGCCACTGTTGACTAACGGTGCCGCAACCACGGCCTGACCGATACGACTGAGCGGTTCAAGCAAGGCAATATCCAGCGGTAAATGCGGGCATTGTTGCAAAGGCGCGGTGGCCGGGCGGATAAAATCAAGATCCTGCTGTGCCTGCGCCATCGCTGACTGAGTGGCGGCAAACAATAGAGGCTGATATTCACTTAAACGCTGTAAAAAAGCCTGAACCTGCCAGAAAAAAATGCCACTGTTCCATAACCAGCCAGCCTGCTGCTGTGCATTATCAGCCAGCCATTGTGCGGCGGTATCCGCATCGGGTTTTTCGCGGAATTCAGTAACCTGCCCGCTCGCGTCTGCACGTAAATAGCCAAATCCCGTCGCGGCATATTCAGGCTCAATCCCAAAAATACCAGCGCTTCCCTGAGCAACCTTTGCCTGCAACGACGCCATGGCCTGCGCCAGCACCGCGTTATCGCTCAGCGTCTGATCGGCGGGCATGGCCAGCATCAGCGTCTGTTCATGCTGTTCCGGGCGCTGCTGTGAATGGTGCGCCAGATGCTGTGCGGCCAGTGCCAGCGCCTGCGCGGTGTTGCGCCCTTCGTCTTCGAGCACAATCTGCGTACGGATATTCAGCGCCCGGCATTGTTCAGCGGCGAGAAAACGCTGCGCTTCATGGCAGACAATAACGGGTTCAACCGCTGGCTGGCCGAGCCGCAGCAACAGATCCTGCGCACGCAGCAGGGTTTGCTGCAACAACGATAATTCAGGATTCAGCAGTGGCAAAAACTGCTTGGGGCAATCACGGGTAGACAGCGGCCAAAGGCGCGTTCCCGTGCCACCGGCAAGAATGACAGGAATGATCATAGCGGAATCCGGGTCATCGTTTTTGTATTCAGAAGCGGCCATTGTATGCTGCGCTCCCTGTGTTTACGAACCGGTATCACACAGATAGGCCTGCCAGGCAGGCGGATAATCGTGATCGCGAATGACCACTTCATCACGCTGAGCGCCCGTTGCGCTATTCAGCTGCAACTCAAAGGCGTGCAGTAAATGATGCTCAGCACCAAGCTGTGCGTAATCGTCTGCATTTAAATCCTGCTGTAAGCGTTTTAAATAAAAATGGCCATGATGGCTGTAAATTTTATCGCCAATAATCGGATACCCCAGATGCGCGAGCTGGGCACGGATCTGATGCTTACGGCCAGTCAGCAACTCACATTCGATCAGGCTGTAGCCGTTAAAGCGCGTTAATACACGAAACCTTGTGACGGCCAGCTTCGGGCTTTTTATTGCATCAGGCTCGTTTTCAGTCACCACATGCATCTGCGAACGGATGGTGCTGTCGGATTTTTCGGCCAGAAACGTCCGGCACTCATAATACTGCCCATCCGACACTTTCCATTCCGGAACGCCCCACACCAGCGCATGGTATGTTTTACGCTCAATTAAATGCTCCAGTTTTTTCTTCCATTTTTTATCGGCATGAGCATAGTTTGCCAGCACAATAATACCGGAGGTTTCGGCATCCAGACGATGCAATAAATGCGCATCTTTATGCGGCGTGGCGCGGCGAAACAGGCTGATCAGGGTATTAAATAAATTACGCGTGGTGCGCGATACCGGCAGCCGCGCCGGTTTATGCAGAGCCGTTAATTCCTGATTTTGCCAGAGTATTTTCCAGCCAGTATCAACCGCCTCTTCCTGATGGTCGGGCAACAACAGGCTGATGTCAGCGCCTGACCGTAACGCAATATCGCCGTACTCCACCACACCATTAACGCGCACAGCCCCCTGCGCCTGCGCTGCCGCCACCTGTTCCTCTGACCAGTGGTGATACGCCTGCCGCACCGACGCACGCAGATTAATTGCCTGATATTCGACCCAGCACAACTCAAAGCCTTTATCGGGTGCGCTTTTACTCACGGAAAGTCCTCGTTAATACAGGCGCTGATTAAAGCATGAAATAATGATAGTGCGCAGTGGGATGCCAACCCAAAAACACCGCATTACCGGAGCGGGCCATGCCCGCGAAACAGCAGAGCCGCGTTCTGTCGCCGATGCAGGAGCGGACCACCTCTGCGTGGTAGTGCCTGATGTTTTGCTGGTTCTGGAAACGACTCGCTCCCACGCTCTGCGTGGTAGTGTGCTGGAAGCGGTTGTGTTCTGAGTTGTAGCCGCTGTGTGGACTGAGTAGCCGCTGCGCGGGCTGGCTTTTGGACTGCCGCCCTGCCCTATGATTTTTTTTATCCACGATAAGGCCGATACCGGTGGGAGCGGCTTTCAGCCGCGATAACACCGTCGCCCGGACTCTGATATTCCCCCGCGTTAACGGACACCAAAATCAAACAGACAAAGTGTCCCACCTCATCTCAATTCCTCACCCCGCCATATAATCAAACCCTGCAACCAACACCGCGTAGCGGGCGGCTTTGCCGACCGCAACCAGCAGCAGGAATAACAGAAAATGAGCGCGCAATACGCCTGCCGCCAGCGTCAGTAAATCCCCCAGAAGCGGTAACCAGGCCAGCAGCATGCTCCAGATGCCATAGCGGTTAAACCAGCGTTCGGCCTGTTGCCAGCGGTTGATATTTGACTGCGATTGTTGCCTGGCCAGTACCCGGTCGGCGGCATAGTAGCCAATAGCATAGTTCAGCACGCTGCCGAGGGTATTACCGGCACTGGCGACCAGCCATAACCCGGCCGGATCCTGCCCCTGGCTCAGTAATAGCAGTAATAACCACTCGGAGCCCAGTGGTAACAGGCTGGCGGCGAGAAAGGCAACAATAAACAGACCGGCATAGCTGTAAAGCCAGGGTAATTCACTGAGGGGAAGCCAGTCTGGCATGGGGTTCGGTCTGCTATGTATGAAAGCGGGAATTAAAGCACGGAATGAAAATCTGAGTACATTCCGCATCCGCGACACGCGGCGAATCAGGGCCTGTTAACACTGATTCAACTGTCCCTAATAAAATCCATCCGTAAAAAAAGCCTCCGCAGAGGCTTTTTATTTCCGGAAATGGCCGTCAGTCTCTGACGTTCAGTGGTTTTACCCACAATACACCAACATCGACTTTAATCACTTCAACCATGGTGCCTTTGGATATGGGTTCAAAACTTTTGAGCTTCCAGCGAATTCCGGAGTAGGAGAACTCCGTTTTTCCGGCACCGTCGACGTCGTCTTCGAGCATAAATGGCTGGCGGGCAAAGTCGCTGCGGATGCTTTCCTTTTGTACTTTATTCTGCATCCGTTGCAGGGGTTTCCACAGCGCCAATGCCAGTACGGCGGTCAGAATGGTATTGCTCCACAATGCAGTGGTGGCCGTTGCAGGCAGCAGATCCAGACTCATGAAGAAACCGGTAATCAGCAGTGATGCGCCGAAAAACAGCAGAATAAAGGTCGAAAATCCCAATACCGCTACTTCAATGATCAATGCGGCGATCCCCACCACCATTAATGTCTGAGCAAGATTCTGTTGCAGCAATTCCATAATTTATTCCTTTTTATTATTTAATGAATTGATGATTGCCATGGATTGCGCCACCAGCGAGCTGGCATCGGTACCGGAATCGGGCAGCAGTATCACCGAGGATTCTTTGGCAATGGCGGCTTTGGCTTCAATGGCTTTGGTCGCCAGATCGAGCTGAATGGCTTTCTGACCTTCTGCCGTATTGGCCGCCTCACCAATTTTACGCAGTGCTTCGGCTTTGGCTTCGGCCACCGCCAGAATGGCTTTGGCTTCACCTTCGGCCTGTAAAACCTGCTCTGCTTTATCGGCCTCTGCCGCCAGAACCTGAGCCTGTTTACGGCCTTCTGCAACGTTAATGGCAGCCTGACGGTCACCTTCGGATTCTAGAATCTGGGCGCGTTTTACCCGCTCGGCTTTCATCTGCGCTTCCATCGATTCCATCACCGATTTGGGCGGCACAATGTCTTTAATTTCGTAACGCAGCACCTGAATACCCCAGGGTTCAGAGGCTTCATTGATGGCGCTTACTATGTTGGTGTTCAGTACGTTGCGTTCTTCGAATGTGCGGTCAAGTTCCATTTTACCCAGTTCAGAACGCATGGTGGTCTGCGCCAGCTGGGTAACCGCAAACACGTAATCATCCACGCCGTAGGTTGCTTTATACGGATCGAGCACACGGAAATAGAGCACACCGTCGACCGACAGGGTGATGTTGTCTTTGGTGATGGCTGACTGGCTGGGGACATCCACGGCCTGTTCTTTCAGGCTGCGGTCGGCGGCAACGCGGTCAACGAAGGGAATGACAAAATTCAGACCGGCTTCTCTGGTGCCCTGGTATTTACCAAAGCGTTCCACCAGCCAGGCGCGGTTCTGCGGGACGAAGATGATGCTTTTTTTCAGCACGACCAGAATGAAAATAAGCGCGAAGGCTTCAACAGAGAAAAGTTTGCTCAGCAGATATTCCATGAAGAGTGTTCCTTATTTAACAGGCTCTCAGTTTAACATCAGCCTCCGGCGTGAAGCAGCAGCCGTTGGCCTGATTTTACAATTGGATACCAAGCCTGCGACGAGGTTCGCATATGTGTTGCTGTTTGTGCCGTTGCTGAGTATTCGCAGATCCGTCGGGATGGCGGTTGTATTGCGGCGCATCAGCACCCTGTTATGCCTGAATTCTGGCGCAATGTTCCCTTACCAAAACCTGCATCTGCTCACACAATGGTCGCCAGCCTGTCCCATTGACCCATTATTCAGGAACACCCCATGCTGATGAATTTATGGCAGACCATGCAAAACGGTTTTAAAGGTGAAGTTGGCGCTATTTCGCTGGAAGACATGCTCGCTCGCCACACCACTGCCGAATCTCAGTTTATTGAACTGCAGGGTATGAATGTCCATTACCGTGATGTATGCCGTTGTGCTGAGCCGGAAAAGGCTCCGGTATTAATTCTGCTGCACGGTATTTTTTCGTCATTGCATACCTGGAATGACTGGACCGATATCCTCAGCAAAGACTTTCGCGTGATCAGCATCGACAGCCCGAATTTTGGCCTGACCGGCGCACATCCGCGCGGTATGTTTAAACATATTTACAGTGATTTCCTTAACGAGTTTACCGATGCGCTGGGCATTAAACAGTGCTCGCTGGCCGGTAATTCACTGGGTGGCTGGATGAGCTGGGAATTTGCCGGTCGTTATCCGCACAAGGTTAATAAGGTTATTTTGCTCGACAGTGCGGGCTTTTTCTTTGTGCCGCCACCGGTCCTGTTAAGCATGGGTCTGCCATTCAGCGGCTGGATGGCGTCGATGATGCCGGTACCGCGCAAAGCCATGTATGCCACAATCCGTACGACTTACGGTAAAAAAGAGCGCCTCAGCAAACCGGTGATGGAGCGTTATTACGATTTATTTATGCGCGCCGGTAACCGTGCTGCCGGTGCAGCGGTATTACGTTTTATCCGTAACCGTGCCGGTTTTGATACTGCTCCGCTGAAAAAGGTTACCCAGCCGGTGTTGATTATGTGGGGCCGTAACGATGCCTGGATTCCGCTTTCCCATGCGGAGAAATTTGCCAAAGCTCTGCCTCAGGCGCGCACCATTATTTATGATGATTGCGGTCATATGCCGATGGAAGAGTTGCCAGTCGAAAGTGCCGCCGATGCACTGGCTTTTTTAAAGCAATAAATAACCGCTCAGATAACGGGAGCAATGCATCAGCGCCCGTTACCGTTCTTAAACAGGCGCAGATTGTTCATCGCCATCGTCTGAACTTTCTTTCTCAGCCGCGATAATGCAAAAAAACACCGTCATTGCGTAGAGGCGAAGGCTACCACGCAGAGCGTGGGAGCCAGATGCTAGATTACGGGGGCAACGCATCAGCGCCCGTTACCGTTCTTAAACAGGCGCAGATTGTTCATCGCCATCGTCTGAACTTTCTTTCTGAGCAGTGGCGTCCAGCCCAGCAGTAAACCCGGTAAACCCAGCGCCTGACGACTCCAGCGCCAGAAACTGAAGCGATCAATGTGCTGAATGATTTTGCCATCCTGAAATTCAAACTCAGCGTCAATGTTATTCTGTACCCGCCGTCCACTCTGGCTGAAGGTATACCGTGCCTGCCAGTGTGCGGTGATCTGGCCGCTGGTGTGTTCCGTCACGGAAAAGGTCATCTGCATGTCTTTACCGCGCTCGCACAGCATCTGCCACATAGCGCCGATGTCTTCTGCGCCATTCAGCGTGAAGGCTTCATCACGGAACATCGCCTCTGAGTGATAGCACGCCGCCATGGTCTGATAATCTTTTTGCTGAAAGGCACGGTAGAAATGCTCAATCAGTGCTTTGTTATCGCTCGCTGTCATCACTGCTCCTGCGCTCGGCGCTATAAGGTCCGGGCCTGTTTCCAGCGGCGGTAACAGGCCGGGGTTCCGGGTTTGCTGACATCATTCTGGCGCACAATCCGATGAGCCATAAGGTGGCGTATAAGACCAACATGGTAGACAATCGGGCCACATTATTTGAGGTGCCGCTATGCCCCGCTGCGTTATTCTTGCCCTTGATCACAGTCCGTTGTCATCCGTTTCCGGGCCTCTGGAGATTCTGTTGCTGGGTGCGCGTCTGGCCGGTGCCAGCGACTGGCAGATTGAAGTGGCCGCCGAACAGCAGCCAACCATCACAGGAAGCGGCGGCATCCGTCTGAATGCGCATACCCGGCTGGCCGATGTTGAACAGGCCGAGCTGCTCATCATCGCCGCTGTTGGCGATCCGCGCCTGAGGCCCGATGCGCTGGAGCCTGTCACCCTGCAGCGGTTACAGCGCCTGCATCAGCGTGGCACGCGAATGGTGAGCATCTGCACCGGCGCTTTTGTGCTGGCCGCTGCCGGGCTGCTGGAAGGGAAGCAGGCCACCAGCCACTGGGCGGTTAGCGACTGGCTGCAGCAGCAGTTTCCCGGCGTGTTATGGCAGAAAAACGCGATGCTGACCCACGATGGCAATATCAGTTGTTCCGGCGGAGCCAGCGCCTATCAGGATATGAGCCTGCAACTGGTGCGTGACTATTTTGGTGAAAGCGTCGCCCTGCAGGTGGCCCGTACCGTGCTGATTGATGCCGACCGCCACAGCCAGTTGCAGTACCGTGGTTTTATGGCCAATCGCCAGCATCAGGATGAGCGCATACTGGAGGTTCAGGATTGGCTCGACCGGCACGGCTGCGAGCCTTTTACCCTCGCCGATCTGGCCGCACAGATTCATCTCAGCGAGCGTCAGTTCAAGCGGCGCTTTACTCAGGCCGTGCAGCAGTCACCGCTGGTTTATATTCAGTCCTTGCGAATGGAAAAAGCGCGTCAGGCGCTGTGCAGCAGCCGCCGTCAGGTCGAGCAGATTGCCCGCGATTGCGGTTATGATGATGTGCGCTTTTTCCGCGAACTGTTCCGCCGCAGCACCGGTCTGACGCCACTGGCTTACCGGCAGAAATTTGCCCGTTGGCAGCCCTAATAACACCGGTCAGAATAGAAACCATCAACACGCGAAGGATCACAATGAGCAATAGCACCACGGAAACCACCCTGCGCCAGCAATTTATGCAGGAAGCCGGGCAACGGCTGCTGACGATGTTTAATAACAGCAAACAACGGATAAAAGCCTCCGATGCCGAACGTTTCCGTTTGCAGGGATTTATGCAGGCCGGTGTTTTTCTCGGTTTAAGCAGCAATGAAGAATTGCAGAAGCTGATGGAAGAAATGCATCAGCAGGTATTTTCAATGAGCATCCGCGAGCGCCGCTTACAGCAGGAAGCCGGACGAATCAGCAACAGTATTGATTACAGCCTGTATGATGCTCCGGCGTTCAGCCGCCAGACACCCGGCCTGCCCGATCCGCAGTAACCATCAGCGCCGGCGGGCCGCGTCTGTTCTGCAAAAGCGAACCCGGGCGTCAGCAAAGGCTCCCACGCAGAGCGTGGGAGCCAGATGTATGTAGGAGCGGGCCATGCCCGCGAGACCGTGAAGCGGCTTCTGCTGTGGGAGCGGCTTTCAGCCGCGATACGCCATTACTACAGTAAAGACTCCCACGCAGAGCGTGGGAGCCAGATGTAAATAAAAAAAACGGGAGCCAACGCTCCCGTTTTTTATTACTCCGTTACATCACTGACCGTTGGCCGTGGCATGCCAGCGCTGGTTCGCGCCTCCGTGCACACCGTACATAATCAGCGTTGAGGTATTGCCGCCGGAAACGTCCAGCACCTGATTGCTGTCGATGCGTGAGCGCAGCAATTTACCGGCATAGTTAAACTGCTGAGCCGGATTATTGGCATCACAGTCGGCCAGTTGCAGCAGGGTATGGTCGTAGATCAGACCATCCGGCACTTCCAGACACTTGGCTCCGGCGACACCGTTAATCATCAGGCCGGTAGCCGTATCAAAACGCCACAGCTGGTTGGCACTGGTATCACAGGCGGCCATCGCCACCAGCGCACCGGTATGGCTGCCACCGGTTGCACTGATGCACTGGCCGGTGGATTCGCTGCGGTACTGGGCATAACGGTTTTCGGCTGAGATTAAGCGCAGTTCCCATTGCTGGTTAGCACCACCGTGATAGCTCCACTGACCGACGTTGGCATCGTTACCGTTGCCATACGCATCCGCCACGATATTGCTGTTGTGTTTGCTGGCCAGTTTATTGCCGCTGTAGGTCCAGCGCAGGTTGTCGGAATCCAGACAATCCCAGATCACCACGCCGCCGTTGTTGTGCGCCTGACCACGGTTATCGAGACATTTTTCCGGATTGGCTTTATTGCGGAACATCTGATTGGCCGCATCGTAGCGCCACTTCTGATCCTGTGAGGTCAGCTGACAATCCCACAACTGCACATTGCTGCCGTTGTTCAGGTTATTGTCATTACCCGGAATATCCATGCAGCGGCCACTGGCGCGGTTAACAATGGAAAACCAGTTTTCATCCGAGCTGGAATACTTCGGTGAATCGTTGGTAATTGCCCGTTCCCACATTTGCAGATAAGCCTCCGCTGAGTTCATGACAGACTCATAAATCCGTGCGTTGGCATGGGTACGGATATCCTGAATATGGTCAGCCACCAGACCGTAGTGCGCCAGGCCATCCTTATTCAGATCAAATATCCGGTTACCGGTTTTCTGCTTATCAATCATCACACCGGCTTCGGTTTCGAACGGATATATCAACGGCTGGGTATCGGTATTGTCACGCGGACGCGCCTGCGAACCAATGCCGCCCATATCGGTGGCAAAAGGCACGCCGACCAGATAGCCGGTTGGTTCAATCAGGTCAATAAACTCACCGATGCTCCAGTTAAGATTATTGGCGCTGCTGTTATACGGCGACATCATGCCTCCGGCGCGGGCAATGCGTTCATGAATTTCATGAGCCGATCCGTCCGGTTCGCGGTGCATATGGCTGTGACCGGAAATCACGCCGGAATAATTCCGCGATTCGACAATATCCATAATGGCGCGCGCGCTTTTAACCGAGGTGTGGTCAATTTCGATGATCATGCCTTTATCGATCATGCGCTGAATCAGGTATTCGCCGTTGGCGCTCAGACCATGCTGGTTGCAGTGACGGCGGCTCTCATCGTATTGCGGATTCAGACCAACCCCCGCCAGAATATCTTTGATCACCGGTACGGTACCGAGCAGCGGGAAGCCACTGGTCATCCGCACACCATCGGTTCCGGCATCACAGACTTCGGTTTCAAAGAAACGGCCAGCCGACAACCACTGGCCGACGTTGATAAAACCGTCTTCCATGCGCGTGCCACCCAGCTGGTTATCAAAACGGTGAACCGGGAACAGCGCCCGTACACCGGCGTCGTACACTTCCTGCAACTGCCGTTCGATGCTTTCTTTGCTGCATCCGTCTTTCAGACCACAGTTGAACAGCTCAGAGGCCTCAATCCCCATCACAACCGCCAGCTTGCCATCAGCGATGACTTTGCGGGCTTCCTGCGGGCTTTTCACGACCCGGAAGAACCCTTTGCCCGGCCCGCCCTGCTGCGCATCGATATAGTCCTGCATTTCATGCAGACGGCGGATCTGCAAATGAATACTGGCCATGGTGTTGCAGTTATTCGGGTTGATCCAGCTGGCCGGGTTGACGGTTTTCTGCACATTGCACAGCACTTCGTTTTCCACCAGATGGCTGACCATCATCTGCAGGCCGCCTTTATGCGCCCGCTCAATCCACTTGTAGTAGTACTGCATATGCGACACCTGCTGACGGTTCGGCCAGAAGGGGAAATCCGGCCAGCCACGGGTATCGTAACGGTGGTTTACATCGTCGTAGCCCATGAGGTTACCGATGATGTCGAGCGAGCCCCAGGGGCCGTGAATATCCGAGCTGTCACGCAGCGCGGTTTCAATCCCCCAGCGGTGGAAGGGTTCACCGTGGAGGAATTTTCCGCCCATAAACTCGTACGAGGTTATATGGGTATGCGGGTCGACCGCGCCACGTACCGTGGTATTCACATCCGTCTGCGGCACCTCGCCTGTGGTATTCAGCTCAGCTTCTGGAAATGGCTTACAGTCGCTTTTCGGCACCAGATTGAATTCGGTTTCCGAGCCTGCATTGGTCGGATTGAGGATATCAATCACGTACAGACCGCCATTGGCATAATGGCCGGTGCCACCGTAGTTATGACGCAGTATTTTGGCCAGTTTCGGGCCATAAAAACTGAAACGGTAAGCGCCGTTGTCCTGTGCATGAGCGGTGATTTTAAATTCGGCAAATTCACCGGCGTAACGTCCGGCTGAAATTTCATTCGGCAGATGCGTCGCCAGATACCGGCCATCGTTATCCGTCAGCATAAAGTGGAAAAACGACGTCGGTTTAAAGTAGAAACTCGCCGCTGAATCCAGATCGGTCGCCTTTAATTGCCAGCCGAGGCCATTATCAACAGCGCCACCTTTGGTATAGCGGTTCATATATTTGCCGTTGGCCGGTGACTGAATGGCATAACACCCCTGAGCCAGTTCATGGACGGCCATTTCGGCATTCTGACGTTGCTCTACCGGAGCCGGTGCCGGTGGTGGTTGCGAGAAAGCGGCGGCCTGCTGTGCATAGAACAGCGTGCTGCCCAATAATGCTGCGCCACTGACCACAGAGGTCAGCCGCCAGCGCTGCGTATGTGCTGAGTTTTTCATTATTATGTGTCCGTGCGAACCGGCAGCAGCAAGCGCCACTGCCGAATAATGTTCCGCTACGGCAGACGACAATCTCCTCTCCCTGCCTGCCGTAAACGGGCCGTGTGCAGCATGGTCGCGGAGTTCACATTCAACCTATGGCAATACGCGCCGCACACTGTGCAAAACCTTGATTGCAGGAAACGATAAGACGAATTACGACGAGGGGGATCACCGTTCGGGACGGCTCAGGCACTAATAAGGACTTTATTACTTACGCATCCGCCGCCTGATGTATGACGCCAGATGACCGGCGCTGTTCAGCCGCCGGGTAACGCACTGCCAAGGTTATCCTGTGCGGCCAGCATACCATCCAGCAGATTGCTGGCCTGATCACGGCGCCAGTGGCGTAACCAGGCAAAACCCGGTGAAAAACCCGGTGCCGGTGCGGCAGCCACTTTACTGGCGGAAATCGCCACAGCCGGACGGAGAACAGACTCACCGGACGGTACCACCAGCGCCCGTAAGCACTCACTGACGTAGCGGTGGGAATCAATATTATCCACCACCCACCATTCCGCCTGCAGGCGCTGGTGGGTGATATCCAGCAGCACATAGCCGCGATAATAAAAATCGACAAAATTCAGATGCGGCAGCAGTGCCTGCAATGAGCGGCTGGCCAGTTGCGCCTGCGGGTAACTTTCAATGCCGGGCGAGGTCACCGCCGGAGTCACCAGCTCAACGCCCAATGCCTTGCCTGGTTTATCTGCAAAGGGATCATCGTGCAGTTCCATGGCCCAGCTGGAGTGAATATCACCGGTCAGCACCACCCAGTTATCAACAGCGGCTTTGCGCACGCTGTCAAACAGACGCTGCCGCGCCGCCGGGTAACCGTCCCACTGGTCGTAATTAAACGGCACAGCGTTGGTACCCAGCTGACCAACCATCACTTGCTGGCCCATGAGTTTCCAGCGGATGTTTTCCTGCTGTGCGCTGGTGAGTTTTGCGGCCAGCCAGCTTTCCTGCTCATAGCCGAGCAGGGTGCGGTCGCTGCGGTTGCGGTCGGCCTGATCGGCAGCCTGAGCATCGCGTCCGGCCAGACGGGTATCCAGCAGGCTCAGATCAAGCAGATCACCAAAGCGGAAGTTGCGGTAAATGCCCTGTTGCCCGGCCTGCATGTCGCGGATCGGCATCCATTCCATATAGGCCTGTACTGCGCCACGCAGACGTTCCTGCCAGCGCCCTTCCGCTCCCTCGGTGTGATTTTCGGCGCCACCCGGCCAGGCATTATTCGCCACCTCATGATCATCCCAGATCACCATAAACGGATGCTGGCGATGCACTTCCTGCAGATCGGCATCGGTTTTATAACAGGCGTGGCGCTGACGGTAATCGTCCAGTGTGATGGTTTCACGCGGAGGCTGATTGATGCGTCCGCTGCTCAGGCTTTGTTCCAGACTGGCGTATTCATAAATGTAATCGCCCAGATGCAGCACCACATCCAGATCGCTGCGCTGCGCCAGCTCTTTATACACATTGAAATAACCACGGGCGTAATTCGAGCAGGAGGTAAACGCAATACGCAGATGCTCCACCCGCCCCTGCGGCAGGGTGCGCGTGCGGCCAACATCCGACATCTGCCCCAGCGCTTCAAACACATAGTAATAACTCTGCCCGGCCTGCAGACCGTCGGCATCGACCTTAACGGTAAAATCACGGCTGATATCGGTATAGCCAAAGCCTTCATTCACCAGTTCACGCAGTTGCGGATCGCGGGCAATGCGCCAGCGGTAGGGAATACTGTAGGTTTCGGCCAGTGCCGGAGGGGTTATGCGGGTCCAGAGAATGACCCGGTCCGTCAGCGGATCACCACTGGCGACGCCGTGCTGAAACGGAAAGGCGCTGGAACGTGGCATGGCCATACGATCCTGATGTGGCAGCAGCGCATTGCTGGCTGACAAACCATGGCTGGCGAGCGCCGGGCCAGCCGCCGCAGCCACTCCCAGAGTCGCCGCTGTGCGGGACGAATTAAGCAAAAAATTCCGGCGCGTCAGGGTCATGGTGCTTTCCGCAGCAAAGACTGAACGCGCTCTATTTAATGAGCAGACGATGACAGCGCGGTTGCGCTTTGCTGACCATAGGGTTACAGAACCATGGCAGATTGATTGCGGGGAAATGACCAGATGATGACACCCACCGAATCATGATCCGCCCATATGAATGATGCAGGGTTTATGGACAAAGCGACTCCTCTGGTGGTCGATCCGGGGGTACAACACGATTGGAAAAATCGGTATCCGTGCTCCGCTAAGCATCTGAGGAAACCCTGCGACATCCTGTCGCAGCGACAAAATAACCGCCAGGGCATATTCTGAAAGCCTGTGTTCGGCAGTGCGCTATGAGGGTGGCAAGCTGTCGTCCGCTGGGTTTACTGGGGTGTTTGTTGTGCTGTCGTCTGATCAGAGCGACGGCTGTCAGTCAGTCAATCCCGGCATCGTTTTAACAGGCGCAGTGCCTGCGGTTGATACACCGGGTCCGCTGCGTCTGTTGTTCTTTTCCCTTTTTTCTCACCGTTCTCTTTTTCCTCTTTTCTCCCTGCAGCCTCGCTGCTTTGTCTTCCCACCACCCTATCCCGCAGTTAGCATGGCGCCCTTGTGAAAAAAATCAGCCCTGACAAAGCCCGTACAGAATCACGGGCCAATGGATAGCGAATGAGCGAACAAGATAAGAAAAACACCGGCCACAGTGCCAGCGAATGGCGTCATCTGTATTTTACCGGCATCAGCCGTGTTGCGCCGCAGGACATCCGCCTCAGCGATGAGCAGATGCAGGCCTTGCTCAGCATGGTGAATGCACCCGCCGCGATTTCGTGCCCGCGTGCGATTGCGCCGCAATATTTAATTAATGAGAAAGGCACCACGCCCTGGCTGGCACTCTATGCCCTGCTCGCCACCCGTGATCCTCAGGCGTTAACCGCCGTAGCGGAAGGCCAGAGCGCCATTCAGGTACCGGCAGAATTTCTCGGCGGTGCTTTTCACAGCCATGTGAACTGGCCTGCGGAAATGCTGGCGCGCTACGATCTGACTCTGGATGGTTTTTATCTGTTTGCCATTCCCTTCCTGCTGCATCGTGATGCCCCGGCAGTCACGGATCTGAGCCAGTCGGCCAAATCACCGGACGGCCAGCTGGAGATTTTTAATATTCAGGAATTCCGCGACGAATTTCCGGAGCAGTGCCTGCTGGAGTTCGGCATGCTGGTGAAGTTTATTCAGACCAAACGCCCGGATATTGTTGCGGCTCTGCCTTCCTGAACGGTACGGACAACCGTACAGGTTCTGATTTTGGTCTGTACCAAACGGCCACATCCGCCCGGATTGCGGCCGTTTTCTCCCTCCCGGACACTGTCATAAAACTGTAAACTGGTACTCTGATAACAAAAACAATACGCCGTACAGAACCATGACATCCCCTGTATTGAATCTGCGCCGTTGGGCTGGTGCCTGGCAGCACTGGTCGCTGGATAAACAACTGACCCTGCTGTTTCCCGCCGGTATTCTGCTGTTTGCTCTGCTGTTTGGTGATATCCGCCAATGGCAGCCCGCTGACAATAAAGCCGCATTAACCGGCACGGGTATTTTCTTTTTATTGATTGCCCTTACCCGCCTGGCACTGGCTCGCAATGTATTAAGTACACGTTATGAATGGCTGCTGCGCGAACTGTGGCCGGTACCGGCCATGCTGCTGGGGTATCTGCTGATGCGCTTATTACGGCTCGAACTGGCGATTGATGCGCTGGGCATTGAGCTGATGGACCCACTGATGATCGCCGTCGACAGCGCGCTGTTCGGTCAGCCATTGCCGCTGCTGATTCAGCACTGGGTCAGTCCGTCCATGACCCTGCTGATGGAAAGCGCCTATCTGCACTTTTATTACGCCGTCCCCATTGGCTCGTTACTCTGGCTGTTTTATTACCGGGCGGAACAGCCGGCGGCATTTATTCTTGTGCGTCAGGGGATTATCTACACGCTGGTGGCAGGCTGGCTGTTGTATCTGCTGGTGCCGGTTATCGGCCCGGGTCAGTGGCTGGAAAGCGCATTCCGTGTCAGCCTCGGCACCCAGGACGGTCTGGTCTATGACGCGGTCAACAGCTTCCGTTATGCCTATGACTGCTTTCCCAGTCTGCATACCGCCGTTCCCTGGGTAACGCTGCTGGTGTGCTGGCGCTGGTATGTCTGGCCACTGCGCGTTCTGGTGCTGCTGATGACCCTGAGCATTACCCTGTCCACTCTGTATCTGCGTTACCACTACGCCACCGATGTGATGGCCGGTGCAGTGCTGGCGGTGATCGTAGCGCAGGTTCTCAACCGGCAGCAGACCGGGACGCTGCGCCCACGGGTCAGCGCGGCATAAACACAGAGCGAAAAAGCTCGTCAAGCCTTCTTTGGCCAATTGTGCATAAGTTCTTTCTGTCAACCCTGAAGTTTTACACAGAAGCTGTGGATATTTCTGTGTATAGTCTTTTGAGAACTGCCCTGAGTTCAGCAAATACGCCAGCCGGTAAAAAGCGTGTGTTTTTTACACAGCCAGAAAAAAGTAAAAATTTCTTTATTTTTCAAGGCATGGCGAGGGATACCGCAGGATCATAAAACACTCTGCGGAGCAAGCAGAGACGTGCTGGGCATTCTCCGCCAGCCCGATAAGACCGTCAGCGACATGGGGACAAAGCTGACATTGAATCCACAAATTCTGTGGATAACCTCTTGGATAAGTTGGCGATAAGCGGGCCGGAGCCATAGCCTGTGGGGGTTGCGGACAAGCGTTGGTTTTTTAGACGATCCGTCGCGTCTACTCTTCCGCTGCCAGTTGCAACCGTTCCCAGCTCTGGATCACCTGTTTGCGCAGCGGCCCCCAACGATAACCACCCAGCGCACCGCTTTGCTGAATCACCCGGTGACAGGGAATAACAAAGGCCAGCGGGTTAGCGCCGACCGCATTACCAATGGCGCGTGCCGCCGTTGGCTGACCGAGCTGCGCCGCCAGCTGGCCATAGCTGAGCGCATGGCCTGCAGGAATGGTTAACAGCGCCCGCCAGACTGCGAGCTGAAAATTGGTACCGCGCACATGCAGCGACAACGGCGAGGCAGAGTCACTGCGCTTGCGGGCAAACAGTGTGGCCACTAATGGCTGTGTGGCATGGTTATCTTCACGCAGCTCGGCTGCCGGCCATTCGGCCCGCAGTGCGGCCAGCTCTTCAGCGGCGCTGCGTTCCTGATGGTGTTGTTGAACGTCAGCTAAACCGCTGTCTGCGGCAATAAAGGCAGCGCGGCATAAACCCCGCGGGGTTTGCGCAATAAACATCGGGCCAAAGGGTGTATCCGCAATGCCATAGCGGATGATCAGTCCGGCGCCAGCGCGCTGATATTCCCCAGGCGTGACCGCGTCCAGCTGAACAAAATGATCGTGCAACCGGCTGCTGCCGCTTAAGCCCAGTTCGTCAGCCGCCGCCAGTAAGGGCAATTGCTGACGCAGCAGGAATTTACCGCGCTCCAGCGTTAATACCTGCAAAAAGCGCTTGGGACTGGTGCCCGCCCACTGGCTGAACAGGCGCTGAAAATGAAAAGGGCTTAAATGCACCGAAGCGGCAATATCCTCCAGCGAGGGTTGCTGGCGGGCATGCTCGGAAATAAAACGGATGGCCGTTGCGATTCGTTGATAGTCTGACATAAGCAGCTCCGCAGCCCTGACCTGTTGTTATACATGCCTATCCTAAAAATCCGGGCAACCACCGCAACCCGGATCTTGCGGAATGCTTTCCGCTCAGGAGAGATACAAACGCAGCGCTTCGGCGATGGCGATGTGGTCCGGGGCAATATCCAGTGCATTTAATCCGCTCAGAGGTTGCCAGAATACGGTTTCTGCTTCGTGCGCCTGAATCTCTCCGGTCCAGTCGGTAATTAAATAATAATGCAGCAGTTGCAGCTCGTCGGTGGGGTGCAGCAGCGAGCAGACGTAACGGGCATTCAGCGGCTGGATGCCCAGTTCTTCATCCAGCTCACGGATTAATGTGTCGTGCTGATGTTCACCCTCTTCCATATGGCCGCCCGGTACCATCACCATGCCCGGATCGATTTCTTTATCCTCACGGCGTTTTTCCAGCAGTACACAGCCATCGCGCAGCAGAATAAATGACACGCAGGGTGCGAAGGGCTGAGGAGTAATGGCAACGGACATAGGGATTCCTGACTGAATGAACGGGCGTGACAATTATGGGGCTATCTTATAACCAGCCAGCCTTCATTCAGCAAGTTGCGCAGAGGTGCCGCTGCCAGTCCCTGCAGAAAATCCGGTCTGCGCAGCGGCGGAAAATCAGGCCATTGCAATGGCCTGAGCGACCGTTGCCGGTGTGGTTAATAACGCGGTATCAAACACGCCCTGCCGCCGTGCCGGGTCAAGGAGATTCCAACCAAAGGCATGCAGGTCATCTTCATTCGGCTCGATACGGATCACCCGTTTACCGGCGGCGCGCAGCATGGCTTCTTCACGGTCAACAATACGGGTCATCCCCTTGCGGGCATAGCGTTCAACGGCATTAAAAACACTGCCGGATTTACCCGGCCAGCGTGATGCCATTGGCGCAATAATAATCACTTCATCAACGTCTTCATTAACCAATAAATCCGCCGACGCCGGTGACACAATACCGCCATCCAGATAGGTATTCCCCTGAATATTCACCGGCGGACAACAGCCCGGCACCGCATAGGAAGCACAGACCGCACGCGATAATGGCACCTGAGTAAAATCATCGGCCTGACGGCCAATGGCGCGGCGTTCGGCGGTTTTTGCATCCACCGCCATGAGCCAGAGTTTTTTCTGCCCGGCCTGCCTTGTTTCTGGCCAGAGGTCACCCGCCGAAGCGGACTGAATTAAACGCACAAAGCCGGACATATCCGTACGGCCACGGGGCAGTATTCCGCAGATTCCGGTCAGCAAACTGACTTCACGGTTTAACGCTTTTTTAAATAACGCCGGGCCACTGAATGTCCATTGTGGCCAGGGCGGTAATTTGCCGCCGGAATCGGTGGCGTGATTCCAGTAACAGCCTTGCTGCGGCTCATTATTTTGCGCGGCAATTAAACGTTCCAGACTGACACCACTGGCAAGCAGTGCGGCCAGTACAGCGCCAACCGAGGTGCCCACCAGAATATCGGCATCGGCCGGATTCCAGTTCAGCTGTTTACTCACCGCCTGCAGTGCGGCAATGCTCCAGGCTCCACCGGCAACGGCACCACACCCCAACACCAGCGCCCGTTTTGGCTGAGTCATACGCTGGCCTCCGTGGCTTTTTTCCGTTGCGCTGCTGGCTGCTTTGTAGTGCGGGATTTTACGCTCTGAGCCGCCCAATCAACCTTTGCCAGACCGGTATAGGACGCGAGGTCAAAGCGGCTTAATAATTGACGCATACGGTAAGTACTCCAGGGAAATCCGATACTGTTTTTGCCATTCTGGTCGAGGTAATAACTGGAGCAGCCACCGGTATTCCAGACCGTGCCCTGCAGCTCCTCCTGCACCCGCTGGTTATAACCCTGCTGCACTTCGGCTTTCACTTCCAGCGTCTGCAGCTGATTACGCTGCATGGCCTTTATTGCGCCCATAATGTAATTAATCTGCGCTTCGATGACGATAAAAGCCGAGTTATGACCAATGGCCAGATTAGGGCCGAGAATTAAAAAGAAATTCGGGAAATTATGAATACAGGTTCCACGGTAAGCTTCCGGACTGCCCTGCCAGACATCATCCAGAGAGCGGCCATCACGGCCATACACATGGCGGGCGACAGGCACGTCGGACACATGGAAACCGGTGCCGAGAATAATCACATCCACGTCGGCTTCACTGCCATCCTGACCAACCACGGTATTGCCACGGATTGCTTTCACGCCGGTCGCCAGCACCTCAACGTTGTTCTGCGCCACCGCCGGATAATAATTATTCGACAGCAATACACGCTTGCAGCCCATGGTGTAATCCGGGGTTAATTTACGGCGTAATTCCGGGTCATTAATTTTGCGGTTAATGTGCGCGCTGGCGATTTTTTGCATCCACTTTAATAACAGCGGCTTGCGGAAGCCAACGCCGAAGGCTTCGAAACCGGTGTAAATCATTTTACGCCAGCTGTTCAGCGTTAACGGCAGACGGAAAAACGCCCGCTCAATGGCCGGAATACGGTGATCGGGTTTGGGCAGAATCCACTGCGGTGTGCGCTGGAAAATACTCAGCTTGCCAACGATTGGCTGTATTTCCGGCACAAACTGGATGGCCGACGCACCGGTGCCGATCACGGCGACGCGTTTGCCGGTTAAATCACAGTCATGATTCCAGCGCGATGAGTGAAACACCTCACCGTTAAATTCCGTCAGGCCGGGCAGCTTCGGCATAATAGGTTCATGCAGATACCCCACCGCCGAAATCACTTTGCTGGCCGTCAGCTCAGATTTAACGTCGCCCTCTGCGGTTTTGATTAACCACTGCTGCGCATTTTCCTGCCAGAAACTGTCTTCCACCGCGACGCCATAACGGATAAACGGCGTGACGCCAAAGCGCTCGGCGGTGCTGCGCACATAGCGGAGAATTTCCGCCTGCGGCGCAAAGGCACGGCTCCAGTCCGGTTTTTGCGCAAACGAATAAGAATACAGTGCCGAAGGCACATCGCAGGCACAACCCGGATAGGTATTGTCACGCCAGCAACCGCCCAGATCCGGGTATTTTTCCAGAATCAGAAAATCGCTGAAGCCCTGCTCCAACAGTTTAACCGCAGCGCCAATGCCACTGACGCCCGCGCCGATGATGATGATATCCCAGTGTGTTTTATTCATTGTTATTGTTCCTGGCCATTGAAGGGCTTGGCGATGAATGCCGTTACTGGTCAGCTCAAAGCTGATGAAGTATTCCGTTTTAATGCAGACTACCCAAAGCGGAATAGCTCGTCAATTTTGAAACCTCCGTCGCACTCCCTATCCCGTCCGGGGCAGAGCCACGCCGGATCTGGCCTGATGACCCGCGTTGGCATGACTCCGGGTGGGTTTGTGTCATCCCTGGGGATTTGGCTGCCGCTTATTGTCCGAAAAGCACAGCTGACCATGGTAAATCCTGCCTTTGGGGCTCAGGGTTACACTGCGCCCGCCTCCGGCCAGAGCTGGCACTTTTGCCATAAAGACTGCGCCATCCGGCTATTAACCCGTGTCCGTTTTAACGCCATACTGCGATCCGCAATCAATATCGGAGCCTGCAATGCCCATCCGCCAAGAGTATCGTTACGACAATGGTGCACACACCGTCACCGGCACTCGTGTTGGTCGTTTTAATCTGGGCATAAACACGACGTTTATTATCTACCGCATTGGCGACACCCTGATTGATACCGGCCCATCCAATCAATGGCGCGACGTAAAACAGGTACTGGAGCGCAGCCAGCAACACACCCCGCTGCGCCAGCTTTTGATTACCCATCACCATGAAGATCACAGCGGAAATGCCCGCCGCATCAGCCAGCTGACCGGTGTTCTGCCCCACGCGCCGGTTCAGGGACAGGAAAAGCTGGCACGCGGCTACCGCACTCCGCTGTTGCAGAAAATGATCTGGGGTAGTCCGCATCCGGTGGTAACTCAGCCGCTGCATGACAACCTGACCCTGAGTGATGGCAGCCCGGTTATTCCTGTGCACACCCCCGGCCATGCCAAAGATTTAACCTGCCTGTTTATGCCGCAGCAGAAGTATTTATTCAGTGGCGATATGTATATTTCCAAATCGCTGAAATATCTGCGCATTGATGAGCATCTGGGGGATCTGATTCACAGTCTGGATAAATTACTGGCGCTGGATTTTGAAATTTTATTCTGCCCGCACCGTGGCATTGTTGAACAGGGTAAGGTGGCGCTGCAGGAAAAGCGCGACAATCTCCGTCGCCTGTGTGAGCAAGCGCAGGCGTTACAACAGCAGGGGCTGAATGAACCGGACATTGTTATCCGCCTGCTGGGGCCGGAGGATTTTCTGGCAAAGGCATCGGGTTACAACATATCCAAAACCAACCTGATCCGGCAGGCATTGATGTATCCGTTGACAACACCGAAGGCCGGTTAATGGCAAGCCTGCATGAACGGTTACAAAAAAATGCGAACCGATACGCAATCAGGCCCCGGCGGGATTGCAGCGCCCCATTGATTTCGTTATAAATTGCGGCCCAATTCAACAAGGACGTATCCGGATGAATCCATCTGTATCTTCTGCTGTCAGCAACTCTGACGAGCCCCGTACCCTGCCGGTTATTTTTTCCGGCAAAAAAATTGAATATCTGAAAATCTGGCTGGTGAATATGCTGCTCAGCATTCTGACGCTGGGTATTTACAGCGCCTGGGCAAAAGTACGCAACACTCAGTACCTGTATGGTCACACGCAGATTGAAGGGCACCGTTTACAATATCTGGCAACACCACTGCAGATTCTGCGCGGACGCATTATTGCGGTGATTATTTTTGGTTTATATGTGGCACTGTCCAGTCTGAATCCGATTGCCAATCTGGTATTAATGCTGCTGTTTCTTGTCGCTCTGCCATGGCTGTTGATTCAGGGTCTGCGTTTTACCCTGCGGATGACGGCTTACCGTAATGTGCGTTTTTCTTTTGACGCCAACTATGGCGGTGTATTACTGCACTTTATTATTCTGCCTGTACTTGGCGCTCTGACGCTGGGTTTGGCTATGCCCTGGGTGATTCAGCGTCTGCAGAAATACATTCACGACTCCATCAGTTTTGGTGGTCATAACTTTACGCTCAACTCTTCAGTCAGTTACTACTACAAAGCCGTTCTGATCTGCATTGGTGTGTCGATTCTGTATTTTATTGCACTGGCGATTCTGGGCGGTGGTGTATTTGCCGGACTGGCTGCAAAAAATCCTGCTGCACTGGGTGGTATGGTGATTATCGCCGCCAGCTACTTTATTTTCGGTTACGTTATCGCAGCCGTTTATCAGAGCATGATCCGCAACCATGTGATGAATAATCTGAGCATAGAAGACGTGGTATCTTTCAATTCCAGTGTCGCTGTGAAGCCTTACATCTGGCTGATGCTGTCGAACTCACTGTTGCTGATTTTTACTTTGGGCCTGGCTTATCCGGTAACGCAAATCCGTAAAAACAAGTTTCTTGCCGATGCCACCCTGGTCAGCCTGCAACCAGCCGCCGATCAACTGGTGAATACCGTTGACGATCAGCACTCAGCCTTTGGTGAAGAAGCAGCCGGTCTGTTTGATACCGATTTATCGCTGACCTGATCAGAGAAACCGGGCCTGTCAGCAGGCCCTGAAAGGAGAAGCCCACATGGCAAACCAGCGTTTACCCATTGCGGGCACCTTCCAGCTGGCCGGTCGTGCAAAAGCACATCCGGCCATTGCCCGCATCAATGATAATGGCAGCGTGCAGATTACCGCCGCCGAGGATCAGCGTTCTCTGCATTACAGTAATGCTGATGATATGCGCTATGGCGATATTATTCCCGGTCTCCCGGCGGAATTAATCTTTGCCGATGGTGCGCGCTTTATTCCGCATGATACCGCTTACCGCTGGCCCGGTTTATCTTCCGCGCAGCGTTTACCCGCCTGGCTGGAAGCTCATTGGCTGACCGTTCTCGCCGCCATCATTTTAGTGCCTGGCTTTATCTGGGTGATGGTTTACAAAGTGATTCCGGCAGCCGCTGGTGCCAGTGTTCAGTACTTGCCTGATGTTGTTGCCACCGAACTCGGTGAACAAACCCTGGATCTGCTGGATCGCTTTTATATGGAACCCACACAGATAAGCGATGCGCAGCAGGAAAAAATCATCGCAGACTGGCAGGCCATTCTGCAGCAGCTGGAACTGCCGCGGGATAAATTCCGCTTGTATTTCCGTGACAGCAGCATCGGTGCCAATGCACTTGCACTGCCAGATGGCAGTGTCATTCTGACCGATGATATTGTCGGATTAATGCAGGATCACCCCGAACAGCTCAATGCCGTACTGCTGCACGAAATTGGCCATGTTGAATATAAGCACAGTTTAAAAATGCTGGCTCAGGCTACGGCGACCACCATGATGTTTGCCATGATGTTCGGTGATATCGAGGGGGCTGGTGAGATGATTCTGGGGGTTGGCAGCAGCTTATTGCAGAGTGCATTCTCACGTGACATGGAACGCGAAGCCGATGCGTTTGCCTATACCCAGCTGGATAAAATTGGCCATTCGCCGCACGACTTTGCCAACGCAATGCGTGCCCTGATGAAATCCCACGGTGTCAGCGAAGAACAATTACAGCGCCACAAAAGCGAACAGGGTGAAGACCACAGCCGCGATCTGCTGGAATATCTGAATTCACACCCGGATACCTTAGAGCGGATTAAAGCTGCCGAAGAGTGGCAGCCAGCCGCAAAATAAGAGCCACTTCGGCAAACAGAGCGATACCGGTATCGCTCTGTACTGATGCATTACTGCGCGGCAATCACCGCCATGGTCAGGCGTGAAATACAGCTCAGTTTACCTTCAGCATTATTAATGCGGATTTCCCATACCTGAGAACTGCGGCCTTTGTGCACCAGTCTGGCGATACCGGTTAACGTGCCGGAACGCACACCGCGCAGATGGTTGGCATTAATTTCCTGCCCCACCGCATATTCCTTGCGGTTATCCAGACACAGATTGGCCGCCATGCTGCCCAGCGTTTCCGCAAACAAAACATTAGCGCCACCATGCACCAGACCCACCGGCTGGAAAGTGCGCTCATCCGCAGGCATGGTACCGGCCACATAATCATCACCGACTTCGGTGATAACGATGCCCAGATTACTGCAGGCGGTGTTCTCCATCTGGCGGTTCATATCCGCGATGTCGGGGGTGGCAAACCAGATACTGCTCATCAAAACCTCACTGTTATCGTATGACATTATTTGTTAACTTTTTTATCAGAAATCATCATAACGTGCACTGTTACATCAGGGAACCGGCAGCACTGCTGACACATTCTGTCAGTGCAACAGCGTATCTTAGCGCCTGTTAACACTCATTAAACTTAAGAGGACAAAACCGTGATGAAAATGAACTACTTTGTATTTGGCACCAACAATATGGACGCGGCGGTCAGGTTTTATGATGCACTATTTGAACATACGGAAATGCGCCAGACCTTTGCGACCGACAGAATGACGTTCTGGCAGGGTGACGATGAAGACGGAGCCTTTGCCGTAGCGATTCCTTTTGACCAGAACACCGCGACCAATGGCAACGGCACAATGCTGGGCTTCAGTGTTGATTCCGCCGATGAGGTCATCCGGCTGTATAATAAAGCCATTGAATTGGGTGGACGATGTGAAGGCAAGCCCGGTCAGAGAGGGCCGCGTTTCTCAGCGTATGTGCGCGATCCGGATAACAACAAATTAGCCTTTGGCGCAAAAAATATATAATCACTCCGGAGGCTGCCTTATGCCTGTCCCTGATCCGCAGAAAATCATTGCCTTTGCCACAGCTGAAGAGCTTGGCCTGTGGCTCAGCCGGAATCACGCCGTTGAGCGTGAATTATGGGTGAAGATTTTTAAGAAAAACACCGGTATTCCCAGCGTTGTCTGGGAAGATGTTGTATCAGAATCTCTGTGTTGGGGCTGGATTGACGGTATCCGAAAGTCACTTGATGAACAGGCATATCTGCAGAGAATTACACCAAGAGGCCCCCGCAGTATCTGGTCGAAGAAAAATACTGAACACACCGAACGCTTAATCGCAGAAGGCCGGATGCAGGAACCCGGCCTTATCCACGTACACGCAGCCAAAGCGGATGGCCGCTGGGACAAAGCCTATTGTGTCAGCGATATGGAGATTCCTGCTGACTTTATAGAGGCGCTGGAAAGCAAACCGGAAGCAAAGCAGTTTTTGGCAACACTGCCCAAATCCAGCCGTTCTCTGATCGCATTTCGTCTGGCTGACGCTAAAAAACCCGAAACCCGACAGGCAAGATCTGAAAAATTTCTGACGATGCTGAGTCATGGAGAAAAGCCACGGTAACCATCTCCAACTCAGCAAGATCCGGGTCGCCGGGAAAAAAGCCGTCTAATACATTGATTGAGTCTTTTAACCAATACCGGGGGACTCAGCCATGAAACAATTATCCGGAAAAACCGCACTGATAACCGGCGCCAGCTCAGGCATTGGCCGGGCCTGTGCCAAACTGTTCGCGGCGCAAGGTGCGAACATTGTCGCTGTCGCCAGACGAGAAAATGAGCTTCAGCAATTAATCAGGGAGATAACAGAAGCCGGGGGTAGCGCAACCTGCTTCTGTGGTGACGTCAGTGAAGAAAATACGGCCCGGACAATGGTGGACTACTCACTGGATTATTTTGGCGCATTAGATATCGCCGTCAATAATGCTGCTATTCTGGGAAAATCCCAGCCAGTTGAAGAAATAACAATGGCTGAATGGACACATATTATTAATACCAACTTAGGCAGCGCGTTTTTAGGTGCCAAATATCAGATTCCGGCAATGCGTGCAGGTGGTGGCGGGTCACTGGTATTTGTTTCTTCATTTGTCGGTTACACGCTGGGGATGCCACACATGTCAGCCTATGCCGCCAGCAAGGCCGGGGTTATTGGTTTAACCAAAGCCCTTGCCAGTGAATGCGCTGCGGATAATATCCGGGTTAATGCCCTGCTGCCCGGAGGTACCGATACACCAATGGGACAAGAGGCTGCCAGTACCGCAGAAGCACGCTCATTTGTTGAAAATCTTCATGCTTTAAAGCGCCTCGCCAGCCCGGAAGAAATAGCGCATTCTGCTTTGTATCTGGCGTCCTCCAGTTCCAGTTTTTCAACCGGTATCGCGTTACTGGCGGATGGCGGAATTTCAGTCAGCCGGATATGAGCAACCCTGCGAAGAAAATGTGTCAGCCTTCTTCTCTGACCCAATTTACCGCAGCATCAATCAGCTTACGCGCCACGGTCTGTGGCGCAGGAAGCTGTGGCAGATGGTCAATATCAAACCAGTCGGCGCTTTCCAGCTCGGTGGTGTCAATTTCCAGTTCGCCACTGTCGTAATCGCATAAATACCCCAGCATTAACTGGTGCGGAAATGGCCAGGCCTGCGAAACGAGGTAACGCGGATTTTTAATCCGGATTCCGGCTTCTTCCGCTATTTCCCGCACCAGTGCTTCTTCGGCGGTTTCACCGGCTTCGATAAAACCGGCAAGACAGGAGTACATGGCGGTGCGGTGACGGTTGGAGTGGGCGAGCAATAATGTCCGTCCTTTGCGGACAACGCCGATCACGCACGGGGATATTTTCGGATAAGAGCGATAACTGCACGACGGGCACATTAAAGCGCGGTCGTTAATAATCGGTTTCAGCAATGTGCCGCAGCGACTGCAGAAATTCTGTGTGCTGCGCCAGTAACGTAACTGTGCGGCAGCATTCACCACGCGGAATATATCGTCGCTGGCGGCCAGCAGATAATCACGCAGGGCAATGTCTTCAAAACCCGGCGGAACATCCGCCAGACCAACCACGCGCAACGGTACACCGTCGACGCTGCCGAGCAACAGTTCCAGCCGCGGGTCCTGTTCAACGGAATCGGTTGTCCACGGCAGGAGGTGTTGGGCATCGTTCATCACCTCCGGTTTCAGCAGCAGGCGTTCGCCCAGAAAATACAGACTGAGCGTTTGTGGGCTGTCTTCGCCGGGCACGATGGCCGGGTGGTAGATAAATTCAATGGTCATGCAATCCTTCCATTGTGCGTCATCAGTGGCGGGGTCAGCGACGTAAATAGCGTAGCCAGCGGCCTATGTTCAGCAGACTGAAGAGTGACGCAGCAACATAGGTTAATGCCGCCGCCGTCAGAATGCTGCGCGCGGCGTTCATGTCAGCGTCATCAAGGTATTCCCCGTCACGCAGCAGCGGCAAGGCTTTACCGAAGCTGGCGTCCCACTCCACCGGCAGGGTGACGATGTGTACCAGTGTGCCGATCAGCATGGCCCCAACAGCAATAATCAGCGCCAAACGCGAAGCGACCGGGGTAACCGCAGCCAGCAAGGGCGTGAGCAGCAGTGCCAGCGGCGCTATCCGCTGCATCCAATACGCCAGTACGGCAAAGCCGGTGCGGCTCTGAAACAGGGTTTCTTTCCGCGCATGCTGCAGTGCATGACCAACCTCATGAGCGGCGACGACCACCGCCGTCAGACTTTTACCATTCAGTTTATCGCTGGTCAGGCGCACGGTTTTGCTGGCCGGGTCGTAATGATCGCCCTGATCGGTGGCTTCCACCTGTACATCATGCAATTCCAGTTTGGCCAGCAGATGACGCGCCATATCGCCACCATTACCCGGATAATCATCTCGCGGGTTGCTGTGTTTTTTCAGCACATGCTGCACCCATACACCGGGTAATATCAGGACAGCGAGCGCTATCACAGCTAACAGCAGCCAGATCATTGGGTCATTTTCCTGTATTCATTGTTCGCTCAGAGCCATTCTACTGCAGTTCCGCACCGGGCTGATGCACTTCTGACCGGTCTTTTCTGCGGTTTTCCTGCATTTCAGCCTTGTTCTGAAGACTCTGACGGATCAGCGGCCGCCGTTCTTTGGCGACATCGCATTAGGCAGGGAAGTCTCTGACTGTTAGAATACGCGCCCTGTTTTACCCCAGGAGTACTCCCATTGAGTATCACATTCATTGCTTCGTCCAAATTACCGACGCCGTTCGGTGTCTTCACCATGCATGGCTTTGAAGACAGCAGCAACAGCAAAGAGCACGTAGCTCTGTCGATGGGCGATATTGCCAATGGCGAACCAGTACTGGCGCGGGCGCATTCTGAATGCCTGACCGGTGATGCGCTGTTCAGTATGCGCTGCGACTGCGGTTACCAGCTGGAAGAAGCATTACGCGCCGTCGCCGAAGCGGGCCGTGGTGTGGTGTTGTATCTGCGTCAGGAAGGCCGGGGGATTGGCCTGCTGAATAAGATCCGCGCCTATCATCTGCAGGATCAGGGTGCTGACACCGTGGAAGCCAACGAACAACTGGGCTTTGGTGCCGATATGCGGGATTACAGTATGTGCCGGCCCATGCTGGATCATCTGGGGATTCACGCCATCCGCCTGATGACCAATAACCCGCGCAAGGTCAAAGCCCTGAGTGAAGCCGGGGTTGAGGTGGTTGAGCGGGTATCGTTACAGGTGGGCCGCAACCCGCACAACGATGGCTACCTGAACACCAAGGCCAGCAAACTGGGGCATTACCTGCCGCAGTCCGCTAACGGTATCGTCACCCATCAGGATGATGATATTGCGGACGGTGCCGACGCACCGCAGTAATCTCTGGTTATTTTTTCGCGGCGGATTCCCGCCGCACATGCAGTTTGATTTCATGCCCCTCAAACTGCCGCTCCATGGCCTGCAGCTTGGCCACATGACGCTCCGTAAGTTCGGTTCCTTCTGACAGCAGTACCACGCCAGCCGGACTGACCAGATTGCCCGCCAGCACCATGCCGACACGCACCTCTTTGATGTCGATGCGCTCCAGATTAGGCACCACGCCTTCTTCAAAATCATCCAGCACCGTCATGAAGACATCCAGCAGCTCGCGGTCATAGCGCTGCCCGGCCATTTTCAGCATGTAGGCTCTGGTGGTGGCCTCATCCAGCGTTTCACCAAGAAAGTTGTGCTCACGCTGCAGTTCAACGTAATCGCTGACAATGCGCAGAATACGCGCCTCTTTGGGAATGGCATTGCCGCTCAGTTTGTCGGGAAAACCCTTGCCGTTATACAGCTCCATATGCGAGCGGATAATGTTGGCCACGTTCTGCAGTGGCTCCAGCAGCATCAGGCTGGTCTGACCGTTAATGGTGAAATGGGCATAGGCGGTTTTTTCGGCTGCGCTCATTTGTGCCAGCGCCTTACCCAATACACTGTCGGGCAGTGATACTTTGCCGATATTTTTCAGCAAAGCGGCGTAATACACATCCTGAATTGCCTGCCCTTCCAGACCGGAAAACTCGGCAAACAATTTTGCCAGCCGCGCCAGACGCTCGCTGCTGCCTTTTTCTTCACCGTTACGCGCTTCCATGATGCCCACCAGAATGTGCACCATGCTGTTAAATTCCTGCCGCAGCGTACGATAGGCGTCGCTCAGTTTGGCTTCCGCCTCCCCTACCTGTGCTGACTTTTGCTGGTATTTGGCCTGGAGTTCACGGTTAAGGCGCGCCAGCTCTTCGTTTTGTTCGCTGATATGGGCATTGAGCTTAAGGTTCGCGGCTTTCAGATCACGGGTTTCCAGTGCCTCGGCGACCACATTACGCAACTGGTCGTTGTCCCAGGGCTTGGAGATGTAGCGGTAAATATTGCCTTCGTTCACGGCTTTGATGGCCGACTCCAGATCGGAATAGCCGGTAAGCAGAATCCGGATCATCTCCGGGTGCTGCTGAAAGCAGTTTTTCAGCAACTCGGCACCGCTCATGCCCGGCATACGCATATCGGAAATAATCAGATCAAAGCTTTCACGTTTGAGCAGCTCCAGTGCTTCAGCGCCGCTGGTCAGCACGACCACATCATACTGACGGCGGAATAACCGGTTCAGCGCCTGCAGTACGGACTCTTCGTCATCAACAATCAGCAGGCGGCCGTGTTTTTCCCGAACCAGTTCCTGTAAACCATCAGTGAGCATAAAAGGTCCTCCGTTAGCCGATTCAAACCGGGACTGAGTGACGCACGGCGCGGATGGCAAACGTGCTGACAGCCATCAGATCCGGTGCTGTTTTCTTAGTCTAGCCGCAAAAAGGAATCTGGCCGTAAGGCTGGCAGGAAGGAAGGGATGAAAAACCGGGGGGATTCAGAGCGCAGGCCCGGCAACGGGCCGGGCAGCGCCTGATATTAAAGATTTGCCAGGCGCGTCCGGATGCTGCTCAGCAGGCTATCGGTATCCATGGCGATATCCCGCTGCTGCTGAGCTGGGGAAGCGTGTTCGATATAGCGGTCAGGAATGCCCAGAGTAAGCACAGGCATCGGCACATTGGCCACGGCCAGAGCTTCCAGAACCGCACTGCCTGCCCCGCCCATGACAGCATTTTCTTCCAGCGTGACCAGCAGATCATGGTCGGCGGCCAGTTGTAACAGCAGATCGGTATCGAGAGGTTTCACAAATCGCATATCCGCAACGCTGGCATCCAGTGTCGCGGCCACCAGCAAGGCTTCGCGCAGGGGAGCACCGAACGCGAGAATGGCAACACGTTTGCCCACCGCAGCCTTGCCCTGACGACGCATCAGGCCTTTACCCAGTGCCAGTGCCTGCATTTCGGTGGCTGGTTCAACCCCGGTTCCGCTGCCACGCGGATAACGCACGGCCGCCGGGCCTTCGTACTGGTAACCGGTAAAAAGCATCTGGCGGCATTCGTTTTCGTCGGATGGCGTCATCACCACCATGTTCGGAATGCAGCGCAGGTAGCTTAAATCGTAAGCACCGTGGTGTGTCGGGCCGTCTTCGCCGACCAGACCGGCACGGTCAATCGCGAACAGGACATCCAGATTCTGCAGGGCCACATCGTGAATCAGCTGGTCGTAAGCACGCTGCAGGAAGGTGGAGTAAATCGCCACCACCGGTTTGGCACCTTCGCAGGCTAGACCCGCAGCCAGTGTGACTGCATGCTGTTCGGCAATGGCCACATCGAAGTAGCGCTCCGGGTACTGCTCTGAAAAGCGGATCAGATCCGAGCCTTCACGCATCGCCGGGGTAATGCCCATGAGACGCTCATCCACCGCCGCCATATCGCACAGCCAGTTACCGAATACGTTGGAGTAGCTCGGTATTTTCACACCATGGCTGGCGTTGCTGCCTTTCAGGGCATGATATTTGATCGGGTCGTCTTCGGCTGGCTGAAAGCCTTTTCCCTTGCGCGTCACCACATGCAGAAAGCGCGGGCCTTTCAGCTTTTTCAGGTTCTGCAGAGTCAGCAGCAGTTCGTCCAGATCATGTCCGTCAATCGGGCCGTAATAATTAAAACCCAGTTCTTCAAACAAGGTACCGGGCGCAACCATGCCCTTCATGTGCTCTTCGGTGCGGCGGGCAAATTCCCAGGCGGCCGGAATTTTTTCCAGCACCCGTTTGCTGCCTTCGCGCAGGGCGGAATAGGTACGGCTCGACCAGATACGGGTGAAATATTTGTTCAGTGCGCCAACATTGTTGGAGATCGACATATCGTTGTCGTTGAGGATCACCAGCATATCGGCTTTTACATGGCCGGCGTGGTTGAGGGCTTCAAAGGCCATACCGGCGCTCATCGCACCATCGCCAATAATCGCAACCGTCTGCTGGTCTTTTTGCTGGGCGCGTAACGCCAGCGCCATTCCCAGAGCAGCCCCGATCGAGGTGCTGGAATGGCCCACGCCAAAGGTGTCGTATTGGCTTTCTGCTCGCAACGGGAAGGCCGCCGGGCCTTCAGCGCTGCGGATGATCGGCATCTGTTCCCGGCGTCCTGTCAGCACTTTATGCGGATAAGCCTGATGACCAACATCCCAGACCAGACGATCATCCGGGGTATTGAACGCATGATGCAGGGCAACGGTCAGTTCGACCACACCAAGACCCGCGGCAAAGTGACCACCCGATTGCCCTACGCTGTAGAGCAGAAACTGACGCAACTCCGCACAAACCTGTGGCAACAAAGCGGCATCCAGTGCACGCAGATCGGCCGGAGAGTCAATGCTGTCCAGCAGCGGTGTACTGGGGCGGGAGCCCGGAATTTCAGTCAATGTCATCAGCTTATATCAGCGCGGTCGCGGCATCCGTCGTATGGGGGCAGGTTCAGGCAACCCTGAGGCAGCCCCGCAAAAGGGCTGCCATTCTAACGGCTGTTGGCATTAATGAGTAGCGCTGTGAAGAATATGGCCCGGTCTGACAGCTCTGAACGGCACGTTTCTGCTCCGGAACATGGCATGACCCCGGCACCGATCTGCGGATCACCCGTCAGTGATCGCGGCTGATGATGTAATCGGCCAGCTGTGTCAGTACCGAGGTATCGCCAGCCACACCGGCCAGTGCCGCATGCGCCTCAGCCACCAGTTCACGCGCTTTGGCACGCGCACCATCCAGACCGAGCAAGGCCGGATAGGTCGGTTTGTTGCGCGCCAGATCCGCACCCTGATGTTTACCCAGCGTCGCGGTATCCCCTTCAATATCGAGAATGTCGTCCTGTACCTGAAAAGCCAGACCAACCGCCTCGGCATAGCGCACCAGCGCCTGCCCGGTTGCCACATCAACATCGGCACTGGCGGCATGAGCGCCCATTAAAACCGCACTGCGGATCAGGGCACCGGTTTTATGACGATGCATCCGCTCCAGCTCTGGCAGGGTCATGGGTTTACCCACGTGCCCAAGATCAATGCTCTGTCCGGCGACCATGCCTGCACCACCAGCCCCCTGAGCCAGCAGACGGATCAGGGTCAGGCGCTGCTGCGCACTGTGCTGCAGGGCATTGGCCAGAACTTCAAAAGCCGCCGTGAGCAGACCATCGCCCGCAAGGATGGCCGTCGCTTCATCAAAAGCGATATGGCAGGTCGGCTTGCCACGACGCAGATCGTCGTCATCCATGGCCGGAAGATCATCGTGTACCAGACTGTAGCTGTGCACCATTTCCAGTGCCACAGCGGCTGCATCCGCCTGCTCCCACTGCCCACCCAGCGCCTGCGCTGCGGCATAACAGAGAAATGGCCGCAGACGTTTACCACCATTTAACACACCGTAGGTCATGGCCTCAGCCAGACGCGAATCGGCCAGTTGCAAAGCACCCAGATGCTGATGCAGCTGTTGCTCCAAACGCTGCTGCACACTCTGCAGTTGCTGCTGCAATGACGGTAAGGCCTGCGTCATTATGCGTCCTCACCCGACGCAAAGGGCTGCGCCACACTCTGACCATTGTGTTCCAGCAGTAACTGTACCCGTTGTTCAGCGGCACTTAATGCCTGCTGACATTGACGGGTCAGGCCAATGCCTTGCTCAAACGCACGCAGCGAATCTTCCAGCGATAAATCGCCGTTTTCCATACGCACAACCAATTGCTCAAGCTCAGTCAGTGCCGCTTCAAATTCAAAAGGGGGATTTTTACCAGTCATAGATCGCGCTCTCCCGGAGAGCGGCCACACTAAACCCAAGGCTGCGGCGGGTCAACCGCTGGTACGGTGGCAAACCGGCAGCAGCATCCGCAATGAACGAATAAGCCTGACAACAATTTCGTCAATGCTGAGGAAGATCACGAATGTTTGACTAAACTCAGTGGCAGTGAATGATTTAAGTGGCAAGGAGCATCAGTGGATCTCGCATCGTTAGTTGGGGTAGTCGGCGCGTTTGGCATCATTATTATGTCGATGATCCTGGGCGGTGATATCAGCATGTTTATCAACGTTCCCTCGATTCTGATTGTGGTCGTCGGCAGTCTGTTCGCCGTGATGATGAAATTCGAACTCGGTCAATTTCTCGGCGCCATCAAAATTGCAGCCAAAGCGTTTTCGTTCAAGCTCAGCAAGCCTGAAACCATTATTGAAGAAGTGGTGGAAATGGCCGGTCTGGCGCGTAAAGGGGGATTGCTTTCTCTGGAAGGCAAAGAAGTGAGTGACGATTTTCTCAGCAAGGGGATTCAGCTGCTGGTCGACGGCCACGATCCGGACGTTGTGCGTACCTTAATGAATAAAGAGCTGAAGCAGGCCAGTGAACGCCACGATATTGGCATCACGATTTTTAAATCCCTCGGCGATGTTGCGCCCGCCATGGGTATGATTGGTACGCTGATTGGTCTGGTGGCCATGCTGGCCAACATGGACGACCCTAAATCCATCGGCCCGGCGATGGCCGTTGCGCTGCTGACCACACTCTACGGAGCGATGGTGGCAACCATGCTCTCTCTGCCGATTGCCGACAAACTGACGCTGCGTAAAAACGAAGAAGACCGGCTGAAATCCATGATTATTGATGCGCTGCTCGCCATTCAGAGCGGCCAGAATCCACGCGTGATTGAAACCATGTTGCAGGCCTACATCCAGGAAGGCAAACGCACAGTATCGGGTGATTAAGCACTATGGCCGCTGAAGAAGAACAGGAATGTCCACCCTGTCCTGCCGGCATTCCCGGCTGGGTGATGACGTTTGCCGATCTGATGTCATTACTGATGTGCTTTTTCGTATTGCTGCTGTCGTTTTCAGAAATGGACGCGATGAAATTCAAACGACTGGCCGGTGAACTGCGCAACGCCTTCGGGGTGCAGACCGTTGTCAACGTCAGTGATCCACCGAAAGGCACCAGTATTATTGCGCGTCATTTCAGTCCGTCGATTCCGGAGCCAACGCCGATTAATGAAGTCCGGCAAAAAACCAGCGACATTACCAAAAGCTCGCTGGAAGTACTGTGCCAGGACGAAATAACGCAACAGGAAGAACGTCAGGGCGATCAGGGACAACAGACGCGCGAAATAGTGGTTCCCAAAGAGGATATTGAGAATAAAAAAACGGAAGCAGAGGCCATGGAAATGGCTGCAAAACTGGAAACAGAAATTGCTCAGGGACAGGTGGAAATCGAAACCGTCGGTAAGAAAATTATTATCCGTATTGAACAGCGTGGCGCTTTCCGTTCCGGCTCAGATTTTATTGATGATAAATTTTTACCGGTCATTGATAAAATCCGGGAAGTGCTGGTGACCATTCCGGGTCAGATTTCTGTGGAAGGTCATACGGATGACATCCCGGTATCCGGAGGCCGTTACCGCTCGAACTGGACACTGTCTTCAGCCCGTGCTGCGGCCTTTGCAGAGGAGTTATTTGTGGCACCGGAACTGGATTCAAGCCGTTTTCAGATTGTCGGGCACGCGGATACGCGGCCATTGGTCCCCAACGAGGATGCTGAATCCCGCGCCCGTAACCGCCGGGTAGAGATTGTTATTCTGCGCACCCATGAAAACGATGATGATGATCAACCGGAAATTCAGCCCACCGATCAGCGGGTAAATGATGCGGTGAATGCAAGGCCCGAAGATTTCGAGCTGAGCCCTGACGAAATATTTTGATTGGGATAATAAAAACGATGGAAGAAAGACGCCGCTTTTTCCGCCTTGATGATGAAGTTGTGATGGACTTTCAGGCCATCACTCAGGATGAATTCAGTCACTGGAAAGAACACCACAGTCAGCAAAAAAGTGAGCTGAAACAACTGGAACAGGACATTGGCAATCTGATACACCAGGTGCGCTCCGTTCACCCGGCCATTGGTCAGGCACTGGAATTATTAAACCGGAAACTGAATCTGCTGAACGGCAAAAATGCCAACCATCCTGAGCTGAGCCTGTCGATGACGGAAGCCCGGGTGAGGGTCAATCTGAGCGCCTGCGGCATGGCGTTCAATACCGATGCCGATCTGAGAGAAAGCAGCCATTTATTGTTTAATCTGCAACTGAAACCCTCCAATGCCATCCTGTCGCTGGCGGGCAATATTGTCTCCATTGATGACAGCGGTGAGACGGATGCTCCGTATATGGTGCGGGTGAATTTTGAAGGTCTAAAAGAAACCGAACAGGAATTATTGATTCAGCACCTGTTCCAGCTGCAAAGCCGCACGTTGCGCCAACAACGCGATCACTGAACCACGGGGCGCACGCCGGGACGCTGCCGCCCGGCACCTCCTTTTATATTCCCATCTCTCTGTCCGGCACACTTTTTTGCTATCATGCGCGACATCCCCGTTCTGCAGGAATTGGTTCGTTATGTCCGGCCCCCGTACGTATTCTTCGTCTCCTCTCAGCTGTGGTCAGCGCATAGACCTGGATGATCAGGCCGTTGCTCATCTGATTCGCGTGTTACGCATGGGCGAAGGTGATGCTGTTCGTCTGTTCAATGGTGATGGCCATGAATACGCCGGACAGCTTTGCGATGTACAGAAAAAAGGCGCAGCCGTCAGGGTCGGAGACATTCTCCGCAGCGATGCCGAAATCGCCCTGCGATTGCATCTGGGGCAAGTGGTGTCCAAAGGTGACCGTATGGACTTCACCATTCAGAAAGCCACCGAGCTGGGAATCAGCGACATTACCCCGTTATGGAGTGAGCGCTGTGAAGTCCGTTTAAAAGGCGAACGGCTGGATAAAAAAATGGAGCACTGGCAGAAAGTCGCCATTTCCGCCTGCGAGCAAAGTGGCCGCAACCGCATTCCGGTCATCCATACACCGCAACATTTTGCTGACTGGGCAAAAGACAATAACGCCGACGTGCGCCTGCTGCTGCATCCGCACCGGCAAAAGCCTCTGCGTGATTATGCGCAGCCAACAAGCGTGGCCTTACTGGTTGGACCGGAAGGGGGGTTCAGCGAACAGGAAGTGGAATCCGCCATGAGCAGCGGCTTTGCCGGGCTGACGTTAGGACCGCGTATTCTGCGTACTGAAACCGCCGCTCTTGCCGCGCTGAGCGTGTTGCAGTTTCAGTGGGGAGATTTCAGCTGAGCAGAACTCAGCTGAAGCGGTAAGGATCAGACCTTAAGAATCTGCAGCAGATTCTGCACATGCTCAGCGGCATCAAGCCCAAGACTGGTGAGATAACCGCCATCAGCCTGATCAATCAGGCCTTTATCGAACAACCGCTGTGCTGCAGCCACCGTTTCCGGTGCTGCATCCGAGTGTACTTTGATTCCCTGTTGCATGCTGTGCAGATCAAACTGTGCCAGCAGATTCATTTCGTGCAGTAAATCCTGAGAAATCGGCATAGGGTCTGTCCTCTTGTTCTTGTCAGTGAGCGGTTAGAAACATCCGCCAGGAAAACTCAGCATAAACCCCAGCGGCTGCCAGAGCTATGACGCCTGTCAGTTATTCCGTATCCGTCAGACGGAAATCCGCCCAGTCACGATAGCTCGTCAGGTAAAACAGGCCAATCAGCAACGCCATCCACCATTCCACCACATTTTTCCAGCGGTCATCACTGTCGGTAACCTGCAATACAACCATCACACCAAGAAAAAACCACTGGGCATACACCAGAATAAATTTCTGCCGCAGGCTGGAACCGATATCCACACCGCGTTTAGCCAGATGCTTCAGCCAATACGTAATACGCGTCTGTACCGCCAGAGAAATCAGGAAGAACAGAGCCGCTCCGACTGTATGCAATGTCCAGGGCAGATTGCCTTTATCCGGGCGCAGCACGGCGGTAGCGACAATCAGGCAGACAGAACTGATGATGCCCGTGCTCACCATGTAACGCACCGTCCAGATGGGTCGTTCAGGAGCAATGTCGATCAGCCAGGCCTGCATGCAATACCACCAGGCAATAAACAGAACGCAGGCCGCAATTAAACCACCGCGAAAGATAAAGGCCTGCGGATCAGGAATACCCGTGGCGGTAATACTGGTGCAGCCGCTGACATAAGGAATGCAGACCTCCGTCGTTCCCCAGACCATGCTCAGCGCCAGCGTAAGCCAGAAAGTACCGTGTGATAACCAGAAGCTGCCGAAAGCAACACGTTGCGGTAAGGTCATACATTCACCTCGTTCAGTGCTTTATTCCGTGGCTGCGCCTGAGCTTGTTCCCGGCGGGTTAAGCGGAAATCACGCCAATCGTGAAAGGTGGTGTAAAAATATAAGCAGCTGAAGGTCGCCAGCCACCATTCAAAGATTTCTTCCACACCCTCGGTTTTTAAATCCAGCAGCAAAATAAGTAAAAAAGCCACTAATAATAACAACTGCAAAGCCGCCAGAATCTGTTTGCTGGCAATGCGACTGAACTGAATATTCAGCTCACGCTGCAACTGACGCATACGTACCGTCATCATGATCTGACACAGTGCCGTCACCAGAAAGAAAAGCCCGGCAGCAGCCGTGTGAAAGCGCCATAAAAACCGGTGATCCGATGGCGGCAGCATATGTTCACCCAATACCGCAATGGATGCGATCAGCAGCATGCTGGCGATAATGGCGAAAGTCACAATACGGTGAATCCACGGGTGATGCTCAGGTCGGCCCACGCTTTCCAGCCATGCCCGCACGCAATACCACCAGAGAATAAACACCACGGCAGCACTGATTAAACCGGCGCGGAAGACATAGGCCGCCGGGTAATAAATCCCGGTCGCGGTGATTGTGGTGCAACCCTCAAAATAGGGAATGCACCAGGGTTTATGGCCACCCTGTACAGTGAGAAAATAACTCAGTGCAATGGTGAGTATTGGCAGCAGGCAAGCTACCAGAGCCGTTCGTTGCGGTAAGGTCATAACAACATCCCTGTTCCGGATTTTTCACATCAGCGGATTAATAATGACTGAGACGAACCCGTTGCCAGTCCCAGTAGGAAGTTAAAAAATACAGGCCAATAAAGAGCGTGGCCCACCACTCGATAATGCGTTTACCATGGCTCATCTCCACGCCAACCGTAACACCGGCAAAGGCCACAAACATCAGCCAGAGAATCACCATCAATCCGCTTTTGGCGATAAATGACGGCACCTCCAGCCCAGCCTTACGGGCACGGAAAATCAACACGTAATTAATGGTCAGCGCAATCAGCATGCCCTGAAAAAACAAATTAGCGCCACGCACATGCACGCCCCAGCGGGTGGCATCTTTTTCCGGCACCAGAACCGCAGTCCCGACCAGCAAACCAACCGCTGCGATCACACCAAAAAACTGCATGGCATTTAAAGCCATTCGGCTACTGTGTCCGGCCAGCCAGGTACGCATCACCAGCCACCAGACGATAAAAAAGGCACACGCAGCGATCATGCCACCACGGAAAATAAAACCGGCATCACCTTTCATTCCGGTATGGGTAATATCGGTACAGCCATCGAAGAAAGGATTGCAGGCAACAGCCGTCCCTTCATTCACACCTACCGCATAGGTAACAGCAATGGTGCCGAGTGACAGCAGGGCGCACATCAGGGCAATAAACTGACCAAAAGACATAACCTAAAACTCCGGAAAATGTCCGGCGCAAGCGCCGGACGTTTCAGATACAACCGGCTCAGCGAGCGGCTTTCAGCGCCTGTTCTACGTCGGCAATGATATCGTCAACATGCTCAATACCAATCGACAGGCGAACCAGATCGGTGCTGACACCGGCAGACGCCAGTTCTTTTTCATTCAGCTGACGGTGCGTGGTGGTTGCCGGATGACAGGCCAGACTTTTGGCATCGCCGATATTCACCAGACGCTTGATCATCTGCAGGGCATCAATAAATCTGGCACCCGCTTCTGCGCCGCCTTTGATACCAAAACTCAGAATCGCCGATGGTTTACCATTCAGCATACGCTGTGCCAGCTCGTGGTATTTGCTGGTTTTAAGACCGGCATAATTCACCCAGGAAACCTGCTCATGGGCAGACAGGTATTCAGCCACTTTCTGCGCATTTTCTACGTGACGATCCATACGCAGCGCCAGAGTCTCCAGTCCCTGCAGAATCATAAAGGCATTAAACGGTGATAATGCGGCGCCCATATTACGCAGCGGAACCACACGGGCGCGACCGATAAAGGCAGCAGCACCGAACGCATCCGCATACACCACACCGTGATACGACGGATCCGGCTGGTTAAAGTGCGGGAAGCGCGGGTTATCTTTCCACGGAAATTGACCGGAATCGACAATCGCGCCGCCCACCGTCGTGCCATGACCACCAATGTATTTGGTGAGGGAATGCACCACAATATCCGCACCGAATTCGAACGGACGGCACAGATAAGGGGTTGCCACGGTGTTATCAACAATGACCGGTACGCCATGCTTATGCGCCATATCGGCCAGCGCCTGAATATCCACCACGTTACCGGCCGGGTTGCCGATAGACTCGCAGAATAACGCGCGGGTTTTATCGTCGATTAATGCTTCCAGCGCCGCGACATCATCACCGGACGCCATGCGTACTTCGATACCCTGCTGCGGGAAGGTGTGGGCAAACAGGTTATAGCTGCCGCCGTACAACTGGCTGACACTGACAATATTATCGCCGGCACGGGCCAGCGTCTGAATGCTGGCCGTAATAGCGGCCATACCGGATGCCATACACAGCGCGGCAATACCACCTTCCATTGCCGCCACACGCTGCTCCAGCACATCGTTGGTCGGATTCATAATACGGGTGTAAATGTTACCCGGCTCTTTCAGGTCAAACAGGTCAGCACCGTGCTGAGTATCGCGAAAACTGTAAGATGTGGTCTGATAAATCGGCACTGCAACAGCACGGGTTGTCGGATCATCCGCAAAGCCGGCGTGAATGGCCTGAGTTTCAATTTTCATGCTGATCTTATCCTTATTGTCAGGTTTGACGGAAAGCAGGGAGTTTAACAATTTGTACCGCGCGGCCATAGTGAGAATGCATCCTCTTTACGGAGTCTGACACGGAACACCCAACGGCCCTGACGCTGAACGCACAATGGCTTACACTCTCCCTCCACGCTTAATGCACAGAAATCGCTATGGCCAAGAAAAAAACCGCCTATGTCTGCAATGACTGCGGCTCAGAACACAGTAAATGGCAAGGACAATGCACCGACTGCGGCGCATGGAATACCCTGCAGGAATTTGTGGTATCAGCGACGAAAACGCCCGCCCGTGACCTCAGCTATGCGGGCTACGCCGGAGCCGCTGGCAGTCAGGGGGTGCAGCGTCTTGCAGATGTTAATCTGGCCGAAGTACCACGCATCAGCAGCGGCATGCAGGAGTTTGACCGCGTACTTGGTGGCGGTCTGGTGCCGGGCTCGGCCATTTTAATCGGCGGCCATCCCGGTGCCGGTAAATCCACGCTGCTGCTGCAGACCATGTGCACCCTGGCCGCACACATGCCGGCGTTATACGTGACCGGCGAAGAAAGTCTGCAGCAGGTTGCCATGCGCGCCAAGCGCCTGGGACTGCCCACCGACCAGCTGAATATGCTGAGCGAAACCAGCGTCGAGCGTTTGATCAATACCCTGCAGCAACACCAACCCAGAATCGTTGTGATCGATTCCATTCAGGTGATGCACGTTGACGGCGTCGAATCAGCCCCGGGCAGTGTGTCACAGGTACGTGAAAGCGCAGCCGCCCTCACCCGTTACGCCAAGCAAACCAATACCGTGCTGTTTTTTGTCGGCCATGTCACCAAAGACGGAACCCTGGCCGGGCCGAAAGTGCTGGAACACATGATTGATTGTTCGATTATGCTCGAAGGCTCAGGCGACAGCCGGTTCCGCACATTGCGCGGTATTAAAAACCGCTTCGGGGCGATTAATGAGCTGGGCGTATTTGCCATGCTCGACAGCGGTTTAAAAGAAGTCAAAAACCCCAGCTCCATATTTTTAAGCCGCAGCGAAGAACCCGCCGCCGGCAGTGTGGTGATGGTGATCTGGGAAGGCACCCGGCCATTACTGGTCGAAATTCAGGCACTGGTCGATGACAGTCATTTTGGTCATCCCAAACGGGTGGCGGTTGGCCTTGATCAGAACCGCATGAATTTATTACTGGCCGCACTGCACCGTCATGGCGGTGTGCATCTGGGTGATCAGGATGTGTACATCAACGTGGTCGGCGGCGTAAAAGTAGGCGAAACAGCCGCCGATCTGGCGCTGCTGCTGTCGGCCTTATCCAGCTTCCGTAATCAGCCATTACCGCAGGAATTAATCGTATTTGGCGAGGTGGGTTTATCCGGAGAAATACGGCCGGTACCCTCAGGTCAGGAACGCATTAAAGAAGCCGCCAAGCACGGCTTTACCCGTGCCATCGTGCCCAAAGCCAATGTTCCGCGTCAGGCCATTCCCGGCATGACCATTATTGGGGTGGATAAATTACAGGAAGCGATCAACGCAGTTTAAGGCGGACACTCTGATGCCTAAAAAGCTGCCGCTGCGGTTGTCATTGCTGGCGGCGACTTTCCACGCCGGGAATAACATCACCGCTTTCGACCTGTTTCGCCCCGCGCAACATGGCAAGAATTAATTCAGCCGCATCAAATTTGGTCAGCGCTTCATTGGCCCCTACCTGATGCGCACGGTCAACGCTGATCTCGCTGGAAAGCGAGGTATGCAGAATAATATACATACCGCTGGTCGCCGGATGATTGCGGATTTCAAACGCCAGCTCGTAGCCATCCAGCCCCGGCATTTCAATATCACTGACCAGAATATCAAAGGGTGTACCGCGCTCCGCCGCCGACATCAGCAGCGTTAATGCCTGCTGTCCGTCCGGGCGAACCTCAAAAGGAACATCAACATGATTGAGGGCTTCTGCCAACTGCCTGCGGGCGACACTGGAGTCATCGACCAGCAAAATGGCATGCTGGCGCAACCGCTCCTGGTCCTCACGCCGGATATCAGCATGCAGCGCATTATCCGCGGGTGGAAATATTGTCGACAGCACCATCTCTACATCCAGCAACTGGATTAACTGTCCGTCAAACTCAACAATACCGGTCGAATAAATCTGCTGACCGGCAGCACCCGGAGGCGGAATAATATTGCGCGAGCGATAATCAATAATCCGCTCGATTTTCCGCACCATAAAACCCACATTCTGACGCTGGCAGTCGGTGATAATGATAAAGCAGTCCTTCATCTCCGCCGGATGGATTGGCCGATAGCCAATAGCGGCCGATAAATCAATCACGGAAATGGTAACGCCACGGATATAAGCGGCACCGGCAACCACCGGATGCGAACGCGGAATTGACGTTAATGGCTGCCAGGGAACAATTTCTTTTACCTTAAGCGTTCCAAGACCAAACGTTTGCCGTTCATTGATTTTAAACAGCAGCAGTCCCTGGGATTGCTGGTGCTGACCACCATTGCGCATGCTGTTCCCGTTGCTGATTCAGCCCTGATAGCAGAAATAGAAAAATCCTGCCGACCAGCGCTGACAGGTTCATCCCGGACAATATACTGACAAGTATAGCAACAAATACTCCGGCATCACGGCAATCTCACTCCGGATTTTTTTGCTCCGCCGCCCGCGCTGCCAGCTGTGAATTTTTGCTGTGATCAAGAAATCTGACCCGGCGGTGCAAGGCTGCTTTAGCCATCATATGTGCCGATACTGGCGCAGTGATAAACAAAAACAGACTGATCACCAGCTCATGAATACTCACACTGCCATCACGCATCGTGGTAAGCACCATAGAGGCCAGCAAAATAGCGCCGATACCCAAAGTCGTCGCTTTGGTTGGAGCATGCAAACGGGTAAAAAAATCCGGCAGTTTGAGCAAACCGACAGAGCCGATAAAAACAAATATACCGCCAATTAATAACAACACAGCAGCGATACTATTCACCACAGATTCCATAAACATTACTCGACGATGTCGCCCCGTAAAAGGTATTTACATAATGCCGCTGTACTGACAAACCCCAGCATGGCAATCAGCAAGGCGCCTTCGAAATACAACGCCGAGCCATTGTACAAGCCCAGCAAAATAATCAGGGCGATGCTGTTAATATACAGCGTATCCAAAGCCAGGATGCGGTCAGTAACATCGGGCCCGCGCAGCATGCGCCAGACATTCAGGATCAATGCGATGATAACCAGCCCTGACGTCAGAAATATCGCTATCTGTAATAAATCCAGACTCAGCATGAAAATATCTCCCGCAGTGGATTTTCATAATACCGCTTAATATCATCAATCATCGCCTGCTCATCGGTAATATGCAGGGCGTGAATATACAGCCATTTTTTGTCTTCCGAAAAATCCACGCTCACGGTACCCGGCGTCAGCGAAATCGTACTGGCCAGAACGGTCAGAGGAAAATCGCCCTGCAAAGCCAGCGGGAAAGCCACAAATCCAGGTTGCAGGCTTTGATTGGATTTCAGTACACGGCGCGCAACATCAATGTTGGACAACACGATATCGAGCAGCAAGCGCAACACATAACGGATTACGATCAGCGGCTTTCCCGCCTTGCTCTGATGATCAGAATAAGGCGCTGTCAGCACCGGAATTAACCACGCAAGGAATACACCAAGCACAAAGTGCCCGGCAGAAAAACCATTCAGCAGCAGCCAGACCAGCAACAACAATAAGCTGTGCAGTGGCATTGGTAACAACCAGCGTTTCATCGCACGACCTCCGGTATAGCCATGCCAGCGGGAATAACCGGCAGAGGCTGCTGATGCAGTTCATAAGCGGCTGACAAACAAAAATCGGTCAGAGCCCCCCCCCCAGATCACCAATGCAGGTGACATGAGCAACAATAAAACCGTCGCCGCAATCTGTAATGGATGAGCAAGCACCTGATTCTGAGATGCTCCCTGAACGCGCCAGAACAGCGTCGTACCGGCACGGGAAAAAATAATAATGGCAGCCAGACCAGAAATTAACACCGGCGGCCATACCCAGACGGCATCAGCCGCATCCCCTGCTGCTTGCAATAAAAGAATCTTTCCGACAAATCCCGACAGCGGTGGCATACCAATCAGAGCCAGCGCAGCCACAAAGAAAAAGCCTCCCAGTAACGCCGGCTGATTGACCGGGCGCGAACGTACAAAGCGATCCTGTGCCTGCCCGCGCTGCTCCTGCACCATTCCGGCAATTAAAAACAGCGCAGCCGACATCAGCGTACTGTGAATTAAATAATAAAGACCGGCAGCAGTTGCCTGAGGGCTGTTCAGCGCAACCGTCAGCAGCAGCGATCCGGCAGAAATAACCACCAGATTGGCCGCCAGCATTTTCAGCGTCTGACTGGCCAGCAAAGCAATGATACCGGCGATCAGTGTTGCCACTGCCAGTGGCCACAGCCAGAACACCGCAATATTTGCCAGCTCTCCTGCATGATCACCGAAAACAGCCGTATGCATGCGCCATAAACTGTAAATACCCACTTTGGTCATGATGGCAAACAACGCCGCAACCGGTGTCGAGGTATGGGCATAAGTACGGGGCAACCAGAAATGCAATGGCAACAATGCTGCTTTTAGTCCGAACACAACCAATAACAACAGCCCGCCTGCTTTTGCCAGAGCAATATCGTCGGCATTCAGATGCGCGGCTTTATAAGCCATATCCGCCATATTCAGCGTACCGAATGTGGCGTAAATAATGCCCAGACCAAACAGGAAGAATACTGAGCCAACCAGATTCAGCAGCACATAATGAACCGCGGCCTGAGTGCGTTGTTTCCCGCCTCCATGTATCAGCAGAGAGTAAGAAGCGATCAGTAGAATTTCAAAGAATACAAAAAGGTTAAATGCATCACCGGTTAAAAACGCGCCGTTAATCCCCATCAGCTGGAACATAAACAGCGGATGAAAAAACGGGCCGCGCTGGTCATCGCCGCCAAAAACATACAGATGAACAGCAAAGCCAAGCACTGCACTCAACAGCAACATAATGGCTGCTAATTTATCGTTGACCAGAGCAATACCGAAAGGCGCCTGCCAGTCGCCCATCATATACATTTGCGGCTCATGATGAATGCTCTGCTGCAACAACAGCACGGCGCTCACCAGCAGCAGAATATTCACCACCAACACCGCCACACGCTGCCGCTTCACATGCCCATGCAACGGGGGCAAAAGCAGAAAAATACCCGCAAGTAACGGCAATAAAACCGGGAAAAAGATCAGATGTTGCAGCATATTCAGTCTTTATCTCCATCAACCTGATCATTACCCAGATCGGCACGGGCACGCAGTGCCAGAATCAGCGCAAACGCCGTCATCGCAAAACCGATCACAATCGCGGTCAGAACCAGAGCCTGTGGCAATGGATCAGCGTAGACGTCAGATTCACCCAGAATCGCAGCACCATTAATCACCAGACGGCCACTGGCAAACAGGAATAAGTTAACCGCATATGACAGCAACGTAAGGCCAAGCACGACGGCAAAGGTGTAAGCGCGAAGCACCAGAAATACACCACCCGCCGTTATGATACCCACACAAATTGCATAAATTGTTTCCATTATTTCCCTCCCGGCAGCGGTCGCTCGCTGGTTGTTAATTGCCCCAGATTGGCCAGAATCAGAAGCGTTGCGCCAATCACGGTAAAATACACACCCAAATCAAAAACCATCGCACTGGCCAGCTCAAATTTACCAATCCATGGCAGAGAGAAATAATCGAACCAGGTGGTTAGGAATGGCCGTTCAAATAACCAGCTGCCCAGGCCGGAAAAGGTCGCCAGCAGGAGACCAACCGCAATCAGTCCGTGATATGGGAAATTCAGCCTTACCTTCATCCAGGCAACACCATGAGCAATGTACTGCTGGATCAATGCAATGGCCGTAATCAGCCCCGCAATAAAGCCACCGCCCGGCATATTGTGACCGCGCAGGAAAATATAGGCAGAAACCAGTAATGCCAGTGGCAACAAACTCTGTGATACCAGCGCCAGCATCATTGGATTTTTATCTTTGGCCCATGGACGCCCATCAGAATCCGCCGCCGGAACATACAGACGCATCCCCGCCAGCAGCTTATAAATTCCCAGACCCGCAATCGCCAGCACGGTAATTTCACCCAGCGTATCGAAACCGCGGAAATCGACCAGAATCACGTTAACGACGTTAGTACCGCCACCACCGGTTTTACTGTTGACGATGAAGAACTCGGAGATACTGTTGAGCGGTCTGGTCAACATGGCATAACACAGAGTACCGATTACCGCCCCCACCAGCGAGGCAATACTCAGATCACGCACAATACGCCGTGGAGAACCGTCACGCAGCGATGTTTTTTGCGGCAGGAAATACAAAGACAGTAAGAACAGAATAATCGTCGCCACCTCCACCGACAGCTGAGTAAGCGCCAGATCCGGTGCCGAAAAATACGCAAAGGCAATGGCAACAATAAGACCGACAATGGAGATCAGAATCAGTGCCAGCAAACGCAAATGACTGAACATTACCGTCGCCAGCGTGCCAATAATTAAAATACCCGCGGCAACCAGAAACACCGCATTAACCGGTAATTGTGGCCTGGAGCCTGACGCACCCTCCAGCTGCAACAATGGCCAGCCAGCCACAACCAGGGCAAAAACAACCAACAGCAAAACATAACGCTGCAGCGAGGCATTATCCAACCAGCGATGAATAACCGTGGCCTTTGCCGTCATCCACTGGATGCACTTTTCAAATTCAATTTTTGCATCAAGCTCAACGAACTGCCCCTGAAACGCAAACAGATGGCGACGGTTAAAGTACAGCGTAATACCACCGGCAACCGCCAGCAGACTCATCAACAGCGGGCCATTAAAGCCGTGCCACACGGCCAGACTGAAATCCGGCAAAGGCTTATACAGTACCGCGCTGGCCGCGGCGTTAAGCAACTCACCCACCGAAAAACCCGGGAAAACACCTACCAGCAAACACAGCACGACCAGAATTTCGACCGGCACGCGCATATAGCGTGGTGGCTCATGTGGTGTCCGTGGCAGATTAATGGGTTCACCATTAAAGAAAACATCGTGAATAAAACGCAGCGAGTAAGCGACAGCCAATGCGCCACCGATGGTCGCCAGCAAAGGAATCAGCCAGGATAACGAACCGAGCGTTTTCTGATGCAGAGTCTCGGCAAACAGCATCTCTTTTGACAGAAAGCCGTTCAGCAACGGCACACCCGCCATCGATGCCGCCGCCACCATCGCTAAGGTCGCGGTATACGGCATATATTTCCACAAGCCATTCAGCTGACGCATATCCCGAGAGCCGGACTCATGATCAATAATGCCCGCCGCCATAAACAGCGAGGCTTTAAACACCGCATGGTTAATAATATGAAAAACCGCCGCAATCGCCGCTAGCTCAGTATCCAGACCAAACAACAACGTAATAAGGCCAAGATGACTGATCGTCGAATAAGCCAGCAGCCCTTTTAAATCATGCTTGAACAACGCGGTGTAAGCGCCCAGCAGCAGCGTTGCCAAACCCACCATACTGACAATCACAAACCATAACTCGGTATCAGCCAATACCGGATAAAAACGCGCCAGTAAAAACACCCCGGCCTTGACCATGGTTGCCGAGTGCAGATAAGCAGACACCGGCGTCGGTGCAGCCATCGCATGCGGCAACCAGAAATGAAACGGAAATTGCGCCGATTTGGTAAAAGCACCCAGCAGGAAGAGAATAATAATAACCGGGTACACCGCACTCTCGCGCAGTACATCGCCACTTGCCAGTACGGTACGCAAATCATAGCTGCCAACGGTCTGGCCAATCAGAATCAGAGCGCCCAGCAACGCAAGACCACCGGCACCGGTAATGGTCAGAGCCATCCGCGCCCCTTTACGGGCATCGGTTTTATGTGACCAGAAGCTGATTAACAGGAAAGAGCTGATACTGGTCAGCTCCCAGAAAAACCATAACTGCAGCAGGTTATTGGACAGCACCACGCCCAGCATGGCGGTCATAAACAAAATCAGATACGAATAAAAGCGCCCCATATCATCGTTATCCGAAAGATAATACCGCGCATACAGAATCACCAGCAGGCCAATGCCCAGAATCAGCAGACTGAACAACAGCCCCAGACCATCAAGATGAAAGGCCAGATTAAGACCAATCTGCGGAATCCACTGCATTTGCCATGTTAATGCTTCACCGGCAAAAACAGCCGGAATCGCCAGCACAACCAGCAACAGGGATATCGCAGGCAGTAACGCCGTCAATGCGGCCGTTGCCGTTCGGCCAAAGCGATAACTGAGTAATGGCACCAAAGTCCCCAGCAATGGCAATAACGGAATCCAGAACAGATTCATAAAAGTGAAAGCCTCATACCTGAAGGTTGCGGTCATCCAGCATGACCTGAGCCAGCAAAAGATAGCATGATCAGCGCCCGCGCTACACAAAAGCTGGCCTGCCGATGCAAAGAATTGTCAGCCATAAAAGCCTGAGAACACGGGATAAGAACAAGTAAATCAACCGGTTACAAAAAAGCCAGAGTACTTTGCAGTACTCTGGCTCAGTCAGAACCTTTGCAACATCAGCCCTGATGATAGTGCGGGCTCAACTCGACAACAGCCTCTACAAACGCTTTGGCGTGTTCCGGGTCAACAAACTGGTGAATGCCGTGGCCCAGATTGAAAATATGACCACTGCCATTACCGTAACTGTCGAGAATTCGCTTCACCTCTGCGCGAATGGTTTTTGGCGAAGCATAGAGTACAGAAGGGTCCATATTCCCCTGCAGCGCCACACGATCCCCCACACGACCCCGGGCATTGCCAATGTCCGTTGTCCAGTCGAGACCCAGCGCATCAGCACCGGTATCGGCCATGGCCTCCAGCCACTGACCGCCGCCTTTAGTGAACAGGATGACCGGGATAGTCTGCCCCTCATGCTCACGGGTCAGACCCGCCACAATCTGCTGCATATATTTCAGTGAGAACTCACGGTAAGCCACATCGCTCAGGCTGCCACCCCAGGTATCAAAAATCTGCACAGCCTGAGCACCGGCCCTGATCTGCGCGTTCAGATAATCGATGACCGACTTTGCCAGCACATCCAGCAGCTGATGCATCACTTCCGGCGTGTCATACATCATCGCCTTCACGTGGCGGAAATCTTTCGAGGAGCCGCCTTCAACCATATAGGTCGCCAGCGTCCAAGGGCTACCGGAGAAACCAATCAGCGGTACACGACCATTCAGCTCACGGCGAATAGTACTGACGGCGTTCAGCACGTAATCCAGATCCGCTGCGGTATTCACCACATTCAGGCTCTGCACATCGGCTTCGGTACGGATGATTTTATTGAAACGCGGGCCTTCGCCGGTCTCAAAATACAGACCCAAACCCATGGCGTCAGGAATGGTCAGGATATCGGAGAACAGAATCGCAGCATCCAGAGGAAAACGATCCAGCGGCTGAATAGTCACTTCGCAGGCCAGTTCAGGGTTCTTGCACAGCGACATAAAGTCACCGGCCTGAGCACGGCTGGCGCGGTATTCCGGCAGATAACGCCCGGCCTGACGCATCATCCACACCGGAGTGCGGTCAACCGGTTGACGGAGCAAAGCCTTAAGAAAGCGATCGTTTTTCAGTTCAGACATGGAATACCTAAATCAGCACCAGAGAATTTGCGCGCTATCATACCAAAAAATCACCCAAGCGATTTTTGACTTTGCGCAGCAAAGAGCAGAACAGCGCCTGCCTATAAACAACAGACACAAAAAACCCGGCCGGAGCCGGGTTTTAAGGTATGAAAAATTAATTTAAGAGATTTTTGACTGTGAGATCACCGCTTGTAGCCGACACTTCAATCGAAACGGGCGTTGCTTCCGCCACATAACTGATCCGATAGAAAGCACCATAGCTCGGCAACCCAAACGCCCCCGTCAGATCCAGCTCACCAACGGAATTACGCACTGGCCCAGCATCGGAGAAAATCTTATAACCGTCGCCGGATACAGCGAGCGTTGAGCCATTGGCTGGAATATTGCCATTACCGTCCTGCAGCACGACATAAAAAGTCCCGCTTGCCGCTAATGCTGGCCCGCCAACGACTTCGGTATAAGTATTAGGACCAGTAGCATTGAAGTAACGGATGCGAACAGAATCCGCTGCCGACTGCATTAATCGCAGGCTGCTGCGCACATTCATCAGACTGCCGCAGTGACCGACACCTTTAGCCGCATCACCACACATAACGCCCTGATAAGTTGTCGGTGCATTATCGTATGTACTGTTGCTATTAAAATCTGAGAAAAACTCAACCGGACGGGCATTTGTTCCCATATCTACAACGCTGTTCCAGTTATCGTCCCGGAATACTTCCGGGAAGGTAACAAAAGGCTCATCTGCATCAAACAAGCCATTGTTATTGGTATCAGTGAAGCCACCTTCGCCCTGGGTGTAAGCCAAAATCGTCGTCATACCGAGCACTGTTTTGTTCAGTTGCTGATCAATTTCATTAACCCGCTGCAAAGAGCCATTATGCTCACCAGGGCGAACACCTGAACTCGACCACGTTACCGAACACTTGCCCGCTGTTGTTGTGCAACTGGAGCCAATAATGCCGCTCTCGACCGTGAAATTAATAATAGTGCCATCCGCTACCGGGTTCTGAAACTGATCCGCAGCGTAAGCCGTCACGTTAACCTCGACACCAGAGACATTAAACGCACCGGGGTTAAGAATTTCGGCGGCAATAGAAAAACTGTCCTGATCAGCAATACCGGTTGTCACTGAAATCGGCTGAGAGCTGGTAATAATGCTGGTTGTGCCATCATTTGCCAGAGTTGTTGCACGTACAGACGTCACTGTATGAGTGCTACCGGCACGGACGATCGCTTTTACATCACCATTTTCATCGGTAATCCCTGAACTGAGAGCCAGATTCACACCACCGGTTGTATTAGTCAGTTCAAAAGAAACCTCCTTACCACCAATTGGATTATTGGTCCGGTCAAGAACGCGGAAAGTAACCGAGGACAATTTAGGTAAAACCGGATCGCCAATCGTCGAGATTGAAATCGCTGGTGCTGATGTTTCTACATAGGTGATCGCGCCAACTTCGGGGGCCTGAACAGTAATGGTACCGGTTGCACTGTGCAGCACCTTAGTTTTATCGACGGCACCATCGGTAGAGGCATACAATTTGAAGGATACAATGTCCGTTCCCGAACAGCCCTTTGCTTCGTAAGTGACAGAAACTTCGCCGCTGGAGGTCACGCTTTCGTCACGACTGAAAGACGCTTTAGCCGGATCAGCCTCAGAACAAGTCGAAGAGAATTCAACCCCATACTGCTGCGAAACAATTTTGGCATTACCACGATCAGCATCAACGATGGTCGCTGAAATATTGGTGGTGCCACCGGCACTCAGTGTTGTATCACTGATATCCAAAACACCAATCGCAAAGGTTGCGCCCGTACCATTACCTAAACGCGGATTGGCAATATTAGTTCCGGTTGTTACATCGCTTGTGGTGCCATCACCGTTATCAACAGTATCGGTTGTACCTTCACTACCGGAATCGGTATTCGTTCCTCCCACAACGGAACCACCGCCATCGCCGCCACAGGCAGTTAACAGCAATGTCAGCAGAAGAGTAGTTAATGCAGTGGGCTTAAACATGCGCGCGCGCTCCATTTGATATTGTCCCAACAGTATTCTTATTGCCGGTTAGAATAGCACTGCTGCGGCTGAAGAGGCCATAAACAAAAACGCGGCCACCCACCGGGAAAGCCGCGTTTTATGCCGTCTGTCACATTCTGCCCGATAACGGCAGAAAATGGCTTATACGTCGAGGTAGTCGAGAATACCTTCTGCTGCGTTGCGGCCTTCCCAGATCGCGGTAACCACCAGATCTGAGCCGCGCACCATATCGCCACCGGCAAACACTTTCGGGTTAGACGTCTGGAACTTGAACTCCTGCTCTTCCGGTGCAACCACACCGTCCCAGCTGTTCAGCTCAATGCCAAAATCCCTGAACCATGGCGCCGGGCTCGGACGGAAGCCGAAAGCCACCAGTACGGCATCCGCTGGCAGAATCTCTTCAGAACCTTCAATCACCTCAGGGCGACGACGACCGTTTTCATCCGGCTCACCCATGCGCGTGGTCACGACTTTAACGCCTTCAACCTTGTTTTCACCGACAATGGCGACCGGCTGACGGTTGAACAGGAAGTTCACGCCTTCTTCACGCGCGTTGACCACTTCGCGCTTGGAACCCGGCATATTGTCTTCATCGCGGCGGTAGGCACAGGTTACCGTGGCCGCACCCTGACGGATGGAGGTACGGTTACAGTCCATCGCGGTGTCACCGCCCCCCAGAACCACAACTCTCTTGCCTTTGACACTGACAAAATCAGCCGCGTCTTTCTCAAAACCGAGGTTGCGGTTGACGTTGGAAATAAGGAAGTCCAGAGCATCGTGAACGCCCGGCAGATCTTCGCCCGGGAAACCGCCCTTCATGTAGTTGTAGGTACCCATTCCCAGAAATACGGCGTCGAATTCATCAACGATGCTCTGGAAATCAATATCCTTGCCCACTTCCGTGTTCAGACGGAATTCCACACCCATGCCTTCGAAGACCTTGCGACGGTTAACCATCACGCTCTTTTCGAGCTTGAATTCAGGAATACCGAAGGTCAGCAGACCACCGATTTCCGGGTACTTGTCGAACACCACCGGGGTGACACCGTTACGCACCAGCACATCAGCCGCACCCAGTCCCGCAGGGCCGGCACCAATAATGGCGACGCGCTTACCGGTGGGAACGACTTTTGACATATCCGGCTTCCAGCCCATGGCGAACGCTGTATCGGTAATGTATTTCTCAACATTACCGATGGTTACCGCACCAAAGCCGTCATTCAGGGTACAGGCCCCTTCACACAGACGATCCTGAGGACACACGCGGCCACAGACTTCCGGCAGGGTATTGGTCTGATGGCTCAGTTCTACCGCTTCCAGAATGTTGCCTTCGCTGGCCAGTTTCAGCCAGTTAGGGATGTAGTTGTGTACCGGGCATTTCCATTCACAGTAGGGGTTGCCACATGCCAGGCAACGATGTGACTGGTCATTAACCTGTTCCTGCTTAAAAGGCTCATAAATCTCTACGAACTGCGCTTTGCGCAGATCGATGGATTTTTTTGCCGGGTCCTGACGACCCACTTCGACAAACTGGAAATTATTGTTCAGACGTTGCGCCATCTCGAACCTCTCTCTCTCATCCTGACCGCTTCTCTTTTAACTGTCCGCTTATTCAGGACGAGCACGGGTGTTGTTCAGCAATTGTTGTAAGTCGGCTGCTTTGGGTTTCACCAGCCAGAATTTGCCGATGAAGCCATCAAAGTCATCCAGAATGGTCTGACCCCAGGCACTGCCGGTTTCAGCAACGAACTCACGCAGGACACTGCGCAGATGGCTGCGGTGCGCCTCAGTGATTTCATTGGAGATGCGGTGGATGTCGACCAGCTCATGGTTGTACTTGTCAACAAAGCTGTTATCCAGATCCAGCACATAAGCAAAACCACCGGTCATACCGGCACCGAAGTTGTAGCCGGTTGCGCCCAGCACACAGACCATACCGCCGGTCATGTACTCACAGCAGTGATCACCGGCACCTTCAACGACGGCATGTGCACCGGAGTTACGCACCCCGAAGCGCTCACCGGCCCGGCCCGCCGCCAGCAACTTACCACCGGTCGCACCGTACAGACAGGTGTTACCAACAATGGAGGTGTCATTCGAGCGGAAGGCCGATCCTTTGGGCGGGAAGATCACCAGCTTACCGCCGGTCATACCTTTACCCACGTAATCGTTGGCATCACCTTCCAGCACCATTTCCAGACCACCGGCGTTCCACACACCGAATGACTGGCCGGCCACACCGGTCAGGTTCAGGCGCACCGGCTTGTCAGCCATGCCCTGATTGCCGTAACGCTTGGCAATTTCACCGGACAGACGCGCACCGATCGAGCGGTCACAGTTGGTGATGCGGAAGTTAAATTCGCCACCGGCTTTGTTCTCAATCGCAGGCAGAACATTCGTAACCATGCGCTCGGCCAGCAGGCCTTCGTCGTAAGGTGCGTTGCGTTCGACCTGAACGGTATGAGGCTTATCAGCCGGAATGTGATCGTTCGCCAGTAACGGCATCAGATCCAGATGACGCTGCTTACTGGTCAGACCTTCCAGCATATCCAGCAGGTCGGTACGGCCAACCAGCTCTTCCATTGTGCGCACACCCAGCTGAGCCATCCAGCCGCGGACTTCTTCAGCCAGGAAGCGGAAGTAGTTTTTCACCATGTCGGCGGTGCCGATGTAGTGCTCTTCACGCAGATCATCGTTCTGGGTGGCAACACCGGTTGCGCAGTTATTCAGGTGACAGATACGCAGGTATTTACATCCCACGGCCACCATCGGCAGCGTGCCGAAGCCAAAGGATTCAGCCCCCAGAATCGCGGCTTTCACCACGTCCAGGCCCGATTTCAGACCACCGTCGGTCTGTACGCGTACTTTGCCGCGCAGATCGTTGGCACGCAGCGCCTGATGCGCTTCGGACAGACCCAGCTCCCATGGCGAACCGGCGTACTTGATGGAGGTGATCGGCGATGCCGCCGTACCACCGTCATAACCGGAGATGGTGATCAGGTCGGCATAAGCCTTGGCCACACCAGCGGCAATCGTACCCACACCCGGTTCAGACACCAGCTTCACCGATACCAGCGCCGATGGGTTCACCTGCTTCAGGTCGAAGATCAGCTGAGCAAGATCTTCAATCGAATAGATGTCGTGGTGCGGTGGCGGCGAAATCAGGGTTACCCCGGGTACGGAATAACGCAGGGTCGCGATCAGGTCGTTGACCTTACCACCCGGCAGCTGACCACCTTCGCCCGGCTTGGCACCCTGAGCGACTTTAATCTGCAGCACGTCTGCGCTGGCCAGATAGGCTGGGGTAACACCAAAACGACCGGATGCAATCTGCTTGATCTTGGAGTTTTTGTTGGTGCCGTAGCGGGCCGGATCTTCACCGCCCTCACCGGAGTTGGAACGGCCACCCAGTTCGTTCATGGCTTCAGCCAGCGCTTCGTGCGCTTCCGGTGACAGTGCACCCAGCGACATTGCCGCGGTGTCAAAGCGCGGGAACAGTTTCTCAGCCGGCTCAACCTCGCTGATATCAATCGGCGTGATGTCTTTACGCAGGCTCAGCAGGTCACGGATGGTCGCCACCGGACGCTTGTTCACCAGATCGGCGAAACGATTGTAAGCAGCCTGACTGTTGGTCTGTACGGCTTCCTGAATGTTTTTCACAACATCCGGGTTGTAGGCGTGATATTCACCGCCATGCACGTATTTGATCAGACCACCCTGATCAATTTTCTTGCGGGTTTTCCAGGCATTTTTACGCACCAGCTCGAGATCTTCTTCGAAATCCGCAAAAGTAGCGCCTTCAATACGGCTGGTCACACCACAGAAACACAGTTCAACCACTTCTTTGCTCAGACCCACAGCTTCAAACAACTGCGAGCCGCGGTAAGAGGCAACGGTCGAGATACCCATTTTGGACATGACTTTCAGCAAGCCCTTACGGATGGCCTTGCGGAAGTTCTGCTGCGATTTCAGCGGATCACCCAGCAATTCGTTCGTGCGGTGCAGATCGGTCAGTACATCGTACGCCAGCCATGGGTAAACGGCGGTCGCACCAAAACCAATCAGAACAGCGAACTGGTGTGCATCGCGGGCAGAACCGGTTTCAACCAGAATATTGCCGTTGGTACGCAGACCCTGTTTAACCAGACGGTGATGCACGGCACCGGTTGCCATCACAGCCGGAATCAGCCACTGATTCTCAGCCACATCACGATCCGACAGGATGATCATAACGGTGCCGTTACGCATGGCCTGCTCGGCCTGATCAGCCAGGTTAATGATCGCCTGCTTCAGACCCACCGCCGGATCAAATGCCAGCGACAGGGTGGTATGAGAAAACGCGTCCAGACCGGTGGTTTTCAAGCCATGGAATTTCAGCGGCGACAGTACCGGAGATGTGAGGATAATGCGGTTGGCATGGTCAGCACCGGTTTCGAAGACGTTTTTCTCGGCACCGATGCAGGTTTCCAGCGACATGACGATGGCTTCCCGCAGCGGATCGATTGGCGGGTTGGTTACCTGCGCAAACTGCTGACGGAAGTAATCGGCCATATGACGAACGCGCTGAGACAACACGGCCATCGGCGTATCATCGCCCATAGAACCGGTCGCTTCCTGACCTTCTTCACCCATAGGACGCAGCACCTGATCACGCTCTTCATTGGTGATCAATTGCAGTTTCTGATGGGTGTTGAGCAGATCGCCGGACAGTGCTTCTGCATCATCTGCTTTTTGCAGCAACAGCTGACTTTCCATACGGATGGCATTTTCTTTCAGCCATTTTTTGTACGGGAACTCAGACTTCAGGGCATTGTCGATGTCGGCGGCGTTGAGCAGCTTGCCTTCTTTGGTATCAATCGCAAGGATTTCACCCGGACCAACGCGGCCTTTAGCCACGACGTCTTCCGGCTTGTAGCCGTATACACCGACTTCAGAGGCGACGGTGATGAAGTTGTCTTTGGTAATAACCCAGCGCGATGGACGCAGACCGTTACGGTCAAGCCCGCAAACGGCATAACGGCCATCGGTAATAACCAGACCGGCCGGGCCGTCCCACGGCTCCATGTGCATGGAGTTGTATTCGTAGAAAGAACGCAAATCGGCATCCATGGTTTCGACGTTCTGCCAGGCAGGCGGAATCATCATACGGATAGCACGGAACAGGTTCATGCCACCGGTAACCAGCAATTCCAGCATGTTATCCATGGAGGAAGAGTCGGAACCTGTGGTGTTAACAATAGGAGCCAGATCACTCAGGTTAGGCAGCAGATCGCTCTGATACTTGCCGGTACGGGCATTCGCCCAGCTGCGGTTACCCTGAATGGTGTTGATCTCGCCGTTGTGGGCCAGCATGCGGAATGGCTGAGCCAGTTGCCAGCGTGGCATGGTGTTGGTCGAGAACCGCTGATGGAATACGCAGATAGCGGTCTCCATGCGCTCGTCACCGAGATCCAGGAAGAAATTCGGCAGGTCGACCGGCATGGTCAGACCTTTATAGGACAGGACGCGGTCTGACAGACTGGCGATGTAAAAATCCGGGTACTCGCTCAGCGCTTTCTCGGCGAAACGGCGCGCGTAGAACAGCTTCACGGCGAAGGTGGTTTCGTCCAGTTCAGACTCGGCAGCGATGAATACCTGCTCAAAACGCGGCAGGCAGTCAATCGCCATAGGGCCCAGACAGTCGTTATTGGTTGGCACGGTGCGCCAGCCCAACACAGACAGTCCCTGACTGCTGATAGCGTGCTCAACGGCGGTTTTCTGCTTGCTGAAAATGGCATCATCAAGATCCATAAACAGCATACCAACAGCGTACTGGGCCGGTAATTCAATACCCGCTTGTGCAGAAACAGCACGCAGGAAAGAATCCGGCTTCTGGATCAACAGACCGCATCCGTCACCGGTTTTGCCATCCGCAGCAATACCGCCGCGGTGCGTCATACAGGTTAAGGATTCGATTGCTGTCGTTAACAGCTTGTGACTCGGCTGCCCTTCCAGATGGGCTAACAAACCGAATCCACAGTTGTCCTTAAAGTCGCCTGGAGTATACAGACCAGTTCTCATAGAACAGCTCTCATCAGTAAAAACAATTGAAGAATCAAGGGCTTACAACAGCCTAATGCTCAAAATTTAAGCAACATCGAGGCAAAAGGACGCTCATTCTACACATCTGGGGCCACTGTCACAAATATGAGCGTTTTTGCTTATTGTTGTAAGTCGGTAACGGGAGGCCGCGGATACAGAAGATCAGCGGCCGGAGATGTGTGGTCAGCGCAGTATATTCTGCACCGCAGATACGTCACGGATCCAGGGTGACTGCGTACGCAGTTCCCGCGGCAGTGCATTAACGGCGGCTTTAGCTTCATCACGATTGCTGTAGACACCGGCAACCACGACATACCATGGCCGATTATTATGTTCGGTACGGTACTGGTAAAGCGAACCGGCCACCTGAGACTGCCACTGCTGGCGGAAACCCGATGCATTATCCGCCTGATAAGAACCAAACAGTTGCACCACAAAGCCGCCACTAGCGGCTAACAGTGCACGTTCATCGCTGCTGCGCTCTCTGACCGGTGTAACCGCCGCAGCCACGACAGGCTCAGCCGTTGTAACGGCACGGTTATCGACCGCAATGGCTGGCTCAGCCATCTCAGCCCCCCCGGATTCGGTCTGCCTCCCGGCATTCACATCCTGCGGAGCAGCATAATTGTAATCCGGCTCACTCACATCCGTCTTAACGACGGGTGGCGCGATTTCGGTGGTTTCAACATCATCCTCAGACGCAAAAGAGGACAAAGGCACGCGGGCAGGTGTATCGGTAGATTCAGGCAACGCAACAGACGGCTCTGCAACCACATATTCAGGCTGCGACAGCGGCACAGAATCATCAGCATCACCGCCACGATAGAGGAAGGAAACCACCAGAGCAGCTGCAACCCCGGCAATGGCAAGCATGTGCAGCAAAGGGAAGCGGTTCGTTTGCGCAGCAACCGTTGCTGCTGCCGCAGGGGCTTCTGTGTTTGCCGATGTCAGAAGATAATCTTCCGCCTGATGCAGCAGCGATTGCGGCCATCCTGCAGATTGCTGCCAGATAAACAGCAGTTCATCCTGAGTTAATGCCAGAGGCTGGCCCGGACTGAAGACCTGCTGAATCAGCAGCGCTGCATCATCCAGCGTTAACGGTTCAAGATGTAACACATGCACCGGTGCCTGCGCCGGGCTCTCTCGGAATGCGAGTTCAAACCCCGGCTGGCCAAACAACGCAAAGGAAATTGCCTGAGGAGCCAGCAGGGCAAAATGGGCGATCTCATTCAGGGTGTCCGCATCCAGCTGATCCGCCTGATCAATAATAACCAGCAGGCTCAATCCGTCGTCATAGCGCTGCAGTGCGATATCTTTGATCGCCTCGCGGGCCTGTACGATGTCATCTGACAGCTGCGGCATATCCCAGCGGCGGGCTATCTGATTGAGGATGGCGGGCATTCCCAGCATCAGATCAGCGCTGATAAACAGGCTTTCTTCCGGATCTTCCCGCTGCGCCGCCAGGGCTTGCGCCAATACGGTTTTACCGCTGCCGGAAGGGCCTGAAACCGCAACCAGCAGTTCACTGTATGACGCCAGATGCGCCAGCAATTCGAGGTGTTTGCGTTGCCCTGACAGCAACTGCGGCAGAGGCAAATGATACCCGCTCACCGGATCTTCTGCGCTGCGGTAGCGTTGCGTGTCCAGATCCAGATTAAAATCGGTTTCCATGATTGCCTCCCTGATGGTTCAAGCCGTACCGAGTTTATCCCCTGCCAGCAGGGTTTGCGTCAATAAGTCTTTCGGGACATCCGATGTCATGTAGGCTTCACCGATGCACTTCAGCAACACCAGACGAATGCGTCCATCGAGCACTTTTTTATCAACCTGCATCCGCGACAAATAGTCATCCACCGTCATATCTGACGGTCCGGCGACCGGCAAACCAGCGGCCTGTAACAGTGAACGCAACTCGCGCAGTTCATCACCGCTGACACTGCCCATACGCCAGCCAAGATCCGCTGCCATCAGCATGCCGGCACCCACGGCTTCGCCGTGCAACCAATTGCCATAACCCTGATGTGCTTCAATCGCATGGCCGAAGGTGTGACCAAGATTGAGAATGGCCCGGATGCCCGATTCTGTTTCATCCTGAGCAACCACTTCCGCTTTATTCTGGCAGGAACGCTCAATCGCATACGCCAGTGCCTGCGGCTCACGCGCCATCAATGCGGTGATGTTGTCTTTAATCCACCGATAAAACGCCGGATCACAGATAAGACCGTACTTAATCACCTCGGCCAGACCAGCCGACAACTCCCGCTCAGGCAGCGTATTCAGGGTTGTGGTATCCGCAATCACACACTGTGGCTGATGAAACGCACCAATCATATTTTTACCCAGCGGATGATTCACACCGGTCTTGCCGCCAACCGAAGAATCCACCTGTGATAACAGCGTGGTTGGTACCTGAATGAAATTGACTCCGCGCTGATACGATGCTGCGGCATAGCCACACATATCGCCAACCACACCACCACCAAGCGCCAGCAGAGTGGTTGTGCGGTTGTGCTGCTTTTGCAGCAGCGCGTCGTAAATCCGATTCAGAGTGGTCAGATCTTTATACGCTTCACCATCCGGCAGAATGACTTCATCCACCTGATAGCCGGTTAACGCTTCTTTTACCTGTTGCAGGTATAAAGGAGCGACCGTTTCATTGGTCACAATCAGAACCTGGCGACCTTTGATATAAGGAGTGTATAGCGCGGAATCGCCCAGCAACCCGGTTCCGATAAAGATCGGATAGCTGCGGTCGCCCAGATCGACAGTCAGGGTATTCATGTGTATCAGCCTTTTATAAGCCTTTTAAGTTCCTGCACCACCCAGCGCGGATTACGCTGGTCGGTTTCAATTATGATGTCTGCAATTTCACGGTAGAGCGGATCGCGGGCACTGAACAGATCGCGCAATATGCGTTCCGGGTTTTCCGCTTGTAACAGAGGGCGGTTTTTATCTTTGGCTGTGCGTGCCAGTTGCTGTTCGACCGAAGTGCAGAGATAAACCACCGTGCCCCGCGCACTCAGATGGCGACGATTGGCTTCACGCATAACCACACCACCGCCAGTAGCAAGAACGATGGCGCTCATTTGCGTCAGCTCATCAATGGCCTGCTCTTCACGCTCACGGAAGCCGGATTCGCCTTCCATATCAAAAATCCAGGGAATATTGGCGCCACAGCGCTCTTCGATAACCTTGTCAGAATCGAAGAATTCCAGTTTAAGTTCAGCGGAAAGCAAACGGCCAATGGTGCTTTTGCCAGCACCCATTGGCCCTATAAGAAAAACAGATTGTGATCGCTTCATGGATTAACGGTTACTGAGCGAATCCTTCACCAATCGTGGTGTAATAAACACCAGCAGCTCACTCTTATCATCAGAGTGGTTGGTGTAACGGAACAGCGCACCGATTAACGGCAGATCACCAAAGAATGGTGTTTTGCTGATTGAGGTGATCTCTTCTGAACGGAAAATGCCACCCAGCACAACGGTTTCGCCATTATCGACCAGTACCTGAGTTTCTACCGCATTGGTATTGATACTCGGACCGGCAGACGTTAATTCACCAACCGAATCCTGATTGATCACCAGATCCATAATAATCCGGTCGTCCGGGGTAATCTGTGGAGTGACTTCCAGACGCAATACCGCTGATTTAAAGGCAACGTTCGTGGCACCACTGGAACTTGCCTGCTGGTATGGAATTTCAGTACCGGATTCGATGGAAGCCGTCTGTCCATCGGCCGTAATAACCCGTGGCTGGGAAACAATCTCTGCCCGGCCGTCCGTTTCAATCGCGGCCAGTTCCAGATCCAGCAGATAATCAGCCGTCTGGTAGCCCACCGCAAACGTGGTAGCAGCGGCATTGGTTACACCAAAATCAACAATATTGGCACCTGAAAGACTAATGGCATCGCTGGTAGCAGCGGTACCGGTAGCGCGGTTGAACAGGATCTGGTTTCCTTCAGACAGAGTCTGCTGACTGCCACCAACGGTTGTCCAGTTACTGCCATTATCTTTAAAACCGGCACCGCCCCACTTAACGCCCATTTCTTCGCCAACACTGGTGGTTGCCACCACGATACGGGCTTCAATCAGCACCTGACGCACAGGTACATCCAGCATGTTCAATGCTTCGCGGACTTTTTCCAGATTGCCTGCCGTATCTTTCATCAACAGGGTGTTAGTACGCTCGTCAACGACGGCAGAACCACGCTCAGACAACAAACCCTGCTCAGAAGTCAGCAGTTTGACCAGCTCTGTCGCTTTGGCATATTTCAGCTGCATGTACTCGGTGACCAGTGGAGCAAGCTCCTCAACCTGCTTGACCGCTTCCAGTTCAATTTTTTCGCGTGCTGCAATTTCCTCAGCCGGTGCGATCAACAATACAGAGCCCATCTGACGCTTGCCCAGACCCTTGGTCTTCAGCACCAGATCCAGCGCCTGATCCCATGGGACATTCTGCAGACGCAGGGTAATACTGCCCTGAACCGTATCCGAAGCCACCAGATTCAGACCGGTAAAGTCAGCAATGAGCTGCAGCACGGCACGAACTTCGATGTTCTGGAAATTGAGCGACAGCTTCTCACCAGTGAACGGGAACTGCTTTTTGCGTTCTTCTTTCTGTTCTTCCGGAATCACAGATACATTAATAGAAAGCAGTTTATCGGTCTGATAAGCCAGATAATCAAAATCATCGCCCGTAGGTTCAATCACAATGCGGGTAGAATTGTCTTCACGCTTGGTATCGATAAAACGAACCGGGGTGGCAAAATCGGTGACATCCAGACGACGGCTGAGCGCCTCTGGCAAACGGACGCCTTTCAGATCGGCAATAATCCGGTTGCCCTCGCGGCGGATATTGGCTGATGCACGGGCATCGTTCAGCATAATCTGAACCTGTCCTTCGCCCAGATCACCCCGGCGAAAATCGACATTCACCACTTTAAGATCATTATTCAGAATGCCGGTGGAGGCATCTGGTTTAACGTCTGCGGTAAAGACCTTCTCGCCTTCCGACTGACCAATACGAAGCAGCAGCGTATTGCCTTCCACCTTGGTGGTATATCCCACCAGACGGGTCAGATTAATAACCAGACGGGCACGATCTTTGGTCGATACCAGAGTTGCACTGCGCGCATTACCGGAACCGATCTGGTGACGTTTGGTTTTCAATGTACTCACAACACCCGGCAAATCCAGCGCAATGCGGGCGGGCTGCTCAATGGTATAACCGCTGACTTCCGGAGGTGTACCGTCAAATTCCATGCGGATTTCGGTCACATCACCCGGCAGGGATGAGAAGCGCAGATCGTTCAGCGTGGTTGCCGATGCAACCGAGGCTACAATAGCCAGCATAAGGACTGGTAGCGTCTTTATCATTGTGTGAAAGCCCTTCACCATATTCATAAAATTACTCTCCACCCAGTCCTTCAAGAGCCAAGGTTCTCGGCCGCTCAATCCAGCCGCCGATACCATTAGGTACAATTTCAATTAGATTTATTCTGTATTCCGACACCGACAGAATCTGCCCATGATTCTGGCCCATATAGTTGCCTTCCTTCACACGCACAACACTGCCATCACCATCTTTAATAAGCGCCCACAGCACGCCGTCATCGCGTTTCAGGGTTCCCACCATAGACAGTGCCCCCAGCGAAAATTGCTCGAGGTGCTCCTTCCGGCGCTCAAGATCAGGCCGGATATCACTGCCAGGCTGTATGTTCACCTCGCTGTCAGCCACAACCGGCAGTTCAAAGGGCGAGCGCAGGCCGGCTGCACTATAGCTGAAAAATTCATAGGGCTTAAAGACAGGAATAGGCTCAACGCGTCCACGTGGCTTATTCAGGGTATCATCAACAAAACCTTTAAGATCCGCAGTATCAGCAGGGCCAGAACATGCGGTAAGCAGTACAGAACACGCCGCAAGAGCAAAAGGCAGGATCCGTTTTTTCATCTTACTTCACCTCCTCGTCACCGCTGTACTGATAGGTTTTTGCCTGTATTTTCATTTTTAAGGCACCATCATTACCCGATTTTTCAATTGAAAAATCGTGCAGCGTCACAATCCGCGGTAATGAGGCAACGGAGGATACAAAAGCGCCCATTTCGTGATAGCCACCAACCACTTCGATATCAATTGGCAACTCGTTGTAGAACTCTGTTTTGGTCATTTTCTGAGGATCAATAGCATTCAGTTTCAGACCAGCACCAAGCGCCGCAGAGCTGATGTCATCAATCAGCCCGGGAACTTCGGTATCGCGCGGAAGCTGCTTGAGCAATGATCCGAAACTTTCTTCCATTTCAACCATCTGAGCCTTATACGCTGCAAGATTTGCCACCCGGAATGCTTTATTTTCAAAATCTTTTTTCAGCGTATCTTCTTGCTGAATACTGCGGTTCAGAAGATCCTGATTACCTTCAACAAGACCAAAATATCCACCAATCAGTACAGCAATGAAGATCAGTGCACAAAAAAGCACTTTTCCGGGGAAAGGCCATGAACCCATGTTTTCCCAGTCAATATTATTCAGATCATCAAGCTGAAACTCATTGACTCTGGCCATCATGGCCTTCATATCGATTTTTTTCAGATCAGCCATGCTGTCACTCCTCTGCCGCTTTTGGCTGAACACGCTTCATGGTGACTTCAAACTCATTCACCCCTTCCGATTTGGACTGAACACGAATCAGCGCCGGATCTGCAAACCATTCTGACTGATCAAAATTCCGCATCAGTGCTGCCACGCGATTATTCGATTTCGCCACGCCTTTAATGGTCACATCAAGGCCTTTGATGGTAACCGAAGTGAAATACAGATCTTCAGGCACGGAGCGGGCCATCTCGTCAAACACCCGGACAATAACCGGCCGGTTCCCCTGCAGCGCCTGAATCAGTTCCATGCGCTCAATCAGCTTTTTACGGGTATCACGCAGCTCACGAATTTCCTCAATTTTTGCATCGAGAACTTTCGTTTCATTCTGAATAAAGCTGTTTCGCCGGTTCTGATTCTGCTGTGCATCCTCATAGAAACCATTAACAAAATAAACAATGGCACCTGCGGCAATCACCACCGCAGCAATAACACCATAAAATTCATTCTGCCTTTCTTTCCGCAGCGCCTGACGCCACGGCAACAGGTTAATATTGGCCATTAATCAAAGCTCCTCATCGCCAGCCCGCACGCAATCATCAGAGAAGGCGCGTCGCCATTCAGCAGGTTGGCATTAACCTTCTGCGATAACGTCATATTCACAAAGGGATTGGCAATCACCGTTGCTATTCCCATGGCATCCTGAACCTGATCGGCCAAATGAGGAATGGATGACGTTCCGCCAGCAAGAATGATGTAGTCAACATCATTAAACTGACTGGATGAGTAAAAAAACTGCAACGACCGGCTAACCTGCTGCACCACGGCGCGGCGGAAAGGTTCCAGCACTTCACTCTCGTAATCATCCGGCAAGCCACCTTCCAGCTTGGCACGGGTCGCTTCCTCTTCACTGAGACCATAGCGACGCATAATGTCTTCGCTCAGTTGCTTACCACCAAATAACTGTTCACGGGTATATATCGACTTACCGTCATGCAACACACTGAGTGTCGTCATGGTTGCGCCAATATCCAGAATCGCGACCGTCTCGACATCATCACCATCGAGCTGAGCCGCCAGCAAAGAGAATGCCCGCTCAGTACAGAATGCTTCGACATCGACGACAGCAGCCTCAAGGTTGGCATATTCAACTGCATCTTTGCGGCGCTCGACCGTTTCCGAGCGACAGGCAGCAAGAAGGACATCGACCATGTCGTTACCAGAATCGGACGGCCCCTGAATCTCCCAGTCCAGCGCAACTTCTTCCAGCGGATAAGGAATATACTGGTCGGCTTCAGCGCGAATCTGGAAATCCATTTCATCGTCTTTCAATTTGCCGTTCATTTGCACGGTTTTGGTGATCACCGCAGAGCCGGCCACTGCAATGGCTGCACGCTTGGCACTGGCCCGGGAGCGGCTCAAGGCACGCCTGATGGCTTCACCAACGGCTTCATCATTACTGATGCTTTGTTCAATCACAGCGTTGGCAGGCAGGGGTTCAGCGGCATATGCTTCAACCTGATAGCGATCGTTATTGCGACTCAACTCAAGGACTTTCACGGATGTAGAACTGATATCCACCCCGAGAATTGCCTTGTTCTTCTTATTAAACAAGTTAGCCAGCACGACAAAATCCCCATCAAATTCGCGAACTTGCACGCACAAGCTCACTCAGATCCTATATAGTCGGAGTCATTATAAGCACATTCCTATTAAAAGAACAAAAAACCCTTATAATGCCGAAACCCGCATATTCACTGGCTTCCCGAGGCGATGACAATCTTTTTTTATGACTAAGTCACACCCGATCCTGCAATTGTTTTTTTGGCTCGTAATGTCCATTTTTGCCGGAGCCGGCATCCTGACGATGGCCATTTATCTGTATCTGTCCCCGACCCTGCCGGACACCGAAGAATTAAAAGACATTGAACTGCAGACGCCGTTACGTGTTTATGCCTCAGACGGCAAGCTGATCAGTGAATTTGGCGAAAAGCGCCGGACTCCGCTTACCTACGCCGACACGCCCCCGGAGTTTATCAATGCCCTCCTCGCTTCCGAGGATGATGGGTTCTTCGAACACTTCGGCATCGACCTGAAAGGACTGGCCCGCGCCGCTATTGAACTGATCCGTACCGGCAAGAAGAAGTCCGGCGGCAGCACGATTACCATGCAGGTGGCCAAAAACTATTATCTGAGCGCAGAAAAAACCTTTGCCCGTAAATTCACCGAAATCCTTCTGGCGCTGAAAATTGAACAAAGCCTGAGCAAACAGGAGATTCTGGAGCTCTACATTAATAAGATTTATCTGGGTAAACGTGCCTACGGTATTGAAGCGGCGGCGCAGGTTTACTACGGCAAATCCATCAAAGAGCTGAATCTGGCGCAATTAGCCATGATTGCCGGACTGCCACAAGCCCCATCCGCTGCCAACCCGATCAACAATCCCCGCCGCGCTGTTGATCGCCGCAACTATGTTCTGGCGCGCATGCTGACCCTGAACATGATTACTCAGGATGAGTTTGATCTGGCCGCGCGTGCTCCGGTGACAGCCCGCTATCATGGTGCAATCTCCGAGGTGCAGGCGCCCTACATTGCCGAAATGGTGCGGCGCGATATGGTTGAGCGCTATGGTGAAGATGCCTACACCGCTGGCTATAACGTGTATACAACGATTGATTCATCACGCCAGATCGCAGCCAACAATGCCCTGCAGGCCGGACTGCTGAAGTACGACCGCGACCATGGCTATCGTCAGCCCAAGCCAGTGGCCCCGCTCATCACTCTTGATGTTGCTGAGAACCCGGAGCTGGAACCCTGGCTCAGCAAAGCTGATAAAGGTCAGGATATCGACTGGCCACAAACACTCGAACAATGGGACAACCTGTTGCGCGACCAGGAGGACATGGGGCTGATAACACCGGCCATCGTTCTTGCCGTTGAGCGCTCGGGTGCCTGGATTTACCAGAACCACAAAGAGCGCTGGCTACCGTTCAGCGGCATGCTTTGGGCCAAGCCTTATATCAATGTCGATGTTGTCGGCGCAGAACCGACCCAGCCCTCTGATCTGCTGATCACTGGCCAGCGCATCTGGATAGAAGAAACCACCAACGGACCGGTACTGGCACAAATTCCGGAGGTCGAAGGTTCTCTTGTTTCGCTGCGGCCGAAAGACGGGGCAATACTAGCGCTGGTCGGCGGTTTCTCCTCCGGCAGCAACAAGTTCAATCGTGCAATCCAGGCCGACCGCCAACCGGGTTCCGCCTTCAAACCTTTTATCTACAGCGCTGCCCTGGCCAATGGTTTTACCCCGGCCAGCATCATCAATGACGCTCCCGTTGTCTTCGAAGATGCCAGCCTGGAGAACACCTGGCGACCGCAGAACAACAGTGGAAAGTTCTATGGCCCCACACGCCTGCGTGAAGCGCTGTATAAATCGCAGAATCTGGTATCGATCCGTATTCTGAAACAGATTGGGCCAAGCAAAGCCGTCAACTACATTGAGCCTTTCGGCTTCCCGCGCAGCAAACTGAATGCCGACCTGTCGCTGGCCCTGGGGGCTTCTGCGCTGACGCCCCTGGAACTGGCGACGGGATACTGTGTGCTGGCCAATGGCGGCTTTGCTGTCGACCCTTACCTCATCCGTCGCATTGAAGACAACAACGGCAATGTTCTGTTTACGGCAAACCCCAGAACCGTCTGCCCTGAATGTGAAAAACACGCCGGGAACGAACCGACCGCCCACGAGCTGCTGGAACAGCAATTAGAACAGCAGCTGGGTCTGGACAGTGAACGGCAAGCGTCTGCAGAAGCACTGCCCGTTGCCCCCAGAGTTATGGACAAACGCACCCACTTCCTGATGATCAGCATGCTCAAAGATGTGGTACGGCTGGGTACCGGAAAGCGAGCACTGGCACTGAACCGTGAAGATCTGGCCGGAAAAACCGGAACCACCAACGATCAGAAAGACGCCTGGTTTTCTGGCTTCAGTCCGGAGCTGGTCACCACCGTCTGGATTGGTTTCGACCAGCCAAATACGCTGGGGCGCTGGGCATTTGGCTCTAACACGGCTCTGCCGGTCTGGGTTGATTATATGGGCAGTGCATTAAATGGTGTTCCTGAACAACCGTTTGAACAGCCTGAAGGCGTTGTCAGTGTGCGTATTGATCCTGAGACAGGCCTGCTCGCCGCTCCGGGACAGAGCAATGCCATTTTCGAATACTTCAGAGAAGAGGATGTACCCAGTCAGCCGGTAAAAATTCCCCCGGCGAATGGCAGCGGCGACACCGGGCTGGTGCCGGAGCAGTTGTTCTGATCAGACAGCGGCTCTGGGAGCGCGCAGCCACTGACCGTGCGGGCATAAAAAAGGCCGGGTAACCGGCCTTTTTTTGTGCTTGCGGCTTACGGATAAAGCCGTGCTTACAGATCCACCAGCTTACCCGGGTTCATCACGTTATTCGGATCGAATACCGCCTTAACCGCACGCATATAAGCCAGTTCAGCCGCTGAACGGGTGTATTCCAGATACGGCTTTTTGGTCATACCCACGCCGTGCTCGGCTGAAACCGAGCCGTCGTATTTCTGCACGATTTCAAATACCCATTTGGATACCCTGGCACAGCGCTCAAAGAACGCCTCTTTGGCCAGTGCATCCGGTTTAAGAATGTTCAGGTGCAGGTTGCCATCGCCGATATGGCCGAACCAGATGATCTCGAAGTCCGGATATTCACGGGTCACGATCTCATCGATATCGTTCAGGAACGGTGGCACTTTGGAAACCACCACGGAAATGTCGTTTTTGTACGGTGTCCACTCGGAAATGGTTTCGGAAATATCTTCACGCAGACGCCACAGGTTAGCCGCCTGAGTTTCACTCTGGCTGATCACACCATCGACCACCCAGCCGTTTTCCACACACTGCTCAAACAGGCTCATGGACAGATCCATATCGGCATCGGTAACGGCTTCAAATTCGATCAGCGCATAAAAATCAGCGCTGCTGTCGAACGGCGCCGGCACATCACCGCGCGCCAGTACTTTGCGCATGGCTTTATCGGAAAAGAACTCGAACGCGGTCAGGTCCATGCTGCCCTGAAACTGGTTCAGCACGTTCATCACGTCATCCAGCTCCGGAATCGCCAGTACCAGCACGGTCAGGTTTTTCGGCGTACGGGTCAGGCGCATAGTCGCTTCCGTAATAAAACCGAGCGTACCTTCACCACCAATAAACAGCTGACGCAAATCGTAGCCGGTGTTGTTTTTCAGCAGGTCTTTATTCAGACGCAGAATCTCGCCCTTACCGGTTACCACCGTCAGGCCCGCCACCCAGTCACGGGTCATACCCCAGCGGATGACTTTAATACCGCCGGCATTGGTGCTGATATTGCCGCCAATCTGGCTGGAGCCTGCCGACGCGAAATCCACCGGATAAAACAGACCCTGTTCTTCGGCATAATTCTGCAGCTGCTCGGTGATGACACCGGCCCCACACTTAACGGTGCGGTCAACGGCGTTAAAGTCGCTGATCTGATTCATATAATCGAAGGCCACCACGATTTCACCATTAGCCGCCACCGCGCCGGCACTCAGACCGGTACGACCACCGGATGGCACCAGAGCCAGCTGATGCTCATTGGCCAGCAGTACGATATCGCGTACCTGCTCTGTGGTTTTCGGGAACACAATCGCGGTTGGCTTAGGCGCGTAGATTTTGGTCCAGTCTTTACCGAAGGTTTCCAGAGAATCTGCATCGGTACGAACCTTATCAGCACCAACAATGGCCGATAACCGTTCAATCAGGGCGTCTTGAGTCAGGGCAGTCATGGGAGATTCCGCATAGATGAATGGCATTCACCTCAAATTGAGTATTCTTCGCGATGAAAAGCGAGTTTGAGGCTCACGTTAACAGGCCGGGTATGCTAGCATACGCGCCTTATTTTTCGGAGTGGTTTTCGCTCCGAAGTGACTCCGGCCCCTGTCGTTACCTGTGCTGTACCGTGCAAGCACCGGCCGGACTCACCGCAACGGTTCTACATACTGCATATAGGTACCATCATGGCTCAAACCTCCCTCGATAAAAGCAAGATCAAATTTCTCTTGTTGGAAGGCGTGCACCAGTCAGCTCTCGAAACCCTGAATGCCGCTGGTTACACCAACATCGAGTACCTGAAGACCTCGCTGCCGGATGACGAGCTGAAAGCCCGCATCAAAGACGCACACTTTGTCGGCATCCGCTCCCGCACTCAGCTGACCGACGAAATCTTTGAGGCCGCTGAAAAACTGATCGCCGTGGGCTGCTTCTGTATCGGTACCAACCAGGTAGACCTGAAAGCCGCTACCAAGCGTGGTGTTGCGGTGTTCAATGCGCCTTACTCCAACACCCGTTCCGTTGCTGAGCTGTCGCTGGCCGAAATCATCATGCTGATGCGCGGTATTCCGGAGCGTAACGCTCAGTGTCACCGTGGAGGCTGGAACAAATCCGCCGATAACTCTTACGAAATCCGTGGTAAGAAACTGGGCATCATCGGTTACGGCTCTATTGGTACTCAGCTGTCTGTAATGGCTGAGAGCATGGGTATGGATGTGTACTTCTATGATGTGGTGACCAAGCTGCCTCTGGGCAACGCCAAACAGGTTGGCTCGCTGAACGAACTGCTGAATCTGGCCGACGTTGTTTCCCTGCACGTACCGGAAACCGCAGCCACCAAGTGGATGATGGGTCCTGAGCAGTTCGCACAGATGAAACAGGGTTCTATCCTGCTGAACGCTTCGCGCGGTACTGTAGTTGATATCGACGCACTGGCTGAAGCCATCCGCAGCAAAAAACTGCTGGGCGCTGCAATTGACGTATTCCCGGTTGAGCCTCGCGCCAACGGTGAAGAATTCATCACTCCGCTGCGTGAATTCGATAACGTGATCCTGACTCCGCACGTCGGTGGTTCCACCCTCGAAGCTCAGGAAAACATTGGTAAAGAAGTGGGCGAGAAGCTGGCTCAGTACAGCGATAACGGCACCACAACCTCTTCCGTTAACTTCCCGGAAGTTGCTCTGCCAGGCAACAAAAATGTGCACCGAATTCTGCACATCCACCAGAACGTTCCAGGCGTCATGAATGCCATCAACAGCATTTTTGCCGAAAACAACATCAACATCTCCGGTCAGTACCTGCAGACGGTTGAAGAGGTGGGTTATGTGGTGATTGATGTTGCCGCCGATGCTTCTGAGCTGGCTCTGGAAAAAATCAAGACGGTTGAAGGCACGATCCGCGCCCGCGTACTGTACTGATGTATTCCCGGATGAATCCCTGAGATTCGGGCAATAAAAAACGGCAGCTCAACAGGCTGCCGTTTTTTTTACAGACACTGCGGATATGGCTCATCCGGGTTACCTTTACCAGCTCATCTGCCAGCCAAGACGATTCAGCCAGCGCGGCGTGGTTTCATACAGCACCTGCTGATGCAGCGCGTCATATTCACTGCTCAACGACCAATCACCCAGCCAGGTATGCCAGCTCCAGCGGGCCAGCAAGCGTTGCTGCCGGTAGCGCCCCTGTGCCGCATAGCCCGGATCATAACCCGGCTCACTGTTATCCCAGAAAATACCCAGCATCTGCTCCTGCCATTCACCGTGATGGGTCCAGACCAGTCGCGCACTGCTTTCTGCGCCCAACACCAGTTCACCTGAACGACTGCTGTCACGCTGCTGGCGCAGCAGTGTTAACCAGATACGGTGATCAGCCGAAGGCTGCCACTGCAACTGTGATTCAATCCCTTTCAGCGTCATCTGCCCTTCGTTGGTCAGCGACGTGCTGCGCAGAGTCACCGTACTGCCAATCAGATCCGTCATGTGTTCGCGGAATGCTTTAATATCCAGCTGCAATGACGTCTGCGGCAAATGAATAAAATAACCCAGCTCCCACGCCTGAATTCGCTCATCACGCAGATCATCACGCCAGTTATCGGCGTTGGCATTAATAAACAGCCCGGCCGGATTCAGATTGAGATAGTGACTGCTCACATCGGTAAGCACAGCACGGCCATTCAGATAGCGCTCGGCAATGTCCGGAGTGCGCTGGCTGTGGGAATACAGCACACGGATACTCTGGTCAGCGCTGGGCAGAAAACTCAGCGCCAGACGCGGCAAATAGTTTGCTTCCTGACCGGTCTGATATTGCGCCATCATTCCGGCCGACAACAGCCAGTACGGAGCAGGCCGGTATTCCGCGCTGATAAAGGCCAGCCACTGATCACTGCGCACCCCGCCCTGCAGGTAGGTCGCGGAGTCCACCTGATCACGACGCAGGCCAATGCCCTGCACTGAACGTAACTGCTCGCTCCAGCGCCGGGTGTCCTGCCATTCAAGATCGATACGCTGCTCATAAACATCCAGATTACCCTGCCCGCACAGCGCCTGATCCAAAGCATTAGCCGCCACAGCCCGCTGCACAATCTGTTGTGCGGTGCTGTATTGCGCAGCGCTGATGGTGTTTTCCAGCCCCAGCCCCTGCTGTAACTCAGCTGCGCTGAAAGCGCCGACAGCCAGCCCCTGATACTGCTGGGTAATGGCACTGCGTTCACTGCTGCTCAAGGTGGGATTTTGCAGCGGCAGCAAGCCATAACCGAGTTTTTCTGCCAGCTGCGGATGCTGCTGATACAACTCACTCAACTGTGCATCAAACGCCATTGCAGGCGCACAGGCACGATAATCAACCTCGCTGTTATCGGCCTGCCAGTATGCCTGCAACTGTACTTCATGGTCAGCGGAACGCTGGCTGCGCCAGCGCAGCCAGCCAAGATCAGACAGCGCCGCCTGCTGCGGCGAGTTCACCTGAAAATTGCTGTCGGCAAGGTAATCGCGCTGTAACTCCTGGCGTCCGAATTGCCAGCGCAGTTCGTTATCCATATCCGCCTGCCAGGCACCGGACCAGTTAACCCCACGCACCTGACGCAGATCCGGCAACCCACCCTGATCACCGGCATCAGCGTGATAGCCACCGTGCTCCCCCTCACGCCAGCCAAAAAGACTGATGCGGCTCTGCTGCTGAGCCTCATGCTGGGTCAGACTGGCGTAAAACTGCCGGCGCTGCTCAGATCCCAGACGACCACCGAGGTGCACCCGCGCGCTGTCAGCCGGGTGACGGGTAATAATATGAATAACCCCCTGCAAGGCATTCATACCATAACTGGCAGCACTCGGACCGCGGGTAATTTCAATACGCTCGACATCCTCTAACGCAATGCCAAGCTGATCCCAATCCACATTGGCGAAGGCCGCTTTATAGACCGAACGACCATCCACCAGCACTTCCAGCCGCCGCGCCAGCGACACACCACCCGAGTGGTAAACCACACTGGCACGATCAGAATCCAGTTCACGGGCGACGAACAGTCCGGGGACAAAACGGAATACGGAGGGAATATCCGTCACGCCCCAGAGGCGTATTTGTTCGGCGGTAATGACAGTAACCGCCGCAGGAACTTCCGCCAGCGGCTGCTGCAGACGCACTGGCGTTAAAACCTGAGGGATGTCGGGCTCGAACTCGTAGGTGTCAGCGTCAGCCGCCAGCGCCATTGCGGAATAACCGGCCATCAGGAACAGCCATCCCCATCCGGCGGCGTGACGTCTGCTCCTTGCTTTCATATTGAATCCTTCATCCCTGATTTGGTTGACATATTACACAACAAGTGTGTGGATTTTAATGCTGACACAGGCCAATAAAAGGGGATTTGGCCGCTCTGCTCCGTCAAAACCGCATACAAAAACCGGGCATTAATTGCCCGGTCTGAAACGTCCCTCAATCAAGCCGCATTTCAATGCCGGCGGCAGCCATATGCTGTTTAGCCTGCTGTACCGTGTATTCCCCAAAGTGGAAAATACTCGCCGCCAGCACAGCATCGGCACGGCCGATTTTGACGCCATCGACCAGATGATCGAGATTACCGACACCACCGGACGCTATCACCGGAATATTCACGGCATCGGCAATGGCACGGGTAACGCCCAGATCAAAACCGGATTTCACACCGTCACGATCCATGGATGTCAGCAGAATTTCACCAGCACCGTACCGGGCCATTTTCACTGCCCATTCCACCGCATTAATGCCGGTTGCCTTGCGACCACCGTGGGTGAAAATTTCCCAGTGATGATCGCCCACCTGTTTGGCATCGATGGCCACCACAATGCACTGCGCACCAAATTTATCCGACGCAGCCTTCACGAAATCCGGGTTATAAACCGCTGCTGAGTTAATCGAGACTTTGTCAGCACCGGCATTGAGCATACGGCGGATATCCTCCAGCTCACGAATGCCTCCGCCGACGGTCAGCGGAATAAACACCTGCTCGGCAATGGCCTCCACCATATGCACGGTGGTGTCGCGGCCCTCGTGGCTGGCGGTAATATCGAGAAAGGTAATTTCGTCGGCACCCTGATCGTTATAGCGTTTGGCAATTTCCACCGGATCACCGGCATCACGGATACCAACGAAATTAACGCCTTTTACCACCCGGCCTTTGTCGACATCCAGACAAGGAATAATACGTTTGGCGAGCGCCATATCAGGCTCCTGTTAACTCATCAGCAAGCTGCTGAGCTTCGGCCACATCCAGCGTGCCTTCGTAAATGGCGCGGCCGGTAATGGCACCCAGAATTCCCTGACCCGCCACACGGGACAGCGCGCGGATATCGTCAATATTGGTCACGCCACCGGATGCGATCACCGGAATACCGCCTTCCACCGCCAGTTGCAGCGTGGCGTCTACGTTCACGCCCTGCATCATGCCGTCGCGGGCAATATCGGTGTACACAATGGAGGTTACGCCGTCATCGCGGAATTGTTTGGCCAGATCAACGGCTTTAACCGTGGAAACCTCGGCCCAGCCATCGGTCGCCACAAAACCATCCTGTGCATCCAGACCCACAATCACGGTACCCGGAAATGCCTTACAGGCTTCTTTGACAAAAGCAGGTTCTTTTACCGCTTTGGTGCCGATGATCACGTAGCTCACGCCAGCCTTAATGTAATGCTCGATGGTTTCCAGTGTGCGGATGCCACCGCCAATCTGGATCGGCAGACCTGGAAATGCCTTGGCAATCGCAGTCACCGCTTCGCCATTGACCGGCGTACCGGCAAACGCACCGTTCAGATCCACCAGATGCAGGCGACGACAACCGGCATCCACCCAACGCTTCGCCATCGACACCGGGTCGTCACCGAACACGGTGGAATCGTCCATACGGCCCTGACGCAAACGCACACACTGACCATCTTTTAAATCAATCGCAGGAATTACCAGCATTGTTTTACCTTACATTCTGAATTCGTTAGTGGATCAGGCCTGACCGTCCCAGGCGAGGAAGTTTTTCAGCAGCGCCAAACCCGCGTTATGGCTTTTTTCCGGGTGAAACTGCACGGCAAAGACATTGTCTTCACCCATGGCAGCGGCAAAATCGACGCCGTAATGACCACGGCCTTTCACCTGTGCGGCATGGGTTGCCTGCACATAGTAGGAATGCACAAAATAGAAACGGCTGTTATCAGCGATACCGGCCCAGAGCGGATGTGCAACCTGCTCAACACGGTTCCAGCCCATGTGCGGCACTTTCAGTTTTTCACCGTTTTCTTCCAGATCGCTGCCGAAAAACGTTACCGCACCGGGAAACAATCCCATGCAGTCAACACCGCCATTCTCTTCGCTGCGCTCCATCATGGCCTGCAGGCCAACACAGATACCCAGCAGCGGTTTGGTTTTGCGCACTTCCGCCACCACCTGATCAATGCCCTGACGGCGGATTTCCGCCATGCAGTCACGGATAGCACCAACACCCGGCAATACCACATGGTCAGCCTTGCGGATTACGTCGGCATCGCTCGTCACCACGACTCTGGTATCCGGTGCGACCGTCTGCAGCGCGCCATGGGCGGAGTGCAGATTGCCCATGCCGTAATCAATCACTGCACAGAGTTTACTGCTCATTCATTTATCCTTTGTGCTTACAGGCAACCTTTGGTGGACGGCATAACACCGGCCATACGAGGGTCGAGCTCCAGCGCCATGCGCAGAGCGCGGCCGAAGGCTTTGAAAATGGTTTCGGCCTGATGATGGGCATTAAAGCCTTTCAGGTTATCAATATGCAGAGTGACGCCTGCGTGATTCACAAAACCCTGAAAGAATTCCCAGAACAACTGGGTATCCAGCTTACCAATACTGGCGCGGGTGAATTCAACCTTCATATCCAGCCCCGGACGGCCGGAGAAATCGACAACCACGCGCGACAGCGCCTCATCCAGTGGCACATAAGAATGGCCATAACGAACGATGCCCTTTTTATCCCCCACGGCTTTGGCAAATGCCTGACCGAGGGTGATACCGATATCCTCCACGCTGTGGTGATCATCAATGTGGTTGTCACCTTTGCAGGTGATATCGAGGTCGATCAGACCATGGCGGGCAATCTGATCCATCATGTGTTCCAGAAAAGGTACTCCGGTATCAAAGCGTGCTTTACCGGTGCCGTCCAGGTTGATGGTGACGCTGATCTGGGTCTCCAGCGTATTACGCTCGACCGTTGCGCTGCGGGCCATGGGCTTGCTCCAACTCTCGCAAAAAGAAAAAGAAAGCATTATAAAGCAAAGCGCTTAAGAAAATAGGCCGGGACAAGGCGGTGGGACAAATTCCCGGCAATATTCCGCACAACCCGACATACCGCCATCACTATGGAGCCAAGCTGTGCCCGTTAAACTGGAACATATCGACTCGCCAACCGACGCCGACTGGAACGATCTCGACAAAATTCATCAGGAAACTGCAGCCAACGGCCTGACCTCAGACCGCGCCGCACTGGAGCAACACCTGCAGAGTGGCGGCTGGATCATGGCCGGGCGTTTTAATGACCGTATCGTCGGCGTGATACTGGCGAGCGACAGCAATGAAGGCATACTTTTGCGGCAGGCCGCCGTCCGTACCATTACCCAGCGCCGCGGTGTACTGCACCAGATGCTGCACTTTATTCAGGGCTGGGCAGCCAGTGAGGGCAAAAAGCTCTGCATAAACGACTGCCCGGATGAACTCGCAGCGGCTCTGCTGAAGCGCGGCTTCAGCCAAAAAGATCACTTATGGCTATATAATCAACAGAAATAGAAGCCCATAGTTGCATGGATGCAACAAAAAATTCATAAACCGTCATCTTTTCATCTACAGTCCCGATGGCCATACTGGCCAGACTGTTCGACTCCGGCGGAGAACGTTATGCGAATTGCCCTTCAGACTTTATCCACGTTTGCGGTCTTTATTGTTGCCCTGATGGCCTGTGCCGGTACAACGGCCAGCGAAGCACAAATGACAGCAACAGCGCCAGCCATTGCCCCGCGAGATGTTGTTGCTTCTGCCACTCTGGGCATTATTAACGAGCTGAATAAACTGCAACCGGAGCAGCGCACGGAGGACGAAGTCCGGCGTCTGGTGCAAACCTACATTGTTCCTGCCATCGACCAGGAAAAAATCGCCATGGGGGCACTGGGTAAATACTGGCGCCGTGCCAACCCGGAACAGCGCCAGGCCTTTATCGATCGCTTCCGTGAATTGCAGATTCGCACCTACAGTGGCGCATTTCAGGCGTTTAATGGCGAGCAGTTCGTTTTTGAAGAAGCGCGCTTTAACGACAGCGGCGATAAGGCTCTGGTGAAAGGTACGCTGAAGCAAAACAACGGTAATACAATTCCTGTGGACTTTCGCCTCTACCGTGATAACGACAGTCAGCAGTGGCGCATCTACGATGCGGTTATTGCCGGTCTGGGCATGGTGAAAACGTATCGCGAGCAATTGAGCGAACGCCTGCAGAATATCAGCATGAATGAACTGCTGGCGGAACTTTCGGCAGAAAGCAGCCACTAAACCGCAGCAAGTCTCTCTTCCTTGTTTTTTTCCTCCCCTATTACTGGCCCCTGCGGCCAGTTTTTTTTATGCCCGTGCAGCGTCCGTCAATGGTAATCCTCACACTCATTACCTAAGCTGAGGTAGGTCACCGCAGCCGGACATACACAGCAAAGCCTGCTTTCACAACACCGGAATCACTTCCGCAATCCGGCTCAGCAGTTTATTGTCTGCCTCAGGCTGCATAGAATGAGACGCTTGTTCAGCCGGCTCACAAACACAGATTGGCAAATGTCAGGACAGGCGCATTACCAGAGCAGTAAACCGGAGAACGTCGTGCAGCAGGGTCGCATTAACAGGGTCACGCCAGAGGAGAATCGCAGCCAGACGCTGATCGCTGCTCACCACCATTGTCATCAGGAAGGCTGGCTGTGATCCGCGCCCTCAGTATGCAATCGTTGCGACGAAAGCTGGTGATGATCACCCTGATTACCACCGGACTGACGCTGTTGCTTTCAAATCTCGCCTTTATTTCGCTCGAATATTATCTGAGCCGTCAGGATACCGAGAAAAAGCTGACCGTTCTTGGCGAAGTGATTGCCAGCCGCGCGACAGCCGCCCTGACCTTCGGTGACTTCACCTTATTAAGCACCAACCTGCAGACCTTGCGTGCCGACAGCAGTGTTGTCCGTGGCTGCATCTATGCCGAAAATCAATCGCTTGCCGCCAGCTATACGCCGGATGCAGAGACCATCCAGTGCCCTGTCAGACTGCCGGAACTGCAACGTAAGCAACTGCATAATTTCACCCAGTTTTTTCCTATTCTGCTGGATGGCGCCCCCATCGGTACGCTCTATCTGGAAATCAGCCATAAATACCTGCTGCAGCGTATTAATCAGTTTCTGTTTTTCTCAGTCATGATTCTGGCCGCCGCGGTTCTGCTGGCGATATTCCTCGCCAACAAGTTGCAGGGAGTGGTCGCCCGGCCAATGAAAGATCTGGGCAATACCCTGCGCCACATTATGCTTAATAAGGATTACTCGATCCGTGCCGCGAAAGAGAATAACGATGAATTGGGCGATCTGGTGGATCTGTTCAACAGTCTGCTGCTGACCATTGAAGATGAAAACGCTTCGCTGAAAACCAGTGAAGAACGCTTCCGCAAGCTCACGGCACTTTCCCCGGTAGGCATATTTCAGGTTGACGGCAAACAGCGTCTGCAATACGTAAACCAGCGCTGGCGCGACATTCACGGCATTCCGGATGAGCTGCCGAGTCTGCAGGACTGGTTTGCCCGCATTCATCCCGACGATCTGGGTGCGACCCAACAAGCCTGGAACCGGTTAATCTGTGAGCAGGAAAGTATTGCACTGGAGCTGCGCCTGATTCGCCGCGACCACAGCCATACCTGGATTCAGCTGCTGGCCAGCGCCCTGCACGACCGTAATGGCGAACTGCTGGGCTATTTAGGCGCGATTTCTGATATTTCCGAACTGAAAGCGGCCCAGATTCAGATGGAAAATCTCGCTTTTTACGACCCGCTGACGGGCCTCGCCAACCGCCGCCTGTTTAAAAACCGTCTGGAAAAGGCCGTAAAAAGTGTGTTGCGCTCTGGCTCATCCATGGCACTGATGTTCCTCGACATGGATCAGTTCAAACGTATCAACGACACACTGGGCCACGATGCCGGCGATATTCTGCTGAAGGAAGTTTCCAACCGGCTGAGCGCCACCGTTCGTGAAAACGACACGGTTTCCCGGATCGGCGGCGACGAATTCACCATCCTGCTGACCGATGTTCACCATACATCCGACGTATTGGTGGTCGCCGAAAAACTGCTGCTGGCGCTGGCCAAACCCATCCGCATCAAGGGTCAGGACATTGTCACCACCGTGAGTATCGGCATTACGCTGACACCGGATGACTCCACCGACGTCAACACCCTGATGAAAAACGCCGATCTGGCGATGTACCGGGCCAAAGAACTGGGCCGTAACAATTTCCAGTTTTTCTCCGAAGATATGAATCAATCCATTCTCGAGCACCTGTCGCTGGAGAAAGAAATCAACGAAGCCATCAACCGCGAACAATTCAGCCTGGTATTCCAGCCTAAAATCAGCCTGTTCGACTACAGCGTTACCGGTGTTGAAACCCTTATCCGCTGGCAACATCCGGAAAAGGGCATGATCACGCCTGACCGCTTTATTCCGGTGGCCGAAGAAACCGGACAGATTATTGAAATCGGCAGCTGGGTGCTGGAGCAAAGCTGCCGTCAGATCAGCTCACTGATCCGCAGCAACGTGCTGCCGAATACCGCCAAAGTTGCAGTAAACCTCTCAGCCCGTCAGTTTACCGACCCAAGCCTGCTGGCACGCATTAACAGCGTGATCGAAATCAGCCAGATTCCTCCCCACTGCCTGGAACTTGAGCTTACCGAAAGCACGCTGATGGAAGACGTTGAAAGCGCGATTCAGATCATGCAGGAAATCAAAAAAATCGGCGTGGCCATTGCCATTGATGACTTCGGTACCGGCTACTCCTCTCTGGCCTATATCAAGCGCTTCCCGATTGACGTACTGAAGGTCGACCGCTCCTTTGTGATGGATATTCCTGAGGACAAAAATGATATGGCGATCACCGCTGCGGTCATCGCCATGGCGCACAAACTGAGCATGACCGTGGTTGCCGAGGGTGTCGAAACCCAGGAACAACTGCACTTCCTGCGCCAGAACAACTGCGATGAAGGTCAGGGCTATCTGTTCAGCCGGCCACTGTCACTGGGCCAGCTGCATCAGTTTCTCAACGAAAACGATCGCATGCGCCAACAGGGTGGCGCCATCAGTCTGAAACAATAAGCCCTCGTTCCGCCGCACGGAAATACCTATACTGGCGCCCAAATCTTCATCGCCTGTATCTATGACGCGCTCATTTTCTTTCGCCGATGCCGTGCTCGGCTGGTATCACAAACACGGTCGCAAAGACCTGCCCTGGCAGCAACAGATCACTCCTTACCGGGTCTGGGTTTCCGAAATCATGCTGCAGCAGACTCAGGTCAGCACCGTCATTCCCTACTTTGAGCGCTTTATGCAGCGCTTCCCCGATGTGCAGGCGCTGGCCACAGCAACCCAGGACGACGTTCTGCATCTGTGGACCGGTCTGGGTTACTACGCCCGCGGACGAAACCTGCACGCCTGCGCTCAGACGGTGGTACGCGACTTTAACGGCGAGTTCCCACGCAGCGTCGACGCCTTAAGCGAACTGCCGGGCATCGGCCGCTCCACCGCCGCCGCTATCGCCTCCATCAGCATGGGTATCAATGCACCGATACTCGATGGCAATGTGAAACGCGTTCTGACCCGTTTCTTCGCGATTGAAGGCTGGCCCGGTGACAGCAAAGTGCAGAATCATCTGTGGACGCTGGCTGAAGAACTGACACCGCAGCACAGCTCACGCGAATACACCCAGGCGATGATGGACCTCGGTGCAACCCTGTGCACACGCAGCAAACCCGCCTGCGGAATCTGCCCGCTGCAGCCACAATGTGAAGGCTTACAAACCGGCAAACCAACGCAGTTCCCCAACAGCAAACCGAAAAAAGAAAAGCCTGAGAAGCACAGCCTGCTGCTGATGATTCAGAATCCGGCTGGCGAATATCTGCTGTTACAGCGCCCGCAGAAAGGCATCTGGGGCGGATTGTGGAGCTTTCCGGAAGCTCAGGACATACAGCAGGCGCGGCAATTTTTACGGCAACAGCTGAATCATTACAGCGACGAAAGCGGCGAACAGTGGCTCACGCCCTTCCGTCATACGTTCAGTCACTACCACCTGCACATTCAGCCCATACTCATCCGTCTGCCACACAGCCATCTCACCGCAGGTGAAACTGGCGACCGGCAGCAACACTGGTACAATCCCCGCAACCCCAGCACACTGGGCCTGGCAGCACCGGTAAAAATGCTGCTGCAAAGCATGGCTGGCACCAGTGCTGAATCCGGCATACCGTCCGAGGAATTGTTATGACCCGCACCGTTTTCTGCAAAAAGTACCAACAGGAACTCGAAGGCCTGAGCAGCCAGCCCTTCCCCGGGCCGAAAGGCGAAGAAATATTCCTGCACGTATCACAAAAAGCCTGGGATGAATGGACCGCTCACCAGACCCGCCTGATTAACGAGAAACACCTCAATATGATGGATATGCAGGCGCGCAAATATCTGACCGAACAACGGGACAAATTCTTCAGCGGCGACGAGTTCGACAAAGCCGAAGGCTATGTTCCTGAAAATAAAGATAAATAAACCAATTTCGGGGGTTGACACTCCGTCAGCCAACGGGTTTAATACGCGCCACTTGACGAACACAACGTTGTTCAGCAAGACGCCCAGATAGCTCAGTCGGTAGAGCAGGGGATTGAAAATCCCCGTGTCGGTGGTTCGATTCCGCCTCTGGGCACCACACTTTCTAAGAGCCTCGCTAATGCGGGGCTTTTTTATGTCCACCCTTCAGGCTGTCACACATATGGTACACATTTGTGACACACTATCTGATCCGGCGTGGCTCTATCTACTATTTCAACCGTCGCTTGCACGGTAATCTTATCCGCCTATCCCTGAAACTAACTGATAGAAAACAGGCACAAGAACACGCCCTCCTTATATACATACATCTGAATCGTTGCGTCCGGCAAAAAATGAAACCAAAGCAAATAGAAAAAGAAGCTCAAAAGCTGGCTAAAGAACTGTACGAGGACTGGCTGCTGAAATTTGAGGCACTAGATATACCTGAACGGGAGCGGCTCTCGTATCTGGATTCGATGCTACAGAGCGACGATGGCGGCTATTCCGACCTGTGCGATCTTGTCTACGACGGAAAACTGGATAATGAAGCCCTGCGAGACGCAAAGGCTGATCTGCTATACGTGGATATGAAGCGTGCATACGTTCGGAAGTACCGCAACCCACGATTACAACTGGAGTCCGACACTGCCAGCGTCTCGGCTCCCGCCACGTCTACCAAGGTGATTCTGATAGGGGATGCTCTGGAAGAATTCCTGCAAGAGAAGCAAGCCAAAGACCCTAACGTCAAGGCTGCGACTCTGGACGAATACAGGGCAGCCGTTCGAGACTTCTGCGAAATCACTGAGATTCAGACGGTATCTGAAGTTACTCACGACTCAGCCAAACACTTCCGAAATACGCTGAAGGAACTGCCCAAGCAGCACAGGGCCAAAAGCCAATATAAAAGCATGTCGATAGCCGACCTACAGAGCCTGAATCTGCCAGATAGCCAGAAGCCTTCACCCAAGACCATTAATGGCAAGCTGGCCAACCTGTCATCGCTGTTCGACTATCTGATTCAGACAGATGCGGCATCTAAGAATCCATTTACAGGGCTGCAGCTTAGAGCCGAAACCAACAGCTATGAAGCATTCACCAGTGCAGATCTGAAGACCATTTTCAGTTCAGCCATCTACAGCGATCCGAAGTACAGACGCAGTACCCGGACAGGTACACAGTCTCATTGGTGGTTAATGGTGCTGGCAGCATTTACCGGCGCTCGGATTGGTGAACTGGTACAGCTCCGTACACAAGACATCAACGAAACCGCTGACATCCCAACGCTGACAATCACGGATGACGGCGAGGATATGTCAGTAAAGACTAATGCTGGTATTCGTACTTTGCCTATACATGCGGCACTGGTAGAGCTAGGGTTCCTTGACTACGTTGAGCGCTTGAAAAAAGCAGGAATTAACCGGATTCTTCCTCAGATTAAAATGGGAACGAAAAAACCCGGCGAGGTTGCATCTAAATGGTTCAATGAGCGCTACCGCGAGCGATGCTTCCCTCAATTCAAAGAGGATAAGAAAGTATTTCACTCATTCCGGCACGCTTTCATCAGTCAGTCACTGCGCTGTGACATGGATATTCATAAGCTACAACAGATGGTTGGGCACGAACCTAAGTACCTGAACGAAACCGCAACCTATTCAGACGGCTTCTCTATTCAACAGCTAAAAACTGAAATGGATAAATTCCGGTACGATGACTTCAGTATCACTGACATCAAGGAAAGCTGGCGCGAGCTGCACGCACCAGTGACAAGCAGCAATACTTGAGTGCTTTCACTGAAACGGGCACCAGACAACGGTAGAGCCTAGAGACGATCCCCGCCTCTAGGCTCAAGTACAAAGCCTTACCTACCGATACCATTCCCAGGCTTCGGTACGCGCTCCTTCACCCAAGTAGATGGAGGGCGTTTGTCGGCTTCTTCTTTCTTAATAAAATGACCATTATCAGCATCTCTGTAGCGGTCAACCGTTTTTCTGTTTTTCGAAGTCATTGAATTACTCACTTTAAGAATTAAAATTAGATCAATGATGGGCCGACAGCTTAACGGCCCATCCGGTCACTTACACCGTACTAAAAAGCACCATGCTTCGCGGCCATACGCGTGCGCGTCGAGGTAACGGTCTGAGTTTTTGACACGGCGATACCAGCAAAATACCCAACGAAAACCTTTCGGCGCTTCCTTATGTACAGACATAGGAAACTCCTAATAAGAAGGAACCGCCGACTCTGGGGGGTGAGCGAAACAATAAGTATCAATCCTGATACAATTACAGTATTGCGCTCCCAAGAAGAGATGCTAAAGTGAGTGTGCGAATACCCTTTAGGTCTCTCTTGTTTTACAGCTGCGGCGGATTAAGCTGCAATTTTGTTGTATATTCCAGATAGATCCTGTAGGATGCCCCTCCCTATTCATTTGGGGTAGGGGCTTTATTGTCCCTACCAAATCGGCAGTATATTACATGCAAAGCTGACATTCAATATGTTGGCGAGAGGCTTGCTTTATCTAAAACAGATAAAAAAGTCTTTAGATTCAAGAGCCTTAAGCGCTGAACACAAGATAATGCGGTCATCTACTGAATTCAACCCCAAGATATAGTGGGTTAAGTAGATAAGCTGTGGATAAACTGCGTATAACTACCCACTCAACCCCTAAACATTGTTTACAGACAAAAAAGTCATAATAGACCTTTCTGTAATCAATAATAAATCTAAGAAGAGCGCCCAATTTAGACGCTCCACACAGACTTTAATTCATGTCTGACAAATCTTTGCCCTCCTCCATCGCTCGTTCAGCCAAGTAAGCAGCCAGTGCCACCAGCACAACGCTGGCAATCCGCATTGCTATGTTCATTTCAGTTCCTCATAGGTATCCACGTTCAGCAAAGGACACCGAGCACTGGTCACCTATTACCAGATGATCCAGTACCCGGATGTCCACCAGCCCCAGAGCCTGAACCAGACGATCCGTAATCGCCCGGTCAGCCTGCGAGGGTTCAGCTACACCTGAAGGATGGTTATGAGCCAGAATCACAGCCGCTGCATTGAGCCTCAGTGCCTCCTTCAGAACCTCTCGTGGGTATACAGCCGCAGCGTCGATAGTCCCTCTGAACATCTCCCTATACTCGATCAGGCGATGCTGACTATCGAGGAACAGCACGGCGAAGACCTCATGCTCATAGTGAGCTAATCGGTCTGTCAAATAGCGACGGCTTGTATGAGGAGAAGTGAACGAGTCACCCCGCTTGTAGCGTTCTGCCAGCAGCCGAGCAGCTACCTCCAGAACTTCGCGGGCGGTCATTGGTTGGGTTGTTACATAGTCCATAAGCACTCCTCATGTGTATCCAGAGTGCTTATAACAACGATGATCAGCCTTATTGATCGTCTGCTATGACTGGGGAACTACTCACCAATTCCAGAATTCTGGATGGCTCCGTTTCCAGCGCTCCTGCCAGTCTGAACAGGCTGACAACTGTCAGATTCCGTTTCCCCCTCTCGACCTCGGATATATATGTCGGATGCAGCCCTGAGCGGGCAGATAGCTCTTCCTGAGTAATATCCAACAATAAGCGTTGTCTGCGGACATTCCTTCCTATTGCGAGTAGTAGCTCTCTGTCTGTCATTGTTCGGACCATTGCGTGCAGTTGTGCAATGTTCCCGGCCTATCCCATCTTCCTCCACAGGCCATGAGTGAGTATTATTCACTTATAAGTGAATAATGTTCTATTCTTAGTAAAAAGGAAGCGCTATGAAGTACCTAACTGCTCTCTTAATGAGCCTCTGCCTGACTGGCTGCCTGAAGGAAGACCCCAACACTCTGGTTCACCTAGCTCTTACTGCTGTCGATTCTGAACAGTATCAGAAGGCAGAACAGCTTCTCAGGGAGGCAACCGAACAGGACTACCTGCCTGCTTACAACGTACTGTTCAACTTAAAGACTAGGGGGCTGATTACCGCCAACGACGAGGACTCCGCACTCTGGCTCGCCAAGAGTGCTGAACACGGCAACAGACGCAGTACATACACGATGGCTCAACAAGCTAAGGCTGCGAATAAGCATGATGAGTACATCATGTGGCTGGATAAGTCAGCGTATGTCGGCAATACATTCGCTCAGAATGAGCTGGGCCTGTTCTATATGAACGAGGGGAACAATCCAGAAGAAGGCCTCCATCTGCTCTGGCTATCGCTGGATATACCCTATGACCTGACGCCTTCAGAAGTATTCACGTCCTTCCTCCACCTGTATGAGACGGGCGATTCCGCTATGCGCCTGACCGCATTTTATGCAGTGGGACAGCTTCTGCAGAGCGACGAGGTGAAGTTCAGCTTCAGAGACGACCAGCTATTCATAACCCAAGCCGGTACAGAGTATGAGATTCCACAATTCAAGCGTTTCGCTGAATTCGCTCAGAAGGGGGACTTCCGATCCAGCCTGATTCATGAGATGGCCTATATCAAGGCATCCAATGATATTCCCGTCAGCCGATTCTTGGGCACAGGCAAAGATGTCCGCACCCTGAGACAAATTGCGGTGTTCTTCATGTACGAAATGAAGAACAACCCTCCTATGGGCGATGAGCCCTCTGAAGCCAGACGAGATACCTTCGTTAGCATCAACACCAACTTCATTAAATACATGAATAAGCACTGCGCCGATGGCTATATCAAGTGCCCGATTATTAGCGAATACGTGTCAGGACTCTTACCAAGGACGTAACTATGAACCTGAAGCTCAATACCGCAATGCTGATCCTTATGCCTGTTATTCTGATACTGGGAAAATATGGCCTGTCCCTGACGAACGGCACCCTGCCACATTTACCGATGTCATCACTGGCCATACTCATTCCAGTCCTAATGGCTGGTGGAGCTGCATGGCTCATCAGCCGCTCGTCAGCCTTCGCTATCGCATGGGCGATGGCTACCCTGCCGCTTTCCGTTGCCGTGAACTCCCGACTGATTGCCATGAAGACCGGCCCACAATGGATGCAAGGCCTAGCCAAAGCAGAGGGAATGCAGTTCTTCAATACTTTCCTAAGTAATCTGGGCTGGGTCGCTATTATCGTGACCGTCATTGTACTGCTGGTGTTCCGAGAAGATGTGAAGGCCACACTGCAGAACAAGCTGATACTGATCGCCACTATCGTTGCACTGGCTCTGCTGGCTCTGGAGCATCATTGGATATTCGTATTCATGATGACCGCTCCTCTCTTCACTTCGTATCGCTCGTGGGGCAGCGTTCTGCCCTATCTGGCTCTGGTAGCCTTGGGAAGCTCGCTCATGTTCAAAGGCAATAGCCTGTTTGCCATTGGAGTTGTGCTTTTCCCTGCATCCCTCGGCATAGCCTGGCTTATACACTGGCTGAAGAAGCCGACTGAAGCCACCGCCTGACCCTCCCTCTAAGCGGGCGCTCTCTGCCCGCTATGCTCATACTCCCTATCGACCTATTCATTTTAATTCTTTTTTGTTTTTTTCAGTTCAGTTCTGTGCGCTCACCTTAAAATAATTACAGGAAGCTATTAAGGAATAAACACATTGAAAACCAACCGTATTACACGAGTCAGGAAGGCTCAAATTATCGCCCTCAGAGATGAGGGATACACCCACCAATACATTGCCGAGAAGGTCGGATGTCATCGCAACACCGTCGGCACGGTACTCAGAGACGCGAGAATTAAATGAGGACAGCATGTACCTGAAATTGAAGGGAGGGACATATACGTCCCTGCTCACAGAAGCCAATGCACACGGAATGTCGTTGGCCGCATATATCAACCGCTTACTAGAAATAAAATTAATCCAACAAGGATGTACTGATGGAACTGCACGAACTGAACGAACTGGCCATGATGGCCAGAGCCAACGAATGGGCTGACCAAGAACACGCAAACGGCTGGTGCTGGTTCACCGGAGAAGAGCGCATAGCCCCGTATCTCTGGAACCCCAGAACCAACACCCGGAATACCGTTGAGGCAATGCTGCTGAAGGCACACCAACTGGGTATAGAAAAAACGAAGGCGTATGACGCTCTCCGCCGAGAACTACAAACCGTCGATGGCGTCCGTTTCGCTCCGGGATTGCCACAATTTTTAGAAGAAAATGGCTGCGTATTCCTAAATACCTTCCGAAGCATGGAGGACGCCGTATCTGATAAATATGGAGAAGTTGAGGAAATCGAAGTCGAACCATTCATGGAATTCATTAATCGCCTAACCATGAATGATCACGATAGAGAGTGGCTGCTGTGTTGGATGGCCCACATGATCCAGAAGCCACAGGAAAGGCCGAGTGTGCACCCTCTGTTCCGAAGCCAGCACGGCATAGGCAAGAACGTGCTCGTGGAGCATGTCCTGAACCGGCTGCTGGCAGGCCATACCAGCACCAACAGCCTACGTCAGATCAACAGCGAGCACAGTGAGAGTGTGGCGAACAACCTGCTGGTATTCGTCGATGAGAGCAAGGCAAAAGGGCTGAATGTCTATCTACAGCTGAAAAGCATTCTGGCATCGAAGTTCGCCACAATCAGTCCGAAGTACGTCAGAGAGTATCACCAGCAGATATACGCACGCTTCATGTTCGCGGATAACACTGAGGGGCGAGCCTTCACAATCGAGCAGGATGACCGCCGCATCTACGTTATGGAGTATGTAATTCATGAACTGGACAAGCAGGAGACCCAGGAATTCATCCGCGAATTCCTCGCGTGGTGGCCACACGGATGGGCGGATGTGTACTGTTATCTTAAACAGTACGACATCTCAGCGTGGAACCCTTTTGATTGCCCATTGACGCCAGCCAAGCGCGACTACTTGGACATGTGTACAGACCGATTGGAAAGCCTGATTGCTAAATATCAGGCCGACACCCAACGCATGACAATTACTGAACATAGCTGGAACAGCTTCATCAATACACAGGGCTTCTCATATGAAGAAAGTGAGAATTACCGGTGGACGAAGCTGCATCTCAACAGGGAGCTATCCTTCCGGCGAAAACTGGAGGATGTTGGCTTCAGAGAAAAGAATGCGTCAAAAAGGATTAATGGCCGCCAGCGGCGGAAGAAGGCGTGGATTCTGACTAACCACGGACAGCCCAGCGAATATGACCTGATTGAACGAGAGGACTCCCGCGTCCTGAGAGAAAGTGAGGAAGCCATTCCCGAGGATGCACTACCAGAAAGTCAGATCTACACGGTGTAACCATCTATTAGGAAGGGAGGCCGCAACCCCGATCACCCCTATCACAGAAAAGGGCCGGAGATATTGCCAATCCGGCCTTTGGGAAAATGACTGAGGGTCGTGGACAACACCTATCACTCACTGGATCAAACCCATATCAAGGGGTATCACTTTCCTCTTAGGGCCGCGTTATAAGTACAACGGTAAGCACCCTGCCTACCGTCATTCTTTGAACCATGCCCTAGTGGGAGACTTCTCCCGACCTGAAATTATCTCCCAATAGAGTCCATTCCAGGCTTTTGAGAGACATCTCCCACTGGGCCTAGAGTCTATTGGGAGGCCACTATGGCAATCATCGGTTACGCCCGCGTATCAACTACCGGGCAATCACTCACAGCTCAACTCGAAGCACTGTCATCCTGCGACAAGGTATTTCAGGAAAAGGTCAGCGGTAGCAAGACAGACCGGCCTGAACTGGTCGCGGCACTGGACTATATGAGGGACGGAGACGAGTTCATCGTCACCAAGCTGGATCGTCTGGCACGTAACACCAGCCACCTGCTGGAGATCGTCGATAAACTGAATGCGAAGGGTATCACCCTGAAGATCCTGAATATCGGCATTGATACTGGTACGCCAACCGGCAAGCTGATGCTCACCATGATCGGAGCCATCGCCACCTTTGAGCGGGAAATGATGCTGGAACGACAGGCTGAGGGAATCGCTCAGGCCAAAGCGAAGGGACTGTATAAAGGGAGAAAGCCGACGGCACGGAGTAAGGCCAGCGAGTTGAAGGCTCTTTTGGCTACAGGCATGAGCAAGCGAGATGCAGCGAATGAATTGGGAATCAGCGAGTCCAGCCTCTACCGAATCGTATCTAAATTGGCAACTCCAATGAAACACAAATAGATTTACCAATATCAACTCATTCAGACCGTTCGAGAGCCGCCTCGAGCCCCTACCTGAGGTTAGGAGGTGGCTTCATTTTTCTGAATTCAGCTGAAACATGGTCATCATCAATATTAGAACGGCTTCGAACCTCGCGTAGAGCCTACAACATTTTAAATTGAAGACATCCCAACATATTAAGGAGATCGCACTTTTTTACTCTTACCGATCACCGAGAGCACAACAGCACCTCAATCTAGAATAGCCTCTAAGAACTCTAATGATATAATTACTACTGTAAGTCTAGAATTAAGTACTCGTTGCATATACCTTTTACACTCCACAACTTTCTGCATAGAGGAAGCATGAAAATTCGTATTGAAGCCAAAACAGGGATTGCAGGGGGAGCATTAGTTATTTTTGGATTACTTGTGCCTTACTTCGTCACTACAGTCCAAAATTCTACAGCATCCGATGGGCCTCAGCAGCCAAGCTTAGTTGACTATGCTCTAAGTACTGCATTGAAATACAAACAAGATATAACTACTACAGGTCTTGGATTCATTGCTATTGCAGTGTTTTTATACATCATCAGAAAGTGGCTTAGGAGTATTTGGAACGAGTACGTTAGACCTGTACTGAACGAATACAAGAGACAGATTGAGACCTCGACACAAGAGGCTGCGACGTCGGTATCCAGACTTTCCGAGCAGCTAGGAAATAGTATTCGTGAAAATAATCTTGGTTTAGCAATCACCCATGCGTCCCCAGAGACCATCCTGCACTTTCTGCCTGAGCTTCACAATAAAATCTATGGAGAGCACTGCAGCAAAGAAAAAGGGCTGTACACGCACCTTAATAAATCCATTGGTAAATTCTTGGATCCAATGATCCCTCACCGTTCTGGCAATCACCAAGAAATCAAAATTTCACTGGAAAACGAGAAGATTAAGTGGATTGAAAAAAGCAAATTCTTTCTGCATACAATCGCTTTGGATCCAGAATTTAGCACCCCCTGTGATGACCGAGAAATTAAAGATTACGAGTTCAGTTATAAAGTTAATGCCCTGTATGAGGATATTGAAAACCTAAGTTTCAAAATAGAAGCTGAGGGAGAAAGCATCATTTCAACCGAGGGTATCGTGACTCTCGAGGATGGAAAATACATCTCAAAAAATCCAGAAATGGTAGAAATTGAAGACCAGACTGGTGATGAATTATACATTCACATCAAGTGCAAAATTCCGATCAAAAAAGCAATGACAGAGATAGTCATTAAGGAAGAATCATACTTAAACGTATCAGATCGCCACTTTTTGACAAAGAAAAGTGAACCCTCTTACGGTTCGACCACATCCATAATGTTACCAGAAGGCTGGTCCTTTGATTATGTACACGTCTTCAATAACGAATGGGATGTAACTCGTCTTAGTGATAATACCCTTACTGTACGCAACACTGGATGGGTGATGCCTGGAATAATTCTGTGCTGTGCTTGGAATATGAAATAACGCCAAAAATCCCAATAAAAAAGCCGCTCTAGGCGGCTTTTTTTACTACTGGGCAACAAATCAGTAACTTGTAACTTTGAAGCTAAGACTTACGCCCAACTTAACTTTATACGATGTTACTTTCATATAGGCTCCACGTTATCTAATTTAGTATAAGCTCAGATTAGTCATCAAGCTTGCATACTGTCAACTAACTTTACCCTCAAAACGTTCCTAGAATAGAACAAAGCGAACATAGGACGATCGCTTAGGGGCCGGGAAATATACAGCCGCCATCCTAAACCGTCAAATAACTTTTGGCTATAAGACAACCAAGTTGCAATGTCTATCAGATCAACTTGGAGTGCTTCGCACCTCCTTTAGTTCCACACCATAATATAGCCCCATCCAAATCTCTGGACTTCACTCCCGCCCCGCGTTCAACTCTAGAGCTTGAATCCGAAACGGACAACAGCCATCCACGATGAGTCCTGATTGGACAATCTGCCCATTGCGGAGGAATCGATACAAAAATAATGGTAGCTCATGGTACACTTTTGGCACACATTTCCATCCACCACGATGGTCTGAAGGGCTGCCAGCCCGCATGATGCGTGGGTTCTGTGATAGCTGTGCCCTGTCCGCCTCTGGGCACCACGAATATTAAAGAGCCTGCATAGCGATATGCGGGCTTTTTTATTACCTGCACGCTGGCGTCATCTCACGTTCGATTCATCAGAGCCATCCATGGCCCTGCCCCTGTGGGCAGCCTGCGGCTGTGCAAATCTGTTCCGGACAGATTTGTCCGCCTCTGGGCACCACGAATATCAAAGAGCCTGCATAGCGATATGCGGGCTTTTTTATTATCCGCGATTTGCCACCACCTATCCGTTCACTCCCTGACAACGCAAGACCACACCGCCCGCGCTCTTGCCATTGCCCCAACCCGTTATCTTTATGGCACAGGACTCCATACTTATTCCTGATCATTTTTTAACCAATTCAAACGAACGTTACAATGTGTGGGGGATGGGGGGATTTTTCTTCAACTTATGCTCAAAGTTATCCACAGAAACTGTGGGTAAAGCGTCACTGAATCGCCATATAAAGCGTTTCGATATTAAAAACAACTCTTAATTCTGCCCGATTTTAAAAAATTTTCCTTGCATTGATGACCTGCCCGGAAATCGGCCCTACGCGCAAAAAATACCGAAAAAGCCTTGATTTTTAAGGGTTTCCGCTGATTTGCACCATACGATCGCCAATGGGTTAACCGGGCATGGCAGGCATTCTGTGGGATGCACGGTGTTATCGTCAGCTTATCCCTGAGTTATACACAGCACGCTGTGCGTAAGTTAACAAACCTTCACTGAACAACCTGACTGAACGCAGTTACCCGACATAAAAAGTTACCTTTTTCAGCGACTTAGCCGGGCGCCTGAATCATTCCGTACCCTGGTTTCATAGAGCAATATCCCTTGCCGAAAGAAAGGCTGTTCGATTAACTGAGACGTCTGTCGGCGACCACAGGATTACCGCTTTGGAATTGCTCAAACGTATGCTCTTTCCGGTCATTATGCTGTTGCTGGCATTCAGCTTATGGAGCAGTCCACAGCTGCAGCAGATTGCCGCCGGTGTGGCCATTTTTCTGTTTGGCATGCTGTCGCTGGAGCGTGGTTTCCAAAGCTTCAGCGGTGGCCTGATCGAGCGCATCCTGCAACGCTCCACCAATACCACGGCCAAAGCACTCGCCTTTGGTGTCGCGGCCACGACGCTGATGCAATCCAGCTCGCTGGTCTCTGTACTGAGCATTTCCTTTCTCTCGGCCGGGCTGATCAGCCTCGGTGCCGGGCTGGGCATTATCTTTGGCGCCAACCTCGGCACGACGACCGGCGCCTGGCTGATTGCCGGCTTCGGTCTTGATATCAATCTGGCGCAGCTGGCAATGCCGATGCTGGTGTTTGGCGTCATGCTGCTGTTTCAGCCCAATCAGCAGCGTGCCGGTATCGGCCATATTCTGGCCGGCATGGGATTTCTGTTTCTCGGCATTGATTACATGAAGGATGGCTTTGCCACTCTGCAGGGCAGTCTTGATCTGAGTACGATCAGCCCGCAGGGCATTAGCGGGCTGTTACTGTTCACCCTGTTCGGCGTGATTGCCACCGTGGTGATGCAATCCAGCCATGCCACGCTGGTATTAACCCTGACCGCCCTCGCAGCAGGCCATGTGCAGTATATGGATGCCCTGGCACTGGCTATCGGCGCCAACGTTGGCACCACGGTTACCGCCGTACTGGGCAGCCTTGGTGCCAATGCCGCCGGTAAACGGCTGGCGCTGGGGCATCTGCTGTTTAATGTCGTCACCGGGGTTGTGGCTTTAGTGCTGATGCCCGTGCTGTTATGGCTGGTCGAGCAACTCAGCACCCTGCTCAGTATCAGCGCAGAGAACTACACCCTGAAACTGGCATTGTTTCACACGCTGTTTAATCTGCTTGGTGTCTCGCTGATGGTGCCGCAGCTGCCACGGTTACAGCGCGCGTTGCTGCGGCTGGTGCCGGAGAGCAGCAGCAACCGCATGCAGCCGGAGTATCTGAACCAATCGGCGATGGACTCGCCCTCTGCTGCCGTTGCCGTCACCCGCAAAGAAAGCGTTCGTCTGTATGCGTTATCCACCGATCTCATCGTGCAGGGGCTGGGCTGGCAGGCGGACGAGTTTCATCGTGGCCAACCCATTGCGCTGCTCAGTGACCAGAGTCACTCGGCCATCAACATCAACCTGCAACAGTTATACGAGCAGCAGATAAAAGGCATCTACTCCGCCATCATCAGCTTTGTCAGCAGCGCTCGGGAAAAAGCCAGCGGGCGTCAGGATGAACAATTACGCCAGTTGCGTGCCGCCGATCATCATCTGATTGAGGCGATTAAAGGCGTTAAGCATTTGCAGCGTAATCTGCTGTTTTATATTCACAGCGACAATCCGGATATGGCTCAGGCCTACCACCAATTACGCCAGCAGATTGCTGAAGTACTGCGGGCAATCCAGCATGTCCGACAGATTGATGATGTTGTTGAAAGCCGCCTTGCGCTTGATCACCAGCGGTTACTGGCAGAGCGGGACCGTGAACAAACCGACAGTCTGATCGAAAGCCTGATCCGCAGCCGCCGGATCAGTGCAGAAATGGCCACCTCACTGATGACCGATAAAGGCTATAGCCAGGATGTCTGCCACGCACTGATTCAGGCCGCCAGCTACCTGTTTATTGATGAGCAAGGCCCGCAGGAAGAAACACCGGAAAGCCTGCAACTGGAGCATGCGGAACTGTCCGCCATTAACAGACAGCTGGAACAGCAGCGCCATGACGACCATCCCATCCAACCGCCACCGGAGCAAGGTTTATGAAGTTTTCCCGACTGGTGAAAAAACTGAATGCCCTGTTTAACCGCAAACAACGGCATAAACAGCGACAACGAAAAGAGCTGGCAGCCGCGCTGAACAAGCTCAAAGAAAAGCAACATGAACTGAAAGACCGGTTAAAAAATTGCGACAGCGAGCTTGAACGCGCCGAGCTGGAAGAAAAAATATCCATTCTGGCGACACAGCGACGCAAAGGGCTGCACATGCTGCGCGAAACCCGTCGCAGCGAGAGTGACAACCTGGAATAAAGAGGTCCGTTGCGTCCTTTACCCGCAACGCAGAAAACGCTAGAGTTTTGCCGCTTATAAACCGCACGATTTATCTGGCAGCAGAAAAGGAATTCATTATGTCGAACGTCGCCGGCAAAGCCTATGGCATGAATGTGCTCACCCCTCTGCGGTGGTGGACAGCCCTCTGGCAAAAACTGATTTTCTGGGTGGTGGTTAAAACCTTCCCCTATTTTCTCAAGGGCCTGCTGACCCTGTCGCTGATTCACTATGCACGCTGGACCATCATCAACCGCTGGTCATTTCCGCGCCTGGACAAAAGCCAGCCGAAAGAAAAACTGACCTACAGCTATATGCTGTTCGAAAGTAACTTTAACGGCAGCTGGGATCAGTACATTGACTCCTTTTCATTTGCGATTCCTTCCGGTCTCGATATGTTCTGGCGCTGGAATATTAAATATCCGAAATCGATTCCGCTGCACGACTTCTACGACTACATCCGGTTTAATCAGATTGAGAGTGGCCATTACTACAACGCCTATCCACTGGCCGCAGCCAACGATGTAAAAACCGCGCAGACGTTATTCACCAATCTGAATAATTTTCATAAAAACAGCGCCTGTCTCAGCGATGAAGAATTCTTTCAGGCCTGGCAGCAGTTTCTCGCCAGCAACCAGCATAATCTGGGCAGCATGGGTGAAAGCCCACTGATGAGCGCTTCGCATGAACTGGTGCAGGAACACCAGCACGCCAATCTTATGATGGCCCGCGTGGCCAGCAAGCAGGAGGCCTGAGCATGGCAAATACTTTCGGACAGTCCTACGGCCTGACCACGCTCTGCCCGTTAATCAACGGCGTACATGAGGAACAGACGTCATTCGACAAAATTACCCGCCGCCGCATTCAGCGTCTGGCAGAAGATACCGGCAGCCCGTTTGCGCGTATTCCCAACACCTATTTTGCCCGTCTTTTTATTCTTAACGATGTGTTTTTTCAGCAGGGAAATGATGTTGCCCGCGACCACCTGAAATCCAAATATCTGGTTTTTACCAGTAACTTCCACGGTGAGCTGGAACCTTACCTGAAAGGCATGTGGGATAACGCCGAAGCCGACGTGCGCAGCCTGTGGCAATACGCCGTCGCCTTTGACAAAGTACAGAGCGCCGATGATTTCATCGCCTATATCAAAAAATGCCAGCTCACAACCACACTGTTTTTTAACGGCTCGACCGATGTGTCATTAAAAGAACAATTAAAAGCCCTGTATGTAAAGCAGGTTTTCAGTGAGTTTGCCCTCGCCCATCAGGGGCAGGATGCAACGGCATTGCGTACCGCATTTTATAATTTTATGGCCGAAATAAAACTGGACGACCTGAATCAGCCAAGCTGGATTCCCGGTCAGACCCGTCTGCAAAACATGTACTGATATTTCAGGGATTATTTCCGCTCAGGGCCAATTACGCCGCTGAGCGCACAAGGACTGATTATGAACCGACCACTTGATCTGTACGATATCCAGGGCAACATCTGCAAAGGTTACGGTCGCTTTGGCTTTCCCAAAGCCCGTTATTTTTTTCTTGAATTTCACGACCATGCCGGTGGCCGCACTTTTTTGCAGCAGTTAATTCCGCTGATCACCACCGCCGAACCCTGGAGTGAGAAAAAACACCCCGATCAATCTGATAAGCCCGCAGCCACCACCAATATTGCCTTTACCTATCACGGTCTGTGCGCACTGGGCTTACCACGCCGCTCCCTCGATGGTTTTCCGCAGGAATTCAAAATGGGGATGAAACCGCGGGGAGCCATTCTAGGGGACAATGGCCCCAGCAGCCCGCAGCACTGGGATCCGGTTTGGCAGGGCGACGCCGTTCATGCCTGGGTTTCCATTAACGGCCAGACTCAGGAAGCGGTGGAACAACGCTTCGCCCGGATCGAAGAACTGATGCAAAGCGTACAGGGCAGCGTCAGCATCCGTCCTGGTCATAAAGGCCCGAACGGCAGCCTGCTGCCTTATCAGGATGCCTCGGCCGTTTTTGAAAACGGTAAAGCCACCCCGAAAGAACATTTCGGTTTTGTTGATGGCATCGGTAACCCCTATTTTGAAGGTTGCGGCCATGATCCCGAACGCCTGCCCGGGCGCGGCAAACTGAACCGCGATGGCCAATGGGAACCGCTGGCCACCGGGGAATTTATTCTTGGCCATATCGACGAAGCCAAAGAGTATCCACCCGCTCCCGAACCACACCTGCTGTCCCGTAACGGCACCTTTATGGTGTACCGCAAGCTGCACGAGAACGTAAAAACGTTTAACGATTACGTCGACAATATGGCGAAAGATTTTAATGGCAGCCGCGAATTATTAATGGCCAAATTCTCCGGTCGCTGGCCGGATAACGGCGCGCCGCTGGTACTGGCGCCGGACGATAACGCCAAAGCCGAACTTGATCAGAAAATGGCGGAATTGCAAAAGAAAGCCGCCGAAGGCGATGCCTGCGCCATGGGCCAGCTGAAAGCGCTGAACGCTCAGTGGATTGATTTTACCTACAACGACGATAAGCACGGTGCAAAATGCCCAATCGGTGCCCATATCCGCCGCACCAATACCCGTGGCTCGCTGGAAACCGAAAAAGGTGCCTTTGATCGTCCGGGTGCGCTGGTTGACCGTCGTCGTTTACTGCGCCGTGGTCTGCCCTATGGCGGCCATGATGAGCTGACCAACGACAACAGCGAACAGGGCATTATTTTTATGTGCCTCGGTGCCAGCCTGGAGCGCCAGTTCGAATTTGTGCAGCAGCAGTGGGTGAATTATTCCAACGATTTCCATCTGGGTAATGACCGCGATGTCTTGATTGGTGCCAATAACGGCAAACTGACCGACAAACACATTGTGCAGGTGAATCCGAAAGACGGTAAAGCGCCGTTTTTCTGCACACACCTGCCTCGCATGGTGGAAACCCGTGGTGGTGATTATTTCTTTATTCCGAGTATTACCGCGCTGGATATGATCGCGCAGGGGATTATTGATCCGACCTGATGCTCTGTAACGCTGCCAATAAAAATGCCGCTTCCATCAGCGGCATTTTTTTAAGCGCCAAATGGCAGGAGCGGATCAATTCCCGACCCTGCCGGTCGTCATCTGCTGCGGTTTAACGGCCAGAGTGAGCGCGTATTCGGCTAATTCATCCAGCGTCATATCGCCATCGGGCTTATACCAGTTGGTGGTCCAGCTCAGCGCACCGGTTAAAAAGCGGCGCAGAATAAATGGGTCAATCGCGACCATACCGGCAGCGCGGGCTTCGGCCAGTGCACCCAGCCACAACTGCTCATAAATATCGCGCAGTTTAAGGATATGCTGCTGGCTGTCGGGTTTGAGTGAGCGCCATTCATACACCAGCACACTCATCGCTTCGCCGGTCTCACCCAGAATGGATTGCAGCTCACAGCGGATCAGCGCCAGCACTTTACTGCGCGGGTCCTGCGCCTGCTGCAGCGCAATGCGCATCAGCGCAGTATTCAGCTGAATGGTTTCTTCCATCACCGCACGCAAAATATCTTCCTTACTGCGGTAATGGTGAAACAGGCTGCCCGACTGAATGCCGATTTCAGCCGCCAGATCACGCACGGTGGTGCGCTCGTAACCCTGCTGTTTAAACAGGCGCGCGGCCGCCGCCAGCAGACGGCCACGGGCGCTGTCCGGATCGGTAATAACCCCTTCGGCGATCAGTTGTTGTATCACGGGTTGTCCTTATCTGAAGACGTCAGTATGACGAGTGAGCCTGTTCGAACAGGCCTATTGTAGGGGCAATCCCGGTCGCGCCGCAAAACTAAAAACCAAGCGCTTGCTTGGTATCCTGATGATTGGTAGGCTTGGCCAAACGCTAACAACAGGATTTCACCATGCAGGATACCGTCCGCATCGGCTGCGCCTCCGCCTTCTGGGGCGATACCGGCACCGCCGCCCACCAGCTGGTACAGCAGGGCCAGCTCGATTATCTGGTGTTCGATTATCTGGCCGAAGTCACCCTGTCGATTATGGCCGGTGCACGCCTGAAAAATCCGGAAGCCGGTTTTGCCCCGGACTTCGTCCAGACCCTGAAGCCACTGCTGCCAGCCATTGCCGCTCAGGGCATTAAGGTGGTCAGTAACGCCGGTGGTATCAATGTTGAAGGCTGCGCGGCGGCACTGCGCGCGCTGATCGCCGAAGCCGGGTTAAACCTCAGGGTCGGCACCGTACAGGGCGATAACCTCAGCGCCCGTCAGGCTGACTTTGCCGGTGTAACCGATATGTTCAGCGACGAACCACTGCCCGGCCGCTGTCTGAGTGTTAATGCCTACCTCGGCGCTCCGGCCATCCGTGATGCCCTGGCGGCCGGTGCCGATATTGTCATCACCGGACGCGTGGTCGACAGCGCTGTGGTGCTGGGCCCGCTAATGCATGAATTTAACTGGAGCGAATCCGATTACGACCAGCTCGCCCAGGGCTCTCTGGCTGGCCATATCATCGAATGCGGTGCGCAGTGTACCGGCGGTAATTTCACCGACTGGCAGCTGGTTGAAAGCGGTTACGCCAATATGGGCTTCCCCATTGTTGAATGCGCCGCCGACGGCAGCTTTGTGGTCAGTAAACCCGCGAAAACCGGTGGCCTGATTTCGCCGTTTACCGTGGGCGAACAACTGCTGTATGAAATCGGCGATCCGGCCTGTTACTTATTGCCCGATGTCTGCTGCGATTTTACTCAGGTCAGCCTCACGCAAGCGGGTGAGCAGCAGGTCCGCGTCAGCGGCGCCCGTGGCTATGCACCACCGGCCAACTATAAAGTCAGCGCCACCTGGATGGATGGCTTCCGTTGCACAGCAACCTTTATGATTGGCGGCCGCGATGCCGTTGCTAAAGGGCAGCGTGTGGCCGAAGCCATTCTGCAGCGCGTCAGTGCGCTGCATTCCGTGCTCGGCATGGCCGCTTTTACGGCACAGGATATTGAAATTCTCGGTTCCGAAACCACCTACGGCGCCAATGCGCGTGGTACCGACAGCCGGGAAGTGATTGTTAAAATTGCCGTCCGTCACGCCGACCCAAAAGCACTGGAAGTGTTCGCCCGCGAAATTGCTCAGGCCGCCACCGCCATGGCACCGGGCTTAACCGGTATTGTCGGTGGCCGGCCAAAACCCAGCCCGAATATCCGCTTATTTTCGTTCCTCTGGCCGAAAGCCGATGTGCCGGTCCAGATTCAGCTGGATGACCATAAAACCTCCGTGGCCATCGATACCGCCGACCACGCTCCGCACTGGCCTTCAGCCAAAATACAGACCGTCGCTGAAACGCCCGACTCTGATATCAGCGTGCCGTTAATCAAACTGGCGGTAGCGCGCAGTGGCGATAAAGGTAATCACAGCAATATTGGTGTCATGGCGCGCGATGCGGATTACCTGCCATTTATTCAGGCCGCACTCGCGCCGGAAAAGATCGCCCAGTGGTTTGCCCACGTGCTGACCGATAACAGCAATGTGGAGCTGTTCGCCCTGCCCGGCTTAAACGCTTTTAATCTTTTATTGCGCAATTCCCTCGGCGGCGGCGGCATGGCCAGCCTGCGCATTGATCCGCAGGGTAAAGCCTTTGCTCAGCAGCTACTGGATTTACCGGTTGCGGTAACACCGGACATTGCTGCACGGGCCAATGCGGAATATCAGCAACGGCTGAATCGTTAAGGACACATCATGACCATCCTCACCTCAGAACTCGACAGCAACAGCGAACAATTCCGCAATAACCGGCAGGCCATGCTGGCAGCGCTGGAAGAATTCCGTGCGGTCGAAGAAAAAGTGCGCGCCAAAGAACAGGAAGCGCAGGAAAAATTTCATCAGCGCGGCAAATTACTGCCACGCGAACGCTTAAGTCTGCTGCTGGATGCCGGTTCCGAATTTATTGAACTGGGCTCACTGGTTGGCCATAAAATGCACGACGATAAAGACGGCAGCGGTGCCGGTGGTGGCATTATTGCCGGTATTGGCCGGGTGGCCGGTATCCGCTGTTTAATTGTGCTGAATAACAGCGCGATTAAAGGCGGCACCATTTCTCCCGGTGGTCTGGATAAAATCCTGCGCATTCAGGAAATTGCCCGCGAGAATAAATTGCCGGTAGTGACGCTGGCCGAAAGTGGTGGCGCCAACCTCAATTACGCCACCGACGTATTTATTCCCGGTGCCAAAGCCTTTGCCAATCAGGCGCGCATGAGTGCTGCCGGTATTCCACAGGTAACGGTGGTGCACGGTAATGCGACGGCCGGTGGTGCCTATCAGCCCGGTTTATCCGATGTGGTCATTGCCGTGCGCGGTAAAGCGAAAATGTTTCTCGCCGGGCCACCGCTGTTAAAAGCCGCCACCGGTGAAATCGCCACCGACGAAGAATTGGGCGGCGCTGAGTTGCACGCCTGCGATGCCGGCACCGCCGAATACCTGGCCGAGGACGATGCCGATGGTATCCGGATTGCCCGGGATGTGATGGCTGCCCTGCCGTGGAACGCCCAGCTGCCCTATCAGCCCACCGCCGAATTCAAAGAGCCGCTGTACAGCGCCGACGAATTACTGGGTGTGGTTCCGGCTGAAGCCAAACAGCCGTATGACGTGCGCGAAATTATTGCGCGCATCGCCGATGGTTCGGAATTTCAGGATTTTAAAAACGAATTTGACCAGCAGACCGTGTGTGGTTTTTCCCGCATCGGTGGTTTTTCCTGCGGCATTATCGGTAACAACGGACCAATAACCGCCAAAGGTGCCAACAAAGCGGCGCAGTTTATTCAGCTGTGCGAGCAGAACAATATCGCCCTGCTGTTTCTGCACAACACCACCGGATTTATGGTCGGTACCGAATCCGAACGTAACGGCATCATCAAGCACGGTTCAAAAATGCTGCAGGCAGTTGCCAACGCTACCGTACCTAAGCTGTCGATTGTCGTCGGCGGTTCTTACGGTGCCGGTAACTATGCGATGTGTGGCCGTGGCCTTGATCCACGTTTTATTTTTGCCTGGCCCAACAGTAAAACCGCCGTTATGGGGGGGGCTCAGGCCGGTAAGGTATTGCGTATTGTTACGGAAGAAAAGCAACGCAAGATGGGCGTCGAGCCCGATGAAAAAATGCTCACGCAGTTAGAGCAAATGACCGCCGCCAAACTGGAAATGGGCTCAACCGCCCTGTTCGGTACTGCCCGCCTGTGGGATGACGGCCTGATTGACCCGCGCGATACCCGCACTTTGCTGATGCATCTGCTGAGCATTTGCCACGAAGCACAGCGGCGACCATTACGACCGAACACCTTTGGCATTGCCCGTTTCTAAACCACAATTTCAGGGAACTTTCTCATGCGTCTGACTCAGGAACACAAAGAACTTAAACGTACCGTTAAAAACTTCGTCGAAAACGAGATAAATCCGTATGTCGATGAATGGGAAAAAGAAGGAATTTTCCCCGCCCATGAACTGTTCAAAAAATGGCGAATCTCGGCCTGCTGGGCATCAGTAAGCCAGAAAGTGCGGGCGGTTTAGGTCTGGATTTTTCTTACGAAATGGCCGCCGCTGAAGAAATGGGTGGCATTACCTGTGGCGGTGTGCCGATGGCTATTGGTGTGCAGACCTGTATGGCGACACCGGCCATTGCCCGTTTCGGCAGTGACTATTTAAAAGAAAACTTCCTCGCCCCGGCCGTTGCCGGTGATATGGTTGCCAGTATCGGTGTCAGTGAACCAGGCGCTGGCTCCGATGTGGCGGCGGTAAAAACCACGGCGAAAAAAGACGGTGACGATTACATTATTAATGGCACAAAAATGTGGATCACCAACTCCACTCAGGCCGATTTTATCTGTCTGCTGGCCAATACCTCGGATGACAAACCACACTCGAATAAATCCCTGATTGTGGTGCCAATGAATTCTCCCGGCATTACCCTGTCACCACGGCTGAACAAACTGGGTATGCGTTCCTCTGATACAGCACAGATTTTTTTCGATAATGTGCGTGTTCCGCAACGCAACCGTATCGGTGCGGAAGGCGCGGGTTTTATGATGCAGATGGTGCAGTTTCAGGAAGAACGCATGTACGCTGCGGCCATGTCGCTGGTTGGTATGGAGTCCTGCATTAACCAGACCATTGATTACTGCCGTGAGCGCCACACCTTTGGTCAGCCACTGATTGATAATCAGGTGATTCATTTCCGTATGGCCGAATTGCAGACCGAAGTCGAAGCCCTGCGCGCCATGGTATACCAGGCCTGCGAAGGCTATCTGAACGGTGAAGATATGACCCGTCTGGCATCAATGGCGAAATTAAAATCCGGCCGTCTTACCCGTGAAGTCTCCGACAGCTGCCTGCAATACTGGGGCGGAATGGGCTTTATGTGGGATAACCAGATCGCGCGTTTTTACCGCGACAACCGTCTTGGTTCTATTGGCGGTGGTGCTGACGAAATCATGCTCGGCATTATCTGCAAATACATGGGCATTCTGCCTAAGCGCAAAAAATCCTGAACGGAGGCGGTATGGAATTTACAACCCTGCACGTTGAGCAGCAGCCTGCCGTCTGGCGTGTGCGTCTTAACCGTCCGCAACTCGCCAACGCCATGAGCCTGACCATGGTAGAAGAACTGCTGGCGCTGATGAACAGCGCAGAGCAGGCCGAATGCCGGGTACTGGTGATTGAAGGTAACGGCGATCATTTCTGCGCCGGTGGCGATATTAAAGATATGCAGGCGGCCGGTGGCGACAGCACCCGTCTGGCCGAATTTAATCGCGCCTTTGGCCGTATGATTGAAACCGCCAACCGTTTACCGGCGGTGATGATCTGCGCATTAAAAGGCGCAGTGATGGGCGGTGGTTTTGGTCTGGCCTGTGTCAGCGATCTGGCCATTGCCAGCAGCAGTGCCCGCTTTGCTTTGCCGGAAACCTCGCTGGGTATTTTACCGGCGCAGATTGCGCCTTTTGTGGTGCAACGTATTGGTCTGACTCAGGCGCGCCGTCTGGCATTATTCGGTAACCGCATGAATGCCGAAGAAGCTCTGCGTTTAGGCATTGTTCATCAGTTGTGTGCCGACAATGACAGCCTTGAAGCCGAAGTAAAAGCCGCTGTTCAGCAGGCGCTGAAATGCGCACCGGCCGCCACGGCCAAAACCAAAGCGTTGCTGCATGCGGTTGCCGATACCGAACAACCGCTGGCGCAATTACTGGATCAGGCGGCACAGGATTTTGCCGCCGCCGTCATGAACGAAGGACGCGAAGGTGCAATGGCCTTTATGCAAAAGCGTCCGGCTGCCTGGGCTCAGACCGCCGGGCAGGAGGAAAAAGCATGAATAAAATTCTGGTCGCAAACCGTGGCGAAATTGCCGTGCGCGTATTACGCAGCGCCAAAGCCGCCGGTTATGAAACCGTTGCAGTGTACTCCGAAGCCGACCGCCATGCTCCGCATGTACAACTGGCCGATCAGGCGGTGTGCATTGGTGCCGCCGCCGTTGGCGACAGCTATTTAAATGCTGAGCGGATTATTGCCGCCGCGCAGCAGACCGGGGCCGATGCCATTCATCCGGGTTATGGTTTTTTATCTGAAAACGCTGCCTTTGCCCGCAATTGCGAGCAGGCCGGTATTATCTTTATCGGCCCGTCCGCCAGCGCCATTGAATTAATGGGCAGCAAGCGTTTATCCAAAATCGCCATGATCAACGCTGGCGTGCCCTGCATCCCCGGTTACGAAGGGGCAGACCAGAGCGACGAAGCCCTGCACAGCGCAGCGTTAGCCATTGGTTTGCCGGTGATGCTCAAAGCCTCTGCCGGTGGTGGTGGCCGGGGGATGCGTCTGGTGAATGATGCGGCCACCTTAAATGAACATATCCGTTCGGCCCGCTCCGAAGCGCAGAATGCGTTTGGCAGTGGCGAATTAATTATCGAAAAAGCCGTATTACAGCCTCGCCATATCGAAATTCAGGTATTCGGCGATCAGCACGGTAATGTGGTGTATCTGGGCGAGCGCGACTGTTCGGTGCAGCGCCGTCACCAGAAGGTGGTGGAAGAAGCACCATCGCCGTTTGTGCATGAGAACCTGCGCCGCGCGATGGGCGAAGCCGCCGTTGCTGCGGCAAAAAGCTGCGGTTATTACGGTGCCGGAACGGTGGAATTTCTGGTCGATGCTGAGCAGAATTTTTATTTTCTGGAAATGAATACCCGCCTGCAGGTTGAGCACCCGGTGACCGAACTGGTTACCGGACTGGATCTGGTTGCGCTGCAGTTGCAGGTTGCAGAGGGTGAGACGCTGGGCTTCACGCAACAGGATATTACCCTGCAGGGCCACGCCATCGAGGTGCGTTTATACGCCGAAGACCCGGCCAATCATTTCACCCCGCAAACCGGAAAACTATTACTCTGGCAGGCCGCCGATCAGCACAGCATTAACGATGGTATCCGTATCGACTCCGGTATTCAGCAGGGCCAAAGCGTTACCCCGCATTATGACCCGATGCTGGCCAAGCTGATTGCCTTTGGCCGCAACCGCGAAGAAGCACGGCGGCGTTTATTACGCACATTGCGTGAATCACACCTGCTCGGCATTGCCGATAACCGTGCGTTTTTAACGGCTATTTTATCGCATCCGGCATTTATTAACGGCGAAGCCACCACCGCCTTTATCAGCGAGCATCTGAGTGAGCATGCCAGCATGCAACCGCTGCAGCCTGAGCTTAATGATCTGGCACTGGCCGCCGTATTAATGGCTGCGCCTGAAGGTTTTTCAAGCAGTCACAGCGCCAGCCGTCCGCTGAAATTAAAACAGGGTGACACCGTATTCGCCCTCAGCATACGCCGTGACGGCCAGTCATTAGTGGTTAACCATAACGGCGAAGAATGCGCCCTGCACCTGCTGGAAAAAACCTCAGACAGGCTGCGTTATGACATCAATAATGTGCAGCAGACCATGGTTTATGCACGGACTGATGATCAGCTCTGGCTGGATACGCCGCGTGGCAATCTTTGCTTCAGCGATGTCACACTGGTCAGCAGCCGCGCCCAGAGTGCCGGTTCCGATCAGGTGCGCGCGGCGATGGACGGTGCCATTGTTACCGTACTGGCTGAGGCCGGTGAGCGCGTAACGAAAGGCCAGACACTGGCGGTACTGGAAGCCATGAAGATGGAACATCCGTTAAAAGCCGGTGTGGATGGCGTGGTGCAGGACATTCTGGTGCAGGCCGGTGATCAGGTAAAAGGCCGCCAGTTGCTGATCCAGCTACAGGCAGATGAAAGCGCCGGATAATTCTTACATATTAATAAAAAACAGGAGCTGAGCATGGCCAGCCTCAACAATAAAACCATTATTATTACCGGTGCCAGCCGTGGCATCGGGCGCGAAATTGCACTGGCCTGTGCCCGTGACGGCGCCAATATTGTGATTGCCGCCAAGTCCGACGAGCCGAATCCGAAACTCGAAGGCACCATTCATTCTGTTGCCCGCGAAGTGGAAGACGCCGGCGGTCAGGCGCTGGCGATTAAAGTGGATGTGCGCAGTGAAGAAGACGTCGATAACCTGATTGCAAAAACCGTTGAACGTTTTGGCGGCATCGACGCCATCATCAATAATGCCGGTGCCATCGCGCTGGCCGGTGTGGAAAGCACGCCGCTGAAAAAACTCGATCTGATGATGCAGGTAAATTTCCGGGCGGTATTTCTGCTCAGCCAGAAAGCGCTGCCGCATCTGAAAAAATCCGATAATCCGCATATTTTAAGTCTGTGTCCGCCGCTGGATATGGACCGCCGCTGGCTGCGCAACCATTCGCCTTACACCCTGACCAAGTACGGCATGTCGATGCTGACACTGGGCATGTCGGACGAATTCAAACGCTATGGCATCAGCGTGAATGCATTATGGCCACGCACCGTTATTCACACGGCGGCAACCTCATTTGGCGGTAAGCAATCCTTTGATCGCGCACGCAATCCGCTGATAATGGCCGACGCCGCTCACACACTGTTGCAAACCAGCGCACGTGAAATCACCGGCCAGTTGCTGATTGATGAAGATTTTCTGCGCCGCCGTGGCGAAACCGATTTCGATCAGTACCGCGCCAACCCGGACAGCGATAAAACCGATTTAATGCCGGATTTATTTGTTCAGGCACCGGATGCCTATGTGTACGGTGTGCAGCCCCCACTGGGCGGTTTAACGGAAGAATAATACGGGAAACAGTCATGAGTCTGATCAGTTTACGCAGTGATGACAGCGGTAAGGTTGCCATTATCTCCTTCGATAATGGCGCCAACACTCACAATCTGCAGTTTGCCCGGGAGTTTGAGCAACACCTGCAGACGGTGGAAGATAATCCGGATTTTAAAGCACTGGTCATTACCTCATCCGATGAAAAAAGCTGGAGCCAGGGGCTGGATGTGCCCTGGCTGATGGGCTCCATTCAGGATGGCCGGCATGATGATGTGAAAGAATTTATGCACACCATGGATCGTTGTCATGCGCGGCTGATGCAGTTTCCTGTGCCCGCGATTGCTGCCATTAACGGCCACACTTTTGGCAATGGCTGCGTGATTGCCTGCGCCTGTGATTTCCGCGTGATGCGCAGTGATCGTGGCTACTTCTGTTTCCCGGAGGTGGATATGAGCATTCCGTTTGTGCCGGGTTTAATTGATGTGGTGCTGAAAAGTCTGCCCGCGTACCGCTACAACGACATGCTGCTGACTGGCCGCCGGGTCGGCGCGGCTGAATTACTCGCCGACCATTTCCTCAGTGCTGTTTTTGAAGGCCACGAAGCGGTACTGGAAGGTGCTCTGGCCTTTGCCCGCACCTTTAATAAAAAGCGCACTATTTTTGCCGAGCATAAAAAGCGTTTTCATAAGCCAGTGCTGGATGCGTTGCGCGAGAAAAACCCGCCGTTTATTGATGCGATGAAGTTGCTCTGAATGACATCCCACCGTCTTTCTTCATATTGAAGCCGTCATCCGCGCCGGAGGCACTCTTCCGGCGCTACAGAATAGCGGCCATTGAATGCATAATACCGGCTTCGCATAACCCACTGATCAGCCGATGCGCCAACCCGGAAAAACGACCAGACCTCTGCCAGAACGCCATTTTTACCGCGCCGGCCCGGACCATCGGAGCGTGCTGGGCGGGGTGATTCCGGATTTCCTGACCATCCGCCAGTTGTTTGACTTTCGCGGCGTGGAAATTGGCCGCTGGGTAAAACACAGTGAACAGGAATACGCCGCCGCCTGCTTTTACGATGCGCTGTGCGATTTAACTCAGATACTTGCCGGGCAATCATTACCCACCGCCAAAACGCTGCGCCTGCGGCGTGAGCTGATTTCGTTGCGCGGCACGCTGGCATTGCAATATGGCCGTGGTGGCCGACCGGGAGTATCCGCGCATTATTCACCGCTGCAGCGCAGTTTCGCGCTGGCAAAAAATGCCGGCCCCGGCAGCATTGCTCATGAATGGTTTCACGCCTTTGATCACTACATGGCGGCCAAAGCCTTCAGCGCTGCGCCACGCATGAGTTTTGCCTCGTCCCTCTGGCTGCAGAACACCAACGCAATAGAGCACCCGCTGAATTCCATGCTGGGTGACTGCTATCAGGCCATTATGCTCAGTGCTGATGGTAACCATCCCAGCCCGTTGTTTGTTGCTTCGGCAGCGCAGGATAAAGCGCTGAATATCCATTATTACAGCCAGCCGGAAGAACTCTGCGCCCGCGCCTTTGAAGCCTTTATTCAGGATGCCGCCATTAAGAATGCCTTTCTGGTAAAAGGCAGCAAAGAATCAGCCGAGGCTCAGCTCGGTCTCTATCCTCAGGGTGAACAGCGCCTGACAATTAACCGGGCATTCAGCCGCTATTTTTCTGCACTGTCGCAGGCTCTGCTGAACCAGTCACCGGTCAATGCTCACTGATTCATATCCGCTCTTGCTGACAAAGACATCAGGCTATTGCGGCGAAACGCAATAGTCGTCAGGATGCACACCTCCGGCATTCTGGCCTGCCCAGACCCGGATGTAACGAGTTGAAACATTTCACTGACAGCGCTGGAATTTGCGCCAGAACTGCGGCAAAGGGAAGGCATGGTATTCGATATCCGTACACTGGTTGCCCTGATGGCAATCACCACACTTGTCTGCGCTGTCGCTCTGTTCTTATTCTGGCGATTACTGCCGGAGGAGCGTGGCTTACGTCCGGCGGCGTTTGGGGCTGCCAGTCAGTCTCTGGCAACATGTCTGATGGCGTTGCGCGGACAAATTGACGATGTATTGTCTGTATTCGCGTCGAATGTATTGCTGATATTGTCTTATGCCTTGCTGTATCAGGCCATGCGTATTTTTTGCGGCCAGCCGCCACGATGGCAATTGCCTGGCGCTCTGATATTAATACTGGCTCCTGTTTTTTTAGTGTTCCCCGGCAATGAATACCTTGGTCTGAGAATTATAGCCAGTGCCACAGGTATTGGCCTGCTGTGCTTTATGATCAGCTTTACTCTTTACCAGGCCAGACAGCAGCACCTGCCAGCACGGCGCGGCGTTGCCATTGCATTTGCCATTGCCGGTTTAATCAATTCGGTAAGGGTGGCAGCCATCTGGAGAAACCCGCCGGTAAACACTGGTTTTTTTGATCGGAGTGATGACTCCATTGTTTTTATCTGGGGTATTATTCTGACGTTTATTTATGCATTTTCTATCATCGTGATGACATCAGAGCAGCTGCGCGAATCGCTAAAGCAGAAACTTCAGGACGAACAGGAAGCGCATAAAATTGCCGATCATGCACTGCACGAGCAACGTGCCTTTGTCACCATGCTGTCGCATGAATTCCGCACACCACTGGCAATTATACGTGCCAATACCGATGCTATTTCACTGATGCCAGACCATCAGATTCCTGAGGTTAATACCGCCATGGAGCGCATTGGCCGTGCTAATCTGCGGTTGACGACACTGGTCAATGGCTGCCTGAATAATGACCGTATTCAGAATCTTATGGATAACAGAAAATCCTTCTATGCTGCGGTCGACTTACTCAGCATTCTGCAGGAAGTCACTGATGACTATGGCATAAAATCATGCCGTAACAACCCGAACCCGGTTCTGGTTGATGGTGATCGTGATTTACTTTTTATTCTCTTTTCCAATCTTATTAACAATGCCATAAAACACGCATCCACGCGCACCGGTATCGAGTTAACATGGCATACTGATGCACAGAATATTCATGTAGAAATTGCTGACGATGGCCCCGGCATTCCCCATGAATACCATGAGAAAATTTTCGAAAAATACTTCCGGATCAATGCCGATAAACGGACACCAGGAACCGGCCTTGGGTTGTATTTTGTCCGCAGCATTGCCGAGCAACATAAAGGAAAGGCCAGACTGATCAGCGGGGAAAAGACCCGCTTCAGCATCACACTGCCACTGAAGGAGACAGCATAATGAACGACATCCGCGTATTACTGGTGGATGATGAAGACGATTTCCGCGCACCTGTTGCCCTGATTTTAGCCAATCAGGGGATGGATGTACGCCAGGCTGATTCTGCTGAATCCATGCATGACATCCTGCACAGCTTCAGCCCGGATGTCATTGTACTGGATGTGAATCTTCCCGGAGAAAACGGCTTTGAAGCCGCCCGTCGTCTTAAACAGAAGCGCTGCGGAAAAATTATTTTGCTGACGGCTTATGGTGCTCTGGAGGACCGGTTAGAGGGGCTGAGTACCGGTGCTGATTATTATCTGGCGAAACCTGTCGATAGCCGTGAACTGGTGCTGATTATTAAAAATCTGGCTGAAGCACGAAAGCATGAGGCCGTCATTGCACAGCAACAGGAACCTTCACCGGCACTTAGCGCATTCACATACGGTGAGCCGGTATGGTTGCTCAGGCTTGCCGAATGGGAAATTTCATTGCCGCCCGACACAACCCAAAGCCTGAATTTATCGGAACTGAAATTACTGCTGAAACTGGCAGGGTCGCCGGGAACCGCGATACCCCGCAAAGAACTTTATGCTGCTCTCGGCTTTAAGGATTATGCTCCGGCCACCCGCAGTCTGGATGTGATGGTTTCGCGCTTACGTCGCCGCTGTAAAGCTCAGGGGCAGGAAATGCCCATTAAAACCGTCCATAGCATTGGCTATTCCTTTAACGGCGCAATTCAGATTATTGGTGACTCCGCCCTGGCCGCTGAAGTTGAGGCAATGTGATGATTGCTCAGCAATACCCGAGGCTGTAACCGGCGACAGGCAAAGGTACCTGACCCTCCAAACCACGACGGTACCTGCAGAAACGCGCTAATTTAATGATCATTGCGAGGAGACCCAGCGACGCGGTCAGCTTATTTATAAACCGCAAGACGGGAGATTGCTTTGTCGTACCTTCTGGTGCCTGCTAACACGAATGAAACAGCCTGCTGGCAATAACGGTGATGTCTGTTTGAGTGGGATGTCTGCCTGTATAAACAGCACTACGCACCACGACGGGGTCATGATATGAGCATTCCGCTTGTCACATGCTCAGGTAGGCAATAAGAAACAGTACACCGGAGCTGAGCAGCGTCGCCCACATATGCACATGCAACATTTCGTTGTCGTTAAGTTCACACTCGACACATTCAGTTTCGTCCACCGCATTCATCCCGATTGATCGTCAGATCACTCTATTTTAGAACACTTATGAACAACCGTTCTGTGACATATGGGCATTTTCGTAACGCTGATGTTCGGTTTTGTAAGCGCCAGTGACCATTCCGGCTGAGACACTGGCAACCGGAATCGGTTAACGCCTGAGGCAGGGAAAATGCAGAAACCCGGTAACCTCAGCAGGAGTGAGGACTGACAGACCCGAAGACAGCTCCGCTCAGCGGAGCAGAAAGTTCTGTATAACGGTGATCTGATCACGCGCCATTAACATCGGCGCGTGGCCGATTCCGGGAAATTCCATCAGCTGAGTGTCGTTATGCTGCAGCATGCTGCGCGCCGTTTCAGCCAGCAGTAAATCCGATTCAGCACCACGGATCACCAGCACCGGACAGTGCACCGCCATCCACACCGCTGATAAATCCACATCGCCAGTCACTGCGGCAAAGCCATCGGCAATGGCCGGGTCGTAACGCAGGCGTAATCCAGCGTCACAGCTCTCAGTGCCATGCAGCGCCAGATGCGCCCATTGCTCATCGGTCAGCGGGCCGAAAGGTTTGGCAACCTGACGCAAATACTGTTCGGCGTCATCAACATGAGCAAAATACGGCGCTTTGCCCACATACTGCCCCAGCCGTGCCAGCGCACGGTAGGGAATAAAGGGCCCGACATCATTCAGCACCAGCCTGCCGATGGTGTCACCGGGAGCGGCGGCCAGCATCATGCCGATCAGGCCGCCCATCGAGGTGCCTACCCAATCACAAGCGCTGACGCCGTGCTCGACAAACAGATGCGCCAACAATTGCTGCATCTGTGCGATATACAGCGGATAGCCATACAGCTCTGGCTGTTGCAGCCAGTCGCTGTCACCCCGGCCCAGCACATCCGGGCAGATAACGCGGTAATGCTCTGCCAGCTTTTCAGCCAGAACATCAAAGTCGCGGCTGTTACGGGTCAGGCCATGAACACAGAGCAGCAAGGGCTGTTGTTCGTGCAGGCTGTTATGCCACTGCATATAGGCCATGCTGCGCGTCCCTTCCGGGGTCTGAATATCCAGCCGGTGCTGGTTGTGCAGGATGCTCATACTCTCTCCATGGCGAACGCCGGTAAGCCTGACGTTTAAGAAATCTGCAGGCTTTGCTGCAACCACTGCTTCACTTGCGCGTAGGGCTGCTGTTCAAGCTTGCCCATGGCACCCAGCGAACGGGCTTTTATTTTGCTCAGCCAGGGCACATAAATACCACATAAATAGCGGGTTAACAGCTCAACTGAAGCGGGCTGGCCAAACTGTGCCTGAATAGCCTGCTGCACCGGAGCACACAGCGCGCGGGCATCCAGCCCGGCAAAATACCCCTGTGTATTGCGTACCGGCCAGGGCTGATGCTGACCACGGCAGACCGAACAGCGGCCACAGTCGTCGCTCAGGTTATCGCTGAAATACCCGGCCAGCGTGCGGCTGATACAACGCGGCTGGCGGAATAATTCCAGCATATGCTGAATACGCTGAATTTCACTCTGCTGTTTAGCAGCAAAGTGCTGATATAAATCCTGCGCCAGAGCGGGTAGCAATAAGGCAGTATTTACCCGGTACACATCGGTCATCTGTTTGCTTTCCAGCTGCAGCCAGCCTTTTTCCTGGCAATATTCCAGCGCCCGCAGTGCACGCAGCCGTGGTGGTACATCGCTGCCTGTCTGAGTCTGAGCCAGTGTCTGCTCCAGCGCCGGAATATTCAGCGTATACCAGCTGCGGCCTTTATCGCTGCTGTTTAAAACCGTGCGCAGAAACTGCTGCGGCTCTGGCTGAAAATGCGCCAGTAATGCTTCTTCGTTACCGTTAAGGCGGTATTTATATTCGGCAAAATAGCTGTATTGCGAGGTTAATACACCACGCATTTCCAGATTCACCAGTAAGGTTTTTAACGGTAATAATCGGATATTGCTGGCCGCCGACAGCGGTGTCATCAGCACTTCCCACTGACCATTCTGGGTTTGTTCACTGATGGTTTTCAGCACCTGCTGAATACTGCTCAGCTCCGGTGTATCACCGTAGACAAAGTTTTCCAGTACCGTCAGGCCCGATTCATCACCAAGCATAATGCAGTCCGATGCTTTGCCATCGCGTCCGGCACGGCCAATTTCCTGACTGTAATTTTCGATCGACTTGGGCAGGTCGTAATGAATCACCTGGCGGATATTGCTTTTATCCACGCCCATACCAAAGGCAATGGTGGCGACAATCACCGGCGTATTACCGCGCATAAAGCGTTGCTGAATGGCATCGCGCTCTTCGTGACCAATACCGGCATGATAGGCTTCAACCGCAAACGGCAGCTGAGTATTGAGTGCGGCGGCGACCTCCTCGGCAGTGTTCTGCAGGGTGACATAAATAACCGCGGCAAAATCCTCGTGTTTTTCTGCACTCTTTTTCGCCAGATAATTCAGCCAGGTGGCGCATTTGGCAACGCGCTCATGCTCTGCCGTTGGTTGGGCCAGTAAGCGTAAATTCGGCCGGTAAAAGCCGGTGCAGACCACATGCCCGGGTTGAATAGCAAAATGTTTCTGCATATCGGCAATCACTGCCGTGGTTGCCGTCGCCGTTAACAGCAACACCTGTGGAATAGCAAATTCACGGCAGTAATCGGGCAGTTTTAAATAATCCGGGCGGAAATTATGCCCCCATTCTGAGATACAGTGGGCCTCATCGACCACCAGCAACGAAATGGGAATCTGCTGAATAAACTGGCGGAAGCGCTCATTTTTAAGACGCTCAACCGACACCATTAATATTTTAATGCTGCCGCTGCGCACGCCGTTCATCACTTCCTGGGCTTCGTCCCGGCTCTGGGCAGAATCAATGGTCGCTGCGGCAATGCCTTTGCTGCGTAAAAACTGCACCTGATCCTGCATTAATGCCAGCAGAGGCGAAATCACCAGCGTTAAATTTGGCAGTAATAATGCCGGCAGCTGATAGCAGAGCGATTTACCTGAGCCGGTCGGAAAAATTGCCGCCGCAGAATGCCCGGCCAGTAATGCCTCAACCACCGGCTGCTGCCCCGGGCGCAGACCAGAAAAACCAAACTGCGCCTGTAATACCGCCTGCCAGTTCATATTTGTCATACATTAATCCTTATGCTCAGACGCATGGTTATGCGCTTGATGTTTGCGGTACGCCAGCGGGCTGCAGTGTTGCCAGCGTTTAAAAGCCCGTGAAAACGTGCCCTGATTGCGATACCCCAGCAACATGGAAACCTCCAGCAGACTGAGGCTGTGATCAGCCAGATACTGACGGGCTAATTGTTCACGGGTGCGATCCAGCAAGGCTTTCCAGCTCAGATTTTTTTCATCCAGGCGCCGCTGTAAGGTTCTCACCGAACAGTACAGACGCGGTGCCAGCGATTCGATGGTCGCTTCGCCTTCCGGCAGCAAGCGCACCACTTCGGCCTGCAGCTGGCGCAGAAATTCATCCGACTCCGGCACCGCCCGTAACATCGACAGCGCCTGCTCTTCCAACAGATGCCGTAACCCCGGCTCACCGCGCATGAGTGGCAAACTCAGTACATCAACGCTGAATACCAGACGGATGCGGTCACTCTCCATCTGTACCGGGCAGCCAAAAAATTCTTCCAGAGCCTGCAGGTGCTGCGGGCTACAGCGATGACTGAAGTGCACTTCCCGTAAGGCAACATCCCGCACCAGATTCTGACGGGTAATATGCACCAGCGCGGCAATGGCCGTTTCGTCGACCAGTGCCATGCCGGGTAACGGCTGCCAGGCAATTTCAACACACGCAGTGCCCGCCACGCTGCGGCTGCGAATCTGCGCCACTGACGCACCATAAAATAAGCGCTCAAAACGCTGATAGCTCAGCAACGCCTGCCCAAGATTGTCGCAGGCCGCCGCCAGATAGCCCAATACGCCGGTGTGCTGAAGCGTCACCAGACGTGCTAACGCCAGAGAGCCGCCTGATCCTGCGGGCGCAGGGCAAACGCCGCCTCCAGCATCTTTGCCCAGTCGTTAATCGGTACATTATCGGTCGGCCCGTAGGCGGCAACAGCCGCGCGCAATGCCGGAGCATCCAGCGCATATTGATCAAGCCAGTCGGTCAGCAACCGGACCCAGCTGCCGGTGACACGGACAATACCTGCATCTTGTGGAGTTGGCATGAAATGCTAAAAACCTGGCACGAGAAAGTCATTTTGCTTTTCAGTTTCCCGGTAGATTAGCCAGCATGTCAAACCCAGCGGAGAAAAAGATGGACGACTTCTTACACGCCCTTCTGTTTATTGTTCTGGCCGGCCCGGTATTCTTTGCCGTGATGTTTGCCGAACGCGCCTGGCTGATACGCCAGGGAAAAACCGATGCCTACGATCTGAAGGAATCGGCGGCCAATATCGGCACCGGCCTGATTTATAAAGTACTCGATGCGCTGTCGATTATTTTTATCGGTTCCGTAATTTATCTGGCTGTGCACAGCTATGGCTTTCAGTGGCAATCATCATCGCCACTGCTGAATTTTATTCTGCTGATGGTACTGGTCGATTTTAATTTCTACTGGGTGCACCGCTTTATGCACAAAGTGCGTTACGGCTGGGCCGGACACTGGGTACACCACAGTTCAGAGCGTTTTAATTTTTCCACCGCACTGCGGCAGACGCCGGTTGTGTCCTTTAACGGTATTATGCTGGTTGCCATGCTGCCTGCGGCGGTGATTGGTTTCAGCCTTGAACAGGCCGTGATTGCCCTCGAACTGAATCTGTTCTTCCAGTTTTTCGTCCATACCGAAGTGGTGCGCAAACTGCCACGCTGGTTTGAATTGGTATTTAATACACCCTCGCACCACCGCGTGCATCACGGCAGTAACCCAAAGCAGATCGATACCAATTTTGCCGGTGTGCTGATTATCTGGGATCGTTTATTCGGCACCTTTGTCGATGAAAAAGACGCAGGCGAAATCCGTTATGGCGTCGATTTCCGCCCAGCTAACAGTCTGAATCCGTTTCGGTTAGTGATCGCCGAGTTTGTCAGTATGTGGCGCGATATTCTGCACTACCGCGATATACGCATTCTGTGGAAACACCCATCCTGGGTAGAAGAGCATTACGGCCGAAAATAAGGCATTTATGAGAAGGACTTGAAGAGACGGACTTGAAGAGAGGGATTTTAAGAGAAGGATTCAAGACTCCGGGTTCAATACGCTGCCCTACAGCGTATTGAACAACGCCGGGATAACTCCGCGTGCTATTGCGCTGAAGTCATCCCTTTCACCATAGACAACAGGCTTTCAGGGTGAGCGTTTGAGAGCAATGTGTAACGGATGCCCTTATGGTCAAAGGCTAAATGCGCAAAGAGCGGAAACTGGCTGAGCAGCACCGGCGTATTGCCAATGGTCAGCGACACGGCGGGGACGGTTACCGGCTGGCTTCCCTCTGGTGTGGCAATCGCCAGCAGAAAGAATTTATCGCCATAGTAATACGCCGCACTGCTGTTGCTTTGCTGATAAAACTTACGCTGAGAGAAACCCCAGGTATTATTTTTATCCTCCGGCCAGACAATGTTATTAGCCGTCTTTTTACTCAGCTCTTTCTGCAACAGGGCTTTCTTACTTAAATCCAAAACCCTTACCTGAGTATTCTGCGGTAACGTAATATCCGGCAGCGTCAGGCCTTCCTTATTGAATTCGATGCTGTTATTTCTGATGGTCGATTCAACACCATGGTTAAATACAAACCGCGCCTGCATAAACAGAGAATGGTGATAATCGACAAAGGCTTCAATCTTTCTGATTTCATCGCTTTCATTCTTCGCGACAAAATCGATACCGACCGCCAGACGGTCAGCAACGTGAATAGACGGCGTAAAGGTCTGCCCGTAATGTTCTTTGTTGAACAGATAGATGTCTTTGATTGTCTCCAGAGAACCACCCGCCTGATAAGCCTCAAGCCCTCTGACAATCAATGCCCGCTGGTTCGGTTTATCATGCAGGGTAATAACCCCACCACGCTGGCTGACTTCAATACCACTGAGAGAATCCGGCTGCAGCACCGCCTGATAAAAGCCATCCGGTTTTTTAAACAGCACATCACTGATAACCGCAGCACCAGCGCCTGCCTGATCCTGCTCTGTTTGCGTCTGCTCTGTTTGCGCCTGATAGTTATCAAACTTGGCCAGATTATCGTGGGTGCGGTTGATCCAGAAGCGGTCTTCACTGTTCGTACCGGCATGAATATCCGCCAGACTGGCAGGGCTTAAGACAGCAGCACCAAGACAGAACGTCAGCCCGCTATTGGTAATAAAACGGGTGATAAAGCGGAAGATTAAAGAATGAACATCCATATTCCAGCCCTTAAGAGGTTAATCAGGATGCTCACACTAGCATGGTTTATTAAGGGAGGGTAACTCCTGGCTTTCAATCCACTTCCTGTCGCACAGGTATCTCAATCCGGTTAATTAACGACACCAGCACAAAGCTCAGCAGCATCAGTAAATACCAGGAGGACAACTTGGCCAGCGGCACCATGTGCCAGCCATTCTGCTGATTGGGGTAAATCCAGATATTGGTGTAGGTGGCGATATTTTCTGCCAGCCAGATAAACAGGGCCACCAGCAGCCAGCCAACCAGTAACGGCATATGGCGGTGCTCGCAGTGCATACGGAAATAAATATGGGTGCGGGCAAATAAAACGATGGTTGCGCCCAGCAGCAGCCAGCGCAGATCCACAATAAAATGATGACTGAAGAAATTCAGGTAAATCAGAACCACAAGAATAATGGTCCAGCGGCGGCGCGGGTAATACGAATAACGGAAGTCGAATATCCGCCATACGCGGGCAATATAGCTGCCCACGGCGCTGTACATAAAGCCGGTAAACAGCGGCACATTGCCGATGCCGAATACATAATCTTCGGGGTAAACCCAGGAGCCGATAGCGTCTGAGGTTTTGAATAATTCCATCACGTGGCCACCAGATGGAATACGACGATCACCCAGGCTTCGCGCAGGGTTTCCAGCTTAAAGGCCAGCAACAGCAACTGAAAGGCGATGGCGGCGAGAAAAATAAAATCGTAACGGTGCAGGGATTCAAACGGATACCAGTAACGGGTAACGATCATTACCAGTAATAGGAAGCCGCCGAACAGGCAGGCATAAGCCTGCTTCAGACCAAATAACCAGAACTCATGCAGCCACTCCCTGGCTTGATGATGTTGCATGGTTTATTTCTTAACCGGCTCTTTTAAGGTCAGCGGACTGATATTACGGCTGACCAGTAAGTCCTGTGCTTTGTTCATCTTTGAACGGTCGGTAAAGGGGCCAACAAATACCCGGTGCCAGGTACTGCCATTGACCGTTGATTCCTGACGGTAGGCATTGAGGCCTTCGAGCAGCAAGCTGGCACGCAGGCGCTCAGCATCATCAGCAGAGCGGAAAGAACCGGCCTGTAAACGATAGGTGTAATCCACTTCAGCGTCTTTTGGCGTCGATTTGTAGACATCGACTTTAGGGACTTCGACGGTCTGATTTTCCAGCAGCTGGTAAAACTCATAGCTGGGTTTGGCGACGTCTTTTGCTGCTTCTTCTTTGGCTTTTTCCACGCCCAGTTTCAGCGCTTTTTTGGCATCGCCTTTTACGGCTTCCAGCTCATCGCCAGCGGGAATCGTCGCCAGATACAGGATAAATCCGATAAAGGCGACTGCCAGTGTGGGCGTGGTTACCCACACCCACTTGGGAATACGACTTGCGCTGTCCGACATTTCGTTGCCTTTTTCCGTGTTCGTTAAAAAGAATAAAGCCGCAGACTCCGCTGCGGCCTGATCATGCCAATAAAAGGTTACATTTCCTGCGGCGCAGAAACACCTAACAACCCTAAACCATTGCTGATCACCTGACGCACGGCTTCCGCCAGCGCCAGACGGGCATTACGCACATCGGCATCGTCCACCAGGGTTTTTTCTGAGTTGTAGTAGGTGTGGAAATCACCGGCCAGATCGCGCAGGTAATTCGCCACGCTGTGCGGCTCGTGATTATTGGCAGCCACTTTGACGATTTCCGGGAAGCGGCCCAGTTTTACAATCAGGTCTTTTTCGCTTTCCAGTTCCAGTTTCGGCAGTGCGGCCAGGCCTTCGGCCAGTGTCCAGCTCTGACCGGCTTCCGCCAGCTTGCGGAAAATCGAGCATACACGGGCGTGGGCGTACTGAATGTAGTACACCGGGTTATCGGACGACTGTGAACGCGCCAGATCGATATCGAAGGTTAACTGGCTGTCGGCTTTACGCGCGGCCAGGAAATAACGGGTGGCATCGCGGCCCACTTCGTCGATCAGATCGCGCAGGGTCACGTAGCTGCCGGCACGCTTGGAGATTTTCACTTCTTCGCCACCGCGCATTACCGTCACCATCTGGTGCAGCACATAGTCTGGCCAGCCTTGCGGAATGCTGGCATTCAGTGCCTGCAAACCAGCACGCACACGGGTGATGGTGCTGTGGTGGTCGGCGCCCTGCTCGTTCACCACGCGTTCAAAACCCCGCTGCCACTTATCGAAGTGGTAAGCCACATCCGGTACAAAGTAGGTGTAACCGCCGTCTTTTTTGCGCATAACGCGGTCTTTGTCATCACCGAAATCGGTGGTGCGCAGCCACAGTGCGCCGCCGTCTTCGTAGGTGTAGCCGTTGTCGATCAGGGTTTTCACCACCGCTTCAACTTTGCCTTCGCTGTACAGGGAAGACTCGAGGAAATACACGTCAAAATCGACGGCAAAGGCTTTTAAATCCAGATCCTGTTCACGACGCAGATACGCCACGGCGAAATGACGGATGGACTCCAGATCGTCGGCGTCTTTCGCTCCGGTAAAGCTCTGGTCGGCAGATTCGACGGTATCGCCGTTCATATAGCTGTTGGCCAGATCAACGATGTAATCGCCACGGTAGCCGTCTTCCGGCCAGCCGGCATCGTCCGGGGTCAGGCCTTTGCAGCGCGCCTGTACCGACAGCGCCAGATTATTAATCTGTGCTCCGGCATCGTTGTAGTAAAACTCGCGGGTTACATCCCAGCCGCTGGCTTCCAGCAGACGGCAGATGCAGTCACCAACGGCAGCCCCACGGCCATGACCGATATGCAGCGGTCCGGTCGGGTTCGCCGACACAAATTCCACCTGCACTTTGCGCCCGGCGCCATCGTTGTTGCGGCCATAGGCTTCTTTCTGTTCCAGCACGGCTTTTACCAGGCTGGCGGTCGAGGCATCGCTCAGATAGAAGTTAATAAAACCCGGGCCGGCAATTTCGACCTTTTCGACCAGCGTGTTGGCCGGCAGCGCGTCCACCAGCAGCTGCGCCAGTTCGCGTGGATTTTTACCGGCAGGCTTGGCCAGCATCATCGCCAGATTGGTGGCCAGATCGCCGTGGGCTTTGTCGCGGGTGTTGTCGATCTGGATGCGCGGTTCGAGATCGGCGGGAAGGGTTCCCTGAGCCTTGAGAGAGGCGACGGCAGCGGACAAAAGCTCAGCAATTTGCGGTTTCATAGAGGAAATCTGGCCTGATTAATTTGTGTTCAGATGATGTTGTCAGAAAAGGGCGCGATTATCGCAAAAATGCCGGTTTGGGTGAAGGGTGCCGGGGGATTTAACCCATCGCCAAGACCAGGCTGTTGCGCTGCTATCGATCTTTATGCGCAACTTGCCCGCAGTTAATTCACAAAGTTATCCACATTTTATTTTCTGTTTATTTCCTCCTGAACGGCGGCCTACATCATAACCCGCACGCTCATCCCACTGATTTTTCTTACAAAAATTTCTTGCAAAGGCCTGCCGTCCGTGGCCTTCAGGCCGATTCGTACAGGCGTTTAAAATTCGCACGATCTGACAACAACGCCCGCATAAAGTGCCTTGCAGATCCTTACCCCAAACTTTTCCACGATTTTATCCACAGAAATTCTGGATAAAACCCACTCCGGCTGCGGCAGGCTGATCGTTCTGCACACAGGCCATGAACAGCGGCCATGAAAAAGCGGAAGGTATTTTCACACCTTCCGCTTCCGGAATAACAGCAAGCTGAGAAGTTTACGCCAGCGCAGCGATTTCTCTGGACGCAGCGGCCAGCGCGGCATTCTTGCTGTCGTCGCCCAGATTCAGGCCTTCGGCATACACAAAGCGCACATCGCTCAGACCGATAAAGGAGAAAATGGTGGTCAGGAACGGCGTCTGAGTATCGGCTGGCGTGCCCTGGTACAGGCCACCTCGGGTTGCCAGAATATGCACGGGCTTGTTGTCGAGCAGCCCCACCGGGCCGGTTTCGGTGTACTTAAAGGTCACACCGGCACGGCATAAAAAGTCGAGGTAAGACTTCATTTGCGCCGGAATGGTGAAGTTGTACATAGGCACGCCCACGACGACTTCGTCGGCGGCTTTGATTTCGGCGATCAGAGCATCGGAGTACGCCACGATGCTTTGCTGTTCCGCTGTGCGCTGTTCAGCCGGGGTCATAAAGGCGCCAACGCTGTTGGCATCGAGATACGGCGGAACGTCTGTGGCCAGATCGCGAATCACAACCTCGCCGTTCTGGTTGGCGGCTTTCCAGCCAGCGATGAATTGTTCTGCCAACTGGCTGGACTGGCCGTGGTCACCAAAAATGCTGCCTTTGATATACAGAAGTGTTGCCATATTTGAGCTCCTCAAGGTGCGTGATCGCAGGAATTGAGGGCATTGTGCTCCGGACGATTTCGATTAAAAATCGCAAAAATCCGCACATATCTTTCTAAAAAATGGTTCCGTCACAAAAAAGCATCCGCCCCGGCGGGTATTTTTTCGTTTCCTCGTTCCTACGCTCCGCGTGGGAATGCAACTGTGCCAGCAAGGGCTACCACGCAGAGCGTGGGAGCCAGGTGATCCGCCCCGGCGGGTATTTTTTGCACTCAGACCACCCGCACCAGCGCGCCTTTTTCCCAGCCCAGCCGTCCGGTACGCACCTTTTGCCGCTGTATTCCGGGCACCGGCGCCAGCATAAACAGGTCGCCATTGCGCCCGGTGAGAGTACGCGGTACGCCGCAGCCTTTGGCCAGTGCGGCGTGGGCTTTCATATGCACCTCTTCGCCGTGTACGGGGATGGCGATTTCCGGCTGCACCCAGCGGTATAACGTCTCCAGCTCTTCCTGCGCCGGATGGCCGGAGGCGTGAATCGGCAGTTCGGCAGCGTCGGCGGTGATCACCTCCACGCCGATGCTGTGCAGTTGGTCGATAATGCCCTGAATAGCCTCTTCGTTACCGGGAATAGCGCGGGCGCTGAAAATCACCCGATCGCCGGGCTCCAGTTCAAAATCCGGATGGGTGCCTGCCGCCAGACGGCGCAGCGCGGTGTGCGGTTCGCCCTGACTGCCGGTTGCAACGGCCAGCACTTCGTGGCGTGGTAAATAGCCCAGATGCCCGGTATCGACCGAACCGGCATTGAACGGCCACACCCCGGCGCGCCTGGCGCACTGATGCATATTGATCATCGAGCGGCCATACAGCCCCATATAACGGCCCGTGTCGTCCGCCACATGGGACAGCGTTAACAGCCGCGCAATATTGCTGCCGAAACAGGTAACGATAACCCGCCCTTTAGCACTTTCGATGTAATGACGCAGACCATCGTACAGATCGCCTTCAGAGGCAGAATGCCCGGCCACGGTGGCATTGGTGGAATCGCACACCATCGCCAGCACACCTTCCTGCGCCAGGCGGGTAAAAGTTTCCTGCTTATAGCCGTGGCCCACCACGGGGTCCGGGTCGAGTTTCCAGTCGCCGGTATGGAATACATTACCGGCGGCGGTGCGGATCATCAGCGCATTCGGGTCGGGCACCGAGTGCGTTAAGGCTAAAAACTCCACCTCAAACGGGCCGATGGCCACACGCTCTCCGGTGTCCGGCACGATGATGTTTACCTGATGCAGCAAGCCATGCTCGGCGAGTTTCTTTTTCAGCACTTCGGCAGTAAAGCGCGTGCAGTACACCGGGCAGCGCAGCGTGTGCCACAGATACGGCACCGCGCCGATATGGTCTTCGTGGGCGTGGGTAATGATTAAACCGGCCAGCCGATCTTTGCGCGCGGCAATAAATTCCGGATCGGGCATTTGCGTTTCCGGCTCGCCCGAATGGTGGCGCGTGCCATCGGCGCTGACCCGCCCCGGCTTGGGGAAGGTCACGCCGCAATCAACCATCAGCCACTGATCGTCGTGGCCATAGAGGTTCATGTTCATGCCGATCTCACCGGTGCCGCCAAGGGGCAGGAAGAAGAGATCGTTAACACCTGGGTTCATGGCTTTTCCTGACTGATTTCCTGACGGTGCGCACAACGCGCGAAATTAATAGGTTTAATAACGAGTATACCGACTGCCAGACTTTATTCAGCCCGTAACACCCTCAGCCGGTTACTAAAGTCCACTTGTCCGCAATCCGTCACAACTTTACACTCTGCCTTACTGATTGATCACTCGACAATGCAATCCCGTCTGACGGGTATCTGCGCTTTACGGCCATTGATTATCAACCACTTCACAACCCGCCGATTCTGATATGACGCTTTCTCCCCTGAATGCACTGGTACTGCGCACCTCGTTACCGGTGATGTTTGGCTATCTGCCCTTAGGCGCAGCCTTCGGTGTACTGTTCAGCGAACTCGGCTACCACTGGCTGTACGCCACGGCGATGGGGCTGTTTATTTATGCCGGGGCCGGACAGTTTCTGGCGGTGGGATTACTGGCCAATCAGGCAACGCTCGCCGAAATGGCGGTGGCCACCCTGCTGCTGAATTCCCGCCATATTTTTTACGGCCTGTCGCTGATCAGCCGTATGCCCAACCGGGGCTGGCGCCGCCTGTATCAGATATTTGGCCTGACCGATGAAACCTACTCGCTGATTACCGCCACACCACTGCCAGCGAATATCGACCCTGGTCAGTTCCAGCTGCGCATTACCGCCGTGAACCAGCTGTACTGGATAATCGGCTGCACCCTTGGCGCCTGGCTCGGCAGCCAGCTGGAATTTTCAACCGCTGGCATCGCCTTTGTATTACCGGCGCTGTTTATGGTGCTGACCATCGAGCAGTACAAACACCTGCGCGATATCCGCCCGTTTATTGCGGCACTGACCATTGGCCTAGGAACGCTGCTGCTGATCAGCCGCGAACAGATGCTGCTGATCGCCATTCTGCTCAGCCTCAGCGCACTGATGATGCAATACGCCGCGCGCCGCCCTCGCAAGGAGCCTGATGCATGAACGAATTCTGGACTCTGAGCAGTGTGATTGCGCTGCTGGCAGGCGTTACCTTCCTGACCCGCGCCCTGCCTTTTATGGTGCTCGGACGGGTAGCCGACCACCCACTGCTGGAACACCTGGGCCGTTTTCTGCCGCCCATCGTCATGGTGTTGCTGGTGATTTATTCGTTTAAACACGACGTGGCATTCTCGCTGAATTTTCTGCCCGAACTGGGCTGCCTGCTGCTGGTCACCGTGTTGCACCTGGCGTTCCGCCAGGCGCTGATCAGTATTGTCGGAGGGACGGCGATGTATATGCTGCTGGTGCAGATGGGGGTGGGTTAATAAGCCTGAGTTTTAAACGACGTTAATACGGTGCTTTGCGAAAAACACAGTCGCGATGAAACTCTAAAAAGCCTAAATGTTGCTGTGCGAGGTGTATGTTCATATCGCTTCGAATGCCCAACACATCCGGGTGAGACAACTGCGGTGAAAGCACAATATCACCGTTATTTTTAAAGCTAATAAATCCACCATCGAACGCTTTATCCAGCGTAGGTAAAAGAAGCAAGCCGTTAAAGTGATCAAGCTTTTCCGCATTGCTAGACACACGCCAAGGTTTAATATGCGATGCGACCAAAAAGCTAACATCTTGATAGCCTGTCACCGCGCATCCTTGCCAATAGCCGATAAGCCTTGTGCGAAAATCCCCCTGTCCTATGCGAGTTTTAACGAGACGACTTTTTTCGGTTTCACTGATATTGGGTTGTCGAAAAATATCATCAATGTCGGTTTCTATATCCGAGTCAAACCCCGCCTTTAAATAATCAGCAAAGTGATTCAATGCACTGCTGTACATAGAATTACCAACCTTATTGCGCTCAACAAAGATGGGTAATTGCTTCAGCTGCTCTGCCACAACGTGAAATTGGGCGAGACCAGAGATAGACGTTAGAGGACCATCGAGCAAACCCGCACTTTGCGCCCATTCAGACATGACGCCCTGTACACTCGACAGGTAGTTTTTAACTGAAGAGTCCGATAGCCCTTGTGCTCGCATCCATTCATCAAAGGTCATGCAGTAATTCCTAAATCCAGTGACATCGGCAATCTACTCTCTAAAGTGGATTCTATCAATTAATCGTGCAGGTCGAACCATGCCAGCTGAGAAGTTTTCCTCAACCAATCACCACCTTACCCCCAATCTTATCCACAGACATACCAATCAATCACTTACCCAACACCCTTGACAACTTGTCTTATCTCTCTCAATTAACGCTCTGAATCTATTACAGAACATCACCAGGAAACCCTTGCCAGCTCTGGCTTTTTCTGAAGCCTCAGTTTTCCTGACCAAACGTTCAAACTTTCATCAATCTGTCACAATAGCCCGGTTTGCCTTATCTGTAGCCTTTCATCCAGATGTTGTTCACAAAGTTACTCACAGATTCTGGGCATAACGTCGCGCTTTCTGAGCATCACGTCGCGCTTTTTGTGCAGCAAAATAGGCAGATGAGCTATTGCGCTGCGGCTGATACAATAATCGCCTTTATTTTTCAGCCGTTGATCAGACGAGGGACACCATGCCTGTATACCGTTCCAAGACCTCCACCGCAGGTCGCAATATGGCCGGAGCCCGTGCGCTGTGGCGCGCAACCGGGATGAAAGATGACGATTTCCAGAAGCCGATCATTGCCGTCGCGAACTCTTTTACTCAGTTCGTGCCTGGCCATGTGCACCTGAAAGACCTGGGTCAGCTGGTTGCGCGTGAGATCGAGAGAGCCGGTGGTGTGGCGAAAGAGTTCAACACCATTGCGGTGGACGACGGTATCGCCATGGGTCACGACGGTATGCTGTACAGCCTGCCATCGCGTGAAGTGATTGCCGATTCGGTTGAGTACATGGTGAACGCGCACTGCGCCGATGCCATCGTCTGTATTTCCAACTGCGACAAAATCACTCCGGGAATGCTGCTGGCGTCGCTGCGTCTGAACATTCCGGTGATTTTTGTGTCCGGCGGCCCGATGGAAGCCGGTAAGACCAAGCTGTCTGAGCACAAGCTGGATCTGGTGGATGCGATGGTGATCGCCGCCGACGATTCTGCCAGCGATGAGAAAGTGGCCGAATACGAGCGCAGCGCCTGCCCGACCTGTGGTTCCTGCTCCGGTATGTTTACCGCCAACTCGATGAACTGTTTAACCGAAGCACTGGGTCTGGCGCTGCCGGGTAACGGCTCGCTGCTGGCGACCCACGCCGACCGCGAACAGCTGTTCCTCGAGGCCGGTCGCCGCATCGTGGAGATCACCAAGCGCTATTACGAAGAGAACGATGAGTCGGTGCTGCCGCGTTCTATTGCCAGTTTTAAAGCGTTTGAAAATGCGATGACGCTGGACATCGTGATGGGTGGTTCAACCAACACCATTCTGCATTTGCTGGCGGCCGCTCAGGAAGCTGAGTGTGATTTCGATCTGAAAGACATCGACCGTCTGTCACGCGTCGTTCCGCAGCTGTGTAAAGTGGCGCCGAACTCGCCGCTGTACCATATGGAAGACGTACACCGCGCCGGTGGCATCATGGGTATTCTGGGTGAAATCGACCGCGCCGGTCTGCTGCACAACGATCTGCCGACCGTTCACAGCAAAACCATGAAAGAAGCACTGGATAAGTGGGACATCATGCGCAACCCAAGCGAAGAGGTTGTGAAGTTTTACAAAGCCGGTCCGGCGGGCATCCCGACTCAGACGGCGTTCAGCCAGAGCACCCGCTACCCGACGCTGGATGGTGATCGTGAGAATGGCTGTATCCGTAATCTGGAGCACGCCTATTCGAAAGAAGGCGGTCTGGCGGTTCTGTACGGCAACATTGCGCTGGATGGCTGTGTGGTTAAAACCGCCGGTGTGGATGAGTCCATTCTGGTCTTCCAGGGCAAGGCGAAAATCTTCGAGAGCCAGGACGATGCGGTAAAAGGCATTCTGGCGGATGAAGTCAAAGCCGGTGATATCGTGATTATCCGCTACGAAGGCCCGAAAGGCGGCCCGGGTATGCAGGAAATGCTGTACCCGACTTCGTACCTGAAATCCAAGGGTCTGGGCAAAGCCTGTGCGCTGCTGACCGATGGCCGTTTCTCTGGCGGTACGTCTGGTCTGTCGATTGGTCACTGCTCGCCGGAAGCGGCTTCGGGCGGTGCCATTGGTCTGCTGCAGGACGGCGATATCATCAATATTGATATCCCGAACCGTTCTATTAATGTCGATCTGAGTGACGAAGAACTCGCGCACCGTCGTCACGAGCAGGACAAAAAAGGCTGGAAACCAGTAGCAGAACGCCCACGTAAAGTGAGCACCGCGCTGAAGGTTTACGCCAAATTCGCCACCAGCGCCGATAAAGGTGCGGTACGCGATAAGAGCCTGCTCGACTAAGGCTGTTGCGTTACCGGGCGGAGATTGACCTGCGGGGCGATCTTCGCTCAGGAACCCTTTATAATGCCTGCACTCATTATTGTTATGGTGCAGGCATTTTTTTATGTGTTTGCCGCACGTTTTCAGGAATTATTCATGCTGCGTTTTGCCGTTAACTCTTTCTCTCTTTCACTGCTCAGTGCGGTATTCAGCCTGTCATTGCTGAGTGGCTGTGCGGCTCAGCGCATTGCCGATGAAGACAGCGTGTCGCTGGCGACTACTGAGAAGGTCGGCGAATTGGGGAACGATTCTGAGCGCGCACTGAGCGAAGCTGAAGCTGCCCTCAGCACGGCTGAGAATGAAGATCTGAGCTTTTACGCGCCATTACATATGGAGCAGATTCAGCAGGCACTGAAGCAGGCGCGCAGCCACGATCTGGCCGGACATACTCAGGCGGCTATCGAATCGGCGGCACGGGTTCTCAGCCTGCTCGACAGCGCGCTGAAAAATAAAGCGCGGGCACAGAATGCGCTGTCACCTTTGTTCGCACAGAAAGCGGTATTGGATGATATCAAAGCCAGCAGCGTGATGAGCGCGCAATATCAGCGTGACATGAAAGAGCTGCGCTCGCTGATCGGCATGATTGAGGCCGGTGAACGTTCAAAGGTCATCGACAGATCAACGGATGTGCTCAAATCACTGCAACAGCTTGAGTTGGATACCATGTTGCATCTGCACTGGCTGCCCGCCAGCGAGACGCTGGAAAAAGCCGACGATGAAGACGCCGGTAAATACGCTCCGTCCACGTTCAGTGATGCGGAACTGCAGGTGGAAAACGCCGGGCAAATGATTCGCCGCCATTATCAGAACCGCGCACTGGCGGCAGAAACCGGGGAAAAAGCGCTGCGCGCTGCACAGCACGCGTTGTACATCGCCCGGGAATCAAAGGCGATAACCCGTCTGGATGCCGCTCAGGCAGAGCAGGCAGCACTGAAATTTGAAGGCTATCTGCATCAGTTAGGTAACACACTGAACGCCGGTGATATGCGCCATATGGCGCTGAAAGATCAGACGCTGGCGATTATTCAGCACGCGGAAGAGCAGGCGCGGCAAGCAGCAAAACACCCTGCGATGACAACGCCGGTTACGGCTCAGGCCGCTGCGGATGCGGCGCCATCTGAACCACCGGCAACACCTGACGCTTTACCGCCGACAGAACAGGTTACCGATACGAAGCCTGCCGAGCCGGATGCGGCTGCCAATCAGAGTCAGGCTGAAGGAGCCCCCCAGATAACCGCTGAAGAAGCGGCTGAAAACACGGCCAGGGCAATACCGGAAATAACATCCGACAGTGAACAGGCAGCAGAGGGGAGTCCGGACGCAATTCCTCAGGCAGACAGCTTCCGGCCTTAATGCGGCTCAATCGGCATTGAGGCCATATTCAAAACCTTTAATGCGCAGGCCGCGGTCAATATAGTCGTTCACATACACACCAAAACAACCGCTGCGAAAAACGCCCTGTGGCTGATAGGGAATGCCGCGATCATCCAGCGGCTCCATGGATAAATTTACGATACGCTCCGGTTGTGGCTGCTTGTCCGGGCCCAGAATCATAATCACTTTTGGCTTAAGCTGATAACCGGGGTCGGCGGATAAAATAATGCCGACTTCGCCATTACTCATTTCCAATAAATAACCGGGCGGATACAGCCCGATCATGGAAATAAATACCCGCACCAGTTCTGCGTCAAACTGCGTACCACGATTGTTATTAAGAATCCGCATGGCATCCAGCGATGACATGCCCGGTTTATAACAGCGGTCACTGGTCATGGCATCGTACGCATCAGCGACGGTAACAATGCGGGTAAACAGCGACAGCTTGGTACTGTCGATACCACGCGGATAACCTTTACCATCCAGCCGTTCATGATGGCTGAATGCCACATCCACAGCCCCCGGATAAATATCAGAACGCCCCATTAATAATTGTTTGGCATACAGCGTATGGCGCGCCATTTCGTCAAATTCTTCAGGTGTCAGACGACCGGGTTTATTCAGAATTTCCGCTGGCACTTTCATTTTCCCGATGTCGTGCATCAGGCCGCAGATGCCAAGATTCTCCAGTTCATAAGGTGCCAGATCCATTTGCTTACCCAAGGCAATCGACAACAGGCAAACGTTAACGGAATGCTCGGCAGTGTATTCATCCTGGTGCTTTAACCGGGTCAGCCAGAGAATGGCGTTGGGATTATTAACAACACGGTCGACGCATTCTTTGACCGCTGACTGTGCGTCTTTAAGATTAAACGCCTGCCCAAGCTGGGCACTGGCCAGCAGGCGTTTAATCTGCAGTTTGGTCGCCTGATAGGTGCGATTGGCAGCACTGAGCTGCTGCGCCATTTCCTGTTTTTCTACGTAGCGGGTTCGTTTGTGTGCCGAGCTTTTACCGTGCTCATCAATCTCCGTCCATTCCTCCTCAACAACATCGATAATGACCCATTTGCAGAGCGTTTGAATGATGGATAAATCGTCGTCATTTTCCAGTAAAAATCCCTGAAAAAGAAAAGGAGATTCTGTCCACGGCCGGTCCAGTTCAACAATGTACATCCCGGCTGTAAGTTCTGACACATCCATTCGCTTGCGCGTGTGTCGTTTGTTGATCTGAAATTTACGGCCATTACGTGTTGTTGTAATGGATCCGATCACTGATAAATACCCTTGTTATTGTTGTTATTTTAGAGCTTAGCAGCAGGCTTGGCACTTTATTCTCTGCGGGAGATTTGTAGCCGGCTTTTTCCGTCTTTTGTTTCAAACTGCAACCGGTTCACAATGGCCGCCGGTATTTCCGTCGGGTGATGGGTAACGTACAGTAACGTGGTGTTATGCTGCGTTGCCAGACGATTGATAAAGGCCAGAACCAGCATACGGCTGGGATCATCCAGCCCCTGACAAGGCTCATCCAGAATCAGCAGTGGCGGCTGTTTGATCAGGGCGCGCGCAATCAGTACCAGACGCTGTTCGCCATAGGAGAGATGCTGCAGGCTTTGATTGGCCTTATGGCGCAGACCGATTATATCCAGCCACTGCAGCGCCAGCTGCCTATCGTCATCACCGGTGGCCTGATACAGACCAATGCTGTCGTACAAGCCGGAAATAACCGTGCTCAGTACATTGGTGGTTGCACGGTACTCCCATTGCAGCGACGCCGACACCAGACCGATATGCTTTTTAATGTCCCAGATGCTTTCACCGCGCCCGCGCTGCATGCCAAACAGGCGCAGATCATTGCGGTAACACTGCGGGTTATCACCGGTAATCAGTTGCAGCAGGCTGGTTTTGCCACTGCCGTTCGGCCCCTGAATGGCCCAGTGCTCTCCGGCTTCAACCCGCCAGTTCAGGCCGCTGAACAGCTCCCGCTCGTCATAGCGGATGGCGACGTCTTTCATCCCGACAAGAGGCTCACCGGCCTCAAGCTGCAAGGCCGCTCGCCCCGCCTGCGGAAAATCCGGCAATGGCCGGTCAAAATGCATCAGGCCGCGCAGTTCCGGCTGCGCCAGCACATCGTCTTTTGTGCCCTGATACAGCAGCCGGGCATCGTGCATAAATGCCACGTGGGTAATCCAGCCGGGTAATTCATCCAGACGGTTGGCAACCCACAACATGGCCTGCCCCTTCTGCTGCAAGTCATTCAGAGCATCGACAACGGCAGTGCGGCTGGTTTGGTCAAGGCCTTCCAGAGGCTCATCCAGCACCAGCAGATCCGGTTTAGTGCGTACTGCATGAATCAGCAGAACTTTGCGGCTTTCGCCGGTCGATAGCGAGCGGAACCCCTGATTCAGCAGATGGCGGATACCCAGACGCTCAATCCAGCGCTCTACGTCGGCAAGTGGTGCCAGAAAATCGCGGATTAACGTACCTTTGTCAGGCGCATCATTCAGATCACTCTCGTCGTTCTGGCGTTCCTGCTCAATCTGCACAGCCTGAGCTTCGAGCGAGACATAGGCGACCCGCTCAGGCAAATCCGTAACCTCTCCGTGACTGAGTACCACCTGATCACCCGCCAGCGCCGACAGTACGGTTTTACCGCTGCCATTAGTGCCGGTGATCGCCCAGTACTCCCCCGGATTCAGCTGCCACTGATCCACCTGTAAATGACGGCCATCGTACAGACGGGCCTGAATTGCAGAAAAGCGCATGAAGACCTCAGCCCGGAGGCCAGCTCAGGGAGCGACCACCAATAATATGCAGGTGCAGGTGGAATACCGTTTGTCCGGCACCTTCACCGTTGTTAACCACCAGACGGTATTTATCACCCAGCCCTTCCTGCGCAGCGATTTTACTGGCCGTCAGCATCAGGTGGCCAAGCAGCGCCTGATCTTCCGGTGCAGAATCACACAGACGTGGAATCGGCTTTCGCGGAATCAGCAATATGTGCATAGGAGCCGCAGGATAGAGATCGCGGAAGGCCATACAAAGATCATCTTCATAAACGACCGTTGCCGGCAGCTCGCCACGGATAATCTTGCCAAAAATTGTATCTTCAGACATGGGGAACTCCTTTACTGGAAAGCAGCCACCATAGGAAAAATTGATGAATATGACAATGAGCAGATTCCTTGTTTATTCGGCTTCCGAAATCAGAATCAGTGCGGCCTCTTATGACCAAGACAGCACTGCAGCGCTTGGGTACGATGGTTTCAATACAATAAAAATCACCACAGGAACCTACCATGACGATAATTCTGCGCATACTGGCTGCAGGGCTGCTTGCCTTGTCTGCTCTGTGCCATGCCGAAACGCCGGACAACCCGGTATTCTCTTTTCAGTGGCAAGCCTTCCCCTATGAACAAACACCCTATGATTACAGCGGCAAACGGCTGAGCGAATACTGGTTCCAGCTTAACCGTGCGACGGACTATCCATTTCCGGATGCGGGCTATTTATCCTCGGTACTGGCAAAAAACGCAGAACTGAAATTAGCAACGCCTGAATTTGAATCGATTGAGCAGTTGGCTGAGAAACTGCAGCAGGCATGGCGTGAGTTCTATAAAGGGAATTTCCAGCTCGCCGCCACGCAAGGTTACGCACTCGGACCAATCGGTCACGGTGTCGCCTTTTATGCTCAGGCGACCTATGGCCTGCGCCTGGAAAATGATAAAGACAGACGCCATGCACTCTGGGAAGACATTATTGCCCGCCACGAAAAGACAGCCGAACAGACCCGTCATGACATCATGGCGCGCTATTTTGCTTTTTATGCCATGGCCCGTCTGAGCGAAGAAATTTCCTCACCGACCGTACTCAGCCGAGGCTATATGGATACCATGACCAGCGAGTTGAATGCGATGGCCGAGGCCGAACCCTACAACGTCTTTGTCCTGGCAGCCAAAGGCTCAATGGATGCCGGAATTGTCCGCAAAATGGGGCATTTTATGGGGCGGATGGCCTACGGGGCGGATGATCAGGTGGTGGAAAATTACTATAACGCCGCACTCGCCCAGAACCGTCTGATCGCAAATGTCCATCTGGAGGCGGCGCAGAGTCTGCTTTATATCTACAAACAAAAAGCTCTGGACCGGGCCCTGGAGCAGATGCGCATCGCCGCAGGCATCACCCCGATTTCAGCGATGGAGGCCCTCGACAGCTTTCACGCGAAAAAACTGTTAAAAGAGCTGGAAGACATACAGCTGAATAATGGCATCGGTCTGCGTGACTACATAAAACGCGGAACGGAATCAGGGAAAAATTATTACCTCTGATAAAACCGCTTTCACTGTGATGCTATAAACATTGCAGATTCAGGCTGGGTGAATATCCGGAACGGCGGGTTGCTCCTCCTCATAAAAGCGGCGGCCTGACGGCAAAACCAGCCCAGACCCGATTTCCGCCTAATGATGCCGTTTCTGGGCCAGACAGCTCTGCCAGCAACAGAACATACGGCAATGATCATCGGGACATTTATTCCGGCCAAAGAAAAAGCCCCGGTAACATCGGCTACCGGAGCTTTGATTAAGAGGCTGACGATGGCCTGAAGTGAGTCCAAGGCTTCACTTCGTCAGGCCTCATAAGATCTGCGGCACTCACGCCTGGTGCCTGCGGAATACCGCCTTTCACACGAAGCCACTTCGCTGCCTGACAGGCAGTAAAAATAACACCCTACTCTGCCCCGAACCGCAACAAGACAAGTTGTCAGACAATCACACAAAAGAAAAACCCCCGCCAGATAAGCTGACGGGGGTTTAGGATAAGAGCTTGACGATGACCTACTCTCGCATGGGGATGCCCCACACTACCATCGGCGATGCTGCGTTTCACTTCTGAGTTCGGAAT
>JAJOJJ010000002.1 GCA_021208685.1 Saccharospirillaceae bacterium
TTGCCGTTGGCTGGATGAAGCCGGACGCGCCGAAAAGAGAGGATCGGAAGGAGATACCTCTCCTTGCAGGGGGCCAGGGGCTTGCCCCGGAAAGGCGTTTCAGATTGAAAAACAGTCGTCGATTAATACTGCAGTTTGGAGTGACACGATGTCACTCCAAACTGTGGGACAGCAGTGGGCTCTCAGCAGGATCTATTCAATGAGTGTCGACAGGCCCTAAGACGATGACCACTCTGGCATTCAATGCAGAAACGTTGTGCAGGTCAGGTGAAATAACCACCGCTACTGGCGCGGGTACTGCAGCAGCATATACCCGCCGGTATTCATTTCCGGCGAATCACTGTGCCGTTGCGGCTTGCCCTCTGCAAGAGGGCATGTAACCGGACTGCGCAGCAGCAATCATAATCTGAACCAATCGTTATCTGGACTGCCACTCATTTTTCAGCGTTTGCCAGAAGACTTTCACGCTGCTTACTTTTGTATCAACCGCATTGATATATTCATCCAGGTGCTCAAGTGATTCATGCTGAACACTCTCCTGATCAGCGATGATATTTCTCAATTGTCGCTCAAGCTCATCAATGGATTCTCTTAATTCCCGGATTCGGTCTTCCGTTTCCTGATGTTTCGTGATGCTCATAACGATTCCTTTTTTATTAATGACAGAATTCAGAGCTGGCTGACACCAATCAGCAACAGCGGGAACACAAAAAAGACTCCGCCAATGTATGCAACAACATACAATTTACTGCGCTGAGCCAGGTTAGCAAGAGTGGTCGCCATCAGCGGAGGGAAATTCCGTAAGAATGGCAGCAGATAAATAATAGCGATGCCATAAATATTGAAAAATAAATGAACAAGCGCAATCTGCATGGCCATAAGCGCAGTAGGTCCGGTAATGGCGGTTGCCGCAAGCAGAGCTGTCACACAGGTTCCGATATTGGTTCCCAGTGTAAATGGATAAACCTGCCTGAGATTAAACACCCCGGTACCGGCCAAAGGAACAATCAAAGCCGTCGTGGTTGAGGATGACTGAACAAGTACCGTAATAATAGTACCGGATGCCATTCCGGAAACCGGACCACGACCCACACTGTTATGCATAATGGTCTTTGCCCGACCCACCATAACCCTGCGCAGTACCTTCCCGATAGCGGTCACGACAAATAAGATAATGGCCACACCGATGATCACAAGTGCAGCACCTGACCAGACATTATCGGGAATCCAGCTGACCAGACTCTTTAATACATCCGCAGCCGGGGACAGTATCACCTTCATAAAGTTAAAACTTTTCATATCCACACTGGCATCACTTACCAGAAAAGGGGCAAGTGCTTCAGCCGTATGTTTTAAAGGACTGAACAGTAATTCAAGCGGCAGGAGAATAGCCACGGCCAGAATATTAAAGGAATCATGAACAGTGGCCGCAGAAAATGCCCGGTGAAATTCCTTACCATCACGCACATGACCGAGGCTGACAAGGGTACTGGTAAGAGATGTACCAATATTAGCTCCCATAATCATCGGAATGGCGATATCAATTGGTAAACCCCCCGCGACCATCCCCACGATAATGGAGGTAACCGTACTTGAGCTTTGTATCAGTGCTGTGGCCACAATACCAATCACCAGCGCAATGAACGGATTTGACGCAAACGCAAAAAGTTCTTTGGCATTACTCGCCGTTGCTAATTTAAAACCATCCCCTATGGCACCAACCGCAGCCAGAAGCAGGTAAATTAAAGCAACAACGATAAGCCATGAAATCCACTGAGCCGGTACCGGACGCTCATCCTGAGCCGGACCGATATCTGTATTGATACTCATTGTATATTCCCATGTTTGATGTAGCGTTTAATCTACCGATGGAATATGAACAACAGATGTCAGTCCCAGACTGTTTCATAATACAAAAACATTAAATATACTGAATTTTAACAATAACGGTCAAAACCCTGAATTATTCCGGATGATCATTCAGGGCATAAACGGAAAGATAATATCCAACAGGCTTTTGATTTTCGTTTTCGAGGCCGTCAATACGATGGCAAAAACCAGGAACAAAAGTACGCATCACCTCATACTGAGCAAGTGGGACTAATGATTCAATGCCAAGACACCAAGGCTGACCGCAGCCGCCGAGGTACGGTTTTCAACGCCCAGCTTACGGAATATCTGCTCCAGATGCTTATTCACTGTACGCGGGCTCATGGTCAGAATCTGACCGATGTCCTGATTGCTCTTCCCTCTTGCCAGCCACAGAAGAACCTCAGATTCACGTTCGGTAAGAGCAAATTGCTGGCGTAAATCCTGACAACGCAATGCATCATCTTCATCCATTAAGCGCAGTAAAAACTCACCCGGATAAGGCTGTCCGAGCAAGCGCAGCGTCAGCGTCTGACCACTGAGAACTAATTTAAACTGACTGTGCTTTTGGGGTGCCCTGCTCAGCCAGGCACCCGCCTGTTGCTGCAGCGCACGGGCTAACAATTCGCTGTTGCAATTTAACGCAGCCAATACCTCCAGCGCACGCTGGGTACACCAGAGTATTTCTCCATGCAGTGAACAGGAAAACGCTGGCTGCCCCAGTTCATTCAGCGCACCCCGCGCACTTTGTGTTTTCCGTGCATTATTAATATGAACCTGAGCGCGGGCGAGTAATTCATTCAGTCTGACCGGCTTGGTCAGATAATCCACGCCTCCGCATTCCAGCCCCCGGACCACATGTTCGCTGTCACTCAGGCCTGTCATAAAAATAACGGGAATATCCTGAAGTTCGGCATTCTCTTTTAATGCCCGGCACGCATCAAAGCCGTCCATATTCGGCATAATGGCATCCAAAAGAATCAGATCCGGTACCATACGTTCAGCAATATTTAACGCCTGAATACCATCCATGGCCACCAATACGGTATACCCTGCAGAACTGAGAGCCTCATTCAGCATGGTTAATGATTCGGCAGTATCATCGGCGATCAATACCAGCCCTTTGCTTTCAGACCGGATCATTGGCAAGTACCTTCTGGCTGATGGATATAACAGATGCAAACTGATAATTGCGTACATAGTCGCGCAGCTGATTGATACAGCGCTCATCGGTTCCGGTATTAGCCATGCGCTGCAATACCAGTTCAATACCTCCGATATAGCCGATTTCAGCCATGGCCTGCAGTTCCCGTGCTTCTGCAACCGGAATAAGATGCCAGTCGAAACTGTCATTAAAGGCCGATACACAGCGCTCTGAGGTTACCGGCTCGTTGCGGTAATACCATTCTAACTCCAGAATGCCGGCTATTTTATCCAGCAGGGCCTGATCACGGATGGGCTTAATAAGATAACCATCATTTAATTGTTCCGTGGCAGAGGCAGCTCCCCCCTGATTAGCGGCTGACTGGCGATCTTCGGCATCGGCCGATACCATAATAACCGGCGTGCTAATGCCGCGGCTGCGCAACTGCCGTAACAATTCCCAGCCCGTCATCCCCGGCATGGATATATCCAGTAAAAAAATATCCACACCGGCACCGTCAAAGGATTCAAGACAGGAAAATCCGTCCGGCGCTTCCAGCACCACAAACCCCAGCGGGGTTAATATTTCACTGATTAATCCCCGGTGTGAGGCATCGTCATCCACCACCATTACCGTTTTTTGAGCGCCTTTAAGGCCGCTGATCTGTTGCGCCGGCAGTGATCGTTTAGACGATTTGGCTAGACTGGAAAGCATCATCGACAAGCGGAATACACTGCCCTTGCCCGGTTCGCTGCTGAGGGTAATTTCGCCGCCCATAATATCAGCCAGCAACTGGCTTATGGTAAGCCCCAGTCCGGTACCCGGCATTTGCGGCAATCCGGGTTTACGGATACGCTCAAATGGCTGAAATATGCGCTGGCATTCAGCCGCTTCAATCCCGAAACCGGTATCGGTAACCGTAAATTCCGCGACCTGACTGCGATAGCGTACCGCCAATGTCACCGAACCCTGCTGAGTGAATTTAACCGCATTGGATAACAGGTTAATCAGAATCTGACGCAGGTGTTTCTCATCGGTTGCGACCATTTCCGGTAAATGAGCACAGGGCTGATAGATAAACTCAACGCCTTTACTTTCCGCCTGCAAGCGAAACATATCCACCAGTTCCTGCAATAAGTGACCAATAGCAACTTCATCACGGCGGATTTCCAAGCGCCCGGCTTCAATCCGGGAAATATCCAGCAAACCTTCAATTAGATCGGCCAGATGATCACCGCTGCGGCGGATAAGACTGATTTTATTGCGCTGCCCCGGCAGTAACTGGTTGTCTTTTTCCAACAGCTGGGCATAGCCGAGAATAGAATTCAGCGGGCTGCGTAACTCATGGCTGATACCGCCCAGATAACGGCTTTTAGCCTGATTAGCCGCCTCAGCCAGTTCTTTCGCCTGCTGCAAGGCACGATCAGTTGCTTCGTGAGCCGTAATCTCACGGGTTAACAATTCCGTTTGCCGTACCGATTCATCCAGAGCAAACTGCCGGCTTTCATTCGCCAGCACAAATAACCATATCAATACACCAACAATAATCAGTAATAACAGATACACCTGGATTAACGTGGTTCCGACCAGATGCTGACCAGAATCGGCGACAGGTACCTGAACATAAACCAGCCAGAATAATACCGCGACAATTCCGGCTATTAACAATAATAAACCACTGAACTGCATCAGCCGCGGGTTCATTTTTTGTACCAGCCAGAACGGTAACAGCGTTTCCAGCAGCGTTTGCATTTGCTCACTCAAGCGCGCCCTGTCTTTACACTGATCGTGGCAACGGGACTCCAGCGTGCAGCACAAAGAGCAGATATGGCCTTTATACGCCGGACACTGCGCAATATCTTCCGCATCAAAGTGGTTATCACACACCACGCATCGTACCGGCACTGCGGCGACATCATGAGCGAGGGGAATAATATCGCGCGCCAGATAAAAACGGCCACGGGTCACAATAGCCAGCAGAGGTGCAGTAAAAAATGCAGTTGCCAATGCCAGATAAGGCGATAATGCCTGCGGTAAAGGACCCAGCACACCGACATAACCGATAATACCAACCAGCGAAGCCAGCAACATTGCACCAAAACCAACCGGATTAATATCGTATAAATAGGCGCGTTTGAATTCGATATGCTTAGGACTTAAACCAAGCGGTTTATTAATAATCAGATCGGCAACCAGTGCACCGACCCAGGCGACCGCTACATTAGAATAAATACCGAGAATATGTTCCAACGACTGATAAACACCCAGAACCATCAGCAGCAAAGCAATCATGACATTAAACACCAGCCAGACAACCCGTCCCGGATGACTGTGTGTCAGTCGTGAAAAGAAGTTGGACCAGGCAATAGAACCGGCATAGGCATTGGTCACGTTGATTTTGATCTGACAGACAATGACAAAAATACCGGTTAATGCCATAACCACCATGGGCGAATCACTGATATAACCGAAAGCTACCCGGTACATTTGCGTTGGATCAGCCGCATCCAGCACAGACAAACCATGCTGTAATGCCAGAACAGCCAAAAAGGAGCCCGCCAGAATTTTCAGAGCGCCCACCAGAATCCAGCCAGGCCCCCCCCCCAACAGAGCCAGCCACCACCGCAGCTTGTGGCGTGGTTCAGGTTCTGGCAGGAAGCGTAAAAAATCCACTTGCTCACCGATTTGCGCAATCAGCGAAAAAACGACCGCAGAAGCCGCACCAAAGTAGATCAGATTAAATTTTCCGCCATCTTCTGGTGCATCACCGGCATCACCATCCGGAATACCCATGGTGGTACTGACTCCCGGATAATTCATCCACTGTTCGGCCGCTGACCATTCATGCCAGAGGATAAAAATAAAAGGCAGCAGTTGCAGCACCAACCACAATGGCTGACTCCATAACTGAAATCGACTGATAAACGTGATGCCATGAGTAACCAGAGGAATAACGATCAGAGCACTGAGCAAATAACCTGCGGCCAATGGCAATCCAAATAAAATCTCCATGGCTGAAGCCATGATGGCTGCTTCAAGGGCAAAAAATATAAAGGTGAACGATGCATAAATCAGCGATGTAATGGTCGAGCCAATGTAACCAAATCCGGCACCACGGCTGAGCAGATCAATATCAACACCATAACGGGCAGCATAATAGCTGATGGGAATCGCGGTCAGGAATATGATGGCAGACACCACCATGATGGCGCTGACGGCGCTGTTAAAGCCATACATCAGCGTAACTGCTGCCCCAATGGCTTCCATGGCTAAAAATGAAATCGCGCCTAAAGCCGTATTGGATACACGCGCAGCCGACCATCGCCGTGCGCTTTTGGCCGTAAAGCGCAGGGCGAAATCTTCCAGCGTCTGGTTTGCTACCCAGCGGTTGTAGCTGCGCCGGGTTTTATACACCACTTGCTCAGACATAGCCTGTTCTGCCTCTCTCAGCCGATCATCAGCTGATCTGCCGATCAAAAGTCCGGCGTTCAATAGAAAGACATCCCGTCCCTAAAGCACCTGCTTCAATGCAGAAAAGATCCCTCTTTGTGCCAGCCCGAATGCTCTTTCGTTCAGGCATCAGACTCTAATCACATCCCGTGCCAACTGCTATGCGTTAAATAACGTAGGTGACTGGTGCAATCCGCTGATGTTTATCAAACACCCGCTGCCGCATCCTGAGCAGGCTTCAGTTCAACTCAAACCGTACTCACTCAGTCACCAAGAGGCCTGACTATGCATTCAAAATCCAAAACATTCCGCGGCATGCTCCGCCGTCGTTTCCTGCAAAATCTGCTGGCCGTACCTGCAGCCGTTATGCTCGCTAATGCCAGCCTGACAGCCCATGCCGACAGCGCTAATACCACAGGACTGGCAGTCACCGACAAAACCGTTACCGTAGGCATTCTGCACTCCGTCACCGGTACGATGGCCATCAGTGAAACCGGTTCCGTTCAGGCTGAAAAACTGGCCATTGAACAGATTAATGCCATGGGCGGTGTACTTGGCCGAAAAATTGAATACATTCAGGAAGATGGTGCCAGCGACTGGCCAACCTTTGCTGAAAAATCCAAAAAACTTCTGATCAAAGATAAAGCCGCTGCCGTATTTGGCTGCTGGACATCAGCCTCGCGCAAAGCCGTTTTACCCATTTTCGAACAATACAACGGCATGCTTTATTATCCGACCTTCTATGAAGGTCTTGAGCAGTCGCCGAACGTAATTTATACCGGCCAGGAGGCAACACAGCAGATTCTTGCAGGCATTGACTGGGTCGTAAAAGAAAAGGGAGCCAAGTCCTTCTTCCTGCTGGGTTCCGATTATATCTGGCCACGCACCTCCAACAAAATTGCACGCAAGCATATTGATAAGCTCGGACTTAAAGTCAGTGGCGAAGAGTACTACCCTCTGGGACACACTCAGTTCAACTCCGTTATCAACAAAATAAAACTGAAAAAGCCTGATGTCATTTTTGCATCGGTGGTCGGTGGTTCCAACGTTGCATTTTATAAGCAACTTAAAGCGGCCGGCATTGATATGACAAAAGAAAAACCTCTCGTACTGACCATTTCGGTTACTGAAGATGAGATCCTCGGCATTGGTGGCGAAAATATTGAAGGCGCATACGCCTCAATGAAATATTTCCAGAGCCTGACCAACGACAACAACAAAAACTTTGTTAAAGCCTTTAAAGAACGCTGGGGTGACGACATCGTTATTGGTGATGTGACTCAGGCAGCCTACCTGGGCCCATGGCTGTGGAAAGCCGCTGTTGAAAAAGCCGGTTCATTTGACATTGATAAAGTTCGTGCGGCATCGCCGGGCATCGAACTCAAAACCGCTCCGGAAGGCTACGTACGGATTCATGAAAACCACCACTTATGGTCAAAAACACGCATTGGTAACGCTCAGGCTGATGGCCAGTACAAGATTGTGTACGAAACCAAAGATCTGATCGAACCAAATCCATTCCCTGCCGGTTACCAGTAAGACATCAAGCGGCCTTCGGGCCGCTGTTTGCCCGCTTTAATTACCGGAGAATTCATTATGTTTGCTGACTATTCCATAACCGAACTGACCTCAATTTTTGCAATGCAGGGGTTTGCCGGACTGATTTTATTTTCTGTATTTGTACTGATGGCATTGGGCCTGGCCATTATTTTTGGCCAGATGGGCGTTATTAATATGGCGCACGGCGAATTTATGATTCTTGGTGCCTACGTTACTTATCTGACTTCGAGTCTTTTTGCTGAGTACCTTCCATCGGTCTATGGCAGTTACTTTTTTATTGCCATGATATTTGCCTTTATTGTCACCGCCGCACTGGGGGCATTGGTTGAATGGTCTATTATCCGCCATCTTTATAAGCGCCCACTGGACACATTACTCGCTACCTGGGGCCTTAGCCTGATTTTACAGCAGCTGTATCGCACCGTATTCGGAGCACGCGAGGTCGGCGTAACCCTGCCGGACTGGCTGATGGGTTCATATGCACTGAGTGACAGCATCGAAATTCCGATTAACGGCTTATTTGTTATGGGTCTGACCATCTTTATTACCGTTGGCGTTGCATTGATGATGCAGAAATCCCGCCTTGGTAAACAAACACGTGCGGTGGTTCAGAACCGTCCCATGGCTGCGGCAGTGGGTATTAATACCGAAAAGGTTGACCGTATGACCTTTGCACTGGGTTGTGGTATTGCCGGTATTGCAGGTTCCGCTTTTACCATGATTGGTTCAACCGGCCCGACGTCTGGCCAGCTGTATATTGTCGATACTTTCCTGGTGGTTGTATTTGGTGGCGCATCCAGCCTGATTGGTACGGTTGCTTCCGCATTCACCATTTCTCAGGCGCAGTCGACGATGGAATTTTTCCTCAGCGGATCGACCGCCAAAGTTCTTACACTTCTGACCGTGGTAGGCATTCTGATGCTGCGTCCACAGGGTCTTTTCTCACTGAAAATTCGCCGCTAGGGGTATGTTATGACAAAGATCCAGGCATTTATCGGGCGCTATCAGCTCAGTCATTTACTGATTCTCGCCGCTCTATTGTTAGTTGTTATGCCGTTAGCGATGGATATTTTCCGCCTCAATCTGGTTGGTAAATATCTCACCTATGCTTTCGTCGCAGTCGGTTTGGTTTTGTGTTGGGGTTATGGCGGTATTCTCAGCCTTGGTCAGGGAGTTTTCTTTGGTCTTGGCGGTTATTGCATGGCAATGTTCCTGAAACTGGAGGCCTCATCCCCGGAGCAGACGGCCATCCAGTCAACACCAGGGATTCCGGATTTTATGGACTGGAATCAGTTAACAGCACTGCCATGGTTCTGGGAGCCATTCCACAGCTTTGGATTTACCTTACTGGCCGTTATTCTTATTCCTGCACTGTTTGCTTTTATTATTGCCGTAGCAATGTTCAAGCGTCGGGTTGGTGGTGTTTACTTTGCCATTATTACTCAGGCCATCGCTGCCATTCTGACGATTTTAATCATCGGTCAGCAAGGCTATACCGGTGGTGTTAATGGCATTACCGACCTGCGTACCCTGCACGGCTGGGATATCCGCACCGACAGCGCCAAGTACATTCTGTACTTTATCAATGCATTCCTGCTGATTGGTTGTCTGTTCGCTGCGCGCTACATTATTAAAAGCAAACTTGGCCGCTTACTCGTTGCCATGCGTGAACGGGAAGACCGCGTGCGCTTTTCCGGTTACGACGTATCCAGCTTCAAAATCTTTATTTACTGCATTGCTGCCGTGTTCTCTGCGATTGGCGGAGCCATGTTTACCCTTCAGGTTGGCTTTATGTCGCCATCGTTTGTCGGCATCGTTCCTTCGATTGAAATGGTTATTTTCTGTGCCGTCGGCGGCCGTCTGTCGATTCTCGGAGCGGTGTATGGAACCCTGCTGGTGAACTGGGCCAAAACCAGTTTCTCGGAATCCTTCCCGGAGCTGTGGCTGTTTGCTATGGGTGCTCTCTTTATTGGTGTGGTAATGGCATTTCCGAATGGCCTGGCCGGTCTTTATCAGACCTATGTTGAACCACGTCTTCAACGCTTTAAGAAGTCATCAGATCCGGCTCTTGCGTCAGACATGGATGCTTTGAAAACGGCTGAAATAAAACCCAATAAGACCAAAGATACTGAATCTGCTGCAGAGGAGTACAGTCATGCTGGAAACCAATAAATCCATTCCGAAGAAAGATTTTGTTCTGAGCATTGAAGGTCTGACGGTTTCTTTCGACGGATTTAAAGCCGTTAACGACTTGTCACTGTATGTCGAAGAGCAGGAAATCCGCGTCATCATTGGTCCGAATGGTGCCGGTAAAACCACGGTCCTTGATTTAATCTGTGGCCGGACCAAAGCCACAGAAGGTTCAATAAAATTTAAAGGAAAGGAACTGACAAAATTAAACGAACACCAGATTGTACACGCCGGTGTTGGTCGAAAATTTCAGAACCCATCCATTTATGAAGACCTTACCGTGTTTGAAAACCTTGAACTTTCATATCCGCGGGGACGCAATGTCTGGGGAGCGCTGACCTTTCGCCGCGATGCTGAAGTGGTAGCCAAAGTTAAGGAAATTGCCGACATGATATTCCTCGGTGACAAGCTCGATATGAACGCCGACCTGCTCAGTCATGGTCAGAAGCAATGGCTGGAAATCGGCATGCTGCTGATTCAGGACCCTGAGCTTCTGATGCTGGATGAGCCCGTCGCCGGAATGTCGGTATCTGAACGTAAACAAACGGCAGAATTATTACAGCGCATTACCAAAGATCGTTCAGTGCTGGTTATTGAGCATGACATGCAATTTGTCGCGGATATCGCCGATCGGGTAACGGTTCTGCACCAGGGGCAGGTGTTATCTGAAGGGTCTATGGAGAGGGTTCAGTCAGACCCTAAAGTCATTGAAGTTTATCTCGGCCACTGAGCTTAAACACGGAGTTATTGTATGTTTCAAGTATCCGATTACAGCGTTGCTTACGGTCAGAGTGATGTTATCCGCAATCTGAACCTGAGTATTAAACCGAAAGAAATTGTTGCGATTCTGGGACGAAACGGAATGGGTAAAACCACGCTGATGAAATCATTAATCGGCATGATTCCCAGTAAAGAAGGCAGCCTTACTCTGGATGGTAAGGAATTATCCGGTTTAAAAAGCTATGAACGAGTAGGTGCAGGCATTGGCTTTGTTCCTCAGGGACGGATGATATTTTCTACTATGACCGTCTCGGAAAATATCGAAACCGGATTAACCAGCACAGGTGAACGCAAAATCCCATCAGACCTGTACAGTCTATTCCCGGTACTGGATGAAATGAAAAACCGCCGTGGCGGTAATTTATCCGGGGGCCAGCAACAACAGCTGGCCATTGCCCGCGCACTGGCAAGCAATCCAAGCGTGTTATTACTGGATGAGCCAACAGAGGGTATTCAGCCATCCATTATTAAAGAAATGGCACGCACACTGAAGCAAATCCGCACACAGCGCAATTTATCCATTCTTGTCTCTGAACAGGTACTGAGTTTTGCGCTGGATATTGCCGATCGCATTCTGGTAATTGAAAAAGGCGCCATTGTTCTGGATGTACCGGTTGCTGAAGCCGATCAGGCAACCATTACCCGCTATCTGTCTGTTTAAGGAGCTCATTATGCGACACGGTGATATTTCAAGCAGCAACGATACCGTCGGTGTGGCTGTGGTGAACTACAAAATGCCACGCCTGCACAGCAAAGAGGATGTTCTGGAAAATGCGAAAAAAATTGCCGACATGATCCTTGGTATTAAACAGGGATTACCCGGCATGGATCTGATCGTTTTTCCTGAATACAGCACCATGGGAATTATGTATGACCATGATGAAATGATGGCTACCGCCACAACCATTCCCGGTGACGAAACCGCTGTTTTTTCTGCGGCCTGTCAGAAATCGAATACCTGGGGAATTTTTTCCCTGACCGGTGAACGGCACGAAGAACATCCACACAAAGCACCCTACAACACGCTGGTTCTGATCAATAATCAGGGTGAAATTGTCCAGAAATACCGGAAGTGCCTTCCCTGGTGCCCGATTGAAGGCTGGTATCCCGGAGACCGAACCTACGTCAGCAATGGTCCTAAGGGGATGAAGATAAGCCTGATTATCTGTGACGACGGCAACTACCCGGAAATATGGCGTGACTGCGCCATGCGTGGTGCCGAATTAATTGTCCGTTGTCAGGGCTATATGTATCCGGCTAAAGAGCAACAGGTGATGATGGCTAAGTCCATGGCCTGGGCCAATAACTGCTACGTAGCCGTGGCCAACGCCAGTGGCTTTGATGGCGTATATTCCTATTTCGGCCACTCCGCCATTATTGGTTTTGACGGACGTACTCTGGGCGAATGCGGCGAAGAAGACATGGGCGTGCAATACGCTCAGCTTTCGGTATCGCAAATCCGCGATGCCCGGAAAAACGATCAGTCACAGAATCATTTATTTAAATTACTGCACCGCGGCTATACCGGTATGTTCAATTCCGGCGATGGTGAAAAAGGCATAGCAGACTGCCCATTTGAATTTTATCGCAGCTGGGTAATGGATGCAGAAAAAACCCGTGATCAGGTTGAGGCTTTAACACGCGACACTATTGGTGTGGCCGAGTGTCCGGTGGGTAATTTACCGGGTTCAGAACAATCTCTGGAAGCCGGGTCCTGAGGTTCTCATGGTATTCATCAACGACAGACTGGCCAGCAACAGCGCTTCTCCTTCATCAGCGCCGCTGTCTGGTTTCGCTTTTGATCCTGAACGGGTTGAGCATCAGCTGCGCGAACAGATCATTGGCCAGGACCGGGCTATCAGCAGTATCCGGCGTCAGTTGAATATTATTAAAGCCGGACTGAATGACAGCAACCGTCCGCTATTAACGGCTTTATTTGTCGGTGATACAGGCGTTGGCAAAACGGAAATGGTGCGCTGCATTGCCCGGGCAATCCACGGCCGTGAAGAGGCATTCTGCCGTATCGATATGAATACTCTTTCACAAAGTCATTACAGCGCTGCTATCACCGGTGCACCTCCGGGATATGTTGGCAGTAAAGATAATCTGACGCTGCTGAACCAGGAGTTAATTGAGGGCAGTCTCACGCGTCCCGGCATTGTACTGTTCGATGAAATTGAAAAAGCCAGTAACGATGTTGTACGCAGTTTGATGAATATTCTGGATAACGGCACGTTAATGCTCGCCTCCGGGCAAAAATTACTCTCATTCCGCAACACACTGGTGTTCATGACCAGCAACGCCGGTTCCCGTGAATGGTACAGCCGACGCTGGCATCAATGGCTGCCGCAATCTTTGCAGAACCGGTTACGCAAACGTATCCGCCTTCAGGCATTGCAGCGTCGCTTTGATCACGAATTTCTTAACCGCATTCACTGTACTGAATTTTTCGCACCACTGAATACTTCTGCGCTGCCCGATATCGTACAGATTCAGATTCAGGCGCTGAATCAGCGTCTGCGCAAACGCGGCATCCGCATTGAATTCAGCGCCAATGCCATACGCTGGCTGTGTTCAACAGGCTTTGAACAACATTTTGGTGCGCGTGCCATTCAGCGTTTATTCAACCAACAGATACTGGCACCACTGGCCGTCTGCCTGCTTGACCAGCACAGAGATCAGGAACCACTGACGCTGATTGCCGATGTACAGCAAGGACAATTGATTTTTACCCAAGGGCAGCAGCCCGACTCTGGCATTTCGCCATACCCAAAGGCCGGACAGGCCATATAAGGAGAAGACCATGACTGACACCATCATCAAGATTGATCTGAATAAATCCGCGTATGAGCACGATAATGTGCACAACCGCTGGCATCCGGATATTCCTATGGTTGCCACAGTAAAGCCCGGCGATGATTTTATTGTTGAGTGCTTTGACTGGACCGGCGGACAGATTGCGAATAACGATGACGCTTCTGATGTGCGCGATGTTGATCTTACCAAGGTGCACTTTCTCTCCGGCCCGATTTCTGTAGAAGGTGCACAACCCGGTGATCTTCTGGAAGTTGATATTCTGGATATCGGGGCATTTGCTGAACAGCAATGGGGTTTTAACGGCTTTTTCTCCAAGCAAAACGGCGGCGGTTTTCTGGATAATCATTTTCCCGAAGCGCAGAAATCCATCTGGGATTTTAACGGTATTTATACCAAATCCCGTCATGTTCCCGGCGTCGAGTTTGCCGGTATTCTGCATCCCGGCCTGATTGGTTGCCTGCCATCACGCGAAATGCTGGATATGTGGAATAAGCGTGAAAAGGAATTATTTGATACCGACCCTGAACGCACACCACAACTTGCCTGCCTGCCGTATGCAGAAACGGCTCATATGGGCCGTATGAAAGGCGATGAACGCAATTCCGCTGCGGCAGAAGGTGCCCGCACCGTACCACCGCGTGAACACGGCGGTAACTGCGATATTAAAGATTTAACCCGTGGAGCAAAAGTGTACTTCCCGGTGTATGTCGACGGTGCCGGCTTATCCGTTGGCGACCTGCACTTCAGCCAGGGTGATGGTGAAATCACCTTCTGTGGTGCCATCGAAATGGCCGGCTGGATTCACATGCGGGTTAATCTGATTAAAGATGGCATGGCCAAATATCAGATTAAAAATCCGATTTTCAAACCGAGCCCGATGGTACCGAAATACGATGACTACCTGATCTTTGAAGGTATTTCGGTCGACGAAAACGGCAAACAACATTATCTGGATACCAGTATTGCTTACCGTCAGGCCTGTCTGAATGCCATTAAATATCTGACCCAGTTTGGCTACAGCGAGGCACAGGGCTACGCGATCATCGGTTGTGCGCCGATTCAGGGTCATATCAGTGGCGTGGTGGATATTCCGAATTCCTGTGCAACATTATGGCTGCCGACGGATATTTTTGAATTTGATATTCAGCCGAATGCCAACGGGCCGGTTAAACATCTGGATGGGTCGGTTGATATTCCGAAAGCTCCGGATCTTAAATAAAGAGGAAGCCGCATATGCCACTGTATGATTACAAATGTCCGCAGCATGGTGTGTTTCAGGAACTGGCGAGCATGGAAAAGCACGATCAGCCAGCACATTGCCCGCACTGCCAGACGCTGTCGGCACGCATTGTTATGCTGCCACCGCATCTGGCCAGAATGCTGAAGGAAACCAGAGATGCAATGGAGCGGAATGAAAAGGCGCAACATGAACCGGAAGTCATGACCAGCAGCCAGTATCACGAACGTGAGCAGGAAAAGCTGGCGCGCCATCAGCATAAACATCGCAATGGTTGCGGCTGTGAAACTAAACGCCGCAGCAATCTGATGTATACCGCTGACGGAAATAAGATGTTCCCCGGCATGCGGCCATGGATGATCAGCCACTGATCATCCGTACATTTTCGTCTGTCCTTTTCCCCGGCGTTAGCCGGGGCTTTTTACGTCCGGAGGAAAAATATTGGCGAGGAAAATAGTGACGCAGCACAGACATTGCCCTGAGGAAAATACGGCAGACATAAAAAAACCGGCTTTTAGCCGGTTTTTATTAACGTTGCGCCGTCTTGATTAGGCTTCGCGACGCTTGCGTGGGGCACGGGTACCCGGCGCAGGAGCACCGTTATCCCGTGGTTTGCCACGATGCGGTTTCTTGGCAAAACTGTCTTTCTGTCCTTCAGGACGACGCGGAGCACGACGCGCAGCACCGGCACCACCCTGGGGTACTTCAGACTCTTTATACACTTTAATTTCCAGCGGGCGACCACAAACGCGTGCTTTACGCAGTTTGCCCATGATCGGGGCTGGCATACCTTCCGGTAAATCAATCACGGCGAAATTATCAAAAATTTCGATATGACCAATGTAATCACTATCAAGGTCTGCTTCGTTAGCTACGGCACCGACCAGGTTGCCGGGCTTCAGACCATCGTCATAACCAATGCCTACCATATAGCGGGTCATTTCCACTTCCGGATGACCTTTTAATGGTTTTGGCTGCTCTTCCGGCAACGCTTTGCTGCGCGGACCACGCTCGCGTGAATCTCCGCGTGAATCACGGTCACGGGACGGACGCTCGCTGCGGCTTTCGTTACGCAGTTCACGCTCACGGGCATCGGCCATACGGGCATCCGTCTGCTCATTAATAAACAGAGATTTTTCACCCTGCAGCAGCGCAGCCAGAGCGGCAGCAACGTCCAGCGCATCGACCGGGTTCTGACTGAGAATGGTTTCAATCATTTCACGGTACTGGTTATTCCGTTCCGGATGAATCGCATCCAGGATTTGCGCCTGGAAACGTTCACGGCGTTTTTCGTTGACCATTTTTGCGGTCGGCAGGGGCATTTCTTCAATGGCCTGACGAGTCGCTTTTTCAATGTCACGCAGCATGCGTTTTTCACGGCCACGGACAAACACAATGGCTTCACCATTGCGGCCCGCGCGGCCGGTACGGCCAATACGGTGAACGTAAGACTCGGTATCCTGCGGAATATCGTAGTTGATGACGTGACTGATACGTTCAACGTCCAGACCACGGGCAGCAACGTCGGTCGCCACAATAATATCAAGCTGACCGGCTTTCAGTTTTTCTACCGCTTTTTCACGCAGCGCCTGAGGAATATCACCGTTTAATGGTGAACATTTAAAGCCGTTGGCCTGCATAAAATCAGCCACTTCTTCTGTCGCCTGCTTGGTGCGGACGAACACCATCATGGCGTCGAATTCTTCCGTTTCGGCAATACGCAGCAGGGCATCATTTTTATGAGCACCAGCAACAAACCAGTAACGCTGACGGATTTTATCGTTGGTGGTGGTCTTGGTCTGAATTTTTACTTCAACCGGGTCTTTCAGATGCGTTTCAGCAACCCGCTGAATTTCCCGTGGCATTGTCGCCGAGAACAGAGCGACCTGACGATTGCGCGGTGTATGTTCCAGAATCCAGTTCACATCGTCGATGAAACCCATGCGCAGCATTTCATCCGCCTCATCCAGAACCACGGCTTTGATGTCCGCCAGGTTCAGGGTGCCACGACGCAGGTGATCCATCACACGGCCTGGAGTACCCACAACCCACTGCGGGCCGCGTTTGAGTTCGCGCAACTGACTGCCGTAATCAGAACCACCGTAAATAGCAGTAACACCTATACCCGGAATGTATTTGCTGTACGTTTTGATGGCTTCAGCCACCTGTTGCGCCAGTTCACGGGTCGGTGCCAGACACAGCACCTGCGGCGAATTAAAATCCGCCTGAGTGCGGCTCAGCAGCGGCAGTGCGAAGGCAGCGGTTTTACCGGTACCGGTCTGGGCCATGCCCAGAACGTCTTTGCCTTCCAGCAGCGGAGGAATACTTTCAGCCTGAATCGGAGACGGGGCTTCATAGCCCAGTTCTTCCAGAGTACGGAGAATAGAAAAAGGTAAACCCAGGCTCGCAAAGCCTGTAGGGATAGTATCGGTCATATTGTACCTGTGTGTAGTAGAGGAAGGGCTTGGCCGTTCTGGTTCGCACTCTACTGCTCACACGGCTAGGCCCGACTCGTCGGTTTTCTTAAGGGGGGCGTACTATATAGGAAAGCCCTGCCGGTTGCTTCTATTATTTTTTTGAGTGTAACAGTTGTCAGGTAGAGTCATTGCCTCTGGCCCACTCGGTTGGCCACACCAATGTGGCTCTCCAAGCCAGTTTGATGCTGCACGACGGGGATATTTGCTGATTACCGGCGATGCTGCCATCTTATTATGAAGCGTGTCAGAATCTCAGCTACGCAAGCGGTGTGGTTGCTGCTAGTCTGGTCATGAGTGAACGATAACAGGGGTTGTCAGATTGTATTCACGTGTATCAGCAGCCCTGAGATTGGTATCAAGACGTAACACATGAATATCAAAAGCCGCATTCTGTTGTGTGTCATCATTCTGCAAATCACAGGCTTTACTGCTTTGTTGCTGCACTACAACAGCCGCGCCAGTGATTCGGTGCTGGAATTCAACCGCCAGCAAATCATGGCCGCCGTTACCGCCAGTGTGCAGCGTCTGGATGCCACCGCCGCGCAGATGGAGCGAACGGCTCTGGGTCTGGCACGCAGCGGTGAACATCATGAGCAGCAACATCATCGTCATCAGCCCGGACACATACGCACTGAGCTGTTGAAACTGCTGGTTGATACTTTTCAGTCTTTTGATCATGCACTCGGTGGCGGCATCTGGTATGAGCCATACATCATCGACCCCGGTATGCGTTATTTTGGCCCTTACGCGTTTCACAGGGGCACTGATGTTATTCCGACCTGGGAGCTGAGCAGCGAGAGTTACGATTACCTGAATCAGCCCTGGTACACTCTGGCTATCCCGTCTGACTGGCCACGACAGACACCACGCGCGGAAAATCTGTACTGGACCCCACCCTATTTTGATAATGCCGGCACCGAGGTGCTGATCATGACCGTCAATGCCCTGATGTACGATACCCGTCAGACGCTGATTGGTGTTGCCACTGTTGACTGGGAAATGGCGGCATTACGCCAGCAAATCCGGGAACTCAAGATAACACCGGGAACCCGTCCTTTTCTGCTCCACCAGAACAGTGGCCGCTATCTGGTCGGGCCGGACAACAGCAGCGACATCAATACCATCGTCAGCAACAGCGATCTGCTGACGCTGAACGCCAGTCAGGCGACTGAGCTGCAGGAACACAGTGGCGAATACCTGTTCGCTGCCCGCAGTCAGACCGGACTGGTTCTGGGCGTACGCATTCCGCACGCTGATCTGGCGCTGGCTGTTCAGCAGCGTCTGGCGGATGGTATGACCATCAATATCGGCATCGCTGTTCTGTTTGTCTCCATTATGGCGTTGGTGCTGGAATTTTTATTCCGCCCGTTTCAGCAGATTCTCAGCCGTCTGCAAAGTACGGTTGACTATAACCGCGAAGCCAGCCAGCCCTCTTTCCGCCCGTTGCAGTACGATGCGGAAAACGAATTCACACCCATTGTCCGGGTCTTCAATACTCTGGTTACTCAGGTTGATCAGTTTACCCGCCGCCTGTCAGAGACCAACAGCCAGCTGTTGACTGAACAACAGCGGGTGGAAGAGCTGAACGCCACACTGGAATCCAAAGTGGAAGAGCGCACCCGTGAACTTGAGCACAAGAACGCTGAAGTAAGCGAATCACTGCGTAAGCTGAAGCTGACCCAGCAGCAGCTGGTCAATCTGGAAAAACACGCAGCGCTGGGCGAAGTGGTGGCCGGTCTGGCGCACGAAATCAATACTCCGCTGGGTATCAGTGTGACGGCGGTCAGTGCGCTGGAAGATCAGCTGAAAGACATTGCCCGGCAGTTCCGCGCCGGACAGCTGACCAAAACGTCCTTTGACGATTTTATCCAGTTCTCTGAAGAGGGGGTGCAAATAACCGCCGACAACCTGCGTCGCGCTGCCGATCTGGTTACGCGTTTCAAGCAGGTGGCGGTGGATCAGTCGAGCGAGCAACGAAGGGATTTTGAGCTGGGGGATTATCTGCAGAGCATTGTTGTGTCGCTGCGCCCGAACTATAAATACCGCCCGATTGATGTCAGCGTTGAATGCCCGAAACGTATCTTCATCAGCAGCTATCCCGGCGCGGTTGCGCAAATATTTACCAACCTGATGATGAATTCCCTGACCCATGCCTTCGATGACAATCCTCCGCAACGGGGGCAGATCCGTATTGAAGTACAGCAACAGGATCAGCAGGTGGAGGTCGTATTCAGTGATAATGGCCGCGGGATGGATGAAGACACCCTGAAGCAGCTGTTCGATCCGTTTTTCACCACCAAGCGCAATCAGGGGGGCAGTGGTATTGGTGCTTACATTATTCAGGATCTGGTCAGCCACCAGCTGCATGGCTCGCTTCAGGTCAGCAGCACGCCGGGCCAGGGCACCCGCTTTGTTATCCGCTTCCCACTGACCCGTCCGGCCATCGTCTGACCGCCCGATTCCTCCGTTGAACACCCTGCGATTGCCGCCCGGCAGCGGATGCGTATAATCGCCACTCCAATTCACGAGGAGTGCTTAACTGTGCTGAAAGTAAACGAATATTTTGATGGCAAAGTAAAATCCATTGCCCTGCAAACCGCGACTCTGCCAGCAACGGTTGGCGCGATGGAAGCCGGTGAGTACGAATTTGGCACCAGCCAGAAAGAAGTGATGACCGTGGTTTCCGGCAGCATGGATGTTCTGCTGCCAGGTGCCAGCGAATGGCAGACCGTCGCTCAGGGCGAGTCATTCGAAGTACCGGCCAACGTAAAATTCCAGGTAAAAATGGCGACTCAGACCGCCTACTTCTGTACCTACGAATAAGCGTTATGCGCTGAAGCATCCAGCAGAGCTGGCTGCTTCAGCCTAGGGCCTGTCGACACTCATTAAACAGGCCTGTTATCGGCTAAAAACTCCTCAGACAAGGCGCTGAGAGTGTGGCCTAACGGGTTAAGCAAACGAACAGCAACGCAGGATGAGGGATTTTTAGCCATAACCCTTCGGGCTGAGGCCAGTTTTCCCCAATAACATCGTCGCTCGTCATTCATTTAGCCCGCTAATATCACTCCTCTCTCCTTGTTCTGAGAAAAACTGGCTCTCAGCAGGCCGGATTTACTTAGTGTCGACAGGCCCTAACAGTGCCGTCAGTTCTGCCAGCGGCAATGGTTTGCTGAAATAAAATCCCTGATACGTTTCACAGCCATTCGTGCGCAAGAATTCCAGCTGCAGTGCCGTTTCCACCCCTTCTGCCAGAATCTGTAACCCCAGCCCATGCGCCATATTGATAATGGTACTGGTAATTACCCGCCCTTCTTCTTCACGTTCAACGCTGTTAATAAAGCTGCGGTCAATTTTCAGTTTATCGACCCGGTAACGGTGCAGATACGCCAGGGATGAATACCCCGTACCAAAATCATCCACCGCCAGCATCACGCCCAGCGCTTTCAGTCCGGCAATGGTTGATAACACCTGCGCCGTGGGTTCCAGCAGAGCACCCTCCGTAATTTCCAGCTCCAGCCAGCTCGGATCCAGCTGATAACGATCCAGTAAAGCTTTGAGACGCTCCACCAACCCCCCGGCAACAAAGGTTGGCTGGGTGATATTCACGGCCAGAATCAGTGGTGCGATGCCCTGCTGCTGCCAGAGAGAAAGCTGGCGACAGGCTTTGTTCAGCACCCAGCTGTCCAGTTCCGGCATCAGACCATTGTCTTCCGCCACCGGCAGAAAACGCCCGGGCTGAATCATCCCTTCCTGCTCATGCTGCCAGCGGATCAGGGCCTCAACCCCGGTTACCCGACCAGTATGAATACACACCTGAGGCTGATAATGCAGCTGTAACTCGTCATCACGCTGTAATGCATGGCGCAGCTCATTGCCCAGTTCCAGCCGGTCGGTCGCGGCCTGCGTCAGATCGTTGGTGTAAAACTGATAATGATTGCGGCCTTTTCTCTTGGCCTGATACATCGCCACATCGGCATTACTGAGCAGTTGTGTGACATCACAGCCATGATCAGGAAAGAGCGTGATCCCCAGACTGGCACCGATAAATAATTCCCGGCCAATTCCCACATCAAACGCGCTGCCAAATAATTGCTGAATAATGTCAGCCACGCGCTTCACCTGATCGTCGCTGACGATATTTTCCAGTACCACGACAAATTCATCACCGCCCTGACGCACCACCGTGTCCGAGTCGCGCAGACGCTCCCGCAGGCGGCGCGCGCATTCCTGCAACAGGCGATCACCGGCTGGATGACCAAGGCTGTCATTGATGTGTTTGAAATGGTCAAGATCGATGGTAATAACGGCAATTTTTCGTTGCTTCTGCGTCGCCAGATCAATAGCAGCCTGCAGCTTAAGCAACAGGGAACTGCGGTTCGGCAGACCGGTAAGCGAATCGTAATGAGCCAGATAATCCAACTGTTGTTCTGATTCTTTCTGACGGGAAATATCCGCAAACACCGCCACATAGTGGCTGATTGCCCGGCGCTCATCGCGCACACTGGTCACGGTTAAAAACTGGGGAAATACCTCACCGTTTTTACGCCGGTTCCATACCTCATCACGCCAGAACCCTTTTTGCTGCACGTCGTGGCGGATATCCTGCAGCACGTTGCGCTGACGCCGTTCCGGATTAAGCATCTGCACGGAACGGCCACGCACTTCGTCTTCGCTGTAACCGGTAATCGTACTGAAGGCCGGGTTGACGGCCTCAATCAAACCGTCCGGGTCAGTAATCACCACGCCTTCCATGGTCGATTCAAACACCCTCGACGCCTGCTGCAAACGCTGTTCTCGTGCATGCGCTTCAGTAATATCCTGCACCGTGCCAACGCGCGCGACGGCAATGCCGTTATCATTCAGCAGGATCTCCCCGATACCATGAATCATCTTTATCTGGCCCGACGGAGTGCAGATACGGTAAGTCATATCAGATGGCTGCAAGGTGTGCAGACTGTGCTGCAAGGTGCGGATAACCCGCTCTTTGTCTTCCGGATGCAGATAAGCAATGTAGTCTTCCAGACTGACCTGAGTCACTTCCGGGCTGAGTTCAAAAATCTCACCGGCCTGAGGCGTAAATGTGATGCGATTATGCAGCACATCATCGTGCCAGCTGCCAATTCTGGCCAGCCGCTCCGTCTGCAACAGCGAGCGTTCACGCTGATCAAGATAGGCCATTACCGTCAGACGATCCGCCACCAGAAAACACAGCTGAGCAAAGGTAGAAAGCAGCGAGCGCTCATGTTCATCCGGTGTTGGGGCGGCGGCGTGAAAACCCAGCAGCATACAGCCCGAGGCCGTCTCACGTCCGGCAACCGGCAGCAGCAACACCTGCTCACAAGCCATCGCCTGCAACACCAGATGCTCTGCCGCTCCTTGCTCCAGCGCCGATGACAGCAGCCTTGGCTGCTGGCCATTGACCAGTTCACACCACTTCTGCTGCTGTTCAGCCAGTGCATGCAATGCTTCGCTGCGGGTTTCATCCTGACCGGTGAGGATACACACAGGCTGGGTGTGAATCCCTTGCGGGCATAAAAAGAGAGCAATCTGAACAGCCTGCAAACGGGTCGCAATCAAACGCAGAGAGGCCTGTAAATCCGCATGTAACGTACCGGGGCGACTGTTTAAAAAGCGCTTCACGCTGCTGTCCAGCAACGACTCCAACCGGGCACTGACAACCAGCGGCGGAACCTGCGAACGGTGTCCAGACGCCTCACCACTGACCAGGTCTTTCCAGACCTGACTCCAGTGGTTCTGCCGGTCGGCAGAAAATGACATACCAGTCATGCAACTACTCCAGAACTGGAAAACGGCTATTGCCGGTGAATATTGGAAAGTACGTAAGCGTGTAATGTGATGCGGTCAGAATCGCTCATGGCCAGAAATTGCAGCCCGACGCCGACACCTCCGGCCTCCTTGCTGAATGCACGCACCACTGCATCCAGTTTGATAATACGTTCAATACCACTGACTGACACTTGTGCAGTCAGCTGAATATTGTCGCCGATATCCACCGGCAGCATTCTGGCTTCCAGACGCGCACCGCCCAGACTCAGGTCTTTAATCATGGCAGAGCATTTCTGCGCGAAGTTCTCGCCGTAATGCACCGAGGTAATCAGCGCAACTTTAGCGCGTACGGAACTGCGTACTTCCCCCAGTACCAGAGCCGCTGGCATCGCCAGATGCAAATGCGGATAAGGTGCGCGGGAAATATGGGTAATTTCGGTACGGAAGGCGCAGGCGCAATTCATTTGTGTGGCAAATAACCGTACCGCCAGCGAAGCGCCAAGCTTCAGCACCATAGGAGAGCCATTCACGAGTGGCGTGGTAACAATGATGCCCTGCCCGGCACGGTAACCCAGCAGAACCGATTTATCACGCTCACTGGTATAGCCTTCAAAATCCAGCTGTAATGGCTGACCCGGCATCAGCCGAAGATCCTCAAATCGTGTGTTTTTTTCTTCCATGCCCGCAGCATATGGCCAAAATAGTTATTGATACTTTAGTGTAGACCAGAAAACGCCTGACAAAGTGTCCAAGCGCTTTACGATACTTGCAGGCATCGCGACCACCGCTCATCATGTTGCCGGTCATGCCATCAGACGATGATAATGATCTTTTTTAAGACTATTCTGAGGTAGCCTGTGTTTGATAAATCCGATCTGGTGCGCCTGGTCACCATGACCATGCCCTTTGGCAAATATCAGGGACGGGTGCTGATCGACATTCCCGAAGAATACCTGCTATGGCTGAACAATAAGGGTATGCCGGCCGGACAACTGGGCATGCTGCTGTCGCTGGCACTGGAAATTAAAATCAACGGCCTGGAAGATATTCTCAAGCCGTTACGTGGCCGGTCAGCAACCGTTCTGGTCAACTCAACCTCTGAAACACTGCACTGACGATACCGCTATGAAGACGCTGGGCCTGCTCGAAACCGATACCCTCTACCCCGATCTGCTGGATGAATACCGCTCGTACGGCAATATGTTCACGCAATTTTTTGCGCGTCTGGGCATTCCCCTCAGCTATCGCTTTTATCAGGTGCAACAGGGTGAGTTGCCACAGGATATTAAAGAATGTGATGCCTACCTGATTACCGGCTCAAAGGCCGGTGTCTATGACGATCTGCCGTGGATTAAACCGCTGCAGGACTGGATCAGACTGGCCTACAGTCAGCACGGTAAGATGATCGGTATCTGTTTTGGTCATCAGCTGCTGGCTCATACTCTGGGCGGTTATGCCATGCGCAGCGATAAAGGCTGGGGCATCGGCGTACACACCACCCGCATTGAACACCGTCCGAGCTGGCTCAACGACGACCTGTCACATCTGCGCCTGATATACAGCCACCGCGATCAGGTACTGACCCTGCCCCCTGAAGCACGGCGTCTGGCCAGCAGTGAATTCTGTGAAAATGCCGCCTTTTATATCGACCAGCGCGTGCTGGCCTTTCAGGGACATCCGGAATTTACCGTTGAATACACCAAAAAATTATTGCCACGCCGGGAAAACTGCATCGGACCGGATTTGTTCCGTGAAGGGATGAATACCCTGACGCAGCCCACCGATGCCGACAGGGTGGGACACTGGCTGGCAGAATTTATCCGGCTTTAACAGCAGCCATTTCAAAGACAACGCTCAGAGAAACTTACGCACATACCAGCAACTGGCCTGAATGTCATACCCCTGACCCTTTGCCCAGGCCAGTCCTTCCTTTACCAGCTCTTCGGCCAGACCTTTACCGCGCAGGCGGAAAGGTACATAGGTATGGGTAAAATCAATCCGCTGACCGTCAATCACATAATCCAGCACACATTCGTGGCCGTCCTGCTCAATAATAAAACGCTGCTGTTCTGCCTGATGAATCACCATGATCACTCTCCCGATCTCAAACATTTCGCGCAGCGGTAACAGCCGCTCAGTGAATACGGTGCGCCTGTAATTCCAGTTTCGCCACCCGTCGTCCAATCAGCGTCAGCATACCCTGATAACGCTCGTCACCGGTGGACGAAAATTCAAACCGATAAGTCCGTACCAGCCGCCAGCCGCCGTTCTGACTGCGGCCCTCCCCTTTGACCAGCTGCAGCGAAGGAATACGACGCATACGCAGCGTCTCCAGCATCAGGGTATCGTCCAGTAATTGCACATCTTCCTGCTGACAATGACGACGCACCGCATGCAGCGCCAATAACCGCGCCTGCTGCTGGCGATTCCAGAAAACATACACCAGCGCCACACAGGCAAAAAAGAAAATCCAGCCGAGCATTGTAACGTCCGCCTTAAAAATACGCCCTTGCGGACATGGTGAGTAACAGATGACAGGCTGAATATGGAGGCAAATGGCGAAAATTAAAAGGCCGGAATAACCGCGTAGAAAGGCGGAAACCATGACAAAAGGTTTCCGCCTTACTGGCCGCACGCAGCAGCGCGGCGGCTTAAGCCTCAGACTCCTCCGGCATTTTCCCCAAAAAGCGGTACAGCACCGGCACGACAATCAGGGTTAATAACGTCGAAACCAGCAGACCGCCAATAATCGCCCAGCCCATCGGCGACCACATGCTGGAGCCGGATAAGGTCAGCGGCAATAACCCCCCGATAGTGGTCAGCGTGGTTAACACAATAGGGACAAAACGGGTTTGCGCGGCAGCGGCAATGGCCGCCAGCTGTTCTATGCCTTCACGGCGCATCTGATTGGCGTAATCCACCAGAATAATGGAGTTATTCACCACAATCCCTACCAGCGACGTCAGGCCAATAAAGGCGGTAAAACTGAAGGTATATCCGGTCATAAATAACGCCAGCAATGCACCGATCAAGGCGAACGGAATAGCGGCAAAAACAATTAACGGCTGCACAAAAGAACGGAACTGCAGCACCAGCACAGCAAAAATTCCGAACACGGCCAGAATCAGCGCTTTGGCCATACCGCCAAAGGCTTCTTTCCGGTTGGCCTGCTCGCCCCCGATGGTAAAGTGCACACCTTCCGGCCATTCATAGTGCTGCAATTGTTCAGCCACGGCATTCGTAACGGCTTCGGTGGTATAACCCGGTAAAACATCCGAAGTTACCCGCGCCATACGCTCGGTATCAAAATGCTGGAAGCGGGCAATGCTGGTTTCCAGTTCAAGACTGGCAACCTGTAACAGCGGCACCAGCTTGCCCTGATCAGTCGCAATCTGAATATCATCAAAGGTTGCCAGTTCCGGGCGTGGATATTCCGACAACCGCAGCACTAAATTATATTCTTCGCCATCATCATCACGGTAAACACCCATGGGTAAACCCACCAGCGCGGTACGGATGGTACGGTCGATGGTGCTGAGCGGAATACCCAGCATGGCGGCTTTATCACGGTTAATCTGCACATGCAGATCCACCTTGTATTTGCCGACCGGATTATCCACACCCACCACACCCGGTGTTTGCTCCATCATACTGGCGACATCCAGCGATACCCGCTGAATCTGTTTCAGCTCTTCGCCCATAATGCGGATTTCAACCGGTGCCTCGACCGGTGGCCCCTGCATAAATTCCTTAACCGTAATCTGCGCTCCGGCAATCCGGCTCAGCTCATCACGCAAGGATGAAACCAGAGGTTCAACCTGCGCCAGTTCATGCGCACTTAAGGTGACAAATAATTGCGCAAAATTCACCGTCTGCCGTGATGGCATAATGTTGTAATAAATCCGCGGATTTCCCCGGCCAACGTTCTGCGCAATATCCACGACCAGAGGCTGTTTGCGTACCAGCGCTTCAACCCGCTGCGCCATGGCTTCGGTCTGTTCAAAGCCACTGCCTTCCGGCATATCAATATTCACCAGAATCATCGGTTTTTCGGCTTTCGGAAACAGACTGACACCAATAAACGGAAACAGCGATAACGAACCTATTAACAACGCCAGTGAGATGCACAGTACGCGCTTAGGTTTAGCCAGCGCCCGGTTCAGCCAGCGCAGATAAAAACCGTCAGCAATGGCTTCCAGTTTTCTCTGACTGCGGGTGGTGGTTTTTGCGGCTTTGCCTAATCTACTGGCCAATAACGGCGTTAAAGTCAGGGCAATTAATAATGATGCAAACAGTGTTAACACCACCGTCACCGGCATGGCGCGCATAAAGGTACCAGAGCCGTTCTGCATGAGCAGCATGGGCAAAAAAGACAGGACTGTGGTGAGTGTTCCGGAAGTAACCGCCCAGGCCACCTGCGAGCTGCCTTTAATGGCAGCATCGGCAGGGCTGTCGCCATCACGTAAATGACGGGCAACGTTTTCCACCACCACAATGGCGTTATCCACCAATAAACCCAGCGCAATCACCAGACCAACAATCGACATCTGCTGCAAGCCGAAACCGGCCAGATCCACCCAGCCAATGGCAATAAAAATCGACAGCGGAATCGCGGCCACCACCACCAGCGCCGGACGCAACCCCAGCACAATCAGCGACAATACAGCAACCAGTATCAGACCCTGATTTAAATTATCGAAAAATCCATCGATCTGACGCTCGACACTGACCGACTGATCCATCACGGTTTTTAATGCAATATGCTGCGGCAGGCGTTTTTCATGGTAAATATCCAGTACCTGCTGAATCCCCTCACGTACCTGAAATATCTGGCTGCCTTTACGCTGAACGACGGATAAAAAAACAGCTTTTTCACCATTTAACCGGGCGCGGTATGTGGGCAGACTTTCGGTTAATGAAATCCGGGCAATGTCGCGTAAATAAATCAACCGCTGCCCCTGACCACGCACCGCTGTATCGCCAATAGCATCCAGCGATTCGTAGTCACCACTGGTCCGCACCGTAAACCGGCGCTCACCGGCATTGGCATGACCGCCGGGTAAATTCTGTGCCGCCGTGGCGACCGCCGCCTGAATTTCATCCAGACTGATGCCCAGACCATTCACTTTGCGCTGGTCTACCTGAATCTGAACTTCCAGCGTTGGCAATGCGGCAATATCCACACGTTTGACGCCACTGACACGCTCCAGTTTTTGTTCCAGTGTTTCGGCGTGCTTTTTTAATTCCGGATAATCGGCCTGCTCTGATACCAGTGCCAATTGCAGAATGCTGACATCCGCCGGGGATATTTTATCAATATCCAGATCGACAATACTGGCGGGTAACTGATCACGCACCTGAGATACGGCACTGACGACATCGTCGTATTTATCTTCCGGATCGGTACCGTATAAAAATTCCACACGGATAACGGCCAGACCATCTTCGACGCTGGTTTTAATTTCGCGTAAATCATCCAGTTCGTTTAACGCGGCCTCCAGCGGATCAACCACCAGCTTTTCCATATCCAGCGGCGTTGTACCGGGATTAACCACTTTGATCACGGCGGCGGAGAAATCGAACTGCGGATCTTCTGAACGCGGCATGGTAAAAAATGACACCACGCCGAGCAGCACCAGCAGTAAAAACATCACCCACGTAAACTGGTGATTGCGGATGGCGAGTTGAGGTAATTGCATAACCCGCTCCTTTATTCAGCCGCAGCCGGTGCAGACGCCGATAGTGCCGGTTCGGCCAGCGCGTTATCCATCACCGTGACGGCCCGGCCATGGCTCAGGTAAGGCGCACCGGCCACCACCACCCGTTCACCCTCCTGAAGACCTCCGGCAATCACCAGCTGATTATGATCCAGTGCCAGTAAAGGCAACCGGCGCAGCTCTGCCTGCGCACCCGTGGCGGTGTTTTGCACCACAAACACCTCAACTTCGCCACGCACACCCTGCTCAGGGATGCTGCGATCAGAGGTGCTGTGGTCAGGGTTACGCTGGTTATAGGTTCTGACCATGGCCCCCACCGGCAGCAGCACCGCTGGCCGCGTCCGGGCAGGCGTGATCACCGCGTGGCCAACAAATCCCGCCAGCAACGGCTGCTCACGTTTACCCGTTACCCAGAGTTCAATTTCAAAGGTCTGACTGGCGTCGGCGCGTCCTGCCAACTGGCTCAGCTCCGCCTGAAACACCTCGCCGGGATAGGCATCAAACCTGACGTCGGCGCGATCCTGCAAACGCAGACGCACAATGTCTTTGTCCGTCACGCCGGCGCGCAGCACCCAGCCACTGGTACGGGCTGCAAACAAAAATACCGGCTTACCGTTGCTGACCATTTCGTTGGCTTCTACCGAACGCTTCAGTACACGGCCATCCGCCGGTGCACGGATCACCGCATGGCGCTGATTAAACCGCGCAACGGTCAGATCCGAGCGGGCAACATCCACCTGGGTTTCTGCGCTCTGTAACTGTTCAACCGACAATGCATCCAGCCCCTGCAACGACTGAAAACGCGCCAGATTACGCTCGGCATTCGCCAAAACGGATTCAGCCTTGGCGACCTGGGCATCAATTTCTTCCAGATTCAGTGCCGCCAGTACCTGCCCGGCTTTCACCCACTGGCCTTCATCCGCCGCCACCTGGCCGACCAGACCATTAATTTTGAAGGCCAGATTCTGTTCTGACTTATTTTCCAGCACGCCACTGATGCGCAGCGGGCGGGCGTAGTCCTGCCATTGCGCAGCGACGGTTTCAACCGGCACAGCCGGTTGCGATAACACTGGCAGCGCCAGGAAAACACTGAGAACAGACAGCAGAAAGAGGCCTGACGGCCGACCTTGCAGGCAAATAGAAAACATAGGGCGCTCCTGTTTGTAATTATGCGGACCCGTTGATCATGGCTGAGAAGCCGGGGCTGACATCGCTTGCCCAGCGGCATGTTTACACCGAAAACATACTATGACGACAATGTGATCAGCGTCAACACGACAGGTGTCCGGCTGAGGCTGGGTTGTTACAGGCCATTTCTGGGTGAATGTCTGCCAGATACCACATTGTTAAACGCTTGTTTTGCCGTACAGTTCTCCATTCTCACCACCTACAAAAAAAAGACACACCATGGGCCCTTTAAACTGTAACGCTGACTCACTGCATATTTTGCTGCGCCTGCTGGCCAGCAATGGCATCAAAACCAAGCAACTGCCGCCAATGGATCTGCCGGCCGATGCACTGTTCAACAGCCGCAGCCGTATTGCGGTCAGCCAGATCCTGAACCTGCTCGACTGGGCACAGGAACAGCTGCCGCAACAGAATCTGGCGCTTGATTACGGTCTGGCGCTGGCGCTGCATCAACCGCCGCTGTTCAGCACTCTGGCAGAGGGGTGCGTCCTGCTGCAGGAAGATAATCTGCTGTCACAGCTGTTCAGCCTGCACCCGGAAAATGACGGCGAAACCTGTCATATTGAGCTGCGCTGGCGTGCACACCCGGCGCTGCCCCAGCGGCTGCCCGACACCATTCTGGACGTTATGCTGGCCTGGCTGCATGCCCGCTGCCTGCCGTTTATTGCCACCAGCCACCGTGAAATTCAGCTCTTTCTGCCACAGACCTGCGAGCAGCCGCAGCGCTACGCCGCGTATGTACCACTGGCCATCCGCAGCAATGCGCCTTTTCTGGCGATCCGTTTGCCGCAACGATTGCTGCATGTGCCAGCCGATCCGCACAATCTGCCCTCGCTGCAAACCGGCCTATCAACCCGCGTCAGCCTGCTGATCAGCTGCAAAGCGGCCAATCTGCTGCGCGCTGAACTGCCCGCTCCGCCTTCTCTGGAGCAACTGTCACAAGCGCTGGAACTGAGTGAACGCACCTGCAAACGACGCCTGCAGGACAGCGGTACGCATTACCAGAAACTGCTGTCTGAACTGCGCCTGATTCAGGCCCGCGACTGGCTGCAACGGCGGATTTTTAACGTTACCCAACTGTCAGCGGAACTGGGGTATTCCAGCGTTGCTAACTTTTCCAAAGCGTTTAAAAAATGGTGCGGATATTCGCCCAGCCAATTGCACCTTATCCCTCCTGATAACACGCACATCAAAGCGGCCGCAGCGGATCAGCAACTCTGCGAAGTTGACGCTTAGCACGTAACTGGGTTGAATAGCGCCACATTCCGCAGGATATTCAGAATGAGCCGCGCCGTTTCAGACCCGAACAACGCCACCAGCTACCACCACGGTAATCTGCGTGAGGCCTTACTGAGTGCCGCCGTTGACAGCATCCGTGAACAGGGCGCCGAGAACCTCAGCCTGCGCGCCCTGGCAAGGGTGGTAGGGGTATCCCAAACCGCCCCCTACCGCCATTTTGCCGATAAAAACGGCCTGCTGGTTGAGCTCGCACGCCAGACCTTCGATGAACTCAGCGGCATCACCAGTGGCCGTATCGACGCCAGCCTGAGCTGCGCCGATAACCTGCTGCGCGCCGGTGAAGCCTATCTGCGTTATGCCATCGCCAATCCGGAAAAATACCGCCTGATCTTCGGCAGCAGCATTGTCCACCGCGAGCAATATCCGCCACTGCAGACAGCGGCCCGCAGCGCGTTCAATGTGTTGCTGCAACTGATGGCCGACGGCACCCGACGGGGCGAATTCCTGCACACAGACCCCATGATTCTGGCCAATAACTGCTGGTCGTCGATCCACGGTTTTGCCCTGCTCACCATCGATGGTGTCTTCGCCCGGAAAGAACAGCCACTGGGCTTTGACGACATGCTGACGACTCATTTACAGCTGACCCTGCGGGCCATCAGCCGGGAGCCTCAGGAACGGCCCGATTTCGCCCCATTTTCTGACTGAACAGTCAGTTTCCGGACATCACCACCCCCTCACCAGCCCAGTCGCAGTGCGGCCCGCAGGCGAACATCAGGCAATAACAATAAATTGGAACCATAGTCCTGTTTTTTACAGATTGGAGGATGCCTAAGTCCGTTTTAGGCGCTATACTGCCGCCCTTTTTTACGATCCGAAACAAAGCATGCGCCTGCGTTTATGGCAGACAAAGCACCCCCGCCAGCGCACTGACGGGACAAAATAAAGACGCAAACGATCACATCACGACTGACTACAGCAGGACATAACATGGCCAAGCAAACCGCTCTGTACGCCAAGCACCTCGAAGCCAATGGCAAAATCGTCGACTTTGGTGGCTGGGATATGCCCATCCATTACGGTTCACAGATTCAGGAACACAACGCTGTGCGCGAGCAGGCCGGTATGTTCGATGTATCGCATATGACCATCGTCGATGTGCGCGGCCCGGATGCCACCGCCTACCTGCAGAAGCTGCTGGCCAACGATGTCGCCAAGCTGAAAGAAACCGGCAAAGCCCTGTACTCCGGCATGCTGAATCATGAAGGCGGTGTGATTGACGATTTAATCGTCTACAAAATGGATGGCTGGTACCGCACCGTGGTGAACTGCTCCACCCGCGAGAAAGATCTGGAGTGGATGGCACGCCTGAGCAAAGGCTTTGAAATCAGCCTCACCGAGCGCCCGGAACTGGCCATGGTGGCCGTACAGGGCCCGCAAGCCATTGAGCGGGTAAAACAGGTTAAACCGGAAGCCGCCGGGCTGATCGACAGCCTGATTGTTTTTCAGGGTAAAGGCAAAGGTGAATGGTTCTACGCCCGTACCGGTTATACCGGTGAAGACGGTCTGGAAATTATGGTACCGGAAGCCGATGTGGCTGAATTCTGGCAGCAGCTGCTGGATGCCGGTGTGGCTCCGGCGGGTCTGGGCGCACGCGATACCCTGCGTCTGGAAGCCGGTATGAACCTGTACGGCAACGATATGGACGAAACCATTTCCCCACTGCAGGCCGGCATGGGCTGGACCATTGCCTGGGAACCGGCGGAGCGTGACTTTATTGGCCGCGCCGCACTGGAAGCCGAAAAAGCCGAACGCGCCGCCAATCCGCAACAGGCCATGAAACAGGTTGGTCTGGTGCTGGAAGAGCGCGGCGTGATGCGCTCACACCAGAAGGTTGTGGTTGAAGGCATCGGCGAGGGTGAAATCACCTCCGGCACCTTTTCCCCCAGTCTGGAGTACTCCATTGCCATGGCGCGCGTACCGGTCGGCACCGCAGACAAGTGTCTGGTGGAAATGCGTGGTAAATTAGTGCCCGCACGCGTGGTCAAGCTGCCATTCGTCCGCAATGGTAAGCAGCAGTTCTGATACCTTAACGAATTCGTTTTACGCTTTTTATTTTTGAGTGGAGATCAACATGAGCAATATCCCAGCCGAACTGAAATACGTCACCTCCCATGAGTGGATCCGCCTCGAAGCCGACGGCACCGTAACCATCGGCATTACCGATTTTGCCCAGGCTCAGCTGGGTGATGTGGTATTCGTTGAGCTGCCGGAAGTCGGTGCCGAAGTCGAAGCCGAACAAGACATCGCCGTGGTGGAATCGGTCAAAGCCGCATCCGACATCTACGCCCCGCTGGCCGGTAAAATCATCGCCGTTAACGACGCGCTGGTTGATGCCCCGGAAATGGCCAACGAAGATCCGTACGGCAAGGCCTGGTTCTTCAAAATGGAAGTTGCCAACGCTGACGACCTGAACAACCTGCTCGACGCCGAAGCCTACGCAGCCGCCTGCGAATAAGACGCTTCTGCCCGTCTGCGGCACAGCCGCAGGCGGAATGTCGTTAATACTGTTAATGGCACATTCTCACCAAGCGCATCCGTTTTAACTTTTTTGAGTTCTCCCATGACCACACTGTCTCTTAAAGATCTGGAACAACGCGATAATTTTATCGGCCGTCATATTGCCTCCAATGGCGCAGGCCCGGACAACAACGAAGAAGCCGCCCTGCTGGCAGCCGTGGGGGCCGACTCACTGGAAGCCCTGACCGCTGAAATCGTCCCGGCCGATATTCTGCGTGCGCCCTTCCTTGATATTGCCGACGGTAAAACGGAATACGACGCGCTGAATTATTTAAAAGCGCTGGCCGCCAAAAATAAGATCTTTAAGAGCTACATTGGCCTGGGTTATCACGACACCATCATTCCGCCGGTGATTCTGCGCAATGTGCTGGAAAATCCGGGCTGGTACACCGCCTACACGCCTTATCAGCCGGAAATTGCCCAGGGCCGTCTGGAAGCCCTGCTCAACTACCAGCAAATGGTGATCGACTTTACCGGCATGGAACTGGCTAACGCCTCCCTGCTGGACGAAGGCACCGCCGCTGCCGAAGCCATGGCCATGGCCAAGCGCTCGGTAAAGAAAAACAAATCCAACACCTTCTACATTGATGAAAACTGCTTGCCGCAGACCATCGATGTGGTCAAAACCCGTGCCGAAGCCTTTGGCTGGGACGTACTGGTTGGCCCGGCGGATGCCGCCGCCGACGCCGATGTATTCGGTGCCTTATTCCAGTATCCGGGTAAAAACGGTGACGTGCGTGACTTCACCGAGGTGATTACCGCCCTGCACGCCAAAGACGCACTGGCTGCGGTGGCCACCGACCTGATGGCGCTGGTGATGCTGAAAGCACCGGGCGAAATGGGTGCCGACATTGTTCTGGGTAACGCCCAGCACTTCGGTGTGCCGATGGGCTTTGGTGGCCCGCATGCGGCATTCTTCGCCACCCGCGATGCCTACAAGCGCAATATTCCGGGCCGTATTATCGGTGTTTCTATCGACGCTCAGGGCAAACCTGCGCTGCGTATGGCACTGCAGACCCGTGAACAGCATATCCGCCGCGAGAAGGCCAACTCCAACATCTGTACTGCACAGGTGCTGCTGGCCAACCTGAGTTCCTTCTACGCCGTCTACCACGGCCCACAGGGTCTGAAGACCATCGCTGGCCGCATTCATCGCTTAACCGATATTCTGGCAGCTGGCCTCTCTTCTTCTCAAGGACAGGCTCAAGGCATTGAACTGGTCAACAACCACTGGTTCGACACCCTGACCTTTAACGCCAGCGACAAAGCCGCGGTACTGGCCCGTGCCGAAGCGCGTGAAGTGAACCTGCGCGACGACGCCGCTCTGGGTATGGCCGCGAACACTCTGGGGGTCAGCCTGCACGAGAAAACCTCTGCCGCCGACGTACAGGAACTGTTCGATATTATTCTCGGCGAAGGTCACGGTCTGGATGTCTACGCACTGGATGCGCAGATTGTTGCCAGCGGCTCCAACAGCATCGACGCCGGTCAGGCGCGCAACACCGCCTTCCTGACCCACCCGACTTTCAACCGCTACCATACCGAGCATGAAATGCTGCGTTATATGAAGCGTCTGGAGTCGAAAGACCTGGCTATGAACCACAGCATGATCACGCTGGGTTCCTGCACCATGAAACTGAACGCCACCACCGAGATGATCCCGGTCACCTGGCCTGAGTTCTCCAACATTCACCCGTTCGCGCCTAAATCACAGACCATTGGCTACGAACAGATGATTGCCGAGCTGGACGACTACCTCAAAGCCGTTACCGGTTTTGACGCCATCTGTATGCAACCGAACTCCGGTGCTCAGGGCGAATACGCCGGTTTGCTGGCGATCAAGAAATACCACGAGAGCCGTGGCGAAGGTCACCGTAACGTCTGTCTGATTCCGCGCTCGGCCCACGGGACTAACCCGGCGTCGGCGCAAATGGCCTCGATGCGCGTTGTAGTCACCAACTGCGATGACGAAGGTAACGTCGACTTTGACGACCTGAAGAAAAAAGCCGAAGAAGTGGGCGACCAGCTGTCATGCCTGATGCTGACCTACCCGTCGACCCACGGCATTTACGAACAGGGCGTGCGCGAAATCTGCGATCTGGTACACAGCCTCGGCGGTCAGGTGTATATGGACGGTGCCAACCTCAACGCACAGGTAGGTATTACCCAGCCGGCCTTTATCGGTGCCGACGTATCGCACATGAACCTGCACAAAACCTTTGCTATTCCACACGGCGGCGGCGGCCCGGGCATGGGCCCGATCGGTGTGGCCAAACACCTCGCGCCATTCGTGGCCAACCACGCGGTACGCCCGCTGGACAACGAAGCCAAAGGCAATGGTGCGGTATCGGCTGCGCCTTACGGTTCCGCCAGCATTCTCACCATCAGCTGGATGTACATCACCCTGATGGGCGGCAAAGGCCTGCGCCGTGCGACCCAGAACGCACTGCTGAAAGCCAACTACCTGGCCAAGCGTCTGTCGGCTCATTACCCGATACTGTACTCCGGCCAGAACGGCCGCGTGGCGCACGAATGCATCGTGGACCTGCGCCCGCTGAAAGCCGAAAGCGGCATTACCGAAGTGGATATCGCCAAACGCTTAATGGACTACGGTTTCCACGCTCCGACCATGTCGTTCCCGGTAGCGGGCACCTTTATGATCGAGCCGACCGAATCGGAATCCAAAGCCGAAATCGACCGCTTTGCCGATGCCATGATCAGCATTAAAGGCGAAATCGACGCGGTACTGCGCGGCGAACTGGATGCGGAAAACAACCCGCTGAAAAACGCCCCGCACACCGCCCCGGTCATTGCCGGAGAATGGGACCGCCCGTACAGCCGCGAACTGGCCGCTTACCCGGTTAAAGAACTCGGTGCCCATAAATTCTGGCCAACCGTTGGCCGTATTGATGATGTGTACGGCGACCGTAACCTGATTTGTTCGTGTCCGGCGATTGAGAATTACGAAGAGTAATTCGTAGGGTGCGCACTGCGCACCATCTCCTCATTCCCACGCTCTGTTTCTCGTTCCCACGCTCCGCGTGGGAATGCAGTGGACGATATAAAATACCAAAGCCCGCGAAAGCGGGCTTTTTATTGTGTTTCCTTATCGGCTGACTTATACAGCCAAATTTTCAAGGCTTTATTAGAACCAAAATTTGACTGTACATGAATCACACCAAGATTATCAGGCAAAATCACTCGATGCTGCTCTAAAAGCTTTTCAATCCTCTCAATATAATCAGGCACTCTTTTATCAAAAGCCATTGCACTTCTATTCAATTTAGCAAATGGATTTCTAGCATGTAGCATATCACCGCATAAATCATAAGCCGCCTCAAATTGCTTTTTTGTAAGATATCCACCTCTGACATCAACCCATTTATCTTTAACATACCCCTTGGTTGGTATCGGGTAAAAATCAGGATTTATTAATTTTATCTTTTTTATAATTCGTTTTGCATGCCAATCCTTATCCATGTCAGAACGAACTTCTTTATACTTCTCTTTATGAGCAACCAACGATGAAAATGCTATCAGCTCTAGTATTTTTCTTAACTGCAATGCTTCGGATTCTACTTTGGCTTTCAGATATACGACATCAGCATTACCATTTACTAACGCTTTCAATACCTCTAGTCTTTTATCAATCTCCCACATCATCCAAAGATATTTCTTTCTAATACGCGAATTATCCATCGATCACCTGTGCACCTAAATCTATGAATACCCATCATTGTACAAACCAAAATTTGTTCTTGGTGTAGTGCAGTCGTCTCTTCAGCCCCTATCTGGCATTATGACCACATCCCTGAAGAACTTCACTAATTCGGTTTTTATCGGCTTACTGCTCCCGCGCTCCGCGTGAGAATGCAACTGTACCAGCAAGGACTACCACGCAGAGCGTGGGAGCCAGATACCACGCAGAGCGTGGGAGCCAGATACCACGCAGAGCGTGGGAGCCAGATAACGCGAGTGTTCGGCGTAATCAACGTAACCCCGCTTCCTCGTTCCCACGCTCCGCGTGGGAATGCAACGGTGCCAGCAAGGGCTACCACGCAGAGCGTGGGAACAGAACATTGCTGAATTCATATACAGCTATATTGCAGCAATACGCGAACACGCTGTTTTTTTAAATAATAACCGAAAACACTGTTCCGGATTTTCGCTTGCGGTTTCATCATTCCGTCATCACAGATTCACAGCATCCTGATTTTGCCCGCCATTCCGGCTGCTAAAGACTGATTTTAATATTAGCGGACGTTAATGCCTGAAAAATTTCCGCTTTAATTCTGAAATCAAGTGGCAAAATACGTCAGTTTGAAACGAGTTGAAACTCATTTTAATACGGATACCGGGCGCGGAATTCGCCCTCTGATCTGCCTTAAAAATGTCACACAAAGGAAACAAATAATCTTCTCAATAGCGCCTTCCATCAAGAAGGAGCCCCCTCAAAATGAAATACCCAAAATTATTAATACCTCTGGTGTTTATCAGCGGTTTACTGACAGGCTGTAATGATGAGCCGGAAAATAAATCGGATACGCCTGACGTTGTCGTTGATAAAAAAACCTACAAGCCATTTACCATTGGCCTGCTGCCTGATACTCAGGGCGGAAGCGATGCTACTGGTCAGGCACATGTGGCACTGCATCCGCTGCGCGAAGTATTAAAGCATCAGTCGGCAGCAGGTACCGATATGGTTATCGCCTTAGGCGATCTGACTGATGAAGGATCAGCCGTTGAATGGCAGGAGTGGACGTCTGTTGCCAAAACTTACCGTGATCAGGGTATGGAGTTTTTACCGGTCATGGGCAATCACGAAATGAACTACAGTTATACCCATGCCTGGGTAAAAACAATGCGCGATTATATTCCTGAAGATGCCGTGCATATGCCGGGTTATGAATGGATCAACTATTATGTCATTCGTGAAAATATTCTGATTATCGGCCTTGCCTATTACAACCTGCCGATTGCCATTGACTGGATTGAAGAGACTCTGGAAAAAACAACCGGCAAAGTTGATCACGTGGTGGTTGCCAGCCACGACGGTCTGATTGGTGCAAAATACGGCCTCACCCGTGAGCAGATTGTTGAAGGTACTAAAGATGATGACTGGGTATACAGTGTTGCCGATAAAATCCGCGCGTTATTCTCACAACACGATGTTATTTATGTTCAGGGGCATGAGCATCAATATCAGCGTTCATTAATTACCAAAGATACAGCACAAACGACCCTTCCTTCCGGCTCAACGCCCTCTGGCGGTAATTACCGCATGAATGCTTATACACAAATCATGGCAGGTAACGCTTCTTATAAAGGCTATGAATTCCGCTACGGCGAGCGCGAACTGGTGCAGATGATTATTGCGCAGAAAAATGCGACCAAAAGCGGTGGCTCAACGCACTTTGATGTGAATTCCGGGCTGCTGAGTTTTAACAACGACCGGGTTAGTTATCAGGGCTATTTTGCCGAACATACCGCCACCAGCAACGACAGCGATCAGGCTTTTACTGCCAGCTGGCAATTGCATGATCAGTTCACCCGTACCGGCAATCGCTGCGAAACCGTGGTGTATCCAAACAGCATCCCTGAGGGTACCCGTTCAGTCATGGTTTTCCAGCCGGACTATATTACCGATATATGCCTGGCAGAAGATGGCTCTGTCGCGCGTCTTGCCGGTGGTGTGAATAACACCTTTAACCGCACCGACAGCCGTGGCCGCGATATGGAATATATCCCGGGGTTTTCACGCGCAGAAACACTGACCGATCTTACCCGCCTGGCGTACCAGTGGATGTATCAGTATCACGAAAGCTGGACACCTAACCTGAATGGTGAGCACCGGGTTATTCCCAATACCGTTGATAATGTACTGGATATACCGGAAACCACCATTGATCTGAAAGAGCACATCACCCTGAGCTGGACACCGGCAACCGCGAAAACTCTGTCGGATATTCTGATTATCAGCGGTACGCAAAACCAGACCGGTGTTTATCAGGGCGATTACGGTGAAGCTAAAGATATCCGTACTGACAGTGGCCTGCCTGGTTCAACCACCGATGCATCCTTGGCTAAAGCACCGGTTGTTCTGCCCGCTACAGCAACCCGCAGCTGGAATATCAGCGATGCGGTTGCCGACGCTTATGCGGTTGAATTTAAAGGATCAGAAAAGCTCAGCGCTGAAAGTGCTCAGCTTGCCAGCCTGAACGGCGATCAGTGGCAGGCACTGACCAGTACCAATTGTATTGCCACCGGACGCTGGCTGGAAAGCTATCTGCAAACACCCCCCGTCCGCGCGGCGGAGTGTGCTAACCAACCACTGGTGGGTTACGATGCCGCTGAAAACACCTGGTGGACGGTTCTGAACCGGGATGCTGAGCTGGCATTAATCACTCGCTGATACCTGCCTCTGGCAAAAAAGAAAAGACCTCAGCGGCCTGCCGTTGAGGTCTTTTTTATCACTCGCTTCTATGCTCCGCGTGGGAACTGTGCCAGCAAGGGCTACCACGCAGAGCGTGGGAGCCAGGTGATGTATTTTTCGTTGTATTATCTGACGCCTGATTTATCCGCTGGCAAAAAATACCGTATCCTTTAACATGGCCGTATTGTTAACAGTACTGTTATTTTATGCCTTCATTACGCCAAGCTGTTATTACCGATATTGCGGAAATTCTGCGTATTCAGGCGCTGTGCTACACCAGCATTGAGCCTGAGAGAGCCGACGCTTTTATTAATAAATTACAGCAGGCTCCCGACTGTGCTTTTGTAACAGAAACGGAAAGCGGAAAATTACTGGCCTATTTATTCGCCCTGCCCATCCGCACAGAACAGCCACCGGCGCTGGATGCCGATGATTTTATCGTGCCGCAGCAAGCCGATTGCTTGTATCTGCATGATTTGGCCATTGATCCCTCGGCACGCGGACTGGGTTTAAGCGCACCGCTGCTGGAGGCATTTTTTAATACTGCCAAAGCGCGGCGCTTTACTCAGGCCAGTCTGATTGCCGTTCAGAATTCGGTACCGTTCTGGCAGCGTTATGGTTTTCATAACCGCCATCCGCTGTCACAGGACGCTGAGTTACAGGCCAGAATCAGCGTTTATGGGGAAGCTGCTTATCTGACCTGCCATCTCGCATAATTCCCTCAGAAGCGGTAACTGAGGCCGGCAGAAAAACCACTGATTTTTACATCAAATGCATGGGAAGAACCGTTAAAAACATCTGGCAGGTATTGCTCATCCCAGTGCAGACTGAAGCCTAACGAACCTGAGCCGTGATAATCTGCCGCCAGTCCGTAATAATATCCCTGTCCCTGATCATTAGTCTGAGCTTCTCCTGAGGGTTTAAGACCGTAAAAGCTTTCGTAAACGGTCATTCTGGTTTGATGAATCAAACCTCCGGCACGCAATGCGATACGCCAGTGACCACTCAGAGGAAGCTGCAACCGGACGCCACCACCCAGACTTTTAATATCCAGATTCAATTCATACAGACCGACAACATCAGCACTTTCTTTGGTGCGGCTATTCATATTGCTGATTGCCAGAAATTCAAATCCCAAAAAAGAATCGCCGCGCCAGATAACGCCGCCCTGAAGTTGACGGTTCTTATGGAATTGCTCATCCGTCACTTGCGAATTATTCGCTGTAATCTTGGGTGCTCCTGCCAAAAGAATAAGTTCAGCAGCCTGACTATTAAGAGCAATAATGAAGAAAAAAATAAGTACCAAACCGTTAGCAATATTCATGGCCGGTACTCCAGACGAATACGGTCACTGCGACTGGCAGACACCTTGCCACCACTGACACCAGCTCCAAGAGTGCCTTCTGCCATACGGTACAAAGCAAGATCCAGCGTGCAGTATTGCAGATTAAAATCGCGAATATTTACGGACCTGGGTTCGCCAAAACCAAGGCCGCTAACAAAAATATTTATCATCAGATCAAGAAATGAAATCACCACATTATTCACCACACCAGCGGCTTCCAGTGCACCTTCAGACGGAATGATATCGCCAACGGTTAAAGTATAGGTACCGCTATCGGCCATCGTGTGTACATAACGTCCGTAAATTACGTCGCGGCCTGAGTAACAACTCTGTGTACTGACCAGCTTTACTTCATCGCCACCACTGCCACTCCAGCTTAAGGCAATATCGTTATTTCGGCTGGCAAATACAGTACCTGTCTGCGGTGAAGTAATAATCAGTTCCTGCGGTATAACAGCGACAGCGCTGAAGCCAACCAGACTCCCGGCGCCAGCATCAACCCAGGCTTTTTCCGCCGGATACCAGCGTTCTGAGCGGGCATTAAGAGGATCGTGAGCAACCACCAGCTGCAAACTCTGCCCACTGCTGCCCGGCATATTTCCACGTAAAAAAGTATCTTCTGACGAGTTTTCTCTCAGCAAAGAAGTAACGCTGTCTGCAGTTACCTTCAGCACATCACCCCCCACCAAAAGTTCAGGCCGACCGTCGACATAAGCCGCAGCAGCCATCACCATCTGCTGCTCGCCATACGGCAGGTCAGCCTGAAAAACCAGAGACACTCCGATAGGAGAAATATTGGTATCTTCATCGGGGTCTGACAAACAGCCGGAGAGAAAACAAACCGGGATCAACAACGGAAAGAGGCGCACAATCGTTAGTCCTTTAATGATTAAGGACGCAAGTATAACCTCTACATAGGGTAATTAAACCTGCCGTTTTAATCCGCAGATACAGACAGAAGGACTCACAGCTCTTGATGGCACTGAAGGCATGTCATACCACCCTCAGCAGAGCGGATGCTTATCTGCGAATATACGTATTGCAGTACTGGTAATTCCAGCCAGCCTGGGGCTGGAATCAGCTCACTGCTCTTAACCGATTTCTGGAAAATATTCTGGCGACTCAGAGTGTCACTCCGCACCACCAGCGGCAACCAGTGCGCCTGCGTACCATCAGAAATAATCCTGTTGCGCTGCAGATCAAAAATCTGTGGCTGCCCCTGCTGATCCTGAACCCAGTAAATGCTGCTGCCGGTAAATGGCAGGCTGAGCGGAAATGCCCAGTCGCCATTGTCGCCATCCAGCAGGCTGTGCAGTTCACTCACCGTCGGTAAACGCCACTGATTCTGGCCGCAATAATGCTGCTGCGATAATTCACCCAGGCGCTGCTGCAGCGTATTCAGTGTCAGTTTACTGGCCGATTCTTCACTGACCAGCCAGCGCTGCCCCTGTTGCAGATAGTCCACACAACCCCAGGCCTGCTCCTGATACGGGCGATGCTGCCAGCGCAGCGGGGTGCCCCAGCGATCAAGGCGCACCATGCGTTGCTGCTCCGATAAATCACCATGGCTGAAATCCGGCAACTGATGCAGCAGGGCAAAGCTGTGCGCCAGCGCCTGCTGATGACGCAGCTGAAAAGCAATGCGGTGTACCGGGCTGCGCGCCAGCACCTGTGCCAGTTGCCAGCTGTCCTGAAAATGCATCAACAGTGGCGCTGCGCTGTTACCGGTGGCTGTTTTGACGCGTTCACCCAATCCCTCATGCAAGACGGCATGCAGAATATTGTGCAGCGGTTCCAGCTGAGGACTGGCCGGTTCAGCGCGGCTGCCATTACTGATGGCCGCACGGGCAGTGCTTAACGCATCAAGTTGCAGGCGACCCAGTTCATCCGGCTGTCCACGCAACCGATACGCTCCGGCCCGGGCCTCGGCCCATAAGCCGGAGGGAGCATCCTGCAGTGGCCGTGGCAGACGGAAGTGACCATTGGCCGCCACCGCAACATCCTCGCCCAATGGCTGCTCATCAAACACCCAGTGCACACGGAACGCAGACCAATCCGGCGTGTTGCCTGTCAGGGCTAATTGCCCCTCAACCCTGGCACGTTCATGCAGACGCGGAATGGGTGGCAGTGCAGAAAACCCCAGCTTTGGCTCAGCGGCGGTAACGACCGGTGGAAGCTGCGGGGTGTCACGGTCGCAACCGGTCAGTCCCATCAGAAGACAGGAACATAAACACACAAGAACCGGTAACCGAACAAAACAGGCGGAGAAATGACGTTTAAGCATATGAAAACAACGACTTACAGAAAGCGTGCATTATGCATGAATAAAAACCCGGGTTGCAGAACTGACAGGGGCTTGCGGGCAGATAAAGCCGATCTATCGTTATCAGATCAACGGAAGGAGCAGCGCCATGAATCTAGTCCGCCTGATTTATGCCAGCCACAAAACAGAATTCTGGAACGACCTCGAACTGGGCAAGCTGCTGGAAAACGCTCAGCGCTTTAATAAAGCCAAGAATATTACCGGCATACTCTACTTTAACCGTAAGTATTTCCTGCAGTGCCTTGAAGGCCAGAGAGACGATGTATCCGCCCTGTACAGTGAAATAGTTCAGGACCGACGCCACCGAGATGTGCAGATTCTGGCCTTCGAAGAAATTAACGAACGTGAAATGGAGCAGTGGCACATGAGCTATCTGCCCGACAGTAAAATTACCCAGAGCATGATTCTTAAATACACCAACGGTACCGACTTTGACCCTTTCAGTATGACCGGCCGCGGCGCTCTCGCCTTTATGCTGCATGCTGCCCGCCTGCTGAAGGCAGAGCAGCCATAAACCAGCGCCGGAACCGATAACGCTAGTCTGCGCCGCAGCGCGCTTTGCAGAGACAAAGCCTGAAAACCCTGCGGGACATCAGGGTTGTTACCGGCAGAACACCGGTAACAGGTAAGGAAGTGTCAGGCGCGGCTCATCGCCAGCGCAGTATCCAGCATGCGGTGGGCAAAGCCCCACTCGTTGTCATACCAGGCCATCACATGCAACAGGTGTCCCTGCGCATGGGTGTGGTTGGCATCAAAGATGGAGGACGCCGGATTGCCGTTAAAATCCACCGACACCAGCGCCCGTTCGTTGTAATCCAGCACCGGGCTGAGCGCAGCAGCCGTGCGCATAACGGCGTTAACGTCATCGCGTGACGGCGTATCGTGCACCCGCAACACCAGATCCACCAGCGAGACATTGGCCGTCGGTACCCGCACTGCCATACCGGCGATTTTGCCCTCCAGCCCCGGCAGCACCAGACCAATGGCTTTGGCCGCACCGGTCCGGGTCGGAATCATCGATAACGCCGCCGCCCGCGCGCGATACAGATCATCATGGCCCAGATCGAGCAGGTGCTGATCATTGGTGTACGCATGAATGGTGGTCATGCTGCCTTCTTCAATCCCGAACTGCTCATGCAGCACCCGCGCTACCGGTGCCAGACAATTGGTGGTGCAGGAAGCATTGGAGACGATGCGGTCAGTGGCCTGCAGTACATTTTCGTTAACGCCGAACACCACCGTCGCATCGGCATCTTCGGCGGGGGCCGAAATCAGCACCTTACCGGCACCGGCATCCAGGTGCGCCATGGCTTTCGCAGAACTGGTCATGCGCCCGGAGCATTCCAGTACGATGTCGATATCCAGCCCGGCCCAGGGCAGCTTCAGCGGCTCGGCTTCACGCAGCAGGATGATGGCATCATCACCCAATGCCAGCAGGCCGTCTTCAAGCCGGATATCCGCAGCGAAATGACCGTGCACCGAATCAAACTCCAGCAGGTGGGCACAGGTTTCGGCATCCCCCAGATCATTAATCGCCACGACCTGTATCTGCTCGCGGTAACCCGACTGATAAAGCGCTCTTAACACGTTGCGGCCAATACGGCCAAACCCGTTTATGGCTATCCGCAGCATAGTGAACTCCGCTCTGATGAATGTTCTTTCAGTGTAGTTGCCGCAGGCACAAATACCGTATTGATCTGGCACAAGAGAACCACCGGTCACCGGGGCAATGGTTTGACCATACAGGCCTTTTCCGGTATTTTCCGCCGCCTTAACGTCGCTGTGTTTGTGGTAAGACCAAGGTCTTCCGGAAACTGACCCTCCCCTGAAACGTCTTGTCTGCCGCCCGGCCACAACACCGTTTCAGCCCGTCAGCAGAAGCAGGCTCCGGCACAGCCAATCCCGAACTCACCATCCGTTGTGTTACCGCCTCAATTGTTCCGGTGGCAACCACCCTGCCAACTATGGCCGGATTGGTAACTGATTTTGTGCATGATAACGCCCGACAGCAACGATCTGACACGGCTGAAGGTCAGGGTAAAGAAGGGTAAGCGGCTTGAAATTCCGCTTCACGAGCGCTGCAATATACATTAGTAGTAGCTGTCTCATTAGCGGTTGTAAGCCGTAAGGGCGCTGTGTATAAAGCGTCGAATTATCACCACCCCGCTGTCCAGGCCAAAAGCCCCGGCAGAGCTTCGGGCCAAAAGCCCCCGGGGGACGCCAGTAACCTGGCATGCACGCAGATTTTGATTTTCTGATTTAAAGGCGAAATCCATGACTATACAAAAAGTCGATGTGCTCCTCGTCGGGGGCGGGGTCATGAGTGCGACCCTGGGAACCCTGCTTACCAAGCTGGACCCGACACTCAAAATTACGATGGTTGAACGTCTGGACCATGTGGCCCATGAAAGTACCGACGGCTGGAACAACGCCGGTACCGGTCACGCAGGCTACTGCGAACTCAACTACACCCCCGAAGATCAACAGGGCAATGTCTCTATTGACCGTGCTCTGGTCATTAACGCCAATTTCGAGGTATCGCTGCAACTGTGGGCGCATATGGTCGAAAACGGTGTACTGCCGGAACCCAGCCAGTTTATCAACACAACGCCGCACATGAGCTTTGTCTGGGGCGAATCCAACGTCGCCTTCCTGCGCCAGCGCCATGCAAAGCTCAGCGCCCATCATCTGTTCAAAGAGATGGAATACAGCGAAGACCCGGCGGTGCTGCGCGAGTGGATGCCACTGGTGATGGAAGGGCGTGATCCTGCCGAACAAGTCGCGGCCACCCGTGTGAAACACGGAGCCGATGTGGATTTCGGCTCGCTGACCCGCCATCTGGTAAAACGCCTGCTGGAAAAAGAAAGCTTCACCCTGCTGCTGAATCATGAAGTGGATGATTTTGACCACGCCCATGACGGCAGCTGGTTCGTGCGTGTCGACGACCGCAAGACCGGCAAATCCTCCACCATCAATGCCAAATTTGTATTCCTGGGTGCTGGCGGCGGGGCATTACCGCTGCTGCAGGCTTCCGGTATCGACGAGGCGGATGGTTACGGCGGCTTCCCCGTCTCCGGCCAGTGGCTGGTGTGTAAAGACCCGGCGATTGTCAGCCAGCATCACGCCAAGGTGTATGGAAAAGCGGCCCTTGGTGCGCCTCCGATGTCAGTACCGCATCTGGATACCCGAATCATTAATGGCCAGCCCGCCCTGCTGTTCGGACCCTATGCCGGATTTACCACCAAGTTTCTGAAAGCGGGCTCCAAGCTTGACCTGCTGAAATCCGTCAGCATCAGCAACCTGTTGCCGATGATGTCGGTTGGCATCAACAACATGGACCTGACCAAGTACCTGATCAGCGAAGTCATGCAGTCACACGAAGACCGCGTAGCCACCCTGCGTGGCTACTTCCCGAACTGCAAAGAGGATGACTGGACACTGGCCGAGGCCGGTCAGCGGGTACAGGTCATCAAGAAGGATGCCGAAGGCCGTGGCAAACTGGAATTCGGCACCGAACTGGTGGCCGCCAAAGACGGCAGCTTAGCCGCTCTGCTGGGCGCTTCTCCGGGTGCCTCTGTATCGGTACAGGCGATGATCGAAGTTCTGGAACGCTGCTTCAAAGACAAAATGCAGAGTGAATGGAAAGCGCGTCTGAAAGAGATTATTCCATCCTACGGCGAAGATCTGAAAACCAACGAAGCCCTGCTGAACAGCATCCGCGAACATACGCTGAGCACGCTGAAGCTGAAGTAATTTCAGCTTCTGTCAGCAGCCCATAAAAAACGGCGTCTGTATTGCTACAGACGCCGTTTTTTTTATGGGCTGCGATGTGCGGGCATAGCCCGCAATATCATCAGCCGAAGTAGGAGATCATCACCCCGGCAGCCACCGCCGAACCGATAACACCGGCCACGTTCGGGCCCATCGCGTGCATCAGCAGGAAGTTCTGCGGGTTGGATTCCAGACCCACTTTGTTGGATACCCGTGCTGCCATCGGCACTGCCGATACACCGGCGGAACCAATCAATGGGTTGATCGGCTCTTTGCTCAGCTTGTTCATCAGTTTGGCCATCAGAACACCCGCCGCAGTACCCACACAGAAAGCCACCAGACCCAGCGCGATAATGGCCAGCGTGCTGCCATTCAGGAAGGCGTCCGCGCTCATTTTGTAACCCACCGACAGACCCAGGAAGATGGTCACGATGTTGATCAGGGCGTTCTGGGCAGTATCGCTCAGACGCTCAACCACACCGGATTCCTTCATCAGGTTACCAAAGCAGAACATCCCCAGCAGTGGTGCAGCGGAAGGCAGCAACAGAGCCACCAGAACCAGAACCGCAATCGGGAAAACGATCTTCTCGGCTTTGGTTACGGTGCGCAGCTGGCTCATGGCAATCTTACGCTCGCTTTCGGTGGTCAGCGCACGCATGATCGGTGGCTGAATCAGCGGCACCAGAGCCATGTAAGAGTACGCCGCTACCGCAATCGCACCCAGCAGTTCAGGCGCCAGCTTGGAAGCAATAAAGATGGACGTCGGACCGTCCGCACCACCGATGATGCCAATGGCGGCAGCCTGCTGAATGGTAAAGTCCATCAGGCCCATATCCGTCATCAACACCGCACCAAACAGCGTACCGAAAATACCGAACTGCGCGGCAGCGCCGAGCAGCAGGGTTTTCGGGTTCGCCAGCAAAGGGCCGAAATCGGTCATTGCGCCCACACCCATAAAGATCAGCAGCGGAGCAATACCGCTGGCAATGGTGACCTTGTAAAAGGTGTACAGCATACCGTGTTCATAACCGGCCGCTGCGCCAATGCTCAGTGCTTTGTTGTACTCAACCACACCCGCGTGGTGGTAGGCCTCCAGCATTGCACCAACATCGGCGTTCGCGGCCAGACCAAACAGTTCACGGAATTGCGCCAGCAGTGCCGCATCACCACCGCGGATAGCGGCTTCAGCAGCAGACCAGCCCATACCGGCACCGGGAATGTTTACCATCAGCGTACCAACGGCAATCGGCAGCAGCAGCAAAGGCTCAAAGCCTTTCTTAATGGCCAGGAATAACATAGCGAAACCGACCAGCATCATAATGATCTGGCCAGGTTCGATATGGTAAAGCCCGGTATCGTGCCACAGGTTAATCAGACTATGCATGACAGCTCCTTACCCGATTGTGTACAGAGTGTCGCCCACTTTGACAGCGTTGCCTTCTTTAGCGCTTACGCTGCCAATGGTGCCTGCCTTCGGTGCACGGATTTCAGTTTCCATTTTCATCGCTTCAAGGATGATCACCAGATCCCCTTCCGCAACCTGATCACCAGGCTGAATCATCACTTTGAAAATGTTGCCGGCCAGTGGGGAAGCCACCGGATCACCGCCACCGGCAGCCACCGGAGCAGCACCAGCGGCTGCAGAACCACCCAGAGAAGTTGGCGCACCGTTAATGGCGGCCAGTTGTGTGACATCGCCGCCCTCATCGACTTTAACCACGTATTCGTTGCCATCGACGGTGATGGTGAAGGTGTCTTCAGCATCGCCTTTCGGAGCCGGTTCAAAGGCATCCGGGTTGCCACGGTTAGCCAGGAACTTAGGCGCAACCTGCGGGAACATAGCAAACGTCAGTGCATCGTCGATCACGTTTTCAGCCAGCTTAAAGCCTTTTTCGGCCGCCAGCTTTTCAACATCAGCAATCACGGTATCCATCTCGTTGTCGAGCAGATCGGCCGGACGGCAGGTGATCACTTCAGCACCATTCAGAACACGGGCCTGCAGTTCAGCGTTCATTGGCGCAGGGGCTGCACCGTATTCGCCTTTCAGGATACCCTGGGTTTCTTTCGAGATTGACTTATAACGCTCGCCGCTCAGGACGTTCAGTACCGCCTGGGTACCCACGATCTGAGAGGTAGGAGTCACCAGCGGGATAAAGCCCAGATCTTCACGCACGCGCGGAATCTCTTTCAGAACTTCATCAAACTTGTCAGAAGCACCCTGCTCGCGCAGCTGGTTTTCCATGTTGGTCAGCATGCCGCCAGGAACCTGAGCCACCAGAATGCGGCTGTCGGTGCCTTTCAGGGCGCCTTCAAACTTGGCGTACTTCTTACGCACGTTACGGAAGTAAGCCGCAATTTCTTCCAGCAGCAGCAGATCCAGACCGGTATCGCGCTCGGTACCTGCCAGTGCAGCCACCACAGACTCAGTAGCGGTGTGGCCGTAGGTCATGGACATCGAAGAAATAGCGGTATCCACACGGTCAATACCGGCTTCAACGGCTTTCAGAATGGTCATATCCGACAGACCAGCGGTCGCGTGAGCGTGCAGCTGAACTTCAAGATCGGTTTGCGCTTTTAAGCGGGAAACCAGTTCAAAAGCCGCATAAGGCGTCAGCACACCGGCCATATCTTTAATGGCGATAGAGTCTGCACCCATGTCTTCGATCTGCTTGGCCAGGCTTACCCAGGCTTCCAGTGTGTGTACCGGACTGGTGGTGTAAGACAGAGTGGCCTGCGCGTGTTTACCCTGTTTTTTAACCGCTTTTAAGGCGGTTTCCAGGTTGCGCGGATCGTTCATCGCGTCGAACACACGGAATACATCAACACCGTTGGTGGCAGCGCGTTCAACAAATTTCTCGACCACGTCATCAGCGTAATGACGGTAGCCCAGCAGGTTCTGACCACGCAGCAACATCTGGTGTTTGGTGTTGGGCATGGCTTTTTTGAATTCGCGGATACGATCCCACGGATCTTCACCGAGGAAACGAATGCAGGAGTCGAACGTAGCGCCGCCCCAGGATTCGAGAGACCAGTAACCAACCTGATCGAGTTTTGCAGCGATGGGCAGCATGTCATCAATGCGCATGCGGGTCGCCAGAATGGACTGATGGGCGTCGCGCAGAACGACGTCGGTAATTCCTAAAGCTTTCTTAGAATCGGACATGGGTGATGGCCTTTTCTTCCATTAACGTTGTAAACGTTTGGGTTGTTATTATACCGCTCGCTACTTTTGGCGCGCGCGATGCTCTTTTACCGCTGCTGACAGTACTTTCAGCAATTGCGGGTCCACACCCTGAGGCTTGGCAGCACGCACGGGGGCGGCGACAACTTCCTGTTCAGGTGCGAGTTTATTTACCAGCTTGGACATGAATCCGGTTACAAACACCAGCATCGTCAGAAAGACGAATACCACGGCCATACCGAAAATCATCAGCTCCAAACCCTGTGATACGAGACCAGGCTCTGACATCAGGGGCTCCTTTTAATAATTGGTTCTGTGCTCCCCCACCCACCAGACGGCTGAAAAATAACCTGACTGGCCGGGCGGCAAAACCGACGTAGATTACTGAAAAGGCCATAGCAGCGCAACCGCATCACCGACAACCCTGACCCGCGTCATGGCCGGGTATCACGGGCGCCCTCAGGTTAGTTGACGCCAGAAACCATGCGGCCTGAGCTGACCATCCAGTCAGGAAAATCACCCCCACGCCGCCGCTGTCTGCTGGAGCTGACACAGCACCATCGTTATACTGCCCGCCCGATCATCAAGACCCCTTGCCATGTTCACAGGCCAGCTGCCCTTCAGCACCCATTCAGACCGTCCTTATATTGCCCTCGCCCCCATGGAAGGCCTGATGGATCACCACCTGCGTGACCTGTTAACCCGCGTCGGCGGCATCGACCACTGCGTGACCGAATTTATCCGCGTCACCCAACAGGTGTACCCGGCCAAAGTGTTCCGCCGCTATTGCCCCGAATTACTCAATGGCGGCAAAACCCCCGCCGGAACACCGGTGCATGTGCAGTTATTGGGCTCCGACTCCGGGTTAATGGCCGCCAATGCACGCAAGGCTGCCATGCTCGGCGCACCCGCCATCGACCTGAATTTTGGCTGCCCGGCCAAAACCGTAAATAAAAGCCAGGGCGGTGCCGTACTGCTGCAATACCCCGATTTACTCGCCCGCATTACCAGCGCCGTGCGCGCAGCCGTGCCCGCGCATATTCCGGTCAGCGCCAAAATGCGCCTCGGTTTTGCCGATAAAGAACTGGCGCTGGACAACGCCCGCGCACTGGCCTCCGGCGGCATCCAGTGGCTGACCGTTCACGCCCGCACCAAAACCGAAGGCTACAAACCACCGGCCTACTGGGACTGGATTGCCCGGATAAAAGAAACAACCGACATCCCGGTGATTGCCAACGGCGAAATCTGGACACCGCAACAGGCGCGTCAGTGCATCGCTGAAAGCCATTCCGACCTCATTATGATTGGCCGTGGTCTGGTCGCCGTACCCGATTTAGCGCTGCAGATTAAAGCCGACCACGGCCTGCTCACGCACAGCGCCCGCCACTGGCAGCAGCATCTGGAGATGATGCAGGCCTTAATGCCCGGCCTCGCACACCTGCCGGAAAAAGCCCAGACCGACCGCTTAAAACAATGGCTGCATTATTTTTCGCTGCAATCGCTGGAAATCCGCGCCGTGTTTGAACAGGTAAAACGCCAGCGCAACCTGCAGGATTTTTTTAACAGCCTGACCGAAACCAGCGCCCATGTTGCCGCCAACCCACCGGACGCCTCCGACTACAAAGCCTACCAGCATCAGGGATTCTGATAGTCTGGTCAGCAGCTATTAAGGAGGATAACCATGACCACATCGTATAAAGGCTCCTGCCTGTGTGGCGCCGTGCGATTTACCGTAACCGGCGATTTTCAGAGCTTTTTCCTGTGCCACTGCCAGCGCTGCCAGAAAGACACCGGCTCGGCCCATGCCGCCAACCTGTTCTCCACCAGTGCCACCCTGAACTGGGATCGCGGCGCAGAACAGGTAAAAGTCTTTAACCTGCCCAACAGCCGCCACTGCAAAAGCTTTTGCCGCGAATGTGGCTCCGCCCTGCCCACCCGGCCGATGGACGGCCAGTTACTGGTGGTGCCCGCCGGCAGTCTGGATAACCGCCTGAGCATGCGCCCCAATGCGCATTTATTTATGGCCAGTAAGGCCGACTGGGATCACGATTTAGAGAGTGTAACCAAACTGGAGGGGTTGCCGGGGTGATGGGCAGCCTTACCGATACGGCCTGGCAGGCGCGAACGGCTGACGCAAGTATTCAAACGCAACGCAGGATTTAAAAACAAACGCCGAACGGTAGGAGCGGGCCATGCCCGCGAGACTGCAAAAACAGCTTTTTATTGTCGGAGCGGCTTCCATTGTCGGAGCGGCTTCCATTGTCGGAGCGGCTTCCATTGTCGGAGCGGTTCCATTGTCGGAGCGGCTTTCAGCCGCGATTACCGTTCGCCTCGTCGATCCTGAGCCAGAAAGGTAGGGTGGGCACTGCCCACCAGACCACCGTTTTTAGTATCAGGAAGAGCCAAAGCCATACCTGTCGCCCGTTGCCACTTGTAACCAGTTTTATCAACTAATTGAACCCACCCCCAAAATTCAGTACTCTCGAACCAAAGCAGGGATGCCGCCATATCGTACGAACACCCCGTCCGGACACACGCCCTCCCCGCTTACAATCCTGAATGATAAAACCACGCGATTCCTGCCCGGCGTTTATAAGGACGGGCGGTAGCGTGTCTGGACTACAAGAACCACCTGAACGATTTTTACTACCGGAAAAGCACTGAAAATGACCAGAGAAAAATAATGTACAAACAACCCGTATATTTTACTGTTTGCGGAAACTGATGCGCGTTTATATCCTGACAAGAAAGAAAATAACGATGATTTTTACAGCCTGGACAATAGGTTAGGCTGGAAATCTGAATAAGGGCTTAGGTGTGTTAATGAGCATGCCTACTAAGAAACTGTTAGGCAGGGAGGGATATGAGTTACTTATACGTTACCGCAGTCCTTGGGATGACGATTACAGAAAAAATAAAAACTCCTATCAAGATTGGGAATGATCTTTACTTAACAAATGACTCCTCACATTTTGCTAAACATATTAGACCTGAGCAATATCTATCCATAGGAACTTTGGAGGGTGGATACTTGTTTAAGGGTAAGCCCGTTATTTACTCCCAAATGCCGACCAAAAATATTGATGAGTCACATGTGCATATAGTTAACTTTATGCGAGATTGCTTAGCCTTTCTACATTCACTTTGGATTTCTGGAGATAATAGTGTGAATGTTGAGTTAGGGTTTGCGGTTTCAGGTAAGACTGGCCATGTGCATAGCAACTCATTGGCATATCATTACTGGACCTGCGAAGGTAAAAAGAAAGAGTTTTCCATATCACCAAGTCATTTGATGCAACTCTACGATGAATTTGGTTCAAAATTCGGCGGAATGGCAGTTAGTTCTGAACCAAACTACACAATGCAAAGCAGAGAGATTGACAGAATAAATATTGGTGTGAATTTTCTTCAACAAGCTAGATCAACACCGGATTTAGGATTCAAAATAGCTAGCTATTGTTCGTTTTTTGAATCTGTATTGAGTACTACAAATGTTGAACTCTCTCATCAAATGGCTGAAAGGGCAGCATTTTATTTGCGTGTTAAACCAGCAGAAAGGCTAGAGCTTTATAAAGATCTTAAGCAGGCCTATAGTGTGCGCTCCAAGGTTGTTCATGGTGACTTCATATCAAAAAAAGACATGTCTAAACTTGGCGAAATAGCCAAAAAATGTGATTCTACAGCCAGAGAACTTCTAGTTGCCTATCTTCAAGATGAAGAATTTAGTAGTGCTATTAACGAGTCATCAAACGAGCCGTTAGATAAGTTTTTTCTATATAAAATATTTGGGCTAAATACTGTTGATGCCTAACAAATTGCAGCAGTTCGCGCCTGTGGCGCCGGACGCTCGTACCTCGCGCCGCTGTGCAAAGCGTTAAGCAGTCACCAAAGTAAAGGAGTCAAAGTGTCAGAAGGTAACTCATTAATTAATCTTGGTGATCTCTCGAAACCAGCTACTGTACTTATAGAAAAAGTATCTAATGCTGTTGGCGTCCTGTATGAACCAAGGAGAATAAAGAAAAAAGCTGAAGCAGAGGTTGAAGCTGAGAAAATAAAGGCGTTGGCGTCAATTGAGCTTAGTGAAATACAGCAAAGAGCAATTGACCGACTTGTTCAACAGGAAGGTCGGAAGCAGGAGAACATTGAGTCTATTACCGCACAGGCGGCAGCTTCACTAGATGAAACGGCAGATGTCCAGAATTTAGAAGAAGACTGGGTAGCGCATTTCTTTAAAAATTGTGAAACCGTTTCAGATGCTGAGATGCAATCTTTATGGTCAAGGCTTCTATCTGGTGAAGCTACGCGCCCGGGGACATTCTCAAAAAGAACTGTGGACTTTGTTGCTTCAATGGACAAAAAAGATGCTGAGATCTTCACAAAATTTTGTCAGTTTTCTTGGTTTCTAGGCGATATAATGCCAATTATCATGGAGCCAGAAGATGAAATTTATAAAAGTGAGGGCATAAATTTCAGCGTACTAAAGCACTTGGATGCCATAGGCTTAATATCCTTTGAGTCAACATCGGGATATCGTCGTATGGGCTTTGGAAAGCTGGCTAAAATTTATTACTTTGGGCGCCCGACGATAATCGAGTTTCCCAAAGACAAGGATAATGAGCTAAATATTGGCAAAGTGTTGCTAACTCGCGCAGGTCAAGAGTTGGCTCCAATTTGTGGGGCGAAAATGAATCAGAACTTCTATGAGTATGTTATTGAAAAGTGGTTCAAATCGGGTCTTATCGTTCAAAGCCCACTACTTAACAAATAGCTGCAAGCGACGCATAAATGCGCTTGAGCTAAGCGTTACCCAAAACCAAAAAGCCTGCCGGTCTCCCGGCAGGCTTTTTGTTTTCACGCTTCCTTCAAACCACCTCAAGCGTAGAAGGATTTTCCTTCAGCCGCCATTTCCCGCAGCATTCCCGGAATTTTGTAGCGGTCGCCCACGTTGGTGGCCAGCTGGTCGGCATTGGCGATAAAGGTATCGATGCCTTCTATGGTTTCTACAAAGGAGATGACGCCGCCAGTCTGTGGCGCAAAGCCCCAGCCGAAAATGGAGCCGATATCGACTTCATGGGCGCGGGTAATTACGCCTTCGGCCACACAGTGCAGGGTTTCTACCGCTTGTGCGTACAGCAGACGTTGTTTTACGGTTTCCACCGATGGCTGTTCTGCCGCCTGCGGGAAGCGTTCGGCCAGTCCGCTCCACAGGGATTTTTGGCCCTGCCCATTAGAAGAATCAGTATCGGCAGGGTAATCGTAGAAACCGACACCGGCTTTTTTACCAATGCGCTTGGCTTCGTGCACCATGTACTGCACCACTTCGTCAGCCGGGTGCGATACATAGGCGTCGCCCAGGTCTTTCTGGGTCTGGCGGCCAATGCGGTCCATCAGTTCCAGCGTCACTTCGTCGCTCAGCGCCAGCGGGCCAACCGGCATACCGGCCAGTTTGCCTACGTTTTCGATCAGCGCCGGTGATACACCTTCTTTCAGCAGTGCCATACCTTCGAGCACGTAGGTTTTAAATACACGCGAGGTGTAGAAGCCACGGCTGTCGTTAACGGTAATCGGGGTTTTCTTCAGTTGCTGCACATAATCCAGCGCCCAGGCCAGGGTATGCTGCGAGGTTTTTTCGCCCATAATAATTTCCACCAGCGGCATTTTGTCGACCGGTGAGAAAAAGTGCAGACCAATAAACTGCTCAGGGCGTTTACTGGCTTCGGCCAGGCCGGTAATCGGCAGGGTCGAGGTGTTGGAAGCAAAAATAGCATCATCACCCAGCACGGCTTCGGCTTTGGCAGTAACGTCGGCTTTAATCGCGCGATCTTCGAATACCGCTTCGATCACCAGATCACAACCTTTAAGGTCGTTATAATCCGTGGTGGCGAGAATGCGTGCTAGTGTGGCATCGGCTTTTTCCTGTGCCATTTTGCCGCGTGATACGCGTTTTTTCAGCAGGCCTTCAGAATAGCTTTTGCCTTTATCGGCGGATTCCTGCGCGGTATCCAGCAGCACCACGTCCATACCGCTCATGGCGGATGAATAGGCAATACCGGCACCCATCATACCGGCACCTAAAATACCGATTTTTTTAAACTGCTTTTTCTCCACTCCTTTGGGGCGGTTTTTCAGCTTGTTGGCATCCTGCAGCGCGACAAAGAAGGTGCGGATCATGGCTTTTGCCTGATCAGACAGCAGCAGCTCGGTGAAGTAACGCGCTTCAACATCCAGTGCCTGATCAATCGGCAGCTGACAGCCTTCAAACAAGGTCTGCAGAATCCGCTGTGGTGCGAGGTAATTACCCATGGTTTTCTTGCGCAGCATGGCTTCTGCGCCCATAAATACCTGCGCGACTTTGGCTGACTGTACTTCGCCGCCCGGTAATTTAAATTTCTTCTCATCCCACGGCTGTACGCAGGCTTTCGGATTATCCAGCAGCCATTGTTTGGCGGCGGCAATCAGTTCTTCTGCGGCAACGACTTCGTTAATCAGACCGGCGGCTTTGGCTTCTTTGGCTTTCGCCTGAGTCGCCTGCAGTAACCATGGCATCGCGGCCTGAATACCCAGCATACGCGCCAGACGCTGAGTACCACCACCACCCGGCAGCAGACCCAGATTGACTTCCGGAAAACCGAACACGGCTTTCGGATTATCGGCGGCAATACGGTGATGACAGGCCAGCGCGATTTCCATACCGCCACCCAGTGCGGTGCCGTTTAATGCAGCAACAATCGGCTTACCGCCCTGCTCCATACGGCGCATAATCTGATGCAGGCTGCGCACAAAACCGATAATGGTTTCGGCATTTTGTGGCATGGTCTGAATTTCTTTTAAATTCGCGCCGACCACAAAATCGGATTTACCTGAAGTTAATACAATGCCTTTTACCGCATCGTTGGCCAGCAAGGCTTCAAGCGCTTCGTTCAGTGCAATTACTGCACTTTGTGCCAGTGAGTTTACCGGCCCGTTCTGATCGTCCCAGGTTAAAACCGCAATACCCTGAGCGTCGATTTCATGCGTAAATGTAGTCATAACATATCCTTTAATCTGTCAAAGCCTGCGCTGCTGAAAACCGCTAAAAGCGTTACCGAGGCAGCCTATGCAAGGCAAAACGTGTTTGAGGAAGCGGAGTTTACTGACGGCTAAATGAGCATTCCGAAACACGTTTTAACGCCGCAGATGCAACGCAGGTAGCTTTTTAAACCCGTTCGATGATGGTGGCTGTCCCCATTCCACCGCCCACGCACAGGTTGATCAATGCGGTGTTCAGGTCGCGACGCTCCAGTTCATCCAGCACCGTGCCAAGAATCATGGCTCCGGTTGCCCCCAGCGGATGGCCCATGGCAATGGCACCGCCGTTGACGTTGATTTTGCTGTGGTCAATATTCATCTCTTTCATAAACAGCAGAACCACGGAGGCAAAGGCTTCGTTCAGTTCCCACAGGTCAATATCGCTGGCCTGCATCATGCCGTTTTTCAGCGCTTTACGCGCAGACGGCGCCGGGCCGGTAAGCATGATGGTTGGTTCGGAACCAATGGACGCGGCCGAGCGGATTCGTGCACGGGGTTTTAATCCCAGCGCCTGACCCATTTCTGTGGTGCCGATTAATACCGCTGAGGCACCGTCCACAATACCGGAGGAGTTACCGGCGTGGTGCACGTGGTTAATACGCTCAACCTGCGGATACACCTGCTGGGCAATGGCGTTAAAACCCAGACCGCCGTGCATTTCGAACGATGGCTTCAGACCCGCCAGCGATTCAACGGTCGCTTCCGGGCGCATATGTTCGTCGCGGTCGAGCAGGGTTAAACCGAGCTGATCTTTCACCGGAATAATGGAATGTTTAAAGTAGCCATTATCCCAGGCGTGTTTGGCGCGGCGCTGGGATTCCACCGCGTAGGCGTCCACATCGGCACGGGTAAAACCATTCAGGGTGGCAATTAAATCGGCGGAAATACCCTGAGGTACGAACGACAATTTATTGGTGACGGCAGGGTCGGTGTAATAAGCGCCACCACCGGCCCCCATCGGAATACGCGACATGCATTCCACACCACCGCCGATGGTCATCTGCGCTTCACCGGCTTTGACTTTGGCGGCAGCCATATTCACCGCTTCGAGGCCTGAAGCACAGAAACGGCTGACCACCGTACCGGCACAGGTTTGTGCATAGTCGGCCATTAATACTGCGGTGCGGGCGATATCGGCCCCCTGCTCCATGACCGGTTCCACACAACCCAGCACCACGTCGTCGATCTGCGAGGTATCCAGATCATGGCGTTCCTGCAGGCCACGTAATAAACCGGACATTAAATGCACCGGAGTTACCGTGTGCAGGCTGCCCTCTGTTTTGCCGCGACCACGCGGCGTGCGTACCGCGTCGAAAATATATGCATCAGTCATTTTAAATTCCTTAATTTCTACGCCGGGGACCGGCCTGCGTGACATTACTCTGCAGCAGGCGAGCCCTTACGTTTTTATAGTCAGATGGTACGCGAAATAATTTCTTTCATAATTTCCGACGTACCGGCGTAAATACGCTGTACACGCGAGTCGGCATACGCGCGGGCAACCGGGTATTCCCACATGTAGCCGTAACCGCCGTGCAGCTGCACGCATTCGTCGATGATGCGGCACTGTGCTTCGGTGGCCCAGAGTTTGACCGAGGCCGCGGCGTCGATGCTCAGTTTGCCTTCGCAATGCAGTTCCAGACAGCGGTCAACGTAGCACTGGGTTACTTCCAGTTCGGTGCGGATTTCGGCCAGTTTAAAGCGGGTATTCTGGAACGAAGCCACCGGCTTACCGAAGGCTTTGCGCTCTTTCACGTAGGTAACAGTAGCGTCGTAGCAGGCACGTGCTGCCGCAGCACCAATAATGGCCACGCTCAGACGTTCCTGAGCCAGTTCCTGCATCAGATAAATAAATCCGGCGTTACGCTGGCCGAGCAGGTTTTCTTTCGGAATGCGTACGTTGTCGAAAAACAGCTCAGAGGTATCCTGCGCTTTCATACCGACTTTTTTCAGGTTCTGACCACGGCTGAAACCGGCACGGTCGGCTTCGACCAGAAACAGGCTCACGCCTTTGGCACCGGCGGTGGTATCGGTTTTGGCGACCACAATATAAAGGTCGGCCATCTGGCCGTTGGTGATAAAGGTTTTGGAACCATTAATGACATAATGGTCGCCGTCTTCGGTGGCGGTGGTACGCACACCGGCCAGGTCGGAACCGGTGCCCGGCTCGGTCATGGCGATGGCGGTAATGACTTCACCGGTACACATTTTCGGCAGCCATTTCTGCTTTTGCTCTTCCGTGCCGTAATGCAGGATATACGGGGCAACAATATCGGAGTGCAGCGAGAAACCCGGGCCTGAAGCAAACACATAGCCCTGCTCTTCAATGGCGATGGCCGAGTAACGGAAATCCACACCGGCACCGCCGTATTCTTCCGGAATATGGGTGCACAAAATGCCGGCTTCACCGGCTTTCAGCCAGGCTTCACGGGAAATATGCCCCTGTGCTTCCCACTCTTCCCAGTGTGGCTGAATTTCGCGCTGCATAAATTTGCGCACGCTGTCGCGGAACATGTTGTGCTCTTCGGTAAATACACTGCGTGGGATCATACCGTGGTCTCCTTGGTGCTGGGTGTCGATGAATTTTTATGACGGTTATCGGTGGATGTGGCCATTTCATGTCCGGCCTGACGGATCACTCCGCGGCTCAGCAGTTGCTGAATATCGGCCTCGGCCAATGCCAGTTCCTGCAGAACGCTGAGTGTGTGTTCGCCCTGCTCCGGGCCGGGTTGATCGGTGATGTGTTTTTGTTCGCCAAACTGAATGGCCGGGGCCGGGCAACGGATTTTCTGCCCCTGGGCGGTGGTTAATACCTGCACCATTTCCCGCGCCAGTAATTGCGGATGTTCGAACGCCTGCTGCGGGCTTAAAATCGGCGTGACGCAGCAATCGGTATCGGCAAAGACTTCGCGCCAGTGGCTTTGTGGCTGAGAGGCAAAAACCTCTGCCACTTCAGTGCGCAACTGCTCGGCTTTGGCGCCCATATCCCAGTAACGGTTTTGCCATTGCGGATGACCCAGAACGTCACAGACCTGATTCCAGAATTTCTGCTCCAGCGAGCCCACCGCCATATACAGATCGTCGGCGGTTTTATAAATGCCATAACAGGGGCGCGCACCGGTCAGCATGTCTTGCCCGCGTGGCAGTGATTTGCCCATTACATTCATGGTCGCCAGCGGAATCACATTGTGCGCGAAGGTGCAGTCGGTCATGGAGATATCGAGATAACATCCTTCACCGGCACCGCCATGTAATTGCGAATTAAGACGGCCAACCACGCCGCCTAAAATAGCCATGGCGGCGCTGAGTGAGCCACCGGCCAGATCGGCAATCTGGAAATTACTTAAGGTCGGCGCGCCACCGGCTTCACCGATCTGATCGAGCACACCGGCGGTGGCGCAGTAATTCATATCGTGACCGGCTTTTTCGGCCCAGGGGCCGGTCTGGCCAAAACCGGAAATGGAACACACCACCAAGCGCGGGTTGACCGCTTTCAGTTGTTCGTAGCCCAGACCGAGTTTTTGCATCACGCCGGGGCGGAAACTTTCCAGCAGAATGTCGGCCCTGACCACCAGCTTCATCAGCAACTCATGGCCTTCGGCTGTGGTGAGATCAAGACTGATGGATTCTTTGCCACGGTTAAGAATATGAAACGCCGGGCTGACAAAGCCTTTTGGCATGCCCAGTGAGCGGGTGTAGTCGCCGGCGCCGGTGTCTTCCACTTTGATAACGCGCGCGCCCATATCGTGCAGGTGCATCGAGCACATGGGCCCTGGCAATAAACGCGACAGATCCAGCACCAGCATGCCGGACAGGGGTAGAGTCATGTTGCGCCCTCATTATTGTTATATACAGGCTGCTTTGTCCGCGAGATGCGCGGAGATGAGCGTTATTAACCGCCTGCCATGGTGACTTTGCAAGGTATTCCGGCCGGGCCGGAAAGGGGCAAAAGCCGCTGAGTTACCTTAACGTAACTCAGACTACCGGGGGGACGCAGGAGGGGTCAATGTGCAAATCGCTCAAACGGATTGACAGATTTGCACTTATGGGAGGAAAAATCGTGACGAAAAAGATCAGCCTGGCTGGTCGTCTGACACTGGCAGGCGCTGCAGAAACTGCTGATACGCCTCGTCCGGCGCAATATCGAGCTGGCTGAGATCGGCACCGGCGGCCTGCTCGACCTTCTGCAGCTCGGCGATGGTGGCGTCCAGATCGCGGCGCTGGGCTTCCAGCTCCTGCAGCCGGGTACGGCACTGATGCATCAGGCCCAGCAGACGTTCCGGGTTGGAGCGGTCGGTGTCATACAGGTCAAGGTAGGATTTGGTGTCTTCCAGCGAGAAGCCCACGCGCTTGGAGCGCAGTACAATCTTCAGCCGCGCGCGCTGGCGGTGATCGTAAATCATGGTGCGCCCGATGCGGCGCGAGGTAATCAGCCCTTTGCTCTCGTATAAGCGGATAGCACGGGGAGTAATGCCGAACTCAGCGGCCAGATCGGCAACGGTGTAGTAATTTTCGGTCATGCGCATCAGCAATCAGGGAAAACGCGCAGTCTACCACCACGAGGCCGGATTCCCAGCATCCCTCCCCTGATCGTGGCAGCCTCATGCCGCTTCATGCTATCGGCGTATAATCCACCACTTTATGCTGTTCCAGCGGGGCCAACAGGTCAATACGGGACAAAAACTGACTATAATCTGGCCGTCTGTTTACCTATGTCCCGGCTGTCGTTCTGGTTTTCAGCAATGCCGCGGCGAACAAACAACCCCTTTTCAACATTTCAGGAGTTCTGTATGGATCTGCAAAACAAAGTGATCGCCATTACCGGCGCGGGCCAGGGTCTGGGTCGTGCGATGGCGGTGTATCTGGCAGCAAAAGGGGCACGGATTGCCATTATCGACCTCGATCAGGGTCACATGGATGAAACCAAACGCCAGGTCGAAGCGGCGGGCAGCAACGGCAATACTTACCTGTGTAACGTTGCCAATGAAGAACAGGTAGAAACCACCTTTGCCGCCATTGCCGCGGATATGGGTGGTCTGCACGGTCTGGTGAATAACGCCGGTATTCTGCGCGACGGCCTGATGGTAAAAGTGAAAGACGGTGACGTCAGCAAGATGAGTCTGGCGCAGTGGCAGAGCGTGATCGACGTGAACCTGACCGGCGTGTTCCTGTGCGGACGCGAAGCGGCAGTACAGATGATTAACGGCGGCGAAGGCGGCTGCATCATCAACATTTCCAGCATTTCCCGCGCCGGTAACATGGGTCAGAGTAACTACTCTGCTGCCAAGGCCGGTGTTGCCAGTCTGGCCGTTGTCTGGGCGAAAGAACTGGCCCGTTACGGTATCCGCGCCAACGCCATTGCACCGGGCTTTATCGCCACCGAAATGACCGCTGGCATGAAACCGGAAGCACTGGAAAAAATGACCGCCGGTATTCCGGCCAAACGTATGGGCCAGCCGGAAGAAATTGCCTCGGCCGTCGCCTTCCTGCTGGAAAACGATTATATGTCGGGCCGCGTTGTTGAAGTGGACGGTGGTCTGCGTCTGTAATCCGCCGACTTGGGATACTCCGGGGATATTTCCGGAAAATAAAAAACGGCAGCGTTGGCTGCCGTTTTTTTTGTTCATGATTTTCAGTCCGCAACAGACTGGCCGTAGTCTGTACTGGCCAGCATCAATGAACGCCACCTGATACACTTCCATGCCGTTAATCGATGCATCATTCCACCGGCCCGACGGCGCTCCGGCCTTTGGATGAGTGAATTCATTCTGCAGATAAGCCGATGACAGAACCCAATACCAACGCGTTACAACAGCTCTACACCGCACTGGCAGGCATTCCTGCCGGAAGCGTCGTGACTTACGGCCAACTGGCGGCGCTGGCGGGTATGCCCGGACGGGCGCGCTGGGTCGGACGGGTGTTGTCACAACTGCCGGAAGGCTCTCAGTTGCCCTGGTTCCGGGTGATCAATGCTCAGGGGCGCATCAGCTTTCCGCCCGACAGCGCGGCGTTTGCCCGCCAGCAATCACGGTTACTGGCTGAAGGCGTGGATTTCAGCGCCAGCGGTCGCATTGATTTAAACCGCTTTGGCCTGAACTAACCCCCACATCCCTGTCCTCTCTGCCCTGTCTGGCAAAGTGGCAGGGTTGAACCCGCAGCAGATCACGCCCCGCCTCTCATACGCCCTCATAAATGGATAAAGCCCATGCCAGCAGGCTTTTCAGCCGGGTCCGCACAGAAGTGGGCCACGGTGATCTGCCGCCTGACGGCATTGCGCTCCAATCAGGCCACGACTCAGAGGATGACTGGCAGAGAGATACGGGACTCCTGAAAATTGAAAATAAAAGCCGCAAACATGACAGGGGATCACCTGTTTTTTTACACCCCGATAAGGGAAAGTGATCATCAGAATATCGAATAACAATAACGATCACCTCTGAAAAGCGGAAATCACCATGGCTACAGAATATTTTGATGTATTGATTATTGGCGCGGGTCTGTCTGGCATTGGTGCTGGCTGTCACCTGAAAAAAGAATGCCCGGGAAAATCCTTTGCAATCCTTGAGGGCCGCAATGCCAGCGGTGGTACCTGGGATCTGTTCCGCTACCCCGGCATCCGTTCCGACTCCGATATGTTTACCCTGGGTTATGAATTTAAACCCTGGATCAATAAAAAGGGCATCGCCGACGGTGCTGATATCCGTAATTACATCCGCGAAGCATCGCGTGAAAATAACGTTGATCCGCATATCCGTTATGGCCACAAAGTCAAAGCCGCACGCTGGAGCAGCGCGAACGCGACCTGGACTCTGGACGTTGAACTGGCCGACGGCAGCAAAAAAGAATACTGCTGTAATTTCCTGCTGAGCTGTACCGGTTATTACAGCTACGAAGAAGGCTTCACACCGGAATTCGAAGGCCGTGATGATTTTAAAGGCCAGGTGATTCATCCACAGCAGTGGCCGGAAAATCTGGATTACAGCGGCAAGCGTGTCGTTGTTATCGGCAGTGGTGCCACGGCGGTAACTCTGGTGCCTGCAATGACTGATAAAGCCGCACACGTTACCATGCTGCAGCGTTCACCCTCGTATGTATTAAGCGTGCCGCAACAGGATGCGATGGTTGCCGTTCTGCGCAAAGTTCTGCCGGAAAAACTGGCTTACCGGATTATTCGCGGCCGTAACGTTTCTATTACCCTGGGTCTGTACCGCTTCTGTAAGCGCTTCCCCAATGCCGCACGTAAACTGCTGCAGTGGACAGTGAAAAAGCAATTACCGGCCGATTTCGATATGAAACACTTCACGCCGAAATATGCGCCATGGGATGAGCGTCTGTGCGCTGTTCCGGAAGGTGATATGTTCAAGGTGATTAAACAGGGTAAAGCCTCTGTTGTGACCGATCATATTGAGCGTTTTGCGGAAGATGGAATTCAGCTGAAGTCCGGTAAAAAACTGGAAGCCGATATCATCATTACCGCCACCGGCCTGAAAGTGCAGATGCTGGGCAATATGCAGGTAACCATTGACGGTGAACCGCTGAAGCCAAATACCAAAATGAGTTACCGCGGCGTGATGTTCGAAGACCTGCCGAATATGGGCATGGTATTCGGTTACACCAACGCATCCTGGACATTAAAAGCCGATCTGATTTCCAGCTATGTTTGCCGCCTGCTCAAGCATATGGACGAAAAAGGTGTGCGTCAGGTTACGCCACGCAACCATAACGCCAACATTAAACGGCTGCCATTTATTAACATGCAGTCCGGTTATATTGCGCGGGTTAAAGATCAGATTCCGCAGCAGGGTGATGAGCGTCCGTGGAAACTGTATCAGAACTATTTCCTCGATATGACACTGTTGAAAATGGCCAGCATGGATGATCCGTCACTGGAATATGCCAACCCGATTATCGAAGAAAGCACCGCGGCCAGCGGCGCTGTTTAAATACGGGTTTAAAGAACGACACTCACCCCGTCTCCGTTTTTACCAGGGAGATTACTTGCGCCGCTTTTGCGGCGCTTTTTTTTGCCGCGCTTCAGCGCCCACCCGCAGGGAGTACTGACAGACACCGACAAAGGCATAACTTGCAGCCAGAGGCTACGCAGGGCAAAGTTATGACCTTATTAATAAGAGTAATATGCTATGAATGCGTTTCCGGCGCGTGTGAACATTACAACCATGGTTCTGGCTCTTTGCCTCAGTGCGTGCACGACACCGGCAGCCGTCCACAATGAACCGCGTTTTGTCTGGGACTTACCCGTGACAGAATTTTCCCGCTACAGCGATTATCATTACCTGTTTGAATTACCCATTGGCCGGGTTGCCGCACTGGATGCTTTCGTCCATTTCTGCACCAATGATGAAGGACACCTGATGATCGGAGGAATGTCGGCGGTCGGTGAAGGCAGTATGGCGGTGCGCCGGGTCGATGATGTCAGTGTTGAAATCGGGGCTCCGGATGCTGAAGAACTGATGGAAATGCTGGTGCTGTCAAATGCGTACCTCAGTTGTACCTGGCAAATTGCACCTGACAGCAAAACCATAGCACGCGAACCTTTGTACTACGTGCGGCATATTAACGGTAAACACAGCGTCAAAGAGCTGGGTGCCTTTGCCGAAAAAAGCGGTGATTAAATCCCACAGAAAAAGGGAAATCACCGCTCTTATTCATTGATCGTTCACGGTTATTAAGGCACCTCTGAAACATTCCGCGCAGTGGCGCGTGAACAGTGCAGAGGTTCCTCAATAACATCGTAAGGATTTCCTTCACCACGGATGGCGGCGAATTCTTCGGCACTCAGCCATTCCAGTGGATCACGCTGGCTCAGTCCTGCTAACGCAGCCAGCGCATCCGCCCAGGTACAACGGTTGGCAAAGAGCAAACCCTCGGAATCCAGGGTGCCACCCTGATTAACATAACCCAGTGCCACCGTACGTCGCGGGCCAAGATCCAGCAGACGGCAATGACCCAGAATCACTTCCGGACGGGTATGGACCATAAATACCCGTTGCTGTACCCGTGTCGGGAACAGGGCATCCAATACCTGAGGATCGGCCTGAATAGTCTGCTCAAATTCATCACGCGGGATGCGGAAACGGCCCGGCTCAAGCAGATAAATCAGCGAATGTGCCACGCCTTTTTCTTTTAATCGGTCAGAGGCTTTTAGTGCCTGCTGTAATTGAAATGCACCGCAGGCCACCAGTTGAAATTCCGCTGCGCAGTTACCGCGAACACAAATTGCGCCATCCTGAATTAATGCCGCCGCTTGCGTGCCATTAAACACCGCAGGCATGGTCGATTTGGGTACGACGAGATTCCAGATTGTCCCCAAATCACCATAGCAGGCTTTTAAACAGGCCATAGCAGAATTACCGTCAGCCGGGAAAACCACGCGCGCCATATCGGACATCTCACCCAGCAGACTTTCAGCCAGGCCCGGGTCCTGATGGCTCTGCTCATTTTTGCCATTTTCCCAGACATGCGAGGTTGAAATAACCGGAATACCTAACCACGACGCTGGCTCATCCGCTTCTTTCTGATGACGGGAAAAAATAATACTTTGCCGTAAAGCTCCCAGCATTTTGCTGGCAAAGGCTTCGTAAGATACAACCATATTCAGCCCCGCCTGATTGGCCAGACAGGCGCTGACGACGGCCTCTTCATTTAAAGCTGTGATCACGCAACCATCCACGGCTTCGGCGGCACCGGCTTCAGGATCGGTTACCCGGTGCTTTAATAAATCCAGCGTCTGATTCATACGGTTGGAACGCAATTCATCGGGGTTGCCCACCCGCACACGCAGGTGAGGATTGACTTCCACCAGATCGACAAAGTAATTATCAATCGCGGCCATCGGTGCCAGTGGCTCTTTTAACCAATGAGGATCATGACGGTTAATGGTCACAGCAACCTGCTGAACAGGTACTCTCGGCTGATTTAATTCTGTCACGGCGACACGCCAGTGCTTTTCTTCCTGCCACAGTGCCCTGACACCACGGTGGAAAAAATGAAGCGCTTCATTATCACGACGGGGATTGCTGCCCAGAGGTAAACCATGTGCAGCATTGGTTCCGGCCCCCGGGAAGCCGTAACCTTTAATGCATTCGGCAATGCAATATGGCAGCGGCACAGGGTATTTCGCAGCACCACTGGCAACCGTGGCTGCTGCATGGCTTAAGTGCTGCTCCATAAAATAAACCGCACAAACAAAGGCTGCCGGATCGTGTCCGTCAATAATAAAAGGCGCAAATCCCTGATTGCTGAGATGTTCGACAAACCATTCGCTGCCCCCCTGTTGTGCCACCGTTGTGCGCTGATCGATCCGGCGGCCATTGGCAATCATCACCGGGCTGACCAGACCACTGTCTTCTGCACGCCACCAGCGTGCGGCCCAGTCGCTGCCGCGCTGCTCTTCAAACGCACCATCACTTAAAAATGCCACCAGACGTTCACCGGGCAATGGCTGGTGTACATACTGCAACCCGGCAAAACCTAAATAACCACCTTCGATTTTGGCTCCGGCAGTATTGACGTTGACATGGCTGCCCAGCGGCGACAGCGGTTTACCATCAGGGCGTACACGGTAATTATAAAAATCCTGTACAAACCGGCTCAGGCCTTCATCGGTTAACGGGTATCGCTTTTTCCGCTCTGGTAAGGCTGTGCCCGACAACAGCTGCACAGCATCAATGGCGGCGACACAATGCCCCTGCCCCATCAACCAGTCGCGGTGCTGGCCGGTTAAGCTGTTAAGCGCTAATAAAGCGCTGTAAGCCGGAACCATATTCAGCGATCCACCGGTATGCCCCTGCGGATCACGTTTAAAATCGTCAGGGGTTAAATCACGGCCATCCAGAAAGATATGCTTGGCATAGGTCATATGCACAACCAGCCACATGGCCTGATTAGCCAGCTGATCAAGGGCAATAAGCTTACGGTAGCATTCCCCTTTACTTTTAATCTGTCCGCCTTCGAGCAGGCTGGTTGCTAATTCAAATACCTGTAATTGAGTGGCCGCTGTGTGTTTAATCACACCACAGCCTTTTGCCCAGGCAGCAAATTCGGCATCGTAATCCCGATGGGTACGCGCTTCTGCTTCAATTTCCTGAGCTTTATATTTTTCACTCAGTTTTTTATAGAGATTCAGACTCATAATGTGTCTCCTGAGGAAGCAGATGCAGGTTGCAGCATGTTCAGTACAGCGGGTGCTAATAACGGGCTGATATCAATACCGTTCGTGGCGTGGGGAATACAGTTGCAGGTCACAATACCGGCAACCGGGCCTGCCTGCATTTCTTCATCAGCGGAAGGGACTCCCGGCCCACCTTCGGCAAATACGGCATGAACACCGATACAGAGGGGTTTATTTAATCCCTGTGTTACCAATTCTTCGGCTGTGCGCAGCATCGTCCGGCCAGTGGAAATAATATCGTCCACGAGCACCGGCTGATGATCGGCATAGATCTGTACATCCGGAATATGAATCGCGACATCACGATCACCGGTACGGGTTTTACGCAGCACCAGAAAATCGCAACCGGCAATCCCGGCGACCTCTCTGGCCCACTGTTCACTCTCCTCATCCGGGCCAATCACCAGCGGATTACTGACCTGCTGTTTAAGATAGTGGCCAATAATGTCCGTAGCATGCAACGCCTGCGCCGGGATCGAATAAATCTCGCTCAGGCTGTGGTAACGATGCAGGTGAGGATCAATAGTAATTAAATAATCAAAACTCTGATTAATCAGTTCAGCAAAATATTTTGACGTTAAACATTCGCCTGGCTGAAAACGGATGTCCTGACGCATATACGCGAGGTAGGGTGCCACCAGACCGATACGGCGCGCACCGAACTCCCGCAGATGACGTGCCATAAACCAAAGTGCAAGAATTTTATCGCTGGGCTGATGCAGATGACACAGTACAATAATCTCATCTCCGGCAATCACATCCGGCAAATTAAAATACAGTTCACCATCGGGAAAATGCCGACTTTCCAGTGTTAACAGCCGGGTTTCTGTACCGCTATTACTGAGTTGCTGCACCAGCGACTGTGCCAGAATTTCATGCCCGTCAAGGCAGAGTAGATGTGTTGTCATATATTTCTGCCTGCGAATTTATTATTGTTAAACCATGTGTTCTTCGATGCGGATTACATCGGTATGACCATCAAGAAAATCCAGTGCATAAGCCAACTCACCCGGTGCTTCCGCATGCAGGGTAAATAATGGCGCCCCGGCTTCCACTTCATCCCCGAGTGCAACCTGTAATTCAATACCGGCGGCTTTTGCATTCGGAGCACCCGCCAGTGAGGCCAGACGGGCAATAAAGCGGTTATTAAAATAGGCTACGACGCCACTGTGCGGCGCACGGATACAGTGGGTAAATTCAGCAACCGGCGGTTCATTAAATCCTCCCTGTGCCAGACAGATGGCTTCAAATTTTTTCAGCGCACGGCCATCCAGCAGTGTACTCTGCGCTAATGCGTAACCTTGTCCGGCGGCGGCTTTTTCACCCATTTCCAGCAGGATACCTGCCAGTTGTAATGATTTCTCACGCAGATCCTGTGGTGCATGACCATCATTGCGCAGCACCTGCAGAACATCCCGCGCTTCCAGAGCCGGACCGATACCTCGCCCAATCGGCTGATTGCCATCGGTTATCACTGTGCGGACATCCAACCCCAGCGCGGCACCGGTTTTTTCCAGTAATTGTTTCAGCGCCTGCGCCATGGACTGCGAACGTACCTTGGCGGTTGGCCCAACGGGGATATCAATCAGCACCTGCTTTGAGCCCGCTGCCACTTTTTTCGAAATCACGGAAGCTACCAGCTGACCTTCACTGTCGAGATCCAGAGCACGTTCAACACGGATAACAATATCATCCGTCGGGCTGAGGCTGACCGAGCCGCCCCAGGCCAGACAGCCCCCCTCCTGCTCAACCACATCACGCATACGCTCAAAGCTCATTGCCACGGTGGTGATACTTTCCATGGTGTCGGCAGTTCCGGCCGGAGAGGTAATGGCGCGGCTGGAGGTTTTGGGCATCAGTAAACCGTTGGCAGCGACGATGGCGACGACAATGGGGGTCGTGCGGTTACCCGGCAGACCGCCCACGCAATGTTTATCCAGCACTTTATCCGCTGACCAGTCAAAACACTGCCCACTGCCAACCATGGCACGGGTAATGGCGATGGTTTCATCCAGATCAAGCCGATCCCCGGCGCAGGCGGTGACAAAAGCAGAAAGCTGAATATCGCTGTAATGCCCGGCTTTTATATCGTCTATAACCGCTTTCGCCGATTCGTTATTGAAGCGCTGACCGTAGAGCTTACCGCGAACAAATGACATCGATTCGACCGGACGCGCATGATGAAAATGAGCCGGTACGCCATTCGCAGGACAACCAAGCCGATGCCATGCGGCTTCGGATAAACCCGCCTCGTCATGGGACAGCAAATCACTGCATATCAATACCAGCGTGGCGATAACACGTTGTCCTGCACTCTGAACCTCAACCCGGCTGTGCGCATAAAAGCCCTCAGAAATTGCCACCTGACAATCCTGACGCATATAAACCACAGGTTCCTGATGTGTATTAATTCCAAGACGGCGCAGATGTAAAAAATCGAGCTGAGTATCCATAAATACTCCTTATTTTCAGCGCTCAGTGTAGGCCTGTACGCTTCTTTTCACCTTGCGGTAAATCAACGATTGCTCGGACTCTGTTTCCCATTCTGCACACGGTCTGCCAGAATGATTTCTCATTTCACTCAGGATCAAGGAAACGCTGAGAGGTCGGTGGGTCAGCGAGAGCGATGGTCATTACTGCCCGGGTAAGACAGCTCAGTGTTCCGTAAGGAATACCTATGCAGAGTCCGTTTCAGGTTCAGTTTATCGGTGCAACCGGTACCGTTACCGGTTCCAAGTATCTGATTAAATACGACCGCTACAAAATTCTGATCGACTGCGGTTTATTTCAGGGCATCAAAAATGTCCGTCGTCGTAATTGGACCGAATTACCCTTTCCGGCCGATCAGGTTGATGCCGTATTGTTAACCCATGCTCATATTGATCACTCCGGATTTTTACCCGCATTAATGAAGCGCGGTTTCCACGGTCCGGTTTATTGCTCCGAAGCCACCCATGCGTTGTGCAAAGTGTTATTACCGGATGCGGGCTTCCTGCAGGAAGAAGATGCACGTTACGCCAATAAGAAGAAATTTTCGAAACACGATCCGGCTGAACCGCTTTACACGGAAGAGGATGCGCGTAAAGTCCTGAAACAATTTAAAGATGTAACTCAGGGTGAATTACTGACACTGCCCGGTGGAATGAGCGCACAGTTTATTCCTTCCGGGCATATTCTTGGCGCAACCGCTATTCGTCTGGAATTTCAGGGGAAAAGCATTACCTTTACCGGTGATGTTGGCCGCAGTAACGATGCCATTATGTATCCTCCGCAGCCACTGCCTGCAACCGATTATCTGGTGGTGGAGTCGACCTATGGTGACCGTCGTCACGAAGAAATCGATGCCGAAGAGGCCATTGCGGATGTGATTAACCGCACGTATAAGCGCGGTGGTATTGTGCTGATGCCCGCATTTGCCGTTGGTCGTGCACAACTGGTTTTGCATTATCTTCAGCGTTTACGTGACCAGCAGCGCATTCCATCCCTGCCCGTCTACCTGAACAGTCCGATGGCAATCCGCGCAACCTCCATTTTCTTCAGTCATCATGACCTACATAAGCTCACAGAAGAAGACTGCCGCCGAATGGATGATATGACCATTTATGTAAAGACTACCGAAGAGTCCATCGCTCTGGTGGAAAAGAAAACTCCGGCCATTATTATTTCGGCGAGTGGCATGGCCAGCGGCGGACGTGTTCTGCATCACCTGAAAGCGCTGGTATCCGATCCGCGTAACAGTATTTTATTTCTCGGTTATCAGGCTGCCGGCACCCGCGGTGACAGTCTGACCAAAGGGGCCGACCATATTAAAATTCATGGTCAGTATTGTCCGGTTCAGGCAGAAATCGCTAACCTGCAGGCATTATCCAGCCATGGGGATTATGTGGAAATATCCGATTGGCTGAAGAAAATGCCCGGAAAACCGCGAAAAGTATTTATTACTCATGGCGAAAGCTGCGCTGCAGATGCTATGCGCCGACATTTAAAGGATGAGTTTAACTGGGATGCCGAAGTCCCTGAGTATCTCGATATTGCCCTGTTATAACCAGGACCCGGTTTATAAGCAGCCTTCCGGCTGCTTTTTATTGTCTATAGATATCGTGACTCCAATTCCAACTATCCCGGATGGCCGTGAGTCCTGTTATTATCCCTGACTCATACACCGCCGGTGCATTCGTATGCGTTATTCTGTCTTTAAAATTGATGCTTTTATACGCCCCTCCGCTGACGGTTTCAGTGGCAATCCTGCCGCGATTGTTCCGCTTCAGGAGTGGCTGAGTGAAGCGCAAATGCAGGCGATTGCCGCTGAGAATAATCTGTCTGAAACTGCATTCTTTGTGAAAGACGCTCATGATATTTACCATATCCGCTGGTTTACTCCGACCACCGAGGTCGACCTTTGTGGCCATGCCACACTGGCCGCTGCCTGGGTTATCCGTAACAGGCTGCAGGATATGCGCAGTATCCTTCCTTTTGCCACACGGGAAGCTGGTAATCTGACGGTGCGTATTGCCCGTGATAATCATGGTTATGGCGGCAACGATGGACTGTTACAGCTGGATTTTCCCGCACGGCCCGGTGAATTGCTGCGGGATGCTGCACTGCATCAGCGGCTTGAACAGGCACTGGGGCAGAAAGTCGTCGCAGTATGCAATGCACGTGACATGCTGGTTGAACTCGAAAGTGAGCAGGCTGTACATAACTGTCGCCCTGATTTTGCCTTGCTGCGACAACTGGAAACCTTTGCCATTATGGTGACGGCGGGTTGTGAATCCGCAGATTACGATTTTGTGAGCCGCTTTTTTGCCCCGCGTCAGGGGTTGGACGAAGATCCGGTTACCGGCTCTTCATTTTGTACACTGACGCCTTATTGGGCATTAAAACTTGGCAAACTGACTCTCAAAGGATGGCAATGCTCAGCCCGTGGCGGCGAGGCTGTGCTGAATCTGGAGCAGGATCGGGTATTGATTGCAGGCCGCTGCTTCGCCTATATGGAGGGTGAGTTTTCTCTGCCCGATACTCTGCAGAACCTGTAAATCAGGACACATACACGTTCCATGACGGATTTAAGGCGTTTGGGTGCGGCGTATTTTTGTCACGTTCAGGAGTGCCGTACATGCCCGTTAAAGTGACAGGATATATCGGCTATTAACACCGCGTTCACGCTGACGCGGATACCACCAGCCGCTATAGTGAAGGTTCTTTGCACAGGTTCGGTGAGCCATTCTGAACATGAACGCACTTTCGTTACCGGCCATAAAGGGTTACACCAGCCCGATAAACAGAAGCGCTGCGGACAATTCTGCCGCACTCCGTCCGATACAACCGCTTCAGACAGGTAATAATGCGAACGATGTCCGGCAACCACCCGGCCAGACCTATCGTGCTGAGGCTGACACCCCCTCGCGCTCAACAACGCCCGCTGAGGTTGAATATATCCCGGCCCGTTTTGACGAAAATGACACGCCCCCCACAACAGGCAGTCATGTACGCCCGGAAATTCAGGCATTTCTGAACACTTCCGAACTGAACGGTACCTCTCGCCGCGGACGCTTTATCGATATTCAGGCATGAATTTGACCGTATCGTTTATTCCCGCAGCAGCGCTACCTGCCCGCCGCAATGCCTGTTCGGTTATCAGGGCCTTACACCAGAATCCGCCGCCCGCATGTCACGGATGACCACAGAAAACCAGCTGTTTTTATATCGGGAATGCCCATCCGACCTGATGGGCAGGGATCTTTCATTTTCAACAGGCCGTATTATTTTTCATTGTCTATGATTGCTATAACACATGCCTCAGACAGAAAGTACGCTCAACGGTCAGTACTTACTAAGGAGAAATCTATATGCGCACATATCAACTGATGTTCCTGATGATTCTTTTCTCAGCAGCATCCCAGGCCGCTGACAAGGTATATCTGTATACAGAACAATTCCCGCCCTACAACATGACGGATGACGGCCAGCCTTTTGCGCACAAGGCCGATGAAATTACCGGACTCTGTACCGATATGGTTAAAGCCATCATTAAGCGGATTCCTTACGATGTGAAAATGAAACTGCGTAACTGGAATTACGGCCTTGACCGGGCGAAACAAAAAGCAGATCACGGCATATTCTGCACCGCACGTAATGAAGAGCGGGAAAGTTGGTTCCAATGGGTTGGGCCACTGACTGAAATTCGCTGGACACTGTTTGCTAAGGCGGGCACCAGTATTCGTTTGACCAAACTTGAAGATGCCAGGCCATACCGTATTGGCGGTTATAAAGGTGATGTGATGACACAGTACCTGATTGATCAGGGGTTCAATGTGTCCGTTGTGGATTCGGATGCCATGAATCCGTTACGCCTTCATCACGGCCAGATAGATCTGTGGATTGCGGATTACCTCAGCGGCCCCTATGTTGCTTCCGATGCTGCCGATGTGTCTGACCTTGAGGCGGCACTGATATTCCGCTCGACGCCACTGTATCTGGCACTGAATAAAGATATGGACGGTAAGATTGTAAAATCCATCATGCAGGCACATGACACACTGAAGAAGGAAAATGCTTTCAGTGATATTGAACGGGTTTATGGTAATTGATTATTCAAGAATTGATGCAGGGATAGCAGACTGCAGGCACTAATAGAATACGCCCATAAAAAAACCGCCGCGGTTTTCACTGCGGCGGTTTTTTAATTCAGAAAGAATTAAGCAGGTTGCTCAATACCTTTCATGGTCAGCTTGATACGACCTTTAGGATCAACATCGGCAACGTGTACGTTAACGATCTGACCTTCAGTCAGGAAGTCAGACACGTTTTCTACGCGGTCTTCGCTGATCTGGGAGATGTGCAGCAGACCATCTTTACCAGGCAGAACGGTAATGAACGCGCCAAAATCAACGATTTTGCTGACTTTACCTGTGTAGGTGGTACCGACTTCGATTTCTGCGGTGATGGCTTCGATCATCTGACGGGCAGCATCAGAGGCTTCTTTACCGGCAGCAAAGATCTTGATTTCACCGTTGTCGTTAATATCGATCGCAGCACCGGTCTTCTCGGTGATATCACGGATGGTCGCGCCACCTTTACCGATCACATCACGGATCTTGTCAGACGGGATCTTCATGGTCGACATGGTCGGAGCATTTTCCGCCAGTTCTTTACGTGGCTCAGCAATCACGGTGTTCATCTGCTCAAGGATGGTAAAGCGTGCCGCTTTAGCCTTTTCCAGAGCGATTTCCATGATTTCTTCAGTGATACCTTCGATCTTGATATCCATCTGCAGCGCAGTGATACCTTCGTCAGTACCGGCGACTTTAAAGTCCATATCGCCGAGGTGATCTTCATCACCCAGAATATCGGTCAGAACGGCAAACTTGTCGCCTTCCTTGATCAGACCCATGGCGATACCGGCCACAGGTGCCTTAATCGGAACACCGGCGTCCATCAGGGAAAGAGAGGCACCACAAACGGACGCCATGGAAGAAGAACCATTGGATTCCGTGATTTCCGATACCACACGGATGGTATACGGAAACTCTTCCAGAGTTGGCATCATGGCCTGAATACCACGACGGGCTAAACGGCCATGACCGATTTCACGACGGCCAGGGGCACCCAGACGACCCGCTTCACCCACAGAGTATGGAGGGAAGTTGTACTGGAACAGGAACGGGTCATCTTTCGCGCCGTGCAGGAAATCAATCATCTGCGCATCACGGGTTGAACCCAGAGTGGTGACAACGATGGCCTGAGTTTCACCACGGGTGAAGATGGCTGAACCGTGGGTCGTTTTCAGCACACCGGTTTCAATGGTCAGCGGGCGTACGGTGTCGTTATCACGACCGTCGATACGTGGCTGGCCTTCAATAACGCGGTTACGAACCACTTCGTATTTCAGTTCGCCAACCATTTCAGCGATGTCGTCGGCAGAGAAACCATCAGCACCGTCTCTGGCCGCCAGTTTGTCCACCGCAGCGTTTTTGATTTCGTCCAGACGGGCGTAACGTGCCATCTTGTCGGAGATGGTGTAAGCCTCACCAATCGCGGCGGCCGTTTCCGCTTTAACCGCTTCGTACAGTGCCGTGTTTTTGGCTTCTGCAGTCCAGTCCCACTTCTGTACACCCAGCTCTTCAACCCACTCGTTAATCGCTGTAATGGCAGACTGGAAACCGCTGTGAGCGAACAGTACGGCACCCAGCATTTCGTCTTCGGTCAGTTCCTGAGCTTCGGATTCAACCATCAGCACAGCGTCTTTGGTACCGGCGACCACCATGTCCAGCAGAGAATCCTGCAGCTGGGTCTGAGTCGGGTTCAGCATGTAGCCGTCTTCTTCAGTGAAACCAACGCGGGCACCACCGACAGGGCCATTGAACGGCACACCGGATACTGCCAGAGCAGCAGAAGTGGCGATCATGGCGCAGATATCCGGGTCCACTTCTTTTTCAGACGACATAACGGTCAGGATAACCTGAACTTCGTTCATGAAGCCTTCCGGGAACAACGGACGGATTGGACGATCGATCAGACGCGACGTCAGGGTTTCTTTTTCGGAAGGGCGGCTTTCGCGCTTCAGGAAACCACCAGGAATACGGCCAGCGGCGTACATTTTTTCCTGATAGTGAACAGACAGCGGGAAGAAATCCTGGCCTGGTTTTGTGCTTTTGGCAGCCACAACAGTCGCCAGCACCTGGGTTTTACCCATGGTGGCCAGTACTGCACCATCGGCCTGACGGGCTATACGGCCGGTTTCCAGCGTGATGGTATCGTTACCGAATTGAAAGGTTTTGGTCTTAGCAACAGGTTTTGTGCTCATGTATTCGTATTTCCTTAAATTGACCGATAAACCTGCTGACTGCCGGTACTTCTAAATATTGACTCTGCTCTGGCAGACATTGTTTTGCCGGAGCAGCACGATGCGCACGCAAAGCCAATATTTAGAAGCACCACCACATTCCAGTGAATCGTGGGGTTGGCACCACAGCTTGGCAGGTTGTTGTTATTCCGCAGAAGCAGAACAGGATAGCCTGACTGGCCAGATACAACAAAAGCCCCGTAGGGCTTTTGCTGCAAGCTTGAGATCTTAGCGACGCAGACCCAGACGACCGATCAGTGCGGTGTAACGGGCAGAATCTTTACGCTTCAGGTAGTCCAGCAGCTTACGACGCTGGTTAACCATGCGGATCAGACCACGACGTGAGTGGTGATCTTTACCGTGTTCTTTGAAGTGGCTCTGCAGACCAACGATGTTGTGGGTCAGCAGTGCAACCTGAACTTCAGGAGAACCGGTATCGCCTTCAGCAGTTTGATACTCTTTTACAATCTCAGCTTTAGTAGCAGCAGTTAATGCCATCTTTACTTACTCCGTGAATGTGCGCGGACATCGTGGGATGTTCCGGGATTATATGACCATCATCACCGTGCACATTAACAGTGAGATGCGTGCCGCCTGATGGCGACGGTTAAAACAAAACGTCCGCTTATGGCAGAGTAACCTGCAGCAGTCGCTGCGGTTTTACCTTGCCTTCTTCAATGCGGCCAATGCCAAGCAATTGCCGGACGCCTGATTCAACGGCCCACAATTGTACAGAAGGACTGGCAGGCAGGCCAGTACTGACTGGCTGTCCGTGCAGGATTTTATCGGCCTCGGCCAGGGTTAATGCCACTTCCGGCCAGTCCGGTACGGCCGTTTCCGCCGGCAATAACAGTGCGTCCAGCGCATCATGACCTTGCTCTGCGGCCGACTGTACCTGTTCCAGCGTGACCATCTGCCCGGCATGATAAGGACCACAGAGAGTACGGTGCAGCCTGCTGACATAAGCACCGCAACCGATGGTCTGGCCAATATCTTCCACCAGCGTGCGGATGTAGGTGCCTTTTGAACAACGAACGGACAGATCCAGCTCTGTCGCACGCTGTTCGCGCAGCAGCAGTTCAAAGATGGTAATGATACGGCGCTTTTTCTCAGCCACGGCACGGATGTCTTCTTCACTCATGCCCTGACGCGCCAGCTCATACAGCGGCTTGCCATCAAGTTTCAGGGCTGAAAACATCGGCGGCACCTGCTCCACATCGCCGCGGAAACGCTCCAGCACCGTTTCCACCTCAGCACTGGTCAGTGGCGGCACAGCGGCCGTCGCAATCACCTCGCCTTCACCGTCACCACTGGAACGGATCTCGCCCAGCTGCGCCGTGGTGTCGTAGCCTTTGTCAGATTCCAGCAGCAGTTGCGAGAATTTGGTGGCTTCGCCCAGACAGATCGGTAAAACACCGGTCGCCAGCGGGTCCAGCGCACCGGTATGACCGGCCTTTTGTGCGCCGAACAGAAATTTTACCCGTTGCAGTACCTGATTAGACGATAGCCCCAAAGGCTTATTGACCACCAGAATACCGCTGACTGCACGGCCTTTTTTTCCACGCGCCATGAATCAGCCCTGATGGTCAGATGAGTCGGCATCATCCTGATGATGGGCCTTATCTTCTTCCAGCGCTTTTTTAATCAGGCCGGTCAGGTGATGGCCACGGTCCATGCTCTCATCGTAATGGAAACGCAGGTGTGGCGTGATGCGGGTACGCATGATACGCGCCAGTTCGTTACGCAGATAACCGGCGGCATCGTTCAGAATGGCTGAAGTCTGTTTGCGGATTTCGGCATCGGTTTCGCCTTTGGCACCCATCACGGTGAAGTAGATGTCGGCGTACCCAAGGTCTTTGGCAACTTTTACGTAGTTCAGTGTGACCATACCCAGACGCGGGTCTTTCATCTCAAACTGAATCATATGAGCCAGGTCGCGCTGAATCTGCTCACCCAGACGCGAAGTTCGGCTGTAATCTTTTGGCATATTTAAATCCTCTGTTACCCAGCGGCAGGCAGGTATGCAACCTCAGCGCTGGTCAGTCAGAGACAGCAAAGCCCGACACGAAGCCGGGCTTTGCTGTCAGGGCCTGAGGCCCGTTACAGGTGTTGGTGCAGATCAGAGTGTACGGGCAATTTCACGTACATCGAACACTTCGATCTGGTCGCCCGGACGGACGTCCTGATAGTTTTTCACACCGATACCACATTCCATACCCTGACGTACTTCGGCAACGTCATCTTTATAGCGGCGCAGGGATTCCAGCTCGCCTTCATAGACAACAACGTTGTTACGCAGTACGCGGATTCTCTTGTGTCGGTAAACAACACCGTCAATCACCATACAGCCGGCAATCTGGCCGAATTTCGGTGAGTTGAACACATCACGCACCTCGGCGACACCGGTAATCTCTTCACGCAGTTCCGGCGCCAGCAGACCAGCCATGGCCTGCTTCACGTCATCCAGCAGATCGTAGATCACACTGTAGTAACGCATATCCACGCCGTTATTTTCGACGACTTTCTTCGCTGCGTTGTCCGCACGAACGTTGAAGCCGAACATGACTGCACCGGAAGCAACGGCCAGAGTCGCGTCTGTTTCAGTGATACCACCGACACCGGAAGAAACGACGTTTACACGGACTTCATCCGTCGCCAGTTTCTGCAGGGAAGCCACAATGGCTTCCAGCGAGCCACGGACATCGGTTTTGACGACCACGTTGAGGCTGGCAACCTGACCTTCACCCATACCGCTGAACAGGGCATCGAGCTTGGCTGCCTGCTGACGCTGCTGAACCAGTTCCTTCATTTTGTTTTCACGGAATTCAGCCACTTCACGGGCTTTCTTCTCGCTTTCCACAACCATGAAGTTGTCACCGGCTTCAGGGGTGCCGTTCAGGCCGAGAATCTCAACCGGAATGGACGGACCTGCATCGCTCACCTGCTGACCATTTTCGTCCAGCAGTGCACGGGCGCGACCGTAACAGGTACCCGCCAGAACGATGTCGCCTTTTTTCAGCGTACCGTTCTGTACCAGAAGAGTTGCAACCGGGCCACGTCCTTTATCCAGACGGGATTCAACCACTACGCCCTGACCAGGTCCGGTGAAGTGTGCTTTAAGCTCCAGAATTTCCGCCTGCAGCAGAACCGCTTCCAGCAGATCATCAATACCCTGACCGGTGTGGGCCGATACCGGGATAAAAGGAACGGTACCGCCCCAGTCTTCCGGCAACACATCACGCGCCGACAGTTCGCTCTTCACGCGCTCAGGGTCGGCAGATTCTTTATCCATTTTGTTAATGGCAACCACGATAGGCACATCAGCCGCTTTCGCATGCTGAATCGCTTCTTCGGTTTGCGGCATCACACCATCGTCCGCGGCCACCACCAGAATGACGACGTCGGTCGACTGAGCGCCACGGGCACGCATCGAGGTAAAGGCGGCGTGTCCCGGTGTATCCAGGAAAGACACCATGCCGTGATCAGTTTCTACGTGGTAAGCGCCAATGTGCTGCGTAATACCACCGGCCTCACCGGATACCACGCGGGTACGACGGATATAGTCGAGCAGTGATGTTTTACCATGGTCAACGTGACCCATAACGGTAACAACCGGCGCACGTGGCTGTTCCTCACCTTCGTAAGAAACCGATTCGGTAACGGCGACTTCCAGCGCGTTATCGGCGATCAGTTTGGTCACTTTGTGACCCATTTCTTCAACCACCAGAGTGGCCGTATCCTGATCCAGAATCTGGTTGATGGTGGCCATCACACCCATTTTCATCAGGGTTTTAATGACTTCACCGGCTTTTACCGCCATTTTTGACGCCAGATCGGCAACCGTTATGGCTTCCGGCAGTTCAACCTCATGAACAACAGGTGCCGTTGGGCGGGTAAACGCATGCTCGTTCGCAGACTGCTGACGACCACGACCACCTTTGACTTTGCCTTTTCCACCACGGCGTGAACGGCTGCGCTCTTCTTCACCACCATCGGTAAAGCGGCTGTTCTCACGCAGGTCAACACGCTTTTTGTCGACTGTTTTGTTCGACTTTTTGCGGTTTTCTTCCTGACGCGCCTGAGCGGCTTCAGCTTCAGCACGTTTCTGGGCTACGTCGTCTTCAACGCTCACAGGCTTCGCTTTAGCCGCAGGCTTGCTGTTTGTTGCCGCAGGTTTGCTGTTCGTTGCCGCCGGTTTTGCAGTAATGACGGCCTCAGCGACAGGCGCCTCAGCGTCAACGCTGACTTCTTCCTCAACAACCGGGGCTGATATTTCTTCAACAACGGCAGCAGTGACAACGGCGGTTGCTTCAGCCGCTGCCTGAGCAGCAGTTTCAGCACGGGCGGCTTCTTCTTTCGCGTTTTCAGCGTCCAGATCCAGCTCTTCGCGCTTGACATACGTGCGCTTTTTACGAACTTCAATGGCGACGGCTTTCTTACCACCCTGACCCGTTTTCAGGGTCGAGGTTACTTTACGCTTGAGCGTAATTTTGTTCGGCGTTGCCGCTGATTCACCATGGCTTTTCTTCAGAAAAAGCAGCAAAGTTTGCTTCTGATCATCAGAAACAGACTGACTGGCTGCGGTTTGTGGCAACCCCGCTTCTTTCATTTGGGACAACAAGCGCTCAACGCTTGTCCCTACCACGTCGGCGAGTTCTTTAACTGTTACATCTGCCATACGTTTCTCCTATGCCGAGCAGTGGTTAGTCGTTGCCCTCGAACCAGGGCTTGCGTGCGGTCATAATCAATTCCGCCGCTTTTTCTTCAGTCATCTGTTCAATGTCCAGCAGGTCATCGATGGATTGCTCGGCAAGATCTTCCATCGTACAAATGCCTTTACTTGCCAGAACCAGTGCCAGGTGTTTCTCCATGCCTTCCATGTTCAGCAGATCATCTGCCGGCTGAGAGTTTTCCAGTTTTTCTTCGGAAGCAATGGCCTGAGTCAGCAGTACGTCTTTGGCGCGGTTGCGCAGTTCAACAACAACATCTTCATCCAGGCCTTCGATGCTCAGCATCTCTTCCATTGGCACATAAGCCACTTCTTCCAGCGTGGTGAAACCTTCTTCAACCAGCAGGGTGGCAAAGTCTTCGTCCAGATCGAGGGATTTCATAAATCCTTCGATAAAGCCGGAGGCTTCTTCATTTTGTTTCTCGGAGGCTTCTTCTTCCGTCATGACGTTGATTTCCCAGCCGGTGAGCTCGGAAGCCAGACGTACGTTCTGACCGCCACGGCCAATCGCCTGGGCCAGGTTGTCGGAAGCAACAGCGACATCCATGGTATTGGTTTCTTCATCCATGATGATCGACGCAACATCGGCCGGAGCCATGGCGTTAATCACCAGCTGTGCCGGATTGTCATCCCACAGCACGATGTCGATACGCTCATTTCCGCCCAGCTCGTTAGTAACGGCCTGAACACGTGCACCGCGCATACCGACACAGGCACCAACAGGGTCGATGCGTTTATCGTTGGTTTTTACCGCAATTTTCGCACGGGAACCCGGGTCACGGGCTGCACCTTTAATTTCGATAACTTCTTCCGCGATTTCCGGTACTTCGATGCGGAACAATTCGATCAGCATTTCCGGACAGGTGCGGCTGAGCATCAGCTGCGGACCACGGTTTTCCGGACGAACGGAATGCAGAATGGCGCGCACACGATCACCCATACGCATAATTTCGCGGCCAATCAGCTGATCTTTCGGCAGCAGACCTTCAGCGTTATTACCCAGGTCGACGATAACGTTATCGCGTGTCACTTTTTTAACAGTACCGTTAATCAATTCACCAACGCGATGCTGGTACTGATCAACAATCTGAGCCCGTTCTGCTTCGCGGACTTTCTGTACGATAATCTGTTTCGCAGCCTGAGCGGCAATACGGCCGAAGTCAGGATTGTCGATTTCGATTTCGTAAATATCGCCTGGTTGCAGATTGGTATCGATCTCATGGGCTTCCTGCAGAGTGAGCTCATCGCCCAACCCCGGAACCACGTCATTGCTTACGACCAGCCAACTGCGGAAGGTCTGGTAATCACCGGTTTTACGGTCAATATCCACACGGATAGTGGCTTCTTCATCTTCGTAGCGCTTCTTGGCGGCCGCTGCCAGGGCTGACTCAATTGCTTCAAAAATAATTTCTTTTGAAACGCCCTTTTCGTTGGATACCGCTTCCGCGACCAGGAGAATTTCTTTGCTCATCTTCTAGCCTCGCTCTGCAACCTTAGTCCTTGAATTGTGGAACAACATTGGCTTTGTCAATCAGTTCAATCGGCAATAAGTATTCGTGATCGTCAACAACGAGTACGACATCTTCCTGCTCGATACCAATTAACTGGCCTTTGTATTTTCGGCGCCCTTCAAAGGGCATACGCAGACGCACATCGACGATGTGGCCGGCATATTGTTGAAATTGTTCGAGTGTGAATAGCGGACGATCCATCCCCGGGGATGAAACTTCCAGCGTGTAATCCTGTGCGATCGGATCTTCTACATCGAGAACTGCGCCCAGCTGACGGCTGACAGCTGCACAGTGATCGACAAGAATGCCATCCTCATGGTCGATGAAAACACGCAACAGGGAATGACGTCCCTGAGGAATAAACTCCAGACCCCAGTAGATAAATCCCATGGACTCCACCACCGGTGCCAACAGCTCTGCTAATTGCGTATCTTTTGCCAAAAACTACCCCCACCACAAACAAAAACTGGGCAACGTTGTGCCCAGTCCGCTACTGCTTTATGCAGACCGGAATCCGCTTTAATGACACGGATTCCTGTGAGATTCATCCACGGCACAGCCGCTTCGAACCGCTTCTGAAAAGCAACTACTAAAAAGCCTCGACTCGAGGGGCTTTTTAGTAGTGCTCTCTAAAAGCACGCGCATTATAGGCGCTTTAAACAAGAAAAGCGAACCATGTTCGCTTTTCCGGAATAAATTGGTGCGGATGGCGAGACTCGAACTCGCACGAGCTAGGCTCACCACCCCCTCAAGATGGCGTGTCTACCAATTTCACCACATCCGCACTGACTCTGATTTGCCTTAGTTGCCGGTACTTTCTACGGCAGGTTCATCAGAACTTGATGCATCCAGTTCAGGAGCATCAGAGGAAGGCGCGTATTCTTCCACAAGTGGGGTATCTTTCTCAAGCTTTTCAATCACTTCCAGACTAGGAATTCCCAAATCCGTGAATCCATCTGCTTTTTGCTTGGCAAAAACCGCCAGACCGAGACTGGTTACGAAGAATAATGTTGCCAGAATTGCCGTTGTGCGGCTCAGAAAATTACCCGAACCACTGCTGCCAAAGACAGTCTGGGAAGCACCGCTGCCAAATGAAGCGCCGGCATCGGCACCCTTACCTTGCTGCAGCATCACAAAAGCAATGATGCCGATAGCCAGCACGATATGAACGATCAGAATAATGGATTCCATAATTTACCTTATGCCCGACAAATACTCAGAAATTCAGTGGCGTCGAGCGATGCACCGCCGACCAGACCACCATCGATATCAGGCTGCGAAAAAAGCTCCGCAGCATTGGCAGCTTTTACGCTGCCGCCGTACAAAATTCGTGTCGCCTGCGCGACGTCTGCCCCCAAAACCTGTAACTGAGCACGAATAAACGCATGCATTGCCTGCGCTTGCTCCGGCGAGGCCGTTTCACCTGTGCCGATTGCCCAGACCGGCTCGTAAGCCAGAATAATATGCTGCCACTGCTCTGCACTCAGCTGTTCAAGCAATAAGGTTAATTGCCGGGCAACAACCGCTTCTTCCTGACCAGCCTGACGCTCTGCGAGTGTCTCTCCAACACACACAACGGCAGTGAGATTGGTGGCCAACAACTGCTGGGTTTTTACCAGCACAGTCTGATCCGTTTCACCGTAGAGAGTGCGACGCTCCGAATGACCAACCAATGCCATGGTGCAACCGACATCCGCCAGCATGGGTGCAGCAACTTCACCGGTAAAAGCACCGGACTCTTCGGTGGCGCAATTCTGAGCACCTAAAGCAATACCACTGCCGGACAACAGCCCGGCAGCCTGCGCCAGATAGGGAAATGGTGGAAAAACCGCAACATCACACTGATCAATCGAAGCCGCACGGAGTTCCGATAACAGACTCTGGGCCATCGCCACAGAGGCATTCATCTTCCAGTTTCCGGCAACCAACAAACGACGCATGACGTCTCCCTAAATTCAAAGAGCGCAGATACTATCTAAGAAGCACCGGCGAGACAAGCAAGAGCGCGTCCGCCGTACCGCTCAGCGACCTCAGGCGAGCGCGAGTTCAACCACTGCCGCCAGTTCTTCGGCCAGCACCTGAACCTGCGCTGCATCTTCGCCTTCGACCATAACCCGCACCACAGGCTCGGTACCGGATGGACGCAACAGTACACGGCCACGACCGGCGAGTTTTTCTTCGGTCGCCAGTATCGCCCGGGAGATTTCCGGCAAATTCATCACATCAGCATCGCGGCTGCGCTTAACATTGATCATGACCTGCGGCATTTTTATCATCCGCTTCTGCCATTCATGCAGAGAAATGTCACTGTCTTTCAGCGCCTGCAGAACCTGCAGTGCTGCGACAATGCCATCACCCGTGGTATTGGCATCCAGACACAGCAAATGCCCGGAGGACTCGCCACCAAAACGCCAGCCATGTTCATTCAGCAGCTGCATAACGTAACGATCGCCGACTTTGGCGCGCAGGAAATCCACGCCAAGATCTTTCAGCCCGAGCTCCAGTCCGAGATTACTCATCAGGGTTCCAACCACTCCGCCACTCATGCGGCCCTGATTTTTGGCATGGGTTGCGATAATAAACAGCAACTGATCACCGTCGATCAGCTCGCCGCAGTGATCGACCATCATCACCCGGTCACCATCGCCATCAAAGGCTATACCCAGATCAGCATGCTCCTGCAGCACCCGCGCCTGAAGAGCCGCAGGCTCTGTCGAGCCAACACCTTCGTTAATATTCAGACCATTTGGTTGAGCACCCATAGCAATAACGGTTGCGCCAAGCTCTGCAAAAACAGCCGGAGCAATCTGATAGGTCGCACCATGAGCACAATCAAGCACAATTTTCAGCCCACGCAGATTCAGTGAGCTGGCTGTGCCTTTGCAGAACTCGATATAACGTCCTGCCGCATCATTAATCCGGGCCGCTTTACCCAGCGCTGCCGAATCAACACACCCCATGGGTTTGTCCAGCCAGGATTCAATCGCCAGCTCGGTTTCATCCGGTAATTTTTCACCGTTGCCGGAAAAAAATTTAATGCCGTTATCGTAATAGGGATTATGCGAGGCGCTGATCACAATACCCGCCTGCGCGCGGAATGTGCGGGTCAGATAAGCAATCCCCGGAGTCGGGATCGGCCCCAGAAGACCAATATCAACACCCGCCGCAGACAAGCCTGCCTCCAGTGCAGACTCAAACATATAGCCGGAGATGCGGGTATCCTTGCCGATTAAAATCCGGCTCTTGCCTTGCTGAGCAAATACCTTTCCGGCAGCCCAGCCTAATTTCATAACAAACTCCGGGGTAATAGGGTACTCACCCACCCGGCCACGGACACCGTCCGTACCAAAATACTTTCTAGACATGCCCTTCCCTCTGTGTGGCAATCACGACACTCAGTGCTTCTGTTGTTTGTTTTACGTCGTGTACCCGGATGATTTTCGCACCTTTTAAAGCGCAGATCACGGCACCGCTCACACTTCCTGAAATGCGTTCTGCGGCATTCGCATTTTGAGTTGCTTCGCCGATCATGCGTTTGCGCGATAACCCCGTCAGCAAAGGCAACCCCAACTCATGCAGGCGCTCAAGGCGATTCAATAAGCGATAGTTATGCTCGAAGGTTTTACCGAAGCCGAATCCGGGATCAAGCAACAGCCGCTCACGGCGGATTCCGGCCTCCCCGCACACCGCAATCCGTTCGGCCAGATATTCCTGCACCGCATCCTCAACCGGCATGACGTAATGCGGAGCCGCCTGCATACTCTGCGGCTCGCCCTGCATATGCATCAGACACACCGGCAGATCGGTAGCCGCAGCCGCGGCCAATGCACCGGGCTTTGTCAGCGCACGCACATCGTTGATGAAATGCGCACCCGCCTGCGCACTCGCGCGAATAACGGCGGCACTGCTGGTATCAACCGAAATAGCCACATCCAGCCGCTGAGCAATGGCCTCAACGACGGGGATCACCCGCGCCAATTCCTCTTCTTCACCAACCACTGCCGCGCCGGGACGGGTTGACTCGCCGCCAACGTCGATCAAGGCAGCGCCATCCTGCAACATCCGCTCAGCATGACGTAACGCTGCATCCAGCACAGTGAAGTGGCCGCCATCAGAAAATGAATCCGGTGTGACATTGAGAATTCCCATCACTCTGGGAACAGAAAGATCAAGCTGACGATTACCGCACTGAAGTTTCACGCGAGACCCTGCATGCAACAAATAAACGATTAAACAAATAAAAAGGCGGCTAATGCCGCCTTTGTGTTATTCCAGCAGAGTGAATCAGTTCTGTTCGCCTGCCGGATCTCCTACCGCATCGTCATCAGCATCACGTGCCATATCACGACTTTCTTCCGCAGGCGCGGCAGGACCAGAACCATTATCGCCCCAGGATTTTGGCGGACGCGGTTTCTTACCGGCCATGATGTCATCAATCTGCTCTGCATCAATGGTTTCATATTCCATCAGAGCATCTTTCATAAGCTCAAGCTTGTCGCGGTTTTCTTCCAGAATTTTGCTGGCTCGCTTGTAACAGAGATCCAGCAGATTCCGCACTTCGGAGTCAATAATCCGTGCCGTTTCATCGGATAAGTGTGCCATCTGACCACCGCCGGATGAACCGAGGTAACCATTCTGCTCATCCTCAGTATAAAGCTGCGCACCCAGTTTTTCTGATAATCCCCACTTGGTGACATAGTTACGGGCGTATTTGGTTGCACGCTCAATATCATTTGAAGCACCGGTGGTGACACCGTCTTTACCCAGCGTCATCTCTTCAGCAATACGTCCACCGTACAGTGAGCAGATGTTACTTTCGATGCCGCGCTTGCTGATGGAATGACGGTCTTCCTCGGGAAGGAACATAGTGACACCAAGCGCACGACCACGGGGAATAATGGAGACTTTATAGACCGGGTCATGTTCAGGAACCAAACGACCGACGATAGCGTGTCCTGCTTCATGATAAGCCGTATTGGTTTTTTCCTTTTCCGACATCACCATCGTCTTGCGCTCAGCACCCATCAGGATTTTATCCTTGGCTTTCTCAAACTCTTCCATGGTGACCAGGTTGCGGTTTGAGCGAGCAGCAAACAAGGCGGCCTCATTCACCAGATTTGCCAGATCAGCACCGGAAAAGCCTGGCGTACCACGGGCGATAATGGATGCATTGACATCACCCGCCACCGGCACTTTACGCATGTGAACATTCAGGATCTGTTCACGGCCACGGATATCAGGCAGCCCTACCACAACCTGACGGTCAAAACGTCCCGGACGCAGCAATGCAGGGTCAAGAACATCCGGACGGTTCGTCGCAGCAATGACAATAATGCCGTCATTCACTTCAAAGCCATCCATCTCAACCAGCAGCTGGTTCAGCGTTTGCTCGCGTTCATCATTACCACCACCAATACCAACGCCACGGGAGCGACCAACGGCGTCAATTTCGTCGATAAAGATGATGCATGGGGCTTGCTTCTTGGCCTGTTCAAACATGTCGCGCACACGCGAAGCACCAACACCAACAAACATCTCAACGAAGTCAGAACCGGAAATGGAGAAGAAAGGGACGCGGGCCTCACCGGCAATGGCTTTTGCCAGCAGTGTTTTACCGGTACCTGGCTGACCAACCATCAACACACCACGGGGAATTTTCCCGCCAAGGCGCTGGTATTTGCCGGGATCACGCAAAAACTCAACCAGCTCTTTAACGTCTTCTTTGGCCTCATCACAGCCAGCGACGTCTTCAAAGGTGGTTTTAATCTGATCTTCACTCAGCAGCTTGGCTTTGCTCTTACCAAACGCCATCGGGCCGCCTTTGCCACCGCCACCGCCCTGCATCTGACGCATAAAAAGCATAAAAACGGCGATGATGATCAGGATTGGCAGCGAGGCCAGTAACAGCTGTGCAAAGAATCCCTGTTTCTCGGGTTTTTCACCCAGAACCTGAACATGGTTGTTCAGCAGCGTGTCCATCAGCTTGTCATCATAAACCGGTAAAATGGTTTCGAAGTTTTCGCCGCTGCTGTTAATACCAGAGATGGTCTGGCCAGAGATGGTCACTTTTTCCACCTGACCGCTTTCCACAGCAGTAATGAACTCAGAGTAAGAGTATTCCTTGCCCCGGCCCACATTCTGGAAATTGTTGAACACCATCATCAGAACGGCTGCGATCACCGCCCATAATATGAAATTCTTCGCCATACCCGGCACCACCTCATTGGCTGCGGAGTCGGGCCATATCCCGACTTCCCTACTTTTGACTGTCTAGCTTAGCAAGCATTGGCTAAGCGCGGAAACCTTTCCCGACAACGTAAACCTCGCGTGAACGCGGACGGGACGCTTTAGGCTTGCGTATGAGGACTTTTGTAAAGGATTGTCTGACATCCTTTACGTATTCATCAAAACCATCACCCTGAAACACTTTCGCCACAAACTGACCATTAGGACGCAATACCTGACGCGCCATATCCAGCGCCAATTCCACCAAATACATAGAACCTGGCTGATCAATTGAGGCTACACCACTCATATTGGGGGCCATGTCAGAGATTACAAGGTCTACCGGACGGCCATCGACGATCGCCATTAATTCGTTAAAAACCGCCTCTTCGGTGAAATCACCCTGAATAAATTCGACATCTGCTATCGGATCCATCGGCAGAATATCAGAGGCAATAACAACACCTTTGCCATTCAGCTTACGCCCCACGACCTGAGACCAGCCCCCGGGAGCCGATCCCAGATCAATAATGGTCATTCCGGGCTTTATGAGCTGATCTTTCTCATCCAGTTCAATCAGCTTATAACTGGCGCGCGTGCGATAACCGTCTTGCTGTGCTTTTTGCACATAAATATCATCAACATGCTCTTTCAGCCAATCAGCACTGGTTTTTGAACGCGCCATGCAGGTACTTGCTCCAAGGTCAGGTATACTATGGGCAGATTCACAGGTGGAAACGGCCCCGCGGTTTACACCGCATGTAAGGCATGCAGTTTACCACTGATCCGTATTACAACCGAACTACAGAGCTTCCGAACCTATATGGCATTATCAAACGAACAGAAAAAGGCCTATCGTGCCATCGGCCACACGCTGAATCCGATTGTCACCATCGCTGCCAACGGCTTAACTGAGGGTGTCATTGACGAGCTGAACCGCGCACTGAACGATCACGAGCTGATCAAAATCAAAGTGTCTGTCGGTGACCGTGACGTGAAACAAGAAGTACTGGCTGAAATTCTGCGCATTACCGGTGCAGACATGCCACAACAGATCGGCAATACCGCCCTGTTGCTGCGCCGCAATCCTAAAGCCAATCCAAAGCTGTCTAATCTTAAGCGTTAAGCTTCCGATTATCCCGCCGCCGGGGGTCTGTCCCGGCGGATTACGGACACCGGGGCGGTTAATAACCAGATTAATCCCAGGGCAGCAATCGCATGCACCAACATCATCTGCAGCTTCCACCATGGCATCAATGCGAAATACACCAATGACAGAAACGTCATAATCAACAGCAACCGCACAGGCAAACAACGCCAGCTGAGCGCACGGTACAGCTTCCCAAGCAACAAGATAATCACGCCGCAACAGACGCCCAACCCAACCATTACGTGCATAACATCCATGCCATGTTGCGGAAAGAAGCCGCGATGTTCCAGCAGAGGGCGTACTACATACGCGCAACCCCACAAACCACCCAGCCAGAATGTGCGGAATAAAAACAGATAATGACGGACCATAGTCCTGACTCCGTCCGGACACCCCGGATAAGTTCAGAGGAAAGTTAACTGTGTGGCCTGATCAACCCAATCAGCCCGACATTCACAAGCTTACACCAAAGGGGAGTTGGAAGGCCGGGCCGTTCCGGTGATAATAGGGAAAAAAGTAAGGTTTCAATGCTCATGTCCGATATCGTAATTTCCGGCTCCGGCCTGTACATACCGCCTTTTACCATCACTAACGATGAGCTGGTAGAAGCCTACAATACCTACGCCAACCGCTTTAACGAAGAACATGCGGACGCCATTGCCAGCGGCGAAACAGAAGCACTGCCATTGTCCAGCAGCGAATTTATTGAAAAAGCGTCCGGCATTAAAGCCCGTTACGCGATGTACAAAGAAGGCATCGTGAATCCCGCCATTATGCATCCGGTATTTCCGATGACTCAGGAAGGCGCGACCCCGGAAATGGTCACCATGGGCGTTGCCGCTGCCCGCGATGCCATGCAGCAAGCCGGAAAGACGGCTGATGATATCGACATGGTTATTGTTTCAAGCACCTTCCGCCAGCGCGACTACCCTGGCATGTCGGTTGAAATTCAGCGTGAGTTAGGAATCAAAGGGTTTGCTTATGACATGGGTATTGCATGCTCATCCGCAACCTTCGGCCTCATCAATGCCTATACCGCGCTAAAAGCCGGCACGGCCAAATGCGTGTTATTTGTGAACCCTGAATTCACCACACCCGGCCTCGATTTTAAAGATCGTGACAGTCATTTTATTTTTGGCGACGTTGCAACCGCGGCCATTCTGGAACCAGCCGAAACAGCAACGTCAGAGCATGTTTTCCGCATTCTGAGTACCAAGCAGTTTACCCAGTATTCCGATAACATCCGCTGCGATGCTTCATACGCTGATTACTGCTTTGAAAACGTACCGGCCAACCGCTACGCCTTCAAACAACAGGGCCGCAAGGTATTCAAAGAATTGCTGCCTCTGGTGACAAATTTTATTGAGAACCTGCTGACCGAAAATCAGCTCGAAGCCTCCTCACTGAAACGCATGTGGCTGCATCAGGCGAATGTAAATATGAATTTATTTGCCGTAAAAAAACTCCTTGGCCGCCTGCCTGAAGGTAATGAAGCCCCCGTGGTTCTGGATGAGTTCGCCAACACCGCATCGTCCGGTTCTGTCATCGCATTTCATCGTTACAAGGATGATTTCACCTCCGGTGATAAGGGCCTGATCTGTTCTTTTGGTGCCGGCTATTCTATTGGCAGTCTTTTAGTCGAAAAAATCTGACCAACACTGTTATCCGGCGCATTCAGCGCCGGAAATGCTCCCATTAGTTCCTTTTTTTCAAAAAACCTTCATTGGCTATCATGCTGTAAATATGTCAGTGTACGGTCATACTTATAATGACTGAAAAGACCAAAAGAGGAACCTGCATGACTCACCAACACTCCTTCAACCGTGAAGAACTCCTTGCCTGCGGACGCGGCGAATTGTTTGGTGAAGGTAATGCGCGCCTGCCACTTCCGAATATGCTGATGATGGATCGCATTGTACATATCAGCAGCGAAGGGGGTGCCTATGGTAAAGGCGAAATTATTGCCGAGCTGGATATTGATCCTTCCTTATGGTTTTTTGACTGTCACTTTGAAACTGACCCGGTAATGCCCGGCTGCCTGGGTCTGGATGCCATGTGGCAACTGGTTGGGTTTTTCCTTGGCTGGCGCGGGAACCCTGGTCGTGGCCGCGCACTGGGCTGTGGTGAAGTGAAATTTCGTGGTCAGGTCTTACCGACAGCCAAAACCGTTACCTACCGCATCAACATCAAACGGGTAATGGAACAGAAGCTGGTCATGGGCATTGCCGACGCATCGATGGAAGTCGATGGACGCGAAATTTATTCCGCCAAAGACCTGCGAGTAGGATTGTTCACCTCCACTGAAAATTTCTGATTACCCATCTCTCCGTGATTGGACTCTGTCATTGCCGACAGAGTCCGCTGCACTTAAGATTCCCTCGTTTTCTATTTGCCGATTTCCGTTAAACTGACGCCATCATTCAGTGAGGAATCCTTGTGGGACAGATCATACAAACCGAGATGACCGTGCTCGTCACTCCGGATATGGCCAACTTTTCCGGCAATATGCACGGCGGCGAATTACTCAAGCTACTGGACAAAGTTGCCTACACCTGCGCCATGCGTTACAGCGGCCATTATGCTGTAACCCTCTCCGTTGATAACGTTCTGTTCAAACAGCCTATTATGATCGGCGAACTCATCACCTGCCTTGCTACGGTCAATTACACCGGTCGTACATCAATGGAAATTGGCATTAAAGTAATCGCCGAAGATATCAGGCAGCGCACCGTGCGCCATACACATACCTGCTTTTTTACTATGGTCGCCATGGATGACGACAACAAACCAACGCCGGTTCCGGAACTGGTATTAAAAAATGAAGTTCAGATCCGCCGCTGGAACAAAGCGCTGAAACGCCGTGAAGCACAGAAGAAATTACAGGCCATGATGCGCGCCATTGAACGGGACGATGGCTCAGATGATTTTGATGATTTACCGCTGATCCCCTGCCCCTGACTGGGCATAAAAAAACCGCGCAATGCGCGGTTTTTTTTATGGACTGAACAGCAGAAATCAGGCGTGTCTTACTTCGTCGATTTCATATTCAACGGTACCACTTGGAATCTGAACCGTCACCACATCACCTTCTTCTTTACCGATCAGCGCACGAGCAATCGGAGAAGAAACAGAGATACGGTTAGCTTTAATATCCGCTTCGTCTTCACCAACAATGCGGTATTCCACTTCAGCGTCAGTATCCACATTAATGATACGCACCGTGGTACCGAACAAAACCTTACCGGTATGCGGAATGGTTTTAATATCGATCACCTGAGCATTCGATAACTTACCTTCAATATCCTGAATACGGCCTTCAATGAACCCCTGCTGTTCGCGGGCAGCATGATACTCAGCATTTTCTTTAAGGTCGCCGTGCTCACGCGCCTCTGCAATCGCCGCAATAACACGCGGGCGATCAACCGTTTTCAGGCGCTGAAGCTCTTCACGCAGAGAGGCTTCGCCTTCAACAGTCATTGGATACTTTTGCATTTATTCTGACTCCCTAATTGAATGCGACCATTAAATGGTCGCATGCAGTTCCTGCAGACGACGGACTTCTTTCAGGCCTTCTGAGCGCAGCGCTTCAACCACCGCTTCAGCACCGGCCAGAGTCGTTGTGTAATACACTTTATGCTGCAACGCACTGCGACGGATGTCAGCAGAGTCTGCAATGGCCTGAGGGCCATCGGTAGTATTCACAATCAGAGAAATCTCATCATTTTTAATCATATCCACAATATGTGGACGACCTTCAGTCACCTTACTCACGCGCTCAACAGCGACACCGGCAGCCTGCAATACCTTACAGGTACCTTCGGTAGAAACCAGTTTAAAACCGCGTTCAATCAGACCTTCAGCAACGGCAACCACACCGGCTTTATCGGCATCGCGTACCGATACAAACGCCACACCGCTGTCCGGCAGCTTGGCACCGGCACCCAGCTGTGCCTTAAAGAAGGCTTCGCCGAAGGTTTTACCAGCACCCATTACTTCACCGGTGGATTTCATTTCCGGCCCAAGAATCGGGTCAACGCCCTGGAATTTATTGAACGGGAATACCGCTTCTTTTACTGAGAAATACGGCGGAATAATTTCTTTGGTAAAGCCCAGCTCTGCCAGTTTTTTACCGGTCATAACTTTGGCAGCAATTGCAGCCAGAGAGATACCAATACACTTGGATACGAACGGTACAGTACGGGAAGCACGCGGGTTAACTTCGATCACGTAGATCTCGCCATCCTGCCATGCGAGCTGCGTATTCATCAGGCCAACCACACCCAGCTCCATCGCCATGGCCGCAACCTGCTTACGCATTTCGTCCTGCACTTCAGCCGGGAGGCTGTAAGGTGGCAGAGAACAAGCGGAGTCACCGGAGTGAATACCAGCCTGCTCAATGTGCTGCATGATGCCACCGATAACCACCTGCTCACCGTCACAGATAGCGTCAATATCAACTTCCACCGCACGGTCCAGGAAGTAATCCAGCAGTACCGGAGAATCGTTCGATACCTTCACGGCTTCAGTCATGTAGCGACGCAGCGAAGCTTCGTTGTTGACGATTTCCATCGCGCGGCCACCCAGAACATAAGATGGGCGAACCACCAGTGGGTAACCGATTTCTGCCGCTTTAATCACCGCTTCTTCAGCCGAAGTGACCGTGGCATTAACCGGCTGTTTCAGACCCAGACGCTGAATCATCTGCTGGAAACGCTCACGGTCTTCGGCACGGTCAATCGCTTCCGGCGAAGTACCAATAATCGGCACACCGGCGGCTTCCAGCTCATCGGCCAGTTTCAGCGGAGTCTGACCACCGTACTGTACGATAACGCCTTTTGGCTTTTCTTTTTCAACGATTTCCAGCACGTCTTCCAGAGTCACAGGCTCAAAGTACAGACGGTCGGAGGTGTCATAGTCGGTGGAAACGGTTTCCGGGTTACAGTTAACCATGATGGCTTCGTAACCTTCTTCTTTCGCTGCCAGTGCGGCGTGCACACAGCAGTAATCGAATTCGATCCCCTGACCGATGCGATTCGGGCCACCACCGAGAACGATGATTTTTTCGCGATCAGATGGGTTCGCTTCACACTCTTCTTCGTACGTGGAATACATATAAGCGGTGTCGGTCGCGAATTCAGCCGCACAGGTATCCACACGCTTGTACACCGGACGGATGCCCAGCTTCTGGCGCTGCTTGCGGAAGGTTTTTTCCGTCACACCCAGCAGTGCTGACAGGCGTGCATCGGAGAAACCTTTACGCTTCAGACGGAAGATGCGGTCGGCATCCATTGACGTCAGGCTGCTCTGGGCAACAGCGCTTTCTTCTTTGATGAGGTCTTCAATCTGCACCAGGAACCACGGATCAATACCGGAGTGCTGATAAATCTCGTCAACGCTCATGCCAGCACGGAAGGCGTCACCCACGTACCAGATACGGTCGGCGCCCGGCACACGCAGTTCAGAAATAATTTTGTCTTTACTGCCGGCATCGTTCAGATCCACTTTCGGATCAAAACCGGTAGAACCCACTTCCAGGCCGCGCAGTGCTTTCTGCAGTGATTCCTGCTGGGTGCGGCCAATCGCCATCACCTCGCCGACAGATTTCATCTGTGTGGTCAGACGACCATCGGCTTGTGGGAATTTTTCGAAGGTGAAACGTGGAATTTTGGTAACCACGTAGTCGATCGACGGCTCAAACGAGGCCGGGGTACGACCACCGGTAATATCGTTCTGCAGCTCATCCAGGGTGTACCCCACAGCCAGCTTGGCCGCCACTTTAGCAATCGGGAAACCGGTTGCTTTGGAAGCCAGTGCCGAAGAACGGGATACCCGCGGGTTCATCTCAATCACGACCATACGGCCAGTCTTCGGATCCATACCGAACTGCACGTTGGAACCACCGGTCTCAACACCGATTTCACGCAGTACCGCCAGGGAGGCGTCACGCATGATCTGATATTCTTTATCGGTCAGAGTCTGTGCCGGAGCAACAGTGATAGAGTCACCGGTGTGCACACCCATGGCGTCGAAGTTTTCGATGGAACAGATGATGATGCAGTTGTCGTTTTTATCACGCACAACTTCCATCTCATATTCTTTCCAGCCGATCAGCGATTCATCGATCAGCAGCTCATTAGTCGGCGAAAGATCCAGACCACGGGTACAGATTTCTTCGAATTCTTCTTTGTTGTATGCAATACCGCCACCGGTTCCACCCATGGTAAAAGACGGACGGATAATGCACGGAAAGCCGAGGGTTTTCTGCACTTCACGTGCTTCTTCCATACTGTGGGCAATACCGGCACGCGGACATTCAAGGCCGATCTTTTTCATTGCCTGATCAAAACGGCTGCGATCTTCCGCTTTATCGATGGTGTCTGCGTTGGCACCGATCATTTCCACACCGAATTTCTCCAGTACACCGGCCGCCTCCAGGCCCAGTGCGCAGTTCAGTGCGGTCTGGCCACCCATGGTTGGCAGCAGCGCATCCGGACGCTCTTTCTCGATGATTTTGGCAACCGCTTCAACGGTAATCGGCTCAATATAGGTCGCATCCGCCATCGACGGATCGGTCATAATGGTCGCCGGATTAGAGTTCACCAGAATTACACGGTAGCCCTCTTCGCGCAGAGCCTTACAGGCCTGAGCGCCGGAGTAATCAAATTCACAGGCCTGGCCGATAACAATAGGGCCGGCGCCAATGATCAAAATACTTTTTATATCAGTACGTTTTGGCATAACTCAGTCTGTCCTGTTATTGGGCGCCTTGGCAGCAACAATCAAATCAATAAAGTGGTCGAACAATGGCGCAACATCGCGCGGGCCAGGACTGGCTTCGGGATGACCCTGAAAGCTGAAGGCAGGCTTGTCGGTGCGGGCAATCCCCTGCAGGGTGCCATCAAACAGTGACTTATGGGTCGCTTTCAGATTGGCCGGCAGCGTGCTCTCTTCAACCGCAAAACCATGGTTCTGCGAGGTGATCATCACTTTGCCGGATTCAAGATCCTGCACCGGGTGGTTACCACCGTGGTGACCATGACCCATCTTCATGGTTTTGGCACCGGAGGCCAGAGCCAGCAACTGATGCCCCAGACAGATACCGAACACAGGAATATTGGTTTCCAGAATGTCCTGAATCGCTTTGATGGCGTAATCACAAGGCTCCGGATCGCCAGGGCCGTTGGACAGGAAAACACCGTCCGGATTCATCGCCAGCACCTCAGAGGCCGGAGTTTGTGCGGGCACAACGATCAGCTCACAGCCACGCTCAGCCAGCAGACGCAGGATATTGCGCTTGACGCCAAAATCGTACGCCACGACTTTGAATGCTGGTTCACTCAGCTTGCCATACCCCTTACCCAGCACCCAGTCAGTCTGAGTCCAGCGGTAAGCTTCTTTAACCGTTACTTCTTTCGCCAGATCCATGCCTTTCAGACCAGGAAAAGCATTGGCTTCAGCCAGCGCTTTTGCCACGCTTTCTTCGGAGTGAGCATCCGCTGCGGCCAGAATGCAGCCATTGAGAGAGCCTTTTTCGCGCAGGATACGCGTCAGACGACGGGTATCAATATCGGCAATGCCCAGCACATTGCGCTCTTTCAGGTAAACATCCAGTGCCTGTTCACTGCGGAAGTTGGATGCGATCAGCGGCAGGTCGCGGATCACCAGACCTTTGGCATAAATACCATTGGATTCTTCATCTTCGCTGTTGGTACCGTAGTTACCAATGTGTGGATAGGTCAGAGTAACGATCTGGTTGGCGTAGGAAGGGTCGGTCAGAATCTCCTGATAACCGGTCATGGAGGTGTTGAAAACAACTTCTCCCACTGACAGGCCTTCGGCACCGATGCTGGTGCCTTTGAAGATACTGCCGTCCTCAAGAGCTAGAATGGCTGGCGTAGACAAGGCTAAATCCCCGAACAAAGAATAAACTTGCAGACTACCGCACCGGGCCGGAGGAGGTCTGAACCAGAATCTATAGTCGTAAAAAAGCGGAATGGCGACAAACTGACTCCATCCCGCTTATGACTCGCTATGGACTGATAGCGGATTCCGGTGACAAAAAACGATCACCGCAGTGCGTGTATAAACTAACCCTAAATGATACTGAAAACAGAGGCTTGTGTCCATTAAAGGCGGCAGAAGCATCCAAGCCACATGGCCTTGATACGATTCTGCTAGCGGCTTACACCGGCAACAAACCATCCGCACGTAAATACCCCTGCCGATATATTTACGCACCCCGGACAACCATCAAACTATTGATAACTCCGACACCAAACGCAAGATTACATAAAGTTACAATTTGTAACATACAAATTTACACTTAATATAGCTTCACACAGAATCAAATGAGTCATTTCATAGTTGTGTATTGAGAGGGAAAACTACTGTTTGACTCATTTACAGTCAGAGATATTTTTAAAACTGCAAATATCTGACTGTTAAGTCAAATAAATAAGGACAACAACAATTAAAACCATAATGAAGAGGTCTGCCCCATGCCTGTAGCCGTAGATGGTCGTCGTCGTCTGCAACCGGAAGAGCGCAAGCGTTTACTGTTAACCAATGCTGTTGAAGTATTTGCCCGGCGCGGAATTGGTCGCGGAGGTCATACAGAAATTGCTGAAATCGGCGGCGTTTCCGTTGCAACAGTATTCAACTACTTTAAAACCCGTGAAGCACTGGTTGAAGCGGTACTGGAAGAAGTAGAAAACTTTTTACTCAATCTGGCCGAATCCGTTTACTCGGAAGAAGATAATCCACTTGAAGCTATCCGCTCGCACGTTAAAGCATTCCTTAAAGCGTGCGAAGAAAACCCTGACTACATCAAAGTCTGGCTGGAATGGAGCGCATCGGTTCGGGAAGAAATCTGGCCACAATATCTGGAATTCCAGAATAAATTACTGGAGTTAATTGCCAAACAAGTCGACAAAGGCATCAAGAAAGGCATTCTCGAACAAGGCCTGGCACCCAAGGAACGCGCTCGCTGGGCATTGGGTAATGCACAGATGCTGGTGTCGATGGTATTCGATCCGAACGGCAAACCCCGTGGCATGGAAAAAATGGTCGAACGTGGTTTCGATCACATGCTCGGCGTTAAAGCCTGAAAGCCGTATCACAGCGATAAAAAAGCCGCTCACTGAGCGGCTTTTTTTATCTTCAGGAAAATATCAGAATCCCAATACATCCTGCATATCGTACAAACCATTTGGCTGAGCGCTGACCCACTTAGCGGCACGTACTGCACCTTTGGCAAAGGTCATCCGGCTTTGCGCTTTGTGGGTTATTTCCACGCGTTCTCCTTCGGTGGCGAACATTACGGTATGATCACCGACCACATCGCCACCACGAATGGTTTCAAAACCAATCTGCTTCTGTGGACGGGCACCGGTATAACCTTCCCGGCCATACACAGCGACTTCTTTTAAATTCCAGCCGAGGGTTTCTGCAACGACTTCGCCCATGCGTAATGCGGTGCCGGACGGCGCATCGACTTTGTGACGATGATGCATTTCCACCACTTCGATATCGCTGTCTTCACCCATCACAGAAGCAGCCATGCGCAGCAGGTTCAGACACAGATTCACACCGACCGAGTAGTTCGGCGCGAACACAATGCCCATATCAGCCGCTGCAACGTTCATTTCAGCTTTCTGTTCGTCACTCAGACCGGTGGTACCAATCACAATACTTTTACCGGCCTTACGGCACAGTTCGATATTGGCCATGGTAGCCGCAGGTGCGGTAAAGTCGATCAGCACATCAAACTGATTCAGCACAGCCTCAACAGAAGTTGCCGCAACAACATTCAGCGTAATGCCCAAACCAGCAATGGCACCGGCATCAACACCCGCCAGCGGATCATCAGCCAGAACAATGGCGGCTCCCAGTTCTGCATCGTCAGCATTACGGACTGCTTCGATCAGCACCCGCCCCATACGTCCGGCAGCACCGGTAATTGCAATGCGTGTCATGTAAAAATATCCAGACAGAATTTCAGAATGGCGCTAAGGATATAGCGATTTGGCAGGAGATGCGAGGCGCAGCCCGAAGGCCGCACCTGCAGGGTTTAAAGCCGCTCAGATTTCTTCAAAGAACTTCTTCACACCTTCAAACCAGCTCTTCTTCTGTGGCGAGTGTTTCTCGCCGGTCAGAGAAGCCTGGAACTTCATCAGCAGATCTTTCTGCTCAGCATTGAGGCTGACCGGCGTTTCGACCTGCACACGGCAGAGCAAATCACCGGCAGGGCCACCGCGTACCGGCAACACACCTTTACCGCGCAGGCGGAACTGCTTACCGCTTTGGGTTTCCGCCGGAATTTTCAGCTTTACCCGGCCATCGAGTGTGGGCACTTCCAGTTCAGCCCCCAGCGCCGCATCCACGATACTGATCGGCACTTCGCAGTAGAGGTTACGGCCATCACGATGGAACAGTTTGTGTTCCAGTACGCTGACCTGCACATACAGATCACCGGCCGGGCCACCCATGGCTCCGGCTTCACCTTCGCCGGATAAACGGATACGGTCACCGGTATCGACACCGGCAGGAATTTTCACCGACAGGGTCTTGGTTTCTTCTTTTACGCCACGGCCATGACAGCTGGTGCACGGATCTTCAATGATGGAGCCCTGCCCCCGGCAAGTCGGACAGGTTTGCTGCACCGAGAAAAACCCCTGCTGCATACGCACCTGACCAGCCCCGTGACAGGTATTACAGGTTTTTGGCTTGGTTCCGGGTTTCGCGCCGCTACCATCACAGGTGGTACAGGCTGTGAGGGTTGGAATGCGGATCTTCTTCTCAACCCCACGCACCGCTTCTTCCAGCGTCAGCTCCATGGTGTAACGCAGATCAGAGCCGCGTTGTGGACCACCACGGGAACCACGCCCGCCTCCACCAAATATATCGCCAAAGACATCACCGAAAATATCGCTGAAGTTAGCACCGCCACCGCCAAAACCACCGCCGGCCTGACCATCGACACCTGCATGACCGTACTGGTCATAGGCACGACGCTTCTGTTCATCGCCCAGCACTTCGTAAGCTTCGGTTGCTTCTTTGAATTTGGCATCCGCATCTTTATCGTCCGGATTACGATCCGGGTGATATTTCATTGCCAGCTTACGGTAAGCTTTTTTCAGTGTTGGTCCATCGACGTCCTTACTGACGCCCAGAACTTCGTAATAATCTCGCTTAGACATACTTCACCTGTTTTTTTGTCTGCCGCCGTAAGCTGATTGAGGCTGGCGGCAGGAACAAACCCAGCACGCGCATAGGCGTTTCTGACGTGTGATAACAAAGCAAAACGCGACAGCTTCCGAAAGAAAACTGCCGCGTCCGCTTAACGACTGGTGCAGCCGTTAATTACTTGTCTTTAACTTCTTCGAACTCGGCGTCAACAACGTCATCATCCTGATTGCCGGATTTAGCCTCTGCACCACCCTGCTGAGCCTGAGCCTGCTCAGCGTACAAACGCTGCGCCAGTGAGCTTGAAGCTTCAGTCAGCGCCTGTGTTTTGGCCTCAATCTCTGCTTTATCAGTGCCTTTGATTACCGCTTCCAGATCGGCGATGGCTTTCTCGATGGCGGTTTTCTCGTCATCGGTTACCTTATCTTTCGCGTCTTCCAGAGTCTTTTTAGTTGCGTGAATCAGGCCATCAGCCGTGTTACGTGCCTGTACCAGTTCTTCAAACTGACGATCAGCATCAGCGTTGGCTTCAGCATCACGTACCATTTTTTCGATCTCTTCATCACTCAGACCAGAAGAAGCCTTGATGACAATGGACTGCTCTTTACCGGTTGCCTTGTCTTTCGCGCTCACGTTCAGAATACCGTTGGCGTCGATATCGAAGGTTACTTCGATCTGTGGCATACCGCGTGGTGCCGGCGGAATATCCGCCAGGTCAAAACGACCCAGTGATTTATTCTGCGCCGCCTGCTTACGCTCGCCCTGAACCACGTGAATGGTTACCGCAGTCTGGTTGTCATCGGCGGTTGAAAACACCTGAGATTTCTTGGTCGGAATCGTGGTGTTTTTCTCAATAACCGCCGTCGCAACGCCACCCATGGTTTCAATACCCAGAGTCAGCGGCGTTACGTCGAGCAGCAGAACGTCTTTAACATCACCGGACAGAACCGCGCCCTGAATTGCAGCACCGACAGCCACCGCTTCATCCGGGTTCACGTCTTTGCGTGGCTCTTTACCGAAGAAGTCAGCAACGCTCTTCTGCACCAGTGGCATACGGGTCTGACCACCCACCAGAATCACTTCGTCAATTTCACCAGAGCTCAGGCCGGCATCTTTCAGTGCGATACGGCAAGGCTCCAGCGAGCGGGTTACCAGCTCTTCAACCAGAGACTCCAGCTTGGCACGGGTCACTTTCACGTTTAAGTGCTTAGGTCCCGTCGCATCGGCCGTGATGTACGGCAGGTTGACGTCAGTCTGCTGAGAAGAAGACAGCTCAACCTTGGCTTTTTCTGCGGCTTCTTTAAGACGCTGCAGAGCCAGTGGATCGTTGTGCAGATCGATGCCGGTTTCTTTCTTGAATTCAGCCGCTAAATATTCGATCAGACGCAGGTCAAAGTCTTCACCGCCGAGGAACGTGTCACCGTTGGTTGCCAGCACTTCAAACTGTTTTTCACCGTCAACGTCGGCCACTTCAATAATGGAAATATCGAAGGTACCACCACCCAGATCGTATACTGCGATGGTGCGGTCGCCGCCTTCTTTATCCATACCATAAGCCAGCGCTGCTGCGGTTGGCTCGTTAATGATACGTTTAACTTCCAGACCAGCGATTTTACCGGCGTCTTTGGTTGCCTGACGCTGGGAATCGTTAAAGTAAGCCGGTACGGTAATAACCGCTTCGGTTACTTTCTCGCCCAGGTAATCTTCTGCGGTTTTCTTCATTTTCTTCAGAATTTCAGCAGAGATTTGTGGTGGTGCGTATTTTTCGCCTTTAACTTCTACCCAGGCATCACCGTTATCGGCTTCCATGATTTTGTAAGGAACCATGGAGATATCTTTCTGTACTACGTCGTCTTTGAAACGACGACCGATCAGACGCTTAACCGCAAACAGGGTGTTTTTTGGGTTAGTGACAGCCTGACGCTTGGCTGACTGGCCAACCAGTACTTCATCGTCAGCATAAGCAACGACGGAAGGAGTGGTGCGGTCGCCTTCGGAATTTTCAATCACTTTGGTTTTGTCGCCATCCAGGATCGCCACACAGGAGTTAGTGGTGCCCAGGTCGATACCGATAATCTTACCCATTTTTCAATTCTCCATTCATGGCAGCTTACGCTGCGTGAACTATTAACCGTTGTATTTGTGTTGCTTTCTATATAAGTCCGGGAAACAGGCTTTCAAGGCCCCCGGTAACAATAAAATCAGGCGCTTTCGTCGATTTGTGGTGCGCCTTTACTCACCACCACCATCGCCGGACGTAACAGACGCCCCTGCAGTGTGTAGCCTTTCTGCATCACCGCGATCACGGTATTGGGCGCGGCATCCGGATTCTCGACCATAGCCATTGCCTGATGGAATTCCGGATTAAACGCAGAACCAACAGGGTCCACACTTTCCACTTTGAATTTTTCCAGGCCGGCAACCAGACCACTCAGGGTCATTTCCACACCTTCGCGGATTGCTTTTGTCGCTTCATCATCAGCCACAGCCGCAGCCAGCGCGCGCTCCAGATTATCAACGGTCGCCAACATTTCGCCGGCAAACTTCTCAACCCCAAATTTATGAGCTTTTTCCACATCCAGCTCAGCGCGACGGCGAACGTTCTGCATTTCTGCCTGAACCCGCAACACCTGTTCTTTCAGCTCAGCCACTTCCTGCAGTGCGCCGGCAAGCTGATCATCAGCAGATTCTGTGGCAGTGGCGTCCGCCGCATCCACCGGAGTTTCAGTGTCCAGTTGCTCCTGGAGTTCTTCTTGAACCTTCTGCTCTTCCGACATCGGTCTTTTCCTCGGTCACTATTTTCGAAACTGTCGGCTATATGGGGGACGAACCGACCGGATTCAAGGGGCATTCAGCAACATTCTCTTGACAGAATCCGATACTGTATATAAAAACACTGTATATCCATTCAGATACGGAGCATAACCATGCTGGCTCATCTGTCCATTCATCAGTTTGCATTAGTCGATCAACTGGAACTTGAACTGCAACCCGGCATGTCGGTAATTACCGGCGAAACCGGTGCTGGAAAATCCATCCTGCTTGACGCCCTGGGGCTTGCTCTTGGTGAGCGGGCCGAAGCCGGCTGTGTGCGTAACAATGCCGAGAAAGCCGAGGTCTCCGCTTCGTTCACCCTGAACGAACAAGCGCGCTTATGGCTGCAGCAACGGGACATACCTACCGATGATGACTGGGTAATCCTGCGCCGCATCATTTCAACCGAAGGCCGCTCCCGCGGCTATATCAATGGCCGTCCGGCATCCGCCAATGACCTCAAAGACATCGGCCAGTACCTGATCGAAATACACTCCCAGCATGCCCATCAGCGCCTGCTGCAGAAAGACACCCCGCGTCAGCTGCTGGATGCCTTTGGCGGACTGCAGTTGCAGGCAACTGAGGTTGCCTTGGTCTGGTCAGAGTGGCAGCAACACGCCAAACGCCTTGCCATGCTGCAGGAAGAAAGCGCCGAAATAACCGCCCAGCGTCAGCTGCTGACCTATCAGGTTGAAGAGCTGCGCCAGCTGGCTCCGGGAGAGGCCGAGCTGGACGAGCTGGAAGCCGAGCACAAACGTCTGGCCAATGCCGAAAGCATGCTCCTTAACGGCCAATACGCCATGGCAGCTTGCTACGGTGATGACAATGGCGAACTGGCTGCAACCCAACTGGCCTATCAGGCACTTACCCGGCTCAACAACATTGATGATCAGCACCCACTGCTGAGCGAAGCCCGTGACCTGCTGCAACAAGCCCAGATTCAGCTGGAAGAAGCAGGACGCTCACTGCAGCACTACCTTGAACTGGTCGATATCAACCCGCACCGACTGCAACAGGTCGAAAGCCGTCTCAGCGACCTGTACAGCATGGCGCGCAAACATCAGATACAACCGCAACAGCTGCACGCTTACTGGCAGGATCAGGAAAAAGCGCTGGCCGGTCTCAATCTCAGTGACGATGATCTGGCTGAACTTGAACAGCAGGTGCAGGAGCTGCAGGCGGAATACTGCACGCTGGCGCAACAGCTCAGCAGTGCCCGTCAGGCCGCCGCTGCGCGGATGGACAGCGAAGTTGAAGCACACTTTGAAGCACTGGCTCTGGGTCGTGCCCGCTTTATCACTCAGGTTGAAAGCGGTAACGCCGAAAGTGGCAGCAAACACGGTATCGACCAGATCGGCTTTTTTGTACAGACCAACCCAGGCATGCCAGGCGGTCCACTGGCTAAAGTCGCCTCTGGCGGTGAATTAGCACGCATAAGTCTGGCGATTCAGGTAGTAACCGCTGCCGTCAGTGAGACGCCTTGCCTGATTTTTGATGAAGTGGATGTAGGTATTGGTGGTGGAACAGCTGAACGTGTTGGCCGCCTGCTACGCACTCTTGGCAAAGACAGTCAGGTACTCTGTGTTACCCACCAACCGCAGGTTGCCGCTCAGGCACATCAGCATTATCAGGTGAGCAAAATCAGCGGGGACAGTGCAACGCATACACATTTACGGAAGCTGAATGAAAAACAGCGCTCAGAAGAAATCGCCCGCATGCTGGGGGGAGTGGATATCACCAAACAGACACTCGCCCACGCTCAGGAAATGCTGGCTCTGGTGAAATAAGTCCCCGACTGAAAGCGAGACTTAAAATAGCATGACAATGAACAGCATCTGAAAAAAAAGCAGCCAAAGGCTGCTTTTCGTACCAATAGTACGGGCTACTTCTTCTTGCGAACGTACAGCACCAGGCTGTGCTCAACCAGCTCAAAGCCATGTTCTGCAGCAATTTCATGCTGCAGGCGCTCAATCTGGGCATTGGTAAATTCAATCACGGTGCCGTCATCAACGTTGACCATATGATCGTGATGCTCACCACGCGCCAGCTCAAACACCGAGTGACCGCCATCGAAGTTGTGACGGGTCACCAGACCAGCACTTTCAAACTGGGTCAATACACGGTAAACCGTCGCCAGACCAACATCTTCGCCTGCTTCAATCAGAGATTTATAGACATCTTCAGCGCTCATATGAGCGTCGATATTGGTTTCCAGAATGCTCAGGATTTTCACTCGTGGCAAAGTGACTTTAAGGCCTGCTTTACGCAACTCCACGTTCTGATCGGACATTGCTTTCCTCGAATATTTCACAGCAACTTGAATTATCGGGTATTATCGCGGGTCTAAGTCACAACGCAACAACAATGCAACTACAACGTACTCAGAGACAACACCAATTATTATGCGAATCCCAATTCTGACCCTTTTACTCGGTTTTGCAACCCTTTCCGGCTGCGTATTTCCCGGGGTCTACAAATTGAACGTGCAGCAAGGCAACATTGTGACTGCCGAAATGCTGGAACAGCTTAAACCCGGCATGAGTCCGCGCCAGGTCGCTTATGTCATGGGAAATCCGGTAATACGCAATCCTTTTGAGCAACAGCGCTGGGATTATTTATATACCCTTGAACAGCGCGATAAGGTTATTAAAAACTACACGATCAGCGTTTACTTCGACGATCAGGGTAACTACACCCATTACACCGGCACACTGCCAGAACAGACTTTCAAGGAAGAAGATCAGCTGAAAAGCCTGCCCACGGAAGAAAAATCCGTCAATACAGTCCCAACAGATATCTGACCACGGCCTGATCAAACGCAAAAGCCAGGCACTGCCTGGCTTTTTTATGCTCTGCTTCCGCGCCTAAGATGCGTAAACCCTTTACTTCTGCACTTTGGCTGCGCGGTTAGCCCGCGCCTGCTTAGGATCAATCAGCAGTGGACGATAGATCTCTATACGATCCCCCTCTCGCACAACATCACTTTCCGGTGAACGTGACGCTTTGCCAAAGATACCGAACTTCGCCTCCGCCAAAACCAGCTCTGGAAATTCCGCTTCAATGCCCGACTGACGAACAGCATCCATCATGCTTGTACCTTCTTCAACCTCAACACCGAGGATTCTCTGTTTATGCGGTAAGGCATACGCAACTTCTACATGGATCATGTCAGCCATAAATTTCTTTTGCTCGCTTAACAAAGGCATCAACCATCATATTGGCAACCTGCTTAAAAACAGCCCCAAGAGCCACTCCGGCCAGCTTATTACCGACACTGAAATCCATATCCAGAGAAACCTTGCACGCTTCATCGGATAAAGGCTGAAAATGCCAGACCCCATGAAAGTGCGTAAAAGGACCATCCACAAGCCGCATTTCCATGCGTAGCGGACGCTGTAAACTATTGCGCGTACTGAAACTCTGATGAACTCCGGCCTTGGCAATGGTCAGTCTGGCTTCGATAAAATCCTCTCCTTCAGCCAGAACTTCTGTCGCCTGACAACCTTGCAGAAACTCAGGGTAACGACGCACATCGTTCACCAGATCAAACATCTGCTCTGCGGTATGCATCACCAAGGCACTACGTGTGATACTGGTCATTCCTGCAAACTACCCCACAACCTCAGGAGAGGCCTTCAATAAAGATATAGAAAATAGCGATCGGTGAAATATAGCGCACCATAAAGCGCCAGATATTAAACAACACCGGGCTTTTAACACGCGCTTCAGCAGCAACCGATTCCCGCGTCATGAACCAACCAACGAAAATCGCAATCAGAACGCCACCCAAAGGCATCATCACATTGGCGGTAATAAAATCCAGATTGTCAAAAAAGGTGCCACGCAGAAATTTAAACTCAGCCCATTGATTGAAGGATAAAACCGAACCTATCCCCAACAGCCATGCCAGGAAACATACACCGAACGTTGCCCTGAATCGGCTGAAACCTTTTTCCACGGCCCAGGCAACGGCTGGTTCAGCAATCGAGATCGCCGAACTCCAGGCAGCAATCACAACCAGAACAAAGAAAACGGTTCCGATGAAAGCGCCTCCCGGCAAAGCTCCGAAGGCAATGGGTAACGTCTGGAACATAAGACCAGGACCCGAAGCGGGTTCTAATCCATGTGAAAAGACGATTGGAAATATGATCAGACCAGCAACCAGAGCCACCAGGGTATCCAGAAATGCCACCGCCAGAATTGTCTTTCCCAACGACGCCTGGGCAGGCATATAAGCACCGTAAGCCATAATGGCGCCCATACCTAAACTCAGAGTGAAGAACGAATGACCCAGCGCCACCACGATACTTTCAGTCGTGAGCTTATCGGCATCAAAGGTGAACAGGAAATTCCAGCCCTGAGTAAACCCCGGAGTCGTAATGCTGTAGCCCAGCAACAGAATCAGCATCAGGAACAACAAAGGCATCAACAGGCGGACACTGTCCTCGAGTCCATGTTTCACACCACGTGCGATGACAAAACCCGTCATAAGCATAAACAATGTGTGTAATCCCAGCAGCATCCAGGGATCACTCAGCAAACTGCCAAACGATGTTTTCGCCACTTCTGCGGTCGCACCGAGAAACTCTCCCGATGCCATCTTGCCGACATAAGCCAGGGTCCAGCCAGCAATAACGCTGTAAAATGACAGAATAAAGAAGCCAGACACCGCTCCCATCCAGCCAATGCCGGAGAAAAATGCCGGAGCCTTATTCTCACGCGCCATAGCCTGCATAGTATGAATAGGACTCATACGTCCTTTCCGGCCCAGCAATACCTCAGCCATCATCACCGGAACACCAGCGACCAGAATACAAACCAGATACATCAATACAAAAGCCCCACCACCATTTTCACCGGTGATATACGGAAACTTCCAAATATTACCCAAACCGACAGCCGATCCTGTGGCTGCAAGAATAAATGTCCAGCGGCTACCCCAAATCCCGTGCATTCCGCGTTTATCTGCGCTCATCGTTCTGTATTATCCAATCCTCATTTCGGCGTATTGTCCGGGATTTACTCCTTCGTCTCAACCCAAAGCCGCGCAGCAGCTACTGCCTTTTCTGCACATCGTCAGTTATACTTGCACCCATGAACACCAAGAAAAAACCAAAACCCAATGGCGGCACCATCGCCCTCAACAAAAAAGCCCGTCACGACTACTTTCTGGAAGACAAACTGGAAGTCGGACTGGTGCTTACCGGTTGGGAAGTAAAAGCACTGCGCGAAGGCAAATGCCAGCTTGTCGATTCCTATATTGTCATGCACAAGGGCGAAGCCTGGTTGAGCGGCGCATTGATTACCCCGCTGAAGCAAGCCTCCACACATATCGTCACCGAGCCACGGCGCGAACGTAAGCTGCTGATGCATCGCCGTGAAATCGACCGTCTGAATCAAAAAATCCAGGCCAAGGGTTACACCTGCGTCTGTACCGCAATTTACTGGAAAGGCCCCAACGTTAAAGCAGAAATCGCTCTGGCCAAAGGTAAGCAAAGCCACGACAAACGCGACGCATCCAAGGACCGCGACTGGGCCAAACAAAAAGAACGGATTATGAAACACGCCACCCGCTGACAGATGTCCGCCCAATGTGGTAGACTCAGTGCCTTGTTTGCGGTCAGGCAGGGTTGAAAAACATCTGACTGACCTCATATAAGATACCAAGACCTGAGCAAGTAGCAGGCGACGAATTCGGGGATGATTAGGATTCGACGTTGATTACAAAGCTATGGGTGCATGCCGAGAGTGTATAGCGATCTCGTAAATCAACGTTATACATAGTTATAGTCGCAAACGACGAAACTTACGCACTAGCGGCTTAAGCCCGCTTACCTCCGAACTCGGGTTCCTATAGCCGGGGGACGAGGGCGATGTCTTATAGGATCGCTCAGAGGCTTCGCTCGTAGCCAAAGAGTTAAACTTAATCGAGCTCGTTCTGAACGGCCTGCCCCTCGGCCCGTGACGAACTAAATCAATAGAGACGGCTAAGCATGTAGATCCTCTAGTGGAGGATTGGCGGACGCGGGTTCAAATCCCGCCATCTCCACCATATTGAAGTCCTGGAACGTTCACGGACTTCCTGAAAAGCCCACAACCATAAGGTTCTGGGCTTTTTTTGTGTCTATTGAAGCCCAGGAAGGCTTAGCCAGATCCGATTTTCAATGTCACTCTGAATGCAGCACCTGCGGTCTCTCAGGGGTTGGGGGGGTACCTCCCCCAAACTCAGCTTGAGATCCGTGATGCCGAGGCCAATCAAGCTTTAAAGAGGGCTATTGCTGTCGCTGAACATGAATTCTGACGCATTGCTGAACGGGTCAGAGTCTGCGTACATCGACCGAAACGCTGAGGATCGGATTTTCTCCTCCGCCAAAAATAACACCGCATAATGGTGTTACATCAAAATAATCCCGTCCCCAGGCAGTGATAACGTGTTGCTCACCGGCCATACAATTATTGGTCGGATCAAATTCGAACCACCCTTCTCCCGGAGCAAATACTGAAATCCAGGCATGGCTGGCATCGGCACCGAGCATTTTTTCCTGTCCGGGTGGCGGCAGTGTTTCGAGATAACCGGATACGTATTTGGCGGCAAAGCCGAGTGCGCGCAAGCACCCGATCTGCAGATGAGCAAAATCCTGACATACCCCCTGTTTGTTCTGCATCACTTCGTCGACAGGCGTTGCGATGGTGGTTGTCTGGGGACTGTAAGTGAATTCACTGTGGATTTTTTGTGTTAATGCCATCACCGCTGACAGCAGTGATTTTTCTGGCTGAAAAATACTCGCCGCATAGTCACGCAATGCATCATTAGCGCGGATCATGGGTGAATCCAGCATAAACTCCCGCGCCATTAAAACAGCTTCATCCTGATTATTCTGCATCTGCTGCAGTGCAGCGCCACAGGTTATTCCCAGATCAAGATTCATCACCGTATCCTGCACATTGGTTTCCACATCGGTGGTTGCAATAATCCGCAGAACTTTATGTGGTTGCTGGATTTCAAAATGCTGCGCCCAGTTGCCAAAATAATCCTCACGGCGCACGCTGAATGAAGCCGCAGGCTGAACCTCAATCTGGCTGCTGATGCACTGCTGCCGTCGTGTATTGCGTGGCATTAAATGTGCGAGGTTATAGCAATGAGATACCCGGCTTTGATATTGGTATTCGGTTATATGGCACACGCGGTAACGCATCAAAGACTCTCCCGGTTACTGTGCACCAGCTGCTGGGAAGCTTCGCGGTGATCAAAATATTTATCGGTAATTTGTTCGCTGATATCCGCTAACAATGACCGGCAGCGACTCATGATGTCCAGCAGTTGCATGCGCATGCCATTTTCTGCACGACTCAGACTTTTTAAAGAGACGAGTTTTATCAGCACTTCCGTTTCCAGCAGGGTGCGCTCTTCACGGCTGAGTTCATGCAGGCCTGCAGCTGCTTTGGGTAATGCGCGTAAATGTTCCCCCAGCTGCTCCAGCTGATAAATTAATGATCGTGGATTACTGCCATCCAGCAATATCAGATCAAGACTGGTATCAAGTACCATCCGGCCACGATAACGGCGACGGTAGCTGATCAGACTTTCCAGCGATAATAATAACGCTTCAGCCAGTTTATTCTGGTCCTGTGAGGGAAATTCGGGTACCAGTAAATAATTAATCGCCAGACTGATCTGCTGCGCGCGCTCAAGTCGTCGTCCCATTTCCATAAAACGCCAGCCAAATCCACGGCTCATACTTTCCTGCGTCAAGCCGGCAAACGCCATTAAGGCGGTGACCAGCGGATCCAGTGCTTCTTCCGGTGCTGAGCCAAGGCTGGCATTAAGATTTGCCGGCAAGACCTGCAGAGCATCACGTATATCGTTAATCACGCGAAAGGTGTCAGACGACAGCAGTTCTTTGGTTTCATCAGCGCAATACAGCATGGCATTCAGGCTGCTGGCAATGCTGTTGGTCAGACTGCCGTCAGACACCCAATGCTGCAGACTCTGTTCAGCGGTCAGCAGGCCATGATCACCAGTGGCTGCAACCGGTATCGCAGCGACGGCCAGCAAAGCCTGTAATAATGGTTGTTTAACTGCGTCACTGATGGGTTCTTCGCCGTTCATCAGCATGAAGGTTGTGCGCAGCATGCGCAGGGTGGTTTCTGCACGTTCAGCATAGCGTCCCATCCAGAACAGATTTTCCACGACCCGGCTGGGCAGGCTGATGAGATCGGCTTCACGCACCACTACGCTGTCTTCCTGCGCAGTGTCCGTCAGGATGCGTTCCGGTTCTGAAGCAACCACCCAGGTATCTTTACTGCGCGCACCGGCCTGACTGGCAATGACAAAACTGTTTTCACTGTTACCAACCCGGGTAAGACCACCGGGCATCAGGGTATAGGAGGAATCGCTGGCGACGGCGAACGAACGTAAAATGGCAGGGCGCGGAACCAGTGCCGTGCCATTTTCAAACGTTGGAATATGCCCTGCCACCACCATAGGCTGAGCCACATACTGCAATGGTTCCGCTTTGATTCTGGCCAGTAATTGTTGTTGCTCTTCAAGGCTCAATCCGGCTACCTGCACACTGCGGCTTTCGATATTGCGGTATACGGGTTTAATCACCAGACCAGAAAATTTTTCTGCACAAATTCGAGATCATTTTTATCACCGCACCAGTAGGTTGGCACCGATGGCAAGCGCAATTCGCGCCCCAGAAGGGCTTTGGCAATAGCGGGCAGATAACGTAAAAATACCGGATTTTCCAATACACCCGAGCCCAGTGGATTAGCGACCACGAGATTACCTGCGCGTACAACTTCCAGTAACCCGGCTACCCCCAGACGCGAATCTGAACGTAATTCCACCGGATCACAGAACCAGTCATCTACCCGGCGCAATAAGACATCCACCCGACTGAGACCATCCAGCGATTTCATCCACAGAAATCCGTTACGGACCACCAGATCGTCACTTTGTACCAGCGGAAAACCGAGGTAATTTGCCAGATAGGCATGTTCAAAATAGGTTTCGTTGTGCGCGCCCGGCGTTAAGACCGCCACTCTGGGCTGATGAACATTAGGTGAAAGGCTGATCAGCTTTGCCCGCAGGCGCTGAAAAAATGCCGCCAGCCGATGCACATGGCTATCACGGAACAAGCTGGGGAATACCCGTGACATAACGGTGCGGTTTTCCAGCGCATAACCCGCCCCGCTGGGAGACTGGGTTCGGTCACCCAGCACCCACATGCGACCATCATCACCACGCATCAGATCCACGGCATGAATAATCAGATCGTGATCTCCGGGTAACTGAATACCATGACAGGCACGCAGAAATCCGCGATGGCAAAATAACGCCTCCGGTGGAATCACTCCGGTTTTAATTAAACGCCGCTGACCATAAATATCACGCAGGAGCAGATTAAATAATTCTGCACGCTCCAGAAGTCCGGCTTCAACGCCAGCCCAGTCATCACTGCTGATAATATTCGGAACCAGATCCAGTCCCCAGGTGTGAGCCGGGGAACGGGTATCGCTGTAAATATTATAGGTGGCCCCGTCATCCCGCAGAATACGCAGCGCTTTCTGCTGACGCTCAGCAAAGGCTTCCACCCCCAGCTCATCCAGACTGCCCAGCAAATATTGCCAGTGCGGTTTGATTTTACCTTCGGCATCGAAAGCATCATCAACTAACCCGCTGACGGGCTGATAGCTCAGCGCATGATTGTTATTGGCCGGTGGAACACTCATAAAACCAGAATATCCATGATGATCGTACGTTAGTTTTTATCTTAACCCATCCGGCGCAGATCAAGAGTATTCGGATAATCCGCTGGCGCTTCTTCCGGCGGAGGACTCATCGGTTTCGGCGTGCTGTGCGGGAAGAACTGCCGCAGGGCATCAATATCCGGCCTTGGTGAATACACCCCCTGAGTATGGCCCAACTCGCTGAAACGGTTAACCCGGCGAGACTCCGCCTCAAAAGCATTGACCGGAAAGCTGTCATAGCTGCGGCCACCGGGATGGCTGACATGATAGGTACAACCACCAATAGAACGGCCATTCCAGGTATCAATCAGATCAAATACCAGGGGCGCATGAATACCGACCGTCGGATGTAACGCCGAAGGCGGAGCCCATGCCTTGTAACGCACACCGGCCACATATTCACCTTTGCGTCCGGTATTACTTAATGGAACGCGGCGGCCATTACAGGCCAGCACATAACGTTCACCGGCCATGCCCGTGACTTTAACCTGCAAACGCTCAACCGATGAATCCACATAGCGGGCAGTACCAAAACTGCTGACCTCTTCTCCCAGCACGTTCCAGGGTTCGATGGCCCAACGCAATTCAATACTGATGTCATCCAGCTGAACCCGGCCATAATGCGGGAAGCGGAATTCTTCAAAGGGACGCAACCATTCTGCACGAAAATCGATACCATGAGCCTGCAGATCAGCGGCCACATCGCAGACATCACGCCAGACAAAATGTGGCAGCATAAATTTATCGTGTAATTGTGTACCCCAGCGCACCAGTGGCTGTTTATATGGCTGACGCCAGAAACGGGCAACCAGCGCGCGGATTAATAATGCCTGCACCAGTGCCATACGCGAATGCGGTGGCATTTCAAAGCCACGGAATTCCAGTAATCCTAAACGACCACTGCTGCTGCCGGGTGCAAATAATTTATCGATGCAGAATTCAGCACGATGGGTATTGCCGGTTACATCAATCAATAAATTGCGCAATATACGGTCAACCAGCCAGGGTTGCGGTACCTCGCCATCCGGTATCTGCTGGAACGCAATTTCCAGTTCATACAGTGATTCATCCCGTGCCTCATCCACCCGCGGCGCCTGACTGGTCGGGCCAACAAAAGCGCCGGAAAATAAATAAGACAACGATGGATGATGCTGCCAGAAAGTAATAAAACTGCGCAGCAAATCCGGACGGCGTAATAACGGGCTGTCGGCAGCAGAATGGCTGCCGAGGGTAATATGATTACCGCCGCCGGTCCCGGTATGACGGCCATCCAGCATAAATTTCTCGGCACCTAATCGTGATTCACGGGCAGCCTGATACAGCTCGGTCATATTGCTGACCAGATCACGCCAGTTACTGGCCGGGTGAATATTCACCTCAATAACACCCGGATCAGGCGTTACCAGTAATTTCTGCAGGCGAGGATCACGAGGAGGCTCGTAGCCTTCAATGATCAGCGGTAATTTCAGCTGTGTTGCACAGGCCTCCAGCTGCGCCAGCAGCTGTACATAATGCTCCAGATAACTTAACGGCGGCATAAACACATGTAACTTTCCGTCCCGTGCTTCTATCGCCAGGGCCGTACGCACAATATCCTGCGGGTCAGCTGAACTGACAACCTGCGCAATGTCCTCAGCGACGTTACTGGCATCCTGAGCTTTTTGTTTCTGCGGGTCCGGCGATGAAACGAACGCGGATTGAGTCAACTGCTCATGAGGCGGTAATGGCGGATGTTCACGGAATGGATCCGCTTCAATGTGTGGTGGTAATTCTTTCACCCAGGGCAGGCTGTCCAGGGGCAAACGCAAGCCAATGGGCGAATCACCGGGAATCAAGACCAGACGGCCCCGGCGGAAATCCCACAAACTCGATTGCCAGCCCTGAGTCGTTATATTCCAGCCCAGTGGCAAAATATATCCGGTCGGATTGTCCAACCCCTGATCCAGCACACGCGCCAGACGCCGGCGCGTCAGGCTGTCTTTGCTGCCAGCGATCTGCGCATCAAGATTGGCCGGTAAATTCTGCTCCTGTAATAAATAATGCAGGCCATCTTCATAAGCCGGCTGCACATACCCGGCATCCAGTCCAAGACGGGTACAGAGTAAGCGCGAAAATGCTTCGGCCTGAGCAAGTCCATGCCCATAATCCTGATCAACCCGCGCCAGCAGACCAGGATTTCGCCATAACGGTTCGCCATCGGTACGCCAGAATAATCCCAGCGCCCAGCGCGGAACTTCCTCACCCGGATACCATTTACCCTGACCGTAATGCAATAACCCGCGCGGCGCAAAGTGATTGCGCAAGCGCAGTAATAATGTTTTTGCCAGAGCGAGTTTTTCTTTACCCAGCGCAGCGGTATTCCACTGTGCGGATTCCATATCATCAACCGATACAAACGTCGGCTCACCACCCATGGTCAGACGCACATCGTCGCTGTCCAGAATGGCATCAACCGCCTCTCCGAGGGCAATGACATCTGCCCACTGATCATCGCTGTAAGGTTTGGTAACTCTGGGGTCTTCCAGCACACGCTCTACGGTATTGCTGTAATCAAAACGGACTTCACACTTATCGGTTGCCCCCTGAATCGGCGCTGCAGATACCGGATCCGGTGTACACGCCAGAGGAATGTGGCCTTCACCGGCAAATAATCCTGACGTCGGATCAAGGCCAACCCAACCGGCACCAGGAATAAATACCTCACACCAGGCGTGCAGATCCGTAAAATCCTTTTCCGGTCCGGAAGGACCATCCAGCGCTTTTTCATCAGCGGTAAGCTGCACCAGATAGCCTGATGCAAAACGGGCGGCCAAACCGCTGTGGCGCAGCAACTGCACCAGCAACCAGGCACTGTCGCGGCAAGAACCTTTAGCCAGTTTCAGAGTTTCCTCCGGCGTTTGCACACCAGGCTCCAGCCGCACGCAATATTCAACCAGCGTCAGTATCTGCTGGTTCACTGCCACCAGAAAATCAATGGTGCGTTGCTTTGTACGTGGCACGCCGTCCAGCAGTTTTGCAAAGCGTTTACCTTCGGTGCTGGTTTCCAGATAAGGTGCTAATTCCTTTTTTAATTGCTGATCGTAACTGAACGGGAAATGCTCAGCATATTCTTCCAGAAAAAAATCAAAGGGATTAATGACTGTCATATCGGCAATCACTTCCACTTCAACCGACAATTCACGGGTCTTCTCCGGAAACACAATACGCGCCAGAAAATTACCGTAAGCATCCTGCTGCCAGTTAATAAAGTGCTCTGCCGGAGTCACTTTCAGACTATAGCTGTGAATCGGCGTGCGGCTGTGTGGTGCCGGACGAAGACGAATCACATGAGGTGAAAGACTGACCGCACGGTCAAAGTGATAATACGTGTTGTGCTGTATTGCAACCCGGATGGTCATAGTGTCTCCGACACAGATTTACTGAGGCCTGTTTGTACGATTTAACCGGCATGCTTAACGATCGGATAAAAACCAGGTTTTCCCGATCAGGGTATGCACTTCAGCCAAGGTAAGTTGCAGGGTATTAAGCATATCGCGGAAAGCGTCGCCTAACTCTTCCGGTTCAGCACAGGCAGGAATTTCATCCTGCAACTGGCGCAGAAAAGTAACCACGGCTTTGGACTTTGGCAGACCGCTGGCAACATCAGCCATTTGCGTAATGCAATAGAATAGCGAACGGGGAAAATCTTCATCGGCCAATAAATAACGTACGACCAGATCGCCCTTTACCGACGAACGGGTTGTGCGCCGGAATGGCTGATCGGCATTTAATGAACGCAGCACATTTCCCCAGATAATCTGTCGGCTGTTTACCGCAAAATCGTCATCCTCAACCTGCAGAATGGCTGCGACACCGGCATCCAGATTCCGTGTGGTCATATCTGCACGCTCAATATTTTGTCCTAACTGAACCATATCCCAGGCTTCGTCACGCGGCATATTGACATACCAAAGACCGACCACCTGCTGACAGGCTTTAATAATATTATCGAGAAAATCGTGGCGATTACTGCGATTAATGCCCTGCGTCAGATTCTCCTGAACATAAAGCGTCAGTTCATTCACCATTTCCCAGGTTTCCGGCGGAATGACATCGCGTGTGGTACGGATATTCTCGCGTACCGCCTGCAATGAACTGATAACCGATGAGTAATTACTTTCATCACCCAATAAAAATTTCACCACATTGCGCTCATCACGTACGGAATAGCGCTCGTTAAAATCCTGCTCAAGACTGTTAATAACAATCAGGTTATACCAGCCAAGATTTACCTGACGTGGCAAATCAAACAGTAATTTGTCATAGATACTGAGCAGGCGCGCGGTACTTTCCACACGTTCCAGATAACGAGCGGCCCAGTAAATCCGTTCTGCAACTTTTGATAGCATCATTCACCTGCCTTACTTGTCTTATCGCTGCTGCCCTGAGATTGGCTCTGACTTTTCTTTTGCGTCACATTATCAACAATCCAGGTATCCTTACTGCCACCCCCCTGTGAAGAGTTAACCACCAGCGAACCTTTTTTCATGGCAACACGGGTAAGTCCTCCGGTTGTGACATAGGTATCCCGTCCCTGCAGAATGAACGGACGCAAATCGAGATGACGTGGTTCAATTTTATTCTTGCTGATTAATGCAGGTGCAGTAGAGAGTGCCAACGTCGGCTGAGCAATATAATTACGCGGATTAGCTTTAATTAAATCGGCAAAGGTTTCGCGTTCTTTTTTGGTTGAATGCGGTCCGATCAGCATGCCATAGCCACCGGATTCGTTAGCCGGTTTCACCACCAGCTTATCGAGATTAGCCAATACGTATTCACGCTGTTTGTCGTCGTAACAAAGAAAGGTCTCAACATTCGGAATCAGCGGGTCTTCGCCCAGATAATATTTAATAATCTGCGGAACGAAGGCATACACCACTTTATCATCGGCGACACCCGCTCCCGGAGCATTCGCCAGAGCCACATTCCCTGCCCGCCAGGCACGCATCAAACCGGCAACGCCTAAGACCGAATCCGGCTGAAAGACTTCCGGATCAAGGAATAAATCATCAATACGGCGGTAAATCACATCAACCCGCTCTAAGCCGGCGATGGTTTTCATATACACACAGTCATCATCACCAACGACAAGATCACTGCCTTCAATTAATTCAGCGCCCATACGCTGGGCAAGGAAGGCATGCTCAAAATACGCCGAGTTATAAATACCCGGGGTCATTACGACGATGACGGGTTTGCTCACACGGCGCGGAGATAATGAACTCAGTGTCTCGAATAAATGCTCCGGATAATCACCGACCGGAGCAATATTCACTTTCTCGAACACTTCGGGAATTACCCGTTTCATAATCGAGCGGTTTTCCAGCATATAAGAAACACCGGACGGTACGCGCAGGTTATCTTCCAGCACATAAAACTGGCCGTCTTTATCACGCACCAGATCAGTTCCGCATACATGAGCCCAGACCCCGAACCGGGGCCGGACACCTTCGCATTCCTTCCGGTAATTTTTGGATTGTTTCAGAACAAATTCCGGAATAATGCCATCACGGATTATTTTCTGATCATGATAAAGATCGTCAATAAACATATTCAGCGCGGTAAGACGCTGCTTTAAACCCGCAGCGGTTTTATCCCACTGAGTACGGGAAATAACCCGGGGGACGATATCAAAAGGCCAGGCCCGGTCGATATTGCCACCTTCGGTATACACCGTAAATGACACGCCCATTTCTTTAATCGTGGCATCGGCAGCAATTTTGCGCGAAATAATATCGTCTTCCGATAACGAACTCAGATAATTGATAAGACGTTTGGCTGGCTGGCGAGGGTTGCCGGCGCTGCTGAACAGTTCGTCATAAAACTCACCCTCCGGGGTGTATTCCTTCCACTCAATAGACATATCACTCCTTGCCGTCTGCTGTCAGACGCAATGTTTCTGTTCTGCCTGTCCCGGACTGTACATGCAATGGTGCAGCGTCTTGTTGCAGAGTCTCGTGGTTACGCCCTGTTGTAGCGCAGCCGGATTTCAACTGCGTTACCAAATGCACCAAAAAGACTCACACCGAACAAAGTTGCCATTGCATCGGAACGGTTAATAACATCTCTTTCAAGATCAATGCCATGATTTAAGGCACCTCTGATCAGACACCGCTTGCCCGTCACCTGACGCGGAAACTATTCAAACCCTGTAAAGCTATTTATGCTGCACGGATCTTTCGAAGCGATAAGGAATTTTGCACATGCACGGTTTGCATTCTGGTCAGGTGGCACTCGCGTTCCTGATCTGTTTACTTCTGCCATCCGCATTACAGGCCAATGACGACGCCAAACGCTATGCAGGAATGCAAAGCCATGAACCCATCTATATTGGCTACACCTGGGATGAAGATGATGTTGGTTTTATGGATTTCAAACTCTCGCTGAAATATCCGATCTGGCACAATGCGCAACCCAAGAAAGCGGCCTTTGGCTGGTTACCGTATCCTTATTTTGACTTCAGCGGCCGCTTTGGCCAGTACATTGGTACACGGGAGTCCGCTCCGGTTATCGCCAAACGCTTTAACCCCGAGCTTATCGGTCGCTACTGGCTGCTACCGGACACGGACAGCCACCTTCCGGCCAGCAGTCTGGACCTGCTTTATGGCCATGAATCCAACGGTCAGAGCATCGGTGATAACAACAGTTATCAGGCGATGACGCAGGAGCTGGCCCTGCAGGGGGAAGATCTGAAATTCGCCGATGACTATATCAGCAGGGGTTGGGACTACGTTGGCATACTCTGGAGTCAGCACTGGCGTGCAGCGGATGACCGCCATGTCACAACCTTCCTGAAACTGCACTATTTTCTCGATGATGGCCTGATGCAGGGGGCTGCTGAAGAATACAAGCCGTGGGAACATGACCGCGAAGGGAAAAGCCGGCGCAAAGTGGATGGCATCAGTCTGTCATATAAGCGCAATATTGATTTGGGCCATTCCCTGCTCAGTGGTGAAAAATTTTTCCTGCAGTACGTAACCGGAACAGAAAATACCTTCCGCTTTAATACCGTCCGTCTGGAATTTTCATTTGTTATGGGTAACTTGCCGCTTATGTTCTGGGCAAGCCATGGCTATAACAGTGATCTGGCTGATTACTACCGTGAACTCAGTTCCGGTGGTCTTGCCATTGAGTTTCTCAGTATGTGATCCGGAGAAACAACCGAGGTATAAAAAAAGCTGCCGGAGCAGCTTTTTTACGTCAGAAAAAGCCTGTCAGCTTTTTGCACGACCTTTAAATTCGCCGGTACGGGTATCGATTTCGACGGCATCACCGATTTCAACAAACGCTGCAACCTGCAGTTCGTAACCGTTTTCCAGCTTAGCCAGTTTCATCACTTTACCGGAAGTATCACCACGAACCGCTGGTTCGGTGTAAGACACCGTGCGGACGATGGTGGTTGGCAGTTCGATGCTGATGGCTTTGCCTTCGTAGAAAACCGCTTCACAGACGTCGGTCATGCCGTCGGTCAGAAAGTTCAGGGTATCGCCCAGGTTTTCTTTTTCCACTTCGATCTGGTTGTACTCTTCGTCCATAAAGACGTAGAGCGGATCAGCGAAGTAAGAGTAGGTTACCTGGCTGCGTTCCAGAATGATGGGCTCCAGCTTGTCGTCCGCCTTGAACACTGGCTCCTGAGACGCACCGGTCAGCAGGTTCTTCAGTTTCATTTTCACAACAGCGGAGTTGCGGCCGGATTTGTTGAATTCAGCTTTCAGGACAACCCATGCCTGACCGTTCAGGCTCAGTACCTGACCGGCACGAAATTCGTTAGCAGTTTTCATAGGATAATTACCGGATATCAGTCGTTAAAAATGCGCTGCACTATACCTTATCCGTGGCGTATTGCACTAGATTTGATGCCAGATCCCCCAGCGCCAGCAGCTGCTTTTGCCAGGCCAGTGCATGATTTTGCAGCACAGGGAGCTGATGCAGCAATTCATGCCAGCGGGCTTGCGCCTGAGAGTCATTCAGTGCGGCTGCCGGTAGTGACTGATTCCAGAACCGGAATGCATCCGCCAGCCGGCTGCCGGCCGGGCCTTCTCCGGCCCGGCAATAATGACCAAGAAACGCCTCCAGCTTATCCAGATGGGCCTCTTCTTCCTGACGGTATATGTGCCATAACATTGGTCTGCCCATCATCTGTGCACGCACGAACGATTCCTCCCCGCGCACAAAGTTCAGGTCACACATAGCCAGCAACTGATCGTATTGCGGCTGAGATATAAAAGGCATGACTGAAAGCATTAATGCACCGCGGCAATAGGTATGACCTGCCACCGTGTTTTCACCCAGCCAGGCATCCAGACCTGCCGATACTCTTCCCGCCGGAACCAGCAGGTGGACGGTCCGGGGAAACGCCTGCAGGGCGTCCAGCAAGCCCTCAAGAGCCGGGTTTTCATAAGCAAACAGGCTGATCTGCAGGGCACAATCCGCAAGCGATGGTGATAACCCGAAGCCGCTCAGAAAGGTCTGTCGTGCGGAAAGGTGCGCCATCTGCCGTGGCAGGTTCGCCAGCCCGGGTTCGTACAGCAACCCACCGGTACCCGCGACAAAGCCGGGAAAGAAGAAGGTCTTACTCAGGTTGTGCACAGGCGACTGGCTGAGGTGAAAACCGGGCACCCAGTCTTCCGCACTCAGATACTCCAGATTAATCCAGCAGGACGCCTGCTCACGCTGCGCCATGGCAGTGATATAACTGGCTGGCAACTCACAGGCAAAAGCTTCAATCACCACATCGCCGGTCTGCTCCGGGGTCAGTTCCGGGAATTCCTCGGCCCAATAACGGATCACAACGCCCTGACGTTGTTGCTCCGCCACACTGACATCCAGTGCCGGACACAAGGCATGGAAGCTCCGCAGATCATCCACCCACAGCGTCACCTGCTGACCATGCTGATGCTGCAACTGCCGTGCAAGCCGCCAGCACACGCCGATATCACCGAAATTGTCGATAACGCGGCAGAACAGGTGCCAGTGGCGGGAGATCGGCAGATTTGTCATCAGGGGCATCGACAATGTCCATCAGGAAGAAGAAAACACACAGCACAGCAACAGGCGGCATGATAAAAGCAGGAGACTGATGAATGAAGTCCAGAAGAAGGGGGATTTGCCCGGCAAACTTCATGCATAAGACTGATATTGGTCACGCTTATCTGCTAGCCTGAGGAAACATTGGCTAACAAATAACCAATTATGAACGTCACATACTACGGCATTTGCCTGATCACCACAGCCCTGTGCTTATGCACGCCTGCCTCAGCCGGACCGCTTTCCACCCCGATAACAGATAACCAATTTGCTGCTGACACTCTGATAATCGGAGTAGAAACGACCGATTATGCGCCCTATTACCATCTGCAAGACAACCGTTACAGTGGCCTGGGACGGGATATCCTCGACGCGTTTCTGGCCGATGCTCACCTGATGGCCGACTATTATCCGTTACCGGTACCACGTTTGTTTCTGCTGTTTACTCAGCAGCAACTGGACTTCAAATTCCCCGATAATCCCCAATGGTCTGAAGATCTTAAATCAGGGCTCACTGTCTACTACAGCGAACCGGTAATACAGGTGACAGAAGCGGTAATGATACTGAACGATCATCAGGGGCCGGTACGTAATATCGGCACCATAATGGGATTCACGACTCCGGGTATTAATGCAGAAATTCAACGCGGAGAGCTGACCATTACTCAGGTGAACAGCATGGATCAGATGCTGAAAATGCTGGAAAACCGGCGCATTGATGGTATCTACTTCAACACCCGCGCCGCGCGGCATGCTGCGGCTGAACGGGCATCCCCCCTGACGCTGACGACGCTGAAACAGATTGCGCCCTATCACTACGCATATCACCTATCAAGCATCCGGCACCCGCATCTGATTGAGCGTTTTGATCGGTTTATGCACGACAACCCAGAGGTTATCCGGGCGTTGCGCCAGAGTTACAACATCCCCTGAGCTTCGGCGATCCGCAGCATCGGGTCGGGTTCTGTCGCCAGTTCAAAGCCCTCCGCATTAAGCCAGCCAAGGGCCGATTCTGCATCGGCAAAAGCACGACGGTAAAAGCCCTGCGCCGATTCCGTCACCATGTCTTCAAGCTGCAACTTCTTCAGTAACGAAGGGGAATACACATGCGCAGCCCTGCGTAATCCCTGCGCGATACACCAGTGCACCAGCGTTTCAATAATCGGCCCGATCTCAGGAACTCCGAGCTGCCATTCATCCAGCAGCACCATATGCCCCCAGGAGGGCGGTAACTCAGCCACATGCTCACGCAAGGCTTTGTCATAAGCCCGCGCGGCTTCCTCATTCCAGCTGCCGGACAAGCGGGCAACCAGAATATTGCCATTCGTTGTGATGACAAACTCACCATGCTGGATACGCGTATTAAGCATATAAGATCCCGATACTTTCACTGCACGCTGCGCATAATTAACCCTACACACTGAGTGGTCAAGAGCCACTTTGGTACTCATGTACACCCATATACTATAACCCACAACAGAAATCTGGCCGCTGGAAAAGCATGCAATAAAGCTATACATTACTTATACATAAAACCACCATGTATAACTAATGCCAAAACTGGGTCTCATTCTCGCTGATCAACTTACTCCCTCGCTGGCCAGCCTGCGCGCGCTGAACCCGCAACAGGACATCGTACTGCTGGCGGAAGTTGCGGAAGAAACCACCTACGTGGCTCATCATGTACAGAAAATCGCCCTGCTGTTTTCAGCCATGCGCCATTTTGCCGATGAGCTGCGTCAGGCTGGCTGGACAGTGATCTACCGCAAACTTGATGCACCGGATGCTGACACCTCACTGCTGCAAGCCGTACAGCGCACACTTCAGGAGCAGCACTGCCGCGAACTGGTGCTGACCCAGTGCGGCGAATACCGTCTGCAGCACGCCATGAACAACGAATGGTCAGCGCAGCTCGGCGTTCCGGTACAGGTTTTCGAAGACGACCGTTTTATCTGTCCGACCGAGGATTTTTGCCGCTGGGCCAACGGTCGCAAACAGCTGCGCATGGAATACTTTTACCGCGACATGCGGCGCAAAACCGGCCTGCTGATGGACGGCGACCAACCCGTTGGCGGGCAATGGAATTTCGATGCGGATAACCGCGCGGCCTACAAAGGCGAAGTGCCGGTACCTGCACCGCTCAGCTTCAGCCGCGATGCCATTGATCAAGAGGTGCTGGCGCTGGTGAGTGCCCGCTTCACCGAACCGCCTCAGCCGCATCCCGGCCAGCTGCAGCCCTTCCGCTGGGCGACCACCCGTGAGCAGGCACTCACCGCACTGGCGCATTTTATTGAGCATCGTCTGCCGCACTTTGGCCGTTATCAGGATGCGATGATCAGCCACAACAGCCTGGGCGAACGCGCCGATACCCTGTTTCACAGCCTGTTGTCGCCCTATCTCAACTGCGGCCTGCTGACGCCTTTGGAAGTCTGCAAAGCTGCCGAAGCCGCCTGGTTTCATGGCCAGGTGCCACTGCCCGCCGCCGAAGGCTTTATCCGTCAGATCATCGGCTGGCGGGAATACGTGCGCGGCATTTACTGGGCCTATATGCCGCAGTACGCAACCCGCAACAGCCAGAAGAATGAACGGCCTCTGCCGGGGTATTACTGGAGCGGCACCACGCAGATGCACTGCATGAGTGAGTGCTTCCGCACCACCTTCGCCAATGCCTACGCCCATCACATTCAGCGCTTGATGGTTACCGGCAACTTCGCATTACTGGCCGGTATCCGCCCGCAGGACATCTGCGACTGGTATCTGGCGGTCTACGCCGACGCCTACGACTGGGTGGAGTTGCCCAACACGCTGGGCATGATGATGCACGCCGATGGCGGCCTGCTGGGCAGCAAACCTTACTGCGCTTCCGGCAGTTACATTGCGCGCCAGTCAGACTACTGCGGCCACTGCCGCTACAACGTGAAAACCGCCGAACAACCGGACAGTTGCCCGTTCAACAGCCTGTACTGGCATTTCTTAGTCCGCCACCGCGACAGCTTTGCGCGTAATCCACGCATGGCGATGATGTACCGCAGTTACGAGCGCATGGCCCCGGCCAAACAGCAGGCCATTCTGGCCCGGGCAGAGCACTGTCTGAATCATCTGGAGACGTTGTAACCATGAGTTTGCTGAGCGGCTTCCGCAACCCCCATCAATTACCGGTTAAAACCTGTGTGCACTGTGAACGGCCATTCTGCTGGCGGCGCAAATGGGCGCGCAGCTGGAACGAGGTGAAGTACTGCAGCAAAGCCTGCAGTCAGCAGGCGGCCCGTAAACCACCGGCCAACCTTTGCGCTGCCGGTTCGCTGGAGGACGAATTCTGATGACATCCTGCCCCATCAATCTGGTGTGGCTGCGCAACGACCTGCGCCTGCACGACCATCCCATCATTCAACCGCTGGCAGCGCAAGGCGAATGCCCCGGTCTGGCGGTAGTGTTTATCCTGCCACGCCACTGGCAAGAGCCTGACCAACAGGGGCAGACCCGGCTCGGATTGGCAAAAACCCGTTTTCTGCGGGCCTGCCTGATTGATGTGCAACGCAGCCTCTATGATCAGAATATTCGCCTTAACCTGCTGTACGGCGATCCGGTTGAGTTACTGCAGCGCTGGTATTCAGAACAGCCATTTCATTTACACACCGCCAGTGCTCAGGCACCGGAGGAAGCGGCCTGGCTGGAGCAAATCACGGCGTTCGCGCCAGTCAGCACCTATGCAACGCAGACACTGTTCCACAGCGAGCAGCTGCAACCACTGCTCAATGACACCGCCTGGCCCGCGAGTTACACCGCCTTCAGCCGCTGGCTCGAACAGCACCAGCGGCTTGCCGATATCGCAACACCACTGCCTCCGCCGCTGTTGCGCGCTCGTCCCCATGAGGCACCCTTCCGCGCGGCGGTACAATGGCCTGATCATCAGCTGCACCACATCCCGACCTGGTCCGGACGGGTTCCGGTGAGTTCCTTTCACGGAGGAGAAGACGCCGGAATGCGTCACCTCAGCCGTTACTTATGGCGTGACAACGCTATCCGCCACTACAAAGACAGCCGCAATCAGCTTGGCGGGTCAGGTTTTGCCAGCCAGCTCAGCCCATGGCTGGCATGGGGGGCCCTGTCAGTACGCAGAGTATGGGCTGATATTCAGCACTGGGAATCGAACAATCCGGATCATGAACACAGCGGCTGGCTAAAGAAAGAACTGCTGTGGCGTGAGTATTTTCACTGGACGCTGCGCCTGAAAGGTGCCGCGGTATTCCGCAACACCAGCCCGCAATCCTTCGATGAAACCCGCTGGCAGGCATGGTGCAATGCCCGCACCGGCTATCCGGTGATTGATGCCGGACTGCGCGAGCTGATACATACCGGCTACAGCGCCAACCGTATGCGCCAGTGGCTGGCCAGCTTTTTTATTCATCAGCTGGGGCTGGACTGGCGCATGGGTGCCGCTTTTTTTGAACAGCACCTGATCGACTTCGATGTTGCCAGCAACTGGGGCAACTGGGCCTATATCGCCGGTTCCGGTCAGGACCCGCGCGGTGGCCGTTTCTTTCAGCTGAACCAACAGCTGGAACGGTACGACCCGCAGCTGACCCACCTGCAACAATGGCTGCCGGAACTGGGCACACCGACCCTGCCGCAGGTGCTGCAACACCAGAGCGGCAAGCGCCTGCTGCCGAACTGGCTCGCGCCCTTGCCTCCCGTCAACCCGGTAGAATAAAACCATGCTGCATCTGGTGTGGCTTAAACGCGATCTGCGCCTGCACGACCACGCCGCTTTGCAGGCCGCCTTGCACAGCCTTCAGCAACAGGGCGGAAAGCTGGCCTTACTGTACGCGGTCGAACCGGGCGTATGGGCCCAGCCTGACAGCAGCCTGCGCCAGTGGCAGTTTGTCCGTGAATCACTGCGCGACCTGCAGCAACCGTTACCTGCCAATGCCGCGCTGTGGCTGCTGGCTGAGGATATGCCCACACTGCTGCCGCGTTTGCAGCAGGCTCTGACCATACCCATCCGCCTCTACAGCCACATTGAAACCGGCAACCTGTTCAGCTACCGCCGCGATCAGGCGGTACAGCAGGTATGTCGTGCGCTGGACATCGTCTGGCAGCAATTACCCCAGAATGGCGTACGCCGCGCCAGCCGCAGCAACCCGCACAGCCGTGATGACTGGGCCGCGCACTGGGCCGCGTTTATGGAACAGCCGCAACAGGGCACGCCGATGCTGCGCGAGTTGCCCTGGTTGGCCTGCCCATTGCCCGATGCACTGTCGCTTTCAGCGCTGCCGCTGCAGCTCGGATTCGATCTGACACCCTGCCCCGGTCGTCAGCCCGGTGGCCGCAGCGCCGGATTGGCCCTGCTGCACAGTTTTCTGAGCCAGCGCGGTGAGTATTACCGAGGCTCGTTAGGGTCACCGCTCAGCGCCGAGCATCATGCTTCGCGCCTCAGTCCCTATCTGGCCTGGGGTTGCCTGAGTGTGCGCGAAGTATTGCAGGCCACGCGCACCGCGCACGCCGGGTACAAACACCAGGGTGCAGGGCAGCGCTGGCTGAACAGCCTTAGCGCCTTTGAATCACGACTCTGGTGGCACTGCCATTTTATTCAGAAGCTGGAAGACGAACCGCAACAGGAACAACAACCGCTGCATCCGGCCTGGGCCGGGGTACGGGAGTTTAATGCCAGCTGGTACAGCGCCTGGGCCAATGGCCAGACCGGCTGGCCACTGGCCGATGCCTGTATGAAGTATCTGCAGCATCATGGCTGGCTGAACTTCCGCATGCGCGCCATGCTCATGTCGCTGGCCAGCTACCCGCTGTGGCTGCCATGGCAGCAACCGGCACGGCATCTGGCACGGGCCTTTACCGACTACGAACCCGGCATTCATTACCCGCAGGTGCAGATGCAGTCCGGCACCACCGGCATTAACCCACCACGCATGTACAACCCCACCCTGCAGGCACAGAAACAAGACCCGCACGGCGTGTTTATCCGCCGCTGGCTGCCGCCACTTGCACAGGTGCCTGACAGCTGGATTCATCAGCCCTGGGGCATGAGTCAGCGCTTACAGGCGCAGTGTGGCGTGATCATCGGCCACGATTACCCGGCCCCGCTGGTCGACTTTGAGCACTCCGCCCGGCTGGCACGCGAGCGTATCCGCCAGCTGCGCCAGCAACCGGAGTATTTCAGCCACGCCGCCGGTATTGGCCAGAAACACGGTTCACGCAAACGCAGCCCGGCGCGCAGCGGGCGAAAAAAAGCCGTCAGTAAAGATCAGCTCAGTTTGTTCTGATTCATAGTTTTTAACTTTCAGTTAAATGACTTTAATCAAATAGCTTCTATTAAGGCTGCCGCTACACTAAAGCCATCTCAACTGCATAAGGCTTCGCCGGGAATCCGCTATGGAACTCAGTCCAGGCTCCACCACAACATGGTTCGGTGAGGTGCGCCAACACGCGGCAAAACATCCGTACACCGCTGCTGGTTTACTGGTTGGATTGGCGCTGGTTGTCATGCTGCTGGTACAGAGTCTGATCCACGTCATAACCACCGACAGCAGCCTCTTCACCCGTTACGCATTACTGGGTGGCAGCGCCGGTTTTATCGCCACGGCCGTCGGGGCATTACCAGCCTTAATGCTGAAAAAAATTCCACAAGCTGCTGAAGATGCGATGCTCGGTTTTGCCGCTGGTATGATGCTCGCCGCCTCCGCGTTTTCGCTGCTTCTCCCCGGTATTGAAGCCGGTACGGAATTATTGCAAAGCGCTGCAAAGGGTGGGCTGATCGTGGTGTTCGGCATGTTTATGGGCGTTGCCCTGATGCTCGGACTGGATGAATTTACCCCCCATGAGCACGACAAAACCGGCCCTTGCGGTCCGGGCCATGAACGCTGCGGGAAAGCCTGGCTGTTTGTGTTTGCCATTGCCCTGCACAATCTGCCGGAAGGCATGGCCGTTGGTGTCAGCTTTGCTCAGGGCGATTTAACCGTTGGCCTGCCACTGGCGACGGCCATCGCCCTGCAGGATATTCCCGAGGGCCTGGCGGTTGCGCTTACCTTGCGCGCTGTCGGTTTCAGTCCGTTATTTGCCGTATTGGTCGCGGCAGGAAGTGGACTGCTTGAACCCGTCGGTGCTTTACTGGGCGTGAGTTTGGGGGGCGGATTATTGCTTGCCTACCCGATCGGTCTTGGGCTGGCCGCCGGAGCCATGTTATTCGTGGTATCCCATGAAGTGATTCCGGAAACCCACCGCAACGGCCATCAGACCATTGCCACCCTCGGATTAATGGTCGGTTTTGCGTTAATGATGATATTGGACACAACACTCGGCTGATGCAATCAAGCGCTGACGCCGGGAGATAAACATGATCAATGGAAACCTGACAGGAGTGACGTATGAGTAACGTTAATATTGGCATCAGTGCCGAACACCGCGAAGCCATCAGCCAGGGGCTTGGCCGCTTACTGGCCGATACCTACACGCTGTACTTAACCACACACAATTTCCACTGGAACGTAACCGGACCCATGTTCAACAGCCTGCACGCCATGTTTATGGCCCAGTACACCGAGCTGTGGAATGCCGTTGATCCGATTGCTGAACGCATCCGCTCACTGGGCCATATGGCACCGGGTTCGTACGCGCAGTTTGCTGAACTGGCGTCACTGCCGGATGCGCCACAAGTGCCGCCCAAAGCCAAAGAGATGATCCGCATTCTGGCCGACGGCCACGAAGCCACGGCCCGCACGGCCCGCGAATTATTTAACCTGGTGGACGAAGCGTCCGATGAACCAACCGCCGATTTATTAACCCAGCGTCTGACGGTCCATGAGCAGACCGCCTGGATGCTGCGCGCGCTGCTGGAAGAATAATTCACCGGCACACAGCAGAACAAAGCAGGCCTTACCGGGCCTGCTGCTTTTTCCGCGTTTGCTCCATGGCTTCACACAGCTGACGGGTACCCTGTAAAAAACGCGGCGTAGGCCGGTGCAATAGATCCGGATGAATATGATAAAGACTGTTGGTTTTAACCGCGGTCAGATGCTGGTACTGACGCCAGGCATCCAGCCAGTCAGGTCGGCTTTCACCCATACCGCTGGCAACAATCACATCCGGGTTCATTTCCAGTACCGATTCAATACTGACCTGAGGCGCTTTAATATCCAGATCAGCGTACACATTACGTCCGCCACAGAGTTCAATGGCGCGGGAGATAAAGGTATCACCATTCTGGGTTAATAATGGCTGGTGCCAGACCTGATAAAAAACCATTAACGGTTTTTGATTGGAATACTCCGCCCGTAACTGCGCCACCTGACGACGAAAATCCGCCGCTGCTTTTTCTCCTTCTGCTGCATGACCAGACGCCGTGGCAACGTTTTCCAGATTGCGGGCAATGGCTTCGTAGGTATTCGGATCGCTGACAAATATCTCATAACCGAGTTGTTTCAGCCGCGATAAATCACGGGCCGGATTGCCCTCCGGCCAGGCGATAATTAAGTCAGGTTGCAGGGCCACAATGGCTTCAATATTCAGCGCCGAATAACCGCCAACCCGGGGAATACTTTTTGCGGCTTCCGGGTAATCAGAATACTGCACAGCGCCGACAATGGCGTCGCCGCCACCCACCGCAAACAGCAGTTCGGTACTGTGCGGAATCAGGCTGACAATACGCTGCGCGGGTTGTGAAAAATGATGCACAGTACCGGCATCGTCGGTCAGACTGAAGGCCTTGCTGTCTGCCTCAGGCGGGCTTTGCGGATTATGTTCGGCCACAGCAAACAGCACAGGGCTGCCGAAAGACAGTACAATGAATGCAGCCGTTATCCGTAATGTCTTCAGTATCATAAAAAGAATTCTCTCAGGTCATTCAGTGCTTGCCGCAGCTGTTGCTGCTTATGAATGTCATCGCCAACCAATCCCAGCCGGATTAATTGCTGCTGCTTAAAGCAGCGGCTCCAGATATAGCGTTCGGCTAAAAAAGTCTGCACCCATCCGGCATCGGAAAATGTCAGGGTGAAAAATAAATCACTTTTCCCCGCCAGAAAAAAACCGCTCAGCCACTGCGCCATTAATGCATGATTTTTTTTCAGACGCACACGTTGCTGTGCAATCCATGGTTCATCACTCAGTGCCTGCTGTGCCAGCCACAGACTGTGCCCGGCCACCGGCCAGGGGCCGAGTCTGCTGGCCAGATTCTGCAGTACATCAGCCGCGGCAAACACCACACCAATACGAAGTCCCGCCAGACCAAAAAATTTTCCCAGCGAACGCAATACCAGCACATTATCGGCCAGCGCCTGAGTTAACAGGCTGTCGTCTGGCGTGCAATCCATAAAGGCTTCATCACACAACAACCAGCCCTGGCGTTGCTGTAACTGTTCAGCCCAGCCGCGTAATTCAGCAGCCCGGAAGCATTCACCACCGGGATTACCGGGATTCACCAGCACCAGCATTTCGGGCAATTCGCAGCGGGAATAACCGTTATTATTGAAGGCCTGACGGATTTCCGCAGCGGATTTTTCGCAGACAATATGCCCGGCATTTTTCCAGTGCAGGGCATGCTCGCCATAGCTGCCGGCCAGAATCCACACATGGCCACGACTGAAACAACCGGGTAATTCTGCAATCGCACGCTGACTGCCGGGAACCAGTAAACCACCATGGCCATAGTAAGTACGGACTGCCCGGTTTAATTCAGGCTGGGAGGTGGGTAAATCGTGAATAAATGGCTCCGGACAGAATAGCCCCTGCCCACGCTCAGACCACCAGCTGTAAGGGCTGACCGCACTGGATAAATCCAGCCACTGCTGTGGTTCTCCACCAAATTGTGTGATGGCACGCTGCAGATCGGCACCATGAGTCACCGATTCCGCTGATGTAATTAACTGCATATCAGCCCCCGTCAACCAGCAGAACGATGGCCGTCAGCAACAGGGCGACCATCAGCCAGAGCAGGAAAAAAAGCCGGATACTGCGTTTAACCAGTTGAATGGCCGGTACAATATGTTTCGCTGTAGCGGCCATACCGCAACCCATGGGCGGTTTATTTTTCCACTCGCCGTGATAACAGGCACGCTCACTTAAGCGGATATTCAAGGCACCGGCACCGGCCGTCATCACCGCGCCACCATTCGGGCTGGCGCAGCCTTTTGCCTGTGTTCGCCAGCAGCTCCAGGCGTATTTCCTGTTCGGGCCGGCCAGCGTAAAACACCAGGCGGTAAGTCGCGCGGGCCAGTAAGCCAGTACATCATCCAGTCTGGCCGCCACGCGGCCAAAATAATTAAAGCGCGGATTACGGTAACCCCACATCGCATCCAGCGTATTAACCCAGCGATGCAGCAGTGCAGGCAATGCACCGCCAACAGCGAACCAGAATAATGAGGCGAACAAGGCATCGGATGAATTTTCCAGCAGGCTTTCAATATCCGCCTGAGCTATTTCATCCGCCGATAATTGCGCGGTATCGCGGCTGACAATCCAGCTCAGTTTTTCCCGGGCAGAGGCAATATCGTTCTGCTCCAGCGCCGTGGCCACGGCCAGTACATGCTGCTGCAGACTTTGCCAGCCGATACAGCTGTACAACACCAGCACCTGCGCGATGACCCACAACAGCAGCGACTGCTGGGCCAGCCAGCTGAACAGCAGCGCCAGCGGAACCAGAGGCAACAAAGCCACCAGCAGTGCCAACAGCCCACAACCGATACTGGCAGGGCCGGTCATTTTTTCAGAAACATTAAAACGCCGCTCCAGCCACGCCGCCCAGTGACCAAAAGCCACCAGCGGATGACCGCGCGACGGCTCACCGAAAAGACGATCACAGGCCAGTGCCAGCAGCATCAGTCCGGCCATAAAAAGCGGCAGCAAAAGTGGATAGATATGGGTAATGTCGGCGGGAAAAAATCCACTGAACAGAGGAATCATGTCATACAATGGCCGGTAAATTTCAGTCGCCAAGTGTACCAGATGTCCGACTTCTCCGCTGTTATGCCAATGTTTCCCACACACCAGACGCTGATGGTGCAGGGCACCACGTCCGATGCCGGTAAGAGCACACTGGTCTGCGCACTCGGGCGCATTCTGGCTGATGCCCATATCCGCACGGCCCCGTTTAAACCGCAGAATATGGCGCTCAACAGTGCAGTGACGGCCGATGGCGGAGAAATTGGCCGGGCACAGGCACTGCAGGCACAGGCCTGTCGTCTCGCGCCCACCACGGATATGAATCCGGTATTGCTGAAGCCCAACAGCGATACCGGCGCACAGGTAATTATTCAGGGCAAAGCGATCGGCAATTTACCGGCGCAGGATTATCACGCCTACAAAAGCACCGCCATGAACGCGGTGCTGGATTCCTACCAGCGCTTACAGCAGCAATACGACTGGGTGTTGGTGGAAGGGGCTGGCAGTCCGGCGGAAATTAATCTGCGCGCCAATGATATTGCCAATATGGGCTTTGCCGAGGCCGTGGATTGTCCGGTGATACTGATTGCTGATATTGATCGCGGCGGTGTCTTTGCACATCTGTTGGGAACGCTGGCCTGCCTCAGCGACAGTGAGCGCGCGCGCGTGGTTGGCTTTGTGATTAACCGTTTCCGCGGTGATATTGCCCTGCTGCAGGATGGCCTCGACTGGCTGGAAGAAAAAACCGGCAAACCGGTATTGGGGGTTTTGCCTTACCTGCACGGTTTATATCTGGACGCCGAAGATGCCATCAGCCAGCAACAGGTAGAGCAGGATACAAACAAGGTGATTAATGTGGTGGTGCCGGTGTATCCGCGTACCAGCAATCACACCGATTTCGACGCATTGCGTGTACACCCGCAGGTGAATTTAATTCTGGTTGGCCCGGAGCAAACACCACCGCCGGCGGATTTTGTGATTCTGCCCGGTTCCAAAAATACCCGCGCCGATCTGAACTGGCTGCAGACCCAGCCCGCTGACTGGCCGCACTATCTGCAGCGACATCTGCGCTATGGGGGAAAACTGCTGGGAATCTGCGGGGGCTTACAGATGCTGGGAGACAGCATCCATGATCCGCATGGCATAGAAGGCCCCGCGGGCAGCAGTGCAGGCCTGGGGTATCTGCCATTAATCAGTGAATTAAAAGCGGATAAAACCTTACGCCTCGCCAGCGGCGAATTGCGCCTGCCAGAACAACCGGTTGTGGCGGCACAGGGTTATGAAATTCATGCCGGTATTTCGCTCAGTCAGGATACTGTTCAGGATATCGGTTGCGGCTGGCTCAGTCACGACGGCCAGATAATGGCCACTTACTGGCACGGAATTTTTGATACGCCGCAAGCCCTGCAGCAGATTCTTCACTGGGCCGGATTGTCTGACAGCAAGACCGTTGATTTTAACGCTGTACGCGAGCAGCAAATCGACCGCCTGGCCGCCAGCGTAAAGCAACACATCGACTGGCAGAAACTGAATACCGCCCTGCAGGCATTTAATTAACACAATGTCACGCGATTGAGACCAAAGCGCCTTTGCAATTTGCACTAAAAATCCGTACCCTGCGCCGCCTTTTACACTCCATAACAGCGCTATCAACAAGGTACAGAATCATGGTAGATGCCGATAAGGTTTTTCAAAGCTATGGCCGCAGTTGTAATAACCCTGTTTTTTACGAGGATTTTTACAACGCATTCATGAACAAATCGGCCGATATCCGGGCAATGTTCGCCAACACCAATATGGATTCGCAACGCGCTCTGTTACGCGGCGGGATTATGTGGCTGGTGATGCACGCCCGTGGCATGTCAGACAGCAAAATACGCGCCTTAGGCGAAAGCCACAGCCGCAAGAATATGAACATTAATCCGGCGCATTACAGCCTGTGGATGGATGCCCTGATGGAAACGCTGAGCAAACACGACCCGCTGTTTAATGCCGAGCTGGAACGCATCTGGCGGGTCACACTGCGCCCGTCCATTGAAATGATTCAAAGCATGTACGATCAGTAATGGCAAAGCCGTGCCGGCACGGCCTGAAATGGCTGTGCCGCTAGGGTGCGGAAGCGGATTTTTCAGCCGATAACCAACGATTGTCCTGACGCGGAATGTAAGCTGAGGAACCCACCGGCTCACCCACGGCACGGATAATGTCCTGCACCGAAGCATGCGGTTCCATCCGGTAATAATTACCGAACGCCAGAGAATCCACCTCATGTTCATGAGGATCGGCATGTTCTCTGTTGATTAAAACGGTACGGTCGCTGCCATCAACAATATCGTCCTGCCCGTCAGCGACAGCAACGGCGGATAACAGCATGAACACAGCGGCTGACAGGGCGTTTTTATGCATCATCATTTCACCTCCCATAAATAATCAAAGCCGCAGTGAATGGGCACATCTTTCTGGATGATTTCTTCGGCATCCGTACGCACGACTTTCAGCGTGTAGGTTTTGCCGCATTCAATGCCGCTGACCTCATAGCTCTGACCGGTAGAAATAAATTTACCCTCAATCTGATTCGGGCCATAACCAGTACCATCGGAAATATAAAAGCCACTCAAACTGTTAAGGCACCTCTGAATAATTCTGCACAGCTTCGCGTGAGTGCTGCAGAGTGCTTTTGACAAGGCGTCGATTGAAGTGAATGGCGAGTCCTTTATGAAATCGACAACACCGTCAAAACGCTCTGCAG
>JAJOJJ010000023.1 GCA_021208685.1 Saccharospirillaceae bacterium
CAGGGCTTTCGGGGTTACTTGTGAAGCGCCGACCGCGACCTACAACGCCGCGATCGGTGAAGATATCAAAAACCCGCTATCCGGTGGATAAAAATGCTGCTCCGCTTAAGTGAACAGCATTACGGCACTGGCCGGGCTTTGTCGTTTATGGCTGTCAGCCAACATTACCCGCGCCGGATAGCGTACAAAATAGCCTTTACCCCGCCTTTCAAGTAAAATCGCCCACCATTTCCTTTAACAACCGGGTTGTATTCTGTGAGCCAGCTGGACCACATTCGTAACTTTTCCATCATTGCCCATATCGACCACGGCAAATCCACGCTTTCAGATCGTTTTATTCAGGTATGTGGCGGCCTTTCCGACCGGGAAATGCAGGCGCAGGTACTGGATTCAATGGATATTGAGCGTGAACGTGGCATTACCATCAAAGCCCAGAGCGTGACGCTGGATTATAAAGCCCGCAATGGTGAGGTTTACCAGCTGAACTTTATTGATACTCCGGGACACGTCGACTTCAGCTATGAAGTCAGCCGTTCGCTGTCGGCCTGTGAAGGTGCGTTGCTGGTGGTGGATGCCGCACAGGGGGTAGAAGCTCAGTCGGTTGCCAACTGCTATACCGCCATTGAACAGGGTCTGGAAGTTCGTCCGGTACTGAACAAAATGGATTTGCCACAGGCTGATCCGGATAAAGTGGCACAGGAAATTGAAGAGATTATCGGCCTTGATGCAAGCGATGCGGTGCGTTGCAGTGCAAAGAGTGGTCTGAATATTGAAGACGTGCTGGAAGATCTGGTGGCCAATATTCCGCCGCCACAAGGCGATCCGGACGCGCCTTTACAGGCGTTGATCATCGACTCCTGGTTTGACTCTTATCTTGGGGTTGTCTCCCTGATCCGGGTAAAAAACGGCAGCATCAAAAAAGGCGATAAAATCCGCATGAAATCCACCGGCCGCGACCATCTGGTCGACGGCATTGGTATTTTCACACCGAAGATGACGCCGACGGACGAGTTGGGAACCGGTGAAGTGGGTTACATGGTCGGCAGTATTAAGGAAATTCATGGTGCGCCAGTGGGCGATACCATCGTCAGCGCTAAATTTCCGGATGTCGATGCATTACCCGGTTTCCAGAAAGTTAAGCCGCAGGTCTATGCCGGTTTGTTCCCGGTTTCTTCCGATGATTTTGAAACGTTCCGTGATGCCCTGGAAAAGCTGTCTCTGAACGATGCGTCGCTGTTTTATGAGCCGGAAAATTCTGACGCACTGGGCTTCGGTTTCCGTTGTGGCTTCCTCGGAATGCTGCATATGGAAATTATTCAGGAACGACTGGAGCGTGAATACGATCTCGATCTGATCACAACGGCACCGACGGTAATGTACGAAGTCGTCAATAAAAAGGGCGAAGTGATGATGGTGGATAACCCATCCAAACTGCCTGATCCCGGTGTGATTGATGAAATGCGTGAGCCCATTGCGGAATGTAATATTCTGGTGCCGCAGGAGTATCTGGGTAACGTCATTACGCTGTGTATTGAGAAGCGCGGTGTGCAGGTTGATATGCAGTACACCGGCAGTCAGGTAGCGCTGAAATATGAAATTCCGATGGCGGAAGTTGTCATGGATTTCTTTGACAGGCTTAAATCCGCCAGCCGTGGTTTTGCGTCGCTGGATTATAGCTTTACCCGCTTTCAGGAAGCGCCACTGGTGCGGCTGGATGTGCTGGTAAACGGTGAGCGTGTTGATGCGCTGGCGGTGATTATGCACCGTGACAATGTTCGTCGCCGTGGAGCCGCACTGACCGAAAAAATGAAAGAACTGATTCCGCGACAGATGTTCGATGTTGCTATTCAGGCGGCTATGGGCAATCAGGTTGTGGCCCGCACCACGGTCAAGGCACTGCGTAAAAACGTAACGGCGAAATGTTATGGCGGTGACGTCAGCCGTAAGAAAAAGCTGTTGCAGAAACAGAAAGAAGGTAAAAAACGTATGAAACAAATCGGTAGTGTGGAAATTCCGCAGTCTGCCTTCCTCGCCGTACTGAGAGTGGATGATTAATATGCGTCGTCAGCGTGGAATGTCTTTTGTGTCAGCGATGGTAGTGGTATTTATTGCCGTTATTTTTGTTAAGGCCGCCATTACGTTGGTGCCAATGTATTGGCAGAACCAGATGCTGACGACCATCATCAATAAAATGTATGAATCCGGTGAAATTAAAAGTGATACCCGTCCAAACCAGCTGAAAAAGCTGCTGGAAGAAAGGCTCAGTAAAAACGACATTCAGATGGCGTTCGATGAGCTGACCATTCATGTCGGTAATCGTGGATTAATCCTCGATTGGCCCTATGAACAACGCGGTACTCTGTTCGGTAATATCGACCTGGTTGTACGTTTTCAGCAACACAAAGATTTTACCCAGTGAATAATCCCCTCGTTAAACTCTCTCAGCGTCTTGGCTATAACTTCCGCGATGAATCGCTGGTGATGCTGGCGCTGACGCACCGCAGTAAAGGTATTACTAATAATGAACGGCTGGAATTTCTCGGCGACTCCATTCTGAATTTCGTGGTTGCTGAGGATTTATACCACCGGTTTCCTCAGGCCAAAGAGGGTAAGCTCAGCCGTTTGCGTGCGCGCATGGTCAAGGGGGAAACCCTCGCGGTTATCGCCCGTGAATTTGATCTGGGCGATTTTTTATTACTGGGTTCCGGTGAGTTAAAAAGTGGCGGCCACCGCCGTGAATCGATTCTCGCCGACACGGTGGAAGCATTAATTGGCGCTATGTATCTGGATGCCGGTCTGGATGCTGTCCGGGAGCGCATTCTGTCATGGTATGCCACCCGTCTGGATGCTTTAACGCTGGAAGACCCGATCAAAGATCCCAAAACCCGGCTGCAGGAATTTCAGCAGGGACGGAGATCAAGCCTGCCTAAATATGACGTTCTGAATGTCGAAGGCCCGACCAACGAGCAGGTATTCACCGTCGAGTGCCGCATTCCGGAGCTGGACGATGCGGTTGTTGCGCAGGGCAGCAGCCGTCGTGGTGCCGAACAAAGCGCCGCCGCTCAGGTCCTGACTATACTGGGTATCGATGATTCAGCAGAGCCTGCACAGGATGCAGGAGAGGAAGAAGAATGACACAACGCACCGGCTATGTGGCCATCGTTGGCCGCCCGAATGTGGGCAAATCGACACTGCTGAACCGGATTCTCGGGCAGAAATTATCCATCACCTCACGTAAGCCGCAGACTACGCGTCACCAGATTCTGGGCATTAAAACCGAAGGGGATGTACAGGTGGTTTATGTTGATACACCCGGTATCCATAAGCATCAGGAAAAAGCCATTAACCGCTATATGAATAAAGCGGCGACCAGTGCCGTTAAAGATGTTGATCTGATTCTGATGCTGGTTGACCGTACCCGCTGGACCGACGAAGACGAGATGGTGCTGCAGGCCATTAAATCCCAGCGCGCTCCGGTGGTACTGGTGGTAAATAAAGTCGATTTTGTGCGCGAGAAAGAAGAGTTACTGCCCGTTCTGCAGGAGCTCAGTCAGCGGCATAACTTCGATCAGATTATTCCGGTCAGCGCCAAAACCGGCCATAACGTCGAGCGGCTGGAGCATCTGATTGAAAGCTATTTACCGGAAAATCAGTACTTCTTTCCGGAAGATCAGATCACCGACCGCAGCTCGCGTTTTCTGGCGGCTGAACTGGTGCGTGAAAAAATCATGCGCCAGCTGGGCGATGAACTGCCTTACGCCATGACGGTGGAAATTGAAGAGTTCGTGCACACCGGAACACTGATCGAAATCAGTGCGCTGATTCTGGTTGAGCGTGCCTCGCAGAAAGCCATTGTGATTGGTGATGGTGGTTACCGCATTAAGCAGATTGGCCAGGAAGCCCGCAAAGATATGGAGCAGTTGTTTGACTGCAAGGTCATGCTCAAGCTCTGGGTGAAAGTCAAAGCGGGCTGGTCGGATGATGAGCGAGCCCTGCGCAGTCTGGGTTACGACGACCGCATCGGCTAAGCCATGAAGACGCTGTTTGTCCTGCAGCGTCAGCCCCTGCGCGAGCAGGAATGGTTGCTGGATATTTTCAGTGCAGAGCAGGGGCGGCTGAGTGTGGTCGCTGGTCGCAGTCAGTGGCAACCCGATCTGCACCAGCGTTATCAGGGTGACTGGGCGTTGGCCGGAGACTGGCCACAACTGCGTGGGTTGCGCAGCCTGCAAACCTATCTCCTGCGCGGCCGTAATCTGTATTGCGGACTGTATCTGGCTGAATTATTAGCGCGCTTACTGCCGCGTCATGAAGCCCAGCCTGAGCTGTTTCTCACCTACGCCAAAACCCTGGAAGGTCTGCAGAATACCGAACTCCCGGACCCCTGGTTAAGGCTGTTTGAATATCAGTTATTACAGGCGCTGGGGTATGGTTTTTCCTGGCAGCAGGATCGTAACGGACAGGCCATTGCGGCGGATGCGTCTTATCACTTTATTGCCCGCGAAGGCTTTGCGCGGTCGGATGCGGCGACAATCTGTCGGCCCCGACAGCCGGCGTGGCCGGGTGAATATTTACTTGAGCTTGGACAAGGCCGGGCGCAGCGGCCACAATGCTGGGCGGCCGCCAAGCAGGTGTTACGCTGTGCTCTTGAAGATCTGCTCGAGCGTCCACTGGTCAGCCGCGAGTTGTTTCAGTCCGGCATTTAAATCAGCTCCTACAAGCCCATTCCGATATGAGGGAAGTCCCTGTGAAAAATGCTCAACGCGTCCTGCTGGGCGTCAATATCGACCACGTTGCCACCCTGCGTCAGGCACGCGGTACTCTCTATCCCGACCCGGTACAGGCCGCCTTCCTCGCTGAAGAAGCCGGTGCCGATGGCATTACCATCCACCCGCGGGAAGACCGTCGTCATATTCAGACCCGCGATGTGTATGTACTGGCAGAAACCCTGTCCACCCGCATGAATCTGGAAATGGCCGTGACGGAGGCCATGCTTGAGCTGGCCGAAGAGGTTTGCCCGCCATGCACCTGCCTGGTACCGGAAAAGCGCGAAGAGCTGACCACCGAAGGCGGTCTGGATGTGATTGGTCAGGAAGCCCATATCCGTGCCGCGGTTGAGCGGCTGAAAGCCATAAACAGTGAAGTTTCGCTGTTTATTGACCCCGATTTTGCCCAGATCGACGCCACGTTGCGCGTTGGCGCGCCGGTGATTGAACTGCATACCGGCCGTTATGCCGACGCCAAAACCGACGCTGAGCAACAGCTTGAGCTGAAGCGTATTCAGGATGCCGCCGCCTATGCCCATGAGCGTGGCCTGATTGTGAACGCGGGTCACGGACTGCACTACCACAATGTCGAAGCCATCGCGGCAATCCCCTGTATGAATGAGCTGAACATCGGCCACGCGATTGTCGCACGGGCGCTGTTTGTTGGCCTGAAAGAAGCCGTGCGCGAAATGCGCGACCTGCTGGCTGCGTCAACAAACCGCGGTTGAGGGTGGCGGATCATGACGCAGGCTGAAGCCTTTCAGCAGGTGCCGGGGGTGATCGCCATCGGCACCGATCTGCTGGATGGCCGCCGTATTGAGCAGGCGCTGGCGCGTCATGGCGAGCGCTTTGTGCAGCGTATTCTGACCCCTGCGGAGCAGGCGTTGTATCGCTCGCGGGCCAATCCGCTCAATTTTCTCGCCAAGCAATACGCGGCCAAAGAAGCACTGGCGAAAGCACTGGGCACGGGTATTGCCAAAGGGGTGGGGTTTCAGCAGCTGCAGGTGCTGCGTGACGATCTGGGCGCGCCGCACGTACGGTTGTATGGTGCCGCCGCAGAGCGCTTACAGGCATTGGGCGGCCAGCGGGCGCTGGTGAGTTTGTCAGATGAGGGCGATTGGATTCAGGCCTTTGCGTTGCTGAGTTAGGCGTTGCTCAGCGTAGCCTGTCCGGCCCGTTCGGCAGCAACGGCAGCCAGCGTGGCTGACCAGTCATTGCTTTGCGCCCATTGCTGCAGGTTGGCGACATCTTCTACCAGTTGCCGCATGAGGGGCGGTAATTCCTTCTGACGATTGGCTTTCAGGGCTGTTTCAAAGGTTTCCAGTGTGTTGCGCAGGCAGGGAACGCCGCAGTAGCGGGTTGCGCCGTGGACGCGGTGCACCCGCTCAAGCAGATCCTCCATATCCTCTTCTTCCCAGGCATCAACGATGTGCTGCATATCCTGTTGCAGTGAATCCAGCAGCATACGGAACATATCCTGCGCCAGATCGACCTTATGGTTGGCATGGCGCAGGGCTGTCGCCGCATCAAAGACCCAGTCACACTGACTTTTTGACAGTGCCGGTGCTTCGCTGGATTCCGCCGGACTGAGCGACCGGTAACCGGTCCAGCGTTCAACGCAGGCCGCCAGCTGTTCCTGACTGATGGGTTTGGTCTGGTAATCGTTCATACCGGCTTTGATCAGCGCTTCTTTTTCATCGGCCATGGCGTGAGCGGTCAGGGCGATAATCGGCAGGGCACCTTTGCCGGGCAGAGTACGGATATGGCCGGTGGCTTCCAGACCATTCATGCCCGGCATCTGAATGTCCATAAACACCATATCGACGGTCTGCTGCTGAACGATTTCGATGGCATCGCGTCCGCTGCTGGCCGCAATGACGTTGATCCCCAGCTCCTGCAGTAAGGTCACCACCAGCTTCAGGTTGGCGCTGTTATCGTCCACTGCCAGAACACAGGGCGGTGCCCGGAACAGATCGATTCCGGGGGCCGCTCGCTGTTCGTTCGTGTCGTTGCTGTCTTTACCCAATGCGCGGCACAGCGCCTGATAGAGTCGGTTATGCAGAAACGGCTGGCTGAGGCTGATGCTGGCACCCTGTTGTTTGAGCTGGTCAAGATGCTCGTGACTCACACTGTCAATCAGGGTGATCAGCGGCAACGGATATCGGGATAATTGCTGCATAAACAAGCGCTGTTGCGGGTCGTTGAGGTGCTGGCGGCTGACGGCAACAATCAGCGCATGGAGGTTGTGGTCGTTGTTGGTCAGTAATTCCAGCAATTGCTGGCGGTTTTCACAGTCATGATGACCGATCTGCCATTGGTCGAGCAGAGCACCGGTATTCATACGGTTGAGCAGAGAGGGTTCCAGCAGGGCCACCTGATAACCGTCGAGAGTCGTTTTCGGGGTTGCCGGTGCATCAGCCATACCGACTTTGATATGGAAACTGAAGGTTGAGCCACGGCCTTCGTGACTGCTGACCATGATTTCGCCATGCATGGCTTCGACCAGTGCGCGGGAGATGATCAGGCCCAGCCCGGTACCGCCAAATTGCCTTGCCGTGCTGGCATCGGCCTGAGTAAAGGCCGTAAAAATTTTGCTGATCTGAGCTTCGGTCATGCCGATGCCGGAGTCCTGAATTTCAAATTGGATGCTGGCGCGCTGATCGGCCTGATTAATCAGCGAGACGCGGACACTGACGTTGCCGCGTTCGGTAAATTTAATGGCGTTATTGATCAGGTTGGTCAGAACCTGTTTCAGGCGTAGCGGATCGCCTTCAACCAGCAGGGGCACATCCGAGTAAATCAGATGGCTGAGTTCCAGGCCTTTATTAAAGGCTGAGGGCGCCAGTACCGTCATGACGTCTTCCAGTACGTCACGCAGGTTAAAGCTGATGTGTTCAATGATCAGCTTACCGGCGTCAATCTTCGACAGGTCAAGAATATCGTTGATGATGTTCAGCAAATCGGCCGAGGATTTACGGATGGTATCCAGATAATCAGCCTGACGTTCATCCACCTGAGTACGCACCAGTAAGTCACTGAAACCGATAATACCGTTCAGCGGGGTGCGGATTTCGTGGCTGACGTTAGCCAGAAACTCCGACTTCATACGGCTGGCTTCCAGAGCTTCTTTGCGGCCAATGGCCAGTTCGCGGTTACGGATCTCCATTTCATCCAGAGTAACCTGCAGATCCTGTGTGGCCTGCTCCAGATTTTGCTGATGCTCGGTATTCACACGCTGCAATGCACTGGCCATGGCATTGATGCCGGAAGCCAGCTGCTGGAATTCACCCCCACTGTTAATGTGAACACGGCTTTCCAGCTTACCGTCTTCCAGTTCGCCAATGGCTTTGACAATGCTGTTCATCGGCTCCGACACCTGCCGGCTGAGACGGATTGCGACAAAGGTACAGGTCAGCAATGCCATCAGAATCACGCTGAGGGACGATGCAATATGCTGATAACGCATCAGCTGGGTATTGCTGTTCGATAATTCCAGCTCCGCCCAGCCCAGCAGTTTTATTTCGCGGCTTTCCTCGGCATAAAACTGATCAGACAGCTGGTCAGGAATGACCAGGTTCTGGGCAAAAATCGGCGCCCGCACCCGCACCGAACCCTCAGTGCGCAGCAGTTGCAGCTGATTATCCTGCAGTTGCGCTGAGCCAATTCGCTCGGTCAGCATTTTAGGGCCTGCATGGGCCAGAATTTCGACATCCTGGTTGTAAATGCTGACGGAGCGGACATCCTTTTCTTCCAGCATATTGTTGGCGATGTTCTGCAGAATACCGACATTACCGGTCATCACCCCGTACTCACAGGTGGGAGCCAGCTGTTTCGCCATCGCCAGTGAGCGCTGATCAAGCAGATCATTCAGATCGCGCGCCCGCTCAGTCATAAAGAAAATGCCGAGCACGACAGAAACGATGACGCCTGGCAGCAAGGCGAGAAACAGAATACGGCTCTGGATGGTCCAGTTTTTCATGCGCACAACTTAAAGAAGAGTAAAGCCGTAGAGTAAAGGGCGCATCGGACGGGTGCAATCGCAGCCTGCAGGGTGACAGCACGACACTGTACGGGCAGGCACCGTGATATAACGAAATCACCAATAGATATTACGTTCAGTCGAGGTGCGCAGGTAAACTACGCACTCTTTGGTTATAAGTAGAGATCGCCGTGACCGATATCCAGTACCCGACCATTGCCGATTGTGTGGGAAATACTCCTCTGGTACGCCTGCAGCGTTTGCTGCCAGCCGACAGCAGCAACACCATTCTGCTCAAGCTGGAAGGAAATAATCCGGCCGGTTCCGTCAAGGATCGCCCGGCGTTATCCATGATCGAACGTGCCGAACAGCGCGGCGATATTCAGCCCGGCGATACCTTAATTGAAGCCACCAGTGGCAACACCGGTATTGCCCTGGCCATGGCTGCGGCCATAAAAGGCTACCGAATGGTGCTGATTATGCCTGACAGCGCGACCATGGAACGGCGCTGGGCGATGGAAGCCTATGGCGCCGAGCTGATTCTGGTTGACAGTGGTATGGAAGGCGCACGCGATCTGGCGCTGGCGATGGAAGCCCGTGGCGAAGGCAAAGTGCTGAATCAGTTTGGTAACGGCGATAACCCCGAGGCGCATTATCACAGCACCGGACCGGAAATCTGGGCGCAGACCGGTGGCCGCATCACCCACTTTGTCAGTTCGATGGGTACCACAGGAACCATTATGGGAACCTCGCGTTACCTGAAGGAACAGAATCCGGCAATACAGATCATTGGTCTGCAACCGGCGGATGGCGCCGCTATCCCCGGAATACGCCGCTGGCCGGCGGAATATCTGCCCACCATCTACGATGCGCGCCGGGTGGATAGGGTGATGGATATCCGCCAGCAGGACGCTGAACACTGCATGCGAGAACTGGCACGGCGTGAAGGTATATTCTGCGGCGTGTCTTCCGGAGGTTCTGTGGCCGGTGCTTTACGTCTGGCACAAACGCTGGAAAACGCGACCATTGTGGCCATTATCTGCGACCGTGGTGACCGTTACCTGTCTTCCGGTGTTTTCGCCCCGCAAGCCTGATACCGTTGCCGGTGGCGGCCGACAATCAGCCGCCGGACGCGGTATTTGTTCCCTCTCTGCCCTTGAATTTTTCCCCTTTGCCCCAATCTTGTGCGCCAGATGCCACGTCGTGCCGCTGTGCACGATACTGGTGGCTGGTCATTAAAGGAGTGCCTGGTGAAACCAGCAGATAAACAACGGCGCCTGACGCTGTCAGTGGATAACCTGACCTCTGAAGGGGAAGGGGTGGCGCGGCTGGGTCGCGATGTCTATTTCGTGCCCGGCGCGTTGCCCGGTGAAGAAGCCGAAGTGGTACTCGATGGCCGCCGCCGCAAGGTGTGGCAGACCCGCCTGCTGAACCTGATCAAAACCTCCCCCGATCGGGTACCCCCTGAGTGTCCTCATTACCAGCGCTGCGGCGGCTGTGACCTGCAGCATCTGGCCTATAACGCTCAGGTGGCCTTTAAGCAGGAGCGCGTGGCACGTGAGCTGAGCCGTCAGGGCGTCGAGGTGCCTGAGTGGTCGGCACCGATTGTGGCCGAGCCCTGGCATTACCGGCGTAAGGCCAGACTGGGAGTGCGCTACAGCAAAGACAGCCGCGAGAACTTTGTCGGTTTCCGTGAAGCCTCCTCCGCGCATATCAGCAATATTGACCGCTGTCTGGTGTTGCCTGAACACCCGGCTCTCGACTGGGCGGCCTGGCGTGAACAGATTAACCGCCTTGATGCCCGCGCCGTGATTACCCAGATTGAAGCCATTGCCGCCGATAATGCGCTGGCCCTCGTACTACGCCTTCTGAAACCCTTGTCTGCGGGCGATGAGAAAAAACTGTGCAGCTTTGTCGCCGGACTGGATACCGCTGGTCTGCTGCCGTTGCAACTGTGGCTCAAAACTGAACGGGATGCGCCCGCGCAGCGATTGTGGCCGGAGCAGGCTGAGCCTCTCCATCATCAGGTTGATGACCTGGCGTTACGGCTGGAACTCACGGACTTTGTCCAGGTCAATGGCGCGGTCAACCGTGCCATGGTGCAGCAGGCGCTCGACTGGTTGCAGCCCGGTGCTGATGAAGTCATCTGGGATCTGTTTGCCGGTCACGGCAACTTCAGCATGCCGCTGGCAAAGCGCTCGCAGCAGGTACTGGCGGTGGAAGTTGAACACAGCATGGTGAACAGCCTGGCTGCGCAGGCATCGAATCTGGCCTTACCTTTGCAGGCGATTCAGGCCGATTTAAGTGGCGCAGGCGGCCTGGCTGACTTGCCAGCGCCTGATGCCGTGCTGCTCGATCCGCCACGGGCGGGAGCAGCCGGTGTGATGAACGAACTTATTGAGCGCCGGGTGCCGCGTATTCTGTACGTATCCTGCGATGCGGCGACTCTGGCACGGGATCTGAATGCACTGGCGGCAGCCGGGTATCAGGTCCGGCAGGCGGGAATTATGGATATGTTTCCGCAGACACACCATGTTGAAACCATGGTATTACTGGAAAGAAAGGCTAAGCGTCATGGTTAAGGTCAGAGATGATCATCCGTTGTTGCATGATGGATCGCTCGATGTTTCACGCTGGCTGGAGAGTATCCAGCAGGCTTACGATGTAAAAGACCCGGAAACACTCGGGCGTGCGCTGACACTGGCGAAACAGTTGTCGGATGAAGCCATCGTAAACCGCACTTACTGGTCGATTGACAGCGTGCAGATGGGGATCGAAATGGCGCAGATTCTGCTCGACCTGCGCCTCGATACCGAATCGCTGGTGGCCGCTATTCTCTACCGTGCGGTGCGGGAAGGGCGTCTGGCCCTGCAGCGTGTGGAGCGCGATTTTGGCGCCGAAGTGGCCAAGCTGATTGAAGGCGTGCTGCGTATGGCGGCGATCAGCGCAATCCAGAACTCACGCGACGAAGTGGTACTGGGCCAGCGTCAGGCGCAGGTTGAGAACCTGCGCAAAATGCTGGTGGCGATGATCGATGACGTCCGTGTCGCACTGATCAAACTGGCCGAGCGGACCTCGGCTATCCGGGCGGTGAAAGATGGCCCGCACGACAAGCGCCGCAAGGTCGCCGAAGAAGTCTTTAATATTTACGCGCCGCTGGCTCACCGTCTGGGTATTGGTCACCTGAAGTGGGAGCTGGAAGATCTGGCGTTCCGCTATATGCAGCCGGAAGCTTATAAAAAGATTGCCGGTTTGCTGGATGAAAAACGTCTTGCCCGTCAGGACTATATCGAAACCGTGGTGCAGCGCCTGCGCGATGACCTGCTCGGTGCTGGTATCCGGTGCGATGTCTATGGCCGTGCCAAGCATATCTACAGTATCTGGCGGAAGATGAGCCGCAAGAACCTCGATTTCTCCCAGATTTACGATATCCGCGCGGTGCGCATTCTGGTGCCGGAACTGCGTGATTGTTACGCCGCGCTGGGGATTGTGCATACGCTCTGGCGGCATATTCCCAACGAATTTGACGACTACATCGCCAACCCGAAAGAGAACGGTTACCGCTCGCTGCATACCGCTGTGATTGGCCCTGAAGGCAAAGTGCTGGAAGTGCAGATCCGTACCCACAATATGCACGAAGATGCGGAGCTGGGCGTCTGTGCACACTGGCTTTATAAGGGCACCGACACCAACGCCAAAGATCAGGGATATGAACAGAAAATTGCCTGGTTGCGGCAGGTACTGGAATGGCACGAAGAGCTGGATGATTTACCGGAGCTGGTGGGAGAACTGCGCGCCGACATCAACCCCGACCGCATTTATGTGTTCACCCCGGAAGGTCATGTCGTGGACCTGCCGCCCCGCGCCACGCCGGTCGACTTCGCTTACCGTGTGCATACCGAAGTCGGCAACAAATGCCGGGGTGCCAAGGTTAATGGCCGTATAGTGCCACTGACCTATCTGCTGAAAAACGGCGAGCAGGTCGAAATCCTGACCAACGCCAATGCGCATCCGAGCCGCGACTGGCTGTATCCGGAATCCGGCTATATTCATACCACCCGCGCGCGCGCCAAAGTGGCGCACTGGTTCAAACTGCAGGCCCGCGATCAGAACATCGATGAAGGCCGCCAGCTGGTCCTGCGTGAGCTGGATCGTCTGGATCTGGTGAATGAACCCCTGACCGATGTCGCCAAAGACATGAATATGAAATCGGTCGACGATATGTTTGCTGCCGTCGGAGCCGGTGATCTGCGTGTTGGTCATATTGTGCACAACGTGCTGAAAAAGGCCGACAACGGTAACATTCAGCAAGAGCTGCCACTGGCACGTAAACCGGAGCAGGGTGAGCGTCAGACCAAAGCCGACGATATTTATATTGAAGGGGTCGGCAATCTGCTGACACAGCTGGCGCAGTGCTGCCAGCCGGTGCCGGGGGACGATATCCGCGGTTATATCACCGTGGGTCGTGGTGTTACCGTACACCGCAGCGACTGCGACAACCTGCTGCATCTCGAAGCGATGGAGCCACAGCGTTTGCTGCAGGTCAGCTGGGGGAATAAGCCGAACAGCACCTATCCGGTGGATATGCTGATTCAGGCTTACGACCGCACCGGCCTGTTGCGGGATGTCAGCTCCGTTCTGGCGAATGAACGTATTAATGTCATCTCGGTGAATACCCAATCGAATCAGGGCGAAAATACCGCCAATATGCAGCTGACCGTAGAGGTTGAAAGTCTGGAACGCTTTGCCCGTCTGATGAGTAAGATTGCTCAGTTACCCAATGTGATTTCCGCCCGCCGGGTGCGTGGGGGTCATGGTTCATGAGCTATTGCCTCGATGATCTGCTGTACCTGATGCGCCGTCTGCGTGATCCGCAAACCGGTTGTCCCTGGGATCTGAAACAGGATTTCGCCACCATTCTGCCGCATACGCTGGAAGAAGCGTATGAAGTGGCGGACGCGATTGAGCGTCAGGACTGGCCGCATCTGGAAGAAGAGTTGGGCGATTTGTTATTTCAGGTGATTTTTTACGGTCAGATGGGTGATGAACAACGTCTGTTTAATCTCAATTCGATCATCCACCGACTGGTCGAAAAACTGATCCGCCGACACCCGCATGTGTTTCCGCAAGGGACGTTGCACAGCGAGCGCGACCCGTCGGTCAGTCCGGAGGAGGCAGACATTAATGCCAGCTGGGATCGGATCAAACGGCAGGAAAAAGCCCTCAAGCCGACGGCAAAGCATTCAACCGAAGGGCTGCTGGCCGATGTGCCGGTGACTCTGCCGGCCCTGAACCGCGCAGTGAAATTGCAAAAGAAAGCATCGACGGTTGGCTTTGACTGGCCAGACGTGCAGGGCGTGCTGGATAAAATCCGTGAAGAGCTGGCTGAAGTCGAAGCCGAAATTGCTGCAGCCGATCCGGAACGTCTGCAGCATGAAGTGGGCGATCTGTTATTTGCCGTCAGCAACCTGGCGCGGCATCTGAAGGTTGACGCCGAGGTGGCGCTGCGTGGCACTAATTCACGCTTTTGTTCGCGCTTTGCGCAGGTCGAGGCGCAGGTCGAAAAACTGGGTGGCTGGCACAAAGCCAGTGCCGCCGATATGGAAGCGGCCTGGCAGCACGCCAAACAGGCGGAAAACCACTGACGGCGCTGCCGATCAGTGCTTGCCTTTTTGCAGGCTGTTCAGATGTTTACGGGTCAGTTGCAGAAATTGCGGTGTCGGCCCGATATCCTCAAATACCGGATCACCTTCTTCATCCTGAGCGACGACCTTTTCACCGGCGACATAAGGAAAACCGCTGGTCAGATCCGCCAACGCCGCACTGACCAGGTCGCGCAGAATACGTTCTTTACTGCTGCCCGGAAACATTTCCGCCAGCGCCTCCAGTCGCGCGGCGTCTTTAACATTTAATGACAACTCATAGCGCGCAGCGGTCAGCGGCTCACCATATTCTTTTTCCCAGTGGCGTAATAATTCAGAAGCTTTCATCGGATGTCCTTTTTCTCTGGCTGTTTCATCAGAATAGAATGAAAAAAACGCCCCGGCATGCGGTTAAACAAAGTGTTACCAAAATCCTCTGAAAACCACTCTGAGTAACACCCTGGGACCCTCTGAATAACTCTGCACAGGTCTGTGCAAGTTCCGCCGCTCGTCAGAGCAAGGCGGCGAATGCAGCAAAATGACCGGTCCTTTTCAAATTCACCAACACCGTTCTGGTGGACTTCAGGCTGCGCCTGTTGGTGATTGCGGACATCGGGTTATTCAGCGGGTCTCTTGCTATCTGTCTGTTTTTCCGCACACTGAATAAAACGATCTGACAGGAGTGGTTATGAACGCGACGGATGCTTTTGAATTAGACGCTTTGTTACGTGACAAAGTGAAACTGCTGGGCAACCTGCTGGGTAAAACCATTGAAAATCAATACGGCAGCAGCATGCTGAAGCGTATTGAAGATATCCGTAAACAGGCCAAAAAAGCCCGCAATGGCGATGATTCTGAGCGCGATCGTTTACTGGCAATGCTGAAAACCATGCCAGACGATGCATTGGTGCCGGTGGTGCGTGGTTTTAATCAGTTTCTTAATCTGGCGAATATTGCTGAACAACAACATGGCGCCAGCTGGCGGCGCAGCGATTTTCTGCATGACGATGTTGAGCAGATGTTCAGCAGTCTGCTCGACCGCTTGCAACAAAAAGGCATTGCCGGGCTGGACCTCAGTCAGAAAGTGGCGGATGTGAATATTGAGCTGGTACTCACTGCGCATCCTACCGAAATTACCCGCCGTACCCTGATTCAGAAATACGACCTGATTGCCCGCCTGTTGCAACAGCGTGATGATCTGCGTGATGGCCATCCGCAATTACTGGAAATTGAACAGCAGCTGGCGTCTGTTGTGGAAGAAATCTGGCACAGCGATGAAATCCGTCAGGTACGGCCCACCGCGGTGGATGAAGCCAAGTGGGGCTTCGCGGTGATCGAAAATTCCCTCTGGTATGCGGTGCCAAAACTGTTACGCAATCTTGATGAAGAATTGCGCCAGCGTGGCAGCGGTGCCTTACCTCTGACCGCCGCCCCCGTGCGCTTTTCTTCCTGGATGGGCGGTGACCGCGACGGCAATCCGAACGTCACCTCAGGGGTGACCCGCGAAGTATTATTTCTGGCGCGCTGGATGGCAGCGGATTTATACCTGCGCGATATCGAACAACTGGGCATGCAGCTGTCGATGACGGCCGCCTCGGCGGAATTGCGCCGTCGTTATCCTGAGAATCCGCGCGAACCATACCGTGCCTGTATGCATCAGCTGCGTCACCGTCTGGAGCAGACCAAACGCTGGGCCGCCGCCAAAGCCCGCGGAGCTGAAAGTGATTGTCAGCCATTACAGGATGACGATGAATTACTGCAGCCATTGATGCTCTGTTATCACAGCCTGATTGAACAGGGGTTGGATACCGTCGCTAATGGTTTTCTGCTGGATACCCTGCGCCGGGTTGCCTGTTTTGGACTGGCACTGGTAAAACTCGATGTACGTCAGGAATCGACACGCCATGCCGATGTGCTGCAGGAAATCTGTGCCTTTTATCACTGGGGGGATTACAAATCCTGGGATGAAGAAAAGAAGCAACAGTTTCTGCTCCGCGAACTCGCATCCCGCCGCCCGTTGATTCCAACCCGCTGGACGCCCACTGCCGAAGCTCAGGAAGTGCTCGATACCATGAACGTGCTGGCCACCCGTGCCGGTGATGGAGTTTCCTGTTACATCATTTCTATGGCCAGTGAACCGTCAGATATTCTGGCCGTTGCATTATTGTTACAGGCCTGTGGCGTGCGTGACCATATGCCGGTGGTACCGCTGTTTGAAACCCTCAGCGATCTTGAACAATCGGCACCGCGCATGGAAAAACTCTGGTCGGTGGACTGGTACCGGCAGTACTGCAAAGGTCATCAGCAGGTGATGATTGGTTATTCCGATTCCTCTAAGGACGCCGGTCAGCTGGCGGCCGTCTGGGCGCAGTACCGGGCACAGGAAGCCCTGTCAAAAACAGCGCAGGATAAAGGCATTAAATTGCGTCTGTTTCATGGTCGTGGCGGCAGTGTTGGCCGTGGAGGAGGTCCGGCACACCGGGCCATTTTATCGCAGCCGCCCGGCTCGGTGCTGGGCGGATTACGGGTAACCGAACAGGGTGAGATGATCCGCTTTAAATTCGGCTTACCGGATGTGGCCGTGCGTAATCTTAAAGTTTATGTCTCGGCGGTATTGGAAGCGAATCTGTTGCCGCCGGAAGCCGCACAACCACAATGGCGTGAGCGTATGGAGCAACTGGCCAGCGCCGGGGTTAAATCCTATCGGGCGATGGTGCGCGATACACCGGATTTTGTCCGTTATTTCCGCGCCGCAACGCCGGAACAGGAATTGGGTAAGTTATCATTAGGCAGTCGCCCGGCACGCCGTAAAAGCGGTGGCGGGATCGAAACCCTGCGTGCCATCCCATGGATATTTGCCTGGACGCAAATGCGCTTAATGTTGCCTGCCTGGCTGGGGTCGGATGAAGCGCTGGAGCAGCCGGTCAATCAGGGCGAGCTGCCGCAACTGCAATCCATGTATGCCCAGTGGCCATTTTTCCGTACTTATATTGATATGCTGGAAATGGTGATCTCCAAAGCGGATCCGGCCATCGCTCAGTATTACGAAGGACGCCTGGTCGAAGCGGAGTTGCAACCACTTGGCAGCCAGCTGCGTATCCGCCTGCAGAAAATCCGTGATCTGGTGCTGGCGATTAAGAATCAGCAAACCCTGCTGCAGGATAATCTGGCCTTGCAGCACTCCATGAGTGTGCGCAATCCGTACAGTGATCCGCTGCACTATCTGCAGGCTGAATTACTCTACCGCGAACGGCAGGATCAGGATGTGGTCAGCCAGGAAGTCGAGCGTGCCCTGAAAGTCAGCATGGCCGGTATCGCTGCCGGGATGCGTAATACCGGTTAATCCCACCTTGCGGGCGTCGTATCGCTTCAGATAGGGCGCGTTCTATACCAAAGTCGGGCATTCTCTGCCCGGCTTTTTCATCACAATGACTTGAGCAAGAGCCCGGCTCGGAGTAAGGTTAGGCCTATTTTTTCCGTGAGTGGTTGAAAAATAACCAATTTTTTGACTCGCCGGACAGTTTTTATTAACCACAAGGGGTATGCGCATGCGCGTAATTCTGTTGGGTGCGCCCGGTGCAGGTAAAGGCACACAGGCACAGTTCATTTGTGAAAAGTTTGCTATTCCGCAAATCTCTACCGGCGATATGCTGCGCGCTGCAGTTAAAGCAGGCAGTGAATTAGGCCTGAAAGTAAAAGAAATCATGGAAACCGGTGGTCTGGTTTCTGATGAAATCATTATTGGCCTGGTAAAAGAACGTATTCAGCAGGATGACTGTGTAAACGGCTTTCTGTTCGATGGTTTCCCGCGCACGATTCCACAGGCAGAAGCGATGCTGGAAGCCGGTGTTGATATTGACCATGTGGTTGAAATTGACGTTGCCGATGAAGAAATTGTTAAGCGCTTGAGTGGTCGTCGTGTGCACCCGGGTTCTGGCCGCGTTTATCACGTTATTTACAACCCACCGAAAGTGGAAGGTAAAGACGATGAAAGCGGTGAAGATCTGGTTCAGCGTGATGACGACCAGGAAGAAACTGTGCGCAAACGCCTCTCTATTTATCATGAACAGACTGCGCCACTGGTCAGCTTCTATCAAAAACTGGAAGCCGAAAAAGGTGAGCTTGCGCCCAAGTACAGCCATATCCAGGGTGTGGGCTCGCTGCAGGATATCACTTCTCAGGTTTTGAAGGCTCTGCAAAACTGAAAGTGATCCGCAGGGTTAAAAGGGCTTCGGCCCTTTTTTTGTGTCCGCTTTTTGCTTTTTACCGTGCTGAGGCGCTTCTTATTTAACATTGCCGGCTTTTAAAACCCTGCTCTGATAATTCCTTACAGTTGTCCGGGTTCCTGCTGACTGACAGAAAGCGGTGAGCTTCCTGATCATCACGGTTTTTACTAGGGCCTGTCGACACTCAGTAAATCCGGCCTGCTGAGAGCCAGTTTTTCTCAGAACAATGAGAGAGGAGTGATATTGTCAGGAACATCCCTGTTCCTGACCCTGCGGGCTTCGCGCCCATCTGCTCCGGGCAGATGGGTAGCGGGCTAAATAAATGACGAACGACGATGTTATTGGGTAAAACGGGCCTCAGCCCGAAGGGTTATGGCTAAAAATCCCTCATCCTGCGTTGCTGTTCGTTTGCTTAACCCGTTACCAATCTGTCTGGAACAGATTGGCGTGCCAACCCCGAAGGGGTGAAGCACAGGGATGTGCTGAACATCCCACACTCTCTGCGCCTTGTCTGAAAATTGGTTAGCCAATAACAAGCCTGTTTAATGAGTGTCGACAGGCCCTAAAAACCTTAACCACCTTGCAGACTCAGGCAATGGGTTATCGAATTTCCTCCTTTTATGATTAATGAACCGGCTTTCAGTCTAATGAAGGCTTTGTTATTACCTGAATTATTCCGGTGTAACCCGGGGCCTGTTAACACACATTAAACAGGCTTGTTATTGGCTAACCAATTTTCAGACAAGGCGCTGAGGAGGGAATGTTCAGAATAATACGGTGCATAGGGGCCTGTTTAATGTGTGTTAACAGGGCCTTGCACCTTCGGGACGCCAATCTGTTCCAGGCCGGCTGGTCGCCGGTTAAACGAACGAACAGCCGTACAGGATGAGAAATGTTTAGCCATAACGCTCCTGGCTGAGGCCGGCGTTCCCCATTAACGTCGTCGTTTGTTATTCATTTAGCCTGCTAATATTACTTCTCACTCCCTGTTCTGATAAAACCGGCTCTCAGCAAGCCTGGTTCGCTTAACAGACCCTAATTTAAAACGGATTCACTGACAGTTCACGGGATCAGGAGCGGATGCATTGCTGAATACATGGCGGAGAGTATTACCCTGTAAGCAATATCGGGATCATATGTCGGTATAACGAAGAAATAAAACCACTATACTGACCGCAATAGGCAAAAAGAGGTCATAAATAGCATGATTGATTCATTATCTTTTGGTTTTCGATAATAAAAATACTATTATTGCTTCCGTCAGCTTATGCACTCATATATTTTGTGCTAGCGTTATCTTACCTGATCAGGAAATATTAGAGGAATTCACCTATGGCCAGACCTAAAAAAGCTCCTGCCAAACGCGGTCGTAAGCCTGCAGCTGCTAAAACAGCTGCAGTTAAACCGTTGCTGAGGTACCTGCGGTTGTTGCTTCTGCAGTAAAAGCATCTGAAAAAGCGCATGCGGCTGTTACTGCTCAGCAAGCTAAAGTTGAAGCTGCCGTAACGAAAGCAGCGGCTGCCAAAGAAAAAGCCACTCTTAAACCAACACCGGTTGCCAAGCGTGCTGTTGCTGCTGCCAACGCGAAAGTAAAAGAAGAGAGCGCTAAGCTGCAGGCATTAAAAGCCGAAGCACGTACTGCGACCGTTGCTGTTAAAGCTGCACAGATTGAAGCTAAAGCAGAATCTGTAACAGCAAAAGCCATTGCGGCCGTTGAAGCCTTTGAAGCATCTCTGGTTGCTAAAGCTGAAGCTGATCTGGCTAAAGCCATGGCAACTTTTGAAGCTAAGTGGCGTCAGGTGCGTGGTAAGCAGGATGCTGCGAAAGTAAAAGCCCGTGCTGCTAAAGAACACGGCAAAGCATCCGTTGCTGCTAAAAAACTGAATACTAAAGCAGCTGTAACGGCTAACACTGCGAATACGGATGCTCCGAAAAAACGTGGTCGTCCGGCTAAAGCGGCAACAGCGGTTGTGAGCACTGAGCCTAAACGTCGTGGCCGTCCGGCAAAAGCCACTCCGGCTGCTGATACCGCAGCCCCTAAAAAGCGTGGTCG
>JAJOJJ010000021.1 GCA_021208685.1 Saccharospirillaceae bacterium
AATCATTGCCGTTGGCTGGATGAAGCCGGACGCGCCGAAAAGAGAGGATCGGAAGGAGATACCTCTCCTTGCAGGGGGCCAGGGGCTTGCCCCGGAAAGGCGTTTCAGATTGAAAAACAGTCGTCGACTAATGCTGCCGTTTGGAGTGACACGATGTCACTCCAAACTGTGGGACAGCAGTGGACCCGCAGGCTGTTTTTTATGCCGACACGATGCAATGCGCGGTAAAAGCCGTTAATCAATAAAGAGCTTTCAATGTGCCGCCTGACGTTTCAGTGAAACAATTAATTCTGCTTCACCGCGTGCAACGCCACAACTGTCGACCAGATCACTGGCTGTCGCGCCTAATCCAACCAGACGCGACGCCTGTTGAAACGTTGCCTCATCGGTTGTTGGCAGTACGACTTTACGTTCCGCATGCTGCAGGCGTCCATCCATCTGCTTAAGCTTGCGTCCCATACCGATGGTACTTTTGCTCATTGCCTGATGCGCTTGTTGTAAGCTGCCAATTGCCTGATCCAGACGATTGGCATCCTGATTTTGCTGCCGCTTCAGCGACCACATAAATGCGCCGACCAACAGCAGCAAACCCATATTCCCCATCAATAACCAGTGCATCAGTGACAAAGACGCCATGACAGACTCCTATAAACCCTGGATTTCTGTCCACTCCTCATCGGTCATCAGTTTCTCCAGATCCACCAGAATCAGCAGTTCATCATTTTTATGACAAACCCCCTGGATGAATTTGGCGCTTTCCTCATTGCCGACGTTCGGGGTGGTTTCAATTTCTGACTGACGCAGATATACCACTTCAGCCACCGCATCGACGAGGATTCCGACCACCTGACCTTCCGCTTCGATAATAACGATACGCGTCTGATCTGTGGTGTCAGCGGTTGGCAAGCCAAAACGGAGTCGGGTATCGATCACCGTGACGACATTGCCACGCAGGTTAATAATGCCAAGTACGTACATAGGAGCACCCGGAACCGGTGCAATCTCGCTGTAACGCAAGACTTCCTGCACCTGCATCACGTTGATTCCATACGTCTCATTTTCCAGACGGAAAGTTACCCATTGCAGGACGGGATCTTCCGCACCTTTATTTCCGGCAATCGCTGACATAAAACATCCTCGCTAAGAAAGGCCGATGCCTGACTGTGTCAAAAAACATGACGAACCTCTCTTAACTATAGAACAGAGCACAAAGTGTACCAGTTAAAAAAAGGAATTTTTCAGGGTCTTACAGGGATATTTAATGATTAAAAAAGCACTTCACTGAGAACCTTCAGATCAGGCCTGACGGACTTTTCGACGATTCTCATCCAACAGATTCAGTATCCCCGGTACATCCAGTAAAGCACACATTTCAGAGATTACCGTACCGGCAAGCCAAGGCCTTTTACTGCCTTCACCGCGCCATTTAATCGAGTCATGAACCAGGGTAACGGTGTCGCAGATTTCCTGACAAGCCAGCGCCCATGGCGAGCGATCCAGCTGGATAAAGAATCTGTAACCGGCATCATTCAGCCGGATATTACGCTCCGGCATAATCAGCTGGGCGCTATCAATAATCGTGAGCTTTGACGTATCGCCCTGCCAGACACCTAATGACCAGCTGGCCTGACCAAACAAAGGGGTTACCTTATCGGTGACATTATGGACTCCGCCCAGCAATGGCAGAGGTATCGCCAGTTTAAGGCCGGCCACTTTAAAAATCAGACAATCAATCCCCTGACTGGATTGCCAGTTAAGCGCTGCCGTTTTTACCGTGGCTGCAGTCAATTCATTGACATCATCGCCATCAGACGCTGGAACTTCATGCGCATCTGACGGTATTTCGACATTGTCAGTGACCGCAACCGCAGGCATTTCCGGCAACGGAGACGGAGGAATGATGTCGGGATAAGCGATTTTCAACGCAGCGGAAGAATCTGGCTGATCGAAACGGGGAAGAGTGCGTACGTCCGTCACTCTGGCCGGAACCGTTTGCCCGGTCATCGCCGGGCCAACAGACGCTGTTTGCACCCTCCCGGCTGGCGCCGGTTCAGACCTGATGACCGATATCGGAGCCGTTTCCGTGGCACTGACCAGGAGCTGATCAAGATAATCCTGAAGTACAAAATCGACCTGATTGGTCAGGCCTGTTTCAGGTTTTATATCAGCCATGCAGAGCAGCCTCCGCGACAACAGGAAGGCAGGCTGCCAGCATGCAGCGCCGCAGCGAAGAATCCGGCAGGCGCCCTATCATACCGAGTGCAATAAAAAGCTGCGTACGCTGTACCGCTGCCTCACCCTGACCGAGAGGGCGTATAAGAACAGGGGCATAGCCGGGTTTCAGTGTGCTGCTGGCCAGCGCTTCTTGCAGACAATGAGGGCTGACGGCAGAACTCAGTAATGCATCCCAATTCACGCCCTGATCGGCAACCTCCCCGTCAGACGCCAACAGGTGATCCAGATAATCATCCAGCGGATTGACCGTTGCCGAGACCTGCCGGATAGCGCTAGCCACGACCAGTATCCGCCACGTCAATTTCACTCAACAAATGCCGGTAAGCACGCACTCCTCGGCCTTGCTCATCCATCTGATGGGGGAATACCCCCTCATGACTGGCGTCACGCAAGCGGGTATCCACAGGAATAGCCTCCTGCCACAACGAATCCTGATACAGGCGGCGCATCTCTTTCAGCGTGGTAACCGAGGCCAGCGTTCGCCGGTCAAACAAGGTCGGCACGATCAGAAAGGGCAGATTCCGGTTCTGCGAGCGCATCACCATTTTCAGCGTATGAATCATTCTCTCCAGCCCTTTCATCGCCAGATGTTCCGTCTGGGTAGGAATCACCAGCCGCTGACAGGCGGCCAGAGCGTTAACCAGCAGCACCCCCAGAATCGGCGGGGTATCCAGCAGGGCGTAATCATAGTCATCCCATAACTGAGCGAGAGAGCGGGCAAGAACCAACCCCATGCCATCCTGGCCACTGACCTGACGCTCCAGGGTGGCAAGTGAGGTGGTTGCCGGTAATAAAGACACATCAGGCAGACTGGTGGGTTTAATAACCGTTTGAATAAAGGCTTTGTCTTTGTATCGCTGTTCAAAAAACAGATGATAAAGACTGCGTTCAAGATTGTCCGGGTTCTGCCGGAAATAGCTCGTCAATGAACCATGAGGATCAAGATCCACGAGCAGCACCCGCTTACCCTGCTCGGCCAATAAGCCACCCAGCGCAACCACACTGGTTGTCTTGCCGACACCGCCTTTCTGATTTGCTATGGACCAAATCCGCACGAGTTTCACCCTGTTTCCAATAAACACGTGACCCGCCAGAGGCCACCCAAAACACTTTCCGCCATTGGACATTGATTAAGCAAAAAGCATGTCAATTACGTGCCGTTGGGCGAGACCAGGGCGCAGCGTCACTCGTTTGCGTCATAAAAATAACGACCCGCCGGTTCTCTGCCCGCGCCTCGTCAGTGTCTTCCGCTTTCAGTGGGTGGTAATACGAAAGCCCCACCGCCGCCATTCGCTGCGGCGCCACACCATACAACACCAGATTCTGTACGACCGACGCCGCACGCAATGCCGATATTTCCCAATTGGTAATGCCTCTCGCTGGCGTATCATCGGAATGCCCCTGAACATTGATTGGAAACGGAAAGTCCTTCAGTTCAGCGGCAATGGCCTGCATCAGCGGCAACGCTTCGTCACGTATGCGCGTCTCACCACGGGCAAATAAAAGATCCGCATTCAGCGATACGGTAATCCAGTCTTTATCCCCTTCGATTCTTATATCGTCCGATTCCGGAATAAATTGAGCGACCTGACGAATATCGGCCAGCAATGGTAATAAACCATTACCGTCTTCAAGCGGGGTGGAGAGTGTCGGGGGGGTAATGGGCTCCGGTGGCAGCAGGGTAGAGAAAATACCTTCCAACTCGGCACGGATCGCCGAACCGTCCTCCTCGTCCACCAGCTGTACCGCATACAGCATGATAAAAAAGACGCACAGCAAGGTCATAAAGTCTGCGTAAGAAACCAACCAGCGATGCGGATCCGGGCCAGTGCGCCTCACAACACAATCCCTTGCATCCGATAGCGCAATGCCATGGGATTAACGCCATGGCGTAATGCGACCACCCCCAGCATCAGGGCTTCATAGTAACGGCTGCGCACGGCCAGACGCTGACGCAGGGTGCTGCTTAGCGGAATGACAATCAGGTTGGCACTGGCAACGCCATAAAAGGTTGCCACAAAGGCCGTCGCAATGCCGGCCGCCAGCGCTTCTGGCTGCTTAATACTGGAAAGCACCTGCATCAGCCCCAGCACCGCCCCGACAATGCCAAGTGTCGGCAGATAACCGGCCAGATTATCCAGCACGCGGAGCAAGTCCTGATCGCGCTCTTCCCGGCTCTTCATTTCAAGCTGCAGCGCAGACTGCATGGCATCGACATCATTGCCATCCGCCAATAACAGTAAGGCTTTACGGAATAATGGGTCAGCTTCCGATGCGGCTACTTTTTCAAGAGCCAGCGGACCGTCGCGCCGCAAAGCATGACCACTGGTAGCCAGTTTACTGAGCAGCGAGTCAAGCGAGTATTGGGGAGGGGCAACCAGCCAAAGCAACAGTTCTCCCAGAGGACGGTATTGGCTGACCGGCAGCTGCGCCAGCGTAGCCAATAAAGCACCACCGAATACAATCAGCGCCGCCGGAGGATTCCACAGGGCAGTAAGACTTCCGCCCTCAAGAGAGAAACCGGTCAGTACGGCAATCACTGCCAGCAAGACAGTGACTAACGCCCAGCGATCCACTAGCTGACCTCTTCAACAAGCCTCGGCCCGATATCTTTCAGGGGCAACACATCATCGCTCAACCCTTCCTTGATAACAGCCAGCGGCATGCCAAAAATAACGCAGCTTTCTTCATCCTGAGCCCAGACACTCGCCCCGCTTTGTTTGAGTAAACGCGCGCCCTCACGACCATCGGCTCCCATTCCGGTCAGCACGATAGCCAGTGTCTTGTTGCCATAGTGTTTGGCCGCTGAAGCAAAAGCGATATCGACACTGGGACGATAATTCACCCGCTCATCGCTTTCGCGGATATGAATCACGCCCCCCGCCCGACGGTCAACCATCAGCTGCATACCACCGGGTGCCACATAAACATGGCCGGATTCGATTTTATCGCCATCGGCCGCTTCTTTAACAATCAGAGGGCTGAGGGAATTCAGTCGTTCAGCAAAGGCTTTGGTAAATGAGCCAGGCATATGCTGAACAATAATGATGGGCGTTTTAAAACTGCCGGGAATGGTTTTAAACAGCGTTTGCAGTGCTGCTGGCCCGCCGGTAGATGTTCCGATAACAACCAGTTCCGTCTGGGTCAGACGACCCCGAACCGCAGGACGCGCAACGCGCGCAGGGGCAACCTTGGACTGACTGCGGGCAACGGCGGCAATTTTATCGGTCAGCGCACGTTTAATCTGAATGGCATCTTTTGCAATCTGATCAAAATTCTTCGGCAGAAAATCCAGTGCCCCGGCATCCAGAGCGTCCAGTGTCACCCGCGCCCCCTCAAAGGTAAGCGAGGAGAACATCAGCACCGGTACCGGACGCCGCTGCATAATATTACGCACAGCCGTGATGCCATCCATAACCGGCATCTCGTAATCCATCGTAATGACATCCGGCTTCAGAGATTCGTTCATTTCAATCGCTTCAAGTCCGTTCGAAGCAACACCGACCACTTCCATCCGGCCATCGGCATTAATAATGTCGGTTACCCTGCGGCGAAAAAATCCCGAGTCATCGACAACCAGAACACGAATACTCATGAAATCAGCTCTTCCTTAGTCGTGGGATGATTTATGCGGCTGTCGATTGCCTGGATGAGGCATAACGGGTCAGCATGCTGGGTATATCAAGAATCAGCGCAATTCTTCCATCACCGGTAATCGTTGCTCCCGCCATACCTGCGGTACCGTGCAACATTTTACCCAAAGGTTTGATGACCACCTCCTCCTGACCGATAAGCTGATCAACAACGAACCCCACACGTTTGGTTCCGACAGAGACCACCACAACATGCGCTGTTTCATCAGCTTTTGCATGAGCCTCACCTTTAATCAGCCAACGCTTGAGATGAAACAGTGGGATCGGTTTTTCCCGCACCACCACCACTTCCTGACCATCCACGATGTTGGTTTTGGTGAGATCCAGGTGGAAAATTTCATTCACACTGACCAACGGGAAAGCGAATGCCTGATTTTTCAGCATCACCATCAACGTCGGCATAATGGCCAGAGTCAGAGGCACCTTAATGCGAATACCGGTACCGACACCAGGCCGTGATTCAATACTAATGGTACCGTTCAGCTGGGATATTTTGGTTTTAACAACATCCATGCCCACGCCACGGCCAGAGACATCCGATATTTGCTCTTTTGTTGAAAAGCCGGGGGCAAAAATCAGATTAAAACATTCATTTTCCGTCAGACGATCCGCTGCATCCTGATCCATTACGCCTTTTTCTACCGCTTTACGGCGCAATACATCAGCATCCATACCGCCACCATCATCCTGAATAATCAACAGAATGTGATCGCCTTCCTGCTCGGCAGAAAGAACGACAGTGCCGACTCTTGGCTTGCCATTTTTTTCACGGACATCGGGCATTTCAACACCGTGATCAACGGCGTTACGCACAAGGTGAACCAGCGGATCGGCCAGAGCCTCAACCAGGTTTTTATCCAGATCGGTTTCTTCGCCACGTAATTCAAGATTAATTTCTTTTTTAAGCTGGCGAGCAAGATCACGAACCACGCGCGGGAAACGGCCAAACACTTTTTTAATTGGCTGCATCCGGGTTTTCATGACCGAGGCCTGCAGATCGCCGGTCACAACATCCAGATTGGCAACGGCCTTAGCCATTGATTCATCCGTGCTTTTCAGCCCCAGACGAACCAATCGGTTGCGCACCAGCACCAGCTCACCAACCATATTCATAATGTCATCAAGACGTTTGGTATCAACGCGCACCGTCGCCTCAGACGCTGCGGCATCTTTATCCGGACGCTTAGCCTCTTCGGCCATCGCAGCTCTGGCGACGGGAGCCGTGTTGCTTTCCGGTTTGGCCGCTGGCTTGGGCGCAGGTCTGGGCTTAGCCTCGGCTGCCGGGCTGGCATCCGTCGCAGCAACAACCGCTGGGGCGGCTTCAGCCGCTGGTTCAACCGGCGCAGCGGTTTGTCCCTCGGCAACACTGGAGTGTTTACCTTTACCATGCAGCCGATCGAGTAACTCCTCAAATTCAGAGTCACTGATCAGGTCATCGCCGTCAGCGGACACGGCACTGGCGGCCACTTCCGGCTTCGCACTTTCCGCTTTTTTATTGTCGTCCGGCTGGGCTGTGGCGATCTTACCCTTGCCGTGTATCTGATCCAGCAGCGCTTCAAATTCATCTTCAGTGATCTCATCACTGGAGGCATCAACGCTGTCAGAACCAATATCAAAGAAGTCATCTGCGGCAGCCGCTTCGGGCGCAGAAGCCGGTGCTGCTGTGGCTTTTTCCTCATCCAGCGCATCGAGCAGCTGTTCAAATTCGTCGTCGGTAATATCGCCATTATCGTCAGCGGCAACAGCGTCTTGCGGTTCAGAGTCTGACGGTGCCGGTTCATCGGCAGCCGCATCAGGTTCACCGGCCTGCACTTCGTCTTCTGATTCAGGCCGCGCCAGCAAGTGCAGACGTTCAATTAATTCAGGATCCGCCTCGTCGGGCGCCGCTCCTGAGCGCACGCTCTCAAACATTTCATTAACACTGTCGAGAGCCTGCAGCACCACATCCATAAGATCGGAGTTAACCGTGCGATGTCCGTTGCGCAGTGTGTCGAAAACGTTTTCGGCGGCATGACAGCAGTTCACCAGAGGATTAAGTTGCAAAAATCCAGCACCACCTTTTACCGTGTGGAAACCACGGAAGATGGCATTCAGCAGGTCTTTATCATGTGGGCGTTGTTCAAGATCGACCAGTTGTTCAGAGAGCAGCTCAAGAATTTCCCCGGCTTCAACCAAAAAATCCTGGAGAATCTCTTCATCAGCATCGAAACTCATCCGTTAGCTCCTTTAAAAACCAAGACTGGACAGTAAGTCATCAACATCATCCTGGCTGGCAACTACGTCTTCACTGGACTTATTAATCTGCGGTCCCTCCGCAGCGATATTTGCGCCTTCCATCGGCGTTTCTGCCGAATCCATATCGGTATGAACAATTCCGGTAATCGAATCAACGTTTCCAGCCATGGCAACAAGCTGAACCAGCCGACTCTCGACATCCGTTACCAGTGCAGCCACTTTATGAATGACCTGACCGGTTAAATCCTGAAAGTCCTGCGCCAGTACGATGTCGGACAGCTGTCCCTGCAAACGCCGGGACTGGCTCGCACTGTCGAGCAGAAACTGGTTTATATCTTTGGTTAAATTCCGGAATTCATCCGGTTTTAATTCTTTATTCAGAAAACGCTGCCACTCAACCGATAATGCACTGGCTCTGTCATGGATATCGGCCGCTAAAGGCATTCCTGCATCCGCCAGATCCATCGTACGGTTGGCCGATTTATCGGTCATTTCCAATACATAGGCCAGCTTATCGCTTGCATGATCGATCTCCGATGCAGCCCCCACGGAATCAACCCGCAGATTTTTAATCGCTTCATGCAGAGCGCGGGTCAGTCGGCCGATTTCGTTGTACAGCGTACGGTCTCTAACCTCATTGAGATTATTAACCAACGCTACCGCCTTGCTGAGATCACCGAGTTCCAGCTGCCTGAGCATGCTTTCTGCAAGGTTTTTGATTTCAGTGCCGACAGCGCTGATATCGGTATCCAGATTGATCCCGGCCATCAAGTTGTCTTCCTGGTTAACCTTCGACACGTTCAAAGATCTTGTCGATCTTTTCTTTCAGCACCGCGGCCGTAAAGGGCTTTACGACGTAACCGTTAACCCCTGCCTGAGCAGCGGCAACAATCTGGTCGCGCTTGGCTTCCGCTGTCACCATCAGTACCGGCAGACTTTTCAGGCGATCATCGGCTCTGACTTTCTTGAGCAGGTCGAGACCTGTCATGCCAGGCATGTTCCAGTCCGTCACTAAGAAGTCGAAGTCACCATTCTGCAGCATGGGAAGTGCTGTTGTGCCGTCATCAGCCTCCTGGGTATTTGTGAACCCCAGGTCGCGTAACAGATTTTTGACGATTCGTCTCATCGTTGAAAAATCATCAACGATCAGAATTTTCATGTTTTTGTCCAAAACGACCTCCAGTAATCGACTCTCTATATTCCAAGTCGTTCCTAAGGTTTAGTGTAGACACAGTTATCGCTTTATCCAGAAACAAAGCAGCCAGAAAAGATTTTTTTCAATAACAGGAAGGAGTTAGGACAACCAGCCGCCAAGACGCGCACGCAGGCGATGAGCCGCCTGACTGTGAAGCTGGCTCACCCGTGATTCGCTGACACCCAAAACGGCGCCAATTTCTTTCAGATTGAGTTCTTCGTCGTAGTAAAGCGCAAGCACCAGCTGTTCCCTTTCGGGCAAATGACGGATTGCGTCGGCCAGTTGACGCTGAAAGGAATCCCGTTCAATACCATCCAGAGGGTTGGGTGATTCTTCTTCGAATACATCAAAACCGGCTTCGCTTTTTTCCACCACCTCTTCAAAACTGAATAAGCGGCAACCGGCACTGTCCTGCAGAATGGTGTGGTATTCGTCCTGACTGATGCCGAGAAAATCTGCCACTTCACTGTCTTCGGCATCACGGCCTTTTTCACTTTCTATCTGTTTGATGGCATCACTGATGCGACGGGAATTACGGTGAACAGAGCGCGGAGCCCAATCGCCTTTACGGATTTCGTCCAGCATCGCACCACGGATACGGATACCCGCATAGGTTTCGAAGCTGGCACCTTTTCCGCCATCGTATTTACGCGCAGCCTCCAGCAAACCAATCATGCCGGACTGAATCAGGTCATCAAGCTGGACACTGTCAGGCAAGCGGCCAATGAGGTGGTGAGCGATGCGTTTTACCAGCGTCGCGTGGTCACGCACCAGCTGTTCATAATCGTGTTTTTGTACGTCGGAATACACCAGACAACTTCCTGCTGACACTCGTTATGCCCCGGCTTCCTGAACCAACCGATCGACGAAAAATTCCAGATGCCCCCGGGGTGTGGAAGGCAGTGGCCATGAATCAACTTTTTTAGCCAGGGCACGGAATGCGGTGGCTGCTTTTGAACGCGGGTAGGCGTCAATTACGGCTTTCTGACGCTGCACCGCTCTCTTCAGCGCATCATCCTGCGGAATGGCACCGACATACTGCATAGCCACTTCCAGGAACCGATCCGTTACTTTGGTGAGCTTGGCGAATAACGCATTACCTTCCTGCGGCGTGCGAACCATGTTGGCGACAATACGGAAACGGAATAAACCGTAATCGCGATTCAGCAGTTTGATCTGGGCATAGGCATCCGTAATAGAGGTTGGCTCATCCGTCACCACCATCAGGACTTCCTGTGCCGCACGGACAAAACTCATCACGCTGTCGGAAATACCGGCCGCTGTATCAATAATAAGTACATCAATATCATCACCGATATCACTGAATGCCTGGATAAGACCAGCATGTTCCAGCGCGTTAAGCTGCGATAACTTCTGTGTTCCGGATGAGGCTGGCACAACCCGGATACCGCCCGGCCCTTTAACCATAACGTCGCGCAGATCACACTCTCCGGTGAGCACATTCTCAATGGTTTTATTCGAGCTGATGCCCAACAGAATGTCGATGTTGGCAAGGCCAAGATCGGCATCCAGCACAACCACTCTGCGCCCCATTTCTGCCAGGGCAATGGCCAGATTGACTGAGACATTGCTCTTGCCGACACCACCTTTACCGCCGGTGACCGCGATGACCTGCACAGGATGCCTTGCCATTAGTCGTTATACTCCGTGTTGAATACTGGAATGCTGAGTGGCGAAGCTCATGGCTTCGGCGGCCTGCCAGCGGGTACGAGCCATACGTGCCATCTGCTCCGCCAGTTTCACCAGTTTGTCAGCATCCGGATAATGCACATCATCAGGGATGTGCGGACCATCAGTCACCAGAGTCACCGGCAACTGAGTCAGTGCCGAGATGCTCATCGCAGGCCCAAGACTGAAACACTCATCCAGCTTGGTAAATACACAACCCGCCAACCCTGCCGCTTTAAAATGTTCGTAATTTTCCTGCAGGCAACGTCCCTGACTGGTCAGGGGTAATACCAACAGCTTTTTCAGACGCGTACCGGCTTGTTTAAGCATAGACAATTGCACAGAAAAATGTGGGTCCTGACTGGCCAGCCCGGCACTGTCGACCAGCACCAGTTTTTTATCGCGCACGCTGTCCAGTGTTTTATTCAGGTCACCGTTGACCGGCACAATGTGCAGCGTGACACCCAGAATCCGCGAAAATGTCCGCAACTGATCGTGCGCGGCCACCCGGTAGTTATCGAGGGTAATCAAGGCGACCGACTCAGCACCGTGACGAATGACAAATTGCGCGGCCAGCTTGCCGATGGTCGTGGTTTTACCGGCACCTGTCGGGCCAACCAACGCATAGATTCCACCGCGATCGAGCAACCCATTCGGCGCGACCGGTAAATCAGCAGCAATCAGCTTTAACGCTTTATTCCAGGCATCTTCCAGAGAAACGTCTGCACCAATACGACTGGTCACTCTGTCGGCCCAGGCGGCTTCCAGTCCGACATCCTGACAACGCTGCCACAACTGCGATTGTTGCCAGGTCAGTGGCCGACGGGTATCCCAGGCACTGCCCTGATGGCTGACCATCCAGTCTTTCAGTTCCCGCAATTCGCCGCTCATCTGCTGAATAACGCTGTTGTACAAGGCTTCGTCCTGTCCCGAGCGGCGTTGCAGTATTGCGTCTTCCGCAGCATTCCGGGCGGTTGCTTCCGTGGTTACGGTTGCGGTCATTGGATCTGCGCTGCGACGGCTGAAATCATCGTTTTTCAGACCACTCAACACCGCCGACAGGGAATCCTTGCTGGACACATCCCCCTGTCCGGCAAATGCCAGACGCTCCTCGTAGCGCTCATCACGCTTTTTAGTGGCTGCCGGAGCCGCCCGGGAAGCGGCTTTTGCCTCTTCAAGTTCTTGCTGAAGTTGTAACTGCCGCTCAATTTCAGAACGTTCCTGCTCATGCCCTGGCTGGTAATCCAGCGCAGCGACCACCTCAAAGCCAGCGGACACTTTTTTGCTCGACAGAATGACCGCATCCGCTCCCAGCGCCTGAGTGACCAGACGCAGAGCCTGCTGCATGTTAGCGGCGGTGAAGCGTTTCACTTTCATAGTCAGCACTCGCTATCGTAAGAACCCTATTTGCCACCGATGCTGGCAACAATGGTGATGCTCTTGTTATCCGGAACTTCCTGATACGCCAACACATGCAGTTGTTCGATGCTGTTGCGTACAAATTGTGCCATGGCCGCCCGCAGCTGGCTGGTCACCAGCAATACGGCCGGATTGCCTGCCATCTCTTGCGCCTGAACCGCTTCAGCCAATGAGCGCTGTAACGTATCGGCCATGCCGGGCTCCAGTACCAGACCGTATTGTCCGGCCTGTTGCCCGCTCTGCTGAAGGGTCTTAAGCAACAACTGTTCCAACCCCGGATCAAGGGTCATGACCACCAGTTCATCCGCATGACCAAAGATGTTCTGGACGATCATACGGCTCAGTGCGAGACGCGCAGCGGCTGTCATCGCGGCGGTATCTTGACTCGCACTGCCGCTATTCGCCAAAGACTCGGCAATGGAACGCATATCCCGGATAGGCACATGCTCACGCAGCAGGTTTTGCAGTACGGCCAGTAACTGAGTGATGTTGAGCGTGTTGGGCACCAACTCTTCGGCCAGCTTGGGTGATGCCTTGGCCAGCATATCGACCAATTGCTGAACGTCCTCATGACCCAGCAACTCATGTGCGTGTCGCTGCAACTTCTGATTAAGATGTGTGGCCACCACCGTACTGGCATCCACCACGGTATAGCCAAGTGTCTGGGCACGGTCTTTTTGCGTGGCATCAATCCAGAAAGCATCCAGACCAAACGCCGGATCTTTGGCTGCAAGACCTTCGATTTTGCCGAATACCTGACCCGGATTAATGGCCATCTCCCGCTCCGGGTATATTTCGGCTTCCGCCAGAGTGACTCCCATGAGCGTTATTCGGTATTGATTGGGCAACAGATCCAGATTGTCGCGGATGTGTACAGAGGGCATCAGGAAGCCCATTTCCTGAGATAATTTGCGCCGCACGCCTTTAATACGGCTGAGCAGCTGGCCACCCTGATTTTTATCCACCAGGGGAATCAGACGATAGCCCACTTCAAGACCAACCCGGTCAACCGGCTCAACATCGTCCCAGCCCAGCTCTTTGACCTCCATGTGTTTAATGGCTGCTTCAGCTTTTTCTTTCGGAGCCGCCAGAGCATTGCCACTGCCAGCCGGCAATGCCGCAGCGGCTTTCGGCTGAGCACCCATTCGCTGGGCAATGGCATCCCCCAGCTTGCCGCCGTCCTTACGCCAATGAATAAAGTAGGCAACACCGGCAGCAATAAAGGCCGCGCTGAGAAACACACCATGCGGCATGCCCGGAACAATCCCCATCATAAACATCAGGCCTGCCGCCACGCCCAGAGCACGGGACGAGGCAAACATCTGACCAAAGACCTGTTGCCCCATATCCTCATCACCACCGTTACGGGTGACCATAATGGCGGTTGCGGTGGACAGCAGCAGTGACGGAATCTGAGCAACCAGGCCATCACCAATGGCCAGCAGGGTATAAGCCGATACCGCGTCACCAAAACTCAGTCCGTGCTGAGCCATACCGATACCAAAGCCACCGACGACGTTAATAATCAGAATTAAAATACCGGCAACCGCATCGCCTTTAACGAATTTACTGGCACCGTCCATGGAGCCATAAAAATCCGCTTCTGCCGCAATCTCAGCACGACGGGTTTTCGCCTGATCGGCGTCAATGAGTCCGGCATTCAGGTCAGCATCAATGGCCATCTGCTTTCCGGGCATCGCATCCAGGGTAAAACGGGCACTGACCTCAGACACCCGGCCTGCACCTTTGGTCACAACCACAAAGTTAATGATCATCAGAATCATGAAGACCACCAGACCCACGGCATAATTGCCGCCGATCAGTACTTCACCAAAAGCCTCAATCACCTTACCCGCCGAGTCACCACCTTCGTGGCCATACAGCAATACCACCCGAGTAGATGCCACGTTCAGAGCAAGGCGCAGCAAGGTAGCAACCAGCAGGATGGTAGGAAAAATAGCAAAATCCAATGGTCGTCTGGCGTAAACACTGACCAGCAATACGACAATGGACAAAGCAATATTAAAGGTAAAAAAAGTGTCCAGTAAAAATGGGGGCAGTGGCAGTGTCATCATGCCAAGCAAGACCAGCAGCATGACAGGAATACTTAAATTTCCCTGCGCAAGCAGTGACATACCACCTTTAAGCTGACCCAGCACCTGTTCTTTGGAGGCTACTGCCATGACAACATCCGTCAGAAAAACATCATTGGATGAGGTCACTGCAAAAAGCTTTCCTATTTTCAGCCCGGCGGAAAAATATTCATAAAAAAGCCGGTAAAAACCGGCACGGAAAAATTATTTCGGATCAGGATCCACGCGAAGATCACGTGGAATCGGCATATCGGGTTTACGTTCTGGCTTCGGCCCACGACCTTTAACATACAGGTCCATCTGATAAATGTATGCCAGCACCTGAGCCACGGCGACATACAGACCTTCCGGAATTTCTTCGCCAATTTTTCCGTGAGTGTACAGAGCTCGCGCCAATGGTGGCGCCTGCATTTGTGCCACGTTATGTTCCTTGGCAATTTCCCGGATTTTCATCGCGACCTGATCACTGCCTTTGGCTACCAGAGTGGGTGCCCGCATCAGCTCCGAATCATAGCGCAACGCCACAGCAAAGTGGGTTGGGTTGGTAATAACCACATCCGCCGTTGGTACATCCGCCATCATGCGTCGTTGCGATGCCTCACGCTGTAACTGACGAATACGCCCCTTCACTTCAGGACGACCTTCGCTTTCTTTATATTCGTCTTTAATTTCCTGCAGTGTCATACGCAGCTTTTTGGTGTGGCTGTATATTTGCCAGGGAACATCGGCTATCGCAATAACAACCGTTGAGAGACACAGGAAAATGATGCTCCATATAATAATATGCACAGCGCCGCGCACAGCAGGTTCGGTATCTTTATGCTGCAGCAGCATGGTTTCTTCAAAATACGCCGACAATACAAGCCAGGCCATCAGGCCAACCACCAGAACTTTGGCCCAGGATTTCACCAGCTCGACGAATGAATTCATTGAAAACATGCGTTTGAGGCCGCTGAGCGGATTCAGACGATCCATTTTCGGTGCCAGGGCTTTGGTAGAGAATATCCAGCCACCAATCCCCAAAGGACCCAGCAGCGCTGCCAGCAACACCAATAACAGCCAGGGTGCAAGAGCCAGAGTCGCCTGCCACAATGACGCCCCCAGATGAGCATACATAATGCTCTGATCGAAGGCGGCTTCCCGTTCCAGTGAAAAACTGAAACGCGCAATATGGGTTACATGCTCGACCATCCATGATCCGAATGCCAACAACCCTAAGGCACCCAACAGCAATACCATGGTGGTATTTAATTCTTTTGAGCGGGGAGTCTGGCCCTCTTCACGCGCTTTTTCCAACCTTCGCGCGGTGGGCTCTTCACTCTTTTCCTGGCCGGAATCTTCCGCCATCTCAGGGCATCTCCGTCAATTTTTTGATAAATTCAAACAAGGTATCCATGTATCCTTGAAAACTTTGTGCCATTTCTCCCATGCTCAGCCATAAAATAAATAAACCGACGATCATCGTGACCGGAAAACCCAGCGCAAAAATATTCAATTGTGGTGCTGCGCGGGTCATAACGCCAAAGGCGAGGTTGACAATGAGCAGTGCCGTCATCGCCGGCAGTGATATCACCAGTGCGGCAGCAAACATCCAGCCACTCCAGGTAACAACGAGCCCAAGCTCCTGTTCTGTCCAACCTTCAAAACCAACCGGCATGGTATAAAAACTGTCAATCAGAATTTCAATCAACACCAGATGTCCGTTTAATGACAAAAACACCAGGCTGACCATAAATAATAACCACTGACTGATCACCACCACCGATGCCCCCTGCGAGGGATCAACGGTTGTTGCAATCCCCAAACCGGTCTGCATGGCAATCAGCTGCCCGGCGATCACAAATACCTGCGTCAGCAATTCCACAACAAAACCAAGCAGAATGCCGATCAGCAATTGCTGCAGAATAATAATCAGAGAAGCCAGCGATAATGCATCGACTTTAACAAACGGCGGCAGAACAGGAACCACCACCAGCGTCACAGTAACCGCCAGTATCAGGCGTATCCGTTGCGATACCATGCGCGTACCGATCAATGGCATCACCATGAGCAATCCGGCAATACGTGCAAAGGGATAGATATACCGGCTTACCCAGTGACTGACGTCGAGTGCATCCAGTTCCAGCACAGGCTATCCGATAATAAAGGGAATATTGGTGAAAATCTCTTTGGTGAAATCGAGCACTGCATTCACCGCCCAGGGGCCAAAAGCAATAATCGCCAACAGAGTAACAACCAATCGGGGAAGAAAACTCAGCGTTTGTTCGTTGATTTGCGTCGCCGCCTGAAAAGTGCTGACAACCAAACCCACGATCAAACTGGGAATGATCATGGCAACAACAATGGCCAGAACCAGATAAAGAGCATGCGTAAATAAATCGCCAATTTCTGCCGGAGTCATACTGCCAGTCCTTATAGTGTTCCGAAACTGCTTGCCATCGTTCCCATAATCAATACCCAACCATCAATAAGAACAAACAACATAATTTTGAACGGCAGCGAAATGATAATGGGTGACAGCATCATCATACCCATCGCCATCAGGATACTGGCGACCACCAGATCAATAATCAGAAAGGGAATAAAGATCAGAAAGCCGATCTGAAAAGCCGTTTTCAGCTCACTGGTAATAAATGCCGGAATCAGAATGTGTATCGGTGTTTCTTCCGGGCCTGCGATATCATCACGACCACTGATGCGCATAAACATTTGCAGGTCGTTCTCCCGGGTCTGCATCAGCATGAACTCGTGCAGGGGTTTGATTGCACGCTCTGCGGCTTCGAGAGGCGTAATGGTTTCGGCCAGATAGGGCTGAACAGCTTCAGCATTAATGGTGCGGAAAATAGGCATCATGATAAAAATGGTCAGAAACAGCGACAGTCCGAGCAGAACCTGATTGGAAGGCGTCTGTTGCAAACCAATCGCCTGGCGAAGAATGGCCATCACCACAATAATCCGGGTAAAGGATGTCATCATGATCAGCAATGACGGCAAAACCGACAACATTGTCATGATGGCAAGTATCTGAATGGTGACGCTGTATTCGCCGCCACTGTCGGTCGATTTATAAACGACCGCCGGAATTCCCAGATACGATGGCTGCGGATCAGCCGCTACCCCCAACAGCGGAAACAGTAACAGTCCGCTGCCAAACAGTATTTTTATCATTATGTGCAGATTCATGAGCGTACCGCTTTTTTCAGTAATTCCTGAAAGCTGACGGTTTTTCCACTTTCTGCTGACGGCAGTGGATCATCCAGCTCCGCTAACGTTGTGATTTGCTGAGGCGTAATACCAACCAGAAGCTGTTTACTGCCGACCTGAATAACGGCGATTTTCTCCTTCATTCCCAGAGGCAACACAGCAACCATTGTTAATTTGCCGCTGTTTCCTGTTAACCGTTGCCCCTGAGTTTTATTAACCAGCCAGGCCAGCAACAGAATAATGCCGATAATCAACAGAAGAAAAACAGCCACTCTCCCCGCCGCCGATAACGGGTCCGGCGCTGCCGGCAACGCAGTATCCGCCAGTGAGACACTGCTGATCAGCAGTGCCACCGGCAAAGCCAGTGTTTTAACGCAGACGCTGGATACGTTCACTCTGACTCACCACATCCGTCAGACGGATACCAAATTTATCGTTCACCATCACAACTTCACCGTGCGCAATCAGAGTGCCATTGACCATGACATCCAGTGGCTCTCCTGCCAGGCGATCCAATTCAACAACAGAGCCCTGATTTAATTGCAGTAAATTGCGGATAGGAATTTGTGTTGCTCCGACCTCCATGGATATTCTCACCGGAATATCAAGGATGACATCCAGTTCCGGGCCGATACCTGTGTTTTCTCCCGGTTTACTGTCATCGTGTAATTCATCCAGCTCGATCTGACGGATATCCGCTCCGGCAGAGTCAGAATCATCCACGGTTTCTCCGGCTTCCTCCATGGCGGCTGCCCATTCATCGGCCAATCCGGCTTCATCATCACCGGCTTCACTGACACCAGCCGCCACCTCATTGGCAAGAGAGTCTGCATCCAGTCCGGATGATTCATCACCCGGCAGATCTTTATCGTTTTCATCACTCATACGTCTCTCCCGTCAGCGCCGTCTGCTTTTTAACTGATCGATTATTTTTACCGCCAGATTTTCATCTGAAATGCCCATTTTCCCGCGGAATATCGGTACGCCATTCGCCTGCAATATAAATTCATCAGGCAAATCAACCGGAATAATATCACCCGCTTTTAATGCCGCGACTTCACGCAGGGTGATATAGCGATCAACCAGGGTTCCGTGAATTGGTACACGTGCATCCAGAATATCTTCGCGCAGTGACTGCAACCAACGCTCATCAACATCATCCACATCACTTTGTACACCGGCATCCAGTACCTCACGGATCGGTTCAATCATGGAATAAGGAATGGTCAGATGGAGGTCACCACCGCCGCCATCCAGCTCAATGTGAAACGTACTGACAACCACCACTTCACTGGGGCTTACAATATTGGCCATCGCCGGGTTGACTTCTGAGCCTACATATTCAAATTCAAGCTTCATAACCGGCCCCCAGGCCTCGATCATGTCACTGAACATCTGACTTAATACCAGCTGCACCACACGCACTTCTGTTGGCGTAAATTCCCGGCCTTCAATTTTTGCATGACGACCATCACCACCAAAAAAATTATCAACCAGTTTAAAGACCAGCTTGGCATCCATAATAAATAACGCGGTACCGCGTAACGGTCGCATTTTTACAAGATTCAGACTGGTGGGAACGTATAACGTATGTACGTACTCACCAAACTTCATAATTTGTACGCCACCGGATGCAACATCGGCACTGCGGCGTAAAAAGTTAAACATGCTGATGCGGGTGTAGCGTGCAAAGCGTTCGTTAATCATTTCCAGTGTTGGCATACGACCGCGTACGATGCGGTCGTTACTGGTCAGGTCATAGGCTTTGACCCCTGTGGCATCGATGTCGTCTTCAGGTTCAATATCACCTTCGTCGACACCATGCAGTAACGCATCAATTTCATCTTGCGACAGTAAATCTTGCACGCTATGTGTCCCTTACTGCATTACAAAATTGGTGAACAAAAGAGCCTCAACGCCTTCAACACCGGATTCACGCTGTACAATCTGGCGAACTTGCTGCAACAGTAATTCCTGTAATTCAACGCGTCCTTCAGCGGTACGCAGACGATCAAAATTCTGCTCGCCAATGACCCGGATAATATCGTTGCGGATCATGGGTTCATGCAGAGTCAGTGCATCCACAACGGTTTGCTTACGCGTCATGATGTCAATACTCGCCTGTAAAAAGCGCTGCCGCGAACCCACCTGAAAACTCACGACAAATTCAGGTTTAAGAATCACATACTGGGCTGGTAATAATGGTTCCTCTTCGACCACAGCTTCTTTGTCAGCGGTTTCTTCATCGCTGCTGTCACCCCCCACCAGAAATAATGTGGCTCCGACGGCAACGGCAATTAACAGCACAATGCCGACGATAATCAGAATAAGCTTTTTCTTACCACCCCCGGACGATGCTTCGCCAGCGGCTTTGCCATCATCCAATTTCAAATCCTGTTCTGCTGCCATGTCGGAAAATCTCCCCAGTAGATGTCAATTTAGCAATAGCTGTGCCATAGATTTTCGTCAAAAATCCATCGCAACCCGGCCCAAAACCGGTAAAAGCTGCAGTAAGTCTAGAAGGTTCTGACACGGGTGCCGGAATTACGGCGATATCAGGAGGGGGATTGCCTGCCGTCATCAGGACAACAGGAAAGATCCGGCTGCAGGCTGCAGCCGGTTTGACGGAAATCCGTGTCGCTACTCAGGGCGTCAGGCGAAGGTATCCAGCAGATTGTGACGACTCATCTGCGGTTGTGGTTTGTCCTCTGTCGGCGAATCCTCAGCCAACAAGTCACCACCGGCTGTGGATGCCCCCTGACCATCACCCGGCTGACCCGAACCACTGCCTCCCTGACCACGCTCACTGACATCAAATCCCGCAAGGGTCATTCCCTGTGCGGCAAGGGCGTCACGCAGACGCTGGGCATTGGCTTCCAGAACATCACGGACATGAGCATGCTGAGCCTGCACCTGCACCGTAGCCTGATCCTGGCTGACGTGTAATTTAATTTCGAGACTGCCCAGTTCCGGAGGGTCCAGCTGGATCCGCGCTTTTTGCACATCGTCAGCCACCATGGTCATGATCCTTGCTCCGAGAGCACTTCCCCATTCACGGCGGTCCTGACCGAATTCGAGCTTATCTTTACTCAGCTGCAGATTCTGCGCTTGCCGTTCCGTCTCGGTCAGGGGTTCACCATGGCTGTCCGTTATCCATTGACCGGCTTCACTGCTGGCATCGACCGGGGTTGCCGTTACCGGTGGCTGCGCTGAGGATGCGGTCGCGGCATTCGCTCCCGCCGCATTCGCCGGCATCATCATCTGCGGTCCCTGCTGGTTGATTCCCTTGGGCGTGAGTGTGTTTTCCTCAACAGGCAGCAGGAAGTCTGTCACTTCAACGGTTACCGGGGCATCGTCAGGCGTACGGTCAGCATGGGAAACCAGTGACTCTGCGCCGCTGTTCTTCGCCCGGTCAGGTTTACCCGGTGCGGTATGGATTACTGCCGGCGTCACCGTCCCCTGAGTGCTCATATCATCCACCGGGCGCACAGCAGCCGGGGCTTTGATCGGTTCGGGCTGAATGGGGACAGCAAGCCATGGCAGCACAGGAGACGCTTCACTATCACTATCGTCAGGGATTTCTGCCGTATCCGTTTCGTCACCGGGCACAACCGCCAGCGCGGTTACATTCTCCGTCAGCCCCGGCGACGATGGCGCCATGTCGGTCGTCTGGGCGGCCATTTCAAGGCCAATATGTATTTGCCCTAACAGATCCTTAACATCTGCCGCGTCTTCCGGCAGTAATGGCGGCATTGCAAGCGGCAACCTTTGTTGCTCCGGCGGCAATGTCTGTGCGGCAACCGCTGTTGGCGGAAGTAAAGCCAGCGGCCCTTGTTCGTTCACTGGCATCAACCGTGAAAGTAAGGATGAGAAACCCGTGCCTTCGGTGTCGCCGCCAGGGCCAGAAAGACCGCTGTCGGTGGCCATACCCAGCGACAGCAGAATATTTGTTGCGTTGGACGTTGATCCCGTCGCGTTCATTCCAATCTCCATAACCGATGCCCAAAAAGCTTACCCATAGCTATAGGCAAAGCACGGGCCAGATTTAAGAACGGAGCAGAAAGGAATTCATTGCGAAGAGCGGCGCTGCGCACCCGACGCAGCCTTATGAGAATTACAGCATGCCCTGCAGCAGGGTTTCGACTTCGAGATACTCTGCCTCAATGGCAGCAATCAGGGCATCAGCACCGGCCAGCAGCTCTTCCCGGCCTGCCATTTCCAGCTGGTAACACAGTTTTGCCAGCACATTGGCACTGATGTTACTGCTTGCGCCTTTAAAGCTGTGCGCCAGTTCGCGTAACTGTTTGGCATCCTGCTGCTGCAGCGCCTGAGTCAGTAATGGCAGGCGTTGCCGTGAATCTTCGATATAGACCTGCATCAGGTCAGAAAATTCATCATCCATAACTTCCCGGAGCATATCCAGTGACTCAAGGTCAAAGTGCTCTGCCAGCGACATCATATTCTCCCATCCAGTGTTTGCGGCCATCGTATCACCGCTTCAACGATATTGCCCCTGCCCTGATATTCCAGCGATTCACAAATCTGACTGACCAGTGGAATACCCCGGCCACTGTATTGAGCCGGGGTCGATTCTCTCCGCTCAGTTAACAGCGGTGCAAAATCAAAACCCGGGCCACTGTCTTCTACCCGCAAAACCAGTCGGCCGCTGCGGCCATCGCCACTGTGCTGCATGTGCACAATCACGTGTCCTTCTGTCAGCGCGGCCAGCCGCGCTTCACGCTCCTGATAATATTGCATAAACCCATCAGAAGAGCGCTTCAGTTCCGATTTCAGCCCCAGGACTCCGTGCTCAAAAGCATTCGAGAATAATTCGGCCATGACCGTATACAGTTGCCCGCCCATAACCCGTAATCCGGGAACTTCCATCATGATGTGAATCATCAGGGGTAACGGATTAAAATTTTTCAGCGTTTCCGGCCCAAGATGATACGACATCTGCCAGTCGGTCGGACCGGATAACGGCCCGGAAGTGAGCTGCAGTGCAATATCCTCCAGCTCATATTCTTCAATCATGCGCAGTTCAAGCAATGTGGTATCGTCATCACGTGCACTGTCGGCAATAAAATCCGCCAGAGCATGCTGAATGTCATCGAACACATGCTGCGGATCGTCCGCTGCGGTGAATACGCGGCGTAAGCGATCTTCGCCAAACATTTCCCCGTGCGGATTGCGCGCTTCAATAATGCCATCCGACCAGACAAACAGGCGGTCACCACTGCCCATCGGAAATTCCGTCAAGGTATCGTTAAACTTCTCGTTACTCAGCACCCCGAGGGGTAAATGCTTTGATTTCAGGCTTTCAACATGGCCGCTGTCACCACGCAGCATATAACAATCGGGTACTCCCCCCATCCAGACGCTGGCGGATTTCCGGTCAAAATTCAGATCCACAACCACCGCACAGCAAAAAAAGCCAACCGGTAAAATACCTTTCAGCTTGAGATTTATTTCCCGCAGAATATCGCGCAGGGCAAAGCCTTTTGCCGTCATCCCATAGAAAATCTCTGCCAGTGGCATTGCGCCAATCGCTGCCGGTAAACCATGGCCGGTGAAATCCCCCAGCAATACATGCATTCCCCCTGCCGGTTTACGGGCGGCAAGCAATACATCGCCATTAAAAACCGCCAGAGGTGAAAGCATATAGCGAATATTAGGGGCTGAAAGGCAACCGGCATGAGCGACGTTGTCAAACACCGCCTTGGCGACGTGCTGCTCATGCAGCAGATGTTCATTATTACTGGCAATGGTATCGCGCTGGCGCTGAACGGTGCGGTGCATTTCGCGCATGCGGTAAAAGGAGCTGATTTTTGCCTGCAGAATAATGTGGTTATAAGGCTTACTGAGAAAGTCATCTCCTCCTGATTCCAGACAGTCTGCGAGACTCTGTGCATCGGTCAGAGAGGTCAGAAAGATGACGGGAACAAAATCCTCACCGGCATCCGCTTTAATACGACGCGCGGCCTCACGCCCGTCCATGACCGGCATCATGACATCCATTAGGATGATGTCAGGGCGGTGCTGGTCAAATGCCTGAATGGCTTCAAGGCCATTCTCGGCTTCCATTACCTGAAAGCCCTGATTACGCACTATGCGCGAAAGCACCATGCGGTCAATCTGATTATCATCCGCAATCAGGACTTTGATAGCATCCATGCAATCGGTACTTATTCTATTTTGAACAATTGTTCGAAGTTGGAAATTGTCAGTATTTTACGGACATCCTGATTGCAGTTAACAATACGCACATCGGCACCATCGCCACCGGCATGATCGCGCAGCAACAGCAGCATCCCCAGAGCCGAACTGTCGAGATAAGAGGTTCCCCCCAGATCCACGATATAGCTTTTTACATCCGCAGCCATGCTTTCGTAAGCATCGCGGAACTCCTGATGAGCACTGAAATCGAAGCGCCCGTCTACTTTAATCGTCAGTTCCCGCCCATTCCCTGCGAGAGATGCTTTTACAGTCATCTGCTTTTCTCCAACGGATAATAATTATTACGGCAACCCGGCGGGACCATTCCACTTCTGACACGGCATATCACAAGTACCGCCCCCGGGTGACACACTCTTTGTCCGAGCATGCAACAAGACTGAATGATTTTGTAACGATCAGGCCTGTCCATCAATAGGTTTAGCACAAAGCTGCTTTTTGTCACTGTAGGCTATGGTCAGACTGCGGCTGCCAGCATCAACTCGGTTATCTTGCTCAATGGCGCAATTTTATCAACAGCACCAAGGTCTGCGGCTGCTTTAGGCATGCCCCAGACAACACTGCTTGCTTCGTCCTGCGCCAGCGTGTAAGCCCCCGCATTATGCAAACGCTGCATCGCCTTTGCGCCATCAGCCCCCATCCCCGTCAACATGACAGCGACCAATCGCCTGCAATCAAATACTTCAGCCAGATCATCAAACATCACCTCAACCGATGGCCGGTGACGGTTCACTTTTTCACCCTGATCCAGCACACAAAAGTAACTCTGTCCCTCGCGCCGAAAGCGCAGATGATAATCACCATGAGCGATAATCGCGCGCCCCGGGCGAACCTCAAGACCATTGCAGGCTTCGAGCACTTCAATGGCCATGCTGCGGTCAAGCCGCATGGCAAGCGATGCACTGAAAACCGCCGGGATATGCTGCGTGATCACAATCGGGGGACAATGTGCAGGCAAACGGCTCAAGACATCACGTATCGCTTCCGTACCACCGGTTGATGAGCCAATCGCAATCCAGCGACGATACTGAACGGAAGTGTCGGCCACCGGTAAGGGTCTTAATACTTTGGCGGAGCTGAGTGGCTGAACTCTGGCATGAGCGGCCATTCGTACTTTTTCGGTCAGTGCGGATGCAAACGCCAGAAAACTCTGCTCATTCTGAGCCTGGGGTTTGGTAATGTAATCAACGGCCCCCATTTCAAGGGCATCCAGCGTTGCCGGTGCTCCGGCCTCCGTTAATGTTGAGACCATAACAACCGGCATGGGTCGCAAACGCATCAGGTTATTCAGAAACTGCAGACCATTCATGCGCGGCATTTCAACATCCAGTGTCAGTACATCCGGGTTCAGCTGTTTAATTTTATCCCGGGCGATGAACGGATCGGCTGCCATACCGATAACTTCGATATCGTCCGTTGCATCAAACACCTCTTTCAACATTTTCCGGATAAGTACGGAATCGTCGATAATCAGCAATCTGATCTTCTTGCTCATAAAACCTCTCAGAACAGATCAATGGTGCCGGCATCGGAAACCGCCGGCTGAGATACCGACCTCTGATACGCTGCCTCACGAACAATAAGGGTATCATTCTGAAGCTGTTTAATACGGCGGACTTTAACCGAGCCGGTGTCAGGAAAATAAAGCACCTTACGGGCAACAGCATCACCCACATCCGCAGCACACACTGTAATATTTTCATTCGCCAGATAACTGTATGCAAACAGAATATTCCGCTGGCCGATATCGCTCATTGAAGCAATCATCTGGCCACCACCAAACAGCTTAACCTCAAGATTTTCACGCCGTCCGCCACGTTTAAGAATTTCATTGATCAGATATTCCATCGCCCAGTTACCATATCGTGATGCATGCGTTGAGGGATTGCTGCCCCAGACATCAGAAGAGTGATCTCCCTGTTCCGGCAACATAAAATGATTCATTCCTCCAATGCCCTTAACACGGTCACGAATGCAGGCAGCAATGCACGAACCAAGTACCGTCACAATCATTTCGCCATGAGCAGAGACATAAAACTCACCGGGGAGAATTTTGGCAGCCCAGGTCTGATGAACATTATCCCAATAACGATTTACATGCTCAAAGCCAGCACTGACAGGGGGCTGAACTGAACGTCCGGGCTGAATTGTCGTCATTTTATTTTCCGGTAGATTGTATTACCCAGGGATTCAAACCGATCTGTCACTCCTGATAAATTTTCTGAATGCCCTATCATCAGATGCCCGCCAGCAGGCAGAAGATCTGCATACCGGTCAAAAAGGACACGCTGTGTATCTTTATTAAAATAAATAACCACATTTCTGCAAAAAATTATGTCAAATGGTCCTTTTATCGGCCAGCTTTCAAGCAGATTAAGCCGCTTGAAATACACCAGATTCCGGATTTCATCTTTCACCTGAACAGATCGCTCATCACGGCTTTTAAGAAAGAAACGCTTAACCAGCGGCGGATATAAGCCTTCAACATCAGAGGCCGGATAAACTCCGGAGCGACCAGTATCCAGCACATTGGAATCGAGATCAGTAGCAAGAATTTTTATATCCCAATCCGATGGAAAACCAACCTGACGCAGAGTCATTGCGATTGAATAGGCTTCCTGACCAATTGAACAACCTGCAGACCAGATACGCAGACGCTTCCTGTCTTTATTGGCAAATCTCAGTTGTGGAAACAATGTTTCTTTCAAAAAGCTGAAATGATGCTCTTCGCGGAAAAATGACGTCAGATTGGTCGTCAGCGAATTAATGAACTCGCTCGACTCCGCCTCCATATTATTTTCAAGGTAATCCAGATACTGGCGGAAATCAGAGAAACCATGCGCTCTGACCCGGCGGGCAATGCGGCTGTAAACCATATTCCGCTTATGATTTCCCAGAACAATGCCGGTCAGATTTCCGGCCAGATGGGCAATCTGGGCAAAATCTTCGTCCGTCATCAGAAATTCACGGACTTCACCATCGCTTCCGGCCGCCGCCGTTGGAATTGTCATATCCGCAGAAATCAGAACTCAGCCCACTCAGCATCATCGTCTTTCACCGACAAACCGCTGGTTCTCTGCCCAATGACGTGTCCGCTGCTTTTCATGGCAGACTTAGCCGCCGGCACAGAGGAGAGTGCAGGGGATGACTGGCGCTGATGCCCATCAACACTGAAAAACTCCATCATATGCAACATCGACTGTGCCTGTTCCGCCATGGCTTCACCGGCAGCCGATGCCTCTTCAACCAGCGCCGCATTCTGCTGGGTCATTTCATCCATCTGCGCGACTGCACTGTTAACCTGTTCAATACCCGACGACTGCTCTTTGGCTGCCGTGCTGATTTCCTGAATCATCACAGACACGCGATCTACCGCCTGAATAATTTCGCTCAGTGTTTTTCCTGATTCGTTAACCAGCGATGTACCTGCGTCAACTTTATCAACGCTGTCACGGATCAGATCTTTAATCTCTCTCGCTGCACCGGCAGAACGCTGGGCAAGATTACGGACTTCACCGGCAACGACAGCGAATCCACGTCCCTGCTCACCCGCTCTTGCCGCTTCAACAGCAGCATTCAGCGCAAGCAAGTTAGTCTGAAAAGCAATTTCATCGATGACACTGATAATGTCTGCAATTTTTTTGCTCGCTGCATTAATTTCGTCCATCGCGACAACCGCTTTACTCACCACCTCACCACCGAGCTGGGCTTTTTGCTTAGCCGAACTGGCAAGCTCATTCGCATGCACTGAATTTTCGCTGGTTTGCTTAACAGCACTGGTCATTTCTTCCATGCTTGAAGCGGTTTCTTCAAGACTGGATGCCTGAGATTCTGTTCGCTTACTCAGATCAGCATTACCCTGAGCAATTTCACTGGCACCGGTTGAAACCGTCGACGCGGCTTCGCGGATACGGGTAATAATATCCGTCAGACGGTCAACGGTGGCGTTAGCATCCTGTTTTAGTTTATCGAATGCGCCCTGGTACTCATCGTCTATTTTACGGGTCAGATTACCATGAGCCAGAGCGTCAAAGACCCGGATCGTATCGCTGATAACGCTGTCGGATATGGTCAATAATCGATTCAGACCTTCTCCCAGCTTGAGGAAGAAACCTGATTTTCCGTTCATCGCGATACGCCTTGATAAATCACCAGCAGACGCAGCAGCAACAATCTGATCAATTTCCTGCTCAGCAGCGACTTCCTGTGTACGATCCTTCCATTCAACAATTGTGCCGATACGCTTACCATTCACATCAAACCAAGGCTGAGCCGTCAGTGAAAACGTAAGGTCTGAAACTGTGATTTCCGTTTTGAATGTGGATGACAATGATTCCAGAAGCTTTCTCTGATGAGCCGGACTTTTATGAAAAGTATCGATGTTGGTGCCAACCAGTGATGATGCATCAAATCCGCGAATAGCCTGACTGAGCTGGGATTGATAAGAGGACATCATTGTTTTAACACTGTCATTCATGTATACGATATTAAAATCATTATCCGCCAGCATGACGTTGGCTTCACATAACGTCAGTGCACTGGCACAGTTTGCACTGAACAGATTTTTCCGATCTGCCATCACTTGCGCAGTAATGTCTGATGCATATTTGACAACCTTGAAGGTTTTTCCATTCTCATCAAGGATCGGATTGTAAGAAGCTTGCAGCCACAATTCGCTGCCATCCTTTCTCAGACGTTCGTAGGTACCGGCATCATACATACCGTTGCCAAGCTTCTCCCAGAATGCCTTGTATTCCGGCCGTTCAGAGGCAGATGACGGTAAAAAAATCCGGTGGTGTCTGCCAACAATTTCGTCAAGACGATAGCCGGTTGCTGACAGGAAATTATCGTTTGCAGTTAATATTTCACCCGTCGGAGTAAATTCAATAACCGCCTGACTTTTCCCGATGGCATCGATTTTTGCGCTCATTTCGCGCATGCTGTCAGCGTACTCTTTGGCGCTCTCTTTCTGTCTGGTTATATCGGAAGCATATTTTACAACTTTGTACGGCTTACCATTGCTATCCATCACCGGATTATATGAGGCCTGAATCCATATCGGTTTGCCGTCTTTACCAATACGCTGATACTCAGCCTGATGAAATTCTCCCCGTTTCAGGATACTCCAGAACTCCCGGTACTCATTACTGTCACGATACCCAGCATCGACAAACATGCTGTGATGCTTGCCTTTTATTTCATCCAGGCGGTAACCGACAACACTCAGAAAGTTATCATTGGCATCCTGAACAATCCCGTCCATCGAGAATTCAATTCTCGCCATACTCTTATCCAGAGAAGACTGAACAGCTTCAAGTTCTTTTTCCCGCTGACTGCGTCCAAAACTGATAAAACGGCTGAAAACGTTCATAACTATCTCCTTTAAATGCAGACCTGAAACCGACGGGATGATTTCAATCTGCGATATGGCCAGTATTTTCAAGACTTCCTGATATGCTGAGAAGCTCGTTCACATCCAGAAGAATGACCATTTTTTCATTTACATTAACCAGACCTTTAATAAATCCGGAGTTTTTATCTTCTGTCAGTTCCGGTGGCTTTCGGGTTGACGAACCGGAAATGGTATACACATCAGAAACAGCATCCACGACAATTCCCATAACACGCTCGCCATGTTCACGTTCGATCTTAAGTATGATGACGACCGTAACCGGGCTGTACTCAACGCTGGACAAACCAAAGCGTATGCGCAAATCCATAATAGGGACAATGGTTCCGCGCAGATTGATGACTCCACGAATATAGTCAGGAGCATTAGGAATCAGTGTTGATTCTTCCCAGCCGCGAATTTCCTGAACAGCCAGAATATCAACACCATATTCTTCATCAGACATCATAAACGTCAGATACTGCTGTTCATCGGCATCGGCTGACTCATTTTTTCCTGTTATTGCTAGCGCTTCCATAGAGTTCCCTATGCAGCCTGCTCTGAACGAGACTGCCCTTTTCCAGATTTTTCCAAGTTTTTACCGACATCGGACACATCGATGATCAGCGCCACCGTGCCATCACCAAGAATGGTCGCACCTGAAATCCCGGCAACCCGCTGGTAATTTTGTTCCAGACTTTTGATAACGACCTGTTGCTGACCGAGCAAGTCATCGACAACGATACCAACTTTCTCATTATCGCCTTCCACCACGACCAGCATCGGGTTTTCAAACTCTTCATCATTACTGCGGAGATTAAAGAATTCATCAAGACGAATAATCGGAATGTATTCATCACGCAGTTTCATAACATACTGACTGCCTGTTACATGGTTCAGCGAACGCTTCTGAAGCTGAATTGACTCAACAATTGAAACCAGCGGGAATATATACGTCTCATTTTTTACTTTAACCAACTGACCATCAAGAATGGCCAGAGTAAGAGGCAGCCGGATAATAAATGTTGACCCTTTTCCGCGCACCGACTTCACTTCGATATTGCCATTTAATTCGGCAATATTACGCCGGACGACATCCATACCTACGCCACGCCCGGAGATATCGCTGACGACGTCAGCCGTTGAAAATCCGGGCAAAAATATCAGCTGATGTATTTCTTCGCTGCTCAGTTCCTGAGTTTCAGGAACCAGACCCTTTTGCCGGGCTTTATGCAGAATTCGTTCTTCATTGAGACCGGCGCCGTCATCTTTCACTTCGATCACAATATTCCCGCCCTGATGATAGGCATTCAGGGTAATGGTGCCTTCCGCCGATTTTCCGCTGGCCAGACGTTGCTCCGTGGTTTCCAGTCCGTGATCCAGCGAATTCCGCACAAGGTGTACCAGCGGATCACCGATCTTTTCCATCACCGTTTTATCCAGCTCGGTATTCTCGCCAAGCATGACCAGATTGACCTGCTTTCCAAGCTGGCTGCCCAGATCACGCACCAGACGCGGAAAGCGGCTGAAGGCAAAACTGATGGGCATCATGCGGATTTTCATCACACTTTCCTGCAACTCGCGGGTATTCTGTTCCAGCTGGGTCAGACCTTCCTGTAACCGTATCAGACGGCTCATATCAAAATCCTGACCCAGTTCACCCAGCATCGACTGGGTAATAACCAACTCGCCTACCATGTTAATAAGGCTATCGACTTTATCGATGGAAACCCGGATTGAGGAGGGCTCGCTCGACCTGGCCGTGCGCGCAGATACCGATGGTTTGCTCTTTTGAGCAGCGGCAATTTCAAGCGCTTCTGATATTTTTTCCGGAATCAGCGTGGCTGTTCGTCCGCTATCTATCTCTGCCGGAGGAATGCCGTTTTCACGCTCAGCGGCTGATTTCTGCTCCGCTCCGGTCCTGATTTCAGGTGTGTCATCATGCGTGTTTTTCAGGGGCGCAGCACACAGCGGCTGATAATCAATATGACAGTCGTCTGCTACCCATTCAAAGACGCTGGCGATGTCATCACGGCTGACGTTGCTACGGATTTCAAGAATCCAGCTGAGGTAGCAATTTTCGGGAGTCAGGCTGGTAAATTCCGGTAAATTGTCCGTAACCGGAATCACCGTCAGATAATCGGCACCCACCAGCTCCTGTAATTCCCGCAGCATACGGAATGGCTCATTGCCGGTTTGTAAAATATCTTCGGATGGATTGAAGATGATGCGCCAGCCGCTTTCAGTCACGTCAGCGGTTGTGGTGTTGCCGGTGTCTGAGGGTAAATCCTGTTCTGCTGAATCGGCAGCGGATGTGCCTTGAAGAATGTTTTCAAAACTGCCTTTTAGGGTGGCAGCTCTTTCCATGTCAGGTTCCGATCCGGCCTGAATACTGCTCAGCATGGCTCGCAGACAGTCAACGGATTGCAGAAATAAATCGATGTAGCTCCGTTGCATGGTGCGGGTGCCGCTGCGGATTTCATCAAGCAATGTTTCCAGAACGTGGGTAAATTCTGAAACCTGCATAAATCCAAAGGTACCTGCTCCACCTTTTATTGAATGTGCGGCACGAAAAATGGTGTTAACACTTTCAGCATCGACTTCCTGCGGTTGCAGTTCAAGTAACTGGCTTTCCATCACATCCAGACCTTCAAAGCTTTCTTCGAAGAAAATCTGGTGAAACTGCGAAAGATCAATGCTCATAAGGTTACCCCAGAACGCGTTTAATCGTACTCAGCAGCTGTTCCGGATTAAAAGGTTTTACAATCCACCCTGTTGCTCCGGCCTGCTTTCCCTGTGCTTTCACATCACCTGCCGATTCTGTCGTCAGCATAAGCACTGGCACAAACTTGTAATCGGCCAGCTGACGTAATTCCTTAACCAATTCAATACCATTCATATTGGGCATGTTCACATCGGACAAAACCAAGTCGTATTTCTTCTTACTTGCCAGCTCCAGCGCCTGGACACCATCGTTCGCTTCCTGTACGTCATGACCAGCACCACGAAGCGTGAAGGACACCATTTGTCGCATGGATGCAGAGTCATCGACAGCTAGAATACTCGCCATTTTTACAGCTCCTGTTGTTCAAAAATGTGTATCGGATATCCGGATGACGGTTCAGTCAGAAAGATTCAGTGCATCCGTCAAACCAAGGTAAGCAGAGACTTCTCTTACCGTGTCGCTGGCACTTTGCCAGTGAATTTTATGGCCGGTTTTTTCCAGTGTTTTTTGTAAGGTCAGCAATAATTGCAGGCCTGCGGTATCGCAATACTGCACCCGGTCGGCAATCAGGGTGATATCTCCTGCCGTCGCTAACGCCTGCTCGGCATTGGCATAGAGCATTTCGACATGTTCAATACTGAGGCGCTCACCGCATTCGATCATGGCGTTATCCGTCATTGCACAACCCTGCTGAATATCTGATTACTAAGACTAGACGCTGATCACAAAGCTGCTAGTCCTCTGAAACATTCCGTGCTCTGGGGTATCGTCGCGCCCGCTGTGCCGGTGGAATAGTGTGTGCCGGAAAGCCGCCAGGATGGGTGCCCCTATATTTTTGATGGTGCCAGACTGCAGACGGCACTCTTTTTAATCGGCACTCTTTGTGGAGTTAATCGTCATCTGCCGGGAAAATGCTGAGGGGAAACCGTAAAAAACAGGACTTTAGTATCAGAGATTTGTGATCCGCACTGCGGCAAGGATGATGTCAGGGGCGGGAGTTGCGAAAAGCGGCACGATTGGCCCACTCATCGGATTGTTTCTGCAGTTCTTTGTCGGCGAGCTGATCGTGTTCGTGATCCAGCCGGTCCATCAGTCCGGATAATGCTTTCACTTTACCGTGCTGCTCCAGATACTGATTCCGCGCTGCCGCGACGCGCTCCTGCAAGAGTTTAATCTGTTCATTCTGGGTTTTCAGTGCGGCCTCTATCTGGCCAATAAAGCCCAGTGTGTTGTGCAAAAATCCTGAACTCAGCGGCTGACCACCGGGCACGGAAAGCTGCTGCTGATACTCGTTGGCATAGCTCTTCAGCTGTTCCCGCTGCGCGTCTTCCTGGTGAAGTTTCTGTTGCAGCCTGCCCCACTCCTGCAGTGCCTGCTGCTCGGCTTTTTCTGCCATATCCAGCAGAATCTGTAACCGCCGGGCGCGCGGATGTCTTCTCATGATTTAGCCTGAGGCGGAGAAGGGATGACATCGTTAAGTCGCTGCTCACTGGCGGCCATATCAGCTCCCTCGTGCAAGCCCTGACGCAACATAGCTTTTATTTTCGGCAGGCGTTCAATGGCCACATCCAGCAGGTTATCGCTGCCCGGCTGATAGGCGCCAACACTGATCAGATCCTGATTCTGCCGGTAATGAGACATCAGTTGTTTGCATAACTGCGCTTTACGCAGCCATTGCTCGCTGACAATCTGCGGCATCACCCGGCTGACGGATGCTTCAACATCAATGGCCGGATAATGGCCTTCTTCCGCCAATTTACGCGACAGCACGATATGACCATCCAGAATCGCCCGGCTGGCATCCGCAATGGGGTCCTGCATGTCATCACCTTCACTCAGCACGGTATAAAACGCGGTAATAGAGCCGCCGCCTTCCTGACCATTACCGGTACGTTCAACCAGCTTGGGTAATTTGTTAAACACCGAAGGCGGATAGCCCTTGGTCGCCGGCGGCTCTCCCACCGCCAGGGCAATTTCACGCTGCGCCTGAGCATAGCGGGTCAGTGAATCCATCAGGAGTAATACATTCTGCCCCTGATCACGGAAGTATTCGGCGATGGAGGTGCAGTATTGGGCAGCGCGGAGGCGCATTAAGGGTGAATCATCCGCGGGTGAGGCAACCACGACGGAGCGGTTCAGTCCTTCTTCGCCAAGAATTTCGTCAATAAATTCTTTGACTTCACGGCCACGCTCACCAATCAGCCCAACCACGATGATGTCGGCCCGGGTAAAACGCGTCATCATTCCCAGCAATACGCTCTTACCCACGCCGGAACCGGCAAACAGACCGATACGCTGACCACGGCCAACCGTCAGTAAGGCATTGATGGCACGGATACCAACATCCAGGGTTTCACGGATGGGGGCACGATGCAGCGGGTTGATCGGGCGTCCCTGCAGGTTGCCCTGATCAACGTCCTGCAGCGCCCCTTTCTGATCCAGTGGCCGTCCGGTGCCATCCAGCACCCGGCCAAGCAGGTTAAACCCCACCGGCACATCGGCAGCAACCGACAAGGGCCATACCCGCGCGCCTGCACGCAGACCATCGACCTGTTCTATCGGCATCAGGAAAATGCGCTCCCGGTCAAAGCCAACCACTTCGGCTTCGATGTCCTCAGCCTGCTGGCGCTCAACCATACAACGGTCGCCTACCCGGACATTCAGACCCACCGCTTCCAGCGTCAGGCCAACCATACGGATCAGACGTCCGGCGACTTTGGGGTGATACGGCTTATCCGGCAGCTGGATAAGCTGCCAACGCTCACTCAGGCTCATGTCCGTCACCCGCAACCTCGTTATCAGGCCCGTCGTTATCCGTCAGAAGCGGATCGGGTGCCGGTGCGTCATTGCCATACTCCGCCGGGACAGGTTCTGCCGCAGAATCGGCTGGCGAATCCATATCGGTATCCGTCACCGCAGCACTGGCAACGGATTCCGGTTCCTGCCACCCGGCTTGCTCATGGTCATCGGGAAAACTGGCGGCACGGTGCATCAGTTGCGGTAACACACTGTCGAGTAACTGATTGAGGTGATCGGCAGAAGAGTATTCCACCAGTGAGTGTTCACTCTCGATACGGCAGCTGCCAGCCGGGAGTTTACCGTCAATGTTGTAATGCAATTCCTGGCCAGTGACGTCCAGACTGGCCTGCAGATGGCGGGCATCATCCGGACCAACAAACACGTTGATCTCTTCCTCGCCTGACGGTAATTCGGCGAGCGCATGCTGCACAAAGCGGTGAATATTCACAGCGCCATCGGCCAGCTGCGAGCCAATAACCCGTTCGCACATTCCGGCGACCAGAGCGGCCAGTACCTCTGGCAACTGCTGGTCACGCTCGGTAAGGCTGCCATGTAATTGCTTAACCACGCGTTCCAGCCGTCCAACCACGGCATTGATATCGGCCTGACCTTTACGCTTGCCATCCGCCTCACCGGCGGCGAAACCGTCTTCGCGCCCTGCAGCGTGGCCCTCCTCAAAGGCTGCTTTATAACCTTCGGCATGGCCAGCCTCATAGCCTTCACGCTGCCCTTGCTGCCGCCCTTCGATCAGGCCTTGCTCCAGCCCGGCGTTGTAGGCCTCACAGCGGATATTTTCCAACTCTTCAGCGGTCGGCAGGCTGACGTTAACGGCGTTGTTATCGTTGCCGTCGTGCTCTTTTGCAGCCTTATCCGCCGCTTCTTTCTCAACGATCCAGGCCGGTGGCTCGGTCCAGAACGGCAGACGCCAGGGTTTTACCTCTCTGGCTTCTTTCGCAGGTATGGGCGGAAGATGGTGCTTCTGATGCAGTTCCGTCATGTTACATCATGGCCTCGCCACCGCCGCCGAGAACCATTTCACCGGCATCGGCCAGACGTCGGGCAATGGTAAGGATTTCTTTCTGCGCCCCTTCCACTTCGCTGACTTTGACCGGCCCTTTGGCGTCGAGGTCATCACGCAGCAGCTCGGCGGCCCGTTTCGACATATTTTTGAAGATTTTTTCCTGCACCAGCGGATCGGCGCCTTTCAGGGCGACAACCAGAAGGTCGGTGGAGACTTCCCGCATCAGGGCCTGAATACCGCGATCGTCAACGTCCACCAGGTTGTCAAAGACAAACATGAGATCCTGAATCTGAATGCCCAGATCTTCATCAACTTCTTTGATTTGTTCGAGCAGTTCCGATGCCATCGTGCTGTCAACAAAGTTAACGATATTGGCTGCCGTTTTAACGCCCCCGATGCTGGTTGTCTGGGCACCGGCTTTGCCTGAGAACTGCCGCTCAAGAATATCGTTCAGTTCATGCAGCGCCGCTGGCTGTACGGCCTCCAGCGCGGCCACACGCATGATGATGTCGAGGCGGACTTTTTCATCAAAATTAGAGAGGATTTCAGCCGACTGATCCGCATCCAGATACGACACCACAATGGCCTGAATCTGAGGGTGCTCGTGGCGGATAAGATCGGCCACCTGACGTGATTCCATCCATTTCAGAGAATCCAGACCCGTGGTGTTGCCACCCAGCAGAATGCGGTCGATCAGTGCGCCGGCTTTATCGTTACCCAATGCCTGGGTCAGCATATTGCGGATGTAGTTATCAGACCCAAGCCCCATACCGGTCTGGCCACTGACGGCCTCGAGAAACTCGGCAACAACCCCTTCAACCTGAGATTGATTGATGTTGTTCAGGCTTGCCATGGCCGTGCCGACACGCTGGACTTCTTTTGGCCCCATGTGCTTCAGAATTTCGGCGGCATCTTTTTCGCCCAGACTCATCAGCAGAATGGCTGCACGGTCTAACCTCGGGAGTTTTGCCAGACCACCATCAGCATCGCCCGGTGTATTTTCATTTGCCATGATCTTCGTTCACCCACTTGATTACGACCTGAGCTACCCGGGCAGGATCTTCGGCAATCAGTCCTTTCAATGCATCCAGCTGGCGCTCAAAACTCTCAGAAGCTCCCGGCAGCAGGAATTCATCCATTCCCGCCAGCGTCACCTTGTCATCGTCCAAACCGGCCTCCGCGTCTTCCAGTTCGTCGAGCAGAATGGAAGCTTCGTCGCGGCCACGGTTGGCAATACTTTTGATAGTAGGCCTGATCACACCAAAGATCAGTACCAGAATAAACAGGCCGGCAAGAATTTGTTTCATGATTTCCCAGAACCATGGCTGCGTCCAGAAATCCGGATCGCCCAGCTCAATCTCACCTTTACCCATAAAGGGGGAATTAATCACATTAACACTGTCGCCACGGGCTGCATTAAAGCCAACCGCATCCTTCACCAGCACTTCAAGGCGCTGCAGGTCATTGTCCGTCCAGGGGGTATAAACCGTCTCGCCATCGGCGTTCAGGCTGGCCCTGTCATTGACGACCACGGCAACCGTGAGGCGGCGGATACGCCCGACCTGTTGCTGTTTGTAACTCAGCGTACGGTCGATTTCGTAATTACGGGTCGACTCGGAGCGGCGATTAACACCGGCACCACCGCCACCACCGCCATTCGCCACTTCCGGGGCATTGGCAGCCGCTGGCGGCTGATTGGATAACGCTCCGGGAATTCCGCCATTGGTTTTATCCGCATTTTCTTCATTAAGCAGTTGCTCACTGCGCAGGGCAATCAGATCCGGGTTGTACAGTTCTTCGCTCTGTTCCTGTACGGTAAAATCCACATCGGCCGATACTTCTGCTTTATAGTTTTCGCTGCCCAATACCGGCTTAAGAATATTGTTGACGGCCTGAGTAATAGAGTTCTGTACTTTTTCAGTGTATTCCAGTTGTTTATGAGCCAGCATTTCACCGCTTTGCTCTTCCGCTTTTGACAACAGGTTGCCCTGCTGATCAACCACCGAGACATCGGCCCGGTCCATTTCACTGACACTGGACGCCACCAGATTAATAATGGCTTCAACCTGATCGCGGGATAGATCACGACCGGCATACAATTCAACAAAAACCGATGCCCGAGGTTTACGCTGGTCACGGACAAAAACAGATTGCTTTGGCAGGGCCAGATGAACCCGGGCATTACGCACCGCTTTAACACTGGCAATGGTACGTGCCAGCTCACCTTCCAGACCGCGACGGTAGCGGGCATTTTCAATAAACTGACTGGTGCCCAGTGTGCTGTCTTTATCCAATACCTCAAGACCAACGGTTTTATCATCGATTAAACTGGCAGCGGCCAGTTTCAGCCGCGCTTCATGCAGATCACCGGCCTGAACCATTAATATTTGTGTGGTCGGATCAATTTCGAAGGGAATACTTTCACGCTGCAGAACTTCAATAATATCCTGCGCATTATGATCCTGAAGACGATGGATAAGCGGCTTATACGTTGGTTCGCGTGACCACATTAAAATGGCAATCGCCAGGGCAATAACCAGAGCAATACCCGCAATCACACCGATCTGACGAACAATAGAAAGACGGTTAAAACCCGCTAAAACCGGATGACCGGCATCGGCCGCCTCCTGTTTTAGCGGCGCGGTGATTTCCGGGTCATTGGTGCTTGCAGCGGCTGCGTTATCCATAATTCAGTACCAGAATCAGACCGGCATGTTCATGACATCTTTATAGGCTTCGACCAGTTTATTACGCACCTGAGTCATAGCCTGAAAAGAAACGCTGGATTTTTGCAGTGCAATCATCACTTCCGGAAGATCAATACCAGGATCACCCTGTTCAAAACGGGTCGCCAGATTTCCGGCGACTTTCTGATTGGCGTTGACGGTATCAATCGCATTTTTAAACATGCTCTGAAAATCCGGTACGGTATTATCGCCGCGCACAGCGGTTTCGTTATCGCTCAGACGCGCATGACGCACCTGATTCAGCGCGTCCTGAGGATTAATCGCCTGCGGGGAACTGGCATGCTGATTACGCAGCTGGCTTTTTACCTGCCGCATTTGCATCAGAACCGAATTAATATCAACGCGATCAACCATGTTTTTCCCCTCAGTACTACCATTGCAGCCAGTGTTTCATCTCGGAAATTTGACGCTTTTTGTCAGCATTCCTGCTCCTTTTACTGACAGTGCAATTGGCTTGCCAGTTAACGCCGGATTGCAGGAAATTCAGGACACCAGCATTGACTCAACATCCACACCCTCATCGCGCAGCTTGGCCATTTTATAGCGCAAGGTACGCGGACTGATGCCCAGACGATCAGCCGCCTCTTTGCGGCTTGGTTCTTCTTTAAGGGCGCGGACAATTAATTCCACCTCACGATGGCGCAGATCATTACCAAGCTCACCGTCATCGCATGTGACTTCAGCCAGCACAGGAGCTGCAGAAACCGCGTTTTCCTGACGGTTTTTAGGCACCGGAGTCAGAATAAAATCATTGGCAAATAATTGCGGGCCGGTTTGCATAATCAGAGCGCGCTGCATGGTGTTGTCCAATTCACGGACATTACCAGGCCAGGGGTGGTGTAATAATTTTTGCTCGGCATCAGGCATCAGCTTAGGCAGCGGACGTTTCATTTTTTTGGCGTGATGCGCCAGCAGACGTGCAGCCATTGGCAGAATGTCATCCTTGCGTTCACGCAATGGCAACCATTGCAACGGAAATACACTCAGACGGTAATACAGATCTTCGCGGAACTTACCTTCGGCAACATAATCCGACAATTCCCGGTTGGTCGTGGCAACAATACGGACATCCAGATCAATCACTTTTTTGCCACCGAGACGTTCAACCTGTCGCTCCTGCAACACACGCAATAATTTTGCCTGCAAACCAAGATCCATCTCGGTAATTTCATCCAGCAATAACGTGCCTCCTTCTGCCTGTTCAAATTTTCCGGGCATCGCATTATACGCACCGGTAAACGCGCCCTTCTCATAGCCGAACAGCATAGCTTCAAGCATATTTTCCGGAATAGCCGCGCAATTAATGGCAATAAAAGGCTGATGGCGACGGCTGGATTGCTGATGAATATAACGTGCCAGCACCTCTTTACCGGTACCGCTCTCGCCACTGATCAATACCGTTGAATCCGTCTGTGCAACACGTTGCGCCATCTGGAATAATTGCTGCGAGGCCAGTGCTTCACAGACTGGCTCAGAATCGTCGCTCACCGGCGCATCGTTATTAAACGGACGTAACAGCGCATCCAGTTCCTGCAGTTCAAATGGTTTCATTAAGTAATCGTTGGCACCGCGCTGCATGGCTTTAACCGCCTGACCCACATCACCATAGGCCGTCATCAGCACAACCGGTAACCAGGGATGTTCTTGCTTAATGGTCTGCAATAACGCCAGCCCGTCCATTCCCGGCATATTGATATCGGACAACACCAGATCAAGGTGCTGACTGCGGACAATGGCCATGGCTTCAATGCCATTCGGAGCTTCACACACCTCATGGCCTTTCAGCATCAGGGTATCCACAATGGCTTCACGCAGACGCAAATCATCTTCCACGACCAATAAACGCATCATTATTTCCTCCGTTCTGACGGCTTAGACCGGCAAAATTAATTCCGCCGATACACCACCGGCAGGGCTGTCTGTTAATAAAAAGTCTGCGCGGTGAGCGCGGGCAACGGCCTGAACCACAGCAAGGCCAAGACCTGTGCCATTGGCTTTGGTGGTATAGAAAGGCTCCATAATTTTCTGCTTCTGTTCTGCGCTCATACCCGGGCCGTTATCCATTACCTGAATGCGCACACGGCCTTCACGGGTAGCGCTGACCAGAATTTCCAGATGCACAGAGTCGTGACTGGATTCCAGAGAGTTATTGACGAGATTCATCAGCGAACTGATTAACGCATCACGGTTGCAGACAATACGGACATGCGGAATCTGATTATTGATATGACAGGTCGCTGAATAATTTGCCAGCGGCACTTCCATCGCGGCACTGACACCCTGCATTAATTCTTCCAGAGTCACTTCATCATTCAGCGGGGCCTCGCCACGGGCGAAAATCAGCATATCGCGCACCTGATTTTCCAGATGGCGCAAGCGCTCCTGCAATTTAGCAGCAAAACGAAGGCGGTTTTCTTCGGCCAGCCCGCCGGTGCCGAGATGTCCGGCATAAAGGGTTGCGGCAGCCAATGGCGTCCGGATCTGATGGGCAAGAGAGGCGACCATTTTTCCCATGGCAGAAAGCCGTTCATGCTGGCTCAGCTGCGCCTGCAGTGCGCGGGTTTCGGTCATATCCGTGAGCAGTATCAATTGCCCCGGCTCATTGGCCATTGGTGCTGTACGCAAATGAACGCGGCGACCATCAACCAAAGAAATTTCATGGCCATCATCACTGCGCGGTTTAAAACATTTCTGAATCAGGGTGCGCCAGCGCTGACCGCACAGAGAAGCCGCTCCGGATGACGTCAGCAACAGCTCATCGGCTGCCGGATTGCTCTGGCGGACATAACCATTTTTGTCCAGCAGCAGCACACCGGCTGGTAATAATTGCAGGAGACTTTCGAGGCGGTGCGCCAGGCGTTCTTTTTCAGCCAGCTCCTGCATGCGTTGCGCCGACACGCTGGCCAGCTCACCACTGAGCTGCTCAACCTTGCTCTCCAGAAAGCTGTATGAATCCGTCAGCTGCTGAGACATCTCATTGAACAATACAAAAGCCTGGCGTAACTCGGCCTGCCCCATATGTCCGGATGCCGGAGGAAAGTTTTCGCTCACCTGACTCAACGCTGCATTTGCCATGTTCACCTCAGTTATTTGCCGGAAAACCGACAGAAAAACAGTCTGAACATGGGTTGAGCAATTAGTATGCCGCTTTTCCAGCACCAATCCGCTGAAAATGCGTCAATAAACATGGAGCACAATGACACCGCCAATGGCTGCCCGGCACTCCGGACGCATCAGCACAACGTATCTGTACAAAAAGAAACGCCGCGCTGAGCGCGGCGTTGTGCGGGCAAGAATGGCAAACGTTCTTTCAGGCGAAATCTTTTTCTTTTCGCTGCAGATTATATTTGCGCATCTTCTCGACTAAGGTCGTACGCCGGATATTCAGTTTTTCAGCGGCGCGGGCAACAATACCATTCGCATCGTCCAGTGCCTGCTGAATCAATGAACACTCCAGATCCTGTAAGTACTCGCGAAGATCCAGACCATTGACCGGTAATAATGCAGGAGAATCAATACCCGCCAGACGACCGTCATTCTGGGTTACATCCGCGATAACCGGCACCGACAAACCTTCGTCAGTATCATCAACATGACGGAATTTCTTCGGTAATTCATTGACACCAATCACACCATAAGGATGCAGAATTGCCAGTCGTTCCACCAGATTTGCCAGCTCGCGTACGTTTCCATGCCAGTCATGACGACACAGCGACATAATGGCCGCAGAATTAAACCGGATTGAGCCGCGCTTTTCGTTTTCCAGGCGGGAAATAAGCTCATTCAGGAGTAATGGCAGGTCTTCTACGCGCTCACGCAGGGATGGCATATCAATGGGAAAGACATTCAAGCGGTAGTAAAGATCTTCGCGGAAAGTCCCGTCTTCGATCATTTGCTCAAGATTTTTATGGGTAGCGGCAATAATACGCACATTGGCTTCAATGGTTTTATTGCTGCCAACACGCTCGAAGGTATGTTCCTGCAGAACACGCAGTATTTTCACCTGCATATTCAGAGGCATATCGCCAATCTCATCGAGAAATAAGGTACCGCCTTCCGCCATTTCAAAGCGACCGGGACGGCTGTTGATCGCGCCGGTAAACGCACCTTTTTCATGGCCGAACAGTTCACTTTCCAGTAATTCGGCAGGAATAGCGCCGCAATTTACCGGCACAAAAGGTTTGTTACGACGATGGGAATGGTAATGAAGGTTGCGTGCAACCACTTCCTTACCCGTGCCGGATTCCCCCTGAATCATAACGCTGACATCTTTATCCGCCACCTGCATAATCAGTTCGCGCACGTGCTGAACCTGACGACTGGTCCCCACCAGACTGCGGAACAACTGCACTTCACGGCGCTCTCCGCGGCTGCGGTTATGCGTGTATTGTTCACGATACACCTGACAGCGATGCAGGCTGTCGAGCAGCTTGTTGTAACTCGGCGGCATATCAACATTCGCCAGAATCGCCCGGCGAACGTGTTCAGGCATGCTGTCCGGTAACGTACTGTCGCCAATAAAAAGAATCGGGATGCCTTTATCCCAGCTCAGTAAACCTTCAATGACATCTTCCAGTGCAACGGAGTTGCTGTCACCCAGAAGGACGGCGCTGATTTCAGTACTGTCTTCGATCTTACCCTCCACCTCCCTGCGCCAGTCGGTGGTCTGAGCAACAATGGCTTCCTCACCAAGAAAGTCGAGAATCACTTTCAGGTCGTGCCGCCGCTGCGCATTATCGTCTACCAGCAGTACTTTAATTTCTCTCCACATGGTGGTCAGCCTTTCCTTCCCAATGTGACTATCTGTCAATTCTTTTTTTTGTAACGTCATAAGATTGACTGAAACAACTTAAGTTAAGTAGTAATCTCAGACTAAGTCAAACTTCTGACGTTAAATATTAATTATGTTGTTAAACGTTCACGTCGGGGGCATTTATAGCTGAATGTGTCGTCAAAAGACAAGGCACAATCTGCCGGGTAAGAGCAGATTGCGCCGGATTTTTGTGAGGAAATGATCATATTTCAGACAGAAATATGGCTCTCCAGACGGGCTTCACTGACAGAAGCAAGCGCAGAAGATGGTTCAGCAGTGCCGTGCTGACTTTGCAGATATTCCTGACGAATGCCATCCCAGCCCTGCTTCACTTCCAGCAATAAGCTCATCACTTCGTCTATCATCGCCAGATTATTCTGACTGGTTGCCTCAAGCAGGCGACGGTTCATATAGTCATAAAGACGATCAAGGTTCTGCGCCAGCTCACCGCCCGCTGAATGGTCCAGACTCCCCTGAAGGGTCTGAATAATTTCCATTACCCGCCCCAGAAGATTCGCTTTGGTATCCATTTCTTTGCGCTCAATAGCCCCTTTAGCCTGCGACATCCGCGTCAACGCAGCTTCCATTAACAGCTGTATCAGACGGTGAGGGTCTGCATCCAGAACCTCGGAAGTCACGTTCACCTGCTGATATTGCTTTGCACCGCTTTTATACATGTCGCATCTCCTGAGTACACAAAAGCCTGTTACCTGTATTACGGCAGAACGGAGAATTTCTTTAGGCCCTGATTCACAACGGCGGGCGATTACAGCAAACCCTCCGTTGCGTCCAAACCGGCAAGGCATCGCCGGGCGGCAACAGCCGACAGCGATGATTGCCGTTGGAGAAAAAGGAAAAATCCTTACTATTCAATAAGTTAAAAAATGGCACACATTATGCTGACCGCCGCATTGTCCGTGCATTTTTTAATGAGGCTTTTTATGGCTAGCGCACAACTACAATCCGTTGCCCGTCACGCTACAGGGGAACACCGCCACCTGTACGAACTGGCAAGCAAGTTGTACAGCGATGCGGTTGCACAGCACGATGAGCGCTTGCTGCTGGAAGCCTGCGCCCTGGCGGAAGCCGCGCAACAATTGCGCCCTGATCACCTCGCCGGATTAAACCTTCTGGCGCGTATTGAGCTCCAGCGGCAGCGGACAACAGCCGCAGAATATTGGGTTAACCGCGGTCTGAGCATCAAACCTGACAGCGCCAGCCTGTTATACAGCGCAGGTCATATTGCCCTGAGTCAGAATCAGCTGGATAACGCGGAAGAATATTTCACCCGCTCCGCCCGAATATCGCGTGTAGCAACCAGGGCCGTCAATTTTCTCGCTCACGTTAAGTTGCTGCAGGGCGATTATGTTGAGGCCTTCCGCCACTATCGCGAACTGGTAAAGACTCAGGCCCGTGACAAACAAATCCGCAGTAAATTATTTGAATCCGCCTCTCATGTTGTAGCCGACTTTTATTCGGAGGAACTTGAGCAGGATTTGTTGCGCTATCTGGACTTCACCGAGGTCGATTACAGCCAGTTACGCGGGCTGGCAACGTCTCTGCTCAAACATAAGCTGCGCTTATCGGAAGCCGGATGTCCGCTTGAGCTTGAGACCATTGCCAGTGACAATCTTTTAATAAAATGCATGAAGCGTTTCTATTTTTGTGACCCGCTGATTGAGCGCTTATTGCTGACGCTGAGACAATCTCTGCTGTTATCCTGCAGCAGCAACCTTGCCATTAAAAAGAATTTTATTCCTCTTACCGCAGCGATTGCGGAGCAGTGTGCGCAGAATGAATACGTTTGGTACATCACTGAACAGGAAGACTCGCTGGCGCGACAACTGGAAATTCTTTGCGGAAAAATGCTCAGCATCGATGAATTAAAAGCAGATGACATTTATCCTGCCCTGCTGCTTCTGCTGATGTACAGACCCTTAAACCAATGTGATTTTTTCCAGGATTTAAGCCATAAAACATTACATTGGCCAAAAATAATGGACAACATTGTGCGTCACACGATGACTGAAACCCGCTGTCTGAATGCTGCTGTGCGCGATATTCCGACACTGGGAGAAAGCGCTGATGCGGTATCAGAAAAAGTACAGCAGCAATACAATCAGAATCCGTATCCCCGCTGGACGGACATCGGCTACAGCCAGCCCGGTGATTATCGGGCCGCATTAAAAGCCGCATTTCCCGACTACACACTGAGCGCGGAAAAAACCGGACGGCTGAATATCCTGGTTGCAGGTTGTGGTACCGGTCGCCATGCCATTCGTCTGGCACAGTATTTCCCGGAAGTGCATGTGACGGCACTGGATCTGAGCCATACCGCGCTGGCCTACGCAAAGTATCAGGCGGATAAACGCCAAAGTCATAATATTGATTTTATTCAGGGTGACATATTGCAGGCTCATAAGCTGCAGCAGCACTTTGATATTATTGAATGCTCCGGCGTTCTGCATCATATGCAATCACCGCAGGAAGGCCTCCGTGTCCTGGCCAATCAGCTCAAACCCGGCGGTATGATAAAAATTGCTCTTTACAGCGCCACTGCACGAAAGCAGATCAGTCAATTACGTCAGCTCTGGGGCAATAAACTCCCGCGAATGGCGGCCGAAATCCGGCTGGTACGCGAAGCGCTTCTGCAGGGTTCCATCGCGGGGGAATGGCAGGAGATTTACAATTCGCCGGATTTTTACAGCCTAAGTGCCTGTCGCGACCTGCTGTTTCACGAGCAGGAACATGTGTTTAATCTGCCGGAACTGGAGCGTTTTCTGGCTCAGGCAGGATTGCAATGGATGGGCATGTTGCCGCCACCGGATGCGCACAATCTGCTCAGCCTCAGCGGCAAACACAGCAGCCGCATCACAACAGCCGAGTGGCACACACTGGAGCAGAATAATCCACAGCTGTTTGCTGGAATGTACCAGTTTTATGCACTCAAACCCGGTCGCTGAAGATAATGGGGAGGCCTCTTACAGTTGCCACTGTATCGGTGCTTCACCGCGGGAAATAAGGTAATCGTTAATGCGTGAAAACTGGCGATTGCCAAAAAAGCCGCGATGGGCGGATAACGGTGAAGGATGCACCGACTTCAGTACCAGATGCTTGTGCGAATCGATCACCGCACCTTTTTTCTGCGCATAACTGCCCCAGAGTACAAATACCAGCCCTTCACGCTGTTCATTCAGCGCACGGATAGCCGCATCGGTAAACTGCTCCCAGCCTTTCCCCTGATGCGAACCGGCATTGGCCTGCTCCACCGTCAGCGTTGCATTCAATAATAAAACGCCCTGATCAGCCCATGGCGTCAGATCGCCGCTGCCGCTCATTCGGATACCAAGATCACCTTCAATTTCTTTAAAAATGTTCACCAGCGATGGCGGATTTTTTATGCCGGGCTGCACCGAAAAACTCAGCCCATGGGCCTGTCCCGGACCGTGATATGGGTCCTGACCAATGATCACCACGCGAACCTGTTGAAACGGTGTGTGATTAAAAGCCGTAAAAATCTGCGGCCCTGGCGGAAAAATCACTTTGCCCGCTGCTTTTTCTGCTTTCAGAAAATCGCGCAGGTTATGCATATAAGGCTGCTCCAGCTCATGCCCGAGCACAGCCTGCCAGGATGGATGTAATTCGCCGGGTTTTCCCATGAGGAATATCCTTAATAACGGTCTGTCAGCGGTACGGGGATGACCTGTCGGTGCAGCAACAGGCCCTAACAAAACAGGCAGCCGAAGCTGCCTGTTTTATTCATCGTCAGCTCAGTCGGCCAGAGGCTTCATGTGCGGGAACAGAATAACGTCTTTAATGGTGTGGCTGTTGGTAAACAGCATCACCAGACGGTCGATACCAATGCCTTCACCAGCGGTGGGTGGCAGACCGTATTCCAGCGCGCGCACGTAATCTTCGTCGTAGTGCATGGCCTCGTCATCACCGGCGTCTTTTTCTTCAACCTGTTTGCGGAAACGGGCAGCCTGATCTTCGGCATCATTAAGCTCGGAGAAACCATTGGCCAGCTCACGTCCGCCCACGAAGAATTCAAAACGGTCGGTCACAAACGGGTTGTCGTCATTGCGGCGCGCCAGTGGTGACACTTCCCACGGGTATTCAGTAATAAAGGTCGGCTGATCCAGCTTCTCTTCAGCGGTGGCTTCAAAGATTTCACACACCAGCTTACCGGCACCCCAGCCGGCTTCTTTCGGCCCCAGATGAATCCCCACACTGCGGGCATACTCTTTCAGGGTTTCGATGTTATTTTCCGCATCGCGCAGAATAGCAGCGTCCATTTCCGGATTATATTTGAGGATGGCATCGACCATGCTCATGCGGATAAATGGCTGCGCAAAGTCGTAGGTTGCCTCACCGTATTCCAGCGTGGTGGTACCCAGCACGCTTTCTGCCAGGAAGCGCAGCATGGCTTCGGTGGTATCCATCATGTCGCGGTAATCGGCATACGCCTGATAGAACTCGATCATGGTGAATTCAGGGTTGTGGCGGGTACTCAGACCTTCGTTACGGAAGTTACGGTTGATCTCGAACACACGGTCAAAACCGCCGACGATAAGACGCTTCAGGTACAGCTCAGGTGCAATACGCAGGAACATATCGATGCCCAGCGCATTGTGGTGCGTTTCAAACGGCTTGGCCGAAGCACCGCCCGGAATGGTTTGCAGCATCGGGGTTTCCACTTCCATGAAGCCGCGCTGCGACAGGAAGTAGCGGATGCCTTCAATAATTTTCGAGCGGATCTGGAAGGTACGGCGGGTATCTTCGTTAATGATCAGATCAACATAGCGCTGACGGTATTTCATTTCCTGATCGGCCAGACCGTGGAATTTATCCGGCAGCGGACGCAGTGCCTTGGTCAGGATGCGGAAATGGCTGAGTTCATCGATATCGACATACAGCTCGCCTTTACCCGACAGGTGTAACGTACCGGAACCGGCCACGATGTCGCCCAGATCCAGCATCTGCCAGGCTTCGCTTTCTTTTTGCATGCCTTTGGCCATGTAAATCTGAATCGAGCCGGTACTGTCCTGAATGCCCACAAAAGGACCACCACGACGCATCACGCGGCCAGCAACGGCAACACGGATACCCGCGGCGGCAAGCTCTTCCTGGCTCTTGCTGCCGTGTTCGGCTTTCAGCTCACCGGCCAGGTGTTCACGGCGGAAATCGTTCGGGTGAGCATTCGATTTGCAGTTACTGCGCAGCTGTTCAAGCTTGGCGCGGCGCTCGGCGATCAGTTTGTTCTCATCCTGAGCTGGCTGCTCGGTCACGTTGTTGTCTGTCATGGTGTTACCCTAAAAATTAGATGATCCGAAGCGTGTGGTTACAGGCCTTTCTTCAGGCTGGCTTCGATAAACTGGTCAAGATCGCCGTCCAGAACCGCCTGTGTATTGCGGGTTTCAACCCCGGTACGCAGATCTTTGATACGGGCGTCGTCGAGTACATAAGAGCGGATCTGGCTGCCCCAGCCGATATCCGACTTGGTCTCTTCCAGCGCCTGAGCTTCCGCATTACGTTTCTGCATTTCCAGCTCGTACAGCTTGGCTTTCAGCTGCTTCATCGCCTGATCTTTGTTCTTATGCTGCGAACGGTCATTCTGACACTGAGTCACAATGTTGGTTGGCAAGTGCGTGATACGTACCGCCGACTCGGTCCGGTTAACGTGCTGACCACCGGCACCGGAGGCGCGGTAAACGTCGATACGCAGATCGGCCGGATTAATCTCGATGTCGATGTTGTCGTCCACTTCCGGTGAGACAAACACCGATGAGAAGGATGTATGGCGACGGTTGCCGGAATCGAACGGGCTCTTGCGAACCAGACGGTGTACACCGGTTTCGGTACGCAGCCAGCCGTAAGCATATTCACCCTCGACGCGAATGGTCGCGCCTTTAATGCCCGCCACTTCGCCTTCTGACACCTCCATCAGCTCGCCTTTGAAGCCATGCGCTTCGATCCAGCGCAGGTACATGCGCAGCATCATATTGGCCCAGTCCTGAGCTTCAGTACCACCGGAGCCGGACTGGATTTCAACGTAGCAGTTGTTCGGGTCCAGCTCACCGGAGAACATACGGCGGAATTCCAGCACTTCCAGCTCTTTCTGCAACGAAGCCAGCTCAGTGCGGATATCGTTGACCGCGTTCTCATCGTCTTCTTCAACGGCCATATCCAGCAGATCGCGGGCATCGTTCAGGCCGGTGTCCAGGGTATCAATGGTTTTGACCACGTTTTCCAGTGCAGAACGTTCTTTACCCAGCTCCTGCGCGCGCTCCGGGTTATCCCAGACATCACCCTGAGAGAGTTCCTGCTCTACTTCTTCCAGACGCTCAAGCTTGTTGGCGTAGTCAAAGATACCCCCTAAGCACATCGGTACGTGCTGTCAGGTCTTTGATGGTTTCGAGAATCGGATTGATTTCCAATGTAATACCCTGTTGTCATCCGGCAGACGGGCCGGTGGAGTCAGTACAGCCAGCGCTCAGGGCGCAGGCTACAAAAAAGAGGCCGTATTTTACAGAAGTCGGGCGACGGATGCGAGTATGTTCAGACCAGGCAGTACACGGCAAAACCACCCGAACAGAGCAGATAAACCCGGCCAGAGGCGCTGCCACTCAGGCCAGAGACGCTGCCACTCAGGCCAGAGGCAGCCCTGAATGCCCTATCCGCTCACCGAACAGTCGACATTCAATAAAGCTATTGCAAATCCTTCGCATTAAGACTAAATTACAAATCAAAGTTATTCGCATCCGGGTTTGATTACCATGTACGTTTGTTTATGCAAAGCCGTTACCCAACAGCAAATCGAGCAAGCCGTCGGACAAGGCGACACCTACGCTCAGATTCGTCAAAAGTTGGGAGTCGGCACAGACTGTGGCTGCTGCGGGCAGAGCGCCAAGCAGATGATCCGTGAATACACATCCCGCCTTCCGGCCTGCGAGTTTGCTGCAGCCAGCTGAGCAGTGATTCTGTTGCAATAAAAAAAGAGCGCACTGGCGCTCTTTTTTTTATTGCAGACAGCTATGCGTCAGCGCTATCCCGCCGCCCTGACCGTACCATTTCCCCAGTCCTGAGCCATCTGTCGTTGCAGACCGGCCAGATCAACCAGCGTATTCTGGCTGCACACTCTTCCGCGTCGTATTTCCCAGGTGGATACCGCACTGAAACCAATAACCTTGTTATTCGGCGGAAAGCCAAACAGCGGCTTATTAAAAGATCCGCTGAACGTTGAAATGGTAATGACGCGATCTCCCTCTGCCATGATGTCTTCAATGGATACGTCGAGATCAGAAATAGCAGAACGGATACTTCCAACGTATTCGATGAAAGAATCAATGTTCTTAAAGCCTTCCGCAAAGGTGGTGTGATAGACAAAATCAGGGGTGGCTATCTGGCGCAGAAGATTAAAGCGTCCGCTGTTCCAGGAAAGATTAATAAAGTGCTCAACAAGCTGTTTATTGTGCGCCGACATGAAGCATCCTTGCTATAAAAAGTCTAACGGCTCAGGAGCCGGCTGTTCCGGCTCCCCCAGAGGTATCCATCTTTTGTATGATCATGATTCTGTACCAGAGTGGCGCAGTTTGCCAATCTAATCTCATGTGCGATATATCGCACAGATGATGGCATCCTCAGGGCAGCGACGGACTATTTATTTTTTCGAGTTATTCATTGCTTCAAACTGCTGTTTTACGTAATCCAGCGTTGTATTCAGTGTGGAGATGATGGCGTCGTTGTACAGGAACTGTGATTTAAGCCGCGCCTCCTGAGCTGAAATACGGGCCTCCATCTTGGTACGTTCAGTATCAACACTGGTCAGTTCATCATCCAGACCAGCCTGCTTAACGCCGATGACACTTTTCTGACCATTCAGGAAATTATCCATGATGTCTTTCAACTGATCCCCAAAGCCGGTGATGTAGGTCACGCTGCCGCGCTCACCAACATTGCCACCGGTTACTTTCAGTCTTAATCCGGAGGCATCATCAATGCTTCCCACCTGATCTTTACCGGCTTCACCATCCCCCACTCCACGCACAAAACCGAACACAGTGGCCGCTGCAGCAGAAAAATCGGTCATTTCGACGGCGGAAGACTTGCCGGTAGAGGCCGAAATAATACCGAATTTATTATTGGCAAACGACGCAGGGTCATCGGTAAATTCAACTTTTACAGCGATGCCTTCTTCTTTAAAAGCGGCTGTATCGTTGATCGCCTGTTGCATTGCCTGCGCCAGAGTTGCACCGCTGTTATAGGTTGCGGGCTGATTCAATGTTACTTCGGCCTCGACACCATCAATTTTGATTTTGAAGGTGTTATTAGTCGCATCAATATTCACCGGCGTCGAAAAATCTGCGGCTTCATTCCCCAGATAATACCCGTTGCTGGCTTTGACATTACCGTCTACCGCCCGCAGAAACTGACCACTGCCTGTGGCCGTAACGCCATTGATCGTCCCCGCAACATCTTTTCCTTTTGCGGCAACAGGCGAATAAACGCTGACATCCTGTAACCCCAGAAAGGCAATCGAGGTACTGTCCAGACCGGTAAATCCAACCGATGTGCCTTGCCCGCCAATACTGATGTTCAATGAACCCAGATCCGTTTCCGGGTTATAGACGTAATCAACAACCGCATCCAGATCATAACCAAAGGTTCTGGAGTTATCTGTCAGGCCCAGACCATCGTAACCGTTGTTAACCGTTCCGGCAGATAAACCCAAAGCCGAAGCTGCGGTGCCTCCCAGATTTTTAATCTCAAGCGAAGCGCCCGCACCAAAGGTTGCAGCGGTTTTCACCCCATTTTTGCTTTGGGTTTCAAAATATAATTGTCCGCTGCCATTAACGCGGGCCAGAATATCTCCGGCAGCAAACTGCCCCGTCGCTACCAATGCGGTATCCAAGGCCTGTTGAATAACAATGAGATTGGAATCTGCATTGTTACTGCCGCTTGTTCCATCCGCATTCACATCAACATTAATATCAACGCCATCAACCGTCAGAGTAAACGCCGCATTCTGACCGCCGCTGAAATCGATGCCGGTTGAAATATCAGCAAAGCTGTTGCTTTTGGCTCCACGCCCATCACTGACAACCTCAATATACTCTTCATGCCCGGTTGCTACGGTGGTTAACTTCAGGCCCGTTCCATCCTGACTGGCACTGACAACACCAGCACCAAAGGCGGCATCCAGTGCTGTTTGAATATCCGCAATATTATCGCCGGAGTCGGTATTCACCAGTACATCTCTCTCGACGCCGGAGACGTTAAGACGGAAACCGGCATTGGTCGCGGAGAAATCAATATTCGCACTGATGTCACGATTTCCCTTTGCCGTTTCAGCCCCCTTCACAACACCGGTAAAGTTGGCATCACCCGCCAGGGTGGTATTCAGCTGATTCTGAATTTCTGCCGCCAGCGCATCGCCTGTTGCATAGGTTCCGGCCGGCACTGAGACTTTGGTTGCACTGACAATACCGTCAACCTGGACATTAAATTCAACAGCGGAGCCGAACGTTACCCCCGGGTCTTTACCATTGGATTGCACGCCCTGAGTGCGCTCAGACCAAGCTGAATATCTGAAGTACCGGTGCCAACAGCGGTCAGTTCGATAGTGCGCGCAGTGCCTTCAGCAACGGTTTCAAAAATCAGATAGCCATTTTTGTCGAATGCAGCGGTTACCTGGCCATTGAGCGCAGTGGCATCAATCGCCGTCTGAATCGCCTGTAATGTATCTTTACGATCACCAAAGGTACCATCGCCGTTCAGATCCTGACCGCTGGCATTCTGATTTACCACAACAGCGACCGGGCCATTGCCATCGACATCCAGAGAAAAGGTGGCATTACTGCTCTGAAAGTTAATTCCGGACGATGCCGGAATCACCTTGTTACCAATCTGGGTAACGGCTCCTTTACCATTAAAAGCATCAGCATTCAGCGTTGTCAGACCTACGCCCTGATAAGTCCCCTGACCCAGGGTATTAAAGCCGAGTGTATTGGCAACATTGGGATCGACGGCTGCAAAATAGATCTGTGACTCTGCGCCGTATTTGTTTGAGGTTATTAAAAAATTCTTATCCGCTGCACTGTAATCAACGGACACACTGTATCCGTATTTTGACAGTGTTTCACTGCTGTTAATCTGTAACGCCAATTGCTTTGCCAGTTCATCACCGGAGCTGTAACTGCCGTGCGTCAGCTCAATGCTGGCCGTCTGACCATTTACATTAATTCTGAAGTTATCATTACTTTCGTCGATTAAAACCGGTGACGAAAAATCCAGCACCGATAAGCTGCCACCGGCATACTTAGCCTGACTCGCCAGCTGAGTAATACTGACATCATAAGTTCCGGGTTTGGTATTAATGGAATCATTCACATAGGTGATCTGACTGTCAGTTGTTTTACCGGACTTAGCCAATAAACCAACAACAGAGGCACGATCTTCGCTCATCGCCTTCTGAAACCGGGCTGTATCAAATTCCAGCTGATACTTATTATCTTTGTTGGTATCAACCCCAAGCTCGGTCAGAGAGCGGTATTTACCGGTTAAGCCAATAATCGGCTCACTGATCATTGAGCGAATCTGAGACATCATGCCACGAACGGTAGAATCACCCAGCAATAAACCGGCTTGTCGCTTATCGGCATCGTAACCGGATAAATCATCGACAAAGGTTTTCAACTCATTATAGGCATCGACAAATCCCTGAATACTGTCGGTCAGTTTTTCTGTATCAGCCGAAACCGTTACACTGATATTTTTTCCGACATCGGCATTTTTAAGATTGAGCGTTACCCCTTTAATGACTTCATCCACCGCATTGCTGCTGCGGGTAATGGTCAGGCCGTTGACATTCAGCTGCGCATCTTCGCCTTTACTGGTCTGGCTCATATTGGCAGCGGTATTCTGATTTTCATTAAACGCCAATGCCGCCAGGCCACCATTTAACAGATTTCCGGAATCATCCAGCGCGGCAATACGCATGGCATTTTCTTCACCGGTTTCTGTTGAGGTCATCAACAAGCGATAACCGCCGCCATCGTTGATGATGCTGGCATTGACCCCCATATCAGCATTATTGATCGCATCGCGGATACCGCTGAGTGTGCGGTTAGACTCATCAATCGTAATGGTTTTCCCCAGACGATCAGGATTCAGATCCTGACTGACGAAATTACCACCGGCACCATAAGTAATATCACCAAACGTAAAGACCAGTTTTCCGGTGCCAATAATTTCATCGAAGCTGCTGTAGGTTTGCGTGGCCAGAGAATGGGATTTTGCCGTATTCAGCACTTCCACATTGTAAGTACCGGGCTCAGATAAACTGGAGGTTGTTGCGGTTAGAATATCTTCATCAGAGGATGTCGCCGTGGTTGAGCTGACCAGACTGGGACTGGACAGGCTATTTGCCGCAGACTGAACTTTGGCCATGATCGACTGGATTTCACCGTAGGCGGTTATTTTTGCCTCAACCAGTTTTTGCCGCCTGTCCAGACGCAGAGACACCGCCTCTTTCTCAGCGGTAATGATTTTCTCGACCAGATCCGTGGTCAGAACACCTGACCCCAATCCCAGCGATTCAATGGACGCCATACGTCTTACCTCATATTGCCCGGGACGTGCTGCTTGCGGTATCGCAGGATGACCCCAAAACAAAAAACCCTGTACTGGCTTTATCGGCCAATGCAGGGTTTTCTGAAGGGCTGTTTACTCAACCCATACACGGATCACCTAAACTTGCGCACTGAATAATAAAGATGGTTCCTCATCATTCAATTTCTGCGCCAGTTCCAGAGCCAGCTCACTGGGAATCTGCCGGATCAACTCCGATGATGCCCTGTCATAAACGCGGATGATGGTTTTGCCACTATCCTCGTCCAGCTGGAAGTCCAGCGTTCTTTCGGTTTGCTGCACATACTCGTTAATGCGGGAGATTGCCTCTCTGACCTGGTCTTTACTCAGTTCGGCAACCTTCTCAGCTCCTTGTGGCAATGTCTTGCCGCTGTCGGAACTCACCGCCGGTTCACTTGCCGCCTTGGCGTAAGCTTTTCTACCGGCAGTCGCTGAGGGTGATACAGCTGTGTGGTCAATCACATTCAGTTTCAGCTCATTCATAAATCACCTCTCAGGTTCTTGGTTAAGCAGCCAGGGGAAGGCGAACCTTCCCCGTCAGTCCGCTATTATCCCAGAAGGGACAGAACCTGCTGACCAGCCGCATTCGCCTGAGCCAGAACCGAAATACCGGCCTGCTGCAGAACCTGAGTCCGGGACAGCTCGGCGGTTTCAGCCGCGAAGTCCGCATCCTGAATCCGCGAGTTCGCAGAGTTCAGGTTCTCAGAGGTCACCTGCAGGTTACTTACGGTGGATTCCAGACGGTTCTGGATAGCACCCAGATCGGCACGCTGGCTGGCCACCTGACCAATCGCATTATCGATCGCAGTGATTGCCGCAGTAGCGCCTTCGAAGGTGGAGATATCAATTTCACTCAGGAACTGACCATCCTCACCACCACCATACTGCGCAACTTTGAAGCCAAGAGCTTCAATCTCATCTTTACCGTTAGAACCGGCCTCCAGAGAAATTTCTTTGGCAGAAGATAAGGTCACTGTGCCGTAAGTGGTTTCGTACGTTGCACCTTCTGTTGCAGTACCCCGGGTACCAATGTTGTCAGACACTGTTGCTGTACCAATGTCAGCTTCGCCGATACCGTCAACGGATGAGTCCAGACCGATCAGTGAGCCGAAGCCGTTGGCACCTGCCGCAGCCGGGTTAACGCCGTTGTTTGCACCATCGTTATCCAGTGCAACGGAGATATTGCGGCCGTCTGCTGCACGCAGCGTAATTGATACACCGTTGTCTTCAGCGGTTACGCCAGTCTGACCCGATTTCTGGTTAATCAGATCAATGGTGTTCGCCTTGGTCGCATCGGTATCAATATTACCGGTACCGTCATCAACGAGGCTCACCACACCGATATCAACACCGTTGATATACAGCTTGCCACTCTCACCAGCTTCATAACCGGCTGCTTTCGCCGCAGCCTGCTTCGTCGCCAAATCTGAGGATGAGCCCGAACCAATAACAACGGTTTCATTAGCGGTTGCCGTAACACCGGTCTTATCCGACACCTTGTTGATGGTGTCAGCAATCGCGATAGCGGACTGAGATTTAACCGACGATTGAATTACAGAGCCATCAGAAGCCACTGTGGCAGAGGCTTTATCAGAGTTCACATCGGCTGCCGCAATATTAACACCATTAATGGACAGATCGCCTTCTTTCAGGCCACGTACGGGTTCCTGACCGGCATCAACAGAAATACTGTTGACGTCCGTTGCACCTGTGTTGGTTTCACGGAAGTTGAAGATACTACCGCCAGTAACCGAGCCAGATGTTGCAATTCCGGCGACCGCCAGGTTACTGCTGAGACTGATGCTCTTCAGATCTTCACTGGTAACATCGACATCTTTTAGGTAGCCCGTAACCAGAGCACCAGAGGTTTGTGTGCCACCAACAGCAGCGAGCTTGGCAGTAGAGGTACCTGTCGCATCGTATACAGTCAGATCGAAGCTGGATGTTGTGCCACCTGCGGCAGCACCACCGGTTATGACCAGAGTGTCGCCATCCGCATCAGTGATAAACACATCACCATTGGTCGCACCACCTGTTGAACCAGCCACATACGTCGCAACCAGACCTGAGGAAGGCGTAGCATTGATCGCATTGGCAATATCCTCCACGGTGGAAGCCGTAGACGACAGACTGATGGCAATCAGCGCATCACCTTCTGTGGAACTGTCAAAAATCTGAATCTGTCCACCGGTAAAGTAACCATCACCACCGGCAGCTTCCAGCTTGACCTTGGTCTCTGCCGCTGCAGAAATACCATTGAAGCCATTAATCGCAGCAGCGATCTCTTTGGCACCCAGATTACCGGCAGAACCCGCACTGAAAGTGGCAGACTGACCATCATTCGTTGTTACTGTAACGGTTTCAGAAGTACCAAAGGCGATACGACCGTCAGAAACCAGGCCCAGAGCCGTTGAAAGCTGAGCACCTGCGGTGCCTGTCGGAAGACTGGTGCTGAACTCTGCACCTGATGTCAGTGTGGTTGCTGTCGAAGCAACCTGCGCGGCACCGGATTCATAAGTACCACGGTTGAGACCGGCATTGGCCAGATTACCGTTACCGGTACCATCACCACCGGTAATCACCACAGAATCAACATCACCATCAGCAACCAGTGTGTAGCCACCGTAGTAAGTATTTTCTGTTGCCAGACCCGTCGCCGCGGCGGCATCCGCATCGTTGGTGATGCTGCCAGTGGGAGAGCTGAAGGCGATATCAATATTACGGCCATCCGCTGCAACCAGTTTCACACCATTGGCATCGGTACCGGAAGAAACGGCAGTAACACCTGTCTGATCAGCAACGGCGTTGATCGCTTCAACAACAGAGGCCCGGGTTCCGGCAGCATCGGTTGATGTTGAAAGAGAAATTTCAACATTATTCAGCGTCAGCTTAACGGTACCGGCCTTCGCACTCATCTGCGAGCCGGAGGCTACGTTTTCATTAACAAACGCCTTAACACCGGTTTGATCGTACACATCATTGATTGCAGCTGCTTTTGCGATGGCGCTGAAAGAGGCATTTTTAGTGGAAGCGGTATCATCTGCGCCTTTGGACGGGCTGACCGCAATGTTGTTGATGATCAAATCACCATTCTGCAGCGCCGCTCCCTTACCCTGAGCAGAAATACCTGCCTGATCAGACGCCCCCAGTTTGTTGGCTGTCAGTTCTGCAATGGAAACATCTACCGTCTGACCGGCATTTGCTCCGACCTGGAACGTGGCCGAAAAAGAACCATCCAGCAGTTTACGGCCGTTAAAATCAGTTTCCTCTGAGGTACGGCTGATTTCAGCAACTAACTGATCAACCTCCGCCTGTAATGCCTCACGGTCAACATCAGAGTTGGTAGCGTTTGCAGACTGCACAGCCAGTTCGCGGATACGCTGCAGGTTTTCGTTGATAGAACCCAGCGCACCTTCTGCCGTCTGGGCAAGTGCAATACCGTCGCCGGCGTTACGCACAGCCACGTTCAGACCCTTGATCTGGGATGTAAAGCGGGTGGAAATCGCCAGACCGGCAGCGTCATCCTTCGCGCTGTTAATACGCAGACCAGAAGACAAGCGTTGCAATGCCTGTTGATTGGATGACTGGGACTTATCCAGGTTGCGCTGAGCATTCAGCGACGCAATGTTGGTATTAATAATTTGAGGCATAACCGTTCCTCCGACAGATTTCACAATCGCCGCCGGATCGTCCCGAACAGCGCGTTCGTGTTGTACATCCTTGTTAACGGCAACAACTGAAAGTCCTTTAATGAGCGGAAAGAACTTTTAGGAATACAAAAAGCACCAGTTATAACCAAAGCGAAATTCCCAGGTGGCACAGTCTCTGCTTTGTTAAGTTCAGGAAGTGCCATCAAGTCATAAACTTGTCAGGGCCAGTCACACATCAGGAAACCGCTTATGAACCTAGAGCGCCTTGCGGCACTGAAAGTCAAAAATTTGTCGTTTATCAGAGATAATTTTCCGACGCTTTTCCCGCTGCTGAATGAACACAGCCCCAAGAAAAAGCGGCTGAATGCGGATACCCTCGCAAACCAGTTCCAGCTGCTGGATACCGAGACCGGTCAGATACTGATCAACGATGCCGAAAAAAACGCCGAAGCGGAGGTGCTCTCTTTTATTAATCAATGCCACCGGAACAATCGGCTGATCACGGTCGCAACAGGATTTCGCAATACCTTTACCATTCCACGATTTTCGGCTAAGAAGCTCGCTGAAATTGTGGATAACAGCCCGCTCACGCAAGAAAATTTTAATTTTTACCCTTTTGATCATCACATCCCAATGCTCTGCATTATGGGCATGGGCCTGGGCATTCATATTGAAAAGCTGCTGCAGAGTGTCACTGTTGATCATCTGGTGATATGCGAAAGAGATAAGGATGAGCTTTATGCCAGCCTGTTTACCATTGATTGGGAGGAACTGTTTCTGCCCTTTCTGCAGGATCCTCATAAATCGGTGACGCTGATTGTTTTGCCAATCAACAATGACAATGCGGCATTCGGCATATTATGGAATCATCTGGTCAAGCAACCACCGTTTTTTCCTACCGCAACGGTTTTCTACAATCATCGCAGAACCAACCGTAACGAGAAAATTTTAGCGCGGGTCCGCAAAGACATAACGATGTACTACAGCCTTTGGGGTAACTATGACGATGAGATCAACCAGCTGAATAATGCTCTGCATAACTTCCGGGCCGGAATTCCGAGGCTGAGGAAACCGCTCCGGGAATATACTGATACTCCGGTCTTAATCATTGGTTCGGGACCTTCGCTGGATGAACGAATGGAGTGGATTCGTGCAGTGCGGAATAAAGCCATTATAGTGTCCTGCGGCTCTGCACGTGACGTACTGCGAAGAAACGGCATCCACCCTGATTTTCAGGTTGAGCTGGAATCAGACTATGTTGCAGCCGAAGCCTATTCCAGAACCGTTACCCGTGCCGATACTCAAGGAACAACGCTGATGGCTGCGGCTCAGGTTCCCCCAAAGATTTTTGCGCTTTATGAAGACAGGCAAATGTATTTTAAGGACTCCACGGCAATGGCCAGCCTGTTTTCTGAAAACAACGTTGTCTCCGGATGTACACCATCAGCCACCAATGCCGGACTGGGAGTATTCCTTCATCTCGGATTTGAAAATCTGTTCTTATTTGGGATGGACTTTGGTTACATTGACCCTGAAAAGCACCACTCTAAAGACAGCATCTATTACACCGATGAAAACCCCGAAGATCTCATCGACAGCACCTGGGATAACCTCGATCAGGGTATGCCCACTCCGGGGGTACAGGGGCACGATATCAAAACCATCCCATTCCTCTACACCGGAAAACGACGAGTTGAAGTAGAAATAGCCAGTGTGATGCACATGCGCGCTCTTAATACATACAACTGTTCGTTAGGGGCAACCATTGATAATGCCGAATGGTTGGATAATTTCGATGCTTTCAGCGAAAAAGTTCTGAGCCTTCCCGGAGATCACCAAAGCGCATTAAACAGCATCAGGGAAGCAGGTGATCCGGTGACAAGGCAAGAACAGGATGAAAAATTAAGGCTGCTCGAAGATGCGATTCGTCGTGTTTCAGAAAGGATTCTTGATGAACTTGATCATCTGGAAATCAGCATGGAAAGCCTTTCTGATACTACCTATCGGATTGCACGCTTTATTGAAGAGGACATCTATCAGAAGCTGAAAACAATTTATTATATCTTCCGCGGCTCCGTTTGGTTTTTCCTTTCCATTGGTTACGCTCACAGCTACGCCCTGACAGGCGATGAAAGAACAGAATTTATTAAACTGTGGCTTAAAACATTCCGGGAATTTCTTACCGAATGGCCAGAACACTACTGCTCTATCGTATATCGTGATACTGACGCCGAAAATGATCCGATGCTGACTAAAATGATTACCGAAGCCGTTGATGGAGTATAACAATGCAACGACCGATTCTGGTTACAGGCGCTGATGGGTTTATTGGTTCGCATCTGGCGGAGCAATTAATCAAAGCAGGATACCCGGTCAGAGCCATGACGCTCTATAATTCATTTAATTCCTGGGGATGGCTTGACAATTCCATTTACATCCATGATATGGAAATTATCAGCGGAGATATTCGCGATCCGTTCTTTTGTCAGCAGGCAGTTAAGGGCTGCTCATCCGTGTTTAATCTTGCTGCCCTGATCGCCATTCCATATTCCTATCAGGCACCTGCCAGCTATGTAGCCACCAATATTGAAGGTACGGTTAATTTGCTTCAGGCAGCACGCTCTGAAGAAACTGAACACTTCATCCAGACATCCACTTCCGAGGTCTACGGAACGGCTCGCTACACGCCAATAGATGAAGAGCATCCACTTCAGCCGCAATCTCCTTACAGTGCCTCAAAAATCAGCTCAGACTCCATGGCTCTGAGCTATTACAACAGTTTCTCTCTTCCGGTTACGATTGCCCGGCCATTCAATACGTATGGCCCAAGACAGTCTGCCAGAGCCGTTATTCCAACGATCATTACTCAGATTGCAGCAGGACAAAAGACAATACAGCTTGGCGATCTATCTCCGACACGCGATTTTAATTTTGTTGAAGATACATGCAATGGCCTTATCAGTTTGCTTGGCAAAGAGCAGACCATCGGAGAAGTGATCAATATCGGCAGTAATACTGAAATATCCATTCTTGATACTGTCCAGAAAATCCGCAACATAATGAAGTCAGATGTAGACATCATTCATGACAGTAATCGTATCCGGCCGGAAAAATCAGAAGTTCATCGTCTGGTCTGTGACAACCGGAAAATGCTCCGCCTCACCGGATACAAGCATAAGGTATCACTGGAGGAAGGCCTGAGAAAAACCATCGAATGGTTCTCTCATCCCGAAAACCTCTCCCGTTATAAAGCAGACCGATACAATGTTTGACCAGCTTAAAGATCTGATACTCGCCATGTATCCCGGTGAACATACCATAGCACTGCACAGGCCTTTGTTTTCTCAGGATGAAGAATCTGCAGTAGCCGCCTGCATAAGAAGCAGCTACGTATCATCCATTGGTCCTGATATTGAAAAATTCGAGCAACATATTGCTGAATTTTGTTCATCGGGTTATGCAATATCAACCGTTAACGGAACGGCAGCCCTGCATCTTTCTTTACATGCTATTGGTGTGAGCCATAATGATATTGTGCTGACTCAGTCCCTGAGTTTTGCAGCTACTGGCCATGCGATCCTGCAAACCGGTGCAAAGCCTGTTTATATTGATATCACCATGCCGCAAGGCAGTATGTGTCCGGAGGCATTACTCCGGTTTCTGTCAGAAGAGTGCCGAAGACAGGACGATATCTGTACCCATAAAATCAGTGGTCGCAGGATTGCTGCTTGCGTTCCTATGCATTCTTTTGGTGAACCGGCAAAAATATCTCAGATCGAAGCAATATGCAGAGAATGGTCAATACCATTGATTGAAGATGCAGCCGAGGCACTGGGCAGCTTCATTGATGGCAAACATTGCGGAACCTTCGGCTTATGCGGAGTGCTGAGCTTTAATGGTAACAAAATAATGACGACAGGTGCCGGTGGAATAATTCTTTGCAAAAATGAGGCATTGGCCAAGCGTCTTAAGCATTTATCAACGACAGCCAAAATCCCTGATCCTTTTGAGTTTCGTCACAGTGAAACCGGATTCAACTATCGACTCCCAAACTTAAATGCCAGCCTTGGAATCGCTCAGTTCAGAAAATTACCCAACTTTCTGAACTCGAAAAGAGCAATTCACAGACAATACCAGACATTCTTCCAGCGTTTTGGCTACGAGCTTGTCAATAGCCCGGAAGCAGAGTCTAACCATTGGCTGAATACTGTCATCATGAACAGCCCGGATGAAAAGGAATCTCTGCTGAAATTTCTGAAAGCCTACGACATTCAGGCAAGACCAGCCTGGTACCCACTGCATCGTCAAACACATCTTCAGTCAGTATCTGAACATCCGCTGCCTGAAACAGAATGGCTATACAGCCGGGCAGTCAGCCTGCCCAGCAGCGTCCCGTTGAGTGTATGATTTATGATTAAAATCGCGTGTTTTACGGCAACGAGGGCAGAATATGGGTTACTAAAGCCCATTCTTAAAGCACTCTGCGCGAGTGGTGAATTTTCGGTAAGCCTTATTGTCAGCGGCACACATCTGGATAATACATTTGGCTATACATCCGAAGAAATCCGGATTGACGGAATTTCTTCCTGTATAAAATTACCCATGAACTATTCAGACGACACAGCCAAAGGGAATGTCGGGCGTTCGGCTACCGTACTGACCGGACTGGCTGGCATTCTTCCTGAATTATCGGCAGATGCAATGTTAATTCTTGGTGACCGATACGAAACTCTGGCGGTAGCCCAGGCCTGCTGCATGATGAATATTCCCGTACTGCACTTACATGGCGGCGAATTAAGCTATGGCTCGCAGGACAACCAGTTTCGTCACGCAATCAGTAAACTGTCACATGTTCATCTGTGTGCTACAAAGGAATCCCGGAAACGACTGATGAAGATGGGGGAATCACCTGACCGGATATTTCTGGTCGGTGCGCCTGGGGTTGAAAACTGCAGACATCAGCCCCTGACTGATCTTAATATTCTTATCCGTGATCTTCACATCAACTGGCAACCTGTCAATATTCTGTTTACCTATCACCCGGACAGTTTATCTCCGGAAAAGAGTGAGCGGGAATTGGATGAGATACTATCCGCTTTAGAAAAAATACCCGACCTCGGCATCATCATGACCTATCCAAATGCCGACTCCGGACACAAGGCAATTATAAGAAAAATCCGCGAGTTTCAGTCCAGACATCCGGAGCGTGTCAGCCTTCACAAAAGCCTTGGCACACAACGATATCTTACACTGATAAAAGCAGTCGATGCCGTGGTCGGAAATTCATCAAGCGGCATTATTGAAGCTCCATCAATGGGTACAAAAACGCTGAATATAGGAAACAGGCAAAGAGGCAGAGAGCGCGCCTTGTCTGTTATTGATTCTGAACCGGTTGAAAAGGAAATACTCGCTGCATTAAACGCCATTCTGAGCAGTGGTAATTCCTCTTTCAGTAACCCATATGACTGGGGAGATACCAGCATTAACGTCTTAAATGTTCTTAAAGAACTGGATTTTCCCGCTTTGCTTGAAAAGGATTTTTATGAGTAATAAACCCAGTGTTCTGATCATTGCTGAAGCCGGAGTTAATCATAATGGGAGCCTCGACATGGCCATGAAGCTGGTCGATATCGCTGTAGATTCCGGAGCGGATATCGTCAAGTTCCAGATTTTTGACAGCAATATGCTGACAACCAGACACGCAGAAAAAGCCGACTATCAAAGAACCCTATCTGACAATAACCAGAACCAGCAATCCATGCTGAAGGCGCTTGAACTGAGCCATGAAGACTTTATAAACATCAGCCGATACTGCAATGCAAGAGGCATTGAATTCCTTGCAACCGCCTTCGATGAAGTCTCACTTGAATTTCTGCTGTCAGAGCTTGACGTGAAACGACTAAAAATCCCTTCCGGGGAGCTGACTAATTTGCCGTTTATTATGCGTCATGCAAAATCCGGTCTGCCTCTGATACTGTCTACCGGAATGGCCTCGGAAAGTGAAATAACAGAGGCGCTGGCAACCATAGCTTTCGCGGTTCTGTACCCTGACAGGGAGCCAGCATCGCGCAACGAGCTGACGTCAGCCTTACAGAGCATTCCACATGATGAGCTGGCCAGGCGCATTACCATACTGCAGTGCACGACGGCCTATCCGACCGCTGATATCGATGTGAACCTCCGGGTAATACCTGCCCTGAGCCAGCGCTTCCGTTGCGATGTCGGATTTTCTGATCATACGCCGGATATGTTTGCCGCACCGCTGGCCGTAGCGGCAGGAGCAACCGTTATAGAAAAGCACTTCACATTGAGTCGCAATCTTCCTGGCCCAGATCACAAGGCATCTCTGGAACCCGATGAACTCAGAACAATGATAAAGGCGATAAGACGATCCGAAATAATGTTGGGAAAGGCTGTAAAAAGCATCAGTCCGACAGAAGCAAGCAACCTGCACGCGGCCAGAAAAAGTCTGGTTGCCACTCAACCCATTAAAGCAGGTCAGATGCTGACAACGCAGAATATAACGGCCAAAAGACCCGGCAATGGTCTGTCACCGGCCTGTTACTGGGATATCATCAATACCACCGCCAGCAAGGACTATGATCAGGATGAACTCATCTGACTTGCCCATTCTTATTCTGGGAACTGGCGGACACGCAAGAGTGGTCGCTGACACACTGTTATGCAGCGGCCTGCGCATACAGGGGTTTTTAGATCCGGAACCTCAGTTTACTGAGTGGCGAAGCATTCCCTGTCTCGGCAGCGATGACATTCTCGCCAGCTTCTCTCCGGATGCCGTTTTGCTCGCAAACGGAATTGGCTCACTCCCCTTTTCGACCACACGGATCAGAGCCGTTGAAAAAGCCGAGAGCGCGGGATTTACCTTCTGTACGGCCATTCATCCCTCCGCAATTGTTGCCGCTGATACAAAACTTGCCGATGGTGTGCAAATACTTGCCGGTGCGATCATTCAGACGGGTACCGTTATTGGCAAACACACCATTATTAATACGGGTGCCCGCATAGACCATGACTGTGCGATCGCCGGTTTTTGTCACATCGCACCCGGAGCCACGCTATGCGGCTCAGTGCGTCTGGCACAAAGGGTGCATATAGGAGCTGGAGCGACCATTATTCAAGAAGTTGACGTTGGTGCCGATACCGTTATTGGAGCCGGTGCAACCATCACCCTGTCGGCAGATTCAATGCAGGTGATTCGTAATCCGGAGGTCGTAAAAGAACCCAGGCGGAGGTAATCATGACCCATTGGCAAAGCGTGCTGCTTTCAGAAAAAGATACAATAGAAGATGCCATTAAAGTCATTAACGATTCCAGCTTGCAGATTGCACTGGTTTGCAACGAGCGCCGTCAACTGCTTGGCACCGTCACAGATGGGGATATCCGTCGTGCGCTCCTGAACGACAAAAATCTGATATGCCCCCTCCATGACATTATGTGCAAAGAACCGGTTACAGCAACGCCTGTACAGTCCCTTGCACAGGTACGCGCATTGATGCGCCGTCACTCTGTGCAGCAAGTACCCGTCATTGACGATGGTGTCATTGTTGACCTTTACACCGCACGAGAACTGGATTCCGCAAGAAGAAAATCCAACCCGGTTTTCCTGATGGCCGGCGGATTTGGTAAACGACTTAAACCGCTCACAGACGACTGTCCAAAACCATTACTGAAAGTGGGTGACAAGCCCATTCTGGAAACCATTCTGGAAAGCTTCATTGAGCATGGCTTTCATCAGTTTTATATATCCACCCACTATCTTCATGAAAAAATTACGGACTACTTTGGCAATGGTGAACGCTGGGGGGTCGACATTCATTATGTTCACGAGGAATCCCCCCTCGGAACAGCCGGGGCGCTGAGTCTTCTGCCGCAAGATTTGCAGGAACCTATTCTGATGATGAATGGTGACTTACTGACGAAAGTAAATTTCAATCAACTGCTTTCCTATCACGAAGAACATGAAGCAACAGCGACTATGTGTGTAAGACGCCACGAATATCAGATTCCCTATGGCGTCATACACAGTGATGGTCATCAGATAGAAAAAATTGTCGAAAAGCCGATACAGTCATTCTTTATTAATGCTGGAATCTACGTAATCAGTCCGGAATTACGCGGCAAAGTATCTTGTGAAAAACCTACCGATATGCCAGATCTTTTGCAGAAGCAAATTAACTCGGGTAAAAACGTCTCACTATTTCCTATTCATGAATATTGGCTTGATATTGGTAAAATGCCAGACTACAACCAGGCTCAGCAGGATTTCCGGAATGATTTTTTCGGTCGGGAAAGGCATTAATGATCAATGATAAGCGTGTACTTTGCGTTGTTCCGGCCAGAAGTGGCAGTAAGGGCCTGAAGGATAAAAACATCCGTCAACTGGCCGGAAAACCCTTGCTTGCATGGCCAGTGTGCTGTGCACGCGAAAGCAAGTACATTGACCGCGTTATTGTTTCTACAGACTGCGATGAATACGCCGCTATTGCCCGCCAATATCTGGCGGATGTACCCTTTCTCAGACCAGCAAATCTTGCGCAAGATTCAACAACCACCTTCGAAGTTCTGGATCACCTGATTAATAATCTCCAGGAAAACTACGACATTCTGGTATTGCTGGAACCCACATCCCCGCTGACCGAGGCAAAGGATGTTGATAGCGCTCTTGAAACATTGATACGTTCATGGGAAAAAGCAGATTCCATCGTTGGGGTGACACAGGAAATAAAATCCCATCCGGCGTACTTATTAACCATCGATGCCGAGAAGAAAATTCAAAGCCTTAATGCCGATTTTTCCAAAGCGGTAAGAAGGCAGGAATTATCCGCTGTATACAGAATGGATGGCACACTCTACATCAGCAAAACAGACGCTCTGCAAAGAGAATTGGGGTTTTACCATCAGCGGACGCTTGGCTTTATAGTACCTGAATGGAAGAGCTATGAAATTGATTCATTAACAGATTTCATATGCATTGAAGCCATTATGAATAACAGAGAGGTTCTGTCGTGAGCGCTATTCAGAAGCAAGCAGTCAAGAAAAGCTACCAGCAGCGCCTGAAAGACGTTATTCCTGGCGGTGCTCACACATACTCGCGTGGTTCAGATCAGTTCCCATCAAATGCCCCTCAGATTCTGAGCAGTGGATCAGGAGTGTATGTAAAAGATGCTTCAGGGAACGAATTTCTGGATTTTGGCATGGCATTAAGATCCGTTGCGATTGGCTATGCTGAAAAGTCAGTGAATGATGCTGCAATCCAGCAAATCCTGGCCGGCAATAATCTGACCCGTGCTTCGATGATTGAACTGGAAGCAGCGGAAAGGCTGACCGGCATGATAACCAGTGCCGACATGGTAAAGTTCACAAAAAATGGTTCTACAGCAGTATCGGCTGCGGTAAAACTGGCGCGGGCCTATACTGGCAGGAAGTTAATATTACGCTGCTCAGACCATCCGTTCTTCTCATTCGACGACTGGTTTATCGGATCAACCGTGATTAACCGTGGTGTCCCTGAAGAAATATCCGGACTGACCATAACCTTTCCCTATAACGATGCCGTGACTCTTAAAACCATTCTGGATGAGCACGGTTCCAATATTGCCTGCCTTGTCATGGAGGCAGCGACAACCGAAGAACCCGCAGCATCCGTTTTTGAACCGGGAAAATCCTACCTGAACGATGTCGAATTCCTCTGTAAAAAGCACGGTATCGTGTTCATACTCGATGAAATGATCACCGGCTTCCGCTGGCACAAGTACGGCGCACAGGCACTGTATGGTATTCATCCGGATCTGACGACTTTTGGCAAAGCCATGGCGAACGGATTCTCTGTTGCAGCGGTTGCAGGTAAGCGAGACATTATGAAGCTTGGCTCAATTGATGAGACCGGACAGGAACGTGTATTTTTGCTATCCACTACTCATGGTGCAGAAATGAGTGGACTCGGCGCCTTTGTGGCAACAATGGATTTTTATGACAATCACGATGTTACAGGACACATGTGGGCGTTTGGCAAAAAACTCAAGCATCTCATTAACCGTAAAGCACTTGAGCATGGCCTGAAAGAGAACCTTGCCGCATATGGTTTCGATTGCTCTCCCGGCATAATCCTTAAAGATCAGAATGCTCAGGTATCAATGCCTCTGCGAACACTGTTTATGCAGGAAATGATGAATAACCGGGTAATGATTCCATGGATATCCATTGCTTACCACCATGGTGATAAGGAGCTTGAACAGGTCGAACACGCTCTGAATCGCTCACTACCCGTTCTTCAGAAAGCCCTGAATGAAGGAATCAGCCGTTACCTGACCGGAGATTCCATACAACCTGTATTCCGCAAATATAACTGAAGGTAAAAATGTCGATCAAAAAGACTGTCGTAATAACAGGTGCTGCCGGGTTAATTGGAACATCATTCTGCAATGCAGTTGCCAGCAATGGATATAATCTGGTGATAGCAGACAATAATGAAGAACGCTCAGAATTGCTTGCAGCGGAAATAAGATCACATGGTCACGAAGCACACGCCTGCATTTTTGATGCAACCAGAGCGGATGATATTCAACGACTCCTGAACGCCAGCCTGGAGCGGTTTGGTAACATCTACGCTCTGGTTAATAACCTCTACATCCGCAGCGGAAATTACGGTGCGGATTTCTTTGATGTTACCTACGAAGACTTCAGCAAAAATCTGTCGGATAATGTGACACCTTACTTTGAGCTTTCAAAGAGATTCGCCCGACATTTTTGCGATTCAAAAACGGGAGTAATCGTAAATATCGCTTCGGTATACGGAGCCATTGCCCCCAGGTTTGACATTTATGCCAATACAAACATGACCATGCCGGTAGAATATTCTGCGATAAAATCGGCAATACTACACCTGACACGCTACATGGCAAAGAGACTGAAAGGCTACAACATCCGGGTCAATGCCATCAGTCCTGGTGGCATTCTCGATGGTCAGCCTGAAGCATTTCTGAACGCGTATAATGACAACTGTTTAAGCAAAGGAATGCTCAGTCCTGAAGATTTATGTGGTACATTGCTATTTTTGCTGTCAGATCAGTCGCGCTATATAAACGGGCAAAACATCATTGTTGATGATGGATTTACGTTGTAGGAGCGAGAATGAAAACAAGTATCAGCTCTGTGCAACTTGAACAATACCTCAAAGAACAGATTTCCACTTTTTTTCCTGACAACAATAAAGATTGGCAAGAAGCCATACCCCTATGCTGCCCTATAGCACTGGAAAGACTTGAGCACTGCTTTAGCAACATTGCGGGAAAGTACTACCAGATAAATGACCAGGCAGTATTCAACCACATGAATTCCGACCACTATGCGACGTTTCTCTACTTTATTGCGAATCAGGCATACTCATACGGAAACCTGGCGCTTGCTGAAAGAGCATTTTATCTCAATAAAGCGCTCAACGGTCTGGACTTATTCTACAGCGTAAAAATGCCGGATATATTTCTTCTGGTACATCCGGTCGGAAGTGTAATAGGTAATGCTGATTTTTCTGACTATCTGGTAATTTATCAGAATGTTACTATCGGTTCAGATAAAGACGGTATATATCCATCATTTTCAGGGTCAAATGTACTGTATTCAGGATCAAGTGTCATAGGACGCTGCCGGATAGGAAAGAATTCTGTCATCGGCGCCCGGGCGTTTATAAGAAAGCTTAACGATCCGGAAGATAATCGGATATACAGCGGTTTATACCCAAACATTCGTTCTACACCGAATATACGATCGGTTAATGAAGATTTTTTTATGGAGAATCCGGTATGACAACTGCCACCAACCAGCCAGCGTTATTCTGGTGTAAGACATGTCTGAATATGTCAACCAGGCCGCGCATCGAATTTGATGAGCATGGCCGCTGTAATGCCTGCCAGTGGACGGAAGAAAAAAAGACATTTGACTGGTCATCAAGAATGCATGAACTGAAAGGCCTGCTTGAAAAGCATCGCAGTAAAACCGGCGAGTTTGATGTCGTGGTTCCTGTCAGCGGTGGAAAAGATGGTTCGTACGTGAGCCATATGCTGAAGCATGAATTCGGAATGCATCCTCTGGCAGTAACAATAACACCACCTCTCAGCTTCTCAATTGGTGATAAGAACCTGCAGAATTATATTGCTTCCGGTTATGACACTATTCAGATTAACCCGAATCAGAAAGTAATGCAGGAACTTAACCGCCGCGGCTTTTTGGAACAAGGAAGACCATTGTATGGCTGGGTCATCGCAATCCTTGCCGGTGTTATCCGTACAGCGGCTAACTTTGGTGTAAATCTCGTTATGTACGGGGAAGATGGTGAAATCGAATATGGCGGATCGACTGAAAGTAAAAACAGACCAGTATTCACTGCTGAATTTATGAAACGTGTTTATCTTGAAGGACAGTATGAACAAACACTGCGGGATTTGAGCAGTCAGCAAACCTACTTCTGGCGGTTTGATGCGGATGATCAGAAATTAGGGAATATCGAATGTGCTCACTGGTCGTACTTTGAAAGCTGGGATCCTTACCGGAATTATATGATTGCCAAGGAACACTGCGGCTTACAGGAAAAGGAGGAGTCTAATACCGGAACTTATACCAATTTCGCTCAAAACGATACTTGTCTGTATGACCTTCATACTTACCTTATGTATCTGAAATTTGGTTTCGGCAGAGCAACTCAGGATGCTGGAATCGATATACGCCGTGGAGCAATGTCACGCGATCAGGGAAAAATGCTCGCCCAGATGTATGATAACAGCTACCCGGAAGCCTTTATTGAAAAATATCTCGATTATTACCAGATAAGCCGCGATCTGTTCGACAAAACCATCGATAAATTTGCCAATAAAGACCTGTTCTACAAAGATGGCGACCGCTGGATGCCTAAGTTTGAGATCGTATGATTATCACACTGATTGATTATGGCATGGGAAATCACCTGTCAGTGAGAAATGCACTGAAAAGGATTGGCCATGAATCATCTATCAGTCAAGATCCTGAAGATATAAAAGATTCAGATTTCATTATATTACCAGGTGTCGGTTCATTCCGGCGTGCCATGAATAATCTTAATAGTCTTGGTTTCACTGAAGCAATAAAATCTGCGGCAGAAAACGGAATACCATTGCTTGGGATCTGTCTTGGCATGCAACTTTTTGGCTCAGAGAGCACAGAGGATGGTACATCTGAAGGACTTTGCCTTATCGACAATAAAATAATAAAGCTCGAACCTGCTTCGGGATTGCGGGTTCCACACGTAGGATTTGATAACGTTTACTGGAATTCTTCCAACAGTCTTATGAATGGAATTGATCAGAACAGTGATTTTTATTTTACTCACAGCTATGCAATGACACAGACCGATGAAAGAGCTGACTACATTTACTGCGACTATGGCAGTTCTTTTATTGCCGGATTCAGAATAGAAAATGTATTTGGTGTACAATTTCATCCTGAAAAGAGCCAGAACAATGGCCTCCAGCTCATGAAAAATTTTCTGGAGACTAAACGTGCTTAAAAAACGCCTGATTTTTACGCTCTTGTATAAGAATGGCAGTTTTATGCTTAGCAGAAACTTCAGGCTTCAGCGTGTTGGTGATATTCACTGGCTATTCAGGAACTATCATTTTGAAACAATATCCAGTGCCATTGATGAACTCATCGTTCTCAATCTGGACAACGACGAAAGCAGAATTCCAGAGTTTCTGTCAACGCTTGAGGAAATGGTCAGGCATTGCATGATTCCTGTTGCTGCCGGTGGACAGATCAGAAATTTAAAAACAGCTTCTGCCTTACTTGCTCATGGGGCGGACAAGCTGGTTATCAACACTGCATTTTTTGAACAACCCGAACTCATTACAGAGTTGGTATCATGCTATGGAAGCCAATGCATTGTCGCCAGCGTAGATTGGAAGGGAGGCGAACAAACGACAGTATTCAGCCACAACGCGACTCGTGAGCAAGGTCTTTTGAGTGATCATCTTCAGCATTTATCTGAACTTAATGCCGGAGAAATTTATCTGAATGCAATACATCGTGATGGAACAGGACAAGGCTATGACCTCAATGCTCTGAATTCAGTACCAGCCAGTTGGAAAACGCCAATCATTTATGCCGGGGGTGCTGGTCACAGCAGCCACCTCAGCCTTGCTTTAGATCATCCGATGATTGATGCCGCCGCAACGGCAAACCTGTTTAACTTTGTAGCCGGTGGCCTGAGGAATGCAAGAAATGAATTACTCAGCAACGGTATTCCACTTGCAATATTCAATAAGAATCCGGAAATCATTTAAAAAAAGAAGCTAATCTGTCAACGTGCGTTCTGAAGATCCTTGAACAGAATACTCCTCTATTTCATCTCTGACCTCTGATTGAATCTGAATCAAAGCTGATTAAACAATGACAACCTTGAGATGGTGGTATAGCTCTGCTGCGCAGCCTCCAGCAAAAAACTTTGCAGCGATAAGCGGCTAACGGCCTCGGCAAAATCAACATCTGAGAGTTTTGACAGCACTTCTTTGTTGACCAGACCGACATCTGCCGACAAATTCCGCGTATTTTCAACCACATTCAGGCGCGCACCGACCTGGCTGCGGATTTCTGATACTGATGATTGGGCAAATGCAAGATTGGTCAGGGTGTCCTCAATCAGAATGTCCAGAGTTTCAGAATCAACGACATTATCCTGCAGCGTATTCAAACCCTCTGTCAGACGGAAAATTGTATCGGTAATACTTTGTTTAGGTGAGGATTTTGCCAGCACCTGATCTCCGGGTTCCGGATCGCCATTCAGGGTAATGCTGATACCGGCAACAACGATATCAGATCCCTGGCTGTATCCCATATTAACCATTCCTTCAAGCGCACGATTATCAGAAGCACGGCGAATAGTGTAATTAGGGCCTGCCGGTGTTATCGCAGATTCCGGATTGAAGGTAATGATGACATCGTCCGGATAAAACGCTGCATATTTTTCTTCATCCACCACAAACCCTGGGTTGGCTCTCATTGTGCCTTTATTCAGCGGACTGAGCTCTGCCGTAAAGGTATTCTTTGCCGCTTCTACATCAACAAAAAGGCTTTTGCCATTATCTCCGGTCGCGACATTGGTCGAGGCACCAATGGTCAGAAAGCGCTGTCCTTCATCTCCCTTATAGTCATAACGTCCGGTGCTGTTTTTCACAAAGGGTTCGCTGCTTCCTTTAAATCCGGCAAAAATAAATTCACCATTGGCATCACGGCTGTTAAATAAATCGGCCAGCCCTTCCTGAATCTGATAGACCTCGGCGGCAATCGCTTGCCGGTCGGTAAGGGTCAATGTACCGCCACCGGCTTTTACCGTCAGCTCTTTCAAACGTGTCAGGTTGTCGGTTATCGATCCAAGAGTCGCCTCTTCCAGTTTCAGGCGGTTATCAGCGGCGGTCATGTTGCGGTCATACTGATCGCGCAGGGCCTGATCCTGTTGCAGCTGCAGAATTTTTGTGGCGGCTATCGGGTCATCGGCCGGGGTTAAGACACGACGCCCCGTTGAAACCTGCTGTTGTGTTTTATTCACCGATGACTGGTTATCGAGAATACCATTGAGACCGGTATTAAAACTCTGCAATGTTGCAATGCGCATAAGCTTTCTCCTGTGCTGGCCTTAACGGAAGGTGGAAATCAGGGTATCAAAGATACTGCGGGCAACCTGTATTACCTGGGCACTGGCGTTGTAGGCCAGTTCGTATTTAATTAATGCCGCTGCTTCTTCATCGAGATTCACACCCGACAAACTGCTGACGGCACCTGCTGAATTGCGCAGCAGAACTTCACTGGAATCACGGTTAATCTGCGCACGGCTGGTGACGGAGCCAATCTCTTCAACCAGACGTGAATAAGATTCTGAATAACTGGTATTACCGCCCACAGTATCTTCATTCTGTAATGCTGCCAACGCCACACCATTACGACTGTCTGATGTGCCATCGGTATTGAAGCCAACGGTAAATTCATCGCCGCTTTGCACCAGACCACTGATTTCCACATCAAAGCCAAAATGGAGAGGTTCACCCACCGGATTTTCCGGAAACAGGTTGTTACCCGGTGGCTCAATTGTCAGGCTGTATCCCGGATCAGCAATCACCTTAAGCTGGCCACCCATGGATATTTTTGACGAACCATGCACTCCGGTTGCATTCATCGGCAGCCTTGGCTGGAAGCTGATGGTGCCGCGCTCATCAATATCAACATCGAGATTTCCGGAAAAATTAAATCCGGCATTTTCCAGCTGTGTTCGGATGGCATCAACGACCTCTGATCCTGTTGCATAGCTTTCTGTCAGCTCAATATTAAATGTTCCCTGACCGGGGACATCAAACTCATAGGTATATGGGCCACCCTCGCTGAAGTCATAACCATCAAATTCTGTCAGCGGGGTAAAAGGTGCTTCTCCGGTTTCACGAAGAATAATATCCTGGCCATTACTGACTCTGAAGCCATCACCATTATCACCGGATATCTCCAGATTTATGTCATCGCCATTCAGAGCCGTTATAACCACTTTACCGCCGTCACTGCGGGCTACGATTCCTGCATCCTGAAGATCACGATTCGCGTTAATGCGGTCGGCAATAAATTCCGGCGTCATCGGGTCCGGGACTTCTTGCGGGTAATTCGCGTCGTATTTGGTTTGATTCGGGCCAAGGGTATCCGTCAGCACAATACCATTCAGGCTGAAGGTCAGTGGCTGAAATGAATTGCTGTCGCTGGTGAAATCACTCAGTTCTACCGTGGTACGCGCCAGCGCTTCAATGCCTTCGCGTTTACTCAGCTCCGCAGCAATTTCTTTTGCCGAAGCATTGGCTTTGGTAATTAACGTTGGCTGTGTTGTTACTTTACCGCTGACAGGATCGGTATAGTTGATCGCAATACGCTCGGGAAAGAAGCCATTTTTGGGCGCTATATTGGCCGCTGGCGGTGGTGCCTGATAGGTTGTATTAACCGGCAGGTAACCACCAAAGCTGGTAAAGGCAGTTTTACCTTCATCCGCCGGTAAAATCGAATTACTGATACCCGGAACATAAGTCTGGTTCATTAATGGCGGAAACAGCGGAATCGGTTTTCCCGGATCACTGTTATCCAGTACATCGTACGTGGTTGGTGAGGTAAAGCGAATTAACAATGGTGGGTTCAACTCACCTTCGCGGGCGAAATATGGCGTATTAATATCGTATACACCGCCTTGCGAAATTGCCGCATTACCCCGGTTGCCAATAGCAGCATCGGTAACAATAGGGGAAGCAACGGCAACCTGTTCAGGACGGGTAATATTCACATGAAGTCTGGTCGATTCATTGCGCGTCGGCATGATGCGGAAGTCGTCCCCTTTCTGAAAGCTTCCTGCTTCAAAGCGAACCTCAAAACCATCAACGTCTACAGAATCCGGAAAACTGCCACTTAATGCTCCGCTGCTGACGATTTTATTGTCATCAAGGCGTTTAATCCGGTAGGTATAATCATCCGGGCCCGGAAATTCCAGTTGGTATTCACTCAGCGTCAGAGCACCCGCATCCTTAATATGAATACTCAGAAGGCGATCATTGGGGCGTGCGTTCTGGCTGTCACCCAAAGCACGGTTGTAGACTTTTTCAGCGGCGTTAATGTCGGTGAAAAAGTTTTCACCCATTTTGCCGTCGAAATCGATACCCAGTTTATGCTGATCGTTAAAGGTCTGATTGATGGCCAATGCCAGTCGCCCCATGCCATTCAGCACCGGGTCCAGAACCTCTTCACGAAACTGTAAAGTGCCCCCTAACTGGCCACCGGTAATTTCCTGGGTTACGTTCTGGACAACATCTTCTTTGCGAAAATAAATATCTTTCCGTGAGGGGTCTGATGCACCTGCGTCAGCAAATACTTCGTTAAAATCATTACCGATTACCAGTGCCTGACCATTACCGATAAACACATTCCAGACAGAATCGTCCTGCTCAACCACATTGACTTTTACCAGTTCAGAAAGGTCTTTTACTAATTTATCGCGGGCATCCAGCAGGTCACTGGGTTCAATACCGTTCGCGGAGGCTGTTGCAAACTGAATTTGCTCATTCAGCTCGGCGATACCTTCTGCAATCGTGGTAATCTGACCAGCCATTACCTCCATCTGGCCATTAATAATTTCGTTCTGGGCATATAAGCGGTCACTGATTGAAGTAAAACGATCAACCAGACCATTGCTTTCCGAAATCAATACCGCACGGGCGGGTAACGATGAAGGATCATCCACCACCGCCTGCAACGACGAAAACATCCGCTCCAGACCTGGCTGAATGCCGGTTCCGGCATCAGCCAGCAAACTGTCTATTTGCTCAGCGTTTAACGCCAGTGTGTCAAAATCGTTAAACGTTGAAGTATCACGCCAGAGCTGTTCCGTCAGGAACTGATCATAAACACGGTTAACGGTGTCCACATTCACACCTGAGCCAACCCAGACGCCACCTTTATTTTGCGGACTGACCGCACTCTGGCCCAACACCTGACGACTGTAACCTTCGGTGCCGGCATTGGTAATATTGTGGCCGGTAACCGTTAATGCTGTCTGACTTGCCCGCAGACCGGAAATGCCGATTTCGAGAATACTAGCCATCGTTACGGCCTCCGCTCAGTCGTTCTGATGAACGCAATTGTTCAAGTGCGGAATTCAGCGTTGTACTTTGCGAAATACGCTGAATTTTTGCGCCGTATTGCGGATCGGTTGCATAGCCCGCCTGCTGTAATGCATGGCCATAATGGCTGGCGCTCAGGTTCTGACCGATGGCGGATTGATAACGCTCTGTCCCCTGCAGGAAATTGGCGTAATCGCGCAGTCCTTCTTCCATTGAGGTGTATGAACGGAATTCAGCCCGTTCTTTAACCGACTGGCCATCACGGAATTCGTGAGTAATCACCTCAACCTTATCCCCCTGCCAGCGCTTATCGGCTTTGATGCCAAAGAAATTAAAGCTGTTACGCCCCTGCTCATCCGTGATCATGTATTTTCCCCAGCCAGTTTCCAGTGCCGCCTGGGCAACAATGGCTTTCGGTTCAACGCCGAGTTCGGCTCCGACTTTTTCAGCCAGCGGATACAAAGCGGCAACGAAGTCAGCAGGGGTGGCAAATTGTTGCCCTTTATTTCCGCTGCCACTGGCAGCAACCAGAGGTATTTCAATCGTTTTTTCCGCGGCTGCCGGTAATTGGTGTAATTCTGTATCCACTTCATCCATCGTGGCACTCAGGGCGGTGGCCGTCAGGGGAGAGGTACGGATGTGAGAAGGCTCTGACACGGATAGCGGTGAGCGTGCCCGACGGTCAAACAGCTTGCTTTGATCGAGTTCTTTGGGGCTGTTGTTATGATCACCATAATTCGCCATCAGCTGACGATAAATCACCTGAGAAAGCCCGGTTCCCTGCTGTCCGGAGAGTGACAGTGCCATCTGGTCGTCGTACATTTTCCGGTAAAAATCCGTTTCCGGAGAGTTAAACATTGAATCTTCTTCAAACACTTTATTGGCGTCACGCATAGACGACATCATCATGTTCATAAACATCGATTCAAACTGTTTTGCGACTTCCATTAACGCAGCGCTTTTATCGTTTTTTCCCAACGTGCGAATGCCCTGCAGGGCATTCAGGTCGGTATAAATCTGGGCGCTTTGTGGCTGAGTCTGGATCATGGCAATCTCCTTTGTTATGGAAACTGCAATATGCTTGCCACTATCACCGGTGGGATGTTTCGGTGTATTTCCGCATCAGCGGTTTTTTTGTTCTCAGGCTCCGCGTGGGAATGCAGCGGGGCGGGCAAAGACTACCACGCAGAGCGTGGGAGCCAGATGGAGCGTGGGAGCCAGATGGAGCGTGGGAGCCAGATGTTTTCACATCAGCGTTTTTTGTTCTCAGGCCATGCGTGGAACTGCAGCGGTTTTGATCAGTGCTGCAGGTACTGGCTGGCTTTGCGCTGGCCGCTCTGACGGCGGCTGATCGCCTTTTGCTCCAGCTGCAGGTCTGTCAGTAATTGCTGTTCTTCCTGCAGAAGCTGTTCAAGAAACAGCTGCTGCTCATTGGTCAGGTTGATCAGTTCATTGATCTGGCTGAACCATTGCTGCAGTAACCCGTTACGCTGCTGAATCCGTTCCTCAACCCCTTCGCGGACGCCCTGACGGATCAGGGAGCGGATTTCCAGCGACAGGTTTCTGACCTGCTCAAACAATTCAGCACTCATAAATGTCTGTTCTCATTTTTTATTCGTGTCAGATGACGATCAGCTCAGCTTTCAACGCACCGGCCTGCTTCATCGCTTCAAGAATTGCCATTAAATCCCCCGGCGCAGCCCCCACTTCATTCACGGCTTTGACAATGCTGTCGAGCGATACTCCGGGACCAAATTTGAACATGCGGCTTTCACCGCCGTTGTCGATATTAATATTGGTCTGCGGCACAACAACAGTCTCACCGCCTGCCAGCGCATTAGGCTGTGCAACCTGAAAATCTTCGGTAATGGTGACCACCAGACTGCCATGGGTCACGGCAACCGGTTCAATCATGACATTCTGCCCCATCACAATGGTCCCGGTACGGGAATTAATAATGACTTTAGCCCGCTCTTTACCGGTTTCAATTTCCAGATTTTCAATAATGGATAAATAACTGACCCGCTGACTGGTATCGCGCGGAGCACTCACACGGATGGATGTTGCGTCCAAGGCTTCAGCCGTACCCGGGCCAAGCAAAGTATTAATTCGCTCAACCATCGCCCGTGCGGTGGTGAAGTCTGGCTGATCAAGGTTAAAAATCAGGCTGTCACCGCGGGAAAAGTGGCTGGGAACGGTTTGCTCCACAGAAGCACCGTTAGGAATCCGGCCAACGCTGGGAACATTCACGGTAATTTTGGAGCCGTCGTTACCTTCTGCGCCAAAACCACCCACCACCAGATTACCCTGCGCAACGGCGTAAATATTGCCATCAGCACCTTTCAGCGGGGTAAACATCAGTGCGCCGCCGCGCAGGCTTTTGGCATTCCCCAGAGAGGCAACCGTTACGTCCACCCGCTGGCCGGGTTTGGCAAAGGCCGGTAATTCTGCGGTCACCGATACTGCCGCTACGTTTTTTAATTTCGGATCAACTCCGGCGGGCAGGGTAATACCGAATTCGGCCATCATGTTGCGGAATGTCTGGGTGGTGAACGGGGCTTTATCGCCGGTGCCATCCAGACCCACCACCAGACCGTAACCCACCAGCTGATTGGTCCGCACACCGGAAATACTGGTAATGTCTTTAATCCGTTCGGCCTGAACGACGGGGGCTGCCACAACCAACGCCAGCACAAAGGCACTCAGAAAACGTAACATATCGGCGCTCCTCATTCTGTTCACAGCGGCCACCAGGGCGAATTAAGAATACGGTCAAACCAGCCCTGCTTGGTGGCATTGTTCAGATTACCGCGACCGCCGAAGGAAATACGGGCATCGGCCACCTTACTCGATGGTACGGTATTATCCGGCGTAATATCCTGCGGGCGGATTAAACCGCTGATGCGGATATATTCTTCCCCTTCACTCAGGGTCAGCCATTTTTCACCACGGATGCGTAAAATGCCGTTGGGCATAATTTCCGCCACCGATACGGATATCTGACCACTCAGACTGTTAGAGCGGTCGGCCTCACCTTTGCCATTAAATTTACGGTCAGCCGAGGTATCCGAATCCAGACCCAGATTTTTCCAGCCCGGTACGGTACCCATCACACTGTTGGGCACAATGCTGTTGCTGGAGGTTTTATCCGACTTGGTCTGCGCCGATTTTGACGATTGATACTGCTCATCAAAAATCACGGTAATAATATCGCCGACCCGACGCGCCTGCTGATCGGTGTACAGACCAAAACTGTAGCGCGCCTGAAATAAAGAGCCATTGGCCATTGGTGGTGGCTGCAGGCTTTCGGCTGATACCGGAGCATAATCCGGATCATCCGGATATACCTCAGGCTCCAAAGGCACCGAAGTACAGGCCTGCAAGGTCATCAGCATCAGCACAGCCAGGGATAAACGCGATGAAAACGGCGTATTCATAACAACCTCCTTACACGTTCTGCGTCAGGAACTGCAGCATCTGGTCGGCAGCAGATACCACTTTCGAATTCATTTCGTAGGAACGCTGCACCGTGATCATTTTGACCAGCTCTTCCACCACCTCGACGTTGGAATTTTCCAGTGCGCCCTGTTCTACCGTGCCGAATCCATCTTCATTGGGTACACCTACCTGCGGGGCACCGCTGGCGGCGGTCTCATAAAATACGTTGCCGCCTACGGCCTGCAAACCCGCCGGGTTAATAAAATCAACGGTTTCAATCTGGCCCAGTTCCTGTGGCGTCGGGTCACCAAACAGGGTGGCCTGCACAATCCCGTCTTTGCTGACGGTGAGCTGATTGGTCTGCTCCGGAATGGTGATCTGCGGTTCCAGCGGATAACCGTTCACGTTCACCACGACCCCTTCATTGTTGATATGAAAGGTACCATCACGGGTATAACCGATGGTGCCGTCCGGCATCGCGATCTGAAAAAATCCGCGACCGTTAATCGCCATATCCAGTGGCTGATCGGTCAGTTGCAGAGAGCCGGTGGTAAAAATCTTTTGCGTACCGGCGGTACGCACCCCCGTACCCAGCTGCAGGCCGGAAGGCAAACGACTGTCGGCAGACGAGTTGGCACCCGGCTGACGCTGAATCTGGTAGAGCAGGTCTTCAAACACCGCGCGGTCTTTTTTAAAGCCGGTGGTCGATACGTTGGCCAGGTTGTTGGAAACCGTTGTCAGTGCAAGATCCTGTGCTTCCAGTCCGGTTTTACTTACCCAAAGTGCATTTAACATAGGTCAGCTCCTGTTACTGGTTGGCCAGAATCTGGGTGGTTGCGGCGGTGTTTTCATCCACCCGTTTCATCAGTTTTACCTGCATTTCGTACTGACGGTTAAGGGCTATCAGGCTGGTGAGCTCGCTGACGGCATTGACGTTGCTGCCTTCAACAAAGCCGTTCACCAGCGTGATATTCGGGTCGGCAACCGCTGGCGGTGTGGCCGGATCGCGGAAGCGGAATAAACCGTCTTCGCCTTTTTCCAGTGCCTGCAGATCCGGACGTACCAGCTTCAGCTGCACCGGCTCGGCCACGGCAGCCGGGTTTTCCCCCAAAGGCTGAATCGTCACGATCCCGGCACGGCTGATTTCAATGCTCTGAAATTCCGGCAGAACCACCGGGCCACCATCGCCGATCAGTTGCAGACCGCTGCCATTCACCAGCCGCCCATCAGCGTCAACACTCAGATCCCCGGCACGGGTATAGGCTTCTTTGCCATCCGGCCCCTGCACGGCAAACCAGCCATCGCCTTCAATGGTGACATCCATGCTGTGCCCGGTTTCCACCAGTGGCCCCTGACGAAAATCACTGGCCGGACGCTCAGTCATGGCATAAGCACGGGTGGGAAAGTAATCACCAAATACCCCCATGGCCCGGCTCTGGGTGTAGTCGGAGCGGAAGCCGGTGGTGCTGGCGTTGGCCAGGTTGTTCGCATGCGCCGCCTGCCCCAGCGTGTTTTGCTTGGCACCCGACATAGCAATGAATAAAGCGCGGTCCATAATGCTGCCTCTGTTCTTACGGGTAAGGCGGAAACCCCTTACCGAATGCGTTAACAGGAACATTGCAGAGGGCGTGCCAAATCCATAAAAGTTATAACTTTCAATAAGTTATGATTTTTTCGCTGCATCAGGCGAAGAATGGCGCGGGAAAAACGGCAGCCTCTGCCGCGACAGGGGAAGAGGCTTGCCGCCGGTCGGTCATCAGATATTCAGAATGGTCTGCGTTACCTGATCGGTGGTTTCAATGGTTTTGGCACTGGCCTGGAAGTTACGCTGGGCAATGATCAGCCCCACCAGCTCTTCCGACAGATCCACGTTGGAATCTTCCAGCGCCGATGAGCGAACCTGACCAAACGAAGCCGTCCTTGGTGAACCAATGGTCGGATCACCCGATTCAAAAGACTCTGCCCAGGCAGTGTCGCCCAATGGCGTCAGACCTTCCGGGTTACGGAAGTTTGCCAATGCCACCTGCCCCAGCGTCTGAGCCTGTCCGTTGGTGAAACGGGCAAAAATAATCCCTTCCTGATCCACTTCCAGACCGGTCAGACGGCCTGTGGTGTAACCGTTCTGGCTCACTTCGTTGACGGCAAACGCACTGCCGAACTGCGTAGAACCGGTCAGGTCAATCTGGAAGTTGGAGTTGCTTGGCGGATCGGACAGTGGCAAGCCACCTTCCAGCACGTTCACCGAACTCAGCGCGCCGGTCGGATTGCCATCCACATCCTTTGGATCCCAGTTGGTGATATAGATCTGGCCGGTCGATAACGGATCAAAGCTGCCATCCTGATTAAAGAACAGTTCAAAGCGTGCCATGGTTGGCTCAAGATTCTGCGGGAAGGGCAGAGTCGGGTCCGGATCACCGACATCATAACCATCCACCTGTACATACATCGCCCACAGATTGGCCTCATTCGGCCGGCTCGGATCAACCGGCTCCTTAACAAAATACTGCGTCATGACATGGGTATTGCCCAGGCTGTCGTAGATATTCATCGAGGTTGCGTGGTTGTAGGTATCCTGATCTTTCGGATCAAAGGCATTCAGGGTGTAAGGGGTAAACTCATCCGGTGTCAGCGCACCGAAAATACCGGATACCACCGGATCAGGCTGGCTCAGGGTGTAGTTCTCATTGAGGATAAAGGTCACCACACCGCCTACCGCCGCCGACAGATCGGCGCTGGTACTGCCGCCCAGCACGACCGGCCCGGTGTTGGCCGCCCCCTGCACCACCAGCGAGTCAGAGACCACCGGGCTGGCAATGCTGAGTTTAATATCCCGGCCGATTTCGTTGGTGATCACCAGATCACCCGCCGCCGTAATATCGGCATGGAACCCCGGCAGAGTGGTACCACGGAATGCGTTAATCTCGTCGGCAATGTCAGCCAGCGATGTGGAGGTCAGCACCTGACCGTTCAGCGTAAGGCGCATGTCATTGCCGGGGCTGTTATAACCCGACAGCGGAATATTCATGGTGGTGAGTGCCGACGCCGTTACGCCTGGCTGCTTATTAAACAAGGCCACAATGGCATTGGCTTCACTGCGTTCAGGAATCACGATTTCGGTTTCTTCACCGTCCGGGTTGGTCAGCACCACCGTTTGCTCCGGATATTCGTTGCTGACGCCTTCAATACCGGTGGTCAGCAGCGTACTGTCGGACGGATTAGCCTGTAACAGGCCGTATAAATCGGCGGCGGTAATATCCGGGCCTGAAGCACTGATATTACTGATCGAGATGATCGATGCTTCACCGGCTTCGGTGGCGCGTAATTCCAGCTGATACTGTGGCGGAACGACATTCGGCTCAATCTCAACCGCCGTCGCCTGTACACCGATATAGTTTTCAGAATCCTGGCTGTTCAGCTGACGGTTAATACTGGCCGCCAGTTGCTGCACAGAACGGTATTCTTCATCCAGGGTAATCAACACCGAACCGCTGCGGTTCTCGCTATCCGGTGCCGGTACGGTGAGGTTAATACGGAAGCTGTTGGACTTATCCACTTCATCCTCACCGGTCACCACGAACAGGCTGTCAAAACCGAGTGCAGCCACCGCCTGAGGCTCAGCAACGGTCGGTGTAATCGAAATGCCTTCGCCGGAGCCCACATTGGTATTGGTAAACACCAGCTGACCACCGACCGCATCCACGGTGACTTTACCGGCAATGCCGCTGGCGCCGATATACACATCAATCTGTTGCTGAATCGCCACGGCCAGATCATCCAGCGAGGCATAACTCGCCGGTGGAATGGTGATATTGAACGGGCCACCACCATTGCCGGTTGTGCTGGTGACTTCTAACTGGAACACGTTATTGGCCTGCACCGGCTCAACGCCATTATTGAACCGGTTGCCACTAAGGAAGCCGATGCTGTCGAGCGTCAAACCAACCGAAGAGACCGCATTGGTAGCGATCTGCAGGTAATCGCCCTGCGTTGCCGGCGCCTGCACCCGGAACTCGATGCGTCCGGCATTATTCACGGCCAGCACTTCTTCGTTACCCGCACCTGCCGTCAGGGTGATCTGAGCATTAATCTGCGCCACGGCATCGGTAATGTTCAGGGTTGCATAACCGGAACCCGGAGCCGCACCCTGCCAGGCAGCTTCACTCAGGTTGATCTGGTACGTGGCTCCGGTTTCAGTCGCAATGGTAAAGGCCAGCACATTACCGCCACCGGCACTGATATCCAGCGCGCCATAGAGGTTGCTGGCGGTCAGCTGGGCAAACTGGCCCGGGTCGGAAGAAACGATGTTCAACGAGGGGGTGGCGGTCGTCCGGGTCGTCGTAGACGTTCCGGGAATACTGCGGAAGTCAGCGGTTAAGGCACCGGAACCAACAAACAATAAAGATCCCTGAGTGCCCGCGGTGACGGCACCTGCGGCACCAAAGGCCGCCAGCGTAGCCGAGTTGCTAAAAACAAAACTGGAACCATCGGTCGCGCGGTAGCCCGCGCGCTGGAACACCAGGTTACCACTGCCATCCACCGTGGCGGTTAACTGCTGAGACCCCAGCACCGCATCAACGGATTGCTGTATCAGCGTCAGTGCTTCCGCCTGTGTCGAGCCGGCCGGAATGGCCTGCAGGGTTATGGTCTGAACGCCATTGCCATCCCCCAGATCAACATCAAAGGTTTCACCACCGGCGGTACCTGCTGTTGCCACGTTGGCTACGGTATTACCACCACCGCCAACACCGTCAAAGGCCACGGCAGCGGGTGTGCCGCCGGTTGTCGGTTGCCCTGCCGCATCCAGAACGGTGCGCGTCGATTCGGCAATGCCGGAATCCGCTGCGCCGATGGCCAGACCATTAGAAATCAGTTGCAACCCCTGCTCCTGCAACACCGATTCACTGGCATTGAGGTTGAGGATGGCGGTCGCCAGATTGGTCAGCCGTGGCGGCTGGTTGGCAATCTGAATACGGATATCGTCTAAAACGCCGTTGACCACACCGTTTTCATTGGCGGCATAGCCCTGCAGACGCGAGCCATTGTTAGCAACCACAAACCCGTCTTTATCGAGTGAGAAAATCCCGGAACGGGTATACGACACACTGCCGCGGTCTTCCAGAACAAAAAAGCCATTACCGTCAATCGCCATATCCAGTGCGTTTTCTGTACCACTGATATTGCCCTGACTGAATTGCTGACGGACGTTATCCACCATCACCCCGCTGCCAACCGGTTTAATACCGGTTCCCAGCAACGTGGTGGTGTAGACGTCGGAAAATTCCGCACGCGATTGTTTAAAGCCAGTGGTACTGGCATTGGCAATGTTATTACCGGTTACCTCAAGGTCGGTCGAGGCAGCCCGAATACCACTTAAACCAATATTAAAAGCCATAATTTAGTCTCCGTTGCCCGTTCCGAACTACTCATCCAGAATCTGTTTAATCTGATCCAGCGAGGCACTGCGGCCACCCGCCAGGTTCAGAGTGACTTTTCCACTGCCGCTCATCGTCACACTGTCAACCCGTGAGCTCATCTGCAGTCCCAGCTCTTCCGATTTGCCACCGATCATGCCGGTGACCTTAAACACGTACTCACCTGCCGGATAAGGCACAGGCACTTTGTTGCCGTTAGCATCCAGCACAAACTCCCCGTCTTCATCTTTGTAATATTCCTGGCGGTTGAGCTTATTCACATCGATATCGATAATCTCACCATCCACCATCATATTCAGACCATCCCAGCGGACCGACATCGGCCCTTCGCTGCGGTTGCCCAGAGGCATCTGCTCCAGCAGCACGCCGTTCTCATCCTCAATACTCAGCTGCAGGTTCGTAGCACTTTCCGGCACCTCGGTATAACCGCTGACCACGCCCCCGCTCAGCAACAGACCGGTTTCGTTACCTTCAACAATGACCGACTGCCCCACCAGACTGGAGGCCTGCAATGCCGAAACCGAGTTAAAACGCGAAAACATGTTTTCACTGGTGGTATTGAGCTTGTCGATACCTTCTACGGTGGAAAACTGCGCCAGTTGCGCCACAAACGCCTGGTTATCCGTCGGCTCCAGCGGGTTCTGATTGTTCAGCTGCGCCACCATCAGTTCGAGGAACGCGTCCTGCCCTAATTCGTTCTGCTTCGGTTCGGTACTGCTGGCCGGCTTGCGGTACTGATCCAGCGCAGCAGTGTTATTACTGACTTCATTAATGGCCATAACCTGCTCCTTACTGTCCCAGACTCAACGTACGCTGCAGCATCTGTTTGGCGGTTTTCAGTACCTCAACATTCATCTGATAGCTGCGCGATGAAGACATCATGTCGGTCATTTCTTCAACGATATTGACGTTCGGGTAGTACACATAACCATCGTCATTGGCCATCGGGTGATCCGGCTGAAAACGCTGCTGTAACGGGGCGTCTTTTTCCACAATTCCCATCACCTGAACGCCAGCGCCGGTGCCGTCTTCAATACTCTGAAATTCGTTGTTGGCGTTCACTTCCATAAAGGTTTTATGCATCACCGCAAACCAGGGCTTGCGCGCACGGTAGGTTTCATCGACCGAACTGGACGCACTTTCCGCATTGGCAATGTTACTGGCGGTGGTATTAATCCGGATCGACTGGGCATTCATGCCGGAACCGGCAATATCAAAAACATTCGATAACGACATCATTATTCTCCCCGGATCGCGCCTTTCATGCCCTTGAACTTGCCGCTGAGAAATTCAAAGCTGGCGTTGTAATTCATGCTGTTGCGGCTAAAAAGAGCCTGCTCCATCTGAGAATCCACGGTATTGCCGTCAATGGATGGCTGAATCGGATTACGGTACAGCAGCTCATCATCACGCTGGCTGCGCCCACTGAGGTGACCCGTGTGGGTACGCTGCATGGCAACGCTGTTGCGGGAACTCACCTCACCGGCGAGAACGGCCTGAAAGTTGATGTCACGGGCCTTAAATCCCGGAGTGTCGGAGTTAGCCAGATTATTGGCCAGAATCTCGGCTCTTGCCGCACGCAACTGCAGTGCAGAAGAATGAATGCCAAGCGCATTAGTGAAATTGATAGAAGCCATAATCCGATTCTCTTACGTGACTATGACTGGATGTTAGCAACGGCTGTGCCAAATAAATTTATTGTTATTTTTCAATGACTTGAAAATAAAAAGCCGCCTTATAAGGCGGCAACAGAGCGGCAATTTAACGGCAACGGCAACGCTTTACCGACCGGCGGCAAAGCGCTTACACCGCTCCGGTTTTCTTCGCCCGGTACACAATACCCGGATGGCACTGCACCATTTCAAAATACTCACCTAAGTTATTCATCGCTTCAGAAGCGCCCAGCATCAGATAGCCACCCGGATTCAGGCTGCCATGCATGCGCCGGAGAATGTCGTGCTTCAGATCCGCAGAAAAATAAATCAGGACGTTACGGCAGAAAATGATGTCAAATTTGCCCAGCAACGAAAAACTCTGCTGCAGGTTCTGGGCACGGAAATCGACCCGGCTGCGCACCTGCGCATTAATTCGCCAGCGGTCAGAATCCACCTCATCAAAATACACCTTCAGATGCTGATCGTTCATACCACGGCGTATCGCCAGTTGCTGATAAACGCCTTCTTTTGCCGCCGCCAATGAACTCGGTGAGATATCCGTTGCCGTGATCCGCTCACCCGTCACCAACTGACCAGGATTCTTTTTTCTGAACTCCTCAATCTCAATGCTGAGCGAATACGGCTCCTGACCGGTAGAACAGGCCGCCGACCAGATTTTTAAAGGCCGCCGCTGCTGAGCCATTTCCGGCAACAACTTTTCACGGAAAATACGGTAAGGATGCTCATCACGAAACCACAGGGTTTCATTGGTGGTCATTGCATCAATCACACTTTCCTGCAGATTGCGGTTGCGCTCCATGGCGATCAGCAAATCCGAAATACTGGCCACCGACTCGCGCTCCATCATGCGCCGCAGACGGCTGGTCACCAGATATTCTTTCCCCTCTCCCAGCATGATGCCACTGCTTTTCTCCAGCATATGACGGAAGCGGTTATATTCATCCACTGACATATCTTTGGTCATAATTTTATCCAGATAACCCTAACCTGCTGCATTCACTTGTTTGACTACCCGTTCTGCCAGAATGTCCGGATCAAATTTGGCAATAAAATCATTGGCTCCCACTTTCTCCACCATCGCCTTATTAAAAACACCGCTGAGTGACGAATGAAGAACGATAAAGAAACCTGCCATCCGGCTGTCTCCCCGGACACGGGTTGTCAGGGTATAACCATCCATTTCCGGCATTTCGATATCTGAAATCATCATCATGTAATGATCACTGACATCCTCCCCCGCCTCAGCGATGGCATACAGATGCTCCCAGGCCTGACGTCCGTCATTGAGCGCGATCACCTCAACACCCACATTTTCCAGACAACGGCTGACCTGCTTGCGGGCAATTTTGGAGTCATCAACGATCAGGACTTTTTTGGCCCGCGCTCTTTGCTGAACATCGTCAGTAATCACACCTTCACTGATCTGCTCATTCACCGGCGACACTTCAGCCAGAATTTTTTCCACATCAATGATTTCCACCAGCTGCTTATCGACTTCGGTAACCGCTGTCAGATAATGCTCCCGGCCAGTTCCCTTCGGTGGCGGGTGAATATCACCCCAGTTCATATTGATAATCCGTTCCACACCAGCCACCAGAAAACCCTGCGTTTTCAGGTTGTATTCGGTAATGATAACGAAGGCATTCTTCAGATCCTGCAACGGCATATTGCCGGTTGCCATACTCATATCCATAATCGGAATCGTGCCCGAACGGATGTGCGCAACCCCCCGCACCACCGGGTTACTGCCCGGCAGAATGGTGAGTTTCGGGCATTGCAACACCTCTTTCACTTTGAAGACGTTGATGCCATAAATCTGCCGTCCATTGACGCGAAACAGCAGCAGCTCCAGCCGGTTTTCACCAACGAGCTGCGTGCGCTGATTCACTGTGTCTAACACACCTGCCATAACAAGCTCCCCAAAAATCGATCCGGCATGACCTTTGCTGTACCTGTTGAACCCTTGGATTCAACGCCAGATAAATGACATTCAGTATTACGTGTTTATGAGCATAGTAGAGAACCAGCACCATCGTCGGATATTTGCTGCAATTTTCCTTGGCAGCACCATCCTGCTGTGTTCCCGGCAGGTACTGGCCGATGACTGGCAGAACAGGGTTGAACAGCGCTTACTGACACGCTGGCAGGAAATCAGTGGCGAAAAGACCGACAGCGCCATCTCATTTCCCGGCCTGCAAACGAACTACGCCTTACCGGAGTGCAGCAGCGGTTTTGAACTGACACTGGTCAAACCACTGCAGGCCGGACGTAACGGACTGGAAATCAGCTGCAGCACCCCCTACTGGAAGCAGCATCTGGCCATACAACTCCATGTTTACAAAAACGTAGCCGTGCTCAGAAACGCCGTCGCCGCTGATCAGCCACTGACCGCAGACGACATATCCATGGTGCGCCATGATATTGGCGAACTGAGTAAAGGCTTCTACAGCCGCAAAGACGATGTTACTCATCAGGTTTCACGGCGCAGCCAGCGCGCAGGCACAGTCCTCAGCCCGGACATGCTGGACCCGCCAATCATCGTCAGCCGTCATGAGCCGGTGAAGATTCAGGCTCAGAGGCCAGGAATAACGATACAAATGAACGGCACAGCACTGGAAAATGGCCGTCTGCATGAGCGAATCCGCGTGCGCAATGAACAGTCTGAGAAAATCGTCTTCGGGCGGGTAGCAGGCCCCGGCTTAGTACAGATCGAATAAAATTTCAAAAAATGGCTAAAGTTCCAATAACCGCCGCCGATAACACCTATGCAGGAGTGTAAAATGCCCAACTGGCTTGGAGATTTATCTATGAATATCAATAAGTTAACTGGTGGAGTGGACAACAGTGCCCGCCCCCGGAATGAACCCGTCAACAAAGATCCGGCACCCACCGCCAAAGCGCAGGAAAGTGCAGCATTCACCGATCAGGTAAAGCTGAGCGCCAGCAGCAAAAGCATTCAGCAGGTTGAAGCTGAAATCCGCGATATGCCCGATATCGACGACGCAACCGTTGAACGTATCCGCAGCGCGATCGATAAAGGCGAATACAAAATTGACTATGAAAAGCTGGCAGGAAAAATGCTTGATTTCGAGGACCGCCTCAACTGAAGCCGTGATCCGTTATGAGCACAGACATCGCACAATTTTCAGCTTTCCTGCAAACCGAGCTGGAACTGACCTCAGGAATTCATGCAATTCTTGAACGGGAACGGGATGCTCTGGCCACCACAGATCTGCCGGGCCTGCAACAACTCCAACAGGAAAAAACACTCTGCCTCCGCCAGTTGCAAGAACACGCTGAAAAACGCCTGCAATGGATGAAAGACTCCGGGCTGCCACAATCAGCACAGTGCCTCCGGCATCCGGATATTGCCGCTGCGGCAACTATTTCCCCCCTGTGGCACGCACTTGAAAGCCAATACCAAAAGAATCAGACCCTATCGGTTCAACTGTCCGACATCGTGATTCAGGCACGTCACCGCACCCAGCAAAAACTTAAAATCTTGCGTGGTCAGCATAATGATCCACACTTATACAACGATAAAGGGAAAGCAAGCAGCCTGACGCAGGGACAAGGGTATATTCAGGTCTGATCATGTCTGGGAACCAAGGGCAATGTCTGAGGAAAATAATCAAGAATACCTGCTCGATGAAGCGGAAGACATTTACGGAGCATTGCGCAAAATCGTCCTGATGGGCACACCGGTAAAAGTGCGGATTGACGGCAGCGACGAAGAATTTACCTCCGCCATTCCGCAAACCGATTTCAAGAGCCGCAGCTTTTTCATGGACAAAGTCATTCCGCAACAAGGCAATGATCTTATCCGTGCAGGAAAACGCTTTCATATCGAATGTGACAGCCAGGGCGTACGTATTGAATTCCGCATGACCGGCCGGCTGAAATACCAGCCACAAAAAGAACAATACCGCGCTGAATTTCCGGATCAGGTACTTTACCTGCAACGTCGCACCGCGTATCGCGTTGCTGTTCCGCCCGCCCACAACATATTGTTGAAAATAAAAATGAACGACGACGAAGGCGACCTGCTGGGTCGTTTGCTGGATTTATCCTCCAGCGGTTTTAAAGCTCACTTTAATACCAATGCCAAAAAGCGTCTGGAAGAGCAGCGTCATTTTCCAATCGCACGTGTTCGCTTTAATAAAGAAAATACCATGGACTGCAGCCTGGAAGCCCGCCACATCATCAATGACGACGAAGGCAACACCATCTGCGGCTTTGCATTTACCATGATATCCGCCACCGCCCAGCGTTACCTTGACCGCCTGATTACGGAATTCCAGTGGGAAGAACGCCACCATAAAGACCTCGAAGAAGAATCCATCGGCGACGTTTAACAACAAAGGCTGACATCACGGTCATCAGCCGTTAAAATGCCCGGCCTCTCCCCATAGTTCAACCGGATAGAACGGATGCCTCCTAAGCGTCAGATTCAGGTTCAAGTCCTGATGGGGAGGCCAGAAAAACCTTTATATATCAATGCTTTACAAAGAAACTCCAGTAATAACAGTGCATGTCACTGGCGTGTCAAATCAGGTTTTTCAGGCCTTCCGTGTCAAATTTTGTGTCAACAATCTACGTCTGATTTGCTTGTATCCGCACACTTGTGCAATTCGCAAAACTGACCGGAACCCCACGTATTCCCTGACGTTCTTCGCGCCCCCCTTATCCGGTATCCGCGCTGCTTTGCACTTTTCCGCACTTCGTGCAATTGAGTATTTCCCCTATCAGCCCCAGTACTGGCGCGGCTTTTGTCTCATTTGCACACACAATAAACCGCACAAACTCGCTGAGTAAGGCCCGCAGGTTGGTGTGAGGTGGAGTGATTTTTTTCGCGGGAAGGTTTTTTATGTGTGGTGACTGGGCTGGCGGCCTGTTTGCAGATACAAAGTGTTATGAGCCCATGCGCACTGCGGCTTTGCGGCACTTCGATCATTTTTTTTGTTGCGTATTTTGAACAATAAAAAATCCCGCGGGCCACGAATGGCCGGCGGGCTTCAGTGCGGATGGTTTTCTGGCTACTTTTTGAAAGCGTCCAATGAGGTTTTCAGGCTATCAATCGCTGCCTTTGCGCTTGCGAACGCAGCGGCGTTTACCGGCACTGATGACGAGCTGCCAGGTGCTGTGCAGGTTACCGTCATTGTGGTTATGGCAGTCAGTACTGTTGATACCTGGGCCAGTGTATCGCTGATGATGGCCAGCAGGTTTGTGGCGTCATTACCGATGTAAATCTTTTCCGCTGTCAGCACATGATCACCTACCACGCTGTGAGTGCTGCTGTTTGCCTCTACGCTGTGTTCACCAGGTGTTTTCTGGCTGATGGCTTCAGTTGCCTGCTGTCGTATTTCTCCGCCCGCATTGTGTGTGATGTGCTCCCCCGCCAGCGTATTAACTGACCCAGCCGCCAGTATGTTGGCCACGGTTTCTGCCAACAGGTGAATGGCGGTTGCCTCGGTTCGCTTTTCGCCGTCAATGTCTTCCCGGCTGTGACCGAATACGCGCCGCGATTCATGGCCCACTGTCGTGTTAAGCAGGCGGGCAATTTGTTCTATCCGGTCGGCGCTATCTGTAATTTTCTGATCCGTCTCGCGCGACCAATTACCTGACCGGTCTATAATCTGGCGCTGATGATTGGCCTGCTGCCATGTCATTGCGCCCTGATCAATTTCAGGCAGAGCCTGACGCTCCCCCAGAATGCCGCGAACACATGGACGTTCAGGGGATCCGCCCAACCACTCGATAGTTACCATGGTCCCCGGTACCGGCAGCGCAAAAAATCCCCGCTCATGGCCACCACCTGCCGGTAGCTCAACCGGTACTCCGTCCAGTTGGATACCGGTTGCTTCACCACGTGAATTAATCATCTCCACATCCACTGCGTAGCGCGGCCGGAAATTATCGTTTATTCCCCCTGCTATCGGTGAATCCGGTACAGCTTTAACCACGGCCATTTGTGCAACGTGGTAACCAGCGGCCAGTTCTGGAAACTCGCGGATTATCTGGCGGCGAAAATCTTCGTTCATGGCAATGCCTTCAGCGCTGTGTTTATTGTTGGACGCCACTGCAGCCGCATGGTGTCGCCAGTAATGTCGATGGTGTGAACGATTTGCGCAGGGCCATCACTTACTTTTATTGCCACCCCTGGGCGTAACCTTGGCATCAGCGGCAGCAATCCGCCCAGGCTGGTCAGATCGCTGAACGCACTGGCTGGCAGTTCAATTATCTTTTTGCCATTACTACTCAGCGAACGCTCACCAACATATACACGGCCATCCGGCTGTTGCTGCCATATTCCACCCGCTACCGCCCACACCTTCAGCAGGTTATCCAGAGCCCCATACCCGCCGCCAATATGCTGAAATCGTGGTACTTGTTCCTTGATCCATTCGCTATCGGGCATGATGAATACCAAGCCGGTTGCATCTGCCAAAGCATTCAAAACATCCACCGGCAATGGGTGCCGCAGATTAAGGGTTATTCGCCTGTTCAACAGTGCCGCTGGCTCTCGTGTGATTAACTGCCATGCACCGGTATTTAATTGCTGCGCGGATTCAATCCAGCCAAAAAATACAGGCCGCCAGTCGAACCCTGACAACCTTGCATCCAGCAATACTGGCTGACCTATTTCCGGCACATCATCCATTAATGCCGTAATGATTGAACGCCCTGGTGTTTGGAGTTGAAGCCTTATCTGATGATCTACCAGTTCAGCGGCTTTGCTGTTCACTGTTAACGCTTTATCAATGCGCATTTAATCGGCGTCCAGTGTTGCAAGGTAGTCATCGACTTTGCGGAATAATTTATAAACGAACCCCTCTTTATCCATTCCGCTTTCACTTATCGGAACACCTGCCACTTCAGTACCTGATGCAGAATCAGCGGTAACTGATGAACTTGTGTATCCGGCATTGCGCTGTGCCTCTACCCTCTCAGCAGTACTAAGATACTCAGATAAAATGAAGGTAACAGACCATGCCTGTAAGTCCGGAATTTTTCGCGCATCCAAATCGCCGTTAAATTGCACCGTAGTAATATCGGCTGCGTCTGCAGTGTCATCAACGATTGTGTAAATGGCTCGTGTACCATCACTGTTCAGAGCTTCGGCCAGTTTAATCAATGCCGTCAGATTATCCGCCGAAGAAAAGGGTATTCGCCCGGCTACGCTCAGAGTTTTTGCTTTTGTACCTGTATTCAGTGTCGCGGTATTTGATCCGTTACCACTGACATCCTGATTTTTAATCGGCAGCTTCAGCGATACAGACAAATCCATTAAGCCAATATCTTTTGTTGTTCCTTCGCGCTCCAGAATCATAAACCCAGCTCCTGCTTTAATGTTGCGAGTGCGTCAGCCTTACCCATAAACGCAAACGCCGCCGAATACGGTGCGGCAGCATTGGGGGTATCAATTTCAGACAGAAGAGTTGGCAAATCACCCTGAAGATAAACAGCCCATTCAACATGCCCACTAATTGAATTAAGTCCTGATATCTGATCTGCACGACGTTGCGCTCTGGACTGGGCAAAACTTGATAGCAATGCTAATGGTGATGTATCACTGGCAACCGCTTCAGACACACTGATGACGTAATCCTGCTCCCGGTATTCTTCTCGCAATGCCCCATCCACTGTATTCAGAACTTCTGTATCTGCTTGAATAAGAAATTTTTCTGTGTCATGCATTGCAATTGCTTCAGCAATGCGTATGGCTTGAGTTAATTTCACACTTGGGATAACAGTATTCAACGCTGCCAGCTTTTGCGCTAACTGATCGGCATTATCTGCAGGAATAATAAAAGCGATCATCGCCGGATAACCGGCTGACGCATTGGCTAACAAATCTTGCGCTGCTTCAGCAGAAAAACTTCCAGATAGGCTTCTTCCATCGTCATTATTTCCAGAATGCCAGGGTAAAATAGCGACTGAATCCAACCCGATACTTTCAGCATCAATATAAATCCGGTTCTTAGCACTATTCTTAGCGATCTCTGATAGACCGCTAATAATTGATATATCCGACGGCAATACCAATGTATTCAAAATATCGCTTTGTTGATTGCATATTCCGGGATCAACAACCCACGGCGACAGCGACCGATTTACTTTATTCCACATCATAAAATAAAATTCAGATAAAATTCAAAATCCTGCTCACCCCCAGCTGTGTTTGCAGTGACAATATCAAAATAATTTGGCTCATTAGCCAACATATTAGCAACGATATCTTGATCATAACTGCTAATTTTAACTGTCGCTGACGCGAACTTAACACGCTGGTTGCTATTATGTGTAACCCTGAACTGACCGACTGGCCAGCCTGGAACATCGGAAACCGTCAAACCCTCAAAATCCGTTTCTAAAACTGCATTGTCAGATCCTATTCTCGCCGTAAAAATACCCAACATTCTCCTTAGATCATGGCTTTGAATTGAGAGATTCGACAAATCAGAATTCATCTTCGAATTTGCAGCATTCAGTGCTTCAGCGGCACTATTTTCAGCATTACTTGCTGCTGTTGCTGCTGCGCCTGCACTGGTTGCAGATTCAGCAGCACTTGCCGCTGCATTATTGGCTTCTGTTACAGCGGTTTGCGCATTATTGGCAGAACTGGATGCAGCGTCACTTGCTGTTACCGCTGCGTTACTTGCTACTGTTGCTGCGTTACTGGCAGTATTTGCAGCATTTACCGCTTCATTGGCATTCTGAGAAGCCTCTGTTGCTAACTGCTTTGCTTCGGATGATTCTTGCGCAGCAGAGTTGGCCGTCTGAACGGCACTCGCTGAATTCTGCTCAGCAGTCGTGGCCGCTTCTAATGCCTGTTCTGAATTGTGTTCAGCAGCCTGTGATGCTTGCAGCGCCTGCATGACAGACGCATGGTAATCAACCTGCCAACTTTGAACGTCTACGGTAATGCCGGTAACAGCACCGGCATTAGCAATTTTAAGGGCGAAGGCCTTATTCAGAACATTACCCAGGCGCTGACCGTCTGTTTTCCACTTTTGTTGTGTTGGTTCATATGCAACAGCAATCAGTACATTATGTTCACTGTTGTATAAGCCCAGCCAGTTAAATGAAAAATCGCCAACATCACTGCGCAGCAGTGCATTGAACACCGCCACGCTGTCACCGTTCAAGCCCGATCTATCAACAGGTGCAGAGTGTAAAATATCCACCGGCACAGACTGTATAACATCCGGTGGCTGAGTTACGTCTAAATCATCGATATACGTGATCAATATCGTATCAGCAAAGCCTGAGGTCAGATTTACACTGCCAGAGGCCACATCACTTATAAATGCTTCGCCCGCCATTGTTACTGTTGCTGACATACGCTTATCACCTTAAATTCCATACTCTGACTTAAAATCAGATACAAACTTATTAAACTCAATATCAGTAATTATTTCCCTCGCCTTAATATAAAGCACAGGATATAGATCATTACCGGCATAGCACTCTGATTTTGCATTATTATTAATACCTGATGACAGTCGATTCTCTGTCGCACTGACAGTCATTGTTTTGAAACCTTTGATACTATTAATTGCATTGCTTTCCGCTTCATACCCATATGCTTTTACAGATAATGTTAGCTGATCACCAACATAGCTAGTAACAGAATGCAGAAACAAAAATCCGTCTTGAACATCATTAATTCCAAGACTTGCATCAATAGGGCCTTTGTTATGAATATAGTTTCCAACAATAATACGCCAATCTGAATAACTATCACCAGCATATACAACTCTAAAACCTTGATAGTTAGCCCCAGCAGAACAATAATTATTATACGACGAATTATTACTAATTCTGGAATCACTGCCAATATAAAAAACTGCTATTTCGCTACGCTCTATAGATGTCTGATCATGCTGTATTGCCTGAAAAGCTAAGTTTCCTAAATTGACATATCTTGCCGTATATACAGGTACTCCATTTCTTTCAACAACAAGTGGCAGTACGGCGAGACTGTTTGATACTACCGCTGTTAAATTCGATTTTTCTAAAACTGAAACAGGAATTTTACCTGGCCACCAAATCTGAGTTATACGAGGGTCTTTCATAAGCGAACTAAATAAATCAAATTTTGATTTTAGAAAGAACCACTCACCACCTACCGTCCGGCAAGCCATTCCAACTTCCGCGCCGTCCGGCAACTCATCCAGATACTGAGCCTGACTTAAATCAATCTGCTGAACCATTATTAAGCTCCTGTATAAAGGCTGCCGGTGCTGTCTGTCATATAGAAACCACCGTCTGTAAATTTTGTATCGCCGTCTTTCAAATACATCAGTATCTGCACAACGCCATCAAAGGTACTTTCTGCACTGCTTGTTGTTATTGCAAAGTCGAATACACATGATGCTACGGACGTTTGAATATCGGCCTTTGTGCCCAGGTAATAGCGCCGACACGTGCGGCCATACTTTTCAATAAGCAGGTTCATAAGTTCGGCATTGTCAGCTATTTGCTGCGCTTCAACTGTAAGCAGCACAATATCCCAATCCCAACTATCTACCCGTTCCGATACTTCAACGCCCCCCAATCCCAGACGCTGCCAGATAGCCTTAAACCCGGCTACCGTTCCGGCATCTTTAGCATTAGCGTGTGCATATTTAACCCGTTGCCGGTAAAGCTCTTCTGGCTCCCCTGTAAAGCGTTGTACATCGCGCTCATAGGCCAGCAGATCGACCATGAACAATGGCGCATTTTCAACCGCTAAAATATTGAGCGGCCATGAAAGCCATGCTTCACACTTTGCCCACCAGGCACTGATAAAAGCGGAAAATCCCCTGGCATCCGCCTTATTACCAGAACCTTTCAGCCAGAACGGCAGATTCACCTTGTTCATCAGTAAGCATCCTCCGTTATGGTCAGCGTCAGTGACTGAAGACGGGGAATGGTATCAGCGCTGACGATATCGCCTGCTGAGAATTCAACCGACGAAAGAACAGGCACCAATGCCATGATTTCTGACGCCAGATTTGCCATAGAGAAGCGGCTGTAGTGCCATGTTTTGGCAACGTCATATGCTGAGTTCTGACGGAATGCACAGCGTATAACCTGCTCGGCTATTGCCTGAGCTGCGGCCATTTCCGCGCTACTGGTTCCGACCTTTGCATGCAGCAATGCGCTGATATCATGTTGTGTTTCCGGAAACGCCTGAACCTGCAAATCATCCCCAAGACCGTGAAACCCCTGACCGCCGATGTAGTCGTTAACCGTATCCAGATATGGGCCGGTTGCTACGCCATCATCGAACAGCACATAAGCGTCCGCGCTGCCCGGCCCCCGTGGTGCGTCGCTATATCCAATATGGATTCGGCTGAATTCGATTCCGATTTGCTCTGCAATAATTGATTTATAAACTGCTGTTACATGCCAATCTGAAGACGCCGGAAACCGGGCGCGGATACGCTGGCGGTAATCATCATCCTCTTCATCATCTGCGCCTGGCGTTATGATCCAGCCATCGGCATTGGTAACCCCGGTAATGCCTGTAATGGGTGTTTCAAGTGACGTAAAATACCCGGCAGCCAGATTGTATTCTGCCCCCTCATTTTCGGCTTTAACCGGTATGACAATACTGGTGTCATCCGTGCCGAAGGTTCTTTCCTCTGTCGTAACTACCCGATAAACCTTGCCACCTATTGCCGGTGTTTTGATAACAGTGCCGACTGAGATCGTCTGACTGGTACCAGTTGTTATACGATAAAATGTAATGACACCGACCAGCTTGGTTTTACCTTTACGTTCAACGTCGCGGCTCCAGCCAATCAAATCCAGATACTGTTTTGATGCTGTTTTTAGAAACAGATTCGGCATCACGCTCGTGATAACAAACGCAATCAGCTGCTGGAATGGATACACAGCAACTGAACGCAGAAAGCGCCAGAACGGTGAAAAGGCGCTGTTGTTATTAAACGTCAAGCTCTCCGCATCAGCGCTTTTCTGAAACTCGGCTTCAATCTCGTTCTGCGTCAGAGGAATACCGGCTTCTTTTGCCCGGTCATAAAAAAATTGCTGAGCATCATCCAGCGCTGAACGATTAATATCACCCATCAATAAATCCCCACAGTAATAGGCCCGAACTCTGTTTCGGCAGATATTGTCAGGCTGATGGTTTTTGTATTCGTCATGGCTTCTTTTACGATACTGCTACCGGGAACAATCCGGTTATCACGTTCGATTACCATGCGCATTTTCTTACGAATGAGCGCCCTTTTCTGGGCATTCCTTTCGCCGATAAAATCCGTTAAGAACCCGCTTTCACGGATTGAGTGATTAACATCCTGGGCAATCACGTCACGGTCAGTCACCAGCAGTGGCTGACCGGCTGCATCTGTGCTGATATCGTCATTGTCTACTTTCAGGTCGATGTACTTAGCCATTATCCACCCTGCATCATTGACCAATGCTCAAGGTCAGCTGGAGACATTCCATTTTCAGCGTTAATGACAACGCCGCCCCAATGGTTTCCGCCACTGCCTTTCATCATGCCAATCACCGATTCCCGCGCACTGGGTACATAAGAAACCGTACTGTTAGCGTCCACTTCAGGAATATCTGATGACGAAGAGAATGGATTTAAATCTGACCAACTGAAATCAGCTGACCAATTGGCGAAGTCAAAGCTGAACAAGTTTTTGAGCTTATCAATCAGTCCATTGATTTTATCGCCGACAATATCGAATATCCGCGTATCCAGTCCTGACCAGTCAAACTCAAAATCTGCAAGGTTGTCAAAGCTGCTGAACAGATTACCGACAGCCGAAAATAAGCTATCAAAAAAGGCTAATAGTGGTTCGCCCCAGTCGGTGTTTGTTGTCAGCCAATTAGCGATCTTATCCCACCACCCCAGCCACTTACCCAGGTAATAAATACCGGCTACTACGGCTGCGACGATTAATCCGATTAACAGCACTGTGGCCCATAAAGGCGCAGACCCCATCACAAACGTGAATATCAGCTGTAACAGCTTGATCCGCATAAACGATAACGCCGATATTAATTTCCCACCCGCAAACGTCAGGGCCATCCATATCGCCGGGCCTGCCATTTTAACCGCCAACAACCCAGCCCATGCAGCCCGTGCTACACCAACGATGATCGACATAGCCCCAACAACACCGCCCAAAAGCAATACTCCCAGCGTTGCCAGCCCTATCCACTTTGTCAGGTGCGGGAATTCCTGAGTCCATCCCATTACCACCGTTAAACCGTCGGTCAGGCTTTTAAGTACGTCATTCACTGCTGGCAAAAGCGCACTGCCAAACGCGATACGCAGGCCTTCAGTGACTGCCTGAAATTGTTCCCACGGGTCTACCATGGCTTTTGCCATATCCCTGGCATTATCCATACCCGTATTGCGGCCCAGTTTCGTAATACTGGCGTTTAGTCCATCGGTCTGATTCATCAGCAATTTAACCAGGCTGACGGCCTCGTCACTGCCGAAGGCTTTTTTCAGTGTGTCAGATTCTGCAACGCTTAATGACTCCCCGAACTTACCCTTCAGTTTGTCCAGAATATTCAGCATTGGCAGCATTCGCCCGCTGCTGTCCGTAAATTGCAGGCCCAGCGCTTTCTGCGCATTGCCGACACCGGCCAGAAACGCCTTGTACTTTGTACCGGCTTCACTGCCGCTCATGGTCGCCTGCAGCGTACCCAGCACCGCCATCTGCTCTGCCAGACTAATACCTGCTGCCTGGGCGTTGGCACCTACGGCGGTGAACGCACCTGACATTTCCTGCCCGGTGGTTTTAAACATCTGCACCGCCAGCGCGGTCTGGCCTGTGAGCATTTGCACCCACTGCGCCTTGCCCATTTTGTTGGCGGAGTCGGCAAAGATGCCGTACATGGTGCCCATGTAGTTTGTGATGGTGGCCGCGTCGGCCTTGGTGGCTTTTGCCAGTATATTGCTGGCTTCTGTAAATGTGGCCAGCTCACCATTCACCAGACCGCCAATAGCGGACTGGATGTCATAGGATGAACGCACAAAATCGGTGGCGCTCTCACCATAGGCAATGGAAAAGCTCAGCGCTGTACGCTTCAGCGTTTGCAGCTCTTTTTCTGCAACGCTCAACGAACGCACTTCGCCCAGCGCTGCTTCCATGTTGTACACCGGTTTCATCAGTGTTTCTATCGCAAGATAAGACGCACCCAAACCGAAAGCACCGCCACGGATAGAATCAAACCCGGCATTGGCGTTTTTCTTAACGCCGGTCAGCGTATTATTAATTCTGCTCAGCGGTTTGCTGACGTTATCCGTCATGCCCACCGTGAACATTAATTTTTGCAACGCTGAAACATTCATTGATTAATCCGGCCTATTTTTTCGCAAATGCTTTACCGATACCCGCCGCCACCATATCGCTGATCTGCTCCATGGTATTGCTGTACAACCAAACGGCACTGATTACTTCTTCATCCGTTGGGCTTTCCGTCTTCCAAATCAGCCGGGCCAGTATCAGCGCCTGCGCAAGTCTGTCATCACGCAGACGCTTAACGCCCCGGCTTATACCTTTACCGAGATTTCCAGCGCTGGCTTAAATTCGGTTGAAACAAAACCGGCCAGATCGATGGCATAGCCCTGATCCAGATACCCTTCCAGCACCTTTTTATCTTCCGGGTGTACAGTGCGCATCAGAAAATTATTGGCCGGTGCCACTTTGTTATCAGGCATCATTTCATTCTGAAAGCTGTTAAACGCCAGCATATCCACCTTAAAGCGGATTACGTCTTTACCCACGTTCAGGGTGATGTTTTTACCTTGTGCATCTGCCATTTTATTCACCTGCTTACCGTTATTTATTCAGCGCATGCTGTGCGCCGATGACCATTACCGTGACCGCGCCCGATATAAACAGGCCGATCAATGAACGACGAACCACAACAGCTACCTGCTCACTGGCTTGTCTTTGTTGGCGTAAAAATGCCATATCTTTTTGGGCGTCCAGATGGTTTTCAGTATCAAACCCCAGCCGCATCAGTGCGTTATTGGTTCCATCCTCGGCGGCTTTCTTTACGAGTTTTTCCAGCCTGTCCTCGTTTAATTCCATAACGCCCCCGCTATTCCCGCGCTTTTTTCAGCCCGTCTTTCAACAACTGGTTTACAATTTCTTCCACGGTTTCTTTCATCAGAGTATTGGTCGTCATACTTGCCAGTTTCCGCAGTCCGGCAACCACCAGGCGTGTAATCAACCGCTCCACGATGATTTTCCAACCAATCCGCCCTATCAGAGCGCTGATGGCATCAACCAACAATTTCCATGTCAGAGAATTGAATATCGCCTGAATCATGCGGTGTGCTCCTCTGTTGTTCCCCAGGCTTCCATGTACGCTTTAAGGTAGTCATCCACCGTGGCGGCACCGGCTTCTGTGTTCCAATGACGTTTTGCGTACTCTGCCAGTCCCTTCAGATCGTCGGCCTCAGGTAACGGCTCTGGTATTGAAAACAGGTATACCCGCGCCATTGCCGCAGCCAATACAGAATCGGTCACCAGTCGCGCTGGCATGCATTTGCGTGGCACTGTCGGGAATTTCCCGGTGCGGCTCAGATACTCGATACAAAATTCATAGGTCGCCGGTTCCATCTGGAACAGCCCCAGCGCCGGGCCTCGCACCTGGCGGCAGAATGAAAACATGCCGCTTTCGTGAGCGGAGATCATCATCAGCAGGCGCACGGCGGCTTCTGAATCCGGCAGATTAAATCGAGACAAAGCCTGTTCAATGGTGGCCCGGACTGCCAGTGCAAGATTGCGGTTTGATACGCTCATAATGCCCCCTTAAATCAGGCCGAAGCCTGCGCCTTTCACATAAGGCACACCGTTAATTTTCACGAAGTCTTCACCGGTTACGTCATAAGGAATCGTGACCGTAGATTTATCCGTGCTGGTCGGATCGATGTTCAGAAGGCTTGAAATTTTCATTTTGCAGCCATCTGCATACACCGCCATATTCTCGGCAACTGCACCGCCGCCCACCGCGTAGGTGTGAATCGGGAACGGTGGCAGTTCCTGCCAGCTTCCTGCAGCCGCTGCGGCAGTCGTCAGCAAATTAAACTGCGAAATATCCAGCACCAACTCACCACTAGCGGCTACGTCGCCCTCGATAAAGCCAGCAGGAACACCTTTGTTTTTTGCTACGGTGGTGTTGTCTTCAATATCCAGCGTCATGCTTTCCACATGCACCAGAAACCCCATAATGCGCACGTCAAACGACTTGCCGCTGATGCGTTGTCCGCTCATTGCTATTTCTCCAGCCGGTTCAGATCAAGACTGATGTAATTGGTAATTTTTTTCGGGCTGTTTTTTGGAGCCACTTTGGTTGCCAGCACAACTTCCGTGGTGCTCGTCCATGTGATAACCATGTCGCCGTCTTCAGGCTCCTGCACCAGCCCCGCTGCAGGCTCTCCGTTAATGGGTACCGCTTTCGCCGCATCACGTACCGGGGCCATAAAGTGTTCGGCGTAATACGCTGTGCTGCTGGCGCTGGCATTAAACGCGCGGTTACCGATTTGATTAATCATCAGCAGGCGCTGGCGGCGGCTCACATAATCGATAACGCGGCGGTTTTCATACACGCGGAAATCACCGTCTTCAGCATCAAGGCTGCAATGGTCGGCCCAAAAAATGCCGTCTTTATCCGGGTACCACCAGGGCACACTGAAACCGGCGTTCGCCAGTTCTTTCAAATGATCCAGCTCCAGCGCCACACCATCACTGTCTGCGGGAATTTCGCCCAGCCCGGCCACTGCTCCGGTTTTAACCCGCATGGGGCTATCACCGATGCTCACATACTCGCTGCACAGGCGGCCAATAACCACGCCCAGATTGGTACCCATTAATTGCGGTACCAGATGCACCCGGTCATGCGTGTTTGCATCCAGAATGGCTTTGGTTGCTGTGATGTACGCCGCCCAGGTGCTGCCACTGTTGCCCGCTACTGGCGCATGAATAGTGATGTACTTGGCCCAGGTATTAATCGCGTTGGTTGTTGCTGCCTGCATTGCAGCAAGCTGTGCGGCGGTGGTTACTGCGTCAGTAAGAACCACCATTTCCGGGTAAAGGTTATTCGGCTGACCCAGCGCAATTTCCAGCGCCGCTTCCCAATCCGAAAATGGCGTACCGGTTTCGCCGTCACCCAGGGCCGAATACAGTGGCACAACATACGCGGTCCAGTTTGGCCCCACGTTTTGTTGTGCTGCTTTGATCTGCATTTTCAGCGTGCTGTCTGCGTCGCCCAGAATGGCGTCCAGATCGGTGGCCGCACCGATTGTATGAATGGTGGCGGCGGTGGTATCTGTCACGGCACTATCAGCGTTCTCCTGATTCAGGCCGATAAACAGTACGCGGCGTTCGACTTCTGCATTTCCGCCCTGGCTAAGGTTATTTTGATAAATACTGATCGATGGTGTTGCCATTGTGGCTCCTGTTTACGCAGCTTTGCGCACGTCGTTCAAAATGTCGTTAATAAGATGGTTCGTAATGTCCTGCACATCGGCTTTATTCAGGCCGAAGAATTCACGCTGCGGCAGCGGAATATCCCATTGCTGCTGTGTCTCTTTCTTTTCGCGCAACAGCCGCAAAATTAATCCAGCCTGTCCAACGGTCATGTTTTCCATAATCCAGCGCTGGCTAACACGACGGCTTTTTGCAGTGCCTTTTTTCTTACCGCCTTTGAACTTACCGGCAGGCTGTCGGTAGCCTTCTTTAATCAGGGCTTTTGCCTGAGCTGCAGTGGCATCAGCGTTATAGTCAGGTTCACCACGACGGCGTGCTGATTGTGCCGCTTTTGCCGCCGTCATGGTGGTGGTAATACCTTCCTGATGAGCCCGCGCTATCTGCCCGGTTCTGTTTTTTGAAAATGTCACCGTCGCTTTGTTCGCGCCGATAAATGCTTTCAGCTTTGATGGCATTTTCCGCAATACCGGTTTATTTCCGCGCTTACGCGGTGCAAACGACCGGCCGTTAATATCGCGCTGCTGCTTTACGTTTTCCTTCGCTCGGCGGATAACCGTTTTTGCCACGTAGCGGTGATGTCGAACCCGCGCCCGTTTCGGCATACGCAGCACATCAATCTGCTGTTTCAGCGTTAAATCACCGGACAGCTTTAATGTCAGCATCAGCGCACACCAACCGTATAACCAATGGATTCCGCAATCCCCATGCTGTGCTCGCCGAATGTCCAGCGCTCGCCGTTGGCCACCACCGGTCCGTTACTGCTGCGCGTTAAATAAATTCCGTCGCGTACGTCCAGTGTGTATTCCACCTGCAGTACCTTGCCGCCGCCGCTTTGCTTTGTGGTACTACTGGTAATCACCTGCGGCGCACTCAAATCGCGGCGGGTGCATTCATCCAGCGAGCATTCCCAGTTGTGCAGCATCGCCAGCAACAGGCCGCCCCGGTGTGCGTGCATGGCTTCAATGCTCAACGCCAGGCGATACTGGTAATCACAAAAGTGAAGCCCGTCTTCCGTCTCCTTTCCGCTGCCGCTTTCTATCGTTCCCTGGTCAATCCACAGGTCGAACGATTGCCGGTTAATACCCAGTACATTCAGGTTTTCCAGCAGTAGCGAATTCAGACTTTCCAGTGTTTTCACCGCGCCCCCTAAATCAGATACACGCCGGTGGCACTTTCGCCGCTGATATTGGCGATTGCAGCGGTGGATTGCGCGGCGTACTGGTCGGCCACTTCGTTTCTGTCGTCGTCAGCCTGCATAGGTCGGCGGCTTAATAAATCGGCCATAGCGGCTGAATAAACGGCGGTCTGGTACAGAACCACTAAAACAATGGACGCGCCGATTGTGTGGCCGTCCACGTCGGCCAGCCTTGTATATCCAGCGGCCTCTGACTCTGTTTTAAATCCGGACAAGCGCCGGTTTGTTTCGGCAGCGGCAAGAATCAGCGCATTGCTGATCATGGCGTTGTCCAGTTCTGCCGGTACCGCGTACTGCTGGCAAAATGCAGCCGCATTCAATGGCGGCCAGAACGGCGCGTTGGCAATGTCGTCACTGCTGCGCTGTTGTTCCTGTGCGGCTGCCCATGAATACGTCATTTAATCGCCCTCAGCGTTAATAGGTGGGCGGCTTACTTAACCCTTTCAGACAGGCCTCTGCCTGAGCTGCTGAAGGTTAAGGGCCACCCGGTGGTGCGTGAGTCTTTTATTCGGTGTCAGCGTCCGTGCTGTCGTTGTCCACACTGGGCAGGGGAATTCCCTGCTTTTCCAGTTCTTTAACCACCTGCTTTTTCAGCGTGGTTACTTTGGCCGGGTGCTTTGGTGTGCCCAGTAAATCGGCTTTGGTCAGCTGCACATAAGCGCTTTCCCATTCACCGTTATCCGTTGCCAGCTGTCCGGCCATCTTGTGGTATTTCATTTTTACGGCTTGCGGTACCGGCCAATCCGTAATCAGTGCAGCAATTTCAGAAAATAGCGGTTCCGGGCTATGTGATAACTTCACTTGCTGCTGGGCCCACTGCATGACGGCATCGGCGATGAATGTGGCAATATTTTTGGTGGTAAAGCGTGGCGGTAAGCGCTGGCCTTCCTCTACGCATTGCAGTGCCAACTCTTTGAACAGCACCGCATTACCCGCTGCGTGACCGGCAACCAGCAAGTCAAAGCACCAGATCATCATTTCCACAAGAATCGGGTTGGCGTACACGTCGCCCTGCGCTTTGTAGGTTTCGACGTGTTCCATATAAATGGCAAAACGCTCAGCTTTAATTGCCGCTTTTTCTTCCAGTGACTTACCGGATAACAGCACCAGATCCTGTTCCAGATTCATGCACAGGCTTTCAAAGCCTGACGCTGTTGTGGTCAGTTCGTTAACGGCTTCTGCGTCAGCAGATTCAATGGCAGCGCGTGTCTTCGCCTGCTCTCGTTCTTTACGTTTACGTTCTGCCCAAATGCGTGCTGGTGTAGTCATGGTGGTTATCCTGTGTATTTTCTTTTGTGCATTTAATGGCCCCGGTTAGGGGGCCATTAATTCATCGGCTATTACCGCAGCCGATCAGGCGAAATCGCCAGCTGGAGTATTTTCGTTAACGATAACGACAGACTCCGGCTCAAACGCTGCAATGGCAAAACGATCACCGATGGCATAGGCATCGTTCGAGCTGATCCAGTCGTTAATGCGGTTACGTTTCGGCTCGTCCTGATTCTGGCGACGGGTGCGGTCTTCCTGGTAATACAGGTGCAGGTTTTTCAGGTCGGTTACCACCAGGCCGTTATCCGGAAAGTTCGGCACCTGCACGGCTTTCAGACCGCCATAGGTTGCAGACAGGGTGGTGATACCCAGTTTCTTTTCAGAAGGTGTTCCTGCATGTTCAGTCAGTGCCTTGCCGACGTCAGCGGATACGAGGGCGGCACCTACAATCACCACTTCATCACCGGTACGACGCTCGACAGGAATCATCTGGTACAGGTCATACGCTGCTGCATCCAGATTCTGGTAATCCTTGTTATTGGTGTTTTTACCAATGAAGATTTTACCGGTACCGGTGTGCTTACCTTCGCCCACAATGTTTTCTGGCACCTGATCACGCATGACCTGCAGCCAGCCTTTGTTCACATCCTGCCCCAGCGGATAGGTTGCTTTATTGGTTGTCGCCGCAGCATGTGTGCCGTACCAGCCAATGGTGATACGGGTCAGCGCAATGGCTTTAAAAACCGCCTTCATATAACGGCTGTAAAAGTCTTTGTAACGAGCCCACAAATCGAGCGTTGGATATTTGATGTACACATCAAAATCCGTCTGTGCCACTTCCCAGGTGGTGCCATCCGGTGCGCCCAGTTCGGTACCAGAGCGCTCACCAGATCCACTGGTATCGGTACGGCCACCAATCATGCCTACTGCGGCCATATCCAGCGCCTGACCTTTCATATCAACAACCGGAGCCATGCTGATCATGGTCAGAAATTCAGATGATTTCTGCACACTGTCATTCAGCTTGGTTTCAATCGGTTCCGAGACAGCAAACTGCTTAGCTGCAGCTACATCAGCAAAAGCAACAGCATTGACGTTAGCAATGGCAAACAGCAGTTTGTTAAATTTATTTCGTGTTTCAGTACGCATATCGGTTTCCCTTTTCCAGCTATTTAGCCGTTGCTTGCAATGATGTTTTTAATTAACAGACGCCGCTTACATCGTCGTCTTCAGATGGACCGGTAAATTCGGTGAACTGAGTGTTATTGCCCGGTGTTTTTTTCAGCTCTGCGAACTGCTCTTCAAGGTTCTTTTGACCGTCCTGAATCGCTTTCAGAGTTTTAGAAAGTTCAGCAGCACTGAATTGTTTATCGTTTCCTTCATCGCCAGCCGGTGGTGTTGCCGTGTCCGGTGATTTTTTCAGCTCAGCAATGGCTGCGGTGAATTTTTCGCCCTGAGCTTCAATGGCTGAAGTAAAGGCGGTGGTCAGTTGTTTCATTTGTTCAGGTGTCATAGCGTCTTCGTCCTGTTCAGGTTCTTGTGTCTGTGGAATGGGTGAGTGGGTGCTGAAGCGGTCCATCAGACTGCGCAAACCACCCATAAAGCTGGTGAACTTATCGCTCTGGTTATCCTGCACGGTAAACTCCAGCGGCTTTGGTTCGGTGAACAGCGGCTTTTCACCATTAGGCAGCGCGCTGAATTTCATCATGTCGGTGCCAATGCTTGATGGTTTATCGGTAACCGCGAGACGGAACAAATACCACTTACCTTCCACTTCTTTCGGCCAGATGCTGAACCATAAGCGTTGCCCCATTCGGTTCATTTCCATTAGCCGGAAATTAGCGTTCAGTTTTCCTTCCAGCGATACCCGTCCGACTTTGTTACCCAGCCGAACCTCAGCCACATGGCCATAAGCTCCGAAGTAATCCAACTCATGGTCAGCATCAATAACAGCGGTGTAATAATTCGGGTCATAGCGTTCCGCCATATCGTGCAGCCATTGCTCTTCAATTACCCGCCCGTCTACGGTTTCACCTGCTGTTGCCAACGTAAACCACTGATCAATTACCGGCATTACATATCCCCGCCCTTTATTCGTTTTCGCTTCTGCGTTCGGCTCAGTGCCTTTCGATATGTGCAGACTAGCCATTTAAAACGCGGTTTTTTAGCGGCAAAAATTCGCTATTTTTCTATTTGCTTATATCCAGAAGCCTTTAAAAATATTCGGCGCGTTTTTATATCACCGGGTTTATACACTGCAGAAAATCACCGCATTAACCGGCACAGAATTCTGCAGATATGGCGAAACGATATTCAGACGATACAAAGGCGCTGGCGCGTACCCTGTTTATAAAGCGGGTAACGGTTCCGGATATTGCGCGGGAAACCGGCGTTCCCCGCCGCACACTTTATGACTGGATTGAAAAAGACGGCTGGCACGACCTGGTAAAGACAGACGACATTGAAGAAGCCTATAACCGCCGCATCCTGACCATATTGAACAGCAAAGACACGTTAAGCCCAGCCCAGCTGAATGAAATTGAGCGGCTGCAGACGCTGCTGGCCAAGCATCAGAAAATTCAGGGCCGCATTGCAGCAGTAACCCTGCCCGGCGACCCGGACCCCATTCAGATGCAGGCTCACCACCTGCAAACCAGCCTGCCTCTGGATGCTGACCACCAGGCAGCGGTTAAAGCACAGCACAATGCTGAAGTGACCGGTGGCCGTAAAAAGAAAAGGCAGAAGAACGACTTCAGCGGCATAAGCCGTGATGAAATTCTGGAAAAGCTGAAAAGCAAGCTGTTCCCATACCAGTGGGCAGAATTTCAGAAGCTGCTTAACGACCCTGATAACGAAAAATTCCGCCGCCGCTTTTATCTGAAATCGCGCCAGATCGGCTGGACGTTCTATTGCTCTGCTGAAGCCTTTGCACTGGCACTGCTGGAAGGCCGCAACAAGGCCTTTTTATCCGCCAGTAAAAACCAGTCACGCCTGTTTAAGCGCTATATTTTGGCGTTCGCAATGGAATGGTTCGGCGTTGAAGTAAAAGGCGGTGATGAAGTTACCATTCATACCGACCACGGCCCGGTGACCTTCTGGTTTTTATCGACCAACAGCAGCACAGCACAAGGCCCGTCCGGTGATGTGTATCTGGATGAAGTGTTTTGGATTCGGGACTTTGAAAAGCTGAACAAGCTGGCCGGTGCTATCGCCTCACACAAGCATTACCGCAAAACGTATTTTTCTACGCCGTCCGTTAAATCGCACGACGCTTACGCGCTTTGGAGCGGCGAGGAATATCAGAAGGTACAAGAAAAACGGCCGCACCTGCCAACCTTTGAAATGCCGACCAAAAAACAATTACAGCTTGGTCATGCGGCAAATGATGGTATGTACCGCAAAGTCATCACCATTCACGATGCTATGGCCGGTGGCTGTAATCTTTTCCGCCTGTCTGATTTAGAAATTGAGAACGTGCCGGAAGTCTTCCGGCAGCTGTATGAATGCGAATTTATCGACGACCAGAACAGCGCCTTTATTCTTAATCAGCTGCTGGGCTGCGCCGCCAATGATGACCGCTGGCACGGCTTCAAGCCCGGCGCAGCACGCCCCTATGGTAACCGGCCGGTGGCGATTGGTTACGACCCCAGCCGCACCCGCGACTGGGCCGAAGTGGTTGTGCTGGCGATACCGACCACTGCCGGTGGCCGCTTTACGCTACTGGAACGCATCAGCATGAAAAACGAAAACTGGCAGTTCCAGGCGCAAAGCATTAAGGATTTGTGTGACCGCTACAACGTGGTGTTTATCGGCATTGACTGCACCGGACCTGGCAACGGTGTATTTGAACAGGTGCAGAACTTCTACCCTGCAGCAACGCCGATTCATTACAGCGTGGACGCAAAAACCCGGCTTGTGCTGAAAGCCCAGTCGGTTATCTCAAAAGACCGCATCCGCTGGTCAGCCGACTATGTAGACATTCCGATGGCGTTTATGGCCATCCGCCGTCAGGCCACCGGCAGCGGCATCAGTTACGTGGCCGCCCGTGACAGCAAGATAGGCCACGCCGATGTGGCATGGGCAATCATGCACGCCCTGCAAGTAGAAGACCTGACCGCCGACACCCCAAACGACAAGAAAACCACCGTTATCATCAGTGAGGCCGCGTAATGAGCAAGCGCCGTAAACCAGCACAACAAACCGAACAACAGCCCGTAAAACATCAGCACACGGCAGAGGCGGCGGCCGGTGCCGTTGGGTTTTCGTTCGGCGATCCGGAACCCGTGGTAAACGGTCTGGCCGATATTCTGGGCGTGTATTACTACGAAGACGCCGATTATTACACCCCGCCACTGCTGCCCAGCGGGTTAGATACTCTGGCGCGTAAAAACGGCATTCACCGCCGCTGTATTAACTTCAAAGTGCAGCAGGCCAGCATCTGCTATCTGCCGCAGACAAACGGTATGCCGAAACGCGATTTCGCCCGCTGTGCGCGTGATCTGCAGACCTTCGGATACTTCTTCTTTCAGGAAATCCGCGGCGTACTCGGCAACCCATTGGGTTACCGCCATGTGCCCGCGCTGAATATGCGTGTGCGCCCGAAAGGAAAGCACCTGATGCTGGTTAACGGCTCGCAGGGCCGCATTGAATTTGAACGCGGTGAGATTCACATGGGGCTGCAGTACGACACCGGCCAGAGCATCTACGGCGTGCCAGACTGGATTGGCGGACTTCAGGACGTATTTTTGAGCAGCGAAAGCACCCTGTTCCGCCGCCGCTATTTCCTTAACGGCTCACACATGGGGTACATCCTGTACACCACCGACAAGAACATGGACAAAGACCTGGAAAAGAAAATTGCAGAAGCCGTGAAACAAAGCAAAGGCCCCGGCAATTTCCGCAGCATGTACCTGAATATTCCGGGTGGTGACAAAGACGCGGTGAAGCTGATCCCGGTGGGCGACATTGGCCAGAAAGACGAATTCAACACCATCAAAACGATCAGCAAAAACGAAATTCTGATCGCCCACGGAATGCAGCCAGCACTGGCCGGCATGGCTCCCGACAATGCCGGCGGCTTTGGTGATATTGAAAAGATTCAGCGGTTCTACCGCCAGAACGAGGTGCGCGCCCAGGTAGAACCCTTTGTAGAGCTGAACGATATTATTGGCCGCCCAATCTTTAAATTTGATTTTGATACCGGCGTAAACACACAAGCCTGACCGATAAAAGGGTAACGGAATGAATGCTGAGTTTTTATACAGTAGTGGTTATACTTTGCAGGACGGGGCAGATGCCCTTGCCTGCCAGTTTATTACCGAGGTTACCGACATGCGTATTAAATGCCCTGCCTGCCAGCAGAAAGCTACGGTGTATAGCCGCGCCAATACGGCAGACGACATCAACTCGGTATATGCCCGCTGCACCAATCACCAGTGCGAAAAATTCGATAACTCTTTTGTCAGCCATGTAGCATTCAGCCACTGGATAAACCCGAAAGACGAAGCCCTGCAGTTAACACTGACCTTTATGCTGGACCAGCTGCCGGCCGACCAACGGCGGCAGGTGCTGGCGCAGTATCAGTAATTCTTACCTACCATTAAGACCGTTAATTTCCTGTCTAGCTTTGCACAACACTTCATGTGAAGAGTAAGCCATTCGATAAAAATAAATCATGGCAATAAAACATAACATTGTTATCAAGATGGTTTTAAGAATAAAGCACTCCGAATTGAAACTATACAGTAGAAACCAAGAAGATATAGCTGCACTCATTGCAACCCACATCATCCCAAGTTCAAAGTACATAGTCGTCACTCTGGATGTTATATATTTATAACCTACGATCTCAGCTTCATATTGTGCCGCCAAATATGCGTACCAATTTTTCTTTATGTCGTATTCTACTTCTCTAATACGATCCCAATGCACTTCTATTGACGCACCAAGTCCTTCTAACAGCATCCCAGTAAAGACGGATAATCCAAAGAGGACGACAACATATTCATATTTGTATGATTCATATGTTTTTAAACAATCCGGATAAGCACTCAGTATAAAAACCACCCAAGGCATTAAAAACATAGCTCCGGGTAGTAGTATTACTAACAATGAACGTGTCAATGTTATATTCATGTAAGTCCTTTTATTAAAATACGCCTAAGAACAATTATTCCGTCAGCTGCGCCACATCACAATCCAGCACATCAGCCCATGAACGCAGGGTTTCAATATGCGGTTTATTACCCAGCTTTTCAGCCTGCGCCACGGCGCCCTGGGTTATCCCCAACTTCTCCGCCATCTGCACCTGAGACAGACCACGGTGCTTACGCCAGGCCGCCATAGGGCTGATGTCTTTCTCAATCATCAGAGTCACTACCTCGTGGGGGATAGTTACCTGATTATCTGCTTCCAGCAGCGCCTGATACTCATCAAACGGCACCACGGCATACAGCGGATTGCCACTGGCATCCCGGATAATCTGTGCATTGCCTTTTACGGCTTCAGTAAGTGCGCTCATCTCGTTTTTTCACCTCTTGAACTGTAATGATCCGTACACCGTCACTCAGGTCGAACAGCACACGGTAGTTGCCAACCCGCAGGCGGTAACCAACCCCATGCCCCTTCAAAGCCTTAACGTTTGCTGCATTGGTTGGGCATTCAGCCAGATCACCGACTGCCGACAGAATCGCCTTACGTTGCTTTTCTGGCTGAATCTTCCGCAGCTGCTTAATCGCTGTTTTTGTCCAATCAATGCTGTACATCACACGCTCCATCATGCTATGAATCTTATAATAGAAGCATCAACATTAGATTTCAACAGCTTTTTCTAATATTTCGAGAGGATATGAACAAAAAAGCATTCGATGCGGCGGAGTACCTGGAAACCGAAGACGATATCCGGGAATTCCTCAGCCATGCCGCAGAAGACGGCAACACGCAACACCTGGTCCACTGCCTTGGCGTTGCAGCGCGCGCCAAAGGCATGACCGAAGTAGCAGCCAAAGCCGGCGTTACCCGTGCCTGCCTGTATAAGTCGCTGGAAGAAGGCGCTAACCCTAAGCTGGACACCATCAGCAAAGTGCTGGGCGTATTCGGCTGCAAACTCACCATTACAGTAGACGACTCACGTTACAACATATAGTAAGGACGATGGCACTATGCCGATAGAAACTGTGTACAAGTATCGATGCTTCAGCCCGCTAACAATTGACAGCTTGTGCCGCGATAAACTGTTTTTTGCTTCTCCCGAGACCTTTAATGACCCTTTGGATTGCAAGCCAACTCTGGAAATCGATTCAACCTCAACAGATCTAAAAAAGTTGCTGTTCGAGCTAATCAGGCTCAGAACACACGCAGAGACCATCGCTTCCATGAAGCAGCTTAAAATTAATAAATCGGAAATCGAGCGCCGCGCTTCAGCATTGGCCACTAAGCGTGCAGAAGCCGCTTTAGAGAAAACATTAACTTCCATTTATGAGCCGTTTTATACAGAGCCAAGAGAAGAAGTCGAATTGCGATTTTTAAAGTATGAGATAAACAGTGAAATTCTAAAAAGATACGATAAGGGAATATGCTGCTTTTCTTCCGAGTTCGACAACCCCCTATTATGGAGTCACTACGGAGATGAGCATCGTGGCATATGCATTGGCTACGATCTTATCAGAAAGCCGACACCCGATTTAAGAAAGGTCATCTATGGAGGAAGTCGAACAATCAAGACGAGTGTTATAATTAATGCATTATTAAAAGGAAATCAAAGAGCTAAAACCCTTCTGGACAACAACGTCCTTTTAAGGAAGGCCAAGCCTTGGTCCTATGAAAAAGAATATCGCCTGATAGGAGACGTCGGACTTCACGAATCGCCACTCCGACTCAAGGAAATCTACTTCGGATTAAGATGTCCTACATCTGTTATTCACACAGTCACTTCGGTTCTTTATAAACACCGTGGAGATGTTAATTTCTATCAAATATCTAATGACCAAAGTAGCTTTAAACTTCATCACAAAGAGCTGGACGATGAAGAATTGGCATTTTATCCAAGAGTCGCACGATCTGGAATCGAGATATTTGGCGACCCAACCATTGACCAACAATATTGAAATAAAACCTAGACAGACCTCGTTTCGCTAAAAAAGCAAAACAAAAAATCAAAACCGACCATAATACCAGACCAGCCACCCATCGATAATAAGCAGCTGGTTCTGTTTAAATCCACCATAACTTAATCGATCAATGTCAGCTCAAATTTATTACTACCCTCCTCATAGTCATTGGAAAACCCCAACACCTCTAAATTACGTAAAAATTCTTTTAATTTTTCTCTAAAGTCTTGTTCATCACCATTCCCCATCAGGCCCTGAGCAATAAAATCTCGTCCGGCCAGGCTATATCCATACTTCAAAGTCCAGCGTCGACTTTCATCAAAACCACTTTCAACTATCATCAGGCTAAATTTTGTCATTAGTTTTTTCCTCTTTATAAGGGTTAGTAAAGCAATCACTCAGAGCTGTGTAAGACCTACACAGCAATCGTTTACCAAACTGATAAGCGAAACATAGATATATGGCTATCTTTCAGATTTTCAAGCAAGTCAGAAGCATGAAAACAAATTATTTGGTTCTCGTTCTCGCTTAGGACCTCCCAAAAAGCAAATCACGGCCGGGGGAAGTGCTAGCCTCCCCCCGCGCTTTTTACCTATCTCGGCACTCTATCACTCCATCACCACCTCTATCCCTGAAGCCTTAATTCGCCCAGATCGGCGAGATAGAACCAGAACCAATACGACAAAAACTAAAACGAAATCTTTTAACATTTTTAGTATTCCTTTAGTCAAAGAGGGAAATTCCTCACCTGTACATAGCAGCGCCCGGACACCGACTAAGAACCACCTTACTGGATCACAAATGCCCTGTCTGGGGACGCTAGCGTCCCTTTTAATTTTTTTTCAAATTACTGTTCAGGCAAAGCGGCACGATTTGTATCGGGGGCGTTTACAACTCATACCTGCCACCGCTTCTCTGCCGAGCGCCCACAAAAAACCCGGCCTCAGCCGGGTTTCATCTGTTTACACATCACACCACCTCATAACCCCGCCCACTGCCCCGCGGCCGCACTACGCCTAGCCCCGCCAACTCGGCCAGCGCGTTACTATAGCGAGTGTACCCAACCCCCATAGCCTGCGCCTGGCGTTTGGTCGGCACCTGCCCGGTGCGCTGAATATGGTCAGCAATGGTCTGAACCACACCACCGCCCGGTACCACAAATCGTTTGGCGGTTTGGTTCGGTTTGTTTGGGCTGGTCTGTACTGGTTCGCCCTGTGGTTTGCACTCTGGTCTGGCCGCTGGTTCGCTATGCTCATCAGTTCCGGCCTGCTGCTCTGCCGGCAGCGCCATTAGCACCACCGCCAACAGCGGAATCAGGTCCGTCAGTGCGGCAATCGCCAGCCAAAGCCAGCCCCTGCTGCCACCCAACACCCGGCCGGTAACACTGGCCTGCGTCGCGGCCGGAACTTGTCGCTCATTGCCACGCCCCTCAAATTGTTTGAGCGCCCCAGCAGCCCGCTGGTTAATCTCAGCAGCCTGGCGGCGCAGTTCACCGGCCCGCCAATGATTGCCCCGCTCTTCCTCAGCCCCGGCCGTCGCCAACAGCCCGCCTGCGGTAGCAACATCCTGTGCGGTCACGGCCATGGCCAGCGCCACCGCTGGGGCTGGTTCAGTCTCAGCCGCCAGCACCTGCTCCCCCTGCTGATAAGCCGACTCAAACCAGCTGGCCGTTCCACCAATACTCACCGCCAGCAACACCGCACAGGCAACGGCGCACACGCTGGCCAAAACAATTTGGCCACTGCGGTAACGCCGGGCCGCCTGATCGGCCAGCACAAACTGCCCCACCACAAACAAAACACCCAACGCCCCCAGGGCCGCCGTTACCGGTGCCAGCAGGTCATCGGCATCCGGTGCAAACGACACAAACAGCGAGAATTCCGCCCACGCAGAAATGCCACAGCCAAAAACGGCCAGCAGCATCAGTGGAAAAATGGCTTTCATACCCCAACCCCCACAACCTCAAAGGCCGCAACCAGCGGCAGCAGCGCGTTATATTCCAGCCGGTTTTCATTGCGCAGCCGCTCCAGATACAGCCGCTTAACATCCGGCTCAAACCCGGCCACCTGCTGCGCCCAGACATCGCGCATAAAGCCGCGCATTTTTTCCCGCAGCGGCGGACGCATTCTCGCCAGCGCATCATTACGGCGGCCAATATTCAGTTTCAGCAGGTAACGTGCATAGCCCTGCTGCTTATCCGTCAGTTCAGTCCGTTCTGTCTGTCGATTCATAGTGGCCTCCTACGAAATTAATAAAATTTGCTGCGGTACTGGTTGTGGTGCTGACTCTGGTTTATCGGGCGGCTCCGTGCCCCCCGTACAGTTATTGACACCAGTCCAAGGCGGCGCTGGCGCGCCTTCAACGTCACAACCGGCGTCACGCTCCGCGCGCCGAAGGGCGGCCGCCGCTGCGCGGCTGTTTCGTTCTTCGGTACGGCGTTGGTGAATAGCTTCAGCTTCGGCAGGCGTGGCACTCACCACTTCCCAGGTATGAAAACGGGTCTGCACATACAGCGTTTCGTTAATGCCCATAACGCGAATGCCGTGGTCTTTTTCCAGCAGCTCGCGGTAATGGTTAATGAGAGGTTTCTGACTGGTTATTTCGTAAATTTCGCCGCTGTCTTCGTCGATGGCTTCCAGCGTTTCTTCAGCGGTTTTAACAATGCGCCACAGGCTGATTTTTCCGTTCTCATCAGCAAAGCGGCAAAACCACGCCCAGGCACTGGCAGCACTCTCCTGATTCAATCGCTCCAGCTCTTCTACCGCTGCTTTAATCAGTGGCGGCTGCTCGGCCAGTGCTTCTTCGCTCAACCGGCCAAGGCGGCGTAGCTCACGCCATGCCGTTACGCTGGGGCCACCCAACTGCTGAAACTGGCGAATACCGTTACGGCTCGCCCAGGTGCAGATATTCACCGCAGAGGCTTTGGCATCCTCGCCGTATAAATCCTGCTCTACGTGTTCGCCATCAATGCTTTTAGCAATGTATTTGGCAATGTAGCCCGCCGCGCTGTACTCCTTGCCGGTGGCCGGGTTAATGCCTTCTTTAATTTTTTCGGCCTTAAAGCGCGCACGCCATGCGCCCGGCTCGTTGCCGTCTTCTTTCAACGCATAGCGGCGCAAAGCACCGCCAAACGCCAGAGCATCGTCCGGATGAATAAACAGCAGTAAATGCCAGTGCGGCGTGCCGTCGTGGTGAGGCTCCGCAACCCTGAAGCCAAACGAGCGCCACTCATTACGTTTTGCCTTAGCCCGGAAGCGCGACCATAAATCACACAAATAATTTTGCGCATCGCGCTGGGTAAACCCGCAGAACTTATCGTTGCGGCCACCAAACTGGTGTGCAGCGTGGTATTTACTCGGACAGGTAATGGTAAAAAACCAGCCTTCATAACCCAGTTCTTTGGCGTACTCTTCAAAGCCCGCAATGCGGACCATTAATTCGGTACGGCGAATCATCGGGTTTGCATTACTCAGTGCCGCAAGGTCTGCCAGCGTAAACTGCTCGCCCAGCTCATTTTCCAGCACCGTATGCTCCATCATCGTCAGGTTCAGCTGCTTACGGCGCTTAAACTCCTGCCGGCCAATATCGCTGCAATAAATGCCACGGGCACGATTAACAAAACCCAGCTCACGGCTGATGGCCTCAATACGCTGTGCTGCTACACGGCGAATTTTCCGCCGCCACCAGGCCTGATCCTGAAAACGCATCAGCAGCGGCTGCAGTTTGTTTTTCTCCAGCAGGTCGTCCCAGTTGTAGTACAAACCGTGGTGATTAATCAGGCCGGCAACAGCCGCTGCAGCCTCCTGTTGCTCTGCCCTTCCCAGCATCCAACCTGCCAGCAACTTAATACACTGCTGCGATTTAGACTTGGCGTAGTCACTCACCAACGTGTCATCGGTTTGGTCTATACGAAAATCACCAAACTTAAATTGGCGGCGTATAGCATCCAGACGCTGGTTCGCTTTACGAATGCCATTCACCTTGGTATCACGCACAACCCGTTGCCAGTCATGCATTAATGGCCGTTCAAATAATGGGTAGCCGCTGGCGGTTATTTCCGCCTGTTCTAACCAGTAAGGCCGTTTTTTGGGCGCAGTTCCCCCAACCCATGCAAATTCGGAAAGCATTGTTAATTACGCGCTCTTGGCTAAAGGAATAGATTCAGGAAAGGAAGATGAAGACTGCAGAATATTATTCAGCAGCTCCTGCAGGTCAGATTCGTCATCAATCAAAATCATCAGCTGCACAATCAGTTCGTCCAGCTCCTGCCAATGTACTTTCGCGGCCTGCACAACATCAGGTGCAGTGGCCGCATCCGCTTTTAATGCGTGGTAACGCTCGTAGGCGTATTTTTCATCGCGCTTCACAACTTCAAGTGCAGCGTTCAAACGGTTTAGCCGGGTTTGCTCCGGCTGCGCCTGGCTGGCAAAAATTAAATCAACCGAACCTTTACAGTGCGGGCAGCAGGAAACAAATTCACGCGAAAAAGATTCCCGCCCACAATCCCGACAAATAACAGAATTCATCATGCACCTCAGAGGCTGCTGTTCTGCCAGTCAATGCCAACGTCTGCCAGCTCAGTGGCCAGAAAATCGCTGACACCTTTGGCCATACCAGCGCCCATAGGCCCAAACTGAAACTGGCCAACTTCCAGAAACCAAAACAGGTTATTGCTCGTGCTCAGCACCACATCACAAGGCCAGCCAACCGCACGAAAGCCATTGCCCTTAACTTCAACAAAGCCACTGCCTTCGGTTTTAATGCTCAGCCCTACGTCCTGAGTGCTGGTGATATTACTCAGCGTTAAAGTTGCCATGCTTAATCCCCCACCAGGGCTACGCCCCTCTGCCGTAAAATTTCGCGCTGTTTCATAATGGCTACGCGCGCTTGCCGCTCCAGCTCCATCCGGTCACGCAGGTGTGGGTTCTGGTCCAGTAGCCACTGCTCCATATCCGACTCCAGCCAGCGCTCTTTGCCGCCAATGTTGATTGGCCGCGGTAAATCACCCCGCGCTTTCCAGCGTTTAAACGTGGTGAGGCTCACCCCGATAACATCGGCCGCTTCTGTCATGTTCAGTTTTTTCTGCCGCAGCAGGCTGATAACGCGGCTGCCTTCGGCTTCAGGTTTCTTTGCCATAGTCATGATCCCTCAGTGCAAAGTGGGTTGAATCAGCCCGGCAATCGTGCGCGCCGAGTCGTCATCCAGTGGGCCAAACAGCATCAGCCCGGCGTTCAAATAACTTTCGTTGTTGCAGCGCGTCAGGCTGATGTCGGTCAGCTCAACAGAAATCACGGCGGCGGTTTCTGCACTGCCAAAGGCAATGCCAAAAAAGCCATTCACAACGCGCAACAAAACGGGTTTGTTCTTGATGGTGATAAAGGCCTCTGCGGCCGGCTGGTTGTGTCCCATATCAGGCTCCACTTTGAGCAGTGGTGACATCAGCGGGAACCACGTTCCGCGCTTCCCAGTCGGCAATCTGGTCTTCCGTCCAGAACTTCACAGACCCTATGCGGTTCATTCGCGGTAATGTCCCGTTTTGTTCCCATAAGCGCAGTGTTTTCTGGCTAATGTTCAGTTTTCGGGACAAGTCAGCCAGCGAAACCCGCGGCTTTGACAGAAAATCCATAGTTGACCCCTATATCGCTAAGGCGTGACTAATCAGTGAGTTTGTGTACTATGGGTATTTGCGAACACATAGATACATCCCCTCATAGGTTGATTAGTAACATATAAGGGAATAAACAAGCTGTCAACACTTAAGGGACACTCGACAATCCCCTATAAGTTGTTTCAGCATCTAAGGAATGCATGGATGAGTGACTTTCAAGCCCGCATACGTCTACTACTGGACCAGCACAGCGCCACTAAAATTGCGAAAGATACGGGCATATCCAAAACCCAACTGTACCGTTTATGTGAATCCGGCAGGGATACGACGCGCGAAAACCTTATACGTATCACAGCAGCAACGGGAACCAATTTGATTTGGCTGGCTACTGGTGAAGGCCCTATGTATGCAGACGGGACAAAAGAACCTGTGCTAAAAATCCCAGCGAAAACCACCAATAAACAGAATTCGGCTGATAGCTTTTCAGACCGCTATGCGCTGATCCCGCTTTACAACGTATCGGCCGCCGCCGGACACGGTGCTGTGGTTGAACACGAAGAAGTGGTGGATTCCCTGGCATTTAAACGCGAGTGGATCAGTCAGACACTGAACGCAACACCGGCAGACCTCTACCTGATCAACGTGCAGGGCGAATCCATGACCCCTACCCTGCACCCGGGTGACGTAATACTGGTGGACCGCCGCAATGGCGAGAACATCACCACCGACGGCATCTACGTTATCCGCATGGGTGACAGCCTGCTGGTAAAACGCATTCAGCGCCTGCCCGGCCAAAAACTGCGCATCAGCTCAGACAACCCGGCCTACCAGCCCTTCGAACTGAAAATTGACGAAGCCGCCAGTGATGAGCTGGCCATCATCGGCCGCGTGGTGTGGTCGGGAAGACGGATGTAACAGAATTAGGAAAGAAAGGGATTTTTATGACATTTTCATTCAAAAGCGCAGTACTTGTATTTTTTGTTGCCTTCCTGATTGGCTGCAGCGAACCAACTCTTGATACAACAACAAAAGAAACCTTTCAGTCATCACTGAAAGAGATGACCGATGGCTTACCAAAGGAAAAAGCTGACAGACTCCTAAAAAGCGTAACGGGAATCTTTATGCTCAGCGGCCTTCAAGCTGCATTCAGTGGTAAAACGGACGAAGATATTGAAAAGGCCATGGGCGCACAGCTTCATGGTAAAACTGCTGATGAAATTCTTTCCATGGCAGACGAGATAGCAAAGAAGATGCGCGAGAAGAAAGATAATAAACAATGAAAATTTTATTCACTCTTCTCATCTTATTGTTCTCTGCATCGTCATTTGCAGGATTTATTCACCCCATGGATTTCACCGGGTCGGATGCACAGAAGCAAGAAGTAATTTCTTACATAAAGCAGCGAGTAAAAAAGGAATACTGCGAAGGGTCTTTGGACTTGTGCCAGGAAACCATGCTCCGAATGATGGAGCAAGAAAACCTGAATGCATTTAAAAAGGCCACCCAAGCAAACAACAGGGTCATCATGGATAGGGTTATTAAAGATTATTGCCAAGGTGGAGTTGACCTGTGCAACTACACGACGATCTTAATGATGTACCAAGAGAATCTCAAAGCCAGCCAAAAGCAACTACAGTGGTAGCCCCCTAGTCTATCCAGCCGAATCTAATGTAGAAGATAAAACTAAGAGAAGGATCTTATGACCCCATCAATTGAAGTGTTGAATGAAGATTGTTTACTCAATACTTTAAATTACGTAACCGAAGGAAAAATGGCCAAGACTTGGCTGGCTGAAATCCAGTGGAAAGATGGCCACGTAAGGCGTTCTTATCTGAAAGTCTTTTCTAAATCCCTTGAGCTCGGATTACTGAACGAGATAACGGGCTACATTTTAGCCAAAGAAGCAGGGCTTCCACTACCAATTCGCGCAGGCCTACTCAAACTGCCACCAGATATGTTTCCTGAAAGTAAACAATATTTATCTTATGGCTTTATATCATCTGAAGTACCAGGTCAGTCCCCTAACAGCATCTACAATATTGGGGAGATAGCTACACAAACGCAACTGAAACCTATTGTTGATCTCATAAGGTCATGGAAATACCTACCGGACTGCATGGCATTTGACGACTGGACAGCTAATACAGATCGACACTTTGGTAATGTGATTTTTTCTGGCGCTGGCGATCTTTACATTATTGATCACAGCAACCTACCTGTCACAACTCAGTGGAAAGCGGAAGATCTTAAAGATGAAACTAGCTATGAGAACCGACTGGCCACACTAATAAATTTTACCGATCAAACCGCACTACCTAAAAAAATGGAAGTATCAAGAGCAGCAATGGAACATCCAAAGTATTACACTGCAGCTTATAGTGAACTAAAACATTGGTGGGATTTGCTTTTAGAATCAGATGGTGAACGAAGAAAGTCTCTAGAACGGTTTATTGAAAATCGGGCTAAGACCGGTCACTTACGCATCTGCACTTCCCTTCAGATTCTTGAGGTTTAATATGGATACTTTGGATTCAATCTTTAGCCCCTCTAATCAACAAGAGCTAGTTTCAGGACAGTGGTCTGTAGCTCGATGGGTACCTGATATTGCAACGGGTGAAGTTCTCAACATTGGCGTTATGGTTCTGACAAGTGATGGACAACACGAACTCAGAATGCTTGACGATTACGAACGTTTATCCTGCCTTTTCAATTCCAAAAATGCCGCATTTCATGCAGAACTTGCATGCAAAGTTGCAAAGGAATACTTATCCAGCTCGCCAAATTTTACTGGCTCAATTTCCCCAACACTCCATATAGAGAGCCGTGGATTTGCCCAAGGTAAAACTCTCGAAGCTATCATTAACAGGCTTTACGCAAGCGTTGTAACCCTTGGAAAACCGAGACAAAAGCCTCAGAGAAAGCAGAAGTTTCAATCTATTAGCATTGATAGTGCATACAGTTCTATCAAAGAAAAATTGAAGAAGTCACTGCAAATAGATTATGAGAGTCACGTTCCACAAAACCCTTACCACACAATATCCGATAGTTTTGGAACTGAAAAAATATACCTGCCGTTCATGCGAGATAAAAACAAGCAGGCAGCATCTTTAGCAACAGCAGCCTATGCAGATTCTTATAGAGTTAAAAGCTACTTGTATGATGGATTTCGCAATGTAGAAACGGCATTGAACAAAAATATCATAGATGAAGGTGCGCTTTTCATTGTTCTTCCTGGAGAGGGGTTGGATAAAGAAACGGATGAAAGAATTCATGACGAGTTAACCACCTTCTATAGTTTCACTAAACGACATGGAATCTACATAGAGTCGAGCAGTGACATCGCCTTACTAACATCCAGCATAAATAGCTGGTGTCAGAATAAAGAAGTCGCAAGTATTCATTGATAATGAGTGCAAACAGGAAAATAACCTAGGAAAGGACTCCTTATGAAAAAACTGACCCTGCTACTGCCATTTTTCGCACTTACAGCGTGCCAGACAACAATTGAAGAACCTGTAAAGCTGGAATTCCTCGCCTACGAGCCAACCTTCACAGAAGAAGAGCCTAACCTGTACTTTCTGCTGAAAGGCAATCCCGGCAACTTCTGTCGGATCGGTGTAGACAGCAAAAAGTTTGAAGCCGGCGAACAGCTCAACTCCAATGCAACCAACGACCGCTTCGCGCAGATCAACTGCACCTGGAATGGCAAACCCTACGAACTGCAGGGCGAAGACAGCTACCTGACAGTAATCAGCCAAACCACCGGAAACGTCAAATCGCTCACCGTCACCGGCCAGCTGGAAGAACTGGGCAGCGCATTAGACAACACGCTGTCACTAAGTCAAACCGTTCCACTGCCGAATGCCATCAGCTGGCAGGAATAGGCAAGAAAAACAACCAGCCTCCGACATCGGAGGCTTATTCACAGTGAATCTGCAATGAACCTCGAAACAGCCAAAGAAAGCATCATAAAACTTAGAAATTTTTTCAGATGCCTCATCAGAAGAGTGAAAAAATCGCTGTATTTTATATACGATTTTTTATGCATACCATTTAGGTTTTTAAATGGAAAACCCATTAGAGAATCTGCAAACCTTCTGGATTACAAATACACCCGATGGTGCATCGCTTTCTACCTGGCATTAGTCGGTGATTACTTATTCATAAAAGCCGACTCTTTGCATTATGATCACATGACGCCTATTTTTCAGCAATTACTTGATCATAAAACACTGACAAGTATTACAGTAACATTTGCTGCCGCGATGGGATTAATCGCCCTTATCCATAGGTCTATTGTTTCTGACTACCAAATAAAGATACAGTATGAATCATCAACAATTTCAAACTACCTAACGATATCAGACAAGATTAAAAACGTTGCATCAGACATAAGCAATAGCGGACTAATAAAAAGCAACTCAATCTACATAAGAGAAAATTCATTAGAGTATCCACATAAGATTTTCAATAATCTATTCCCCCAAGCAAGACTTGGAATTTACGATGTAAATAGCGAGCTAACGCAGGCACTGGAAAGAATTACTATAAATATTGATTATTTTTTAAGTACATTCATACCACACCCTGATGAAGTAAAATTAATATACCTCGCTCCAAAATACAACCCAATGAAGCAACCCACTCAATGGATGAATCTATTATATCCGGAATATATTGATACATTTTTAATAACACAGAGTGTGCCAGACTTAACTTACCACAATGTAAGCAATCACTATAAAGATACAGACAGCATCCTTAAAAGGATATCTCACTCACTGTGCCTAACTTCGACGCTAGATATTGAATATGGAAATTCATTTTCTGCAATAAAAAATGATGACTTAAATGTACTTTTAAATGAAATAAAGACAACCACCACCATACTACTAAAAATAATATCAGCATTCCCAATAGAGAATAGAAGCATAACGAACACAGAGATTCTCATTGAAAATCTTTCACGACAAATAGATACCTGCTTGAGATCTTCATCGATAATTAAAGGAAACATCCATTCGAATGAAAACATCCTCATCTACACGCGAGCATTAAAGGAGAAAGATATTAATTTCAACCTAACCAAATCGGGTGTAGATGATCTGAAATCAATCCTCGAAAACCAACAAGAAACAACATCAAAAGATGTAATCCAGTACTGCAAAAATGAGATAGAAATAAGAAATAAAAATGCGTCAACTAATAACCTTTGACAAACAAGGCAACCTGATCGGCGAGTTCCCGCACGATCCACTCGCCGGCTTTCAGGCCAGCCGCCGCGGGCTTCGACGCCGCCTGATGAATGCCGATGAAGTGGCAAGCATGACGCCTGAACGCGCCCTGAAAATTGCTCAGCAGCGCTATGATGTGAAGGAAAAGGAAATCCGCGAAGCAGCATTCATTGTCGATGAGAAGCAACGCCAGCGGGAATACCGCAAGAAAAACATCAGTCTGTCTGATGCTGCAAGGTCTTGGCTTGAGCATGTAAAAGTAACCAATAGCCCCCGCACATTAAAATACTACAGCCACAGTATCGCGCTCTATATTAAGCATGTTGGCGATCACCGCTTACGTGATTTCAGCCGGGACCACAATATTGCCTTCATAGAACAGCTTCAGAATCTTTCGGGTGGTAAAGCAGGCGGCCTTCTATCGGTTAACACTCAGCACATGCACCTGCGCCACCTGAACAACTTTCTGCGCTGGGCATACGATAACGAGTTAATAGATAAACGCCACAACCTGAAAAAGCCAAAGCTTCCGCAGAAAGATATGGAAGTCTTCAGCGTTGATCAGCTCCGGATTTTAAAGAATCACCTTCTGAAAAAAATAGAATCCGCTGAACCAGGCAGGCCAACGGTAAATGCCGTAAACCTCTACCGTGCCTTCATGCTGGCAACGAACTCACTGATGCGTATTGGCCCAATTGCTCACCTGCCACTGGATGCGATAGACATGCAGGGGATGTTCATCAGAATACGAGACGTGCCAGAACGGGACTGGAAAAACAAAGGCAGCAAATGGCCGAACAAACCTATCAGCCAACGCTTTTACGAATACCTGGAGAGCGATCTGGCAAACAGAAACCCTGCTGAGTTCTGGTTTCTTGATGATGGAACAGGGAAACCCTGGTATGCCCACACTGACAACATCAGCCGCGCAATGAGCGAAGCCATAGCCGAGTGCGGCCTACCAAAAGTAAAACCCTTTCACTGGGCAATGCGCGCCGCCATGATCACCTGGCTACTCAACAACGGCGAAAGCCCGCAGAAGGTCCAACAACTCGCGGACCATGCGGACATCCAAACCACTATGAAATACTACAACACCCGCGAAGCCAGCCAGCGGGATGCTGTAGAAAGACTGCCGGAGATTTAAAAATGGTTCCCCTCATATCCATACCACAAGGGATTTTTTTCGTTCTAGTTCTGATGTCTGCAATAGGCGTAGTCGCACTATTCCTGTCTCTTTCATCAGCATTTAAGGCTGGTAGCCTTCCATCATTTCAGCTCGTTGTTCGCTTTAAAGATTTAATGAAGAACAGAATCCACGAAGGAAAACAGCAAATCTACCATTACGGAGCCTTTAAATGGTGGCTTTTAATAACGCTTTTAATTGAAATTCCACTTGTGGCTCTATTTATATTTCAAACCCCTTCCAATGCTTACACCTTTCCTTTTGAATGGTATCAAGCCTTCAAAAACAGTGGCTTACCATTTGACGTTCTCGCTGCATCTCTGGCAATAGGTGCTGTAGTAATTGCCATTCATCGTTCAGAACTATCACAAATAAGTCATGAAAGAGACACTCAGAACGATATCATTTCAAATTTCTATTCAATTCGAAACCACCTAAAAGAAGAGTTTAAAGAGTTTAGATCACCATTAAACAAGGCTAGTAACGACCCATCAATATTGTTCAGCGCAGCACAACATGGCAACTACCACCCCCATGCAACTATATATGATAAAGGGAATGTATTTTCAGGAAAAATTCAAGTCTACGGCAAAGAGTTTAACCAGCAAATCCAAGAAGATAACCAAATAATAAAAACCTGTTACCACACCCCCGAAAGCATTTCTTTAGAAAACCCAAACATCAAATATTTATACAAAAAATATCGTCATTTATTTATTTTGAAATCTCCAAGTTTAGAAAATCAAGACAGCATATTAAGGGACGTTTCTTCACTACCTCAAATACTTCCATCCGGATATGACCTATATACTACTGAGGCGATGTATACACATTCATATTTCAAACCCATCATATTTCTAAATGCAGCAAAAACTGTTATTGAAATGATAAAAGTAGCATCCCAATCCTGTTCATCCCTTCCATTGGAGTCTAGTGCTCTGGAACAGTGGAAAATAATTAGCTATAACTGCATATTTAATGAGATATCGGTAGAATTCGGGCTGCATTCATACAAAGACTGCGAAACTAAAAAACTTGGCAGCATATTTATGTATCTATCTTACAAGCTTGGTGAGCTACCTGAAAAGTCATCGCTCCTTCCAGGTCTTATTGCCGAGTATGTAGAGGGCTTTTTAGTTGATATGGCAAGAGATACTGAAAGACAGGTCGACGATGAACTGCTTGGTTACTATGGGCATTTTTACTTTCTCACGTCACCAGAAACAAGAAAGGCAATTCGGAATTTGAATCCAGCGCTAAGAGAAAGAATCACATTGCTCCTAGATATTGATGCCGACCACGACGAAGAGTTTCTTCCACTGTAAAACTAGGCCCAGACCTCACTTCGTGTCAAATACGTGTCAAACATATCGGTAAAATTAAAAAATAATTAAATATCAATAACTTACCATAAGAACATTGCCGCCTCCTAAGCGTCAGATTCAGGTTCAAGTCCTGATGGGGAGGCCAGCTTGTAACCCATTGATTTTTACAGGGTTAAAAAGCTCCCTGAACGTGTTGTGTCACACATTCTGGTGATTTTGTGTCACACCAAACACGACATGAAAACGGCCATTAACGGCTTTGCAAATCGCCATGGGACTGATTACTTCCGCATCCACTACTGCTCGGATATTTCAGCGCTTACCTCAGCCATCACCGGCATAATGGCCTTTCCCATTGGAGTATCGGTGTACCGTTTTTCGTTACTCATGGCGCTGGTCGTTACTGGCATTGGGCATACCACTACAGCCCCCCTGACAACCGCTTCCAACCGGTTATAACCGGCTGCTGTCCGATACATTGATCAAACGCACAGGGATAAAGCATGGCCATTCAGCAAGGTATCTGACGCAACAGCGCCATCAGCACCCCCAAGGCCATAAAATTCCTGCTGAAAGCCTGCCATAAAAAGACCGTCGCAGCGGCGGACAGGCAGTGCCGGAGTGACGATGCACTGACCGGCAACCCTATCAGACATCTCCCAGCGCCGATGCGCTAAGGCAGCCAACAATCGCCGGTGCCTTGTGAATAAGTTCTGCGTTACTGATCGCCTCGACCATAAACAACGCAAAATCAGTACGCCGGGTCAGATTGCTGGCCAGCACCGCATCCCCCACATGCTCGCTCCAGCGTGGCAAACCTTCTGACTCACCCTCTTCCAGATCGCTGCCGCGCACCACCGTCCAGCGATGCTGACTGTTAAACACCCGACGGCAAGCCTCCTCCTGATCACTCAGATCAGCCAGCCGTAACCAGCGGGCCACTCGCCCGAACAGCGCGACGAATAAACGCAACTGCCAGCTGTAACGGTCTTTACCATCGCGCGAAATATGCCAGCCGCAGGAGAACACCAGACGCGCCTCCGCCGGCGCAAAATCCAGCACCGCCTGCGCAGTTTGCGTGGCATAACCCTGAACCCCCCAGGGCACCAGCACCGTCAGCACCGCGTCACAATCGGCCACCGCCGCACGGATAACCTCTCGCTCATCTGTGCGGCCAGGAAAAATACGGATCTGTCCGGCAAAGCGGCTGAGTTTAGCCACGCTCTGCGGGCGGCAGACGCCCACCACGTCATAGCCCCGCGCCAGCGCGTGTTCAGCCATATACTGGCCAAGTTTGCCGGAGATTCCGATGATGCAGATTTTCTTCATAGCCTGAGCCCTCATATCAGTCTGCTCAGCTTATCCATACACAAAACCGATAGAAATCCGCTAAAGTTGCATCACACATATGCATATCTGCATAAAAACACGGTATTTGAAGGGAAGGATATGGACTGGAACTCGGTAAACTTTGACTGGAACCACGCCCGCGCCTTTTTGCTCAGCGCCGAGCAAGGGTCGCTGTCGGCGGCAGCACGTCTGCTCAATACCAGCCAGCCCACCCTCAGCCGTCAGGTCGCGGCACTGGAGCAGGCACTCGGCATCACCCTGTTTGAACGGGTCGGTAAAGGACTGCAGCTGACCGAGAGCGGCGCGGCTCTGCTCGAACACCTGCGCCCCATGGGTGAAGCTGCCAACCGTTTTGCTTTAAGCGCTGCCGGACAATCCCAACAGGTGGAAGGCCCGGTCTGTATTGCTGCCAGCGAGATCGACGCCATCTTCCGCCTGCCCGCTGTTATTGCCGCCATCCGTCAGCGTGAACCCGGCATCCAGCTGGAAATTGTGGTGTCCAACAGCGTCAGTGATTTACAGCGGCGCGAAGCTGATATTGCCATCCGCAGTTTCCGCCCCGAACAACCGGATTTAATTGCCAGAAAACTCGCCGACGAACCCATCTGGCTGTACGGCAGCCACGAGTACCTTAAAACCTTCGGGCCGGTTCAGGATAACAACCACACCATCGGCCACGATCTTCAGATTATCGGTTTTGAGCGCAACGACAGGCTGATGAATATTCTTAACCAACACGGCTGGCAACTGACGCCGAAACATTTCGCCATCGTCACCACGTTTCAGATGCTGCAGTGGCAACTGGTTAAACAAGGCAACGGTCTTGGCTTTTTTCCGCAACAGATTGGTGATGCCGAACCCGCATTCCGCCGCGCTTTCAGCGAGCGTGGATCACCGCTCACCGTGCCGCTATGGCTGGTCTGCCACCGGGAATTACGCACCAATCCAAGAGTAAAAAGAGTGTTTGATCTGCTGGCAGAAATGCTGGCGGAAGAGAATTGATAACCGCTTTTAACCGGCGCGTCTAAGCCCTGCCGGTTATCGCGCCACACACAGCCCCACGGTTCAGATCAGGGCAAATAAATAAAAAATGGCGTGCTGCTACTGTCAGCACGCCATTTTTCAATCAGAGCAGAGTAAGCACATCACTGCACGTAGCGCAGTTTTGATGTCCAGTCCTGTTTCTGACCCACACCCATTTCAACAGTGAAGGTTTCGTTAGCGCCCACCGAACCTGACCACATATACAGATGATCGGTCCACGAACCTGAAGGCCAGCGTTGCAGATAATAATCTTTGCCGCTCACTGTATCACGGTCAACAAATACCACCTGATCGCCGTTTTTCAGACAGTCGCCATCGTCATTCAGAATGCGGATGCGTAATTTATTGGAGGCATTATCCTGTTTGGTGAAATAAGCGTAATTACCGCCACCACCACCGAGCCACCAGTTCCAGTAGGAACCGGCACGCAGATTTCCCTGAACCTGCACAAAGTCGTTACTGCGGATACAAAAAGCACGGTTTTTCGGATACCAGTTATCCAGATTAAAACTGGCTGCCGCATCACTGGCACTGCCATTTACCTTAATCCAGCCATCGTTATCACTGGCGTTGATTTTAATATAAGCGCCATTGGCCTGATTACGGAATTTCACTTCAGAATAAGGCTGATTTACAAAGCGGTAGCTTTCGGTGCGCGTATTGTCATCGGCATAGGAGAAACCGGCAATCGGATAATGATCGGACAGCTCCTGATACTGATAATTTTTGTTTTCCCAGCGTGGCGAAGTCACATCCAGCGACTGGTTATGCCAGTAAGTTGGCTGCGCATGGTCACGGGAAACAAAAATATAATCGAGGTATTCACTCGGCAGATCAGGGTAATTATAGGCAGCAATACCATTGGATTCCGGGTCCCAGGAGGTATCAAATCCGGCGAACGCATCCGGCGCACTCACATGCAGGGTTTCCAGCATATCCGGGTATTCGGCGCTGTCTTTAATCACGTTAAAATCACCACCAATAAACACAACCTGATCGGCCGGAATATTTTTGCTGGCTATAAACTGCTGCATTTCAGTGAACTGACTTTTGCGTACCGCAGCGGGGTCGGAGCAGGCACCGTCTTCGGCCTGGGCATGGGTGCCAATCACATGATAGTCATGACCATTTTTATCCAGACGCACATAAACAAAGCCTTTATTGGCTAACCAGTCTGCCCCGCAGCCATCTTTGTAAACGTACTGGATTTTCTCTTCAACCGGCCAACGGCTGACAATGGCTACACCGCCATCTTCCGGTGCTGTATTGCTGTATGCACCCAGCGTCTGATTCCAGCCACTTTGAGTGCGGCCCAATACCGGAGTCTGATGTGGATATTGGCTTTTCAGGCCGTCCAGCAGGGTTTGCGCCGGGCCGTTATCAAAAAGTTCGTTCAGAATAATAGCGTCGTGGCCATGAATAACGTCCGATTGCAGAATCAGTTCCGCACGGGTTTGCTGTGACCAGTCAGAAATAGCACCGGTGAGCATGTACACGTTATAGGCCAACAGCTTTAAATCATCCGCATATGCCAGATTGCTGACAGGGGATTCAGGAGCCGGAATGGGAGCCGTGGCTTCCTGAGTAACGGCTGGCGTACCAGACATAGCCTGACTGCTCATAGCGGCTATCAATAAAGAAGCGGCCAGCAGTGGTTTGAATGCAGCGTTTTTCAGAGTCATATTGATCTCAGTTTTATTATGGTTATCCGATTGAGATTCCATTCCCCGATTGGTCATTCTAAAGAGCAACCGATCAAGTAAAAATGGGCCTATCGTGCCAATTTGAAAAATATCGGAAATACGGGCAGGCATCAGGAGGCGGAAACAGAGGCCTGCATTGGCTTTGGGGAAATGACCAAAGACACGGCTGACAACCTCACCTATCGCGACTGAAAGTCGCTCCCACTAAGGCTTTCACCTGCAGAACGATTTTCACCTGTGGGAACGGCTTTCAGCCGTGATAACCCGCAAAAGCCATTAAATAACGGTATCGCTGGGTTCCCAATAACAACG
>JAJOJJ010000020.1 GCA_021208685.1 Saccharospirillaceae bacterium
GGCCAGACAGCGCAAAGCAGGGGTCCGGGGAGAAGTTCCCCGGGTTGGGGCGCAGGGGCTTGCCCCGCAACGGCTGTTCAGATGCAGTCAGCGCTGGCTGGTTGCTTAAGTGAACAGCATTACGGCAATGCCGGTTTTTTTATGTCTCTTTTTTAAATCTGCTGTTATTACTGCCGCTTCAGCTTCCGCTGTTACGGCAGTGCTGTCAGCAAAACGCGTTGCGGTTTATGGCTGAACAAACTGCAGTTCGTATACCGATGTGGTACCGCTGACTTCATTGCCCACAGCAATAAAATGCTTACCGGCACGGCTGAAGTAGTCGATAGACTCTGGGCCTAAATCGCCTGCGGCGCTGTTGTAGGTATCGTTATCGCATTCGCCATCGCCATTGACTTCGGTGCACACCGGTGCAGTAAAGTCGCGGTTATTCAGATAGCTCTGGAATACCGGTGCCTGCGGGTTACTGATGTCGTACACCATAATGCCGCCCTGACGTTCAAGACCAACGAACGCAAAAATACGGCCGTTAATAGTGGCCACTTCAACGGCTTCCGGCTCGGAGCCTTTATCATCGCTGCGGCTGTCGGCGGTTTCTGCGGTTAAATTCACTTCGTTGTCGGCGTTAAAGTTATCCGGATCAGCGGCAAATACGCGTTTGGCAATATCATCACCGCTGTCGAATACCAGCCCGGCATTGCTGTTCCAGATGGAGAACGAACGTGCGCCATAGGCATACAGGGTATCTGTTGCTGCGATACTGTTGCGGTCTTTAATGAATTTAAGACGCTTCAGCTGGTTGTTATCATCAAGGGCCGCTTTTAATGGGTGAGCATCATTGACGATATCCGTCAGGTCGCCACCGCGGGCTTCGTCGATATGAGAAATACAGTCATCCATTTCGTTGGCGTATTTCTGCGCGTCTTCGTTTTTACCACCGACGGAGTAATCTTTGCCGTCCCAGCTGTGGTTTGCAGTCTCGCAGGTTTGCTGGGTGGTTTCGTAAACATATTCGCGTCCGTCGCCTTCGTTAGCGGAGACAATATAGGTTTCGTTATTCAGCTCAAAGCTGGCGATGGTGTCTGGCATATACAGGCCAGCCAGTTGTTCGTAGCTGGCAAATTCACCCGGGCCGTTATCTTTATTGGATGCATCCAGTTTATGACCAGAGGCGGCATTCCAGGATTTTTCTCCCAGCGCTTTAATGCTGTCCACGCGGGCATTGGCCACATCAATAATGGCCATGGCGTTATTTTCCTGCAGAGCGACCCAGGCTTTGCTGCCGTCGCTGTTCAGTGTCAGATATTCCGGTTCCAGATCCTGCGCCACGCTGGTACCGGCCGGGCCGGAAATGCGCACACCGGCAGGCAGTTCAGCAGCACGGCTGGCACCGCTGTTAAAATCGGTAAACAGTACTTGCTTCACCACGGCTTTATCGGCACTGAAACCATTATTTAAATCGACGATGGTGACGGAACCCTGCGGATCATTTTTATAATCAGCGCTGGGTTCGCCTTCGTTGGCAGTCAGAATATAACGGCTGTCGGCGGACAGCGTGATCATGTCCGGCAGGCTGCCCGCAGGGTAGGTTGCCAGCAGGCTCAGATCGTCAGAGCGGTACAGTGCAATCAGACCCGCATCCTGTTTTACTTTGGCTTCAATGGCGACGGCGACTAAACCATTTTTGGCGGAGACGCTGTTGGCTCCACCAATTTCAATACCGGCGGCCGTGGCGGCAGCGGCCAGATTAATGGTGCCTTTTTTGGTTGGCGCGCTGTTGGTTTGCGCCAGAGATAAAACATCAATCGTGGCGTCTTTGGCGTTCACCACATACAACTGATCGGAGCAGGTGTCATAGCTGACAATTTCCGCCGAGCTGCTGGCAAAATCATTCGCAGATACATAACGGTCAACCAGCGTTAATTGCAGCGTACCGGTGGTTGTTTCCGTTGCCGCTTTTTCTACGGTCGCACACTGAATACCCAGCTCCGCCAGCGGGCTTTTAGTCTCGTTGTTATCATTATTGCTGTCATCACCACCACAGGCAGCCAGCAGCGCCGTGCTTATCGCAACAGCCAGAAACTTCGGGTTCATAATATCTCCATATCAATCAATCAGTCGGTTGAATGGCCGAAGAGAGTGGTGCAGACATGTTACAGCTGAGTGACAATACGTTTATGAATGAAAGGAACGTTCTCAGCGCGGATGAGCCGATTCACATTCAGGTATCGGATCAGGCCAATATTTTATGGTGTTATCCGGCCACTCTAGGCGGAATTTCAGCCACGCTATATTATGGTTTTTTTGAACAGAGCCCCCGCGTATGAAGCCTGTATACATACCCTTAGTGTTTGTCGCCGTTCTGGCTGGCTGTGCTGATTCATCGTTGCCGGATATTACATCGGATATTTCGGGTGTCCCTCAGCCAGACAACACCACCGATGACACATTCTTTAACGCCGACTTATTACCGCCGAGCGGCAAAAACAGCACACTGGGTGCTGACGATCCGGTGGATTATTACAGAATTTCCGGTGATTCCGTTTATCCAGGCGGGCTTGGAAATACTTATAACGGTACGTTAATCATTACGCTCAGTAATATGTCAGGCGATGCTGATATTGAGCTGTTTGATTCGGATCTTAATCGGCTGAGCTGGTCGAATAACCGCGATATGAGCGACGAAGAAATTACCGTCTGGTATGACGCGTCGGCCAATACTGATCTGGATACCCGTGGCCTGCACTTCGTCAAGGTCAGCCTGATGAGTGATGGCAATATGAATTACAGCCTGAATTATCGTTTTGAATAAGGAGCTTTTATGAACACTCTGATTAAAGGTTCTGCGCTTCTTATGCTCGTCGTGGCGTCTGCTGCGGTTGCCGATGAGTATGCGGATTATCGCGATTTATCCTATTCCTCTTATACCCTGCGTCAGACATCCTGGTCTCCGGATCAGTACGTTGGCGACTTAAAAGACGTTGTCGAATTTGCCGATGCCCTGGCTCATGTGGTTGAGTTCCGTTCGCCACGCAATACAGCCTTCAGTGTGGACTTGGCCGCCGCTATCCGCAGCAACGAAGACGGTGACACCGAGCTGGAATCCTTTATCGGCGCGGTTGAGTCCGGCGGTATTGTTTTTCGACTGGAAAGCAGCAGTGCGGATGGTTATATCCATGATTATGAACGCGCCGGAAAATACCTTGTTGGTGAGCGGGCGTTTGATGCCCAATACACACAGCTGAATATCGGTGCCGAGTCTGAACGTGTTCCCGGTGCCCGCTGGGGTATCGGATATATCGAAGTGGTACAGCCCGCGGAAATTGATTTTTACACCGCCCGTTCTGATGGTGGCTTTACCGACCAGCCGGGTTATCCGGATTCTCTGGTTGACCCGGAATACACCACGCGCCTGATAGGTCTCTGGCTGGCCAGCGACAATCTGCAGGCCGCGATGCACGATCAGGGCGGTTTGGCTCTGTCGCTTGAACGTTCCGGCAACTGGCGTCACGGCTGGGGGCTGAGCATGGACGCAGTGTTTGGTTTTATGAGCGGTGAAAGCAGTGCCGATCTGGAAAAAATCGTCCGGGACAATTATGGCCTTGAGCTGAAATACGACGAGCCCGTCGGGCTTGGCTGGTCGGTCAGCTACAAACTGGAATACGTGCTGGCATATCGCATGCCGTCATCCAATATGGGCATGTCGTTTGGCGTCGAGGGCCGCTATCTGCAAGGGCTGTACAGCGAAGATATCTTTGGCGCCTCCAACAGCGTTGACTCTGCCAGAGAAGCCGTCGGTCAGTTTGGCATCGGCGATAATACCGTATTCCATTACGGCCCCTTTGTGCGTCTGGCCTGGGAGATTTAATGATGAATAAAATAACCTTTCTGCCCGTTGCCTGCGCCGTCGCAGCGGTCCTGAGCGGATGCATGGGTGACAGCGCCGTTCCGCCGGAGCAAATTAAAGCACCGGCAACCGAACCGGCGAATCATACGCTGGCCAGTGCGAATCGTTTTATTACGCCTTTATATGAAAACGGTACCGCCAGCAGTGGCGTGCTCGGTACGCTGGAGGCCGGAGAAGAAGACTACTACTACGTGGAGGTAGATTACTTTGACACGGGTGATCATGAGTTCCGTTTAACCGGGCTGACCGACGATCTGGATATGACCGTCACCGACTGGGATGGTATGGAATATACCTCTGCAGGTTCCGGTACCGGTGACGAAGTTGTCACCTCGGTCAGTACCAGCGGATTAGGATTTTTCAGCGATAAAAAGCGCATCGTTGTAAAAATCAGCGGCAAAAGCGCAACCTCAACCAGCCGTTTCCGTCTGGAGATGCGCACTACCGACTAACGCCTGAATCCGGGCCAGAGCTGAACCCGATCTCAGCGATAGCCCAGGCATAAAAAACGCCGCTGTGGTTTCCCGCAGCGGCGTTTTTATTAGCGTATTAAAAGACGGAATCAGCCTTCAAACACACCGTTATGGAAGATGTGCTGCACATCTTCCAGATCGTTCAGCAAACCGGCAAAGCGCTCGAACTGCGCGATGTCGTCGCCGGATACCGGATGCTCGGTCTGTGGCAGATAGGTAATCTCTTCCACTTCGAAGTCGATTTCCGGGTTCATCTCCGTCAGTGCCGTTTTCGCCTTGAAATAATCCGTTGGCGGAACCAGCACAGTGATCATGCCGTCTTCACTGTCAATGTCAGACACATCCACATCGGCCATCATCAGGGCTTCCAGTGCGGCCTCTTCGTCGTCACCGGCAAACACAAACATCGCACGGTGGTCGAACATGTGCGACACCGAACCCTGGCTGCCCAGCTTGGCTTTGCACTTGGAGAAGATGCCACGGATATCGCCGAAGGTACGGTTGCCGTTATCGGTCAGGGCGCTGATCAGCACCATGCAACCGCCGGGGCCGATGCCTTCATACAACGCAGGCTGGAAGTCTTCACCGGCGCCGCCTTTGGCTTTGTCGATGGCCTTCTCGATCACATGGCTTGGCACCTGATCCTTCTTCGCGCGGTCGATCAGACCACGTAATGACAGGTTGGCAGATGGATCAACGCCACCGTTTTTGGCGCACATATAAATCTCGCGGCCATAACGGGAATACACTTTGGTTTTTGCTGCGGCCGTTTTGGCCATCGATTCTTTACGGTTCTGGTACGCGCGGCCCATAGGAATTGCTTCTTGTGGCTAATGAAAAAACCCGACGATTGTAACCGCTGGACGCGATGCTGTCTTCTGTGGGGTGAGAGGGCAGGGCTGCGCGAAGGGTGCATCGGCGATGATGAACCTGCCGCTATGCGATCTGTTGTTTCAGGCAGATTGCTAACTGAAGTTTATGCGCATAATGTATGCGCATTATCTTTGTGTTTTTTGGATTGTGTATGCAAGTCATATATGACACCTCAGCCCCGAAAAAACCAGCCAACGTCAGCATCAACAGCGACCTGCTGGCTCAGGCGCGGGCCTGTAAAATCAACCTGTCGGCAACGCTGGAACAGGCACTGGCCGATAAGGTCGCTCAGGTTCAGCGCGAACAGTGGCTTAAAGACAACCAGCAGGCGATCAATGGTTACAACCAGCTGGTGGACGAGCAGGGTGTATTCAGCGACGGCCTGAGAAGTTTCTGATGCAGTTTTATGTATACAGCAACACCAATCCCGCCAGTAAGGGGCTGTACCCCTATCTGCTGGATGTGCAGAACAGCCTTCTGGCCGACCTTAAAACCCGGCTGGTGATTCCGCTCACCGCACAGGCTAATTGCCGCTCTGGCGTTATCAGCACACTGTGCCCGGTGTTTAACATTAACGGTGAACCTTTCGTTGCCCTGACTTAGCAGATGGCCGGTATTGAGTCACGCTTACTGGGGGCAGAGGTTGCCGATTTATCGGCTTACCGGGCTGAGATTATTGCGGCAATCGATTTCGCGGTGGTGGGGATTTAAAGGTTTAAAAACTGAAAAGGGATGTACCAGATTAGATATCTCTCGGCTTTAATAGATTCGATAATCTGCTATTAGTGTGCATATGGAATAAGTGATTTTATGAAATATCGGTGATATTTGCACTGCACACTGAAGATTCTTCGAATGCTGTTAGCAGGAAGGAAAAATAGGCTTCACATAAATTGATTGTGCGGGTTCTGAATTTTAATTGGTTTTGGGTGGCTATTATAATTCAAAGCTTGAGAAGTCTTGTTCACCATCAGTTTTACTGTTCAAACGCCTGTATCACGAGACCTCATTTTTCTTACAGCTCTTATGGCGTTACCAAAATGCGGAGATCTTCCGCTGAGTTGTGTAATGTTTTCGTCACCAGAATGTCACGTTATCTCGTTAAGGTCGCTGCTCCCGAATTCATGGCATTGATTATTAAGCCATTTTAGACGGTATTTCCTGGCAGCAGCCACTGACCTCACAATAAATCCTGGAAACTAAAACATGTTAACTATTAGAAATTTAGTTGGCCTGGCCTTGGCAATAAGCCTTGTTGGTCAGGCTGCTGCATTAGAGCGCCAAAGCTATGATATTTTGGCAGGAACTGATGATGCAGAGCAGTCTTTAGCCAATGGCGAAATGGATATCACCAGTAGCGATTTAGAAATTGTCGATGAAAGCGATAATCAGCTGGTTGCTTTACGTTTTACTGGTATCAACCTGAAGCCCGGTGAAAACGTCGAACGGGCTTATATTCAGTTCGCCACCGATGAACCGAAGAAAAGCAAGGGAGAGATTGCCATTCAGATTGCCGTAGAAGACAGCGTCAATCCGGCAACCTATGCCGATGAAATCAATAATTTAAGTAACCGACCACTCATGCCTGCTACGATCAGCTGGGCTAGTGAGCAAGCCTGGGAAAACGAACATTCCAGTGAGAAAACGCCCGATTTAGCCGAACTTATTAACCAGTTAACCCATCGTGATGACTGGCAGCAAGGCTCTGCTATTTCGTTTATTTTCAGTGGAGCAGGCACACGTACTGCTGAGTCTTTTGAAGGCTCACAAAAGCATACCGACGGTCTGACAGATTTGGCGCCTAAGCTGATTATCGAAATCGCCAAAACAGCCACCATTGCGGTGCAATCATCGGTGGATGACGCCGAGGAAGATGAAGCCGGTAGCGTGGATCTGACCAGTTCTGATCTTGAACTCGTCATGGACGGCAGCGCTAAACAAACCATTGGCTTGCGCTTCGCTTCCGCTGGCCTTCCCGCCGGTGCCGAAATTCGTTCGGCCTATTTGCAATTTACCGTTGATGAGGTAAACGACGACGACAACCTGCCTGGTGAGCTGATCATTAAGGCAATAGCGGGGGATACACAAGAGTTTGCGGATGCGCCATTTGATATCACCGCGCGCGAAACGCTGGTACCTCAGGTGACCTGGAATAATATCAGTGAGTGGCGTGAGAAAGACGCTGCCGGTGAGGATCAGCGCTCGCCGGATATCAGTGAATTAGTACAAGCATTGGTAAATCAACCAGGCTGGAATTCAAAAAGCGCAGTTGGTTTTGCGATTTCAGGCACCGGTAAGCGCGTTGCCGAATCCGTTGATGGCAGTGCTGCACCAGAGCTGGTGGTTACCTATGTTGGTGAAGCCAAAATTGCCCAAGTCGATAAAATCCGCGTTGCCTGGAATAGCGACCCTGCTTCCACCGCAACTATCGGCTGGAATAAGCAAGCCAGTGGTGATACCTATGTTGCGTATCAGCAGTACTCGCCAGAGCAGGGCTGTGTAGAGGATCTAAGCCAGTACAACCAGCAGGCGCAGGTGGACCGTGCCATAGACTACCGTGGTATGAACAATGAATTCGTTGAGCTTACCAATCTTGCAGCCGACACGTCGTATCGCTTTGTTGTGGTACACAATGGCATTGCAAGTAGTTGTAGCTGGTTCAAAACAGCGCCAGCTACGCCTAAGCCTTTTACATTTATTTCCGGTGGTGATACCAAAAGTTCGGGTAATGCGCTGACGGTTGGCCGCTGGTCAAACGAAATGGTGGCAAAATTGCGGCCGCTGTTTGTGCTATTCACAGGCGATTTTAACTCTGATGACGGAACGAACGACGCTTATTGGAAAACCTGGCTAAACGACTGGAGCGCATTAACCAGGTCAGAAGATGGCCGTGTATATCCAATCATTGCTGTGCATGGAAACCATGAAGATGGCGATATGGAAATGCTCAGCAAACTGTTTGGCGCGGGTAATTCAGATGCTCAGCAAGAAAAAGCTTACACCTACAATCGTTTCCAAATTGCTGGCGACTTATTCAGCCTGTATACGCTTAACACTCAGCTTTTCTTGCAAGGGTTAGGTGCGGCACATGAGCGTCAGATTAGTTGGTTAGACGAGCAGTTAGCGCAAGATTCTTCCGAGTTCATTGCTGCTGGCTATCACAAGCCAATTCGCCCTCATACGCTCAGCAAATCAGAAAACGACCATCTGTTGCCATGGGCTGCGCTATTTGAGAAGTATGGCGTTGATGTTGCGTTTGAAAGTGATACCCACAACCATAAAATCACATATCCGATCGTGCTGGATGAAAACGGCGCCATGGGCTTTAAGCGCGATGACCAAAACGGGGTTGTCTACGTTGGTGAGGGAAGTTGGGGAGCTACGCCACGCGATAATAATGACAACAAAGTATGGACGCTCGACAGCGATGCCATGAACCAAATTAAATGGAACCAAGTGTTCCCGGCAAGTGGTAACGAACCGGCCAAATGGGAGATGCGGACTGTTGAAATCGGACGTTACATTAACGGTGAGCTGGTAAACCGATTAGAAGGGGTTGCAGCACTTACTGAGGAGAATATCTTCTCGCCACCAGTCGGCATAACGCTTTACCAGACACCGGTTTATGGAGAGGTAATCACATTGCCTTGGCAAACCGTTCAGGGTGATGTACCTAGCTTTACCTGGCAACCAATTGCTCAGGCGGCTTACTACAGCATTACTCTAAGCTGGCCTGAACTGAATGTAGATGCCCGTGAGCTGGAATTACAACGTAACGACGGCAGCGGCTGGCAGCTGGTCAGTTCAACCATCACTCCGCAAACGACCAGCATAGTCGACGACAAGCTACAAGACGGCACCGAATACCAGTACCGCTTGCGAGCTATCAACGCTTTTGGTGGTTCGGAATGGCAAACCTTTACAGTAAGCACATTAAAAGATGAGCGTTTATCTGCGTCGCTGATACATGGAGTAAACGGCTACGAAGGTGGCGCGTTAAACGTATTGGTAGAGCAAAATGCCGATGCAACTTTTGGCAATAATGATCTTCTGGACAACACCTGGGTCGCCTTTGACGGTGCAACCAGTGACTACGCTGCCAGCGGCTCTGGTGACACTCAAGGCTTGCTGAAATTTGCAGATCTGGAAACCACGATGAATCTGCCAGAGAATGCCGTGATCGATGAAGCACGTCTTCGCTTTTTCACCGGTGGTTCGAGCACGGGCCCAATTGTATTCAGCCAAATGCTGCAAGATTGGGATCCGGCAACCGTAACCTGGAATAGCCTGACTAATGGCTTGCAACTCAACGGTATTGAAGCCGTTGAGCAACCTGTCGCGATTATTGCCAATGTTGATAGTGATGAGTACATCTATGTTGATGTAACGGCCTCGTTGCAAAGCTGGTTTGCTGGCCAGCCAAACTATGGCTGGGCCATTATCAACCAGTCCACAGATGGCTGGGACATTGTGGGTAATGGTTATGAAAACGCCGACAAGCCAGAAGACAAAGCTAAGTATCGTGTTCAGTTAGAAGTGTTCTACAGCGTGCCGCAAACGGAAACTCCTGACGTGCCTGTCAACCCCGGCATTCCTGAGGCACCGGGCAATCCAGATCCAGGAACGGACACTCCAAATCAGGAGTCGCCATCAGATGGCAAAAAGGGTGGTGCATTGAGTCCATGGATGCTGCTGAGCTTAATGCTTGGACTGACATTGGTACGACGCCGCGTATGACCGCTCTCCACACTCAGGGCCGCCTGGCGGCCCTGTATTCAACGTATACGCAATCAAATTTTCGCAAAAGTGCATTAATGCCCATGCTGCATTGGGTGTGTCTGCCAAGTTTTGTTTTATTGCTAATCAGTGGCTTACGTTTGGCGAACGACCATCAGGGTGGCTGGTATTCAGGTCTGGCGGGTCTGCTGCCTCAAGGTCAGGTATTGCTCTGGCATGTCATTGGCGCCATTCCGTTGTTATTAGTGACTGTGGTTTACAGTTTGCACATCATCAAACGCCGCAAGCTGCCGATGACTAAAAAAGGCCATGCGTGGCTGTACTTGTTGCTGGCAACTTCGTTATTCGTGTTGGTGGTGACCGGAGTAGGACAATGGTTTGCGTTATTTCCCGGTGAGCACTGGCACCGTTATGCGGTCTGGGCCATGGTTGCGTTTGTTGTTCTGCACCCTCTATTGCACACCTTACAAGGTGGCTGGCGACGCTGGTTGGTAAGCTTTAAGCTCAAGCGCTGGTCGGTATTTTTATTACCCCTGCTGGCCATTGCCGTTGTAGTGACCACCGTTCCCAAAACCCAGCCATTGCAGGTGTTAAACAGCCCGCAAGAACCAATACTGGATGGAGAGCTAGACGATCTGGTTTGGCAGCAAGCGTCCATTCAATCGGTGCTGACCCGACATGGCGCCAACTTCCCCAACGGGACATCACGGGTGTGGCTGCAAGCAGCCTCAGATGGCAAGTACTTATATCTGGCCGCTAAATGGGAAGACCCCACCCGAAGTCAACAGCACCTGCCACTGGTGAAAACCCTGAGAGGCTGGCAAGTGCAGCAAACGGCATTCTTGCAGGCTGATGAAAATCAGTTTTACGAAGATAAATTTGCCGTCATGCTGGCTCCCAAAGACCCGCTGTCTGCCATCAAGTCCGTGTATTTGGGACCGCAACCACTGGCCGACAAACCAGCACCCAATAATCAACGTGGCTTTCATATCAGTGATGGCCAGCTGCTTGATATCTGGCACTGGAAGTCAGTACGGGGCCAGGGGCAGGCGGACGACAATCACTTTACCAAAGCGGCCGATACGTACTTACCTATAGAACAGCCAAGTGACGGTCACCCGCGTGCGCCGCAACGCTATGCCGCAGGTTACAAAAAAGATCGGCCAATGACCTGGTCAGGCTATGAGCTTAATTGGGAATATTTCAGTACCGACTACACCCAGCCAAGGCGGATTCCGAATGAAATGCAAGACATTGCGGCAATTCAAGGCGGCCTGAACAGCGCTCAACACGCGGGTGACTGGAGCATTCACTGGAGTGCGACGGAGCCTTACATTGCCGAACACGATGATATGCGGATAGGTACTGTTTTGCCTGGTGTCATTCACAAGCGTCCACTCAGTGGCGACAGGGGCGATGTACAAGCTGCCGGGCAATGGAAAGATGGATATTGGCAGCTGGAGCTTAAGCGCGCGCTTAACACTGGCTCAGCTCATGATGTGGCAATAGAAAACGGGACTCTCATTTGGGTGGCAGCATTTAACCACAGTCAAACCAGGCATACTTATCATTTACGACCATTGAAGCTGTTGTTCCAGGACGCTGCTGAATAATTCTGCCGAAGCAGGCACTGAATTATTCAGTGCAGCCCAAGGCGTTACCTGGCTGGATTTATTGCGCTGGCTGGGGGGCAGAGGTTGCCGATTTATCGGCTTACCGGACTGATTTTATTGCGGCAATCGATTTTGCAGAGGTGGGGATTTAAAAACTCACATAATCATTAGGTTGTTTTCTTCTGCTCCCATCTATAGCGGTGATCTTCCTCGGTTTCTAAATGCTCAGAAAAAAAATGTGCAAGAAAAGAAATTCTTTCGCATAGGCTAATATCGATGAAACTTTTTCCATACGAATACCGGCATTCTACAAACATGCCATACAAGGCATTTAATTCATCTTCTAGCGTAGAGCTTGCGGAATACCAATATTTTGATTTTTTGTAGCTAGAATTCAGATAGAAATGCTGATCATCTGTTAATTTTTTCCATAGAGGAATGTAGGAGTGTCCACCTTTTATTGCCTCCGACAATGGTGCATACATAATGGATGAACCGACTTCCAGAACAGGAATGTATTTGGTTTCCGCATTAATAGATTCTAGGAAAAGCTCTACAGAAAACGCCATAGAGGCCGAATAAGCAGAAGAAGTTTTATCGATCTCAATAAGTTGTTCTTCTGCACTTTATGCAAGTAGAAAAAATTCCAGTGCTGTCTTCAAAACATGACCGTTAACTTTTAGCATGATGGCTTATCATACCCCTCCGCCAGATGCTTATCCTTCAGCCGCACATAATTGCCCGCACCATAGGTAAAAAAGCTGCGTTCTTTTTCGGTAATCGGCCGTGCCTGTTTGGCCGGGTTGCCGACGTATACATAACCGCTTTCCAGACGTTTGCCCGGTGTCACTACGGCACCGGCGGCGACGATGACTTCGTCTTCGACGATGGCGCCGTCCATGATCATGGATTTCATGCCGATTAATACGCGGTTGCCGATGGTGCAGCCGTGCAGCATGGCCTGATGGCCGATGGTCACATCGTCGCCGATAATCAGCGGGTAGCCGCCGGGGTTATAGTCGGAGGCGTGGGTAATATGCAGTACGCTGCCATCCTGTACGCTGGTGCGCGCGCCGATACGGATATGGTGCATATCGCCGCGGATGACTGCTAACGGCCAGACCGAGCAGTCGTCGCCCATTTCCACATCGCCGATAATCACGGCGCTGCGGTCCACGAATACGCGCTCGCCCAGTTTCGGGCTATGGCCCTGATAGCTTCTTACGTCTGACATTGTGTTCTGTTCCCGCGCTATGATCTTGAATTAAGGCCATTTGACCCAATTTATACGGCATTGAGCAAGGGTTGCCCGTCAGGCACCTTCACCGACGCCCCTTTTCCGGAAGCGAAGCATCTATGACCACTCCTTCATCTGCCAACACAACGGCTGCGGCGACCAATCCGCTGTCAGTAAACCATCGCCTGCCGCCGTTTTCGGCTATTAAACCAGAGCATATCAAACCCGCTATCGAACAAAGGTTGAACCAGAACCGCGAGCGTATCCGCGAGCTGCTGGCCACGGTCAGCGAGCCGACCTGGGATAACTTTATTGCGCCGATGGAAGCCTGGGACGATGAATTGAGCCAGGCCTGGTCGCCGGTTGGTCATTTAAATGGCGTGCTTAACAGCGATGAACTGCGCGATGCCTATAACGCCTGCCTGTCGCTGCTGAGCCAGTACAGTACCGAAATGGGGCAGAACAAAGCGCTGTGCGATGCCTATAAAAAGCTGCGCGCCTCGGCGCAGTTCGACAGCCTGAGCACTGCACAGAAAACGGCGGTGGAACATGCGCTGCGCGATTTCCATCTGGCCGGTGTCGATCTGCCGGACGATAAAAAAGCCCGCTATGGCGAAATCCGTCAGCGTTTGTCTGAGCTGACCTCTAAGTTCGGCGAGAACGTGCTGGATGCCACCAATGCGTGGAGCAAACGGATCAGCGATAAGTCTGAGCTGGCCGGTCTGTCCGACAGCGCTCTCGACCTGCTGGCGCAACAGGCTAAAGCGCATGAGCAGGAAGGTTATCGTTTAACGCTGGATTTCCCGTCCTATATGCCGGTGCTGACCTACGGTGAAAACCGCCGCCTGCGCGAAGAAATGTACACCGCCTATGTTACCCGCGCCTCCGATCAGGGCCCGGATGCCGGCAAGTTTGATAACAGCCAGCTGATGAAGGACATTCTGACCCTGCGTTACGAGCTGGCCAAGCTGCTGGGTTTTGAGTCGTACGCCCATTATTCGGTCGAAACCAAAATGGCCGGTTCGCCGGACGAAGTGCTGGCGTTTTTAAGCGATCTGGCGGCCAAAGCCAAACCCCAGGCCGAGCGCGAATTTGCCGAGCTGAAAGCTTTTGCCGCCGAACAGGGCTGCGCGGATTTACAGCCGTGGGATGTGAGCTTTTACAGCGAAAAATTACGTCAGGCGCGTTACGCCATTTCGCAGGAAGATATCCGCCCCTACCTGCCGGTTGATACCGTGATTAACGGCATGTTCGAAGTGGTGTCGCGTCTGTATGGCCTGAGCTTTGAAGAACAGAAAACCTTCGATACCTATCATCCGGATGCGCGGTTTTTCCATGTTTTAAAAGACGGCGAACAGATTGCGGCGTTCTATCTGGATTTATACGCACGGGCGAAAAAACGCGGCGGCGCGTGGATGGACGACTGCCGTATTCGCCGCCGTAACGCCGATGGCAGCATCCAGCTGCCGGTGGCTTATCTGGTGTGTAATTTCACGCCGCCGGTGGGTGATAAACCGGCACTGCTGACCCACGACGAACTGACCACGCTGTTCCATGAATTTGGTCATGGCCTGCACCATATGCTGACGCAGATTGATGTGGCGGCGGTGAGTGGCATTAATGGCGTGGCCTGGGATGCGGTCGAACTGCCGAGCCAGTTCCTGGAAAACTGGTGTTACGAGCCGGAGGCGCTGGCCTTTATTTCCGGCCACTATGAAACGGGCGAACCGCTGCCACAGGAACTGCTGGATAAACTGCTCGCTGCCAAACATTTCCAGAGCGCGATGATGACCATGCGCCAGCAGGAATTTGCCCTGTTCGATTTCCGCCTGCACCACGAATTCCGTGAGCAGCCGGTGGATGTGCAGCAGCTGCTGAATGAAGTCCGTGCACAGGTGGCGGTGGTGCCGATTGCCGCATTTAACCGTTTCCAGCACAGCTTTACCCATATTTTTGCCGGGGGTTATGCCGCCGGTTATTACTCTTATAAATGGGCAGAAGTGCTGAGCGCCGATGCCTATTCGCGCTTTGAGGAAGAAGGCATTTTCAACCGCGAAACCGGCGAAAGTTTCCTGCAGGAAATTCTCAGTCAGGGGGGGGCGCGTGAAGCGGCGGTGCTGTTTGAAAACTTCCGTGGCCGTAAGCCATCGGTTGAGCCTTTGCTGCGCCACAGCGGCATTGTGGTGGAGGAGGTTGCCTGATGTCTGAGCACAAACCCAAACGTCCGCGCCGCTTTATTGCCGGTGCTGTCTGCCCCAAGTGCAGCGAAATGGACAAAACCGTAATGTACAGCAACGATGATGGCGAAGAAGTGCGCGAGTGCATCAGCTGTGGCTTCAGCCAGACCACCTCGGAGCAGGCGCAGGAAGATCAGCAGGCGCAGGAACTGGTGACGCGGGTAACGCCCGATGGCAAACCGATCCTGGATGACGGCGAAAAACCACTGAAAATACTGGGTCTTTCATCGCCGGTTGGCGGAAACGCTGACAAAACGTGACCTTTTTACTGATTGAGTCTGTTATAAATAGTCAGTAGACTGACTTTATTAACAGCACCCGCTGCCGGTCGTCTGACGCAAGGATGTGTCAGGTGGCCGGATTCGCTTCATTCCTCTCCCGGTGTTTCCGCTTTTTTCAATCCCCGCACAGATTGCCTGATCTCTGTTATTCAAGGGTCTTTTATGTGTGTCATCTTTCAGGGCAGAATCGTTCAGAGTTGGCGCTTTTGGAACTTGCGCTTTAGACTGTCGGTCTTGTTACTGACCCTAAGCTAATGAACGAGCAACTTATTAAGCAAGGAGCTGCTGTGAAACCGGGTAACCCCCTCCGTTTAATGTCTGCATGGCTGCCAGTGGTATTTCTGGCAGGCTGTGCCACTTACGGCGCCGGCATTAACGGTGCTATTGAAGATGTACAAAAAGGCGATTACGCCGCCTCCGAAGCCAAAATCCAGAAAGCCCTGAACCCAAGCGGTAACGACCGCCTGCTGTATCACATGGAGCTTGGGGTGGTAAAACATCTGGAAGGTGATTTTGCGGCCAGTAATGTGCTGCTGGATAAAGCCGAGCGGATCGCCGAAGATCTGGAAACCATCAGCATCAGCGGTTCCGTGGTGACGCTTATGTCGAATCCGCGTCAGGGCCCTTATGCCGGTTCCGACTTCGAGAAAGTGTTTATCAACTATTACAAAGCGCTGAACTATTTTGGTCTGGCGCAGCTGGCGGCTGACCGCAACGGTTATTACGAAGCCCTTGAGGGGGCGCGTATTGAATCCCGCCGTCTGATTATCCGACTGAACGATCTGAATTCACGTAAAGGCACCTACGCCGAGCAGAACGATAAAGAGCAGCAAACGTTCACCCAGCTGCTGAAAATCTTTGAGAAGCTGCAGGGTAATCTGGTCGACATGGATAAACTGGAATACCGCGATGACGCCATGGCGCATTATCTCACCGGCATCAGTTTTGAAATGAACGGCGAGTACGATGATGCCCGCATCAGCTACCAGAAAGCCGCGAAAAGCTATGAAGATGGCTTCAGTAAGCAGTTCCGTCTCGATGCGGAGATGACGGAACAGGCCTGGTTCGACACCGTTCGCATGATGCAGAAAGCCGGTGGCTACAACACCGAATGGCGCGCACTGGCAAAGAAAAAACTGAGCAAAACGCGTCAGGCCGAACTGAAAACCTGGAACAGCGACAGCGCCCAGATCATCGTTCTGGAGCACAAAGGTCTGGCACCGCAGCGTCAAGAAATGAGCCTGGAGCTGTCGGTTAATCCGTCGTTGCAGGCGCTGGAAATCCGGCCCTATTTCTTTGGCAACGATAAGTCCCAGCTGGCCTGGTTCTACGTGCTGTACGCCGATAAAGATATTTTCGATGCCGTGGCGAACTACCTCGATGCCGCCGACGTCGGATACTGGTTCAACAGTTTCACCAAAACGGTGCCTATTGGCCCGCTGTGGGATACCGCACAGGATATGGGGCTGCTGAGTGCCATCGGTGATTCGATGCGCATTACCGTGCCCTATTATTCTCCGGTCAAACCGCTGGGCGAGAGTACGCTGAGCGTTAATGGCGAACGCCGCCTGATGCTGAAATCCTCCAACCCGGCATTGATGGCGGTACAGGAACAGATGGTTAACTCATCCACCGATATTCAGCTGGCACTGGCACGGTCATCATTAAAAGCCTTAACCGCGCAAACGGTTGCCTCCGCCGGTGGTTCTTACGGTGGTATTCTGGCCTCGGTTGGCAAGCTGACCGCGCAGCTGACCGACGCGGCGGAAACCCGTAACTGGCTGCTGCTGCCCAGTGATATCCGCATCCGCCGGGTGGCGGTTGAGCCGGGAGAACATACTCTGATTCTGGATTCCACGCTGAACGCGGGTCAGCGTCAGAGCGCGCAGCAGCAGGTGAATCTGAACGCCGGGGATATTCACCTGTGGCGCGTACGCACACTGCCTCCTCTGGCCGGTGCGGCCAAAGAAAGCGAAGTAAAACAACTGATTAAAGTATCCGAATAACCCACATTCATTGTCTGATAAGGAAGGACACCATGCTGACAAACATCACCAAACTGACTGCCTGCACGCTGCTGGGCGCCTCTGTACTGCTTTCTGCCGGTTGCGCGACCAAAGTGACCCGTCTGGATGCCAGCGAAGAAGTGGCTCTGTCTGACCGCTGGAACGCCAAAGATTCTGAGCTGGTGGCCAACGAAATGATCACCGACATGCTGTCTTTCCCATGGGCGCGTGATTTCGAGATGGACAACAACCGTCGTCCGACCGTGATCATTTCGCGCATCAGCAATAAGTCACATGAGCACATTGCCGTCGACACCTTCATCAACGACATCAAACGCTCCATCATCCGTTCCGGCCGTGCCGGTTTCGTGGCCGGTGGCGATGAGCGTGCCGCAGTCCGTGATGAGCGTCGCGATCAGGAACTGAACGCCAAAGACGCCAAGGCACAGGGCCAGGAAAAAGCCGCTGATTTCGCGCTGTCCGGCACCATCAACTCACTGGTCGATCAGGTGGGCAAAGAACGCGTGACCTTCTATCAGGTCGACCTGAAGCTGATCGACATGGAATCCAACATGGAAGTGTGGAACGGCCAGAAGAAGATCCAGAAACTGCAGCAGAAATCCTCTTTCGGATTCTAAGGACAGCCCGTGGCTAAGCGCTTACTGGTTGCCGCACTGGCACTGGGCACAGGCATCAGCCTGCTGTCCGGTTGTGTCGGCAACAGCACCAAACCGGCTAAAGAAGCAGCCCGCAGCAGCAAAACTCCGGCCTGGGTAACGCAGCCGCCGCAGATGCGCGGCATGGCCTACGGCATCGGCTCGATGGAAATCTACGGCAGTGCGACCGATGCGGTAAAACGCGCAGCGGAACTGGCACGGGTTGATCTGGTATCGCAGCTTAAAGTAACCGTCAGCGGGGACTTCAGCAGCGAAACCGTCGAACTGAGCGGTACCAACCGTGACAGCGAAGTTCTGCGTACCGTACGCAACTATGTGCGCAGTCAGGTGCCACCGGCCGAGCTGGACGAAGTGCAGATCAGCGAAACCCATACCGATGCCAAATACGCCTACGCCCTGGCCGAGCTGGATCGTAATGCGGCGGCGGCCCGCCTGCGCCGCGACATGAGCGATATCGAGCAGGAACTGAGCGCCATCGGCGAACTGCAGCCAACCGGTAACCGCCTGCAACAGCTGCAGCCACTGTTACCGGCACTGACCCTGTTCGCCAAGCGTGAGCGTTTGGGTGAGCGTCTGACGCTGATCAGCATGGAACGCAAGGCTCCGGCGTTAAGTCCTGAACTGAAAGCGCTGCAGGACCGCATCTACGCCCAGATCGACCAGCTGCAGGTCAGCCTCGAACTGCTGGATGACGGCGCTCAGGCCATTGGTGGCGGCGTGCTCGAAGCGCTGACCTCACAGGGGCTGCGCGTTCAGGACGGCAGCGACGCCGACCTGCGGTTCGACATCAGCGCTCAGCTGAGCGGCAAAGCCAAAGACGGCAGCCACTACGTGTTTGCCGACAGCCGTGTCACCATCCGCGATGGTGCCGGTCGTGTGCTGAGCTCGTTCAGTAAACAGGCCAAAGGCGTGTCCGGGCTGGAAGACGTTGCCCGGCAGAAAGCTGCCCGTGAAGTGGCCAGACTGATTGGTGATGAGCTGGCGGTGACGCTGGTCGATAAAATCCGCTGAAGGCGCTGATAGCTCAGGTCAGGAAAAGAGCCTCGGTTGAGGCTCTTTTTTTTGTCTGGTGTTTGCTGACGCTGGGAGACTGGTTTGTAGTCCGTTAAAGGACACCGGGTATTGATATCACCCCGCTCTCCCTGAGCGGCTACCAATCAGGCATAGCAGAGTCTGTGGGAGCGGCATTTCTGCCGCGATATCGTTCATCCTGAGGAGATATCAGCCGCGCTGCGCCAGCGCTGCGTTTGCCCGTGCCGCAGCGGCACGTACCTGCTCCGGTGCGGTGCCACCAATATGGTTACGCGCCGCGACTGAGCCTTCCAGTGTCAGCACCTCAAAGACATCAGCGGTGATTTCAGCAGAAAACTGCTGCAGTTCTTCCAACGTCATTTCGCTCAGGTCTTTGCCGGTTTTCACACCGTAGCCAACGGCTTTACCCACAATTTCGTGGGCATCACGGAACGGGATGCCTTTACGGACAACGTAGTCAGCGAGGTCGGTGGCGGTGGAGAAACCACGCATTGCCGCTTCGCGCATATCGTCTTTACGGGCAATCAGATTCGGTGCCATATCGGCAAAAGCACGCAGGCTGTCGCGCACGGTATCAACGGTGTCGAACAGCGGTTCTTTGTCTTCCTGATTGTCTTTGTTGTAGGCCAGCGGCTGCGATTTCATCAGCGTCAGCAGACCCATCAGATGACCGTACACGCGACCGGTTTTACCGCGTACCAGTTCCGGTACATCCGGGTTTTTCTTCTGCGGCATGATGCTGGAGCCGGTGCAGAAGCGGTCGGGCAGATCAATAAAGCGGAACTGCGCCGAGGCCCACAGCACCAGTTCTTCGGAGAAGCGTGACAGGTGCATCATGATCAGCGCACCTGCGGAGGCGAATTCGATGGCGAAGTCACGGTCGGACACGGAGTCCAGACTGTTTTCAGTCGGTGCGTCAAAGCCCAGCAATTCGGCGGTGTAATGACGGTCAATCGGGTAAGTGGTGCCGGCCAGTGCTGCGGCACCCAGTGGCAGCTGGTTCATACGTGCGCGGCAATCCTGCAGACGGGCGTAATCGCGTTCCAGCATGGCGTTCCAGGCCAGCAGGTGATGCCCAAAGGTCACCGGCTGCGCGGTTTGCAGGTGGGTGAAGCCCGGCATAATCGTGTCGGCTTCTTGTTCGGCCAGAGTCACCAGACCCTGCTGCAGGCGGGTCAGTTCGGCGCTGATGGCGTCGATTTCGTCACGCAGGTACAGGCGGATATCGGTGGCCACCTGATCATTGCGGGAACGGCCGGTATGCAGTTTTTTGCCGGTGATACCGATCTTTTTGGTCAGTGCTGCTTCAATGTTCATGTGCACGTCTTCCAGCGCCACCGACCATTCAAAGTCGCCCCGTTCGATTTCAATGCGCACTTCTTCCAGCCCGCGGATGATGTCATCGCGCTCCTGTGCAGTCAGTACGCCGACTTTACACAGCATTTTGGCGTGGGCGACGGAGCCCTGAATGTCCTGGCGGTACATGCGGCGGTCAAAGTCTACCGATGCGGTGAAGCGCGCAACAAAAGCGTCGGTCGGCTCGGAGAAACGTCCGCCCCAGGATGCATTGGTGGATGATTGATCTGACATGATTACCTCGAACTGGTGCATGAATCGGAAATGGCGCGGATTATAACCATTGCTCTGCTGCTCTGTCCCTGTTTTGCCGCCATTCAGCGTTTGCAGGCTTGCTCTGTTGCGGCGCTGACGACAGACTTAGGCTCCGCGCCCGTTCAGGAATCACTACTGTGTCAGCCAGGCAAACACCATCCCCGTCACCGCATGGACAGCAGGCACTGCTGGAGGCCTTTTTTTTGCCGGATCTGTGCAATGCCCGGGCCGTCATTATTCTGTTGGCGCTGAGTGAAGCGCTGGTGCTGGCCCTGACGCTGATTGAAAGCGGTCTGCCACAGTTTTCCTGGCAACGGTTCACGGTGGTGTCGTTCTTTGTGCAGTGGGTGTGTCTGCTGTCGGTGGCGATTCTGTGTCAGCTGCGGGTATTGCTGGCGCGCCTGGCGGTTATCTCCGCGTCGCTGCTGGCCTTGCTGGTGATCGAGCTGGTGACGCTGGCGGTCAGTCTGGTGGGGGAATGGCTGTGGCCGGTTGACCGTACTCACACCGACTGGCCCTGGGTCTTCCGCAACCTGCTGATTTCCGCCATCTTCGGCGCGATGGCCATGCGCTATTTTTATGTGCAGAGTCAGTGGCGGCTGAAAACCCAGGCCGAGCTGACATCGCGGCTGGCAGCACTGCAGGCCAATATCCGCCCGCACTTTTTCTTCAATACCCTGAATACCGTGACATCATTGATCAGCGTTGATCCGGATAAGGCTGAACACCTGCTGCTGGATCTGGCGCAGCTGTTCCGCGCGGTGCTGAATAACGATGACGCCCAGATTCCTCTGGCGCAGGAAATTGAACTGGGCCGCCGCTACCTGGGTATTGAACAGGTGCGGCTGGGCAACGAACGTCTGCAGGTCCGCTGGCGGCTGCCGCAGCCACTGCCGGCGGCGTTGAAAGTACCGCAGCTGCTGCTGCAGCCATTGCTGGAAAACGCGGTTTACCATGGTATTCAGCCCAGTATCCGTGGCGGCTGGATTGAGGTTGAGCTGGCACAGGAAGATCAGATGGAAGCACGCAGCGCCTGGTGGCTGACTATTCGCAACAGCAAGCCGCAGGGCAGTGGTGAAGCGGGCAACCGTCTGGCGCATAATAATATCCGCGCACGCCTCGCCGCTCTGGATAAGCAGGCGCGGCTGCTGGTGGACGATCAGGGCGAAGAATATATTGCCCGTCTGCGTTTGCCGCAGATGGCTGAGCATGCTGCAACAACCGTTAAGGGAAATGTATGACCTATCGTGTTCTGCTGGTGGATGATGAACCACTGGCGCGGGAGCGGATGAAGCGTTTGCTGCTGGAACACCACGACTTTGTCTGTGCCGGTGAAGCCGCCAATGGCGATGCCGCACTGGCCTGGCTGGGGATGCATCAGGCCGATCTGGTATTGCTCGACATTCAGATGCCCGGCCGCAACGGTCTGGATACCGCCGCCGCCCTACAGGCGTTAGCGCAGCCACCGCTGGTGGTGTTCTGTACCGCTTACGATGAACACGCTCTTCAGGCTTTTGCCGTGAAAGCCATCGACTATCTGCTGAAACCGGTGCGCAAAGAAGACCTGTGCCGTGCACTGCAACGCGCCAGCGAATGGCTGATGCAGCAGCGCGCAGAGTACCCGCTGGTGCGGCCATCCGGCAGCCGTACGCATCTGAGTGCCCGTACTCATAATGGCCTGCAGCTGATTCCGCTGGAGTCGGTGTTTTACTTCTATGCCGATCAGAAATACGTCAACGTCCACCATGAAGGTGGTGAAACCCTGATTGACGACTCCCTGCGTCAGCTCGAAGACGAATTCCCCGGCCTGTTTGTGCGTGTGCACCGCAGCGCACTGGTTGCGCTTAACCGTATCGAACGCCTTGAAACCCTGAACAGTGGCGGCCACAAAGTGTATTTACGCGGTCTGGCGGATGGCGTTCCGGTCAGTCGCCGTCATCTGTCGGAAGTGCGGCGGGTGATGAAAGAGCTCTGACGCGAGTCCCGACTTACATCATTACCCCCATGCAGCCCCCGCTGGTATGATGCGGCATCACTTTCTGAATTCATTGTCAGGCCCGGCCTGACCCGCGTTAAGGAATGTCATGTCTGCCGTAACCACGCTCCGCATTGCTACCCGTAAAAGCCCGCTTGCTCTGTGGCAGGCTGAACACATCAAAGCCCGTCTCGAAACCCTGCATCCGGGGCTGACGGTTGAGCTGGTGACCTTCACCACGCAGGGCGACAAAATCCTTGATGTACCGCTGGCCAAAATCGGTGGCAAGGGCCTGTTCGTCAAAGAACTCGAAGTTGCGATGCTCGACGGTCGCGCCGACATCGCCGTGCATTCGATGAAAGACGTACCGATGGAATTTCCCGGCGGTCTGGAGCTGGGCATCATCTGCGAGCGCGAAAATCCGCACGATGCCTTTGTCTCCAACGCCTATAAAAGTATTGATGAACTGCCGCAGGGGGCCGTGGTCGGTACGTCCAGCCTGCGTCGCCAGTGTCAGATTCAGCAGCAGCGCCCGGACCTGATCATTAACAGCCTGCGTGGTAACGTGCAGACCCGTCTGAGCAAGCTTGATGCCGGTGAATTCGATGCCATCATTCTCGCTGCCGCGGGTCTGCTGCGTATGGAAATGCACGACCGCATTGCCTCCTTTATTCCAGCCGAACAATCGCTGCCTGCCGGTGGCCAGGGTGCCCTGGGCATCGAATGGCGGGCCAATGACAGCGCCATCCACGAGCTGTTAAAACCTCTGCACCACGATAAAACCGCTGCCTGTGTGCTGGCCGAGCGTGCCCTTAACCGTCGCCTGCAGGGCGGCTGTCAGGTGCCGATTGCCGCTTACGCCGAGCTGGATGGTGACGCACTCAGCCTGCGCGGACTGGTCGGCAGTGTGGATGGCAAAACCCTGCTGCGTACGACACAGAGCGGGCTGGCTGCTGATGCCGAAGCCATCGGCATTGCGGCTGCGGAAGACCTGTTAGCGCAGGGTGCCGGTGCTATTCTGTCCGCCGTTTACGGCCATGAAGTGAGCTGATCGCATGGCCGTGGCTGCAATACCTGTGGTTGTTACCCGCCCGGGCGGACAGGCGGCTGGATTGGTTGCAGGCCTGACCTCGCTGGGTTGTCAGGTGCGTCATCATCCGCTGATCGACATTGTGCCGCTGGCCGATGATGAACGGGCGCTGGCCAGTGGCCTGCGCCAGCGCATTCTGGATATTGACCACTACAGCGCGGTGATCGCCATCAGTATGAATGCGGCAGCCATTGGCCTGGATTGGCTCGACCGTTATTGGCCACAGCCGCCACTGGGTATACATTGGTGTGCGGTCGGGCCCAGTACCGCCGACGTTTTGCAGCGGGAAGGTTTCAGGGTGCACTCACCCGTGACAACCTACGACAGCGAAGGCCTGCTGGCGCTGCCGGTGATGCAGAGTGATGTGATCGGTGGCCATAAGGTGCTGATCTGGCGGGGTGTCGGCGGTCGGGAAAAACTGGCTGCCGTACTCAGCGAACGCGGCGCTCAGGTTGATTACGCCGAGCTGTACGAACGCCGCGAAATTGCCTGGAGTGCACCGCAATGGGCCGACACGCTGGCCGGTGAGCCGGTGCTGCTGCTGAGCAGCAATCAGGCGCTGGATATTGTTGAGCAACAGGTACCCGATCTGGCTCAGCGCGTCCGTGCCATTATGCTGCCCGGAGAGCGAGTCGCTGCGGTGGCCCGCCGCCACGGTTACCGCGAAGTGCTGGTGGCTGCCAGTGCCCGTGATGAGGATATGCTGGCCTGTTTACAGAAATGGCAAGCGTCAGCGCAGTCATAGAAAGGGCGTCCGGACAACCGTCCGGCAGACAATAAAAAACATTAACCATCGATACAGCAAAGGATTCCGACAGTGACCACAGAACACAAGGGAACGGATCAACCATCTGGCGCAGACACCCCGGTTGCCAAGCCAGTCAAGGCCGGCGCCGCTAAGGAAAAAGCCCCCGCCAACCGCGCACAGCGCAGCGGCCCGCATCCCCTGTCGTGGATCAATCTGGTACTGATGCTGGGGCTTTTTGCGCTGGCGGCCTATGCCGGTTGGCTGAGCTGGAATCAACAACAGAATACCGCTGCCGAACTGGCGGTTCTGCGCGACCGGGTGGATCAGGCGCAGACAAATGCGGCCGCTCTGAGCGCCAGAGAAGCCGATCTGCTGGCGCAGGCCAGAGCCCTGAACGATCAGTCGGCACAGTTGCAGCAACAGGTGGCCCACAATACGGATCGTCTGGGCAAGTTACCGGGGGCCGAACGTCAGGACTGGCTGCTGGCAGAAGCCGAATATCTGCTGCGTATGGCCAATCAGCGCTTACAGCTGGAGCGCGACTGGGAAGGTGCGCTGAGCATGTTGCAGGCGGCCGATAACGTACTGACCGAAACCCGCAATCCGCGTCTCAATCCCGTTCGTGCCACTCTGGCCAAAGAAATGCTGGCGCTGCGTACCGCACCGGCTATCGACCTGACCGGCGCAGTACTGCGTGTTCAGGCACTGCAGGAACAGATTACCCGGCTGCCCTGGATTCCGGATCGTCTGATTGCCGAACAGCCAGCCGCTGAGGCCGAAGTGCCAGCGGCAGACGGCAACGAAACCTGGTACTGGCAGCTGTGGAACCGCGTCAGCAATTCATTGCAGGGCATGATCCGTATCCGCGAACGCAGTGCGCCAGTCGCGGCTCCGCTGACACCGGATCAGCAGTATTACCTGCAGCAGAATATGCACCTGATGCTGGAGCAGGCGCAGGTAGCGCTGCTGCGTCAGCAGGCTGAGCTGTATCAGCACAGCCTTAAGCGTGTTGGTGGCTGGCTGCAGGATTACCTGATTGTCGATGATGAGCGCACCCGCGCGGCCAGCAATGCCCTGCAGGAGCTGCAACAGTGGAATGTCGCACCTGCACTGCCCGACATCAGCCGCTCGCTGCAGCAATTGCAGACACTGGTTGAACAACAGCGCCGTGGCACCGTACAGCCGAAAACTCCGGCCACGGAGGATGCGGCATGAGGGTATGGCTGCTGTTTCTGGTACTTACACTGGGGCTGGGGCTGATTGCCGGTACGCTGGTCAGTCTGGATGCTGGCTATGTACTGCTGAGCTGGCGTCACTACACGCTGGAAACCAGCCTGTGGGTGTTTATCGGCCTGATGCTGGTTGCCATGCTGTTAATGTACATGCTGCTGCGGTTCAGCCTGTTGCTGCTGGGCAGCGACTGGCGCTTTAACGAATGGCGCCGTCAGCGCCGTAACCAGCGCGCCCGGCGTCAGACCACCCGTGGCCTGCTGAGTCTGGCGCAGGGCCAGTGGCGTCGTGCCGAACGGCTGCTGACCCTGACCGCTGACGATTCCGATACGCCGTTAATCAATTATCTTGCGGCCGCCCGAGCCGCTTACGAGCAAGGCAAAATGGACGCCGCCGATGAATGGCTGAAAGCCGCCAGCCAGAGCACCAAAGGTGCAGAGCTGGCGGTCGGACTGACCCAGGCCGAGTTGCTCAATTCGCGCGGCCAGAAAGAACAGGCGCTGGCGGTATTGCTGCGTTTGCGCCAGAAGCACCCGAAACATGCCTACCTGCTGAAACTGCTGGTAAAAACCTACCTCGATCTGCAGGACTGGGTAGCCCTGCACGAGCTGCTGCCGCTGTTGCGCAAAGCCACCAAAATTCCGGCGGAAAAAATCAAAGAGCTGGAAGAAAACGTTCACCTGCAACTGCTGGAGCGGGCGGTGCGTGGTCATGGCCAGCGTCCGGGGCAGGGCGTGGCGGAACTCAAACGCCTGTTCCACGATATTCCGCGTCAGCTGCGTTATTCGCTGCCGATTACCCGCCGCTATATCGAACTGTTGCTGGAGCAGCATGAAGAAATACTGGCTGAGCACGAACTGCGTAATGCTCTGAAGTACATTTGGCACGATGAGCTGATCAGCCTCTATGGCACGCTGACGGGTGAGGATGCCAATCGACAGTTGCTGTTCGCCGAACAGCAACTGCAGGAAAGACCGAATGATCCGCAATTATTGCTGGTGCTCGGACGCCTCGCCTTACGGCTGAACAAACTCGATAAAGCTCAGGAATACCTGGAAACCGGGCTGCGCATCAAAGGCCTGCCGGAGTTGCATGCGGAAATGGGTAAGGTATTGCTGGCCGAAGGCAATGAATCCCGCGCCTGTGAACACTTCCAGCTGGCGTTGCGTTAACGGGGCAGTGCAGGTTTCTGTTGTTACTCAGGATTGTGCAGGAACGGTTTTTTGCAGGAATGACGTTCAGTCACGATCATGGCCATCGCGGCAACATGCCGCTGCCACAACAGAGCGTCGCTCTTGCCGTCTCGCGGGCAGTGCCCGCCCTACCTGGCTGTTGTTACTCAGGATTGTGCAGGAACGGTTTTTTGCAGGAGTGACGTTCAGTCACGATCACAACCATCGCGGCAACAGAACGTCGCTCTTGCCGTCTCGCGGGCAGTGCCCGCCCTACCGTGGCGCTGATTGTTCAGGTGGTTTGTGCGGTTTTTTATCACGGCTGAAAGCCGTTCCCACATTCGAAGCGGTTCCCACATTTGAAGCCGCTACGCATACGTAGCCATTCCCGCCGATGAAATACGCTCCCTGAATCTCGCGGGCGAGGCCTGTACCTGCAGACGCTGTCGTTGGTACGGGCATCACTCCGGTAGGAGCGGGCCATGCCCGCGATCAGCAGGGATACCGCCGGTTATTCCAGCGTCAGTGGCTTTCCGGCGGCACGGCGCTCGGATTGCCATTCACTCAGGCTTTGCGCGGCTTCGTTGCCGGGCAGGCGGGCCAGAATCTCAAAAAAAATCTTCATGCAGGTTGCTCTGCAGTATTTCGTTACGCGGGCGGCTGCGCACGACATAAACGCTTTGTACGTTCTGGTGGTCAAAGGCGCGCCATTCCTGTTCATCTTTCAGATGGCTGTAGCGGTGGCCTGCCAGCGCTTTGATCAGCTTTCCACTGTTCAGCGACCCAGCCCGTTCGGCAGCGTCCTTAAATTGATAGACGATGCTGTAAGCCGATGCCGCAGCGCTGGACGGGTAGGCACCGTATTTGTTCACAAAGGCGTCGACAAAGGCTTTGCCTTGCGGGTAGTCATAGCGGTAAGGCACCTGCCAGCACCAGGGCACCGCGCCGATAACGCCTTCCATAATGCCGGAGCCGGCCGACTTGGCCATGCCCAGAGTCAGGTTGGGTACGATGATGGTCATCTTGTCTTTCAGCCCCATCTGCTGCGCGGCATTCAGCGCCAGTGCCATGTCATCACCAAACTGCACCAGCATCAGTACATCGGCCCCGGCATCGCGTGCGGCTTCCAGTGCGGTGCGCATATCCCCATCACGCGGGCGCGGATAGGTGACACGGACGCCGGGATGGGCTGTGGTATCGGTGGTTTTGGTGAAGGTGCGCAGGGATTCTTCGGTTGACCAGCCCCAGCTGTAATCGGCGGTGAGGTAAAACAGTTTTTTGCCCTGCAGGCTGTCATTCAGATAAGACGCCAGTGCTTTGGCGGCCATGTGTGCATTGTAGGTTTCGCGGAACATGTATTGATGCCCTTCGGCACCGGTGGTTTCGTTGGCGTAGGTCAGGGTGCCGAAGTAGAGCAGGTCGTGTTTGGCGGCTTCCTTTCCGGCGGCAATGGCCACGGCGCTGGAGGAACCACCAAACAGCATGGATACGTTTTGCGCGGCCAGGGCTTTAACGTTTTCGACCGCTTTTTCGGGTTTGGCAGCGGTGTTGGCGGTCAGCAGTTCGACCGGACGGCCAAGAATGCCGTCAGCCGCGTTGAGTTCTTCGATGGCGAGTAAGGCACCGCGCGCCTGAGCCAGGCCCTGTTCTTTATAGCGTCCGCTGGAAGGATAATTGAGGCCGAGTTTAACGCTTTCCCCGGCGGGGGCGGCCTGAATGGCCTGTGGCATGGCCAATGGCAGTGCCAGCAGCAGGCAGAATGTGGTGCGGAAGAATGCAGCGGGCATAAGGCTCTCTCCTGAACGTCAGCCGGCTATCATCCTCCCGCATGGCACAAATGACTTTTATCTTTTCGTCGGATAGACAAAGGTCGGCGATGAATTGTGCCACTTGGGCCAGTGCGTACTGTCTGGTCTGCAGCCACAAAAAAGCGCCGCAAATGCGGCGCTTTTTTGTGGCTTACGGGTTGCTGAGCAGCCGCAGCTGATCAGCAACACGAGGTTTCCGTTAATTAAGGAACAGGAATAGGAGGCGGTGGGGGCGGAGTTTCACTGAACGCAGCATTTAAATAGCCACCAATAATAGCTTGTATGTCATCGGCTGCCTGTTGGTTCAGGTAGATCAGGTCAAATGGCGCGCTGCCAGGGAGGAAGAAGTCTGTTAACGTCATAACACTCTGCTCCGGAATATAGAGGGCCTGATAAATGTTTCCATCAGTCGGTACAAAGGCCAATTTTTCTGCGGCGATGTTTCCAACATCGCCATCTTGGCTCGTTACCAGAATCAGGTCCTGACCATTAGCGGTTGCTTTCTGCCAGGTGCCGACCTCGGTATCGTCTCCTTCGCTGTCCGCCAGTCGCATAATGGCCCCGCTAGTGTCCTGTGCTGGGTTGCCAGCCAGATAAGCATCTATATAGACCTGATTAGCAGGGTCATAACCCCACTCGAAGGTGTTATTACGCGAGGCAAGGGTCGCAAGGGTGGTACTTTCAAAGAGTGGCTCGCAGTCTTCTATGGTGGGCTCAGTACCTTTGGTATAGCACTCCGGCAGCCGCAATTGCGGACGGGTGGTTGTGACTTTGCCATCCAGACGATAGGCATTGGCTGAGAAGGTGGTGGCATTGTTAGCAATGTCTTCAGGCAGACTTCCTGGAGGCCCATCTTGTTGAAATTCTGCAGCGAGGACATCGGATATAACCACGCCTTCGAGATCCGATTGGCTGAGTGCCACCTGATACTCATTGACGCCGCAGGCAACGGTCAGAGCATTGGCGGTATCTGCGGTGGCGGTTACCGCACATTCAGTATATTGACTCTGCGTAATCCAGCCGTCCGTATTTCCATCCCATACCACGTTGAAATTCGGGTATAAAGGCTCATCATTGTATGAATCCTGCCACTCTGAACCATCCCAAAATTGCTCTGCAGAAGAACGGTTGTTGGCCAAAACATTACGGACAATTTGCAATCCGATTTCCAAGGCGTGCACGCCTCCTGGCAGCAGTGCCGACGCATCGGCCAGTTCGCTGTTGGTTTCACCGCTTTCAGCCAGATCATCGATGCTGTCGCCGGCGCTGACGATTTCAATCTCCGTGGGCTCATCCCCATTGTCGATGGCATCCACAATGTCTTCGCTCTGCGCGATGATGCGGCCAAAAATGGCATTCAGCACCGGACCGAACTGTGTATCCGACAGGCCATTGCCACCGGCATTGGTCTGTGACTGTTCAATGGCATTGGCTAAAACGGCCGTAATAAACTGAGCACGCTCGTGGATGTCGGTATCTGCGGCAGCAACGTAGTCCGACAGAATGTCGCTGTCTTCAGGCAAACCTAACGCGGTACGAATTTGATTGGCGGCATCTTCTGGAGTCAGTGCCGCGTTACTGCGCATGGCGTTTTGTACCAGCGAGCTGAGCGGGCTGATAAAGGTTTCGCCAGCCGGAGCACTGAGGCTGTAGCTCTTACTGATTGGAGTGCCCGGGTTATCTTCATCAATGGTTTCGCCTGCAATGGCTTCAACCACGATGGAGTAAGTGTTGTTTTGCTCTTCTGTGATGTCGAGCGTGTAGCTGCCACCCTCACCGGTGGTGGTGGTTGGCTCGTTGGCGTCGCATTTGAGGTTGCTGTTTGTGTCCAGACAGACTCTGGCATTGCTCAGGTAACCGTCAGCTGCTTTACCGCTGAGCGTGACAGGATCGGGTGGTGTGACTTCGGGTGGTGTTGTATCAGGTGGTGTGACTTCGGGCGGTGTTGTATCAGGTGGTGTGACTTCGGGCGGCGTTGTGGCAGGCGGCGTTACCGGGATTGTATCTGAGTTGCCAGAACTTCCTCCGCAGGCGGTCAGGAATGACATGGCAGCCGCGAGTAAGAGGCGCTTGTACGGAATAAGTGTTTGCATTGTTACCTGGTCCTTTGCTGGTAGAAAAAGAACCATAGTCAGCATCAACCGTGATTGCGAAAAATAAAGGAATATTACCGGGTCTCGTTACAATTCGTTGCATTTGATGGTCAGTACATCATGGTCGGGGCATCCCTGCCCGCCGGGTAATGATCGCGGATTTACCAGTTCATTTCGCCGCTTGCCACTCTGGCGCTGATTGACAGGCCGTCGCCCGCTTTCAGTCCGGGGTATGCCTGTGTCATGGCTTTGATCAGCTCCGCTGATGTGCTGGCTTTGGCCAGTTCGGCCTCAAAGCGCAGCACATAATCACGGGTAAAGCGGACGGCATCCGCGCCTTCAGGTTCGGCCCCCTGATAATGGCCGGGTACGACACGCTCAGGTTGCAGGGCCAGCAGTTCATTCAGGGTTTCCACCCACTGGGCGCGGGCTTCCGCTGTCTGGCTGTCGGCCATCCAGACATGCAGTCCATGGTGAATGGCGACACCACCCAGGGCGGTTTTCAGTGATGGAATCCACAGATAGGCGCTGGGGGTGTTCATCGCGTGTATCTCAATGGCTTCGCCTTCCAGCAACAGCCGGTTGCTGGTCATGACCTGCGGAACGGTCAGCGTGTGCGGAGCCGCATCGGCGAGTATCGGGCCCCAGTAGGCGAGCTTGGCATCTTTGGTTTGGCGAATATGATCAACCACGTGCTGGCTGGCGATGACTCTGGCTTCAGGGTATGCGGCCAGAACAGGCTCCAGACCAAAATAGAAATCCGGATCACCGCCGCTGATAACAATGGTGGTCAGAACTTTACCACTGGCTTTGATCAGCCCGGCCAGTGCCTGACCGTTGCGCACATCAAACTGCGCGTCGATCAGGATGGCTTCTTTTTCACCGCTGATCAGGGTGGAGGTGACCGGGAACACGGCGCGCTCCCCCGGGTTGTAAACCTGAACGCGGAGTGTGCCTGCGTTTGTCACGCCGCTCAGCAGGGAGGTTGTCAATGTTAGCAACGCTAAGAGTTTATTCATGGTTGTTTCTCCGGGTGGAATGAGTGAGTACAACCAGTCTATTGAATCAATATGTTGTCAAATACCGCATAATAGTGACTTCACTATTGCGTAAAACGGACATATCTATGGATAGACTGACAGCCTTACAGGTCTTTGTTGCGGTGGTTGAGCGCGGCAGTCTGAGTGCAGCGGCCGAGCAGCTGGATATGTCCAGAGCCATGGTGTCGCGCTATCTGGCTGAGCTGGAGAGCTGGATGGGTGCACGGTTGCTGCACCGCACAACCCGCCGTCAGAGCCTGACCAGTACCGGCGAAGAAGCCTTGCAGCGGGCACGCGGCATGCTGGCTCTGGGAGACGAGATGTCGCAGCTTGCTAACCATGAGGGAGAGGCTCCGCGCGGACAGTTACGCATTACCTGCAGTTACTCTCTCGCTCATGCCGTGCTGATGGATGCGGTTCACGAATATCTGGCGCGCTGGCCGGGTACGGCGATTGAGATTTTGTTACTGGATCGGACGGTCAATCTGGTGGAGGAGCGGATTGATCTGGCGTTACGCATCACCAATGATCTGGACCCGAATCTGGTGGCGCGCAGACTTGGCGTGTGTCGTTCGGTGGTGTGCGCCAGTCCGGAGTATCTGCAGCAGCATGGAACGCCTCTGCGAGTGGCGGATCTGGCTCATCACAACTGCCTGACCTATGCCTATTTCGGTAAAAGTCTGTGGCAGTTTCAGGGGCCGGATGGGCCAGAGTCGGTCGCGGTCAGCGGCAATCTGAGCGCTAATCTGTCAAATCTTCTGTTGCAGAATGCCTTGCTGGGGGGAGGTGTCAGCCTGCAACCGCTGTGGTCTGTGGCTGATCATCTGAAACGTGGCGAGCTGGTGGCACTGCTCAGCGATTTTGAACCAATACAGCTTAGCATTTACGCTGTGTATGCCACCCGCAAGCAGATGTCGCCGCTGTTGCGCAGTTTTCTCGATTTCCTTGTGACCCGGCTGAATGACAACCGCTGGTCAGAGCGGAAAACGGTTTAACTGCGCGCTGGCGGCGTAAAGATCAGGCGTCGCGGCTGAGGCGGATATCCATTTGCGGGAACGGAATCTCAATGCCTTCGGCATCAAAACGCAGCTTGATGCTTTCGGTCAGCTGGAAGCGAACATCCCAGTAATCTTCGGCGTTAACCCACGGACGCACGACAAAGTTCACCGAGGAATCGGCCAGTTCGGAGACCGCAATGGTGTATGAAGGGTCTTTCAGGACTTTGGCGTGCTCTTTCACCAGCTCTTCGAGGATGTTCTTGGCTTTCAGTAAGTCGGAACCATAACTGATGCCGATCACCATATCGATGCGGCGGGTGGCTTCTTCGGAGTAGTTGACCATGGTATTGCCGAACACATTGCCGTTTGGCACAGTCACGACTTTGTTATCCGGAGTTTTCAGACGGGTGCTGAAAATGGTGATTTTATCGACCGATCCGGCGACACCGCCGACTTCAACGTAGTCACCCAGTTTGAACGGACGGAACACAATCAGCATCACACCGGCAGCAAAGTGGGACAGAGAATCCTTCAGTGCCAGACCAACCGCCAGACCGGCAGCACCGAGCAGAGCAACCAGCGAGGTGGTATCGAGACCCAGTTGTGACAGGGCAAAAACAATCACCAGCAGTGTGAGAGTGCTGTTCATCACCGTGGCAAGAAAGCTGACCAGAATCGGATCAAGACGGGCGCGTTCCAGTGCCTTGATGGTCGTGCGGGTCACAAAACCCGCCAGCATGCGACCGATGATAAAAATCAGCAGGGCGAGCACGATCTGCGTGCCCCAGGGCAGGATATAGGTTTCCCACAACTGTTGCGGATTAACAGAGAAAGTCCAGTTCATACAGGTTCCTGAATTAAATTAGGAGAAGATGTATCGGGTATCTGTGTATTCAGCCACGCGGGGCGTAGGCAAACACATCCGAGTGCATATTGGCGGGGGTCAGTCCCAGCGGTGCCAACTGATCCAGAGTACCGTACACCATATTGGGCGAACCACAGGCGAAAATCTGAGATTGGCGCAGATCGTCAAAATCTTCGTGAATGACCTGATAAATCCAGCCTGTACGGCCATGCCAGCCCTGACTGTGCTGTTCGATGATGGGGTGGTAATGGACATTCGGGAACTGCCGGGCCCATTGCAGGGGAAGCTCGGCCAGATAAAAACCGCCGCTGCTGCGGTTTGACCAGTAGAGGTGAATTTCCTGCTGCGGATTCAGCGCCAGCGCGCCTTCGGTCAGCGCTTTGATCTGTGAGAAACCGCTGCCAGCGGCAATCATAATCAGGGGGTGTTGCTGATGCTGCTGCATGAACACCTTGCTGATGTAGCAATCTCCGGCCGGCAGTGTTGCACGCACCACGACGGCGTCGCGCAAAAAATTGAGAACGCGCTGGGCGTTGTCGCTGCTGTTGGCGATATGCAGCTCGATCCTGCGCGGATCGCCCCCCGTCATGCCGCCCGGTGCGCAGGCAATGGAAAAGGGCACCTGCTCTTCGTTACCCTGTTCATCAGGCACGTGCAGCAACAGGTACTGGCCGGGCCAGAAGTCGGCACTCTTACCCGCCGGTGTCAGCAGCTCAACCCGCCAGATATCATCGCCCAGCCGTTCCATTGCGGGAATCTGACAGGCCAGGCTGACCTGCGGTTTGTGGTTCGGGGCGAAAACATCGGCCATATAAATCTCAACATCGGTCTGGGGTTGGGCGACGCAGCATAATACCTGATTGTCTTGCTCAAGTATGGTCTGCCCCAGCGTATTGCGGAACAACAGTTCGCCATCAAGATATTCCGCTTTGCAGACTTCGCAGATACCGTTATCGCAGCCAATCAACAATTCCAGCCCCTGCGCTTCGGCAGCGTCGGCAATGGTCTGGCCGGGAGCGCAGCGTATCTGACTCCCGGATGGCTGAAAGGTAACGGTGTGGTGCGTCATAACCCCAGCTGATCCCAGATGTCATCGACTTTATTTTTTACGTCCTGATCCATCACGATCGGCGTGCCCCATTCACGGCTGGTTTCACCCGGCCATTTGTTGGTGGCATCCAGACCCATCTTCGAGCCTAAGCCGGATACCGGCGAGGCAAAGTCGAGATAATCAATCGGCGTGTTCTCAATCAGCGTGGTATCGCGTGCCGGGTCCATCCGGGTCGTGATGGCCCAGATCACGTCTTCCCAGTTGCGGGTGTTCACGTCGTCGTCCACCACAATCACAAACTTGGTGTACATAAACTGGCGCAGGAACGACCACACGCCCATCATCACGCGCTTGGCATGACCGGGATATTGCTTCTTCATGCTCACCACTGCCATGCGATAGGAGCAGCCTTCCGGCGGCAGATAGAAATCGACAATTTCCGGAAACTGCTTCTGCAGAATCGGCACAAAGACTTCGTTCAGTGCCACGCCGAGAATGGCCGGTTCATCTGGAGGACGGCCGGTGTAGGTGCTGTGATAGATAGGGTCTTTGCGGTGGGTAATGCGCTCAACGGTCAATACCGGAAAGTTATCCACCTCATTGTAGTAACCGGTGTGATCGCCGAATGGCCCTTCAGGCGCCATCTCGCCCGCATGAATCATCCCTTCGAGCACAATCTCAGCCGAGGCTGGAACCAGCAGATCATTGCCGATGCTCTTTACCAGCTCGGTTTTGCTGTCACGCAACAAGCCGGCAAAGGCGTATTCGCTCAGGGTATCCGGTACCGGCGTGACGGCACCAAGAATAGTGGCCGGATCGGCACCCAGTGCTACGGTCACCGGAAACGGCTCACCGGGACGCGCTTTCTGCCACTCAAGAAAATCGAGTGCGCCGCCACGATGGCTAAGCCAGCGCATGATCACTTTGTTTTTGCCAATCACCTGCTGGCGATAAATGCCTAAATTGTGGCGATCTTTATGCGGCCCTTTGGTAATCACCAGTGGCCAGGTAATGAGCGGACCGGCATCGCCGGGCCAGCAGTGCTGTACCGGAATCTTGCTCAGATCAACGTCATCACCTTCCAGCACCACATCCTGACAGGGTGCTTTGCGCACTTCTTTCGGCCCCATGGCCAGCACTTTCTTAAAGATCGGCAATTTTTCCCAGGCGTCTTTCATGCCCTTCGGTGGCTCAGGTTCTTTCAGAAAGGCCAGTAACTTACCGATGTCGCGCAATGCTTCCACCGACTCCTCGCCCATGCCCAGCGCTACCCGTTTCGGAGTGCCGAACAGGTTGGCCAGAACCGGCATGTCATAACCTTTGGGGTTTTCAAACAGCAGCGCCGGACCACCGGCACGCAGTACGCGGTCGGCGATTTCGGTCATTTCCAGATGCGGATCAACCGGATAACGGATGCGTTTCAGCTCACCACGTTTTTCCAGCGATTTAATAAAGTCGCGCAGGTCGGTGTATTTCACAGGCACTTCCACAGGCTTTTCAACTGCCGGCATCATACCAGAGCTCCCGGGGCATCTCGGAATAATTCAGTGCCACCGGATATGACCTGACCGCCCGGCTCCTTTATAATCGCCGGCCAAAACCGCAAGGGGTTTTTTATGCAGGCAAAAAATACACTCACAGCAGCGGCCGTCGCAGGCTTCAGCGGCGTCGCACTGGGCGCGTTCGGAGCGCATGGTCTGAAGGGCGTACTGAGCGCTGATATGCTGACGGTGTACCAGACCGCAGTGCAGTATCACCTGATTCATGCTGTGGTCCTGCTGGCCTTATCGCTGTGGCTGCAGGTGCAGCCATCGCGCTGGCTGAGCTGGTCGGCGCGGCTGATGTTGCTGGGTCTGATTCTGTTCAGTGGCAGTCTGTATCTGCTGGCGCTGAGCGGCATGCGGCCGCTGGGTATGATTACCCCGCTGGGCGGCGTCAGCTGGTTGCTGGGCTGGTCGGCGTTGCTGGTGGCGGCCTTTAAAATGAAAACTCCTTAGGGTCTGTTGTGTTTGTGCAAACAGGCCCCGACTTTTTTGTAATTATTCAGGCAGATTATCGTGAGCGAACATGATGAAAACCCGGCAGCTGCGGCTGCGGAAGGCGACAAACCGGTTTACCGCCGCGGTATCAAAAGCTTTGTGATCCGTGCCGGACGTTTAACCAAAGGTCAGGAAGGCGCACTCGAACGGCAGTGGCCGGTGATGGGGCTGGAGCTGGTGCAGGGCGCGATTAATCCGGTTCAGGTGTTTGGCCGTGACGGTCACGTGGTGCTGGAAATCGGCTATGGCATGGGCCAGTCGCTGGTGCAGATGGCGGCGGCTGCGCCGGAAAAAGATTTTATCGGTGTGGAAGTGCATCTGCCGGGTGTTGGCTCGCTGCTGTATCTGGCGGAAGAAGCCGGACTCAGCAACCTGCGCACATACAAAGAAGATGCCATTGAAGTGCTGAAACTGCTGCCCGACAACAGCATCGACACGGTGCAGCTGTTTTTCCCCGACCCGTGGCACAAGAAAAAGCATAACAAGCGCCGCATTGTGCAGGCTGCGTTTGCCCAGGCCATCCGCCGTATTTTAAAGCCGGGCGGTGTGTTCCATATGGCGACCGACTGGGAGCCTTACATGGAGCATATGCTGGAAGTCATGGACGTCGCCGAAGGTTATGAAAACGTTGCCGGTCAGGGCAATTGCGTGCCGCGTCCGGAGCACCGCCCGCTGACCAAGTTTGAAAACCGTGGTGAGAAGCTGGGGCATGGGGTGTGGGATTTAATGTTCCGCAAAGTTTGATCGCCAACTTCGTTAACCGCTTCGTCAGCGCTTACCGAAAACAGTTAATGCGCCTTGTCATCGCGCAACCGGATAACAGAATACTCAGGAGAAAATCATGCAGAAAAAAGATAAAGAAAAAGTCTTTGGTGGTGAGTGGTCAGAAGCGCAGCTGCGCGAATTTCTGAGCGCCAACAGCTATGACGGCAGCGATGCCGATTACATCGCAGCGATCCGCGCTTATCGTCATATGGTGCCGGAAGTCTTTGCCGAATATGTGGAACTGTTTAAAGCCGAAGGCCATAACCTGAATGCGAAAAATGCTGAAGGTGTGAGCATTCTGCAAACCATCGCCAGCCACAGCAAAGGCGAAGAATATGCGGCGGCACTGCGGGAAGCGGGTGCTGAGTAAAAAATAAACCCCGTTTAAGCAGAGCGTTCCGGTCCGTATCTGGCCGGGCTGTCTGATTACACGGGGTTGTCTGTTAATCCGGTACGACTCATGCGGCTCCGATTGCCGGGGAGTGGTTCACCGGATTAAACGCTTAAAGTCTGATCATCTGAGCGATTGCTGTCAATGCAGGCTGCAAGCTGAAACATTTTTGCTCATGGCTGCTGCTCATTAATGAAGCGTTGATCATCGATGCAGTAACAGGCTGACGGCTTCGGTATTAAATCCGGTATCGCTGACGCCGGTTTCCTGCTTCAGTCGCTCGATAATCTTCTGTTCGATGGCCAGCTGTTCTTCCGGCAGCAGTTGTTCGAATTCCTCTTCCGTTAGCCCCATTTCTTTCAGTATCGCCGCGCGCATTTTTTCGGCATCGCTCATCGCCATATAGTCGCGGAATTCCTGTGCGGCGCTTTTTTCTGAACTGGCTTCTGGTTCTGCTACGGATGCGGACGTTGCCGGTTTCTGTGTCGCAGCGGCAACAGACGATGTGGCTGTTACTGCACGGACAGATTGTGCCGCGGGCTGTGCCTGTTGTTGTACGCGCAACAGATCGGCAAATACCGTATTGCTGTTTTTTTCCTGCTTCGTATTCAGGTTGTGAGTGACGGCGGTGAATTCCTCCGGGCGCTGAATGTTCATACCCTGCCTCCTTTTCTGATGGTTCTGTCAGAAAGCAGTATGTATGCCATGGCGCTGCAGGCTGCGGTCTGGCTTTGCACCGCGGCCTTAAAGGAAAAACAGCGGCAGCGGCTGTCCGCCGGGGCGGTAGCAGGCCGCCGCTTTTGTGCAGATTTTCAGTTCGGCTTTTACCCCTGCAAATGACCTATCGCCTGATACAACGCCAGCGGTTTCTGGCTTTGCTGCTGTTGCTCGCGCATCTGTTTTAATTCTTCAATGGTGGCGCGCAGGGCCTTCAGTGTGTTGTCCATATCTTTGCTGCCTGCATCAACTTCGTTGCGCAGGTTAAGCGGGGTTGCCCGAACCGGGTCGGGAATATCGACATACACATGGGCGTCTTTGCCGCTGGGCTTACGTGGCTCTTCATTGTGGTAGCGGTTAATGGCATCGGCGGCCCACTGGCGCATATTCATGCGGCGGGGTTGCAGATCATCGTAGAGGGGCGCATCCGGGTGCGATGCACGACTCTGGGCGGGGTTGCTGCCAGAGTTGCTGTTGTTATTGTTGTGGGTGCTGTTGCTGGCATGATGACCAGCGGCGGCTGTTCCCGGAAGGGGGCCAGCGGCCACCAGTTGCGCATCCTGATCGGGTTCAATGTGCAGTTGTACCCGGGTTTCAGCGTCGCGGCGGTTCAGCAGCTCGTTATCAAACTGGAAAAAACTCAGCGGTGATTGCAGGTCAACCCTGCCCTGTTCGCTGTTCAGGGCGAGGTTGCCACCGGTTATGGCGTGCTGCGGCAGGCTGGGCGGAGTATTCAGATGCACTTCCTGCAGCAGCAGTGCTTCGCCGTTTTCGGTCAGTGCGACACCCGATTGCGCAATGACTCCGCGCACCTGACCAGCATCGTTTTTCAGTTCGTAATCAGAGGTTGCAGAACCAAGAAAGAAGGCACCTAAACCGGCGTCCGCGGCGGAGCGCAGGGTTGGCCCTTCGTCATCAAATTCCATCAGGCTGAGCTGGCTGAAGATGGCATCGTTTTCATCAATCCAGCCGTTGCTGTCGTCATCGTACTGCGCCAGGTCGGCAAAACCATTACCACTCTGCGGGCCGAACATTTCGCTGCCGTCATCAATGATGCCGTTGTTGTTTTTATCGAATACCAGATAGCCGCTGCCGGCGGCAGTACGGGCGATGCTCTCGTTCTGGCCATCGGCGTTCAGATCAAAACTGAAACTCTGGTCGCTCAGTTCGACCGCACCGCCGTTCAGATTAATCATTAACGGGTCGATCAGATTGAGCTGACCCTGAAACAGGTTGGTCTGCTCGGCGCGGGTGTAACGGCTGAAATCCAGCGCCAGCATAAAATCAATCCGACGGCCGTCTTCGGTCTGTACTTGCCCCAGCACTTCAAAGACCAGCGACTCTTCGCGTTCAACCTGCAATACGCTCTGTACCTCAACCAGTACGCCAAGTCCGGCACTGCCGGGCCGGGTGTTGACCGCGCTGACGATGACATTCAGCTGAGTGGTCTGCTCGGTCAGCTGTTGTGCCAGATAGGCTGAGGACGATTGCTGCTGACGGCCATTGGCATGGGTTACCGTGCTGCTGCGACTCACTGCCTTGCGGCTGTCGGTGCGTGTGCTCAGCGACAGCTGAATGCCGGCGCTGGCGCTCGCGGTATGACCGCCGTCATTATCATCATCACCTGCCGTGACACTCACCGACATGCCCTTAAGGCGGGCGCTTAATAACAGATCCTTTTGTTGAGCACTGAGCTGAACCTGCGACTGAACAATCTTCATGGCCGTTTCCTTTTGGCGGGTTATGCACAGGTTGTCGGCCGGGTTGTTGATAACATTAAGATGATTAATGTATGGATGAATAGCTGTTCATAATGAACAGCGCTATTCATCAGAAAACGCTGTGGGTTCTGCCTGTTGGTTGTTCGTCCGTCGGGCTTAAGGCGTAAGGTCTGAGAGGGAATACTGCGCAGGCACCGGTTGATGGATGACCGGCTGCCGTTAAAAAAGCGGAGTATTACTCCGCCTGCTCCAGCTGTTCGGTTAATTCCATCCATTCCATTTCAATGTCTTCCAGCGCACTTTTCAGTTTGCCTTGCTCCTGCAGCAGCTGATTCAGTTCGGCTTTGCGTTCGGCATCGTACAGGCCTGCGTCGGATAATGTTTCTTCAACCGCACTGAGCTGGCTCTGGAGTTTTTCCATCTGCTTTTCCGCTGCCTGCTGCTGTTTGCGCAAGGGCGCCAGACGCTGGCGTTTTTCGGCGTCCAGACGTTTCTGTTCTTTGCGGTCAACCGCTTGCCCGCTGGCCGGAGTGCTGGCGACCGATGCGGTCCCATTGTCCGCCGTGTTTGCCGGAATTATGTCCCGCTGTTGCAGATAGTGATGGTAGTCGTCGAGGTCGCCATCAAATTCCTGCACCTGGCCGTTATCGACCAGCCAGTATTCGTCGACGGTCGCTTTTAATAAGTGACGGTCGTGGCTGACAATTAAAATTGCACCGGGGAAATTCTGCAGCGCCAGGGTTAAGGCTTCGCGCATTTCAATATCCAGATGGTTGGTTGGCTCATCCAGAATCAGCAGGTTGGGTTTCATCCAGGCGACACAAGCGAGTGCCAGACGGGCTTTTTCACCGCCGGAAAAGGGCTCGATCACTTCCAGTGCTTTATCACCATGAAAACCAAAACCACCGAGAAAATTACGGATTTCCTGATCCGATGCTTTGGGTTTTAAACGCTGCAATATCAGTGCGCCGGAGGCTTTGACATCGAGCGATTCCAGCTGGTGCTGAGCGTAGTAACCAATACGCAGATGTTCGCCTTCAGAGCGTTCACCGCTGAGCATGGCAATGTCGTTGCACAGGGTTTTCAGCAGCGTTGATTTGCCCGCGCCGTTAGGGCCAAGCAGACCGACGCGATGGCCCGGCACAATCGACAGGCGCACATCGGGCAGAATGGTTTTGCCGGCATAACCCAGCGCGGCATGATCAATGGCCAGCAGGGGCGCTGACATTTTTTCGTAGCACGGAAATTCAAAGCGGAAAGGTGAATCCACATGCGCTGGCGCAATCAGCTCCATGCGTTGCAATTCTTTTAAGCGGCTCTGTGCCTGTTTGGCTTTACTGGCTTTGGCACGGAAACGGGCAACGAATTGTTCGATCTCGGCCACGCGTACCTGCTGCTTTTCAAACAGCGTTTGCTGTTGCGCGAGTTTTTCTGCGCGGATGCGTTCATAGGCGCTGTAATTGCCCGGATAGAGTGTCAGCGTCTGCTGATGCAGGTGAACAATATTGTTGGCAACACCGTCGATAAAATCGCGGTCATGGGAAATAAATAACAGTGTGCCGGGATAATTATTCAGCCACTGTTCAAGCCACAGGGTCGCTTCGAGATCCAGGTGGTTGGTTGGCTCGTCGAGTAATAATAAATCAGACGGCATCATCAGTGCCTGCGCCAGATTCAGGCGGATACGCCAGCCACCGGAGAAACTTTTAACCGGACGCAGTAGTTCGTCTTTACTGAAGCCCAGACCGTGCAGCAGTTGTTCGGCTTTCACCGGTACGCTGTAACCCTGATGCTGATCCATCTGATCCAGCCAGTGGGTCAGGTCATTATCGTTCTGCGCATTGGCAATGCCATGTTCAATGCGGCGATAAATGGCATCGCCATCCATGGCGTAATCCAGCGCACTGCGCTCGCTGGCTTCCACTTCCTGACGCATATGGGCAATGCGCCACTTGGGCGGAATGTACAGATCACCACCGTCGACCTGCAGCTCGCCATTCAGCAGCGCGAACAGACTGGATTTACCGGCACCGTTAGGACCGATTAACGCCATTTTCTGCCCATCATGAATACGCAGCTGACAGTCTTTGAGCAGAGTTTGCGTTCCGCGCTGCAGGGAAACCTGATTAAATTCGATCATAACTTGGCTAATTTAAGGTGACGGCAATGGCGGCGCAGTTTGCCACAGAAAGCGGTGATAACCCACTGTGGGAGTTCGCCCTGACATTTTATGCACGCCCCGGCGTGCAGCAGACGCTGCTGAGCCTGCAGAACGATGCCGATATGGATGTGCTGTTGCTGCTGACGGCGCTGTGGCTGGGTAAGCAGCAGTGTTTGTTACCCGACAGTTTGGCTGATGCCGTTGACTACTTCCATTGGCGTGAACAGATGATTCTGCCAATACGCCATGCACGTTCACGGCTGAATGCCGAGCCATTACGCTCGCAGCAGGCAGCATTGCGCAAGTCATTATTGCAGGCTGAATTACAGGCTGAGCAGGAAGGAATCGTGCGCATAACCGGTTGGCTGAAAAACCAGACATTGAGTGAACAGCAACAACCATGCTGCGAGAAAAACCTGATGCGGTTGCAGGGGATGACGTCGCTTGATAACGGCGTACCGGAGGAAAAAAAAGAGGCCCGAGGGCCTCTTTTACAACAGCTGTTGCTGCTGGCGGAGTAACTCCGCTCAGCGCTCAGTGCTGACGATCAGTCGTTACCGAACAGGCTGGATTTTTCACCACCTTCTGCTGGTTTATCCGTTGCCGGCGTTTCGGCAACGGTTTCTGCTTCCGGAGTTTCAACGGCCGGTGTTTCAGTAACAGGAGCTTCAACGGCGGATGTTTCAATAACAGGCGCTTCAACAGCTGGTGCTGCTACCGGTGCGGCAACGGCGGTCGTTTCAACGGCAGCGTCTTTCACTTCTGCGTCTGCAGCGGCGACGACAGGCGCGGCTGGTTTTTTCGCAGCAGTTTTTTTAGCGGCTGTTTTTTTCGCAGCAGGTTTTTTCGCAGCAGGTTTGGTGGCTGGTTTCTCAACCGCTGGTGTGGCGGCGGCCGGTTCAGTCGCTGCGGCTTTTTTGGCAGCAGGCTTAGCCGCCGCTTTCTTGGCAGCTGCTTTTGGTGCTGCGGCTGGCTGTTCGGCAGCAGGAGCAGCAACGGCTTTTTTCACAGCAGGCTTACGGGCTACGGTTTTCTTTTTGGCCGCTGCCGGGGCTGTCAGTTTGGCCTGAGCTTTTTCAAAATCAGCGATGACTTTTTCCAGTGCAGCGCGTGATTTTGCTTCCAGAGTCAGAGCGGCCATTGCCGCTTTGGCAGCCACGGCGGCTTCTTTGGCGGTTGCCGCTTCAGCTTTGGCGGCTTCGGCACGGTCGCGGGCGGCTTCAAGCTGACGTACAGCAGCCGGTGTTTTCTTGGCTTTTACTTTTTCTGCAACGGTTTTGCGTGCAGCATTGGCTTTGGCCAGTTTCTCATTGGCTTTCACTTGTGATGCCGTCGCTTTGGCAACAGCTTTCTCGGCATCGCTCAGCTCTTTGGTGCGGGCAGCAGCCAGTTTGGCCTGCAGTGCCGCAATGTCTTTTTCAAGTTGCTGAACAGCCGTCAGAGCCGTTACTTTGGCAACCACCGTTTTAACCGCCGCTTTTTTCGCTACCGGCTTCTTCACTACAACTTTTTTGGCAACAGGTTTCTTGGCTGCAGCGTTCTTAACAGGCGCTTTGGCAACTGTTTTTACGGCAGTTTTTGCTTTGGGTTGAGCAGCTTTTTTTGCGGGTGCTTTTTTGCGGGCGGCCATGTGAATTCCTCATTCAGGTTTGATCGTCGGGGGCATTATACGAAATGAATTAAAATCATCTATTTATTTTATATGAATTTATTTTTCGGCTGGCTGACGGATGTTGTCAATGGTTTTACTTAACCACTGCAGCAAAGGTTGCCATTCATTTTCATCTTTAGAATCCTGCTGATCAAAATCGACCAGACCCAGGCCGTGCTCACTGGCACGGACATAAAACTGAGTATCGCGCAGTGCGGCGATAAAGGGAATTTGCAGGCTGTTAAGGAAGCGCTCCAGTTTGGCGTATATCAATGTATTTTTACGCACGCGGTTAGCGACAACAGCAATAGGTTTGGGGTTAATACGATAAGCACGCGATAACAGAACGTCGCGGATAAAACCGGTAGCGGCGCGGATATCAATAGCGGAAGGAATAACCGGGATAACGATAAGATCGGATTGCTGAATAAGATCGGATAACTCATTACCGGCAAGTCCGGCCGGTGTATCGAGTATGACACGGCTGGTATTGGCGGGTACGCGCAGACTCCAGGTGCGGGTAGAGGCGCTGGGAACATGGCGCTGAAAGGCTGCCACTCCGCTGATTTTAGGCAAATGCTGATCACGGACCTGAAGCCAATCCATTGAGGAGCCCTGAGGGTCATAATCAATCAATGCGGTTACTTCACCCTGACGGGAAAAGTAGCTGGCAAGATTGGTTGCCATGGTTGTTTTGCCACAGCCGCCCTTGGCGTTCGCAACCATAATGCGCACCGGAACTGCACGGCTGATAACCCGGGCAGCTGCCGGACCATCTTGTGGCGTTAGTGTTTCTGTCACTGAAATATCCCTGCTTCCTTATTCAGTACCGTTTATTATCAGGTCGCTTTTTGTCCTGTGCATTTGTAGCATAGGTTATAATCACCGGGCGTGGAATGAATCTCAAGGATGAACCGATGAAAAGTAAAATTGCCTTTATGCTGGTTATTCTGGGCCTGGCCGTTGCTGCGCCGTATTTTATTAAAGGCCCTGATGGTAAGCCGTTACTGTCTTCCGGAACTGAGCCGGAGCTGTTATCAACAGAGCAAACGCGGCAGACCTATTATAAATGGCAGGATAACAAAGGCGTCTGGCATTTCGGTGATGAGGTGCCGGACGGTGTTGTCGCACAGGCCGTAGACATTGATACCGCTGCCAATGTTATTCAGAGCGTTAAGGTTCCCGCGCCGCAGGAGTCTGAAGAAAAGAAACGTCAGGACGAGCCTGACGCTAAAATTCCGGGCTTACCCATGACGATTAATCCGGCAGATATTCCCAAACTGCTGGATGACGCCAAGGGTGTGCAGACGTTGGTTGATCAGCGTAAAAAAGACATCGATCAGGCGCGCTGAGTGCCTGCATCGTTCGGATGTATTATGGGCTCAGCGCAGAAAATACAGCATGCCGTTGGAGCCAGCGGCCAGCCATTGGTTGTTGTGAAAGGCAACGTCTTCCACCAGTACGTTATTGCTGACCCAGGTATCGCGTGGACTGGCGCGCCATATGTGGCTGCGTTTGCCATTGGCGGTATTCCACAATTCAATTTGTCCGGAGCTGTTGCCGGTCAGTAACTGGCTGTTGTTGGCAGAAAACCGGGCAGCACTGTAGTGTCCGCGCGTACGGTCTATCTGTTGCAACAAACGCCCGGATGCCACATCCCATATTTTTCCGCTTTCATTCAGGGCTGAGGTAAATAATAACCGGCCATCGGCGGAGAGTTGCGCGGTTTTAACCTGATTATTGTGTTTGAGCTGGTGCAGTAATTTTCCGTTTTCCAGATTCCAGAGGCGGGCGTGCAGATCATCACTGGCGCTGGCGGCGAGTAAGCTGTTGTCGCTGACGCTGACATCGTAAACGGTGCCATCGTGGGCAAGTCTCTGGCGGATACCACCGTTTTTAATATCGAACAGCGTTGCGGTGTAATCGGTCATGGCCAGCAGTGCATAGTTGCCGTTGGTGGTCAGGGCAATATCTTCAATGTCGCCCGGTGAATTCCAGAACCATACGGCTTCTCCGCTGTCACGCGCCCAGAGCACAATGGTGCGGTTGTCGGTCGTGGCAACAAAATTACCTTCGGGCGAGAACGCGCTGCTGGTGATGTTGCTGTAGCCTTCGGCTTTATGATTCCAGTCGATCAGCCGCTCTGCGGGATTGATACTCCAGAGGCTGCCGCCATGATGCAGGCTGCCAACCATCAGCTCTTTTCCGTTAGCAGAAAAGCTCATCGAATAAGCGCCCTGACGGGAAACCTCACGCACATCGGCGGGTGTTTTTGCATCGTCGCAGCCGCTCAGTAATAAAGTCAGAGGCAATAATAAGACGGCATTAACATGCTGCAGTCGCTGAATCATGGCAAACCCGTGGCAGATTTATTTTCTATCAGTGTAGATCGTCTGGCGGGATTGTGCGGTTCCCGTTGTTACGGGAACCGCACAGGAGGGAAGGACTATGCGCTGGCCAGCTCGCGGTGAGCGGTGTGCAAACGGGCAATTAATTGATCTTCCAGTTCAAAACGCTCTTCCAGAATTTCTCCGATGGCGGATAAATCCTGTGGCAGGTGCGCCAGTTGTTCAAAGGTGCAGTGTTCGTCGTAGGTGTCGTTAAAGTCAACGCAACGACCGGTAAGAGCATCCAGTTTGGGTACCAGTGTGGAGGCCAGCTCGAGACCACCATCGTCATACTCTTTGGCTTCGTTGATCAGTTGCTCGTAAATTTCAAAGTGTCCTGCGGAGCAGTAGTCCATCATGCTTTGACAAAAGCGCTGAATACCAGGACCCAGAGGCTGTTCGGCTGACAGCGGTTTGCTGGCTGACAGATTGCAGAACAGAACGATCAGTTCCTGACGGCTGTTAAGCCAGGCATCAATTAATTTGTGAACGCCGCCCCAGCGTTCCTGTGCAGTTTTACAACCTTCCAGCATGGTCTTCTCCTTGGCGAACCGCGATGATCAGTGAGGTTCGCTGCCTTATTGTTCTGAGGGTATGTGGACACTATAGGCCGGGCAAAAAGGGCGAGGCAAGCAGCTTTTGTGTTTGCATTTCCGGCATTTTCTGCTTGCCCTGAACATGATTGAGCTGGACGTTCAGCGGTGGCGTGGCCAGATGCGGAACAGAGCAAAGGCGGCTGCCAGTGTGAAGCCGATAAACCACAGGCGGGTCCACTCCGGCATGGTCAGGCCGAGAAAATTCCAGGATACATCGGCGCAATTACCATTACCGCTGAGCATGACGCTGAGCAGTTCGCTCAGTGGCAGTGTTTCAATCAGATAATCGAAACCCGGGCCGCAGGCCGGAACGTCTTCCGGTGGCAGATTCTGTAACCAGACATGATGATCGGCTACCCAGACGCCACCGATGGCAGACAGCAGGGTGAATATCAGTGCGATGCGCAATGTCCAGCTGGCAGGCCTGTTCTCTCGCTGACGGGCAATAAAGGCGGCCAGACAGCCAAGACCAATCGCGAGGGTGGCAAGCCGTTGCACCATGCACAGTGGGCACGGTTCCAGATACAGCGCGTATTCAAAATAATACGCCGCTGCAAGGAGGCCGGCGCATGAAAGAAATCCGGCAAGATAGCCGTGGTGTAACGACAGTGATTTCAGAAATGTTTGCATAAAAATTCCACAATCTGACGCTTTGCGTCTGGTTGGTTTGCAGTCTACCACAGCCACAATCCGGAGGATCTGGTCTAAGATCAATAGGGAGGCGGCCAGGGTGCCGGGTTGCGATTAGTCAGGAGGAGTAGAGGTATGTTCCGCAGGTCAGTGAAGTTAATCCCAGCAAGCATTCTGATATCAGGCATCGTGTTCAGCCTGATGATGGTTTCCGCTGCTCAGGCGGAAGACGTTCCGGTGAGCTCTGATGCCAAATATCTGCATCTCGAACCGGCCTTTGTGGTGAATTATGGCAGTACCGGGCGGATGAAATATCTGCGCACGGAAATTGCCCTGAAAGTTTCCGGTGCAGAGTCTGCTGCTAAGGTGAATCTGCACAAACCCTATATCCGTAATAATCTGGTTATGCTGCTCAGTGCGCAGGAAGCGGTAACGATGAACAGCTCTCAGGGGCGTGAATCATTGCGTAAAGTGGCGTTGGATGAAGTGCGGGCGCTGATGGTCAAGCTTGAGGGTTCACCCTTTATCGATGATTTATTCTTCAGTAATTTTGTGGTGCAGAATTAAGGCGCCTCTGAATACTGTGCTCATGCGCAGCGGTGCAGAATGATTCAGGGACACCTTTAAAACGCTGATCTTAAAAGGGCGAGCCGTGAATAAAATCGGGGAGTAATCTCCCCGTTTTTATCTCAGCCGTTCAGCGCTCAGCGCTGAAGGTATTGTGCTAAGTATTCGGCAAACGGCAGGGTGTCCGACTGTTCAAGCGCTTCCTGTGCGGCCAGTGAATCACGCGCCATTTGCTGCCATTGCTGATACACCTGCGGGCCAGGATTCTCACTCAGCGTTTTGCGGTGTTGTTCGGCTTGCTGGCGCGTCAGATCCGCAAACTCAATCTCATTTTCCTGCAGCTGTTGCAGTACCTGTGCCGATGGCGTGAGACGGCTGTCGGCCAGTTTCAGGCGCTGCTGACCCAGGCTGTCCGTGTGGAAGGTTTGGCCGCAGGCACGATCCATCATACTGGCCAGCGCTTTCATGTCGCCGAGCAGCTGCATGCCCCAGGTTTGCAGGTTGATGTTACCGTCGGCCTGTTCCAGCATCAGGCCCGGACGACGGCCTTCCATGACGGTGCGTTGCTGATTGCGTTTGATGCGCCAGTATTCGGTTTCGTCGATATCCGGGCTGGGTTGCAGCAGGCACCAGGTCAGGAATACATCCATAAACTGCATCTGCGGAACGTCGATACCCAGCGGCATAAAAGGATTCACATCGGTGCAGCGCACCTCGATGTATTCAACGCCGTATTTATCCAGCGCCTGCAGCGGTTTTTCGCCTTCGCGTGCGACGCGCTTCGGACGGATATCGCTGTAGTATTCGTTTTCGATCTGCAGCAGGTTGCTGTTCAGTTGCCTGTAATGACCCTGCTCGTCCTGTACACCAATGGCTTCGTAAGCGGCGATGGGTTTGGTAACGGCGCTGCCGAGGGTTTCAACGTAGCGTTCAAGGGTGTTGTGACACACCATCAGATCGGATTGCGCGTTGTTCTGGTAGCCCAGATCACTCATGCGCAGCGAGGTCGCATAAGGTGCATACAATGTGTGCTCATAAAGACGATCCAGTTTGTGGTCGCGGCCAGCCAGAAAGGTGCTGCACACCGCCGGAGATGCGCCAAACAGATACATCAGCAACCAGGAATAGCGGCGGAAATTACGGATCAGGCCAAAGTACCGTGCCGAGATATAGCTCTGCGGACTGTATTGATCACCACGCTCATCGTTGGCCTGCAGCAGTGGCCAGATCTCTGCCGGCAGCGAGAAGTTATAGTGAATACCGGAAATGGTCTGCATGGTGCGGCCATAACGATGCCACAGGCCATGACGGTACACATGTTTGAGCTGGCCGAGGTTGGAGGTGCCGTAATGGGCAATCGGAATGCTCATTTCGCCCTGCAGAATACAGGGCATGGAGCTTGGCCAGATCAGTTCACCATCCAGCTGTTTGTAGGCAAAGCGGTGAGCAATATTCAGGTAGGCGTATGCTTCATGCGCGCTGGTAAACACCGGGGTAATAAATTCCAGCAGCGCTTCGGAATAATCGGTCGTAATGCTTGGATGGGTCAGTGCCGAACCCAGCCCTTTCGGATGGGGTTTCTGGCTGATGATGCCCTGAGGTGAGCAACGTAAGCCTTCTTTTTCGATGCCACGTTGCAGACGCGCCAGCAAGGGCAGGTGTTGCGGATCGCTGAACAGATTCAGGGCTTGTTGATAATTAGCCAAAGTCGCCTCGGGGCAGAAACACAGATCGCCGGATTATAGGGGGAAACTGAGGCCGGACGATACCACCCAGCGGTATGCCGGGTGGGTTTGATTGTTGCGCAGCAGAACCCTGAGGATTCGGGGCCGGAGCGGTTACTTCTTCGCCTTGGCAAATGCCGCCGCCAGCGCCCCGGCCATCGCGCCCTGAGCCGGAGCTTTATCCCCAAAGCTGTTGCGGTTGGGTGCGCCGTTTGCCCGTTGACCGTTGCGTTGCGGTTTCTCACCCGCCACACGGCCCTCCGCCTGCTCATTGGCATCGTCGCTCATGCGCATCGACAGGCCGATACGTTTACGCGCGACGTCCACTTCCATCACTTTGACTTTGACGATATCACCGGCTTTCACCACATCGCGCGGGTCTTTGACGAAGGTGTCGGACAGCGCAGAAATATGCACCAGACCATCCTGATGTACGCCGATATCAACGAAGGCACCAAAGGCGGCGACGTTGGTGATCACGCCTTCCAGAACCATGTTCGGCTTCAGATCCCGGATCTCTTCGACGCCTTCCTGATATTGCGCGAATCTGAACTCCGGACGCGGATCGCGGCCCGGCTTCTGCAGTTCATTGAGAATGTCCTTAACGGTAATTTCGCCGACTTTATCGTCGGTAAACTCCGCGGCGTTCACCGATTTCAGCAGGGCGGCATCACCAATCAGACTGGCCACATCGCGCGAGAACTGGTGCGCGATTTTCTCCACCACCGGGTAAGATTCCGGGTGTACGGCCGAGGCATCCAGCGGGTTGCTGCCGTTCATAATGCGCAGGAAACCGGCCGCCAGTTCGAAGGTTTTACCGCCCAGGCGTGGCACATTGAGCAGATCGGCGCGGCTGTTAAAGGCCCCGTTGGCATCGCGGAAGGCGACAATGTTGTTCGCCAGTGTGCTGTTCAGGCCGGATACACGGGTCAGCAGCGGCGCTGAGGCTGTGTTCAGATCAACACCGACCGAGTTCACACAGTCTTCGATGACCGCATCCAGCGTGCGCGCCAGCTGGCTCTGGTTCACGTCGTGCTGGTACTGGCCGACGCCGATGGATTTCGGCTCGATTTTTACCAGCTCGGCCAGCGGGTCCTGCAGACGGCGGGCAATGGAGACGGCGCCACGGATGGTTACATCCAGATCCGGGAATTCTTTCGCCGCCAGCTCGGAGGCTGAGTAAACGGAAGCACCGGCCTCGTTCACCATCACTTTCTGCACCTGAGTGGCTTTGAACTTCTTCAGCATATCGCCCACGAATTTATCCGTTTCGCGGCTGGCCGTACCGTTACCGATGGCGATCAGTTCAACATTGTGTTTGCTGATTAAGGCCATCAGTACGGCTTCAGACTCAGCGATACGGTTTTGTGGCGGAGTCGGGAAAATCGCACAGTGATCGACCACTTTGCCGGTGGCGTCGACCACGGCGACTTTTACCCCGGTACGCAGACCCGGATCAAGGCCGATGGTGGCTTTCGGGCCCGCCGGAGCGGCCAGCAGCAGGTCTTTCAGGTTATCGGCAAAGACTTTAATCGCCGCTTCTTCGGCGCTTTCGCGCAGGTTGCTCATCAGCTCGGTTTCGAGGTGAGTGAGCAGTTTGATGCGCCAGGTCCACTTCACCACTTCCGCCAGCCAGCGGTCGGCGGCGCGTCCCTGTTGCACAATATTAAAATGCGAGGCGATCATGCCTTCACAGGGGCTTGGCGTCAGTTTGTCGGAGGGATCACCGGTGACCAGTGAGAAGCTCAGGATGCCTTCGTTACGGCCACGCAGAATGGCCAGGGCGCGGTGGCTTGGCACACCTTTCAGGGCTTCATCGTGTTCAAAATAGTCGGCAAATTTGGCGCCTGCACCTTCCTGTCCGGGTACAACGCGCACCGACAGCGTGGCTTCCTGCTGCATGAACGTACGCAGTTTGGCGAGCAGGTTGGCGTCTTCGGCGAAGCGCTCCATCAGAATGTACTTGGCCCCGTCGAGGGCGGCTTTGGTATCGGCCACACCCTGTTCAGCATTGAGGAATCCGGCGGCTTCGGTTTCCGGGTCCAGCGCCGGGTTATCCAGCAGCGCTTCGGCCAGTGGCTGCAGACCGGCTTCGATGGCGATCTGGCCTTTGGTGCGGCGCTTGGTTTTGTAAGGCAGGTACAGATCTTCGAGGCGGGTTTTGGTGTCGGCGCTTAAAATATCGCGCTTCAGTTCATCGCTCAGTTTGCCTTGTTCTTCGATGCTTTTCAGAATGGAGGCGCGGCGGTCTTCCATCTCGCGCAGATAACGCAAACGCTCTTCCAGCGTACGCAGCTGAGTGTCATCCAGCGAGCCGGTGACTTCTTTACGGTATCGGGAAATAAAAGGCACCGTAGCACCTTCGTCCAGCAGCGCGACAGCAGCTGCAACCTGTTGCGGGCGGATGCCCAGTTCTTCAGCAATACGTAACCCGATGGAATCCTGACTCATAAACCTTCCTGACTCGATAAAAACAGAGTGCGCAGTATAACAGCAGCACTGAGAAAAGGGGGCTGGCGGGTATGCGGGTGTTTTCCTGATCATCGGTGAGCTGAATCTCAGGCATAAAAAACGGGAGCCGAAGCTCCCGTTTTTTATGGCCACAAGGCAGGCATTAATCCAGCTGCGGGCCTGCGGCTACGATGGCATCGGACACATCGTATTTTTTGAAGTTGGCAATGAACTGAGCGGCCAGATTGCGCGCGGCTTCATCGTACTTCTCAGCATCGGCCCAGGTGTTACGTGGGTTCAGCAGTTTGCTGTCAACGCCTTCCAGAGTCTTGGGTACCAGCAGGTTGAACACAGGTACTGTCTCGGTTTCAACGCCGCGCAGCTTGCCGTTCTGGATCGCAGAGATCACCGCACGGGTCGTCGGGATGCTGAAACGCTCACCACCGGCACCGTTAGCGCCACCGGTCCAGCCGGTGTTTACCAGATACACCTGAGAATCGAACTCGGTCACACGCTTGATCAGCAGTTCCGCGTATTCGCCAGCCGGACGCGGGAAGAATGGTGCGCCGAAGCAGGTAGAGAACGTAGACTTCAGACCTTTGCTGCCGCCCATTTCGGTAGAACCAACCAGTGCGGTGTAACCGGACAGGAAGTGGTAAGCCGCCTGTTCTTTGGTCAGGATAGATACCGGTGGCAGTACGCCGGTCATATCACAGGTCAGGAATATAACGGCTTTAGGTTCACCGGCCATGTTTTCCAGAACGCGCTTTTCAACGTGCTCCAGCGGGTAGGCACAACGGGTGTTTTCGGTTTTGGATACGTCGGTGTAATCGGCAACGCGGGTGATCGGGTCGATCACGACGTTTTCAACGATGGCGCCGAATCTGATGGCGTTCCAGATGATCGGCTCGTTTTTCTGAGACAGATCGATGGTTTTCGCGTAGCAGCCGCCTTCGATGTTGAATACGGTGCCTTTGCCCCAGCCGTGCTCGTCGTCACCAATCAGGAAACGCTCAGGGTCAGCAGACAGGGTGGTTTTGCCGGTACCGGACAGACCGAAGAACAGACAGGTGTCGCCGTCATCGCCAACGTTGGCGGAGCAGTGCATTGGCAGCACGTCTTTTTCCGGCAGCAGGAAGTTCTGTACGCCGAACATGGCTTTCTTCATTTCACCGGCGTAACGCATACCGGCGAGCAATACTTTGCGCTGGGCAAAGTTAAGGATAACTGCGCCGTCAGAGTTGGTGCCGTCACGCTCCGGTACGCACTCGAAACCGGGTACGTTCAGGATCTGCCACTCTTCTTTGTCAGAAGGGTTGTAGGTTTCCGGACGGATAAACAGGTTGCGGCCAAACAGGTTCTGCCAGGCGGTCTGAGTGGTCATTTTAACCGGCAGGTAATGCTGCGGATCGGCACCGACGTGGACGTGTGACACGAAGCTGTCGTGCTGGGCAAGGTATTCTTCCACGCGTTCCCACAGAGCATCGAATTTGTCGGCGTCGAACGGACGGTTGATATTGCCCCAGTCGATGGCGTCTTTGCTGCTCGGCTCTTCGACGATGAAGCGGTCCATCGGAGAACGCCCAGTGCGGATACCAGTCTCAACAACCAGTGCGCCGTTGTCCTGCAGCTGGCCTTCGCCACGCAGAATTGCTTGTTCTACCAGTAACGGTGTCGATAAATCGGTGTAAACAGTGGTCATATATCGGTGCCCAAACGGGTCCTCATAATTTGCGCACGGCTTGTGGCCATACTCTGATGTTCTCTATACCGCCCTGAGGGTACACGGGCGAACCCAAAGTTGAAGGCGCGTGATTATGCCAGAAAATTGGTTAAACGCTAAGCCCTGTCTTTTGTGGTGAAACCGCTGTCCCGAAATGCCCCCTTGCGCGGAGGCTGACGGGTCTTTGCCTGCCCGCTCAGTGCGGGTTGCGTTCCGGAAACAGTGCTTCTACCTGAGGGCGGTCGAAGACGTAATTCTGTTGGCAGAATTCGCAGGTGATATCAATTTTACCGTTCTCTTCGATCATGCTGTTCAGTTCGTCATAACCCATCTGGTGCAGGGCGTTGGCGATGCGAGGCTTGGAGCAGGTGCAGAAGAAGCTCAGTTCGGACGCCGGGTAAATACGGGTCTGTTCTTCGTGGAACAGGCGGTGCAGAACCGTTGCCGCATCCAGTCCCAGCAGTTCGTCGTTGCGGATGGTGGAAGCCAGATGGCCGATCCGGTCCCAGGCGTCGGTATCGCTGATCTGACCGGCGGGGGTCGGCATTTTCTGCAGCATCAGACCGGCGGCTGTCTGACCGTCGCAGGCCAGCCAGAAGTGGCTGCCCAGCTGTTCGGACTGGGTGAAGTATTCCTCCAGTGCCTGGGCGATATTACCGCTGTTGATGCTGACAATGCCCTGATAACGCTGGCCCTGTTCCGGTTCGATGGTGATGACCAGCTGGCCGTCGTCAAACCGCAGTTCGCTGTCGCCGGCACGTTCGTCGTAACGGGCAATGGCGCGCAGCTGGCCTTTTTCGTTCGTTTCGGCCTGCAGTAAAGAGACGTTGCCGGGCAGACGCATTTGCAGGGTCAGGCGTCCGGCAAATTTCAGGCTGGCGCTGAGCAGGGCGGTGGCGGCCATCAGTTCGCCCACGGCCATGGCAATGCGTGGCGGGTACTGATGGCGGCGCAGCACTTCGCGGTAGCTGTCCTGCAGATGGGTAATTTCACCGCGGATGTCGGTGTTGTCGAAGCTGAAACGCTGCAGCATGTCGCGGTTGGTTTTGCTCATGTCAGTAATCCTGATTGTGCTCAAAGCGACGCATGTCACGGCGCTCTTTTTTGTTGGGTTTGTGGTCGGGCACCTGCATGGCGGTTTTCATAATGCGCCGCCGTTCGGTTTCATCCATGCGCCGTTTGATGCTTTCCGGTGTTTCTTCATACAGCAGGTGTGCTTCCGGCGCACCGCGGCGCTGATCCGAGAGGGCGGTGATCAGCACTTCTTTCTGGTCGAAGCCCTGCCGGATGCTGAGGCGGGCGCCCAGTTCGGCGCTTTTGCTGACTTTGCAGCGCTGACCGTCGACGTGCACCTTGCCGCCTTCAATCGCGGCCTTGGCCAGTGCGCGGGTTTTAAAAAAACGCGCCGCCCAGAGCCATTTGTCGAGGCGGATTTTTTCTTTGTTGTCTGTCATATCTTAAAAATCCAGCTCATCAAAATGATGAATGCCGGGAAAACGGCTGTCGGTGTTGGGTTCTTTCTGGCTGTCGGGATGGAAAATCGCCAGCAGGAAAGCGATGCCCCAGCGGGCGGCGGATTCTAGCACAGGCTGGCTGTCGTCGATCAGCAGGGTGCGGGCCGGATCGAAGTCTTCATCACGCTGCAGGTGATCCCAGAATGCCTGACTTTCTTTCGGTTCGCGGTAGTCGTGGGAGCTGATGACGCGGTCGACCAGCTGATCGAGTCCGGTGCGTTCCATTTTCAGGTTTACGCTGTCTCGGTGCGCGTTGGTGACGATCACCGTGCGCTTACCCAGTTGTTTCAGGCGGGCAAGAAAATCCTGTACATGCGGGCGGAACCCAATTTTATGCTGAACGTCGCGTTTCAGTTCGGCGATGGGCAGGCCGGTGAGTTCGGTCCAGTAATCGAGACAGTACCAGTCGAGGGTGCCGCGCAGGCCGATAAAGCTTTTGTTCAGCTCGGCCAGGGCGGCTTCTTCACTCAGTCCGTGCTGGCGGGCGTAGACCGCAGGCAGGTGATTGAGCCAGAAGTAGTTGTCAAAATGCAGATCCAGCAGAGTGCCATCCATGTCCAGCAGCACGGTATCAATTTGTTGCCAGTCGGTCAGGCTCATAGGGTTATACTCGCAATCGGAATGTCTATTAAAACAGGGCTGTTATGCATAAAAAACCACAGATTTTGCAGCGTCATCTGGTGGCGCAGAGCCGTTTGTTCCGGGTGGAATCCTTTGATCTGCGCTTCAGCAATGGCGTTGAGCGGACTTATGAGCGTCTGATGCCCGGTGGTTCCGGGGCGGTGATGCTGGTCGCGCTGCTGGATAACGATACGATTGCCCTGATCCGGGAATATGGGGGCGGAATTGAAGATTACACCCTGACTCTGCCAAAAGGTGCCATTGATCTGGGCGAGAGCCTGCGCGAAGCCTGTAACCGTGAGCTGCAGGAAGAAATCGGCTATGGCGCGCGGGAGTTTATCCACCTGAAAAAGCTCAGCTTATCGCCCAGTTATATGAGTGGCGGTATTGATGTGGTGCTGGCCCGTGATCTGTATGAGTCGAAGCTGGAAGGGGATGAGCCGGAGCCACTGGAGCTGGTGCCCTGGAAGCTGGACAACCTGCACGAACTGTACAGCCGCGAAGATTGCACCGAAGGCCGGGCGATTGCTGCGCTGGCATTGGCTCAGGAATTTCTGGCCGGACGTTTTGCCGGTGACGTTCTGCACTGAGTGGGGTCAGGAAGGGAGGCTGGTGGGCAGGAAATCGGCGATGACCTTGCCCAGGGTGTCCAGTTTGATGGGCTTGCTGATAAAGCCGTTCATTCCGGCCGCCAGACAACGTTCTTTGTCTTCCAGCATGGCGTTGGCGGTGAGGGCAATAATAGGCACATGGTTCTTATGGCTGCTGAGGTCGCGGATGCGCTCGGTGGCGGTAATGCCGTCCATGACCGGCATGTTTACATCCATTAAAATCAGGTCGTAGTCGTTGCTCAGCACTTCGGCGATGGCCTGCTCTCCGTTCGCCACGGTGGTGCATTTCAGGCCCATACGGCTGAGCATGCGTTCGGCAATTTTCTGATTGACGGTATTGTCTTCGGCCAGCAGCACGCGGCCATGCAGGGTCTGGTTCTGCACGGGCCTGACCGATTCCTGTTCCGGCACTGAGCCTTCGTGTAGCGGCAGTTGCAGGGTGAATGTACTGCCGTGGCCAATCTCAGAGCTGAGGTTAATATCGCCGTGCATGGCTTTGGCCAGATGACGGCTGATGGTCAGTCCTAAGCCGGTGCCGCCGTATTTGCGGCTGGTGCTGGTGTCGGCCTGCTTGAAGGCGGAGAAAATCTGCTCGGTTTTATCGGCAGCAATGCCGATGCCGCTGTCGCGAACTTCAATATTCAGCAGGTAGCGGAAGTCTTCCTGCTGCTGGCCGCTGACGCGGATTTCAATGCGTCCCTTATCGGTAAATTTCAGGGCATTGCTGACCAGATTGGTGATGATTTGCCGCACCCGCTTAGGATCACCGCGCCAGTTGGCGGGCAGACCGGCGTCGTAGTAGTACACCAGCGATAACCCTTTGCGCCGCACCGGTTCGTTAAACAGCTGGTAGATGTCGGTGAGCAGGCGGTTGAGATCAAAATCAATCTGTTCAATTTCCAGGTTGCCGGATTCAATCTTCGACAGGTCGAGAATGTCGTTGATGATGTCGAGCAGGGCGTGGGAGGAGCTGTGAATAATATCCAGATAATGACGCTGATCCTGAGATAAGGGGGAATCCAGCAGCAGTTCACTGGCACCGAGGATGCCATTCATCGGCGTGCGGATTTCATGGCTCATGTTGGCCAGAAAAATGGATTTGCTGCGGTTGGCGCTTTCGGCCTGTTCGAGGGCTTCACGGATGCGGATATTGGCGGTTTCCAGCGCCCGCTGATTCGCGACGGCTTCGGTAATGTCCAGACCGGCGAGCAGCACTTCCTGGTGATCGCCACTGTCGATACGGGTCAGGCGCCAGCTGATGGTGGATTCTTTTCCGCTGGCGGAAACCAGCGGAAATTCAGTTGCCAGACTACCCGCATGACTGCCGAGCAATTGTTGCCAGTCGTGACGTAAACGCGCGGCATAGGTTTTGGGCAGCAGGTAATCCAGCGGTTGGTGGCGTAACTGCTTTTTGTCCATTTCCAGCAGATCCTGCACGGGCTGGTTGATGCGCTGGATGTTGCCCTGCTGGTCACACACCAGCAGCAGGGTCTGCATGGAATCAAAATAGGCACGCACGCGCTGCTGCTCTGCGCGCAGTTTGCCTTCCATGTAGTGCCGCTTGCTGATGTCGTCGCCGGTCAGAAGAATGTAATCGCGGCCATTCAGATGCCAGGGCTGAGCGTGTACGGCCCAGCGACCTTCATCACCATGACGGTCGATGAGCGTGCACTCGAAGTCCACCACCGTCTGGCTGTCGAGCGATTGCTGCAGATAGCGGACGATTCTGGCCCGTTCGGCTGCGGGCTGAATATCCGACAGGTGTTGATCCCGACCTCCGGCAAACAGCGCATTAAAGCGTGGGTTTGCATCAAGAATAAGTTGCTGGGCGTTGAGGCGGACGGCGATGCCGCTCATATTTTCCCAGCTCAGGCTGTGCTGCAGACTCTGACGATCAAGCTGATCGCGCAAAGGCCGGATCAGATGGTGGAAACCGGCGAACAGAATAATGATGACGGCAATATCCGCGAGGGCAGCACCAATCCAGCCCTGAAAATAATGCTGACGGATCTGGCTGAGCGATTTGCTGACCACCAGACCGTAGCCATTGCCCAGTGGTTGCAGGTACCGGATGTAGGTATGTTGCTGCTCATCAACCTGTTGCAGGCCACTTTCCCCCTGTGCCGCCAGTAATAATGCGGCACGGCTGATGCCCGGTTGTGGCGGCTGCTGAGTGCTGACATCATCACCCTGTAATACTCCGACCTGAACCGATAATCCCTGACTGCGCAAATAGCTGAATTCAAAATGGCCCGGCAGGGTGTCGGAGTTAAGCTGCCACTGCTGCCGGAGATTGGCCGCCAGACGCTGCAGCTCATCTTGCTGGTATTTGACGTCGTGCAGATACAGCAGCAGGCTGGTGACAACCGTAATAAGCAGGGTTGAGGCCAGTGCCAGCATCCAGAGGTATTTTATGTGGCGGCCCATAATGCGTCCTTTGCCGAATATCCCTTAACAATAGATGCTTGTGGTCAGACAATCCAAGGCAAAACCAGCGCATGTAACGTGGCGGTCAGCGTCATGGCCATGGCCGCGTAAGCTGACTGCTGTGGTCCTAATTCCAGAGCACGGCTGGTGCCGATCGCGTGAGCGCAGATTCCCAGTGTCAGGCCGAGGGTTTGGGGTTCATCCATACGCAGCAGTTTAAGCAGGGGCGGAATCATTAATGCGCCGAGTATGCCGGTAATAATGACAAAGGCGGAAGCCAGGGCGCTGATGCCACCGACCTGATCGCTGATGGCAAGCGCCACCGGAGTGGTAATGGATTTGGTGTAGATCGTACGGGTGATGGCGTCATCACCAATCCAGACGTGAGCCAGCAGCACTGCACAGGCAATGGTGGTGCCGCTGCCGATCGTCACCGCCAGAGCAATGCGCAGCCACTGTTTGCGCATGGTATGAATAAACTGATAGAGCGGTACCGCCAGCATGACGACCACCGGCCCCAGCATCTGGTTCAGGTAATCACCGCCCAGCATATAGGTCTGATAGGAAACACCGCTCAGTTCAAGACAGGACACAACCAGTGCAACGCCGGTCAGAATCGGCGGAATAAAGGCATTATTCCCCAGACGGCGATAGAGTTGCTGACCGGCAAGAAAAGCCGCAATGGTCAGTGCGGCCCAGAATAACGGCAGACTGAACAGTTGAGTCATAAGCCTGACTTACCTCCCTTGCGCATGATCAGCGCGCTGACCAGCGCTCCCGGAATCAGGCTGATCGCCAGAATCAGCAGCAGCAGGGTGCCGTGTTCGGCCAGCAGTGGTTTTTGCGTGATGATGCCAACGCTGACCGGAATCAGAAATAAGGGCAGCAGGGGAGACAGGGTCTGGGTAATGCGTTGCAGGTTGTCCGGGGTTTTGCCGCGCAGGATCAGCGCCAGCAATAACAGCAACATGCCAACAATAGATGCCGGAACGGGAAGGTGCAGCAGTGTTTGTAACAGAGATCCCAGCAGCAGAAAGATCAGCAGGGTAAGGAGGCCGGACATACGTCTGCTCCTGAAAAGTTGGTGCGGAAGGAGAGACTCGAACTCTCACGCCGTGAAGCGCTGGAACCTAAATCCAGTGTGTCTACCAATTTCACCACTTCCGCGATTCAGGGCGCGGATATTATACAACTCGGTTGCCCTTGCCAAGGGCGGCGCCGCTGAATAATTCTGCACAGCGTCGTGTGCGTGCTGCCCAGTGCCGGGATAAGGCGTCGACCGAAGCGGAGACCGGCGTATCCTGGGTTGCTCAGGGTTCGGGTCGCTTCTCTGTCATGCCGGTCTTCGCTGCTGGCACTGAAGGGGTACGTTCATGTATGGTGCCCTTTTTTGCATAACAGGGAATGGCTATGCCTTCAGATAATCATTTGGCCAGTAATATTCTGCTGAGCGCGGCGGCGGTCGTAATCGTGATCGCCGGTATTAAAAGTGCTGCGGCCATGCTGGTCCCCTTTTTACTGGCGGTGTTTATTGCCATCCTCAGTGCGCCACTGTTGCGCTGGCTTACCAACCATAAAGTCCCCGGCGTTCTGGCCGTGCTGATTCTGGTGGTTGGCTTCCTGTTGCTGGGTACCGTACTGGCGTCTTTTGTGGGCGGCACGCTGACCGCTTTCTATAAAGATATGCCACTGTATGAACAGAAGTTGCAGGCACTGACCGGGCAGGGTGTTACCTGGCTGCGCAGCATGGGGGTTGAGGTGGCGGATAATGTGATCCGTGAATACATCAATCCGGGCGTCGTGATGAGAACCGTCGCTTCGGTCTTTAATGGTCTGGGCGGCGTTCTTACCAATACTTTCCTGATTCTGTTTACGGTCATTTTTATTCTGCTTGAAGCATCCAGTTTTCCGGCCAAGGTGAAGCGGGCCTTCGGAGAAGAAACCCAGGCCTTTGCCCACTTCGAGCGCTTTTCTGAATCGGTACAGCAATATCTGATGATTAAAACCGTGGTCAGCTTTGGCACGGGTCTGACGGTCGGCCTGCTGTTGGCTCTGATCGGTGTGGACTATTGGGCATTGTGGGCACTGGTCGCCTTTCTGCTGAATTACATCCCCAATATCGGTTCAATCATTGCCGCCGTTCCTGCGGTATTGATCGCTCTGATTCAGATAGGGCCAGGAGCCGCCTTACTGACGGCTGGCGTCTATGTGCTGGTGAACACCCTGTTTGGCAATGTGGTTGAACCCCGGCTGATGGGGCGTTCGCTGGGGTTATCGACGCTGGTGGTGTTTTTATCTCTGGTATTCTGGGGCTGGATTCTTGGGCCGGTCGGAATGCTGCTGTCGATACCGCTGACCATGGTGGTGAAGATTGCGCTGGAAACCCGGCCACAATCGCGCTGGATCGCCACCCTGCTTGATCACTGATCTGCTCAGCGCAGCATGAGCAAAGAAGGGTAAAAACACTGCCGGCTGCGTTGCTGGCAGCGCTAGACTGGGCGCAACGGAGGATGTTGATGAAATCTATTCTGCTGGTCGATGATGATTACGAACTGGGCGAGCTGCTGCAGGAATACCTGTCGATGGAAGGCTTTGCCCTGACGGCGGTTCAGGACGGTGAAACGGGTCTGCAGCAGGCGTTAAGCGGTGACTACGATCTGGTCCTGCTGGATGTGATGCTGCCGAAAATGAACGGCTTTGAAGTGCTGAAAAAGCTGCGCACCGAGTCATCCCTGCCGGTGATTATGCTGACGGCCCGTGGCGAAAGTGTGGATCGCGTGCTGGGGCTTGAGCATGGTGCTGATGACTATATTCCCAAGCCCTATCACCACCATGAGCTGGTGGCGCGTATTAAAGCGCTTTTCCGCCGTATCGATCTGTCGGCTGAGCCACTGGTCAAGGGCGCGGTTACCACGCTGAATGTGGGGGAGTTGCAGCTGAATACCACTCGCCGGGTGGTTACTCTGGATGGTGTTGAGCTGGCGCTGACGGGGGCTGAATTCGGCGTACTGCACTGCATGATGGAACACGTGGGTGAGCTGGTCGATAAAGATACGCTGTCGCTGGCGGCACTGGGCCGTCCGCTGATGGCTTATGATCGCTCGATTGATATGCACGTCAGTAATCTGCGCAAAAAACTGGGCCGCCGGGCGGATCATTCCGACTGGATCAAAACCGTACGCTCACGCGGCTATATGCTGGTCAGTCCGGAATAAATCCTACCTTTATCACAGGCCTTTGCATGCGCTGGTATCGCTCACTGTTCTTTAAGATATTCCTCTGGTTCTGGGGCGTGATTTTCGTTGCGATGTGGGCTGCGGTGCTGACCAACGAGTGGATTGAGGATGATTATTTCCGGCCCGCCACTCAGCCTGAAGCCATGCATCTGGTGCATCTGATGGACCGTGAACGGCCAATTGTGGCTGAGGGGCGAAAACTGTGGCGCAAGGTTCGTCCTGGCTGGAATCTGGTCGCGGTGCCGGTCGATATGACCAGCCAGTTGCCACATGATCTGGAGGAATTTGCGGATGAAGCCGGCAATGCCGATCAGATTCTGTGGGGGCAAAATGATGGCTGGCTGATGATCGGCCCGTTACAGCGTCAGGGGTATCTGTACATCGCCGTCAGCCGCAAAGAATGGCAAAGCGTACTCAATAATGAAGACCGCTGGCTGGTGCCGCTGGCCATTGTCGTCGTGGTCACCCTGCTGTGTTTTATGCTGGTGTGGAGCCTGACCCGTCCGATCCGTCGCCTGCAGCGCACGGTACGCCGGTTGGCTCAGGGTGATTTTGATGTATCCGGATTGCGCCGCGATCTGCACCGCCATGATGAAATCGGCATGCTGGCCAGCGAAGTGGTGGATATGGCCGATGCTCTGCAGCGTTTACTGCACAGCCATCAGCAGTTATTGCGCGATGTTTCCCACGAGTTGCGCTCACCGCTGACCCGTCTGCAGATCGCTCTTGGCATTGCCCGTAAAAAAGACCAGCAGAATTTACTGGTCGCCGAGCATGACCGCATCGAGCGGGCAGTGGGTCAGGTGGATGGTCTGGTGGGACAGATTCTTGATCTGGCCCGCCTGCAACAGACGGACAGTCAGCAACTGCAGACCAGCACTCACGCGCTCGGCCAGCAGCTGCATGACTGGCTGCAGAACGCCGACGTTGAGATTGAAGAAAAACACCTGCAACTGATCGTGCACGAACCGGCGGATTCTCTGACCTGCGACTGGGACTGGATGCTCGTTGAACGGGCTTTTGACAATCTGCTGCGCAATGCCATCCGGTTTTCGCCGCCAGGATCGGCGTTGTCTGTTGGTGTGGATGTCAGTGCTCAGCACCTGGCTTTGTGGGTTCAGGATCAGGGACCCGGAGTGCCACAGGAAGAGCTGCAACGCATATTTGACCCCTTCACACAGGTCGACTCCGCCCGCGATCATGCCGCCGGTGGCTATGGCATCGGCCTGGCACTGGTAAAGCGCATTGTTGAACTGCATGGAGGTCGTGTGCACGCCGAAAACCGCTTGCCCGGACTGCGTGTCACCATGCAGCTGCCTTTGAATTCATAAACCTGATCTGGCTCAGGTAAAAATGCAGATGCTGCGGATTCGCTGGAAAAAGCAATAGGTTTTTGGTAGAAAGTACGACCCCTACGCCCCCTGTGTTCTGGATGATGTGGCACAGCTGGCTTTTAAATACAGTGAAGAGACTGGACAAGTACTATGTCACAAGATTTCAAGCAAGCAGCTCTGGATTACCATCAGTTCCCTAAGCCAGGCAAGATCAGTGTTGAGCTGACCAAGCCCGCGCAAACCTCGCGTGATTTGTCACTGGCTTACAGCCCGGGCGTGGCTGAACCCGTTAAGGAAATCGCTGCCGATCCTGAAAACGCTTACAAGTACACCGGCAAAGGCAATCTGGTTGCGGTAATCTCCGACGGTACTGCCATTCTGGGTCTGGGCGATCTGGGCCCTCTGGCGTCCAAGCCGGTCATGGAAGGCAAGAGCCTGCTGTTCAAGCGTTTTGCCGGTGTAGATTCCATCGATATCGAAGTGGAATCTGAAAGCCCACAGGCGTTCATTGATACCGTTCGTCGTATCGCCATCACCTTCGGTGGCATCAACCTTGAAGACATCAAAGCCCCTGAGTGCTTTGAAATCGAACGCACCCTGATCGAACAGTGCGACATTCCGGTATTCCACGACGACCAGCACGGTACTGCCATCGTAACCGTGGCCGGTGCACTGAATGCTCTGGAAATCGTGGGTAAGAAAATCGAAGACGCCAAAATGTGCGTACTGGGTGCCGGCGCTGCCGCTATTTCCTGCTCCAAGCTGATGATTCTGGCCGGCATGAAGCCGGAAAACATCTTCATGTGTGACCGTAACGGCGTGATCCACTCTGGCCGTACCGACCTGAACCAGTACAAGCAGGCCTTCGCGGTGGAAACCGACAAGCGCACTGTAGAAGATGCACTGGACGGTGCTGATATTTTCCTGGGTCTGTCTGGTCCGAACATGGTGACCGGCGAGCAGATCAAGAAAATGGCCCCGAACCCGATTGTGTTTGCCTGTGCTAACCCGGTTCCGGAAATCATGCCGGAGATCGTTAAGGAAGTTCGTCCGGATGCCATCATGGCTACTGGTCGCTCCGACTATCCGAACCAGGTAAACAACGTACTGGGCTTCCCGTTCATTTTCCGTGGTGCTCTTGACGTTCGTGCCCGTCGCATCAACGAAGAGATGAAACTGGCTGCCGCCAAAGCGCTTGCTGGTCTGGCCAAAGAGCCGGTAACTCAGGAAGTTCTGGACGCTTACGGTCTGGATTCTCTGGAATTCGGTCGTGAGTACATCATTCCTAAGGCGGTTGATACCCGTCTGCTGGGTGCAGTATCGTCAGCCGTTGCTCAGGCTGCGGTTGATACCGGTGTGGCACGTAAGCCATTCCCGGCGAACTACCCGCTGAACACTCTGGCGGATATCTGAGTAATCAGACCCTGATAAAAAACCCGGCACTGCCGGGTTTTTTTATGTCGTTTTTTACTTCCGGATGAAGCAGTGAGCCGATCAGCGGATCAGATAATCTGCCAGCAGGCGTTCATAGCTTTGCAGGATCTTGTCCAGCTCGCCGCTGTCGGTCAGGAGGTTCATGCCCATATCAAAGGAATCGCGTAACTGTTTGCTGCGGAATGCGGCGTAATAGTAGTTCGGTGCAAACAGGTCGTGATACTGATACTGCTGCTGATAGCGTGGATTATTCGGATCGGCGCGCCGCAACTGACTGAGAAAGTAACGGAAGATCGTCTGTTCCATAATGATCACATCGGTATCTCCGCGAAACAGGGCTTCAACCTGCTGCTTCTGATCTGACCGTTCGCGGTAAGCCGGGCTGCGTGCGGCTTCGGCTGTAAACTGTTCCGGCAGCAGTTGGCTGGCCAGATTGAAGGCATCAATACGGTAATTCCCCAGGTTGCTGACATCGTTCAGTAACACCTTACGGCTGCTCAGGCTGATGGCAATGTTGTGGAATACGATCAATGGTTGGCGGGAAAAGAAAGCCCCTGGTGAAGCAGAAGAACTGGTGATACAGGCAATGTCCAGCTCGCCGTCGTTGAACGCGATAACGTTATTTGTGTTGTTGTTATAGCGGACATCGAGCGTCTTGTTCTGAGTCAGCAGTGCACGGCGCAGGATATCGAGCACAATACCGCGATCATTCTGACGGATAACGTAAGGCGGTATAGAATCGCCACAACCAACGCGGACGGCGTCTGCCGATTGTGCAAACGTGGCCGGTGTCAGCAAGCAGAACACAACCGCTGGCAGGGATGATAAAAACGATCGCAGAAGTAACGACATAGGGCAGCAACCTGATCTGACGATAGTTGCAGCATAACGGGATTTCTGCGATTTGCACGCAGTGCCTGAGGATAAAACAGAAGGGAGGAAATGCCGGCTCTGTTACAGAGCCGGCAAAACAGGCATCAGCCTTTTTTCGAGCGCTTACGCTCGTTTTCGGTCAGGAACTTCTTACGCAGACGGATGCTGGTTGGCGTCACTTCGACCAGTTCATCGTCTTCGATAAATTCCAGAGCCTGTTCCAGCGTGTGCTTAACCGGCGGCGTCAGGTTGATGGCTTCATCGGTACCGGATGCGCGCACGTTGGTCAGCTGCTTGGCTTTGGTTGGGTTGACCACCAGATCGTTGTCGCGGCTGTGCAGACCAACAATCATGCCTTCGTACACTTCCAGACCCGGAGAAACGAACAGACGGCCACGCTCCTGCAGGGTAAACAGGGCATAACCCAGAATCTTACCCGGAACCATGGATACCAGTACGCCGTTGTGACGGGTAGACGTCAGACCGGTCTGTACCGGACCATAATGGTCGAAGATGTTGGTCAGGATGCCGGAACCGGAAGTCATGGTCATAAACAGACCACGGAAACCGATCAGGCCACGGGCCGGCATGATGAACTCAAGGCGAACCCGGCCTTTGCCATCCGGCACCATGTTGGTCATCTCGGCGCGACGGTTGCCCATCTCTTCCATGATGGAACCCTGATGTTCTTCTTCGATGTCGATCACGACCTGCTCGTAAGGTTCCTGAATCTCACCGTCGATCACTTTCTGCACAACTTCCGGCTTGGAGATACCCATCTCGAAGCCTTCACGGCGCATGGTTTCAATCAGAACGGACAGGTGCAGCTCACCACGGCCGGACACTTTGAATTTCTCCGGAGTGTCGCCTGGCTCAACACGCAGCGCCACGTTGTGGATCAGTTCTTTTTCCAGACGGTCTTTGATATTACGGCTGGTGACGAACTTGCCTTCACGGCCAGCAAACGGTGAATCGTTTACCTGGAAAGTCATGGATACGGTTGGCTCATCGACAGACAGCGCAGGCAATGCTTCTACTTTAGAAGGATCACACAGTGTGTCGGAGATGCTCAGGCCATCGATACCGGAAATACAAACGATGTCACCGGCATTGGCTTCGGTAACCGGAACGCGCTGTAAGCCGTGGAAGCCTTTAACTTCCAGTACGCGGCCTTTACGGGTTTTACCTTCGGCAGTGACGATCTGTACATCAGTACCTGGCTTCAGCTTGCCACGGGCGATACGGCCAACACCGATAACACCAACATAGCTGTCGTAATCCAGCGCAGAGATCTGCATCTGGAACGGGCCGTCGAGGTCAACCGGTGGCGGAGTTACGTGATCAATGATCATCTGAAACAGCGGCGACATGTCGTCAGCCATGTTGTCAGGATCGAGACCGGCGATACCGTTCAGGGCTGAAGCGTAAACTACCGGGAAATCGAGCTGTTCTTCGGTTGCGCCGAGGCGGTCGAACAGATCGAACATTTCGTCCATGACCCAGTCTGGTCGGGCACCCGGACGGTCGATTTTGTTGATCACCACGATCGGGCGCAGGCCACGTTCGAAGGCTTTCTGGGTGACGAAGCGGGTCTGCGGCATTGGGCCGTCAACGGCATCTACCAGCAGACAGACGGAGTCAACCATCGACATAACACGTTCCACTTCACCACCGAAGTCGGCGTGTCCTGGGGTGTCAACGATGTTGATGCGGTAGTCATTCCATTTAATGGCGGTATTTTTCGCCAGAATGGTAATGCCACGCTCTTTTTCCTGGTCGTTGGAGTCCATGACCCGCTCGCCGCCCTGATCTTTGCGGTCCAGCGTGCCGGACTGCTCGAGCAGTTTGTCGACCAGGGTTGTTTTGCCATGGTCAACGTGTGCGATGATGGCGATGTTTCTGAGGTTGTCGATCACAAGAATGGCCTTGGTGAAAGTTTGTACAAAAATGAGGCGCGATTATACCTGAAACGGGTCGCCAGCGTGATATGAATTTCATTGCAATCACATAAACAGCGGAGATTTCCGGCGCCATAAATCAGTAAGCAGACGAAAGCTCCGTTTTTGTGCCGAATCCCATGTACTGCGGTGTTCAAGTGAACCTATAATGTGCAGGCTTGTACTGGCTAGCGTATTCACCTCACTCCATGGCGCTAAAATGGTGCACTTGGTTCAGGTTGTGATTTATTTTGGTGCGGTGAGTGCCTGTTTGTTGTTTTGCAGCCCTTATTTTATGCGGGCTACGTCATAATATAAAATGGCACACTACTTGCTCCAATACTGAGCATGGCAAGCCGGGGCTAAACCCCGTATCAAGTTGAACCAGCATCTGGAGACAGTGAGATGTCAGAGAACACTCTGAATTTAATCAAAGAAAACGATGTAAAGTGGGTTGATCTGCGCTTTACCGATTTCAAGGGTAAAGAACAGCACGTTACTATTCCTGCTCGTTATGTGAACGAAGATTTCTTCGAAACCGGACAGATGTTCGACGGTTCTTCTATTGCTGGCTGGAAAGGCATTAACGAATCCGACATGATCCTGCGTCCGGATGACAGCACCAGCTTCCTGGATCCGTTCACCGAAGACGCCACTCTGGTATTGCGTTGCGACATCATCGAGCCTGCTACTATGCAGGGCTACGACCGCGACCCACGTTCTGTAGCGCTGCGCGCTGAAGAATACCTGAAGTCCACTGGTCTGGGTGACACTGCATTCTTCGGTCCAGAACCAGAATTCTTCATGTTTGACGATGTTCGCTGGGGCTCTGACATGTCCGGCAGCTTCTGCAAAATCAACTCTTCCGAAGCTGCCTGGAATACCGAAGCAGTAATGGAAGGCGGCAACCTGGGTCACCGTCCACGCGTTAAAGGCGGTTACTTCCCGGTTCCACCGGTAGACAGCCACCACGATATCCGTGCGGCCATGTGTAACACTCTGGAAGCGATTGGTCTGGACGTTGAAGTTCACCACCACGAAGTGGCGAACGCCGGTCAGAACGAAATCGGTGTTAAGTTCAACACTCTGGTTAAGAAAGCTGACGAAGTTCAGATGCTGAAATACGTTATCCATAACGTTGCAGCAGCTTACGGCAAAACCGCTACTTTTATGCCTAAGCCAATCTGTGGTGATAACGGTTCCGGTATGCACGTTCACATGTCTTACTGGAAAGATGGCGTAAACCAGTTCGCTGGTGACGGCTATGCCGGCCTGTCTGAAACTGCCCTGTTCTACATCGGCGGTATCATCAAGCACGCTAAGTCCCTGAACGCGTTCACCAACCCGGGTACAAACTCTTATAAGCGTCTGATCCCAGGCTTCGAAGCTCCGGTAATGCTGGCATACTCTGCCCGTAACCGTTCTGCTTCTATCCGTATTCCTTACGTTGCGTCTCCTAAAGGCAAACGTATCGAAGCACGTTTCCCGGATCCGATTGCTAACCCATACCTGGCGTTCGCAGCTCTGCTGATGGCTGGTCTGGATGGCGTTAAGAACAAGATCCACCCAGGCGATGCAGCGGACAAAGATCTGTACGATCTGCCAGCTGAAGAAGCAGCAATGATTCCTCAGGTTTGTGGCTCTCTGCGTGAAGCTCTGGACAATCTGAAAGCGGATCACGAGTACCTGACTGAAGGCGGCGTATTCAGCAAAGATATGATCGATGCTTACATCGACCTGAAAATGGAAGAAGTTTACCGTGTTGAGCACACCACTCATCCGGTTGAATACGATATGTACTACAGCGTGTAATACGCTTTAGAAACATCGTGAAAAGGGCTCTTCGGAGCCCTTTTTTTTATCCTCACTCCAGAGGGAGGCAGCGAAGGAATGAGGCAAAGAATAATATCTCGGCTTTACTTAACGTTATGGGCAGAGAGACATAAAAAGTTCACGCAAGTGTCATAAAAAAGAAACAAATTCTGTTTATGTCATAAATCTGTAATCTTTCTGAAACAGAATAGTCACAAATGGCCAGCCTGTTGCCTTATTCGGTAGCCACGGGCGATACGCTATAACACTGCATGACATTATCCAGGTACACATTATGAAAAAAACAACGCTCTTTATGGTCATCGCATGCGCTACTGGCATTGCACATGCTGAAGAAAAAAATGATCTGGTTATCAAACTGGGTGGTGGCATGTTGGCTTCTGAGAAAGAAATCAGGTTTCAGGTCGGTGGTCGTCTGATGTGGGACTACAACCTGGCTAAGAAAAATGGCACCACTGATGAGTCGGACATACATGTGCGCCGCGCCCGGATCTACCTGCAGAGCACCGTTGGTGATTGGAGCCTGAAATCGCAGTTTAATATTGATCAGGCGTCAGAGACGGATGAAGGCGCAAGAGATGACGCCGGTGGTACGGTGGAAGATCTGTTTATTACTTATGAAGGCTTTGGCAAACCGGCGAAGATTTCTGTTGGTCATCAGCGCGTTGAGTTCAGTCTGGAAGACTATACCTCTTCTAATGACATTACCTTTCTGGAGCGCAGCGCTGTCACTGAAGCTTATGCAATCGGTCGCCTGGCAGGTATTCAGGTAAAAGGTGATGTTGGTGGTCTGCACTATGGCGTGGGTCTGTTCGAAGACGGTGACGATAAGACCGAAGCGAGCAAAATGCTGCTGGCTGCACGTGCCTCTTATGCGGCAGACGTTGACGGGGGATTGGTGCATGTTGGTCTGGGTGGGCATAATCAGGGCGACGATACGCTGACGGCGGGCTTTGAGCTGGCAGGAGTATTTGGCCCATTGCACGCTCAGGCTGAATACATGCAGCGCAGCACCGATGGTGCCGATGATCTGACCGGATGGTACGCACAGGTTGGCTATGTTCTCACCGGTGAAACGCGCCCTTACAAAGCGGGTAAGTTTTCACGCATCAAACCATCCGGTAGCAAGGGTGCCTATGAAGTCGTTATCCGGACAACTCAGGGAGAGGGTAACTATTCAGATACCGAACTTGGGGCAACGGAAGCTGCTGAGATCGGATTAGGTCTTAATTACTATGCGAATAATAACGTTCGTCTGGGAATGACATACTCAATGGCTGAAGGTGAGGGTACGTCCGACGAAGGTCAGGAATTCCGCGCCCGGGCCCAGTTTGTATTCTGATCTGATTTCACGATTCCGCTGAGAGGCACCCCTGATTCTTTCGGGGGTGCCTTTTTTCTTTTACCATTCAGGATTGCTGTTGATCCGTAGTCATCCTTTGCTGAGTTGATGGCTAAAGCCAGAATATTCTCCATTATCGGGAATCAGTTGGGTGTCCTGTGTATAAAAGAAAGTTATTTCTGTTCGGTTTTATTTCGGCAGCCGTTCTGGTTGTCGCGCTGACGGGCGTTGCTGTATCGGCGTACATTACTAAAGAAAACCTGCGCCAGAGTGCGACTGCGCAAGCCCTCCTTTCTGAGCATCAGATGCTTTCCAGTACATCTTACCGGCTGTTCAAACAGCTGACCGATGAGCTGATTTTTGGCCGAAATGCCAATCAGGCTGAAGTGCGTAATAAACAGGAGCTAATTGAGCAGTCGCTGCACGTTATTCGTGAGCTTGAAATGCGCCAGCGAAACGATCTGGGACCGGATATCACTCAGGGCAGTGTAGAAGATACCGATGAACTACAGTCGCTTATCACTGAAATTATCGATGAATTCAATGCTGTCATTGCAATGAATGATTCGACCCCTTTACGACAGCAGGAGCGGGTTCAGCGTTTGCTGGAATTTACCATTGACAATAAATTCCGGGAAGCGATTAACGCGGCGGTAACGCGTCAGGGTAACGTTGTCTCGGCCACAAATGCTCGTATTGAGGCGCTGAATTCAGCCATTGTATGGTTCAGTATTATTCTCTGTGTTCTGGTTGGGCCTTTTATCGTCTTTGGTTGTGTCTGGCTGTTTAACCAGCTTTATCAGCCTCTTACTGTGATCGGCAGTGGCACTCAGATTATTGCTTCGGGAAATTATCATTTTCGGTTACCTGAAAATCTGGATGAGGAGTTTCATTCACTGGTACAGTCTCTGAATCAATTGGCGGGCCAGATGGCGGAGCATGAAAAACAGGAAGAAAACATGCGCAGCCAACTGCAATACGAGGTTGATCAGCGCACGTCAGAGTTAACGGAAGCCAATCGGCAATTAACGTTAATTGATTCCCGGCGAAAACAATTTATCGCCGATATTTCCCATGAATTAAGAACGCCCCTGACGATCATCCGTGGCGAAGCTCAGGTGACGCTGAGACAGAATAACCCGGATACAGAAGATTACCGGTCTGCGCTGCAAACCGTTCTGGATCAGGTTGTTGGTCTGAGTGTATTAGTCGACGATCTTTTACTGCTGGCAAGAGCCGAAATTAATCAGCTCAGATTATACCCCGGTGATTTTCAGGTTGTTGATGCTCTTGAGAGTCAGGTAGCGCAATGGCAACGAAAAATGCCGCTGAGGTCTTTCCGCCTGAATGTTGGAGATATTCAGCAGCCGCCACTGTTCATCAGGGCTGATGAACAACGTCTGCGACAGGTTATGACGATATTGATTGATAATGCTGTCCGTTATTCAGATCCCGATACACCGATAGACATTTCACTCTGCGCTACCCCTGAGAACGTGATGATCAGTGTCAAAGATCAGGGCGACGGAATATCCCCCGCCGATCTGCAGTATATTTTTGAACGCTTTGTCAGATTCAGACCCCGGACTGACGGAGCGGGTCTTGGTTTATCCATCGCAAGAGCTTTGGTTGAGGCACATCACGGGGATATTCATGTTGAGTCAGAACAGGGACAAGGTTCCGTTTTCACGGTGGTTATTCCGAGGCAGAGCCAGAAATGAAAATACTGATTGCTGATGACGAACTCCCTCTTCTCAGTTTCCTGAAGCGTGGGCTGGAGTCTGAGGGGTATGAGGTTGTCTCTGAACATGATGTTCATAATCTGATTGCGAGCATCAGTCGGGAAGTGCCGCAGATAGCCGTCCTGGATCGCATGTTTGGCAACATCGACAGCCTGATCCTGCTGCAGAGTATTAAACGCTTACCGTCACCGCCTATGGTTTTGTTATTAACCGCCATGGATGATGTCAGTGACCGTGTTGACGGTTTGCGACAGGGTGCCGATGATTATCTGTGTAAGCCATTCGACTTTGAGGAGCTGCTCGCCCGCGTTCAGGCGTTAGGCAGACGTGCTTCGCAAGTCATTCCGCTAACGGATGACATGCTCCGCTGTGGCTCTCTGACATTTTCCCGGGAGGAACGCATTGTCAGATGCGCATCGGATGAGCTGCAACTGACCCGGCTTGAATACGATGTGTTAATTTTTTTCGCAGAGAATGCAGGAAAAGTATTAAGTCGTGAGCGTATTCTGCAAAGGGTATGGCAGTCGGAAAAAGATCCACTTACCAATATTGTTGATGTGTATGTCAGCCGCATGCGCCAGAAGCTTTCTGTTGCCAATGATCTGATGATTGAGACGCTGCGTGGTAATGGCTACCGACTGACCGTTATCAGCCGGTAGAGTCTCAGGGCCTGCTTAATGAGCGTCAGCAGACCCTGGCGCCGGGACCCGGTTATTGAATTTCCGACAGCAGCTGTGGATTTAATACCAGATTACGCACGGCATGAGCGTGGTCTTCATGGAACAGATTACTTTCACACCAATCTGCGACCGTCTTGATATCAACGACCGCTACGTCAGGGCGAACGCTCCAGCTAACCTGCAATGGTGAGCCCTTTTCGTTATACGAAGGCCCCGTGGTTGAACCCGCGTACTGTACAGGAGTGCCTGTATTCTTCGGGATATTCGGAGCCTGATAATAACCGTTGAGCTGCTCCACTTTGGTCATCTCTTTAAAGTTGAGCGCGGAATCATCATTGGCAAGAACAATCACCTGAGCTTCAACCCGTAACTGAGGATTCATAATGCTATCTGACAGGCAGGCCCCAAGGGTCGGGCCTGGCTTAATCTGAGCGGTGGTGTGCACAAAGTGAACCTCAAGCGTGTCGCCCGGGATAAGGTTTCTGCCTTTTGCCGCGCAGACATCTCCCTGAACAGGCTTGAGTTGCTTGTTGCTCAGCTTGCCATTGTAGAGATAGCCTGTTCCCGATCCCTGTCCGTCGCCATTACCTGCATAAGTGGTAAATTCGCCCCCTTTATGCTCCGCACCTGCATGGAAGTGAATATTGCAGAGATTCATGTGCGTATGAGCCGGAGCCGGCATAAACCTATTCGTGTTCTGACCAGCCCGTTGATCAATATCACGTGGAGACTGGGGGCCAAAGCCCTTGTCTCTGGTGTTTTCTGCCAGGCGTTCCCGCTGCTCGGATATAACATCATCAGACACCATCTCAGCTGACGGAGAGCCTGCCAGAGCAGCAACGGGTATCAGAATGGAACTGACGAAAACAGAGCACTTCAACATAGACATTCTTATTCCTCCTCATTGGAGGCTTCAGGATAATGATCAAGGTTGAAAAGAGCCTGAATCAATCATTAAAAGAAGATTAAGACATTCTGCACAGCGTCGTGTGAGTGTTGCAGAGTGCGTTTCAGATCAATAATGGCTTTTGCCTGAGTATCAGTCGGATTCGTGAACCCGGCTGCGGTCAGAAGAAATAATAAAACTGAACGTACTGCCTTTACCCAGTGTGGATTCGATATCCAGCACGGTATCGTGATGCTCCAGGGCGTGCTTGACGATGGCCAGACCCAGACCGGAACCACCAACGGTAGATTCCCGGGAGTCATCAACCCGGTAAAAGCGTTCGGTCAGGCGACTGATGTGCTGCGCCGGGATGCCAGTACCGTGATCACTGATGCTGACCTTCACGCCGTCAAAGCCGTAGCGGATGGTAAATTCAATCTTACCTTCGCCGCCGTATTTAATGGCATTGGTCAGCAGATTGGTCAGTACCGAACTCATTTCATCACGGAATCCCCGAACCTCAATCTGTTGCGTGCATTTAAAAACAATGCGGTTATCGCTGTAGGTCTGCAATTGATCAACCACTGAGTAGCCAAGCTGTTGCAGATTAAACCACTCGCCCAGCTGTTCGGTGTTGGCACTTTCCAATCTGGAAAGCTGAATCAGATCATTCACCAGACTTTTCATGCGCTGACCCTGACCATTCATCTGTGAAATGGCCTTTTGCAGGCTGGGTGGTAAGTCCATATCGCCGAGCATTTCCAGATAGCCATTGATAACGGTTAACGGCGTACGCAGTTCATGCGATACGTCAGCGATAAAATTCTGCCGCATGGTTTCTACGCGCTTACGCTCAGTGATGTCTTTCACCAGCATGACTTTCTGGTCGAGGCCGAACTGCGTTACCTGAATCTGCAGGCTGAATTGCTTACGGTGGCTGACGTCAAACTGCAGAGAAGAGCTGTAATCACCTTCGTTGAAATAACGAATAAACCGGGGATTACGGATAAGGTTGGTGACATGTTGTCCGTTGTCTTCTTTGCGCAGACCGAGCAGGCGCGAGGCGGAGCCGTTGAAGTTAGTGATATGACCTTCCTGATCAATGATCACCACGCCATCGTGCAGCGATTCGATACCCTGATTGTAGCGTTGCAGTTGCATGGCCTGCTGCGCCAGTTTGTTCTTCAGATTTTTCTCACGGAGGATCAGTTTATCGACGCTGTAACCAATCAGGCCGCTGTCCTGCGGTGGCGGGCCTTGCCGGTAACTCCAGCGGTACAGGCTGGCCATCGCCCGGAAGGCCATAACCTGAGCGGTCAGCAGGCCCATAATCAGACCCCAGATGGCATGACCGGAGGACCAGCCAAGGGCGAGTCCTAGTCCGATAACCACCAGAATCCGGAAAATCTCGCGTTGCCACGCCGCCTGCTGCACAAATATCCCCTTAGTCTTTTGCTTCATCGGATGGAGAAAAACGGTAACCAGCTCCGCGCACGGTCTGGATCATCTGTTCCTGATCATCAATCGATAACGCTTTACGCAGGCGGCGGATATGAACATCCACCGTGCGATCATCAATATACACATTGCCCCCCCAGACGCGGTCGAGCAATTGGGCGCGGGAGTATACCCGATTGGGGTGGAGCATGAAGAATTCCAGCAAGCGGAATTCCAGCGGCCCCAGAGTCACCGGTTGACCACTGATGCTGGCATTCTGGGATGAGCGATCAAGGCTGAGCTTCCCGGCCCTGACAGGTACATCATCAATCAGGGCGTTGGTTCGGCGCAGCACTGCGCGGATGCGGGCAATCAACTCGCGGGTGGAGAATGGCTTGAGAATATAATCGTCAGCACCGCTGTCCAGGCCGCTGATACGGTCATCTTCGTCGGCACGGGCGGTCAGCATAATCACCGGAATATCGGCCGTCAGCTCGTCACGTTTAAGGCGGCGTGTCAGCTCAATACCCGACAACATCGGCATCATCCAGTCGGCAATCACAAGATCCGGTCGTTCATTGACGATCATCTGATGGGCCAGATGACCATTGGCGGACAGCTTCACACGGAAGCCTGCGAGTTCAAGGCAGGTACGGATCATATCGCAAATTGCAGGCTCGTCATCGACAACGAGAATATAGCCACCGCTCATAAGGGTCCTCGATTCTACGGCAAATTTCTGATGTTGATTGTGACAGTTTTATTAAGCACTGTTCACCTAAATTTAATCGCCGCACATGTCGGATTCGCCAGCCGATACGTGTGGCATCGGCTGGTTTGGCGCGTTATCCCTTCTGCTGATGGCCGGAACACGGCCGATTTTGCTGGAAATATGATAAAGCGATAATTTTCAGGGGCTTAGCTAAAAAAGCGGTTGACGACGCAAAGGCAGATCAGTAATATCCCCGCCCACTTAGCCGGTATAGCTCAGTCGGTAGAGCAACTGACTTGTAATCAGTAGGTCCCGAGTTCGACTCTTGGTGCCGGCACCAAATTAAAAAGCCCGTCTTTCAGACGGGCTTTTTTTATGTCTGTAGATCTGCGCCGTTCAGAAGCGCACGGATAACTCAAGACTGTAACCCTGTTGGCTGGTCTGGCTGATGCTGTAGCGTACCTCGCCGGGCTGCGGTTCTCCCTGATAGATATCCCAGGCCGTCAGCGCTAAAAATTTCACCCTATCAACGGATGAAGAATGGGCGGTAATGCGTTCATCGTCGACCAGATCCCAATGGCTCGCTTCCAGCCAATCGCTGCTGAATGCCGCTTCTTTATCCTCGTCTGCCCAGGTCATGGAAAAGGGAGCGATCAGTGCAAAACAGGCCGCGCAGGGTTTGATCCAGCGTTGCCGGCGCAATACATTGCGCAGCACGCGCTCATCAATAAACCCGAGGCTGATCAGTGCTTGCCCTAGCGGGCAGGGGTTTTTCGCCTGAAAGCTCAGCGCCTGTTGCAATTGTTCTTCTGTTATTTCCTGCTGCTGCAACAGCAGTTGTCCCAGACGATGGGGGAATTCGCTCATGACCGCAGTTCCTTGTGATATCCATTACTGCACACTCTCAGAATGGCACAGTGCCTCCAGAACGCCACGCTGTTTAGTTAACGTTTAGTTTTTATTCGTAACCTGAATGGAACAGGCTGTTCTGTCCGTCTATCGTCATGGCTGTCTGCTTTGCTTTAAGCGCCCCTTTCTGACGGAGACCCTGCATGACCCTGATTCAAAGCCTTGCCAGCCACGTGCGACCGCATACGGATGATATTGCCCTTGCTCTGGTCGCGACGTTGCTGGTGATTTTTGGCGACACCATTAATGATCTGGTACGCAAAATCGTGCGTCCGCAACCCATGTGGATACGGGTTGGTGTCTTTATCGCATTGTGTACCTTTGGCTACGGGGCTTTATCGGTGTGGCTGACGCCGATTCTGGACAGTTATCTCCGCACATTACCGTCCGGGATATTTCTGGGTGTGGTGACAGGATCGTTTGTGGCTGTTGGGGTGCTGGCGGAGCGTTATCACAGCCGTTAGGTCATTGAGCGGTTGACTTTGGGCTGGCAACGATCGCGGAACAGGTGCGACGATTATTTCCGGTGGCCCAAAAAAATCGGGCGGTCAGGACATCCTGTCCTGACCGCCACAGCACCCTAGCGCCATCCTGGCGTCCTAGACTTCGTTCATCCTTGCCGCTGTCCGTTGCGGTTGCTCATCCCTGACCAGCGATCCATCGCCGACAACTCTGTCCGTATTGCAATCCTTAGCGGTATCTTCCTGATCACTGCCATCCCGGCAGTGCGTTCGTCCTTGTGGAAGTAAAGATAGCAGAATCGGCCTTTTGGGATAGCCCGGATTTTCTATACTGTGATGAATGAAAAGCAGGCTGATTTTATAAAATCTTTATATATCAATGACTTATGTTTTTATCGGGCGATATTTTCCATCGAATCCAGTGCTTTTTACCCATATATCGCACTGCGTTGTGAGATATCTCGCACAGCGTGGCAGGTGTTTTACTGTCACTTCCGTTTAAGGAGTCATGAACTTTCATGGGTAAGGTTGTTCATCTGCCATCTGAGCTTGTCTATTTGCCGTTGGGAGAAGAGGCGATCCCGCTGTTAAAGCGTGGATTTATTCCTTTATTGCCGGCAGCAGCCAGTGGCTTGCCCTGGTTATTGCCACCGCCTGCGCAGGCTGCGTTGCAACGCATTTCTGCCGCAGATTATTACGCGCATATGCATGCGGAATATGGTCGTCTGCCGGATAACCTGCGCAGCCTGATCAGTCAGGAAGATTTTCTGCGGCAGGCGGAAGGCAAGCGTGCGGATATTGAAGCGGCGCTGGTCGCTCAGCGTAAAGCGCGGGCAGAAGAGGACAGCGGTAAGCCTGAGGATTGGTTGCTGCAACGCTTTTTCAGCGATCCGTATTGTCCGCTTGCCTGGCATCACGGCGCTGGCTTCGGTGGCATCTGGCTGGGTATTGATCCTGAGCAGTGGCCGGATGCGATATTCCACCCGGTCAGCTACCAGATCCAGCGGGCGCCTCGTCTGCCGGACAGTCTGTACTGTGATCCGCCGAATCACTCGCCGTTGGCGGAGCAGCGTTTAATCTGCGCGGTCACGACTGTGGATAAGTCCGTTCAGGTGGGCAATCAGCGACAGGGTTTATTGCGCTTGCCGCCGAAAGCCTTGCGGGTACTGCTGCTGGGCGCACTCATCTCACGACGCTTTGAACAAAACCTGCTGCAGTTCTGGCGGCAGGATTTTCGCTATCAGCGTATCCCTTTGGCGCAGATGCAGTTCAGCAACCGCGAATTGGGCTGGGAGTATCAGCTGCGGCCATTGACCAGCGCTGAGAAACCCTGAGGATCAAGCAGCTCACCATTCCCGCTCAGTTCCGGGTAGCGCAGCTGATGTGTGCGGCAGAGTTTTGCGATGGTGGGCTGGCACCATTCAAACAGCAGGCGCCGGTAGGTTTCCTCATCCAGACGGGTTTCGTCAAACAGTCCGGCTGCCTGACGTTGTCGCTGGGCTTCGCTGAGAATGATTGCTGCAGCAACCGATACATTAAAAGACTGCACCATCCCCTGCATCGGGATGATCAGATGCTCGTCGGCCAGAGCAGCCGCCTGCTCACTGATCCCTTCTTTTTCATTGCCCAGCATCAGTGCCGTTGGGCGGGTGAAGTCGTATTCGCGGAAGTCGATGGCGTGATCACTGAGGTGGGCGGCGCAGACGGTGAACCCCTGCTCCTGTAAATGTTCTATGGCGGTATCTATGGATGGGTGAGTCTGCACGCCGACCCAGGTACCCGCTCCGGCGGTCTGGTTGCGGCGCAGGCGGTACTGATCTCCGGGCCAGACACAATGGACTTCGGGCACGGCAAAGGCATCACAGGTACGGACAATGGCCGACAGGTTGCGGTCTTTATGCACCTCGTCGGTCAGCACGGTTAAATCGGGTTGGCGCAGGCTCAGGGTTTGGTGAATTCTCTCCAGACGTTGCGGCGTCACGGGCACGGTTCTCCGGTTCAGATTGGCCGCTTTTCACAGTCAGCGGCAGGGATTATCGGGTGGTTATTCAAAGGGATGCATTGTATAAAAGCGCCCGTATTGATGCACGGAGCTATCTATGAACGGCAACCCATTTCTTGGCTGGCATTACTTTTGGCAGGGCTTCCTCGCGTTACGCGAGCCGGGTCTGCGCCGCTTTGTTGCTTTGCCGCTACTGCTGAATATCGTCGTGATGAGTGCCGCCAGCTGGTGGGGAGGAAGCAAGCTGAATGGCTGGATTGAATCTCTGGTGGCCGGGCTGCCGGGGTGGCTGGACTGGCTTTATTGGTTACTGCTGCCGCTGGCATGGCTGATGATGCTGCTGGTGATGGCGTATTTCTTCAGTACGTTACTGGTGACGCTGGGCAGCCCGCTTAATGGTTTGCTGAGCGAACAGGTCGAACGCCGTGCCGGAGTGGTACTGCCGGAAGAGTCGCTGCCAGCGATGATCCGCCGCACGTTGGGCCGCGAGCTGACCAAACTTGGCTATTTGCTGCCGCGATATCTGCTGTTGCTGGCGCTGAGTTTTATACCCGGACTGAATCTGGCCAGTCCGTTGCTGTGGTTCTGGTTTGGCAGCTGGGTGGTGGCGCTGCAATACATGGATTATTCCTTTGATAACCATGGCCGCAGTTTTGTCGAAACGCGTCAGGCGATGGCAGGCGATAACCTGACCGTGCTGGGCTTTGGCGCGGTGGTGGCTTTGCTGATGATGATTCCGCTGGTGAACTGGTTTGTGATGCCGGCAGCGGTCATTGGTGCAACCCGTCTGCGTCTGGAACGGATGACGGCTCAAGCGGGCAGTGTTGGCGGATTCGGCTATGCTGAAGGGGATACCCACAGGCAAAGGTTAGCTGATGGCCGCTCTGAATATTCTGATCGTCGATGATGCCGCATTCATTCGCGATCTGGTAAAAAAAGCCGTCCGGGACACCTATCCCGGCTGCGAATTGCATGAAGCCATCGATGGCCGTAAGGCCATCAGTGTGATGAACAGCAAAAGCATCAATCTGGTCTTGTGCGACTGGGAAATGCCGGAAGTATCGGGCATTGAAGTACTGCAGTGGATGCGTGCTGATGAGCGTTACAAAAAAGTCCCCTTTATGATGATCACCAGCCGTGGCGAGCGTGATCATGTGCTGAAAGCGGTTGAGGCGGGCGTATCGGAATACATTGGCAAACCTTTCACCCGTGAAAACTTCGTCGGCAAACTCGCCAAGCTGGTATACAAGCATCTGAAAATCCGTCCCAACGAGGGAGAAAGCAAGCCCGCGCTGGGTGGTGGTTCGGCCGATGTTCTGGGCGCCGCCAGTGTGGGTTCTGCCCCTAAGCTGGCCGGTGACCTTGGCGGCGCGTCGGTTCTGATGGGCGCAACGCCGAAAGCGATGGCGGCACCCAGGGCGGGAGTCACTGCGGACATGGGCGGCGCGTCGGTCTTAATGGGTGAGCCGCCGGCTGCGGCCCGCAAAGGTGCCACCAAAGCTCGTGGTCTGGCCAGTGTCCGTTTTGGTTCCGGTGGCAGTGCCAAGCTGGTGATCAAGGACATCAGTCTGCAAGAGCTGATTGGTGTCTTCCGCCGGGAAGGGCCGCTACCAGCATTGCTGGAACAGGTTGTGCTGGATATCGTTGATCAGGACAGCGGCGATGTTGCCCGCATTAATGGCTATGTGCGCATGATGCAGGCACAGGAACCGCATCCGGATGCGCAGACCATCCAGATGCTGATCCGCTACGTTGATGATGATCCGGAAAAGCTGGCGACCTTGTCTCGTTTTATCGCCAAAGTGCGATAACGGCGACAGACCCTGATGGGTGTGAGCCGTGCCTAAGATCCGGGTTGTTCCTGATGCCCCGCCTCATGTGTCTGTGATGGCCATCCGGGCACGCGTTCCGGGCCGAAATGGCAGGTGAAACAACTGCCTTTTCCCGGTTCGCTTTCTATCAGTAATTTCCCGTTATTGCGTAACAGCACGTGCTTGACGATGGCGAGGCCAAGGCCTGTGCCGCCGGTTGCTTTATTGCGGCTGGGGTCGGCGCGGTAAAAACGCTCGGTCAGGCGTGGCAGATGATGGGCTTCAATACCGGTGCCGTTATCGCGTACAGCAAAAAATGCACCGTCATTGTTGCAGTACCAGCTTATATCGACTTTGCCGCCATCCGGCGTGTACTTCACCGCATTAAACACCAGATTTGAGAAGGCACTGCGCAATTCATCGGCATATCCCAAAAGCTGAGCCGGGCTGTCGATGCTGAGACGGATATCGTGCCCCCGTTCATGACTTAAAGCGCGGGCATCGGCGGCGATGCTGGTCAGTAACGGCTCAATGTCCACGGGCTGCGGTTGTTCCTGTTGCGTGGTCTCCAGCCGTGACAGCATCAGCAGATCTTTGATTAACGCTTCCATGCGTGCGCTCTGCTCGCCCATCTGCTCCAGCATCCGGCCCCAGCGCGGTGGCAGTTGATCACTGACACTGGCCATGGTTTCGACATAGCCGGATACCACGGTCAGCGGCGTACGCAATTCGTGGCTGACGTTGGCCACGAAATCCTTGCGCATCTGCTCCAGTTGCTTCAGGCGGGTAATGTCGTGCACCACCATGAGCCGGTCTTTGCGGCCAAACTGAGTGATATTGAATTGCAGATGAATGCGCTTGTTAACCGGTGATTTGATTTCCAGCGGCTCTTCGTAACCACTGTGATTGAAATACTCTTTAAACGCCGGGTCGCGGATAAGGTTGGTGATGGGCTGGCCAACATCGACCGGTGCCCGCAAGCCCAGAAATTTGCTGGCTGCATGATTCCACCACTCCAGATTGCCATGGCTGTCGACCATCAGCACGGCATCCTGCAGGGCGGCGGTGGAATCCTGAATACGGTTAATGATGGCCTGTAATTTTTGCTGATGCTTGGTGCTGCGCTGTTGCAGCCTTTGGGTTTCATTGAATATGGCACCCCAGATGCCAACCGTGCGGGGCAGAGGTGTGCTCTGCCCCTGTTGCAGCCAGCGGTGCAAACGCGATAGTTGCAGCCACTGCCAGGCGGTATACCCGGTCAGTGCCAGTGCAATGGCTGCACCGGTCTGATGGATACTGAGGCCGATACTCAGAGCGAGCAGCAGCAGATAGCACAGACGGCGCAATTCCCTGCGCCAGGGCTGGCTCATAACGCTCAGGACGCTTTGGTCGAGAAACGGTAGCCGGTGCCGCGCACGGTCTGAATCAGATGCTCATGGGTTTCGCCCAGTGCCTTGCGCAGGCGACGGATGTGCACATCAACCGTGCGCTCCTCGACGTACACATTGCCTCCCCACACCTGATCAAGCAGTTGGGCACGTGAGTAAGCGCGTTCCTGATGGGTCATAAAAAACTGCAGCAGACGATATTCGGTCGGACCGATGTCAATCGGGCTGTTGTTCGATGTCACCCGGTGGCATACCGGGTCCAGCATCAGGCCGCCGACATCAATCGGTTCTTCAATCCCCTGCGGGGTGGCACGGCGCAGCACGGCTTTCAGGCGTGCAACCAGTTCGCGTGGCGAGAAGGGTTTGGTGATGTAATCATCCGCACCGGCTTCCAGCCCCTGCACCTTGTTGTCTTCTTCACCTTTGGCGGTGAGCATAATGATTGGCAGCTCGGCGGTCAGATCATCCCGTTTCAGACGGCGTGCGAACTCCACACCGCTGGTGCCGGGCAGCATCCAGTCGAGCAAAATCATATCGGGTTTATTATCGACGATATGAGCGTGGGCCTCCTGAACGCTGGCGGCTTCCATACACTCATAGCCTGCCATTTCCAGGGCGACCGCGATCATCTCGCGGATTGGCGCTTCATCATCGACGATTAATACCGTCTTGCCTGCTTTAGTCATAGTTGTCGTCACGCAAGTGTCACAATCCCATATTGCGCTGGTATTACACTGATGTAATGTTACAGGGATGTGACAGTTGCTGAGATAGGGGAACTTTTCGCAAAAAGCTCAAGGCCTGTTCTGTCTGATTCGGAAGAATTAAGCCGGATGCAGCAGATAATGTCCGGCCAGACCGGCCCATATGATCAGACCAAACCAGTAACTCTGGCGAAATGCGGTAAAACAGACCTCGCGGTCGCGTGAACGGATCTGCCACAGTTGCGAGGCAAAAAATACTGCGCCACACAGAAGCCCGGCATAAAACGGCCAGCTCAGTGCCAGTTGGCTGCCCGCCGCGAGCAGGCAAAACAGGGTAATACCCTGCAGCAAACCGATCATCGCCAGATCCAGTTCGGCAAACAGTACCGCCGTGGATTTGATCCCCACTTTCAGGTCATCATCCCGGTCAACCATGGCGTAGATGGTGTCGTAGGCCACGGTCCAGCACAGGTTGGCGATATACAGCAGCCAGGCAACCGCCGGAATCTCGTTGCTTTGCGCGGCGAAGGCCATCGGAATGGCGCAGGAATAAGCGGCACCGAGAAACACCTGCGGCAGGTGGGTGTAGCGCTTCATAAAAGGATACAGAGACGCCAGGCTGAGAGCGGCAAATGACAACATGACCGTAAAATGATTGGTCAGCAGCACCAGCAGGAAAGCCAGCAGCACCAGCAGAGCAAACCCGGTCAGCGCCTGTTTGCTGGTCATGCGGCCGGTGGCGAGCGGCCGGTCAGCGGTGCGCGTTACATAGCCATCTACGTTGCGGTCGGCAAAGTCATTGATAATGCAGCCCGCGGAGCGCATCAGAAACACTCCCGCAATAAAAATCAGCAGCAGGTGCAGATCAGGCTGACCGGAACCGGCAATCCATAATGCCCACAGGGTTGGTCCGAGCAACAGATACGAGCCAATCGGGCGGTCGAGGCGAGTGATGGCAATCCAGTCCTGCCAGCGTGCCCAGCGGGACGGCCAGTAACGATCGAGCAGTTGGGATAATGCGGACATAACAGTTCTTCTTCTTGTTGCCGTGGGCCGTTCTGCCCTTCAGAGAAATTCGGTCAGGCGCCGGGAGAAGGCTTCCGACACCATGAGCGGTTTACCGCGCAGGGTAAACACCGAACGCCGCGACCATTCTAACCCCAGTGCATTGGCTTTGCAGTGGCTGACCTGTAAAGGGGTACGGCGCAGCGACGGCTGGCGGAATAAATAGCTGCCCAGTGATCGCGCGCCCAGATGTTGCAGGCGGCACTCATCACCGCACAGGGTCGTTAACGGAATGGCGGTACGGGCGTACACCAGAGGTACATCGCCAAGACGCAGAATCACTTCCCTGATCCACAAACGCTGACTTCCATACAATTGCAATGCCTGACGTTCTGTCGGGGTGGGTTCACCGTAATACTGTGCCAGAACCTGAACATTAAAGGTGTTGGGACGCAGGGCGCTGAGGCGGGCGGTGAGTGATTGTTCGTTCAGCAGCCAGTCGCGCCACTGCGGCGACAGAGAAAACGCACGACGTTGGTTCCGGTTAGACCAGCGGGGGGCAGACGGGTGCAGCACGGATGCCAGGGACGGTATCGCCGGCGTATGCAGGGAGGACAATGCCTTCATGAACGGGCTCGGTGGAGACGCAGAAATCCGGAAAACCGGAGATTATTTCAGGCGCGCAGGATGCGCTAAATTGACTCGTCAGGCAAGTCCGGGCGGGCCTGGCTGGCCAATTGCGGCTGGCAAATGCCCGGAATTGACCGTTGATTTTCCCTTTGCGGCTGAGTAGTTTTAGCGCCTTTCAAATAATCGGTATCTCTTAAGGTAACAGTATGAAAAAGTGGCAATGCGTTGTTTGCGGCTGGATTTATGATGAAGAACTGGGTGCTCCGGAAGAGGGTCTTGCTCCTGGCACTCGCTGGGAAGATGTCCCGGCGGATTTTATTTGTCCTGATTGCGGTGTGGGCAAAGAAGATTTTGAGATGGTAGAAATCTGATTACCGCCGCTCAATAGCCGGGAAGTGCATCGGTACTTCCCGCCCTTATCTCACCCGCTTCCCTCCGGATAAAAGTCTATGAACGAGAATTCTGCCCCGATTGTGGTCATCGGAACCGGTCTGGCTGGTTACAACCTGGTCAAAGAGCTGCGTAAGCTGGCGCCGCAACAGAACATTCTGATGATTACTGCCGATGATGGCCGTAATTACTCCAAACCGATGCTATCCACCGGTTTTGGCAAAAATAAAAGCGCCGATGAATTAGCGATGGCCAGTGCCGCGGCAATGGCTGAGCAGCTGAACATTGTTATCCGTACCAACACCCGCGTAACCCATATCGATGCGGCGGCGCACAAGGTGTTTATCGGCGAAGAACCGGTTCAGTACAGCAAGCTGGTGCTGGCCTGGGGCGCAGAAGTGATCCGTCCCCGGGTAGAAGGTGATGCCGGGGACCGTATTTATTCCATCAACGATCTTGACGATTACGCCCGCTTCCGCGCGGCTGCGGATGGCAAAAAGCGAGTGCTGATCATGGGTGCCGGCCTGATTGGCTGTGAATACGCCAATGACATGGCCAATGGCGGTTTTGATATCGATGTGGTTGCCCCCTGTGATCAGTTGCTGCCGTCGCTGCTGCCGCCCGAAGCGGCCAATGCGGTACAGCAGGGTCTGGAAGGATTGGGTGTGCGTTTTCATCTGGGCCCGCTGGTCAGCCGTATCGTGCACGATGGCGATGAACTGAGTGCGACCCTTAGCAACGGTGAAACCTTAAAAACCGACGTTGTGGTATCCGCTATCGGTTTGCGTCCCCGTCTTGATCTGGCTATTAAAGCCGGCCTGCAGGTGAATCACGGTATTGTGGTTAACCGCCAGCTGCAGACCAGCGAGCCGGATATTTACGCTCTGGGCGATTGTGCCGAGGTCGGCGGACGCGTACTGCTGTATGTCCTGCCGCTCATGGCTTCCGCCCGTGCCCTGGCCCGAACGCTGAGCGGTGACGCAACGGATGTGAGCTATGGTGTGATGCCGGTTACCGTCAAAACACCGGTCGTGCCTGTGGTGGTTTCCCCGCCGGCCATTGGGGTATCCGGCATGTGGCAAACCGAGTCTGACGGCGCGGATGTTCAGGCTGAGTTCCGCAACGAAAACGGCGAATTGCTCGGCTATGCTTTGACCGGAGCCAGGGTTATGAATAAAGTAGCACTCAACAAAGAGCTGCCGGCCATACTGCCCTGACCTCTCGTTACTTCACGCTCCCCTGCCGTCCGCAGGGGATAACGTCACCCCCGGGGAATCGGGGACCACTACAGCCCAATAAGGATAATTATCCATGCGTAAACCAGAACTGGCTGCGGCCATCGCTGAAAAAGCAGATCTGAGCAAAGAAAAAGCAGCCGAAGTGATCACCGCGATCACCGATCAGATTGCTAAAGCGTTGAGTGAAGGCGACTCTGTCAGCCTGATCGGTTTCGGTACCTTTGAAGTGCGTCAGCGCGCAGAGCGTCAGGGTAAAAACCCTCAGACCGGTGCTCTGATCACCATCGCCGCGGCCAAAGTACCTGCATTCAAGCCTGGTAAAGGTCTGAAAGAGGCTGTGCAATAAGTACCGCAAAGCAGCTGACCCGGGAATGGGTTAAGCAGCTGGTTATCGGCGAGGGGCTTTGCCCCTTTGCCGCTCCTGTTTTTGATTCCCTGCGTATCGATGTCTGTGACAGCTCTGACCCGGAGCAGGCTACGCTGCGGTTTATGGAACTGCTGCGCGAGGTTGCTGAGGCTGATCCGGCGCAATTACCCACCGCATTATTTGTCGTTCCTTCCTGCTTTGACGACTTTGACCTGTACTGGAACTGGCTGCTGATCTGCGACAACCTGCTGGCCCAGATGGGTTACGAAGGCGTGCTGCAACTGGCGAGTTTTCATCCGCATTATCTGTTTGAGGGTGAAGATGAAGACGATATGAGCCACTTCACCAACCGTTCGCCGTATCCGATGCTGCATATCATCCGCGAGGCCGATATTGAGCAGGCGCTGGCCAGTGTCAGCCGGCCGGAACGGATTCCTGAGCGCAATCGTCAGCATATGCGCCGTTTAGGCAAAGAAGGTCTTTTGCAATGCATGCCTGCTCTGGCACAATCGCGCCTCTTTCAGGATGCAGGCGACATCACCGAACAAGCGGAATCCTGAGAGACACTTTTTTCTCTACCCTCCCGAGGATGTGTCATGATCAAGTTCCAACTGCTGCTGTGGGCTCTGGGCCTGCTGATGAAGAAAGCTGCGCGCAAAAACCCTGATTTCCGCAAACAACTGGATGGCAAAAATTTTGCGTTTCAGTTGCAGACCGAAGATGGCGGTATCGTCCGTCACTATGTCATTGCCGACAACAGCGTGAGCAGCAAGCGTAAGGCGCATAACAGTCCGGCCTTTACCATCAGCTTCAAAAACGCTGATACCGGTCTGCGTATTCTGACGTCGAAAGACAAGAACGCCTTTATGAAAGGCATTCAGGATAAGGACATTAAAATTGCCGGTGATCTGTCACTGGTGATGTGGTTCCAGGGTGTGAGCAAATACCTGAAACCGAGAAAAAAATAACACAATAAGAAACCGCGGCATTGTCCGCGGTTTTGTTTTTACCGTCGCTCTGCGGCGGCCTGGCCGATAGGATATCCGTATGAGCCTGACCCGTCAGATTCTGATAGCCATGATTGCTGCCATTCTGCTTGGCAGTCTTACCCAGCGCCTGTTGCTGATTCCTGATGTGTTTAACGACCCGTTATGGCAGGAATATTTCCGGTATTTTCTCGATGATCTGCTGATCCAGGGTGTGTTTCTGCTGGGGGGCAAAATTTTTATCGCCAGCCTGAAAGTGCTGGTGGTGCCGCTGGTGTTTGTATCGCTGGTTTGCGGTGTCTGCCATCTGCGTGATCAGGGAGCCCTTGGTCGTCTGAGTCTTAAAACCATTATTCTGTATCTGGCGACGACCGGTCTGGCGATCTCACTGGCGTTGCTGCTGGCGAACTGGTGGCAACCGGGGATCGGCATCGATAAAAGTACCGGTGGCGCTTATGTGCCGCCGCCGCCGATGGCGCTGATTGATGTGTTGGCCAATATTTTCCCCAGCAATCCGGTGCAGGCCATGGCCGAAGGCATGATGCTGCAGGTGATTGTCTTTGCCCTGCTGATCGGTGTGGCCATTGGCCGGGCCGGGGAATACGGTGAGCGTATCGGTGCTCATTTTAATGACTGGAACGAAGTGCTGATGAAGCTGGTTACAATGCTGATGAGCTTCGCGCCCTACGGTGTGTTCTGTTTGCTGTTCACCCTGTTTGCCGAGCAAGGCATCGGTAAAATCGGTGATCTGGCGCTGTATATGCTGACCGTTGTTGTCGCCCTGCTGGTGCATGGTTTTGTTGTATACCCTCTGTTGCTGAACGGTTTATCCGGCCTTTCACCGGCGGTCTTTTTACGCAAAATGCGCAATGTGCAGTTGTTTGCCTTCAGTACCGCCTCCAGTACGGCTACGGTTCCGGTGACGCTGCGTGCCGTTGAACAGCGTCTTGGTGTTAAAAACCGCGTGGCGGCTTTTTCGGTACCGCTGGGAGCGACCATTAATATGGATGGCACGGCGATCATGCAGGGGGTGGCAACGGCCTTTATTGCTCAGGCCTATGGCATTGATCTGAGTCTGAGTCAGTATTTACTGGTGGTGCTGACCGCTATGCTGGCCTCCATCGGCACGGCGGGTGTGCCCGGTGTCGGACTGATAACGCTGGCGCTGGTGCTTGAACAGGTACAATTACCGGTCGAAGGCATTGCGCTGATTATTGGTGTGGACCGCATTCTCGATATGATGCGAACCGCTGTAAACGTCACCGGTGATGCGATGGTTTCCGTCGTGGTAGCGCGCAGTGAAGGTGCGCTCGATCAGGATATCTACAACAACCCCAACGCGGGAGAACAGAATTGAATATGCAGCGCTCTGTACTGATAGGGCTGCTGGCGGGCTTAGCGGCCTGGCCGGTTGCCGCCATCGAAAACTCCGTACCCGAAACTCCTTTATCTGCACACGGCCAGCAGACCGGAAGTGCTGAGTCCGGTTCTCAGCCGCAGGCGGACATGCTGGCGGCTGAACAGGCCAGACAACAGACCGAAGACATCATTGCCGCATCGGGTCTGGAAGGGCTGAGTGAACAGGCACGCAATCTTGCGCAGCAGGTGCTGAACGAAACTCAGGCACCGCTGGGATTTCAGTACGATGTGGTTGATCGTCTGGCCACGCAGTGGGCACCAGACGCTCTGCAGACTACGCTGGCCGGTGCGCTGGCGGCGCTGAATGATCAGCAACGCGAACAGTTAAGGAGCACGCTGAACAGCCGCCGTCTGCAGAATGCACGCAGCAAAGAGCTGAGCGCGATTGCTGATCAGGATAACCGCAGTTATCAGGATTACATCAGCCGTCTGCGGCAGCAGCCGCCAGCCGCCGCACGCGTAGCCCTGATACAGCAGCTGGATGAAGCCATGCAGTTTTCGGCCTTGCTCAGCGTTACCCGCAGCAGCGTTTATCCGCAATTGCAGGCGGTATTGCGTGACTGGCAGCCACCGCAAAACTGGCAGGCCGGACTGCAGCGGGATGTGACAGAGTTCTTGCTGTACGTTCACCGCACCACGCCGAACGATGAGCTTCAGCGTCTGGTTCAGGCCTACCGTGAACCGGTGTTGCAGCAATGGCTGGCGGGGGTGAAGAAAAGCCTGAGCCATCAGGCGGGATAACGTCTGTTGCTGTAAAAAAGCCGCGATGGCGGCTTTTTTTATCAGCGACAGAATACGGGTTAATGATTCAGCAGCTGCACCAGTTCACTCAGATCATCCATGCGGCCCAGCAGGTTGGCCGTAACCTCATCCACGCTTTCGGCGCGTAAGTGCAGGGTGTCGAGCAGAAAATCTTCCGGTTGCTCGAAGGGGCCATCACCAAAGCCGTGACGGCGCAGGCTGCGGGTCGCGACATACAGCAGCCGTGCATAATCGGCATGCTCGCCTTCGTAATAAGGGTTGTGCTGCTGGCGCAGCGCCATCACCAGTTCTTCCGGCATACGCCATTGTTGCAGCAGACAGGCAGAAAGCTGTTCCCGGGTCAGACCCAGCAGGTGACGCTCAACATAAAAGCGGTTGATGTGCGGGTTGGCTTCAATGTGGCGGTTTACCAGCGAGAATTGTGGCGGAAAAACATGACCCAGAATCAGGAAGCCAAAGTTATGCAGCAGGCCGCACAAATACGCCAGCCCCTGACTCGGACGATGACGGGCGGGCATCAGCTTGGTCAGTTCTCCGCACAGTGCCGCCGTCACGACCGCCTGTTGCCAGAACGGGGCATAGCCGTGCGGGCCTTCTTTCGGCACCGACAGCGTGCGGCCCAGAGCCAGACCCAGGGCAAGGTTGATCACCAGATCAAACCCCAGTACGCGGATGACCGCTTCTTCTACGGTTTTGATCTCGCCGCGGATGCCGTAATAAGGCGAACGGGCCCAGCTGACGACCTGTGCAGACATGCCCGGATCAAGCTCGACCGCCTGTGCCAGTGACAGAGTGTCGGCATTCTGATCGACGCGCAGTTCAATAATACGCCGTGCGGTTTCCGGCAGCGGTGGCAGATCGAGGGTTTCTGCCAGACGCTGACGAATGCGCAGGGGGGTGAACTGGCGGATGGCCGCGTGTACATCTTCCAGATCCTGTTGCGGATCGTTGTAGTGAATATCGGTCATCAGCGGTGCGGTATAGCTGCCGATGCGTGAGCTGGTGGTCAGGCTGCGGAATTGTTCCATCGGCACTTTCAGCCACTCGTGTCCGGCACCGGAGACGATGAACAGCTCACTTTGCTGCAGCAAGGCGTCGTCGACCAGACTTTCCAGTTTGGTCACCTGCGGCAGGGCCGGGAATTCATCCAGACCGTGCTGTTTTTTCAGGCGTTCCAGCTCGGTGGCGGACAGCGCGGTAAATTGCCGGCCGAGCTGATGGGCAAGCTGGTTCAGGTCGAGCATGCGGTTGCCGGGGATCACAACCTGCACTTTGCCCAGGTCGTCCTTGAGGAAAACGACGTTGGCAACTTTGGCAGAGTAGGAGGCCGGTGGATTGCTTTGCATAAGGTGGAACAGCTCCTCGTCGTCGGTCAGGCTGTAATCAATGTGCCAGTCGTCCAGTACTTTCATTACGGTGGCAGGGATGGCCATACTGAATTCCGTTTGCTGATCGTTTAGGGGTGGAGATAACTATAGACCAGCCTGCTGCATCTGCTGGGGCAGAGTGTGTGATTGGTGTCATGATTCTGGCCCGCGGTGGAGCTCAGAGGCATCAGACGTTGGCGAAACGTTCGGCGTCGCCCAGCCAGCGCTGAATCAGAGGCTCTACCGTGTGCGGATGCAGCGTCCACAGCTGCTGGGCCATATCACGTACCTGGGGCAGCAGATCGCCATCGCGCTGCAGATCGGCGACACGCAGCATCTGCAAACCGGTCTGGCGGGTGCCGAGCAGCTCGCCGGGGCCACGGATCTGCAGATCCTGTTCGGCAATGTAGAAGCCATCCTGGCTGTCACGTATGACCTGCAGGCGCTGTTTGCTGGTAAAGGATAAAGGTGCCTTGTACAGCAGCACGCAGTGACTCTTGGCGCTGCCCCGCCCGACCCGGCCGCGCAACTGATGCAGCTGCGCCAGACCCAGACGTTCAGGGTTTTCGATAATCATCAGGCTGGCGTTGGGCACATCGACGCCGACTTCAATCACCGTGGTGGCCACCAGAAGATCCAGTTCGTGGGCTTTAAAGCGCGCCATGATGTCGGCTTTTGCGGCGGCTTTCATGCGCCCGTGCACCAGACCGATGCGCAGATGCGGCAGAGCTTCGGCCAGTTCCTGTGCGGTGTTCTCCGCCGCCTGACACTGCAAGGCCTCACTCTCTTCAATCAGAGTGCAGACCCAATAGGCCTGCGCGCCTTCTGCACAGGCACGATTGACCCGTTCAATGACTTCCGGGCGGCGCTGCTCGCTGATGGCGACGGTGGTAATCGGGCTGCGGCCGGGCGGCAGCTCGTCGATGACGGAGGTATCCAGATCGGCATAAGCACTCATCGCCAGTGTGCGCGGAATGGGCGTCGCGGTCATGATCAGCTGGTGTGGCGATAACGTCTGCGCCACGCCTTTTTCGCGCAATGACAGGCGCTGATGCACGCCAAAGCGGTGCTGCTCGTCGATAATAATCAGCCCCAGCCGGGCGAAGTGCACATCGTCCTGAAACAGCGCGTGGGTGCCGACCACCAGTTGCGCAGTGCCATCCGCAATGTCGGCCAGCGAGCGTTCACGCGCCTTGCCTTTGACCTTGCCGGCCAGCCAGCCAAGCTTTATGCCCAGTGGTTCAAACCAGCCGGACAGGTTGTTGAGGTGCTGCTCGGCGAGAATTTCGGTGGGTGCCATGAGCGCTACCTGAAATCCGGCCTGCAGCAGATCGCAGGCCGCGAGGGCAGCAACCAGGGTTTTGCCTGAACCGACATCGCCCTGCACCAGACGCAGCATAGGGTAAGGCTGGGTCAGATCCTGTTCGATTTCACTCACCACCCGTTGCTGGGCGCCGGTCGGCGTAAACGGCAGCTGCTGCAGCAGTGCCTGCTGCAGGGATTTATCGCTGTGAATGGCGGGAGCTTCGTCGGCCTGAACCTGCGCCCGTAATTTATGCAGAGACAGCTGGTGGGCGAGAAGTTCTTCCAGAATCAGGCGCTTCTGCGCCGGGTGCTGGCCGCTTTCCAGTAACGCCAGATTGGTTTCCCGCGGAGGCATGTGCAAAAACAGCAGGGCATCTTTCAGCGTTGGCAGACGCCATTGCTGCAGCCAGCTGGCGGGCAACAGATCGGTCAGATCGACCTGGTCGGCCTGAAGCAACTCCAGCGCCTGCTCATGCAGTAAACGCAGGCGCTGCTGGCTGATGCCATCGGTGGCCGGGTACACCGGCGTCAGGCTCGGTTCCAGCGCCACATCGAGGCCTTCTTCCAGCCGCGTGTATTCCGGATGATAAAGCTCCAGTCCGCTGGCACCGCGACGCGGCTCGCCATAGCAGCGGATCGTGGTGCCGGTGCTGAACTGGTTTTTCTGGGCGGCGCTGAAGTGGTAGAAACGCAGGCTGATGACACCGCTGTGATCCTGCAGCTTGACCAGCAGGCTGCGGCGCTTGCCAAACAACACGGTAGCACCGCGCACTTCGCCCTGAATCACCGCCGGACGCATCGGTTGCAGCGCTCCGATGGGGGTGATCTGGCTGCGGTCTTCGTAACGGAAAGGCAGGTGGAAAAACAGATCCGCCAGACTGCGGATCTGTAGCTTGTGCAGCTGTTCGGCCAGTTTCGGGCCGACGCCTTTCAGCTCGGTGATCTGGCTGAGTTTTGCCACGCGTTACCAGCCCTCAGGGTTCCAGACGGCACTGACGGGCAGTGCTCAGCAACAGGTCAATCGCCTGACCGCGCGGGAAACTGGCGCGCCAGGCCAGCGCCACGGTGCGGAAGGGCGCCGGGGTTTTGAATGGGCGGGTGGTGACCAGATTCTGGTCGAGGTTGCTGACGGCGGATTCCGGCAACACGGTAATGCCCAGTCCGGTGGCGACCATGTGCTTCAGGGTTTCCAGTGAACTGCCTTCGAGCACACTGCCGAGCCGGGTGTGATGTTTACGCGACAGTGCCGGACAGTGTTCGAACACCTGATCACGGAAGCAGTGGCCTTCACCCAGCATCAGCAGATCTTCATCGGCCAGTTGTTCGGCCTCAATGCTTTGCTGTTTACACCACGGGTGGTTCTTTGGCAGAACGACGACAAAGTTCTCGTCGTACAGTGGCCGGGTCAGTACATCAGCTTCGGTAAAGGGCAGGGCGACGATGATGGCATCCAGTTCACCGTCACGCAGCTGACGGCGCAGTACACCGGTGTAATTCTCTTCCAGATACAGCGGCATGGTTGGTGCCTGCTGGTGAATCTGCGGTACCAGATGGGGAAACAGGTAGGGGCCAATGGTGAAAATCGCGCCGAGCTTCAGCGGGGTACTGAGCTGGTCTTTACCGGCACTGGCCAGTTCGCGGATGGTGCGCGCCTCTTCCAGTACCCGTTGTGCCTGAGTCACGATACGCTCACCCAGCGGCGTAACCGTGACCGAGCTTTTGCTGCGTTCAAATATCGCAACGTCTAACTCGCTTTCCAGTTTTTTTATCGCTACGCTCAGCGTCGGCTGACTGACAAAGCACTTTTCCGCTGCCCGGCCAAAATGACGTTCCTGAGCAAGAGTCACGATGTATTTGAGTTCGGTCAGCGTCATAAGGGTTCCTTAATTGTTACCTTGTATGGGTGCCGGAATTTTAATTTAGCTTACCTATTAAATCCGGGTGAATAAAGCCCGTGGGGGCTGGATGCTGTCCGTTGGCTAAAATAATAATGAATATGCGGCCTGCTGGGCTGCTCCAGACTGAGCGCAAGAGGAGAATTACATGGCTCGGATTCTGATTGTGGGGGCAGGAGATATTGGCGGTAATCTGGCGCAGCAGCTTCAGGCTGGCGGGCATCAGGTGTGGGGAGTCCGCCGCTCCGATAAACCAATCGGTGAAGGTATTGGCCTGATTCAGGCCGATGTGGCGGATGCCGAAACGCTGCAGTCATTACCTGAAGATCTGGATATCCTGGTCTACAGCGTGGCGTCGCCGGTGTTCTCAAAAGAGGGCTATCACGATTATTACTACAAAGGATTGCGTAATGTGCTGCGGGCACTGAAAGGCCAGAAGCTTAAACGCGCGTTCTTTGTCTCCAGTTCCAGCGTCTACCACCAGATGCAGGGTGAGTGGGTCGACGAAACCACCGAAACCAAACCCACAAGCTTTGCCGGTAAAGAAATGCTGGCCGCGGAACAGGCGCTGCTGAACGATAAACTGCCCGGTACGGTGGTGCGTTTTACCGGTATTTATGGCCCCGGACGTACCCGTATGATTGAGCAGGCGCGGCAGGGCAGCCACTGTGATCCGGAGCCGCCGGTGTGGACCAACCGCATTCACCGCGATGATTGTCTGGGGGTTTTGCAATGGCTGATTGAGCGCGCTCTGGCGGATAAACCGCTGGACGACATTTATCTGGCCACCGATGACGAGCCGGCCACGCTGTTCGATGTGCTGGAGTGGATGAAAGACCGTATCGGTGATGTGGAACCGGATCACGATGTGCCGGAAGCCTCACGCCGGGCAAACCGTCGCTGTTCCAATAAACGCCTGCGTGAGCTGGGCTACGATTTTAAATTCAGCAATTACCGCGAAGGCTATGACCAGTTGCTGACCGAGATGGGGCTGATCTAGCAGGCTGTGTCAGCAGCCATGAAAAAAGCGCTCAGCAATAGCGGAGTCATAGCTCCGCTTTTTTACAATTTGTGAAAACCAACCAACACAATAACACTACGCTCAATGCTTATTTCTTAGTGTTATAAATACGGTTGAAATAACGCATCAATCAGACGAGAAAAGAATAAAAAACAGACCGTCGAACTGACTATACGACCAAAACAGCCGATCGCACCCGCGCAAAAAATAACCCTGACAATCAGTATAATTTCTCACGTTTGACAGCTATTCGCCTTCATCTATGTTTAGTCAACAAGCCGGACGGAGAGCGATTAAAAGCGGTTAATCCGTATTTTACGTGTTCTGGTCAACAGACCCTGCGCCTTTCTTTCTGCCCGATGCTTCAACAAATACCCGCATTCTTTTCCGCAGAATAACCGCAGGACACTTGTTATGGCACTCGTAAAAAAACCTCAGTCTGCTGCACCGGCCCGCAAATCCGAATTCGTCGCTCCACCTCAGGTGGCTCAGGAAGCTGAAGTGCAGCGACGCCGCGCGCGTACACTGGCCAAACAGCAACAGGTCTCTGAGCGTATTGCCGCGGCCACCGGGCAGCTGTCAGCGGGCATTGCCGAAGCCGCAGCCGCCAGCGAACAGCTGAAGAGCGCCTCCGACCAGATTGCGGTCACCGCGGAAGAAACGAGTAGCGCCACTCAGGAATGTCTGGCAGCGTTCAGTCAGGTCAACAGTGCCATTAACCGCCAGTTGACCAACGCTGACAGCTCGCGCCGTCGCTGCGAGGAGCTGTCTGGCATAGTCTTCACAACCGCCCGCGACATCGGCAGTCTGGTCGCCAATGTACGCGACGCCGCCAAACGTCAGTCGTCATCCGTCGATATGGTATCGGAACTGGAAAAGCAGGCCGCGAATATCGGCGATATTGTCAAAGCCGTGGTGCGCATTGCCGACCAGACCAACCTGTTGGCGCTCAATGCCGCCATCGAAGCCGCCCGCGCTGGTAAGCACGGGAAAGGGTTTGCTGTCGTCGCTGACGAAGTACGCACACTGGCAGAAACCTCAGAACAGAGTGCCAACCAGATCCAGTCGCTGGTGAAACAGATTCAGCAGGAAGTGAAGGTTATCGCCGAGGGGATTAAAACATCGGCCGACAACGTGCAATCGCAAGCCGATAAAAGCGATGAAGTTACTGAGCAGCTGAACGGTATTGCCCGCTTAGTGACCACACTGATGGAGGCTGCCGGTGAAATTGCTGCAGGGGCATCACAGTCCAGCATTGCCGGCCGTCAGGCATTGAAAGGAATGGAAGACATTGCCTCTGCCGCCGAAGAGCAATCCGCCGCTGCCGAGGAATCCGCCAAAACCGTCGGCGAGCAATCTCAGGCGCTGGCCGAGTGTGAACGTACAGCCCAAGATCTGAACGATCTGGCCGAAGACCTGCGCAATACCACCGACGTTACCAAAAGTGCTGAAGAAGTGGCGTCCAGCGCCGAAGAATTATCCTCGGCCGTGCAGGAAATAAACCGCGCCGCCACCCAGATTATGACCGCCATTGAGCAGATCAGGCTGGGCGCGCAGACCGCCGCCGCCGCCACAGAAGAGTCGTCAGCTGCCATCAGCCAGATTGAACGCGGGTTGGAAATTGCCCAGGAGCGCGCCACCAGTACCATCGAGCATATCGGTTCGGTTAAGGAATCACTGGCCGTAAATAAAGCCGCCATCGATAAGCTGATTCACGGTATCGGCGCATCGGTAGAATCGACCCTGCTGAGTATTCGTCAGGTGCGTGATCTGGAAATGGTGTCGCGCCGCATTGATAAAATCGTCGAAGCCATCACCATGGTATCTATCCAGACCAACATGCTGGCGGTGAATGGCTCCATCGAAGCCGCCCGCGCCGGTGAATTTGGTAAAGGCTTTGTGGTGGTTGCCACCGACATCCGCAATCTGGCGCGCGATTCCGCCGAAAATGCCGAACAGATAAAAGATCTGGTGAAAGCGGTTCAGGACCAGATTCTGCAGGTCAGCAACGATCTCGATGACATTGTCCGCACCGCCATCGAAGAATCCGAAAAAGCCAGAGCCTCGACCTCCAACCTCAACCGTATCGAAACCGATATTCTGGATGTGGAAGGTGGTGCCACCGATATTCTGAGCGCCTCACGCGAAATATCCACCGCCATTCTGCAGGTGAAAAAAGGTTCCGAAAATATCGCCTCAGCCGCTCAGGAATCGGAAAAATCCGCCAGTGAAGCCGCCACCGCTGCCGAGCAGCAATCGCGCGGTGCTGACGAGCTGGCACAAGCGATTGAAGAAATTGCCTCTCTGGCCGACGAGCTGCAAAGCATGTAAGGAGGCCGTATGAGCGCTGCTGAAGACTTTTCTGACGCCGACGAATCCGGCCTGAGTGACGAGCTGGATCAGTTTGTTACCTTTGTGGTTGGCGGCGAGACCTTTGCCGTGGACATGAACCCGGTGCAGGAAATTATCCGTGTGCCGGAAACAGTGCGCGTGCCGTTATCACCCCCGGCCATGACCGGGCTTGCTAATTTACGTGGCCGTATTCTGCCGATCGTATCTCTGCGCCATATTTTCGGACTCGATGCTGCTGAAGTGTCTGATGCCAGCCGTGCCGTAGTGATTGATATTGGCCAGCCCATGGGATTTCTGGTCGACCGGGTATCAAGCGTTATCGAGATCGACGGACAGGAGCTGGAAACTACCGCACGCCTTGGTAAATCCGTCGACATCGGCTTACTCAAAGGCGTGATCCGTCAGTCCGGTAAAAACACCATGATCATGGTGCTCGACTGTCAGGCCATCATGAATCACGAGTTTGTTGCCAGCGATTTATCCGGTGCGGACAGTCTGCTCAACGAAGCGTTTCTTGACGACGATTACGACGATGAAGACGACGACAATTCCGAAGAAACCCAACTCGTCAGCTTTGTTACCGATGAGCAGGAATACGCCATTCCCATCGCGGATGTAAAAGAAATTGTGCAGATGCCGGAAAGGATTACCGCCGTGCCGCGTGCCGCTGCTCACATGCTGGGACTGATGAATTTACGCGAACAGGTACTGCCGCTCATCGACATCCGCACTCTGTTTGAACTGCGAAAAAAATCCCCTGACGAAAAAAGCCGCGTCATCGTTCTGGCTTCCGAAGGTAAACCCATGGGCGTGGTGGTCGACTCGGTCAACGAAGTCCTGCGCGTGCCCAACCGCAGCGTCGAGCCAATGGTGCCGGTCATGACCCGCGATGCCACGCTGTCGGAAATTACCGGCATTTGCCGTCTGAATGATGGCAAGCGGCTGGTGTCTGTGCTGGACACGGCGCGCATATTTTCATCCGAACGGATTAAAGAATCTCTGGCGATGGTGGAGGAGGACATCATGCAGGACGACAACACAGTATTCGCTACCGACGACGATGCTGATGACGACAGCCAGGTGGTGGTGTTCCGTCTGGCTGATGAAGAATACGCCGTACCGATCAACAGCGTGCAGGAAATTGTGCGTATTCCCGACGAATTGATTCACGTGCCTAAAGCACCGGCCTTTCTTGAAGGCGTTATTAATCTGCGGGGCATGGTGCTGCCGGTGGTTGATCTGCGCACCCAGCTGGGGCTTGCCTACGCCGAACGCACCGACCGTCACCGCATCATTGTTTTTGTTATTCACGGCGTGCGCACCGGTTTTATTGTCGATCAGGTCAGCGAAGTGTTGCGCCTACCACCTGACTGCGTTGAACCATCGCCGAAAATTCCGGGTGAACACGGCGATTTTTTTTCTGGCATGGCCAACCTCAGCAAAAGCAAACGCATGCTGCAGATGATAAGACCGGAACGCCTGATTGATCAGGTCAGCAGCACTGGCGCCGCAGAGGCCTGAGGGGAGCATGAGGGCATGTACATGCTGAAATTGCTGATTGTTGATGACTCGGCGCTGATGCGCCGCCACCTGACTCAGGTATTTGAGGAAGATGGTGGCTTCATCATACGTATCGCCCGCAACGGTGCGGACGCGGTGCGTGAAAACCGCGAGTTCGAACCCGATGTGGTCACTCTTGACATCAACATGCCGGAAATGGATGGACTGTCAGCGCTGTCGCTGATCATGGCCGAACGTCCGGTGCCCGTGGTGATGGTGTCATCACTTACGACCCGTGGCGCACTCAGTACCTTTGAAGCACTTAATTTAGGCGCCATCGATTATGTCGCCAAACCCGACGGCAGCATTTCGTTGTCGGTCGATACCATCCGCCGTGATCTGCTGACCAAAGTGAAAGGCGCAGTACGGGCCAAAATACGCCCAGGCAAAAAAGCCGCAGCACCCGCCAGTCTGGCGATGCAGTCTGTCAGCGTACGCGAACGGCCACGGAAATTCACTGCCTCAACCAACGCAGGCCACGCCGTGGGGGTGCGCGATAAAGTGATCTTAATTGGTGTGTCCACCGGTGGACCACGCACTCTGGAAGATATTTTGCCATTGCTGCCGGCCGACCTGCCGGCACCAGTTCTGGTGGCCCAGCATATGCCTGCCAGCTTCACCAAATCCTTGTCCGGCCGGCTCAACAATCTGTGTCCGATGTCGGTATCGGAAATCGACAAAATGACACCGCTGGAAAGCGGCAACATTTACATCGGACGGGGTGGGGGCGACCTGACGCTGGCGGTGCGTCAGAACCGGTTGGTGGGATTATCGTGTCCTGAAGATCCTGAATTTCTCTGGCATCCGTCGGTGGAATTGCTCGGACAGTCGGCTTTGCGCTGCTGCGAGCCTTCGAACGTGTTGGGCATCATTCTTACCGGAATGGGCAACGATGGTTCTGTGGCTTTCAGTGAACTGCACAACCGCGGGGCCACCACTATTGCCGAAAGTGAAGAAAGCGCCATCGTGTTTGGCATGCCTGCGGAGCTGATTGCCCGACAGGGAGCCACGCACATTCTGCCGGCCAGTGCCATTGCCCAGAAAATTATCCAATGGGCCGGCCACTGAGGGGGTCAAAGGAGACACATTATGGCTTTGCTGAAACGCAAAAAAGCATCGATAACCAAAAGCGTCACCAAAACAAAAGACTGCTCACAGCTGCGCGCGTTGCTGATTGCTGATAGTGCGCAGGATCGGCGCTGTGCTGCGCGTGATCTTATCGGTTGCCCGCATGCGTCTACCAGTTTGCTGGAACAACTGGCATGCGAACAAGAAACATCAGTACGGCAAGTGATCCTCAGCAGCCTCACCCAGATCGGCGATCAGCCGGCCGTTACCGGGCTGGTGCATTGTCTGCGCAGCGAGGATGTGTCGCTGCGCAACGAAGCCATAGAGGCCATGAAGCATTTACCTGAGGCGGTAGCACCCATTATGGCGAATCTGCTCAACGATCCCGATCCGGATGTTCGGATTTTTTCGGTGAATATTCTCGAATCACTGTGCCACCCGGCGGTCGAAACCTGGCTGATTGACGTCATCCGCGACGACAAACACGTGAACGTATGCGCCACTGCGGTCGACCTGCTCGGTGAAGTCGGCAGCCCCGCAGCCCTGACTGAACTTAACAACCTGAAACAGCGCTTCGGCGATGAGCCCTATATTCAGTTCACAGCCGATCTGGCTATCCGCAGAATTCAGGGAGGCTGATGCGGATGACAGAAGAGAGCATTTCAGAACAGGATTTCGCTAAGTTTGCCGAATATTTCTACCGTAAGACCGGTATTAAATTCGACAGCTCGAAACGTTATTTTGTTGATAAGCGCCTGAACGAACGCATGCGCGCCACCGACTCCGATTCATTCCGTCACTACTTTACCCTGCTGCGCTTTCAGGCCAGTGGTGAAGAACTGCAGCATCTGACCAACCTGCTGACGGTGAACGAAACCTATTTTATGCGTGAGGATTACCAGTTCCGATGTCTGGTCGATTCGGTATTACCTGACATAGTGCAACGTCACGACCGCAATAAACCCATCCGCATCTGGTGCATTCCGTCATCATCCGGTGAAGAGCCTTACTCAATCGCCATGTATCTGCTCGAAGAATGGAGTGGCATTAATGATTGGGACGTCGAAATCATCGCCTCCGACATCGATACCCAGATTCTCGACAACGCACGCCGCGGAATTTACAGCGAACGGTCAGTGCGTGGCGTTCCCCTGGCGTGGAAGCGCCGTTATTTCCGCGAAGTACGCGAAGGCTATCAGGTAGTCAATGACATCCGAGACGCGGTGGAGTTTACCCGGGTGAATCTGTCAGAGTCCGCCGATGTACGCCGTATGCGCGATATCGACGTGATCTTCTGCCGCAACCTGCTGATTTATTTTGATGATTTATCCCGCAAACTGGCCGCCGAATACATGTTCGAGGCACTGCGTGTCGGCGGCTACATCTGTCTCGGCCACACCGAGTCTATGGGCCGGATTTCTTCACTTTATTCTGTCCGGAAATTCCCGGCTGCGATCGTCTATCAAAGACCGCTGGAGGCGAAATGAAAAATATTTTAATCATTGATGATGCCAGCACTGTGCGTCTTTACCACCGCAACATTCTTGAGGCATCGGGCTATGAGGTGGATGAAGCCACCAATGGTGTAGAGGCGCTGGAAAAAGCATTGTCCGGCCAGTTTGATCTGTTCATCGTCGATATCAACATGCCGAAAATGAACGGCTACGAATTTCTGCAGAATTTACGCAAAGAAAATATCACTCAGTCACCCGCCGTCATGGTGTCCACCGAAGCTGCCGATCTCGATCACGACCAGGCCTTTTATTCCGGGGCCAATCTGTATCTGGTGAAACCGATCAAACCCCTGCAGCTGATGACGTATGTGCGTCTTCTTATGGGAGAGGAAAGCGCATGAATCCACTACTGAAACAATTCGTCTCGGAAAGCCGGGATCTGATTCAGTCGATCAGCGAAAGCCTGCTGCTGCTGGAAAAGAACGCCAACACTCGCGACACACTGAACGAGCTGTTCCGCTTGATTCATACGTTGAAAGGCAACACCGGCCTGTTCGATTTCCCGGATATGACCCACGTATTGCATGCTGCCGAAGACATCATGGCCGAACGGCGTGACGTAGAAGCGCCCTGGGAACAGACGCTGACCGACCTTATTTTGGAGGTCATGGATTACCTCAGTGAATTCTGCAACCAGCTGGAAATCACCGATGGCAACCCCGTGTCTGACACCGTCATGGCGCATCAGCTGGCCGGGCAACTGCGAGGCTTTTCGTTGTCAGCTCAGCCGCCAGCGTCTGTCAGTGATAAACCGAAGAAAAAACCCGCTGCGCGTAAATCCCGTAAAAAGACCGATCGCCCGGAAGAGCCTGCTGAAAGCAGCACTACGGCGTCATTTACGGAAAGCGAACTGATCCGCGCCTGGTTCTGCAGTGGCAATGAATCTCTGCTGCACCTGGTGTATACCCCAGCATCTGACTGCTTTTTTCAGGGTGAGGATCCACTGTATTCGGTGCGGCAGTTACCGGGGTTTGTTGCTGGCAGCCTGAGCTTTCAGGGGGATGGTGCAGCGGCGGAAGGCTTTGATCCATTTCAGTGTCAGACCCGTTTTTCGTTGCTGACACAGGCGAGTGAAACGGAAATCCGTGAACATTTCCGCTATGTGCCTGAGCAAATCGAATTAACCCCGTTGGCGGAGGAATTATTTCCGGTATTGCGCGGCGACATTCAGGCCTCGGCCGTGAGTGAGGAAACCGCTGACGATCTGTGTAAAGCAGCGGAACAGAACGATAGCAGCAAACTGATGGCATTAACCGACGCGACACTGGAGTTACTCAATCCGGATTTAAAAGTTGCCGCAGCCCTGCGCTGGCTGAAAGCTGCCACTGACGCCAGCGACACAGTACGCCAACAACGTTGTTTGCAGGAATTGCGCGACCTGTTGCAACTGCCGCAGTGGACTTTTGCGGAGCCTGCTGCACCGGTAGCCGCTGCCAGCAAAAGTGACTCAAGTCGCAATCTGCGGCTTGAGCTGGCGCGTGACGACGAAGATGCCCTGCAGCAGATCCTGACGACGCAGAAACGTTTACTCGAAAAAGACACCCGCGACGTCTGGTCTGCCGGGCGGATAGCCTCGGCCGTCAATGTAATCCGCAATGCCCTTATCGCCATGCAGAAGGACGATGATTTACGCCGCCTCGACAGCGCTATGGAACAGGCGCTGCAAGTTCAGCCGGCCGCTCTGGCCGCCGAATTAGACGTCCTGACCGTTGCTGCTGACGTCAGCCCGGAGAATACAGTGTCAGCGACAGCAACTCCGGCAACGGTTGCCAGTACGGCAGACAACGCTCAGATCAGTGATGATGCCGGTGACGATACTGATGATGAAGAAAGCGATGATGAAGAAATAAACGACCATGCCATGGCTGATGACACTGTGCCCGTGGTTCAGCATGTACAAAAGGCTGCGGACATTACACCCGCGAAAACCTCCGCCGAGCTGAACGATAACCTGACCGCTTCGGTTCAGAGCGGTTCGTCGCGCAGCGTTAAAGTCGATCAGGAAAAAATCGACCGGCTGATGAATCTGATCGGCGAAATGGTGGTGGCGAAAAATGCATTGCCGTATCTGGCCCGCCGTGCCGAGGAAGAGCACGGGCTGCGCGATCTTGGTCGCGATATTAAAGAGCAGTTTGCGGTTATCAACCGCATCGCCGAAGAAATGCAGGATTCCATCATGCAGATCCGCATGATGCCGTTCTCATTTATCACCATGCGTTTCCCGCGTTTGGTTCGCGATATTTCACGCCGTCTGAATAAAAACGTGCAGCTCATGATTGAGGGTGAAGACACGGAAGCCGATAAAAACATCATTGAATCACTGGCTGAGCCGCTGATTCATATTTTGCGCAATAGTCTCGACCACGGTATTGAAGCGCCGGAGGTGCGGCGCAAAGCGGGTAAACCGGCGGCCGGTACATTGACCATAAAGGCCTCGCAGGAAGCCGACCGTGTGTTAATTGAAATTCATGACGATGGTAAAGGCATCGACCCTGAGGTAATAAAACAAAAAGCTCTGGAAAAAGGCCTGATTGATGACGCCGCTTTCCAGCGGCTGACCAACCGCGAAGCCATTAATCTGGTATTAATACCTGGTTTTTCCACCGCCAGTGAAGTATCGGATTTGTCTGGTCGCGGGGTTGGTATGGATGCGGTGCGCTGCGCCGTCGAGAAAGTCAACGGCAGCATGGCGCTCGACAGTGAAGCCGGGAAAGGCACGCGTATCCGTATTTCATTGCCGATGTCGATCGCAGTGACCCGCGTCATGATTGTCGAATCCGATAACCAGCTGTTGGGTATTCCGATGGATCAGGTATTGGAAACCGTGCGCGTACCGGCGACGGATATTCATACTGTTAAAAGCATCCAGACCACCGTGCTGCGTGAGCGGATTGTGCCGCTGCGTTCGCTCAATAATTTGCTCGCTATCGACGCCAGCCAGCGCATGAATGAAGACAATGAATGCGCCGTTCTGGTGGTACGTGTGGGCATCGATGTAATCGGCCTTATTGTCGACAATTTCCGCGGCTCGGCCGACATCATTCAGAAGCCGATGACAGGGGTGCTGAATGGCCTCAGGGCCTATTCGGGAGCGGCACTGATCGGCGATGGCTCGGTGCTGATGATCCTTAACCTGAAGGAGATACTTTGATGACTATCATCTACAGTGAAACAGAGGCTTCACTCAGTGATGACGTATGTGTACAGGAGGTAGATGCCCTGATGGAGTGGTTGCTCTCTCACCCTGAAGGCCGCATTAATCTGAAACTTTGCCGCCACCTGCATCTGGCCGCACTGCAGTCGTTGATGTGCGTAAAGCGGCCTGTCACTGAATGGCCAGACGACCCCGGATTGAGATACTGGGTTGAGCCTGCTTTGTCTAAACAGGAAGACCATGTATGAGCAAAATGATTTTTCTCGTCGATGATTCTGCAACCATGCTGATGAGCATACGCGCCAGCCTGGAAATGAACGGCTTCAAAGTCGAAACCGCCAACGATGGTATAGCAGCACTGGATCGTCTGAATGGTCTGCGCCCGGATCTGATCATCACGGACATTAACATGCCGCGTATGGGCGGCATGGATCTCATCTTAGCGTTACGGGCCATGCCCGCCTTCCGCTTTACGCCTATTCTGACCCTGACAACGGAAAGTGAGTCGTCAAAACGTGACGAAGCCAAGCGTCTGGGCGCGACTGGCTGGTTGGTTAAACCCGTGCCGGCTGCTGATCTGGTAAGAGTCATCAGGCAGATCGTACCAGGTGCCTGACCGGCTCCCCTTGAGAGGCTTCCATGAAACGTCAGAGTGAACTGAAAGAAATACGCATCCGTCGCAACCGCTACGCGCTGTTGGCCAATGGTCTGCTGCCACTTATCGTGCTGGGGGTGCTCATTTTGGCTTTTCATCCGATAAAAACCTTTATTCATAATGTGTATGAGCAAAGCCATTTAGGCAGTTCGCTGGCGACTGCTGCTGTCATTTTTTTGCTGATTCATTTTAACCGTCTGTGGGTGAAATGGTTTGTGGCCAAAGTCACCGGCGATGCCACGCCGGCACGAGAGAGTAATTTTGACGAGGCTGAACCTGTGATGGTGCTGTCAGATGCCGACCGACAGATGCTGGCCGATTTACGCAAAGTCATGATCAGTTTCAGTCCGGTCGCTGCGCTGTTTAATGCGCATTTAAGCAAAACCAACGAGCTCACCGAGCAGGCTGCCGCTCATATCATGGAACAGCTGCTGGCGATCAATGATAACTCTCAACAGCTGCTGAATTCGCTGAATACCGGCAAAGAAGAAGCCGAGACCATCAGTGACAGTGCGCACGATATTATTAACCGCAGCCATCAGCTGCTGAAGGATCTTTCCTATTACCGCACGCGGCATGATGAGCAGCGCAAAAAAGAAGAGGCTGCTATCCGCGGCGTGGTCAGTCAGGTCGAAGGATTTAATCCGCTGATTAATCTTATCCGTGACGTGACCAAACAAACCAATTTGCTGGCACTAAACGCAGCCATTGAGGCTGCACGGGCGGGAGAAGCCGGACGCGGCTTTGCGGTCGTAGCCGATGAAGTGCGCAGTTTATCCATGCAGATTGAAGAAGCCGCCGGACGCATTGAGCAGAGCGTGCGTCAGGTATCAGAAACCGTAGATCATCACCTGAAAACTATGGCCCTATCCAGCGAACAAAGCGCCGATGAGATGAACTGGTTGGGTAAAATTACCGATTCGGTATTCGAGATCGCCGCCGATTTTGAAACCGCCGTCACCACGCTCGACCGTTTGTCCGGCGATACCGAAGTTGTGGTGCGATTTGTACGCTCCGCTGTTCTGGATATACTGGGCAGCTCCCAGTTTCAGGATGTTTCTCGTCAGCAGATCGAACAGGTACAGCATGGTCTGAGCCTGCTGGAAGAACGCTTCCGCGTGCTGTCGGACGCTGTTGCCGGTGAGGTTGATCACCCTCTGCTCGACCTCCACGATGTGATCGAACAACTGAAATCCAAATACACCATGAAAGAGCAGAGCGACACGCACCAGACCATCGTCACCGGCAAAGCACCGGCTTCCCGCGACGATCGGCCGTCCATTGAGCTGTTCTGAACCATGGCCCGACGACTTGTCATCTGTAACCGCAAAGGCGGTACCGGCAAAACCTCGGTCGCGGTGAATCTGGCCGGCGAACTCGCGGTACGCGGCCAGAAAGTGTTGCTGGTTGATCTGGACCCTCAGTCGCACTGTGCCGCCGGGGTCGGCTTGCACACAATCAGCCCCTTTGTTCATGATCTGTTTCATCAACCCGATGCCGATTTCAGCGCCAGCATTCGCCGTACCGCCGTGAACGGTCTGTGGCTCAGTGCTGCCGACCCGGCGTTTGATCACAGTCAGGCCAGCCGTGCTGAATTCCCTCTGCCTCAGACTCTGATCAGCAGCGGAGCCGATGAGCTATTCGACACCATAGTGATGGATACACCGCCGTCTCTCGACCCTTTGCTGCTCAACGCTCTGGTGGCCGCCGATTCGGTGATCGTGCCATTCGTGCCGCACCAGCTGTCGATGCTGGGTGTACGCCAATTGGTAAAACTTCTGTACGACATTAAGAGCAGCCGCAATCCGGCACTGTCACTGACCGGTTTTCTGCCAACACTGGCCAACCCCACCATCCGGCATCACCGTCAGGTAATGAGTGAACTCGCCCACCACTTCGGCGCTGGTCGTTTATTGCCCGCCATCCGCAATGACATCCGCATTGCGGAAGCCTTTTCGCAGGGCAGGCCCGTACGTCTGACGGCGCCTAACAGTAGGGGCGCCGAGGACTTCCGCCAGCTGGCCGATGCCATCACTGGAGTTCAGGTCGCTGAAAGCCTGCCCGCCTGATCAATAAGTATTATCTGCCAGGCGTGATCGGTGTATTGAGCTTGGCAAATGTATATTTACGACAAGTATTCACGAAGGTCTGTTGATCGAATTGACCAACACCTTTCATATTGCCGACGTGAAAGGTCCTGTGATCTCAGGTAGCCCATACGGTGTGGTTCTATCTCACCACTGACTTCGTTATTCAGTTTCCGGCGTAACCTGATCTTCAGTAAAAATAATTCCTTCGGCAGCGACTTTGGCTTCAGGAGTCTTCAGACGATTTTTGAAATTCTCCAGAAATAACGGAGCCGGATAGGGGGACACCAATAAATACACTGCGTTTTCTACGTTCGTTACCGGCCCGGTAATGTGGAATCGGTGATGATGTTGGTCTTGCCATCCACCGTTCGGTGATCAAGACAGAAGAAGCCTTTGGGCTTTTGGTTGAGAACCATGTAACCGCTGTCCGGGTTGCTGGTGCTTTGCTTAGTCGTCTTCTCGGGTTGCGCCTTCGATGGTGGCCCTAAGGGCTTTTCCATCGCTGATCCGCTCTTCCTCCATAACGCGTCCAGTTGATCCATGTAGGCCTGTGCACTTGCTATAAGGTCACGTGCAGATGTTTCTTTTGGGGGAGCTGACGTTGATGCGCGTGGAGTCAGTGTACAGCGCGTGGCCTGCAGCACTATCTGGCCGAAGATTTGCTGATACACACCGGAATGGTTAAAGCGGTTTGATGCATTGGAGAGTTTATCGGGATGATCAAGGGGAATGAGTTTGTTGATGCAGACGAATTCGAATGAAGACTGGGTTTGGGGGCGATGTTTAAGGATGGCCCATTATAAAAAATCCCTGCCGGTTAGGGCGAGGACCTTGTCAGCAGCATGAGCGCTCAGTGAGCGCTTTTTTATGCCGCCAAGAAACTCAGTCGAGTATCAGTACGCCGTCCATTTCCACACCGGCGTCGCGTGGCAATTGAGCTACACCGACGGCGGCACGGGCAGGGTATGGCTGCTCGAAGTATTCCGCCATCACTTTGTTAACGGTGGCAAAGTTGCCCAGATCGGTCAGGAAGATATTCAGTTTGGCGATCTGTTGCAGGGAACCACCGGCTGCTTCACAGACCGCACTCAGGTTTTTGAAAACCTGATGAATGCGCGCTTCGATATCGCCTTCAACCATTTCCATGGTTTCCGGCACCAGTGGAATCTGGCCCGACAGATACACGGTATTGCCGATTTTAACGGCCTGAGAGTAAGTGCCGATAGCGGCCGGGGCTTTTTCAGTTGCGATGATTTCGCGGCTCATAACAATCCTTAATTTTTACTGCGGACAATTTTATTCACGCCGCGGATATTGCGCAGGCGGCGGATCGCGCGGGCCAGATGTTTACGGCCATGCACGCTGAGACTCAGATGGGTCACGCTGAGGCGGGCATCGCGTTCTTCCACACTGATTTTTTCGATATTGGCTTCGGCCTGGGTAATGGCGCTGGCCAGTTCGGCGACGATGCCACGGCGGTTTTCCAGATAGACTTTCAGGTCGACGGTAAATTCGCTGTCGATGTCTTTATCCCAGCTGAGAATGACGCATTTTTCCGGGTTATCGCGGAATTCTTCGACGTTTTTACAGCTTTCGGTATGAATCACCAGACCACGGCCGGAGCTGACGTAGCCAATAATCGGGTCGCCGGGAATCGGGCTGCAGCACTTGGCAAAATTCACCACCAGGCCTTCGGTGCCTTTGATGGCCAGCGGTGATTGTTCGACCGATTCCAGATCGATGTCGGACTCTTTATTCGCAACCAGCAGGCGGCGCGCCAGCAGCGGTGCCATACGGTTACCGGCACCAATGTCTTCGAGCAGATCGCCGAGATCATCGAGGCCGGTTTCACGCAACACCAGATCAATATGCTGCTGATCAATATCTTCCAGCGTTTTGCCCAGTGCATTCAGTGCTTTGTTCAGCAGGCGCTCACCCAGTGCCACCGATTCGGAACGGCGCTGGCTCTTGAGGTAATTACGGATATTGGAACGTGCTTTACCGGTCACCACAAAGTTGAGCCAGGCCGGGTTTGGCTGGCCGCCGGGTGCGGTCACAATCTGGACGGTCTGGCCGTTTTGCAGGCGCGCGCTTAAGGGGGCCAGCTGGCGATTAATCCGGCAGGCGATGCAGTGGTTCCCCACATCGGTATGCACGGCATAGGCAAAGTCGATGGCGGTGGAGCCGGACGGTAATTCGAGAATTTTGCCTTTGGGCGTGAACACGTAGATCTCATCCGGGAACAGATCGACTTTAACGTGCTCAACAAATTCCAGTGGACTGCCGGCGTTTTTCTGCAGTTCGAGCAGGTTCTGTACCCACTGACGCGCCCGATGGGTGCCGCTGGCCTGATCGCTCTCTGATTTATACAGCCAATGCGCAGCAATACCATGGTTGGCCATGGATTCCATTTCTTCGGTGCGGATCTGAATTTCAATGGGCACACCACCAATGCCAATCAGCGTGGTGTGCAGCGACTGGTAGCCGTTGGTTTTGGGGATGGCGATGTAGTCTTTGAAACGTCCGGGAATCGGTTTGTACAACGCATGCATGGCACCGAGAATGCGGTAACAGGAATCGACGGAGTCGGCGATGATGCGGAATCCGTACACATCCATGATGTCGGTAAGGGATTTACGCTGCTCTTTCATCTTGGTGTAGATGCTGAACAGATGCTTCTCCCGTCCGACAACCCGGGCGCTGATGCCGACTTCAGCCAGGCGGTTGCGCACGGCCGTGGCGATATTGTTCACAATCTCCGAGCGATGACCGCGTGCTGCTTTGACCGCCTTGCGGATCATTTCTGAGCGCATCGGATACATGGCTTCGAAGCACAGCTCTTCCATCTCAACGCGGATACTGTTCAGACCCAGGCGGTTGGCAATGGGGGCATAAATATCGAGGGTTTCTCTGGCGATGCGGCGGCGCTTTTCGGGTTTCAGTGAGCCCAAGGTGCGCAGGTTATGCAGGCGGTCGGCGAGTTTTACCAGAATGACGCGGATGTCTTTGGCCATGGCCATGGCCATCTTCTGGAAGTTTTCAGCCTGCTGGTGTTCTTTGCTTTCGAAGTGAATATTGGTGAGTTTGGACACACCATCGACCAGATCGGTGACGACATCGCCGAACTGTTTTGCCAGAGCGGTTTTGGGTACGCCGGTGTCTTCAATCACATCGTGCAGCATCGCCGCCATCAGGCTCTGATGGTCGAGATGCATGTCAGCCAGAATATTGGCAACCGCTAACGGATGGATGATGTAAGGCTCGCCGCTGCGACGGCGCTGACCATCGTGGGCTTGTTCGGCGTAGTAATAGGCGCGGCTGACCTGCTGAATCTGAGGGTTGCTCAGATAGTGGGAGAGCCGCTCCGATAAGGCATCAATGGTGGGCACTTAAGCAGAACCTCAGGCTGGGTCTGCTTAGTACTGTTCCGCCCGGGCGGCTTCTTCCTGAGCGGCCATGGTGGCTGGCGTTACCAGGTTTTCAGCAATTTCACGCAGAGCCAGTACGGTTGGTTTGTCGTTTTCTTCCGCCACCAGTGGCTCGGCACCCTGTACCGCGATCTGGCGGGCACGTTTGGTGGCCAGCATGACCAGTTCAAAGCGGTTATCAACGTTGGTTAAGCAGTCTTCTACGGTAACGCGTGCCATGGGATATCCTGTGGAATCAGATGAATTCGGTGGAACCGGGTATTGTAGCGGAATCCGTCGGCAAGGGAAGAGGCGGGCGGACTCCGGATGTGATCAGCCGTTCAGTAATTCCTGCAGCACCTCTTCGTGGCGCACCTGCTGGGCGCTCAGGCGATGGCGGCGGGCAATCACGATGGCACGCAGTTCTTCGACGGTGTTTTCAAAATTATCGTTGATAATCAGATAGTTGTATTCACCGTAGTGGCTCATCTCGTTACGCGCATCGCGCATGCGGCGTTCGATAATGTCTTCGCTGTCCTGACCGCGCTTCTGCAGGCGCTCACGCAGCGCCGCAATGGATGGTGGTGCAATAAACACACTGACCGCATCCGGCATCTGATGGCGCACCTGTTGCGCGCCCTGCCAGTCGATTTCCAGAATCACATCGCGACCGGCAGACAGCTCGGACTCCACCCATTCCTGCGAGGTACCGTAAAAATTATCGAATACCTGAGCGTGCTCAAGAAACGCGCCGCGACTGACCATATCCTGAAACTCGGCCACGGATACGAAGTGGTAATCTTTGCCGTTCACTTCGCCCGGACGTGGTGCGCGGGTGGTATGGGATACGGAAACACCGATATACCCGGTGGATTGCAGCAGGGCTTTTACCAGACTGGTTTTACCGGCACCGGACGGAGCTGAGAAGATAAACAGGGTGCCGATCATGTTTTTTGTGAAATCTGTCATGACATTGTTCGCCGCGGATGAATGCGTTTGATTATATGCGAAATTGTCCCGCCCGGCTGCTTTGTCCGCAGATCGGCGATCATCCTGCGGTCAGGGACTTACCGCTTCAATACAAACATTTCATAACCGAATTCGCCGAGGTGTTGTTCATAACATGCGATTTCGCGTTCTGTATCCGCAATGGCGGCTGAATCAGGCATGTCCGGCTTGAGCTGTGCAATTCGTGCTTTGAGAGGCTGGTAATATTGGCTCCATGCCTGTTCGCTCAGGGTAAAATGATCAACGATTTCAAAGCCTGCCTGATGCATTTGGGCTAAGCGTTTCCCGATCGTTTGCATGTCGGGGTATTCGTTTTTCCAGAACGCTTTTGCATCCTGGCTTGGGTTCCCGGTTAACCAGACCAGGTCGCTGATGACCATACAGCCATTCTCTTTAAGCAGAGGCCGCCATTGTTTCAGCGCCTGTTCAACCCCCATGATGTAAGCCGAGCCCTCTGACCACACGCAATCAAAACTTTCAGGCGCAAAGGGCAGTTCTGTCATGCTGGCACAGCTTAAGGTCACGCGGGTATCTAACCCCTGCTCAGTGAGGCGTTCACCGAGTTCATCAAGCGCACTTTGCTCGTTATCCACCGCCACAATCTCGACTTGGGTGTGCTTTGCCAATAAACGGGTTGAAAAGCCTTTGCCGCAGCCGATATCAATAATGCGCTGTGGTGTTATTGGCAGCACTGACAAGGCTTTAAGCGAGTCGGTATCGGAACCTGGTCCCCAGCGTTCTAAACGTTGGAATACCTTCATAAAATCGGCCATGTATTGATCGTGTTCGTTCATATCTTTTGATAACCATTTCAACTGCAGGGCTTGTTGTTCATTAAAGCCTTGCTGTTTTAACCAATCCAGATGGGCGTCTGGCGCTAATGTGTCGGTCTGTTGATGCCAGAGGCGCAGCGAGCCTTCACCCAATAATGCGGCAAGTAAATCGCGTGCCTGCTGCTTTTGAGCGATGTCTTCGTCCAGCTGCTGCAAGCGTTTCTCAAGTACGACTCGCTCCATTTTGCTGTCTAAAAAGGATTTACATTCCTTAAGTGTTAAGCCGCCCGCCTGCAGTTGTTGCAGTAGATGCAGCCGCTGAACATCGTTATCGGAATACAGCCGATAACCATTGGCCTGGCGTGTGCCATGCAGTAACCCCTGCTTCTCGTAGTAGAGCAGGGTGGTGCGTGACAGACCCGCTTTTTGGGCTAATTCAGATATTCGGTACACCAGATTCACTCGTTTTGGCGTTTGGGATGGAGCAATTATGTGCACGGTAAACTATGAGGTTGTAGACAGGTCAAGCCTGAGTGTTTGGCCACTGCTGGCGGAAGAAGGGGATATCCGGGGATGTATACCTGACAGACAAAGCAAGCACCTGCTGCGCTGTGTGGCTGCAGGGCGCTTCGGGCAATCTATTCGATGTTCTGTACCTGCTCACGCATTTGTTCGATCAGCACTTTCAGGTCAACGGCGGCCTGGGTAATGCCGGTCGTCAGTGATTTGGAGGAGAGCGTATTCGCTTCGCGGTTCAGCTCCTGCATCATAAAATCGAGGCGGCGGCCGATGGGTTCATTCTGGCTGAGAATACGGCCGACTTCCTGAATATGAGTGTTCAGGCGGTCGAGTTCTTCGGCGACATCGGCTTTCTGCGCCAGTAAAACCATTTCGGTTTCCAGCCGGTTGCTGTCGAGGGTGATATTCAGTTCGGCAATTTTATCTTCCAGTTGCTGGCGCTGGGCGGCCAGTGCCTGGGGCATCGCGGCGCTAACGGCAGCCACAATCTGCTGCATTTTTTCCAGCCGCTGGCGAATCAGGGCGGCCAGTTCTTCGCCTTCGCGTTGGCGGGCGTCGCACGTACTGTGCAGGCAATCGTCGAACGCTTGCAGTGCAGCCTGCTGCAGTGCTTTGCCGTCGGTCTCCGCACTGCTGATCACACCGGGCCAGGCCAATACATCGAGCACATTCATGGCGTTGCCGGGGCCGCCACTTCTTTTTGGGGTCAACAGGGCATGCACTTCATCGGCGGCGCGGTTCAGTTCGTGGACCAGTTCGTGGTTAACGCTGAGTTTGCTTTCGCCCTGTAAGGGCTGAAAACGCAGGGCGCATTCGACTTTGCCGCGGTTGAGGGATGTTCTCAGGCGCTCACGCAGAGCCGGTTCCAGATCGCGGAAAGCATCCGGCAGGCGGAAGTGCAGTTCCAGATAGCGGCTGTTCACCGAACGGATTTCCCAGGTAAAGCGCCCTTGCGTGGATTCGCTGCTGGCACGGGCAAAGGCCGTCATGCTGAAAACCATACGTCTCTCGCGTTAATAAATTCTCTGGCATTGTAAGGGCTGGGGCTTTTTGCCGCTATAATGCCGGCCTTTACTCAATATCAGATTCAAGGATTCCGCTTATGAGACCCAGTGGCCGTAAAGCCGATCAGCTGCGTGATGTGCGCATTACCCGCAATTTCACCAAACATGCCGAAGGTTCTGTACTGGTGGAATTCGGTGACACCAAAGTGATTTGCACCGCATCGGTTGAAACCAGTGTGCCGCCGTTTCTGCGTGGTAAAGGTCAGGGTTGGGTCACAGCCGAATACGGCATGCTGCCGCGTTCGACCGGTTCACGCATGATCCGTGAGGCGGCCAAAGGCAAGCAGCAGGGACGCACCGTGGAAATTTCCCGTCTGATTGGGCGCAGCCTGCGCGCCGCTATTGATCTGACCGCGCTGGGTGAAAACACCATCACCATTGACTGTGATGTGATTCAGGCCGACGGCGGCACCCGTACAGCGTCTATTACCGGTGCCTGTGTGGCGCTGGTGGATGCGATCAATTGGCTGAAAGCCAATGGCAAAGTGAAGGGTGAGCCACTGAAGCAGATGATTGCGGCGGTATCTGTTGGCATTTACAACGGTGAAGCGGTGCTGGATCTGGATTATGCCGAAGATTCCACCGCCGAGACCGATCTGAACGTGATCATGACCGAGAACGGTGGTTTCGTGGAAATTCAGGGCACGGCGGAAGGCGAGGCCTTCACGCCGGATGAGCTGAACGCCATGCTGGCACTGGCGCAGAAAGCCATTGGTGAGCTGAGTGCGACGCAGAAGGAAGCGCTGGCGGGCTGATTTTTGCAGTGATCGTCTCGACACTAAAAAGGCGCCAGTGGCGCCTTTTTAGTGTCTGTTGCTTGCCGGACCGGGGTCAGTCTTCGTCAAAGTCGTATTCCACCATCACGGCAGCGTGATCGCCGAAGCGCAGGTTGGTATCGAGTTTGGCTTCCACCACAAACTGGCGGATACCCGGTGTACAGATCTGATAATCCTTACGCCAGCCGTGCTGATTACGGCGCGCGCTCTCGGCATCCGGCCACCAGGTAAACTGGTTTTCGCCGAAATTGGCTTCGCGGAAGGCATCGACATAGCCAGCCGGGCCGAACATCTGATCGAACCAGGCGCGTTCTTCCGGCAGGAAGCCCGGAGTGTTCTGATGGCTCTGCCAGTCGGCCAGATCAACGGTTTTATGCGCGGCTTCAAAGTTGCCACAGAAGATAAACTCACGGCGTTTGCGCCGGGTTTTATTCAGGTGCTCAAGGAAGGCCTTCTGGAACGCGAGCTTATCTTCCAGCGTGTTGTGCTCATCGACGCCAGGAAACAGGATTGAGCCAACGCTGACATGGTCGAAGTCGGCTTGAATAAAGCGCCCTTGCATATCGCACTGCGGGAATGCCAGGCCGGTCATGATGGCTTTGGGCACTTCACGGGTGAGGATCGCCACACCGGAATAGTGATCGGCTTCGGCATCAAAAAAGTAGGCGTTGTAACCATCGGGATACACGACGGAATCAGGCAGCTGATATTCCTTGGCCAGTAACCCCTGAATGGCAACCACATCAGCCTGAGCGGTTTGCAGCCAGGTATACAGCCCTTTTTCGACCGCTTGTTTCAGGCCGTTGACGTGTAAACTGATAATCCTCATACATGGTTCCCAACTGGTGAAGCGTGTATCATACCGCATCCTTTGGAAAGCGGGTAAATATGGGCGCAAATGTTGTGCTTCTGGTCACGCATTGCCGGTATTTCTCCCTTCCGTCCGTAATGTTGCCGGCCTGTGCTGGCGGTTGAATCTCAGGTTTCGTATGCAGACGTATCAGAAAGAATTTATCGAATTCGCCATCGCTCAGGGTGTTCTTAAATTTGGCGAATTTACCCTGAAATCCGGCCGGGTCAGTCCTTATTTTTTTAATGCTGGCCTGTTTAACAGCGGGGCCGCGCTGGCCAGACTTGGGCGTTTTTATGCAGCGGCGCTGGAAGCGTCCGGTGTTGACTACGATGTGGTCTTTGGCCCGGCTTATAAGGGTATTCCTCTGGCCGCGACGCTGTCGGTGGCGCTGGCTGACCACTACAACAAAGACATGCCTTACGTTTTTAACCGCAAAGAAGCCAAAACCCACGGCGAAGGCGGTAACCTTGTCGGCGCACCACTGACCGGCCGTGTACTCATCGTAGACGATGTGATTACCGCCGGTACGGCGATCCGCGAAGTCATGGCTATGATTAATGCCGCAGAGGGTGCCACACCAGCGGCTGTGCTGATTGCTCTGGATCGTCAGGAAAAGGGTCAGGGCGAGCTGTCAGCCATTCAGGAAGTTGAGCGCGATTTCGGTATGAACGTGATCAGCATCGTGAGTCTGAATCAGGTGCTGGATTATGTGTCGGAAAAACCCGAGCTGGCGCAGTATGCCACTGCGATCAGTGCCTATCGTGATCGTTACGGGGTTGAATAAGCCCGCGCGAAGAGGAGAGTTGTAACAATGAAGCCACTGGTTGGGCTGTTTGCTGTTGTATGCCTGCTGGCCTCTGGTCCTAGCTTTGCCAACAAAATGTATCGTTTTACCGTCGATGGCCGAGTGGTCGTTAAGGATTATATTCCGGCGGAATACAGCCATCTTGGTTACGAAATACTGAACAGCAGCGGCATGGTGGTGAAAACCGTTGCTCCGGCTCCGACGGCAGAAGAGCTGGCGCAGCGCCGCGCTGAAGAAGCTGCGAAAAAAGCCCGTCAGGATGCTATTGCTGCCCAGCGCAAACTGGATCTGGACTTACTGCGGTTGTACGCCAAACCCTCCGATGTGGAACGCGCACGGCAGCGTAAAGCCGATGAGATAGACTCCTACATTCAGCTGCAGCGCCGGCGCATTGTCGACCTTGAGCAGAAGCTGGAGAAGGCTCAGGCGCAGGCGGCCAATATTGAGCGTCGTGGTCAGGAGGTTCCGGCCGATATGCGTCTTGAGATTGTGCAATTGCAGAACGGTATCCGTGACAGCGAAGGCAACATCAAGGCGCGCCAGCAGGAAATGAAGGACAGCACCCGCGATTATGCTGAGCAATACGAGCGCGTGCGTATTCTGCAGGTTTACCCGGCGGGGACGCTGGATGAAGACGTGGATCTGGATCGGGTGGATCAGATTCTGGAGAAACGGAACGAATAAAAATCGGCGCTCAGGCGCCGTTTTTTATTTTGTCTTTTTTGTTAATAGGCCAGTCCTGGCAACTTCTCATTGTTTGTCGGCAGAAAAGGCTTTTATAGTTTTCTCTGTATCCCATCACCGCGTCAGACGGTAAGCGCAAACAGAGGAATCCATCATGAATAAACCAACCTGTAACAAGGGATCTGAAGTGTTCGGCAAACACTGGATCGCCATAGCAACCACTGCATTGCTGGTAGCCTGTGGTGGTGGCGGCAGCAGTGATAGTGATGAAGGAAATAACCTGGTGCAGACCGGTGTCTTTGTCGATAGCCCGGTGGCTGGCATCCGTTATGAAACTGCTACCCAGCAGGGAACGACAAATGCTGCAGGCCAGTTTCAGTACCGTAACAACGAGCAGATCAACTTCTATCTCGGTGGTATCACCTTTCCCACGGCTTATGCCCAGTCCGTGGTAACACCGCTGACGCTGGCGGGCACGGCAGACCCCACTAATTCTGTCGTAGTGGGCATCGCCCGCCTGCTGCAATCACTGGATGCTGATAGTAATCCGGACAATGGTATTGAAATCAGTGCCAGCACAGCGGCTGCTGCAGCGGGGTATTCCATTAATTTTTCAGACTCGCTCAGTGAGGAGGCGTTTGAAGAGGCATTTGAAGGCACTGCACAACAACTGCTGGAGGCGGCGTTTCCCGGTGCAGGGCGTGTGTTGGTTAGCACGGAAGCCGCACTTGAACACCTGCAAAGCAATCTGACCCCTATTCAGGGTGCCTGGATCGGGGTGTCAGAAGGCCGTGAAGTGGTCTTGCTGTTCTTGCCCGGCGGACAGTATATGCATTTTGAGTATGGTCTGAGTGACGGTGTTCCGGGTGAGGCCAGTGACGAAACTGGACAGGCCGGAATGGAATTCGGCTTATACAGCTGGAATAAAACTACGGGTGCATTTACGTCACAGTGCCCGCTGCTGGATCACAATGGCGAATGGGGATTGTCGCATCCGGAACCAGATGGTGTGTGCAGGGGGTCAACAACCGTATTCAGTGTTGATGGTAATAGCCTGACCATTAATCCCGGCGATGAAGAGCTCGTCTTTACCCGGATCAGCAGTGCAGAGAACCCGGTGATCGGCGGCTGGTTATACGAAGAGGGCAATATGGACGGCGTGCTGGCTCTGGTGCTGATGGAAGGCCGTTATATTATTGCGCAGACGGAAGGTGAGGGTGATGCAACGGCGGGAATGGAAGCCGGCATCTATGAGCTGCAGGCAATGGATAATGATGGTAAACGTGCATTCTCCAATCCTTGTCCGCAGCTGGATCTGAATGGCACGTCGGGGTTCTCGCATCCGGATGGTCAGGATTGTGTGGGGAATAACAAAGATATGAATGCGTCTATCGGTATTTACAGCAACCTGCTGTGGTTCAATAACAACGATCTGGGCAGCGATAATCTGAACTTTGCCCGAGTGGCTCCCTGAATATAAAAAACGGCGCTCAGGCGCCGTTTTTTATGGGATCAGACCGGTAAACGGCTCAGATCTTTATCTCGCAGTAGTGCCACGCGCAGCATCTGCCATTGATCGTCCCAGTATTCGGTGGGCAGGGCTTTGAACTCACTGCGTACATACTGACGGATACGACCTTCCAGCACGGCGGTGAGCAGGTTAGCGGCGGCGCTGGCGGTGTGCACCGGCACCTTACCTTCGCGCATTTCGGCTTCGCGCAGGATCTGTTTGAACTGCATTTCAATGCGTTCAAAGAACTGCTGAATCCGCTGGCGCAGGCGTTCGGTTTCACCGGACAGCGCATCGCCCGACAGCAGGCGGCACATGCCCGGATTTTTCTCCGCAAAGGTCAGTACCAGTGTCAGGGTCCGTTCGCAGCGCTGATCCGCGTGTTCGAAATCCTGCAGGATGCGGCTGATCCGGGAAAAGACGGCTTCTTCGATAAAGCTGATCAGGCCTTCAAACATTTTGGCTTTAGACGGAAAGTGGCGATACAGCGCCGCTTCCGAAACGCCCACGGCTTTGGCCAGACTGGCGGTGGTGATGCGTGCGCCGGGGTTGGTTTCCAGCATCTGCGCCAATGCCTGCAGAATCTGATCGCGTCGTGACAGCTTGTCGGCGGTCTCAGTCATTTAGCCTTCCTCAGCTGCGGCGGTTGGTGATCAGCGTACCAACACCTTCGTCGGTGAACAGTTCAAGCAAGGTTGAGTGAGCCACCCGTCCGTCGATGATGTGGGCACTGGTTACGCCCGCGTGCACGGCATCCAGAGCGCACTGAATCTTCGGCAGCATACCGCCGTAAATAGTACCGTCGGCGATCAGATCATCCACCTGTTTGGTGGACAGGCCGGTCAGTACCTTGCCTTCTTTATCCATCAGGCCGGCGATATTGGTCAGCAGAATCAGTTTTTCGGCGCGCAATACTTCGGCCACTTTTCCGGCGACCAGATCGGCGTTGATGTTGTAAGAAGCACCGTCTTCGCCAACGCCGATGGGGGCAATCACCGGGATGAAATCGCTGTTGGTCAGCATATCCAGCACCTGGGTGTTGATGCGCGATACTTCGCCAACGTGGCCGATATCGATGATTTCAGGCTTTTCCAGCTCTGGTGAGCTTTTGGTCACGTGCAGCTTTTTCGCATGCAGCAGCTGACCATCCTTACCGGTCAGACCGATGGCCTTGCCACCGTTCTGGTTGATCAGGTTAACGATGTCTTTGTTCACCAGACCGCCGAGGACCATTTCAACCACGTCCATGGTTTCGCCGGTGGTGACGCGCATGCCGTTGACGAATTTGCTTTCAATATTGAGTTTCTGCAGCAGATCACCAATCTGCGGGCCGCCACCATGCACCACAATCGGGTTAATGCCGATCAGTTTCAGCATGACCATATCGCGTGCAAAGCTGTTTTTCAGGTCTTCGTCGATCATGGCATTGCCGCCGTATTTGACGACGATGGTTTTGCCGACGAAGCGCTGCAGGTACGGCAGGGCTTCACTGAGAACTTTGGCGGTATTCATGGCGTTGTCGCGCGACAATGGCATGGTCTGGCTCCTTGATGAGCGGATAAATAATAAACGGTTGAGGCTGCCTTCGGCATCGGTGTGCCGCGCCGCATTATAACGTTATACGGCGCGCGCCTGCCAACGGGAATTGACGGCTTTCTCAGAACGGAACCTTAAGTTCCGGTGCGTAGCGGGTAAGTGCCTGCTTCATCCGTTGCTGAATCCGGGCAATGGCATCGGCGTTGTTACCGGCGAAGCGCAGGGTCAGTTTGGGGGTGGTGTTGGATGGCCGAATCAACCCCCAGCCGTCAGCAAATTCGATGCGCAGGCCATCGGTGTTGAATACCCGGGCGCCAGCGGTCAGCCCGCTGTCGGCGGACAGTTCTTTCAGCAGGCTGAATTTGCGCACATCATCGCAGTCGATGGTGATTTCCGGCGTGCTGACATCTTCCGGCAGAGCGGCAAACAACTGATCCACCGGCAGGTTTCTCTGGCTGATAATTTCCAGCAGACGGGCTGCGGTATAGAGACCGTCGTCGAAACCGTACCAGCGATCCTGAATGTAGAAGTGGCCGCTGAATTCGCCACCAACGATGGCATTGAGTTCCAGCATTTTGCGTTTCATCAGTGAATGGCCGGTTTTCCACATGGTCGGGCGGCCGCCATGGCGACTGATCAGAGATGCCAGATGGCGTGACGATTTAACGTCGTAAATAACATCGCGGCCAGGGTTGCGCGGCAGAATATCTTCAGCCAGCAGCATCAGCAGGCGGTCGGGCCAGATGATTTTGCCGTTGTTGTCGACCAGTGCAACCCGGTCGCCGTCGCCGTCAAATGCCAGTCCCAGATCGGCGTTATGCGCTTTTACGGCATCCTGCAGGGCCTGCAGATTTTTCGGCTGACTTGGATCCGGGTGATGATTCGGGAAGCGGCCATCGACATCACAAAACAGGCATTTGGCTTCGAGACCCAACAGGTTCATGAGTTTTTCTGCCAGCGGACCGGCAATGCCATTACCGGCGTCGATCACAATGTTCATGCTGCGGGCGAGTTGAATATCGCCCTCGATGCGCTGCAGATAGGCTTCGGCCAGTTCACGACTTTCGGTCTGGCCGTCGCCGCGCGGCAGGTCGCGCCGCATGATGCGGTGATACAGTGCCATCAGCTCATCCTGCGCCAGGGTTTGCTGGCCGATAACGATTTTCAGGCCGTTGAATTCCGACGGGTTGTGGCTGCCGGTAACGACCACACCGCAAGGGGTATCAAGCTCGTAGGTGGCGAAGTACAGCAGGCCGGTTGGCTGTGCGCCAAGACGGATAACGTGACAACCGCTGTCATTCAGTCCTTGCTGCAGGTGTCCGGCGAGTTGCGGGCTGGATTCGCGCCCATCCCAGGCGAGGCTGATTTTGCTGAAGCCCCGCTCCCGGACTTCGGCTCCCAGTGCACGGCCGATCCAGTAGCAGGTATCACCGGTCAGATCCTGACCAACGATGCCACGGATATCGTAAGCGCGGAATATACCCTGCGCGACCTCCGCCGGATGGTCCTGCTCAACTTCTTCAACCGTCAGTTCGGGTAAGCTCTGGCGGGTAGCATGGCTCACCGTGGTGATCTTTTTCGGCGGTTCAAGGGAAATGTCCAGCCGCTCACGATTGCTGTGTTTATCCGGGGTGTTAACGGCAACTTCTGTGCCCGGACGCAGGGTGTTGATCAGGTGCTGCATGCTGCCTGCCAGCTCGTGGAACAGTGCCAGAGTAAAGACCGGCGGCTCATCGACGCCTTTGCGGCTGAGGTTGCGCACGTAGGTCAGCAGCTTCAGCTGATTACGCAGAATATCGCGCTTTTGCAGGCCAACCAGAATAAACAGGCCAATGAGTGTGGCGACAAGAACGATCACCCAGGGCGTGACCAGCGGCATCAGTTCCAGTTGCGGGCGTTCGTCAGAAGGGATGTAGGTCAGATACCAGTAATCGTTAATCGGTTTGGTAACGATGGTGCCTGCGCGTTGAACATTCTGGCCGATGCGGAAAATTTCCAGCCCTTTTGAGCGGTCGCTGTCGACAAACTGGTTAACGACAATCTGACCCATGTTCTGGCTGGTGCCGGACTGAAATTGTGACAGCCAGCCAGAGCCATACTCGGCCAGCAGGACACCGGCAATCTGGTTCAGGTTATTGCGGATGGGGGAAGCCCAGTAAAAATGGACGCCGCCATCACGCTGCACCGCTTCGAGACGCATATCCGCACCACTCAGGGTACGGCTGACCAGCTCCTGTACCGCATAGCCATGACTGGTCTGCAGTCCCATGGCGTCTTCGCGGCGGATCAGTTGCAGGGAGGACACTCCGGGCAGAAACTGGCGCAGTGTCGCTTTCCAGGCCGGATCATTCTCCTCCAGTGCCTGTAAGGTCAGCGGGTGATGACTGGCGGCACTCTGCAGGCGACGGGTGTCCTGCAGACGGGTGCTGAGGGCGTGCGCCATTTGCTCGGCCATGGCTTCAGCAAAGGCGCGATCCACATCGGATTGGGTAAACAGGTTGACCTGAATACTCTGAAAAGAAAGCCCGCCAGCAATAAACAACAGCGCCAGCCAGATGGTCAGGCGGCTGTAAAATACGATGGTACGTTCTGGCGTGCGGACGTTCGTTTTCATGTTGCTTCCTTTCGGCCGGTGTCGGGCGGTCCTGAATTATTGTTATTTGAAATAAGGCAGCGCTTGTTACGGATGGCGGCTTATGCCGCGTTCAGCTCCGCCCGGAGTGACCAAAGCCACCCGTACCACGCTCGGTGGATTCAAACTGCTCAACGATTTCAAACCCGGCCTGAACAACAGGGACAAGCACCAGTTGCGCCAGACGTTCACCGATATCAATGGTGAAGCTGTCTTTGCCCCGGTTCCAGCAGCTGACCATCAGCTCGCCCTGGTAGTCAGAGTCAATCAGGCCGACCAGATTTCCCAACACAATACCATGCTTATGGCCGAGGCCGGAGCGTGGCAGAATCATGGCCGCCAGACCCGGATCCTCAATGAAGATGGCCAGACCGGTACGGATCAGCTGAGTTTCTCCCGGATGCAGCGTCAGTGGCGCATCGAGACAGGCGCGCAGATCCAGTCCGGCAGAGCCGGGGGTGGCGTATTCGGGCATGGGGATGCTGTTGCCCAGGCGCTCATCCAGTACTTTTACCTGTAATTTTTGCATGGTCATTCGGTTCCGGGGTTAAGAAATTGAGGGTGCTTTTGACTGCTGATAACGGTGGGCAATGAGTTCCACCAGTTCGCGCGCGAGCGCCTGTTTGCTCATCTGAGCGAAGCTCTGCTGATTTTCAGCCCAGAACACGGTCACGGCATTCTGATCGCTGTTAAAGCCGATATCGGTTCCTGAAACATCATTGGCGATGATCATATCGAGGTTTTTGCGCACCAGTTTATCGCGCGCATAAATATCAACATCCTGAGTCTCGGCGGCAAAGCCAACCGTAAACGGGCGCTGTTCATGGGCGGCAACGGTGGCGACCACATCCGGGTTTTTCACCAGCGTCAGCTCCATGCTGTCCGCCGATTTTTTGATTTTCTGATGGGCGGCAGTCATCGGACGATAGTCCGCCACGGCGGCCGCTGCGACAAAAATATCGCACGAGCTGAGCTGTGCCAGAGCGCAATCCAGCATGTCACGCGCGCTCTCGACCCGCAGGCAGTTAACGCGTTCGGGGGCAGGAATCACCACCGGTCCGCTGATCAGGGTCACTTTGGCGCCGGCATCACGGGCAGCCGCCGCAAGGGCATAACCCATCTTGCCGGAGCTGTGATTGGAGATGTAACGCACCGGATCGATGGCTTCCCGGGTCGCCCGGCCGTAATGACAACATTGAGGCCAGCCAGCAGGCCGGTTTCAAACAGATCGGCGGCCTGGGCTGCAATATCGTCAGGTTCGAGCATGCGTCCGGGGCCGACATCGCCGCAGGCCTGAGCGCCATCAGCCGGGCCAAACAGATACAGCTTGCTGCCTTTGATGTCGATCAGACGGGCGATGTTGGCCTGGGTAATCGGCTCACGCCACATCGCCTGATTCATGGCCGGAGCCAATGCGATCGGAGCCTCGGTTGCCAGGCAGACCGTGGTCAGAAGATCATCTCCTGAGCCTTGTGTCAGGCGGGCAATAAAATTGGCCGATGCCGGAGCAACCAATAGCAGATCAGCCCATTTGGCCAGTTCGATATGACCCATACCGGCCTCGGCTTCCGGATCAAGCAGAGCATGATGCACCGGATTGCCGGACAATGCCTGCAGAGTCAGGGGGGTGATAAATTCCATGGCACCGGCGGTCATCACAACCCGCACCTCGGCTCCGGCTTTCTTCAGTATCCGTACCAGTTCGGCGGCTTTATAGGCGGCAATGCCCCCGGTGATTCCGAGCAAAATTCGCTTATTACAGAGTTGTTGCATGGCTGGTTTCGCGCTGACTAGAATGAGCCGGAGTATATAAGGAAGCGTACCACAAGTCTGCAACAGGCCCGGGGCCGGTCAGGCTTACAGACCACAGGGAGGTGGGTATGGCGATCAGTGACTGGCCAAGCGCCGAACGGCCAAGAGAAAAGCTGCTGGCGCAGGGTGCTGGCAGTCTGTCGGATGCAGAGTTGTTGGCGATTTTTTTACGCACCGGCGTGAAAGGCAAAAGTGCGGTCGATCTGGCGCGTGAACTGTTGCAGGAATTTGGCAGTCTGCGAGCGTTACTCACGGCCGATCTGGCGACGTTCTGCATCCCGCTGGGGTTGGGCAGTGCCAAATACGCGCAGCTGCAGGCGGTGCTGGAAATGGCGCGGCGGCATCTGGCGGAACAGTTAGCCCGTGGCGATGCCTTAACCAGTCCCGATCTTACCCGGCGTTATTTGCTGGCCCAGCTGCGTGACCGTGATCATGAAGTGTTTGCCTGTTTATTACTGGACAATCAGCACCGGGTACTGAAATACCATGAGCTGTTCAGAGGCACCATTGATGGTGCTGCGGTGTACCCGCGCGAAGTGGTAAAACTGGCGCTGACTCATGGCGCCGCCGCCGTGATACTGGCGCACAACCACCCCTCCGGAGTGGCTGAGCCCAGTCATGCTGACCGTGCACTGACGGATCGCTTACAGCAGGCACTGGGGCTGGTGGATATCCGCGTGCTGGATCATCTGGTGGTTGGTGATGGGCACTGTGTATCCTTTGCTGAGCGCGGCTGGATATAATCCGGCAACGTGCCTGCCATTCGTATAAAAAATAAGCTTTCGCTTGCGGCGGTCTGGGTGTTTTGGTATAAAGCGCAACTCTTTTCAGCCAGGGCCGTCGCGAATCAAGATTTTGATGACGAACGCCCACGGTTGGTAACGAATTTCCAATTTGTTCGATACAGTTAAAAATCGGGGCGAGATCAATGTCTAAGGTTTGCCAAGTTACAGGTAAAGGTCCTGTAACCGGGAACAACGTTTCCCACTCAAACATTAAAACCAAGCGCCGTTTTCTGCCTAACCTGCAACAGCACCGTTTCTGGGTAGAAAGCGAAAACCGTTTTGTGCGTCTGCGTATTTCTACCAAAGGTATGCGCATCATCGATAAGAAAGGTATCGATGTTGTTCTGGCAGAACTGCGTGCACGCGGCGAAAAAGTCTAAGGAGACCTGTTATGCCACGCGATAAGATCCGTTTAGTGTCTAGTGCCGGTACCGGTCACTTCTACACCACTGACAAAAACAAGCGCACCATGCCTGAGAAAATGGAGATCAAAAAATTTGATCCTGTGATCCGTCAGCACGTGATGTATAAAGAAGCCAAAATTAAGTAAGCTTCTTTGCTTGAAAAGAACCCGGCCTGTGCCGGGTTTTTTTATGGCCGCCATCCGTCACTGACAACCAGACGGCCCCCTTGCGGTGCTTAGCGCCTTGTTTCCCTCTTCTGGCATAATCGCGTTTTTCTCAGACGACTGATCTCCCTATGCCTGAACTCCCTGAAGTCGAAACCACCAAGCGCGGCATTGAACCCTGGCTGCTGAATCAGCGAATTGAGCGTGTGCTGGTGCGTCAGCCACAGCTGCGCTGGCCGGTGGTGGATGAATTACGGCAATTGGAGGGCCAGACCGTGCGCGGTCTGAGTCGCCGGGCGAAGTACATTCTGGTGGAGACCGACATCGGTACTGCGATCTGGCATCTGGGGATGTCGGGTTCGTTGCGTCTGGTTGAGCCATCAGCGCCGGTCGGTAAGCACGATCATATCGACTGGCGGCTGGAGAACGGCAAAGTGCTGCGTTATCACGACCCGCGCCGTTTCGGTGCCTTGCTGTGGGTTGAGCCGGGTGCGGACAGTGAGCATCTCACGCATCTGGGGCCGGAACCGTTGTCGGATGCGTTTACGGCGGACTATCTGTTCCGCCGTTCGCGCGGTAAAAGCCAGGCGATCAAGACCTTTGTTATGGACGGCAAAGTTGTGGTGGGTGTTGGTAATATCTACGCGAATGAAAGCCTGTTTCTGGCCGGAATACGCCCGGAGACGGCCGCTGGCAAAATCAGTCTGGCACGCTATGAGCGTCTGGTGGAAGAAATCAAACAGGTACTGGCCCGGGCGATTGATCAGGGTGGCACAACTCTGCGGGATTTTGTGGGCGGAGACGGCAAGCCCGGTTACTTTGCCCAGCAGCTTTTTGTGTACGGCCGTGGCGGTGAGCCATGCAAAGTATGCAGCCGTGTGCTGAAAGACATCCGTCAGGGGCAGCGGGCAACGGTTTACTGCCCGGCGTGTCAGCGCTGACCTGCCGAAAGGCCATCGCTGGCAGCCGTGACGAGTCGTGCGGGGGCTGATATAGTCGGGCCTATTCGCATCTGCATCAAAAGAGGAAGAACAATGCAACTGATGGCGACCTTACGGACTTCGGTAAATATTGCGGTGGCCACCGCGTTGCTGGGCATGAGCTCTCTTGCCAGCGCCGAACGGATTGAAGAAGCTCCAAGCGCGGGTGCCATGGTGGCCGATGCCGTGCTGGCGCGTCCGTTGTATTTTGTTTTATCGCAGGCGGGCGCGCTCATTTACGGTGCTACCCTGCCGTTAACCCTGCTCGGCGGCAATGCTGATCAGGCGGCCGAAACGCTGGTAGTAACCCCTTTGCAGGCTGCATTCGTGCGTTGTCTGGGCTGTGGCAAGATTGAAAATGAAGTGGGCTCCCTGAGCGAAGGCGATGGTAAGCGTATCCGTCATTTCGTTATGCTCAGCGGTGGTGCTGCGCAGCTGGATACGGAGAAGGAAACCGGTAACGGCGCCACTTACGGCCTGTATCTGGGGACGCACTTTGAACTGACCGACGAAAGCCGCTTTGATGTGATGCTGGGAGCGAAGCGTCTGGCGGAAACAGAAATCAAAGCGTCGACCGGTACATTCAAAGATTCGGCAACGTCTTACCAGATCGTCAGCCGCTTTGGTCGTGAAGTGTTCGGTAATGTGGATCTGATGTTCAAGCTGGGGGCTCACCACTGGTCAGCCGAACGTAAGCTGGCATCCGGTACAACCGGCGACACATCCGGTAATGATTTCCTCTGGGGCGTAGGTCTGGATACGGGTCTGGGTGACAGTTTCCGTGTCGGCCTTGATTACACCAGCTACTCCATGGAAAACAAAGACGATGGCTATGACGCCGGTATCGATACGCTGGATCTGAACGTCAGCTACCTGTTCTGATCGGCAGGTTGTGATCAAAAAAACGCCGGGCAATGCCCGGCGTTTTTGTTTCTGCTTTTTGTGCCGGTCAGGCGCCTTTCAGCCACTGCCAGAGCTGGCCAATGCCTTCGTACATGGCGCGTTCACTTTTCAGCGCGGCCCGCGCTTCAATCCGCCAGTCGCTGTTATCGGTACTCAGGCGTACTGCTGGTGCCGGTATTGGCTGTAATCCCTGACGCTGAAAAAACACCATTGCCCGTGGCAGGTGAGAGGCTTCGCTGACCAGTGCAAAGCGGTTTCCGTTCAGCAGGGATGTCATCAGCCGGGCTTCTTCTTCCGTATCTCTGGCTTGCGCGAAGGTGCGGATACGTTCGGCGCTCACGCCCATGCTCAGGGCGATGTCACGCATAACGTCGGCATGGGGGCGGCTGTCGTTGCCGGCATAACCGGAGACAAACAGCTGCGCCTGCGGATTCGCAGCCAGAATGCGCAGGCCTTCGCTCAGGCGGAACAGTGAGCTGGAACACAGCTGCGCGGCCGGCGGCATGCTGTCATCGCTGGCGTGACATCCGCCCAGTACCACCACGGCGCTGACCGGTTGCCCGAGATCGAAGGCGGGGAAATCATCTTCAAACGGTGCCAGCCAGCGGTCTGCGAGCGGGTGCCAGCTGGTCAGGGCAAGCCACAACGCGGCGACGCTGATGAGCCCCTTGCCCAGCGCCGGGCGATGCTTCAGCAGCAACAACCCGGTCAGCAACGCGATCAGCGTCAGGGGAATGGGCATCAGCAGCATGCCGATGATTTTTTTCAGGGTGAACGCGATCATGGTGTTTCTGCAACCTTCTCTTCTGTGTGGCTTATTTGGGCGGATGCACAACAGCGCTGCCGATACCGCGCGGGTCGGAGGCAGCCGTTACCTGCTGTTGGCGCTTATCCCAGAGGATCGCCTGCATATTGCCGTACTGGCGTCCTGCGGTCTGCAGGCGGTGTCCCATCCGGGTCAGGGCAACCTCCTGCTGCGCGCTGAAGGCACCGGGTTCGTGTTGCAGAACATCCGGCAGATACTGATGGTGAAAACGCGGGCGGCTGACCCAGTCTTCCACCGGTTTACCCTGCAGATGTTCCAGCGCCCCCAGCAGCACCATGCTGATAATACGGCTGCCGCCGGGGGTGCCGATAATCGCGGTCTGCTGCGGGCTGTTGATGATGGTTGGCGTCATGCTCGACAGCGGGCGCTTTCCGGCGGCGATGGCGTTGGCTTCGTTACCGGTCAGGCCATAGGCGTTGGGTGCGCTTGGTTTGGCGGAGAAGTCGTCCATTTCGTTATTCAGCAGAATGCCGGTACCAGCGGCGGTAAAGGCTGAACCAAAGGGCAGGTTGATGCTCAGCGTTGCCGATACCATATTGCCGTCGTTATCCAGTACCGACAGATGGGTGGTGTGGAAGCCTTCATTGAGGTTTTTTGGCCCGGCCAGATTCAGGCTGGGGGTTGCCTGCACCGGATCGATACTCTCGGCCCAGTATCGCGCCCGTGCTTCAGACAGCAGTGCCGCTACCGGTACCTCGACAAAATCCGGATCACCAAGAAACTCGGCGCGGTCACGGTAGGCGCGGCGCATCACTTCGGTCAGCAGGTGGGTCTGATCTGTCGGCGTCATAGTCTGCCAGCTGAAATGACTGAGCATGTTCAGCATCTGCACCATGGCAATACCGCCGGAGGATGGTGGTGGTGCGCTGATGACTTCCAGTGCGCCATAGCGGACGTGCACGGGCTCGCGTTCGACCACGCGGTAATTGGCCAGATCGGCGGCTGTCCATTCCCCGCCGTTGCTGTTCACCGCTGCCAGTAAGCGTTGTGCGACCGGGCCTTTATAAAATCCATCGAAGCCATGATTGGCCAGGGCTTCCAGTGTCTGAGCCAGTTCGGGCTGGTGCAGCTCATAGCCTGCAGCCGGAATGTTGTTGTCATCGAGAAACAGGCGGGCACTGTCTTCATAGCGCCGCACCGCCTGCAGGCGGTAGCCCATCAGCATGCGGTAATGCTCGTCCACCGCGAAGCCGTCGCGGGCCTGCTGAATCGCGGCACGCAGCGTTTCCGTTAACGGCAGTTTTCCATAGTGTTCGCTGATATAGGCAAAGGCCGCCGCCTGGCCGGGAATCGCTGCCGCCGTTGCGCCGTTGACCGCTTTATCGCGGTTGACGCTGCCGTCGGCATTCAGATAGTAATCCCGGTGGGCGGCAGCGGGAGCGGTCTCCCGGGCATCGATGAAGCGGTATTGTGTGGCGCTGGCGTCGTACAACAGCCAGAAGCCGCCGCCACCGATACCGGCACTGTAAGGCTCAACCACGCCCAGACTGGCGGCCACGGCAATGGCGGCATCAAAGGCGTTGCCACCCTGTCCCAGTACGGCCATGCCAGCGGCGGTGGCCAGTGGGTGTGCACTGGCGATGGCCGCCTGACCGGGACCGGAGCTCTGACGGCTGACACTGGGGGGGCTGTTTGTTGTGTCCGGCGCTGGCGGTGTTCTGTGGGGTGCTGCAGGCACTGAGTAACAGGGCCGGCAGCAGAGCAAACAGCAGAGGAATCAGGGCAAACGGGCGCATAAAAAAAGGCCTCCTTATGGGAGGCCTCAGTGTGTGGGAGGTCAGTCAGCGGTGCAACCGTGAGTGGTTCCGGCTCCGCGCCTGACTCCGCACCGGTCAGGCGATTTTTTTGCCGGTCAGGCGTTCGTATTTGGCTTCCAGTTCTTCCTGGGTTTCCATACGGTTTTCGTCCTGTGGAATGCAATCCACGGGGCAAACTAACTGGCACTGTGGCTCATCGTAGTGACCCACGCATTCGGTGCATTTGGATGGATCAATCTCGTAAATTTCTTCGCCGGCAGAAATCGCTTCGTTCGGGCATTCCGGTTCGCATACATCGCAGTTGATGCATTCGTCAGTGATAATCAGGGCCATGACTTACCTCCGTCAGGGGCGGGTTAGTTCACACATTTCTTCAGGGCTTTGGCTACCTGAGGATTAACAAAATTGCTGACATCTCCGCCCAGTGAGGCGATTTCTCTGACCAGCGTCGATGAGATGTAAGAGAAATGCTCAGCCGGCGTCAGGAACAGGCTTTCCACATTGGGCGCCAGTACACGGTTCATATTGGCGAGCTGGAATTCGTATTCGAAGTCCGATACCGCCCGCAGACCGCGCAGGATGATGTTGGCGTTTTTCTCTTTAACGAAATCCGCCAGCAGATTGCTGAAACCCACCACTTCAACGTTGGCCAGATGGCCGAGTACGCTGCGTGCGAGATCAACACGGGTTTCGAGGTCCAGCATCGGCTTTTTCTTCGGATTATCGGCCACCGCAAGAATGATGTGGTCAAACATACGCGCTGCCCGTTCGACCAGATCGGTATGACCGTTGGTGATGGGATCGAACGTGCCAGGGTAGACAGCAATATTCATGAATGAGCCTTCTGCGTGCGCTGGAAATGCGCCGCATAGTAAACAAAAGCCGCACGGCAAACAATAAAGCACTGGTGTTACACCGCGGGCCGCAGGCAATAACGCGGGGGAGGTTGCCGTGGATCAAATGATCCACGGCAACCGGGCTGAAGCCTCAGACGCTGGCTTTGATGGTTTCCAGCAGCTTGTTGGCCTGCTTGCAGGCCATACCGTAGATCGACAGCTGTGGGTTAGCGCCGATACTGGTGGGGAAGGCTGACCCGTCAAACACATAGAGGTTGTCGAGGTGATGGTACTTACCATGACTGTCGACCAGACAACGGCTCTGATCTTCACCCATCGCCAGCCCGCCCATGCAGTGTGCGGAACCGGCGGTAAAGGCATTGGAGCGGAACTCCAGCTGGCTGATACCGGCTTTGGCCTCTTCCCAGCTGCGGAACCACGGCGAGTCTACATGGGAGGCGCGTACGGCTTTGGCACCGGCGGCGAACTGAATTTCAGCCATGGTCAGCCAGGAGCGTAATACGCCATCCCACAGGTAGTCGTTGATTTCGTAGTCGATGATCGGCGTGCCATCGGAGGCCAGCTCAATGCTGCCGCCTTCGCTGTCGGGATGGAAACCATCGCGCAGCAGGGCAATCATGGCGTGCAGGTTCGGCAGTTTGCTGATGTCATCAAAGTGCTGAGCGCCGTGGCCCAGCAGCAGTACCGAGGTCAGACCGGGCTGGAGTGGTGGCACTTCGAGTTTGTAGCCCACCTTGCCACTGACTTCGAGCCACTGAAAGTGGTCAGAGTAAATCGACTGTGGTGCACCGTAGTACGGGTCGATCACCTGCTCGAATTCGGCAAAACAGAAGGTGGTCGGATGAAAGAAGGTTCGCTTGCCAATGCGCTTGTGCGGGTCGGGTGCTTTGGAGCGCAGCAACAGGGCCGGACCGTTAATGGCACCACAGGCCATGATCACGTGTGGCGCTTTGGCGACGAAGCGTTTACCGCTGGGTTGGTTGTCATGGCCCAGAGCGGTGACTTCCACGCCCAGAACTTTTCGGCCTTCCATGATCAGGCGTTCAGCGCGGGCGCTGTAAACCAGCTCAGAATGGTTATCCAGTGCGGCCGGAATGGTGGTCACCAGCATGGATTGTTTGGCGTTGGTCGGACAGCCGGTGCCACAGTAACCGAGGTTCCAGCAGCCGGACACGTTGCGCGGAATCACATGCCAGTCGATACCCAGCTGAGTGGCGCCACGCGCCAGCACCGAGTTGTTTTCGTTCGGCTGCACCTGCCACGGAGCGACGTTCAGACGCTGTTCCATTTTCTCAAACCAGGGAGCCATCTCGGCACTGCTGAAGCCTTCGACACCAAACTCCTCGCTCCAGTAGTTCAGTGTTGGTTCCGGTGTGCGGAAGCTGGAGGTCCAGTTGATGACGGTGGTGCCGCCGACACAGCGGCCCTGCAGGATCGACATCGCGCCGTCTTTGCTCATACGGCCGGCGCTTTCCTGATACAGATCGCGGTAGGCTTCCCGTTCGTCCATGCGGAAATCGTTGGTGCTTTTCAGCGGGCCCTCTTCCAGCATCAGCACTTTCAGTCCGGCCCTGGCCAGAATTTCGGCGGTCGTACCGCCACCGGCGCCGGTACCGATGATGATGACGTCGGTTTCGATCAGGCTGCCGTCACTGACTTCAATGGCTTCACGTACTTTCCAGCCGTTGGCGATACCCTCAAGAATCGGGTCGGGAATACCGGCAACCACCGGAATATCGGGCTGGCGTTGATTGTTGTTCTGCATTGCCTAGTCTCTTTTTATTCGCTGTTATCAGGCCGGAATTTTCTTCGGTGCACCGGGGTAGCCGCTGCTGACAAAGGTTTCCGGTTGTGAGTACCAGCACATGGTCAGAAGCTTGCACAGTGAGCCGTAACCCATGCGTTTGAGCTGAATGCTGCTGGTTTTCCAGTCCTGCAAGAAGGCTTCGATCTGCTCTGCGCTGGCCTCACTCCAGCTGCCCCATTGCGCACCCATCACCGCGCGGATCGGAGCAACCTGCATGACGTCCAGCAGCTGTACCAGCTGGCTTCTGGAATAGTCTTCAAGGGTGCCGATCAGGGTATCCAGCGCTTTGGTCAGACGCACCGGCGCTTCCGCCGCCAGAGTACCGGGGTAGCTTTTGTTCAGAATCACCGGCGCCAGAGCGCTGAGGAATTCGATGTCGCCGCTGCGCAGCAGCCGGTAGCCTTCGGCGGCAGGCACCTTGCTGCAGCCGGTCAGACCGGCCAGCGAGGCACCCACGGTCAGGGCCGCTGCAGAGCTGGCGCTGAGTTGTAAAAATCCCCGACGGGAGGTGGTGAACATAAACGCCTCCTCAGCGGATAAACAGTTTGCGGATCAGGCCCTGAATCGCGCCGCCGTAGGGTGGGTAAATAAACTGCCCGCTGTTAAACCGGCCTTTGCGGTGTACCGCTTTGGCTTTCGACAGGGCAATAAAGCCTTCTTTGCCGTGGTAATGCCCCATACCGGACGGGCCGACACCGCCGAACGGCATATCATCCTGGGCGATGTGCATCAGCGTATCGTTGATGGTGACACCACCGGCGTGGGTGCGTTCCAGCACTTTCTGCTGCTGGGCTTTGTCGTAGCTGAAGAAATACAGCGCCAGCGGACGGTCACGGTCATTGACGTAGTCGATCGCTTCGTCCAGGGAACGGTAAGGCACCAGTGGCATGACCGGGCCGAACAGTTCTTCCTGCAGCACTTTCATCCCGGCATTGCCGTTTTCGATAATATGCAGCGGCATTTTGCGGGTGCCGGAAAAATCTTCGTCAGCGGGGTTCACCACGGTGATTTTAGCGCCTTTGTCTTTGGCATCGGCGACCCAGGCCTGCAGGCGCTGGTGCTGGCGCTCGTTCACCACGGCGGTGTAGTCGCTGTTGTCACGGATGGTCGGATACATACGGGCGAAGGTGGCCTGATAGGTGTCGATAAACTCCTGCTCTTTACCGGCGGGCAGCAGTACGTAATCCGGCGCGATACAGGTCTGACCGGCATTCAGCGACTTACCAAAACAGATGCGCTCAACGGCGTCTTTCATGGTGGCGCCCGGTGCGATAATGGCCGGCGATTTACCGCCCAGCTCCAGCGTAACCGGTGTCAGGTTTTTCGCGGCAGCGGACATCACGATGCGGCCAACGGCGGTAGAGCCGGTGAATACCAGATGATCCCACGGAATTTCCGCAAAGGCAGAAGAGACTTCGACTTCGCCTTCGATCATCGCGACCTGATTCTCGCTGAATACTTCGGTCAGCAGCTTCTTCAGCACCCTGTTGGTGACGGGGGTGAACTCTGACATTTTGATCATGGCGCGGTTACCGGCGGCCAGAGCGGTCATCAGCGGCAGCAGGGCCAGCTGAATCGGGTAGTTCCACGGCACCATAATGCCGATCACGCCCAGTGGCTGGTACATCACATGGTTGTGCGATGGTGCAAACAGCATACTGACGTGGCGCTTGGACGGTTTCATCCAGCCGCGCAGACGTTTGCAGGCGTAGTTGATACCTTCAACGCTGGTCATGATCTCGGCGATCATGGTTTCGTCGGTTGAGCGGCAGCTGAAATCCTGGTTCACCGCAGCAGCCAGTTCGTCCTGATACTTCAGAATGGCAGCCTTGAGGCGCTTCAGGTCGGCAATGCGTTCGTCGGCGGACGGCATCGGGTTGTTACGAAAGGCCTGTTGCTGTTGTTTGAACAGGCTGTGCATGCGCTCAAGCTCTTCATTGGGAGAGTGGAGACTGGTAACCGTCGCGACCATACTGGGCTCCTGCGGGATCGTTATTATTGGTTTGCTTTCATCAGTGGGTATTATTAGAGTCATTGCTCTAAAAGGTCAACACTGTAAATACTGACGGCAAAGATCAACCTTCTGAGCATGGCATTTGCGGCCAATGTGTGTGAGTCTGCGCCAGACAACATGACGCCCTGAGATTTAACAGGCCTGGGCAGAACAGCGGAAACGGCATGAGCACTAAAGAACGTATTCTCGACGCCAGCCTGCAGCTCTTTAATGAGCAGGGTGAGCGTAAGGTAACGACCAATCATATTGCGGCCCATCTGGCGATTTCGCCGGGCAATCTGTATTACCACTTCAAGAACAAGCAGGCGATTATTTTTGCCCTGTTCGAACGCTATGAAAGCCGGGTGCTGGACATTCTGCAGGTGCCGGAAGAGCGTGCCCTGCAGCCGCTGGATAAACTGCGTTATCTGCAGGACATTTTCACCGGCCTGTGGGATTACCGCTTTATGCACCGCGATATGGAGCATCTGCTGCTGGCGGATACGGAGCTGCATGCCCGCTACCGCGCGTTTTTCCGGCTGTGTCTGCAGCGGGTGGAGCAGATTTTCCGTGGGCTGAATACCGCCGGTATTATCCGTATCAGCGAAGACGATATCGCCAGTCTGGCGCTGAATACCTGGATTGTGGTGACGTCCTGGTTCTCGTTTCTGCGCTGCAACCTGCTCGGCGCTGACGATGATGCGATCTCGCCAGAACTGTTACGCGGCGGGATTTATCAGGTGTTTACGCTGGAGCGGCCTTATCTGACCGACGAGTACCGCGAGGCGATGAATCAGCTGCAACAGCAGTTTATTCCGCGTCCGAGCTGGCTGGAGACGGATGCTGCAAGAACGGACTGATACATCCATCCGTTCCGGCGGCTCCGGCATTGCGTTAACAATCCTTCATCACCTCAAACAGGCGGAAACAGAACTCTTTGGTTTCCTTGTGCTTGATCTCCTGCCAGTGGGGCGGAATCAGCGGTTGCAGACGTACCTCATGCTCGGCATACACCAGTGCGCCGGGCAAAAGGCGCAGGGCATCAATAGCCGGTTGCAGCAGGTCTTTGCCAAAAGGCGGGTCAAGAAAGACTAAATCGAAGGGTTCCGGGTGTTGCTGCAGCCACAACAAGGCATCGCCGGCCCAGACCTGAGCATTGGACGCCTGTAAGACAGCCAGATTTTCACGCAGCTGCAGTGCGGCAGACGGATGTTTTTCCAGAAAAATCACTTCTTTGGCGCCGCGCGATAAGGCTTCGAAGCCCAGTGCGCCGGAACCGGCAAAAGCATCCAGTGCACGGGCACCGGCAATATCATGCTGTAACCAGTTAAATACGGTTTCACGCACCCGGTCCATGGTCGGACGCAGGCCATCAACGGCCGGGAAGCGCAGGCGGCGGGAGCGCCACTGACCACCAATAATACGCAGTTGCTGGGATTGGATTTTACTCATGAGTTCTTCAGTGCTGGCTGGGTTCTCGCTGCGGCTGAGCGGCTGACAGACATTGCAGCAGTTCAGCGGGAGCGGTTTTCTGACTCTGGCCGAGCTGGTTATACAGTTGGCGGTAGAGGTCTTCCGGCGGGCGATAGTAGGCAAGATCGGCCTGAATGTCGATCTGACGGCGGTCATTTTGCCAGTTCTGACGCAGCATCCGGGTTTGTTCCAGCCGCCACTCAGACCAGGTTTTGCGGTCGGGCAGTGGTGTGCTCACGGCCTCCGTGTTCAGGCTGAGCAATGCATTCAGCACGCTGGCCCCGGTGTCTGTGGTTTGTTGCTGTGTGAGCCATAACGCTCCCGGCAGATGCTGAATAACACAGGCGGACAAGGGGGTGCTGGCCGCATGCAGGGTATGCAGTTGCAGGCTGCGGATCACATAGGCGGCCATGGTTTTCTGGCTGAGTTCATCCCAGGGGCCGGACACCAGCAGGATCACCGCTTGCCCGAGAACATGTCCGGGAAGCTGTTGCTTTAACGGCTGAGTCCAGTCGTTGGCCGGCAGTGACAGCACATGCATCTCGCTGGCAGAGCGCAGCGCCAGATAGCCACCATGAACATCGCCGGCACTGCGCAGATAGACACCAACACCCTCAATACTCTGCCAGAACTGCCAGTCAGCAGTGGCCAGCGGCGGCTGTTGCAGTGCCGGTAATGGCTGTTGTTCTTCATCTTTCCAGCCGAGATGAATCCAGCTGATCAGCAGCAGGCAGACAATGATCAGGGCGCTCAGGGTGGTGCGGCTGAATCCGTGCAGCATAGGACGGTTATCCGGTTAGGTGGTGGTTGTCAGCACCGGGCGCAAAGATGCCCTGAATGCGTGGTGAAATTTATCCGCTGCCGATAACATCCGGCGGAATGATGGTAGGATAGCGCCCTGACGCCGGGTGCGGAAATCACGCGATGGGCTTTGGCCTGATCGCACCGCTTCACAGCATTCTGCAACACCGGCGAATTACGAACATCCATTATTGTCCCTGATGTCTGAGTACCCCGATGTTTGATTTTTTAAAGCGCAAAAAGAATGCCCCGGAAGCCACCAAAGAAACTCCGGCGCACGCTGAATCCCCTGAGTCATCCATTGAACAGGCTCAGGCTGATATCACCGAACAGGTAACCGACGCCGTCGCTGAACACCCCCCTGTGGCGGAGCAGCCAGCGGCACTGGTCGGCACTGCTGAGGCTCCGGTCCAGCCCCAGACTCAGGATAAACCGCTGGATAATCAGGGCACGAAAAAGCCGGGCTTTTTCAGCCGTATCCGACAGGGCCTGAGCAAAACCCGCAGCGGCCTGAGCGATGGCCTCGCCAACCTGTTGCTGGGCAAAAAAGAAATCGATGACGACCTGCTGGAAGAGCTGGAAACCCAGCTGATCATGGCCGACGTGGGTGTCGAAGCCACGCAGGACATCATGAGCCGCCTGACCGCCCGCGTCAGCCGTAAAGAACTGAGCGACTCCGATGCCCTCTATAACGCCTTAATCGGTGAGCTGCAGGACACCCTGGGCGATGTGCAGGCCCCGCTGGTGATCGACAGCAGTAAAAAGCCTTATGTGATTCTGATGGTCGGTATTAATGGTGTGGGTAAAACCACCACCATCGGCAAGCTGGCCAAACAATTCCAGAACGATGGCAAAAACGTCATGCTGGCGGCCGGTGACACCTTCCGTGCGGCGGCGGTTGAGCAACTGCAGGTCTGGGGTGAGCGTAATAAAGTACCGGTGATTGCCCAGCATACCGGCGCTGATTCGGCCTCCGTGCTTTACGATGCACTGGAAGCCGCCAAAGCGCGGAAAGTCGACGTGCTTATTGCTGATACCGCCGGTCGTCTGCACACCAAAGACAACCTGATGCAGGAACTGGAAAAAGTCGTGCGGGTCATGAAGAAGCTCGACGACAGCGCTCCGCACGAAGTGATGCTGGTGCTGGATGCCGGAACCGGCCAGAACGCCATCAATCAGGCGCGCCAGTTTCAGCAGGCGGTCGGTGTGACCGGTCTGACCCTGACCAAACTCGATGGTACTGCCAAAGGCGGTATTATCTTTGCGCTGGCGCGTCATTTTGGTCTGCCGGTGCGTTATATCGGTGTCGGCGAGGGGATCGATGACCTGCGTCCGTTCAATGCCGAAGAATTTACCCGTGCACTGTTCCAGCGTGAGCAGAAAGAAACTGACTGACATAACAACCAGGAGCCGGATATGACCATGGTGCAGTTTGACCGGGTCGGTAAACGTTACCCCGGAGGCAAAGAAGCCCTCAGTGGCATCAGCTTTGAGCTGGCCCGTGGCGAGTTCGCCTTTCTCACCGGGCACAGCGGTGCCGGTAAAAGCACGTTGCTGAAGCTGATGATGCTGATGGAGCGTCCTTCCCGTGGTCAGGTGTTTGTCGATGGTCAGAACCTTGGCCGCCTGCGCCCGGGGCAAATCCCTTATCTGCGCCGCAAAGTCGGCGTGGTGTTTCAGAATCACCAGCTGCTGTTTGACCGCAGCGTTTACGATAACGTCGCCCTTCCTCTGCAGATTGCCGGTTACACCCCGGCCGAAGCCGGTCGCCGTGTGCGTGCCGCCCTGGATTCGGTAGGCTTGCTGGGCATGGAAAAACGCAACCCGATCGAACTGTCCGGCGGCGAACAACAGCGCGTGGGTATCGCCCCGTGCGGTGGTGAACAAACCGGCGCTGCTGCTGGCCGATGAGCCAACCGGTAACCTCGATCCTGAATTGTCGGCGGAGATTATGAATCTGTTTCTGCGCTTCCAGCAGGTGGGTGTCACCGTACTGATCGCCAGCCACGATATCGCCCTGATTGAACGCATGGGACACCGCCGCCTGATCCTCGATCACGGCCATCTGCACGAAGGCCAGATCGCAGGCACCGGAGGTCTTTATGGCTGAACCCAAAAACAGCGTAAAAACCCAGGCCGGTGCGTCGCTGCAGGAAATCGGCATGCGCAAGCGGCTGAATGCCTGGGCGGCGAACCATCAGCTGGTGGCGGTGGAAACCCTGATGCGCCTGCTGAGCAAACCGCTGGGCAGCCTGCTGACCTGGATGGTGATTGCCATTGCCCTGACCTTGCCCGGTGCGCTGTGGATGGCGCTGGATAATATGGAACAGCTCAGTGGCCGCTTTCAGGCGTCGGGGCGGATCACGCTGTATCTGACACCAAAGGCGACCGAGCAGCAGGGCCAGCAGCTGAGCGAGCGCATTGCCGCCCTCGACACTGTGGCCAATACCGAATTTATCGATGCTGATACCGCACTGGATGACTTCCGTGCCAACAGTGGCCTGCAGGCTGCGCTGGATTTTCTGCCGGAAAATCCACTGCCAGCAGTGATTCTGGTCGAGCCGCCGCTGGGCATCGGGTCTGCCGCACTGCTACACCTGATTGAGCAACTGAAATCCTACCAGCTGGTCGACAGCGTGCAGCTGGATATGGCCTGGGTAGAACGTTTGCAGGCAATGCTGGCATTGGCAGAGCGCCTGATCGGCGTGCTTGGGGTACTGCTGGCGCTGGCGATTCTGCTGGTGGTCGGCAATACCATCCGTCTGGCCATCGCCGCCCGCGTCGATGAAATCCGTGTAGTGAAGCTGGTCGGCGGTACCAACGCTTACGTTCGCCGTCCGTTTCTGTACACCGGATTGTGGTACGGCATGGTGGGTGGGTTGCTGGCCTGGCTGCTGCTGATTATATGCTGGGCGCTGCTGAATGGCCCGGTTGCGGATCTGGCCGAACTTTATGGTTCGGGCTTTGAACTGAAGCCGCTGTCGGCCGCAGCGGCCATGGTGCTGCTGCTGGCCGCCATGCTGTTAGGCTGGCTAGGGGCCTGGTGGTCGGTCAGCCGGCATTTGGATCATATCGAACCCTGATCGGGTCATGGCTGAATGTATTGTTCCGTAAAGGAACTTAATGGCCGGTTGGCTGTCAGACTTTGCAAGTGCTAAACTCAGTCGCCAAGATACTTCGCAGAGGCTGCAGAAAGCACCTCACAGAGGCATAAAGAGGAAGGTTCAATGAACAAAGGTATGCAAGCCGTTAATGCTTTGTCCCCCGGTGCAAACCTGGAATCGTACATCGCCACGGTTAATGCGATTCCTGTGCTCAGTGCGGAAGAAGAGAAGCAACTGGCGGAACAGCTTCATTATCACGCCGATCTCGAAGCCGCACGTCGTCTGGTCATGGCGCATATGCGTTTTGTTGTCCATATCGCCCGCAGTTATTCCGGCTACGGTCTGAATCAGGCTGACCTGATTCAGGAAGGTAACGTCGGCCTGATGAAAGCGGTTAAGCGTTTCAACCCGGAAGTCGGTGTGCGTCTGGTGTCTTTCGCTGTGCACTGGATCAAAGCCGAAATTCACGAATTTATTCTGCGCAACTGGCGCATTGTTAAAGTGGCCACCACCAAGGCCCAGCGCAAGCTGTTCTTTAACCTGCGCAGCCAGAAAAAGCGTCTGGGCTGGCTGAGTCAGGCTGAAGCAAAATCCATTGCCGAAGATCTGGGTGTGGAAACCAAAACCGTATTCGAGATGGAAGGCCGGCTGAATGCCTACGATGCGGCCTTTGATGCGGGCGTTGATGACGATGACGAAACCGCCTATCAGGCTCCGGCGCATTATCTCGAAGACCACAGCGCTGATCCGGCGCTGATGGTTGAGTCGGATAACTTCGAGCAGGACTCCAGTGACCGCCTGCATATGGCGCTGGATCAGCTTGATGAGCGCAGCCGTGCCATTCTGCAGCAGCGCTGGCTGAGTGATGAAAAAGCGACGCTGCATGATCTGGCCGCGATCTATCAGGTGTCTGCTGAGCGTATCCGCCAGCTGGAAAAGAATGCGATGAAGAAACTGAAAGAAGCCATGGGTGGAGCATTATTGCCAGCCTGATGCTGTTTTGGTTGCCTTTTTAAACCGCCTTCGGGCGGTTTTTTTATGCCGCTTTTCAGCGTCAGGCTCCGCGCAATATCGTTATCGAATGCATAAAAAAGCCTCCGCAAGGGAGGCTTTCAGCAGGTCGTTTGCCGGGTTATTTACCCGGACCGCCCCGCATAGAGTCGAAGAAGTCGTCATTGGTTTTAGTCTGACGCAGCTTATCGAGCAGGAACTCGATGGCCTGAACATCTTCCATTTCGGTCAGCAGGCGACGCAGAATCCACAGGCGCTGCAGCGACATTTCATCAAACATCATGTCTTCACGGCGGGTACCGGAACGACGGATATTGATGGCCGGGTAGATACGTTTCTCGGCCACTTTACGGTCGAGGTGCAGTTCCTGATTACCGGTACCTTTAAATTCTTCGTAGATCACTTCGTCCATCTTCGAGCCGGTATCAACCAGCGTGGTGGCGATGATGGTCAGCGAGCCGCCTTCTTCAACATTTCGGGCAGCACCGAAGAAGCGTTTTGGTTTTTCCAGCGCATTGGCATCCACACCGCCGGTCAGAACCTTGCCTGAGCTTGGCACAACCGTGTTGTAAGCTCGCGCCAGACGGGTGATGGAATCGAGCAGGATCACCACATCGCGCTTGTGTTCAACCAGACGTTTGGCCTTTTCGATCACCATTTCAGCGACCTGGACGTGGCGTGCCGGTGGCTCGTCGAAGGTTGAGGCAACGACTTCGCCGCGTACCGAACGTTTCATCTCGGTCACTTCTTCCGGACGCTCGTCGATCAGCAGAACAATCAGATCACATTCCGGATTGTTGCGCGTAATAGACTGTGCAATGGTTTGCAGCAGCATGGTTTTACCGGCTTTTGGCGGCGCAACAATCAGACCACGCTGGCCTTTACCAATAGGGGCAATCAGGTCGAGTACGCGGGAGGACAAATCTTCGGTAGAGCCATTACCTTGTTCGAGAACAAAGCGCTCTTGCGGGAATAACGGGGTGAGGTTTTCGAACAGGACTTTGGATTTGGTGTTTTCCGGCTTATCGCCGTTGATCTGGTTAACCTTCAGTAACGCGAAATAGCGTTCGCCTTCTTTTGGGGGGCGGATTTTGCCGGCAACCTCATCACCCTTGCGCAGGTTGAAGCGACGAATCTGACTCGGTGACACGTAGATATCGTCGGGACCTGCGAGGTAAGAACTGTTGGCACTGCGCAGGAAGCCAAAACCATCCTGAAGAATTTCCAGTACGCCATCACCGTAGATGTCTTCACCGCTTTTTGCGTGGTGTTTCAGGATGGCAAAGATAATGTCCTGTTTACGTGTGCGGCTTACGTTCTCAAGATTCATCTCCTTGGCTATTTCCAGGAGCTCAGGAACGGACTTCAGTTTCAGATCAGAAAGATTCATAAAGGGCTGGTGTTTATTGCAGTTATTGAAGGATTTTTGATGATTCATCAAGAGAGGAATGCGCGGGGGAACCCTAGGCATCAACAGACTATAGACACATTGTTTTTAGGTGTCTACAGAAAAAGGCGCCGTAGCGCCTTTTTATAAGCAAGCTGCCATCAGGGCAGGCAATGACGTATCAGAGAGCCTGCTCGATGAATGCGGCCAGTTCAGACTTGCTCATTGCGCCGATCTTGGTCGCTTCTGCCTGACCGTTCTTGAACAGAATCAGGGTTGGAATGGAGCGGATACCAAATTTAGGTGCAGTGGCTTCGTTCTGGTCGATGTTCAGTTTGGCGATTTTCAGCTTGCCTGCATATTCTTCGGCAATTTCTTCCAGCACCGGCGCAATCATTTTGCACGGACCGCACCATTCAGCCCAGAAATCAACCAGTACGGGTACGTCAGAGCCCAGTACATCGGCTTCAAAGGAGTCGTCGGTTACGGTCAGGATGTTGTCGCTCATGTGTTTCCCCTGTGGAATTTAAGTTTCGCAGCCCCGCATTGTACGCTGGCTTTGTCGGGAATCAATTACCGATTCTCTGCTGGACGTAAGATGTCGCTGGCTGCATATTCAGTCATATTCTTCAAATGGGGTCGGACAGCGTACTTTTAAAGCACATGTCCGGCAGAGCAGAAAACCCGGTCGGCCATTGAAGCCGTGGCGGGATATCAGTATTCAGGAAAGTAGTTATGACGGAAAACACTGGCGCGATGTCCGATCTGATCGCAGCGGTGGACCTGGGTTCCAATAGCTTCCATATGGTCATTGCGCAGGAATTTCAGGGTGAGATCCGTACGCTTGAGCGTCGTGGCCAGAAGGTTCAGCTGGCGGCCGGTCTGGATGAACGCAGCATTTTGTCCGAAGAATCGCAGCAGCGCGGACTCGAGTGTTTACGCGAGTTTGCTCAGTTTATGCAGGGGATGGATCCCAGACGCGTCAGTGTTCTGGCGACCAACGCTTTACGTGCCGCACGCAACCGTCAGCAGTTTATTGAGCGGGCGGAGGAGATTCTCGGTTATCCGATTGAGGTCATCGCCGGACGGGAAGAAGCGCGTCTTATTTATCTTGGTGTGGCGCACACGCTTGCTGATGATGCCGGACGTCGTCTGGTGGTGGATATTGGTGGCGGCAGTACGGAATTTATTATCGGTGAGCGCTTTGAACCCAAGGCACTGGAAAGTCTGCACATGGGGTGTGTTTCCTATACGAAACAGTTTTTCCCGGATGGCGTGATAACCGAAGCCCGTTTCAACGATGCTGTCGATGCCGCCCGTCAGGAATTAATGAACATTGAAGCCCATTACAAACAGCTGGGCTGGCACAGCGCGGTCGGTTCCTCCGGTACGATCCGTGCGGCAGAGCAGGCGCTGGTGGAAAATGGCTGGGAAGCCGAAGGCATCACGTCGGCCGGGTTGAAGAAGCTGCGCAAACAAATGTTGCAATACGCCACCACCGATGAGGTCAGTCTGCCCGGTGTGAAGCCGGAACGTCGTCAGGTGTTTATCGGCGGTCTGGCGATTCTGCAGGCGGTGTTCGATACCTTTGGTCTGGAGCGCATGATGTACTCCGATGGTGCCTTGCGGGAGGGTGCCTTATGGGATCTGGTCGGCCGTTCTGCCCACGAAAATGTCCGGGAGCGAACCGTTCAGGCCATGGCCGAGCGATTTTATGTCGATACGGCACAGGCTCAGCGGGTTAAGGAAACGGCTCTGGCATTGTTTGCTCAGGTGCAGCATGACTGGCATCTCGACAAGAGCTGGAGTCACTGGCTTGATTGGGCGTCGCAGTTGCACGAAATCGGTCTGAGCATTGCCCACAGCAGTTTTCATAAGCACGGTGCGTATCTGTTGCAACATGCGGATTTACTGGGATTTACCCGTCAGGGTCAGGCCAAGCTGGCCGCCATGGTACGCAGCCACCGGCGTAAATTCCTGGCGGAGAGTTTTGAGGGCATTGCTCCGGCGAACCGTGCAGTAATGATTCAGCTGACCCGGCTGCTGCGGCTGGCTGTGGTGCTGAACCACAGCCGGGGTGCTCATCCGGTACCTCATCCGCAAGTGAGTTGTGATGGTGATCACTTGCAGCTGACTCTTCCGGTGGGCTGGCTGGCGGATCATCCGCTGACGGCCCGCGATCTGGCTACTGAGGTCAGTCAACAGAAAGGAGCAGGCTTCAGTCTTGGAATCGCCTGAGGCTTGCACCCTCACTCCCGCTCATTCATCATCGTGATTCTTGTCTTTTGGCGACAGAATCATGGAGGATCGGCCAATGCGTGCTGCAGAACTTATTCACCTGCTGAGCCAGTACGATCCGGATACGGACGTACCGGTATCCTTTTCGCACAGTGCAGTGGACGACGCGCCACTGCCTGAAATCACCACTTGTACCAGTAATGAGCGCAGCCGCTGTTATGAAACGCTGGTCGAGCTCGCTGAAGACGGCATGCTGGTGATCAATGCCGGCGGCATATTACCTATATGAATCCCTATCTGGTTCGTCTTTGTGGTTATGCACCGGCAGAGCTGGCCGGGCGGCCATTAACCGAGCTGATGCCGTGCGATGATGCAGAAACACTGCGCCAGCGCTTATACAGCATGCACGGCAGCAGCCGTTTTACAATTCGCCTTATCAGTCGCAGCCGTGATGTGCATTGGGTGCAGATTTCAGCAACCGCGATTCCGAGCAGTGATGGCCGCTTTCGTGGCTGTATGATGACCGTGACGGATTTGTCGCGGCAGCAGATGTATGTGCAGGGCATGGGAGATCAGCAATTATTGGGCGATAAGGTTGAGCGCATTCATGATCAGCTGGAACGCTTAAAAGTATTGCGCACACACCTTCTCAGTGAGCTGGATGATATGCGGCAATTGCCTCGGGTCGATGCCACGCCGTTCTGGCATCAGGGGCGCTATCTGTATCTGATTGAACCGCAAAAAAATGGTAAACGTAAACGCCAGTATGTGGGTTCTGATCCGGAAAAAGTAAAACAGGCACTGTCGTCTGTTCGCCGCCAGCAACGCTTTTTACAGATACAGCAGGAACTGACGCAGATTGATTATCAGATCCGTAATGCCACGTTTAAACTCGACAGTTTTCTCTGGGATCTGGCGCATGTGCCGCCGGATCTTCATCGTTTATTGCCGGCCACTGCCTGAAATTATTCCTGTCAGAACAGCGCCTTGTGCGCTGTTTTTTTTATCGTTTTATTATCATTTAGTCCGACTGTTTTTTGTGCTGAATACATGGCGTTTCCGCCACTTATTGTGGTCGCATACCTGTGTCATTTTTATGGCAATTTCGCGCAGTTTTTATTATCGGTAAGGCGAATATTTTTTTAATGACAGCCACTGAAAACAGATGGTTGTGTTGTCATGAATGCCCTCCCTAGCATCCGGGCTCCGCAGTCTTGACCGCGTCGGCACTTCGGAAATCAAGGCGAAAAATCCTGTTTTTTACCTGTAATGGCCGATAGCGGAAATTCTGCGGAATTATTTTCAGGATGATATGGCTGTTTGTCAGGAGGGGATTATGGCAGAGCAAAATCCGGGATGGTCGGGAGACGCCCAACATTTTTATCACGAGTTTACGCTGCGCAATGCGGGATTTATCAGTAACGAAGAGCAGCAGCGCTTACGACATGCGCATATCCTGATCGCCGGATGTGGTTCAACCGGTGGCAGTGTGATTGAAGTGCTGGTGCGCAGCGGTGCGGAGCATCTGGCGCTGGCGGATAACGGCAGTTATGAACTGAATAATGCGAACCGGCAGAATATGGTTCTGACCGATGTTGGCCGCTCCAAAGTTGACGTATTTCATGAGCGCATGAGTCAGATCAATCCGTTTGTCCGGATCGACGGTCACCCAAACGGCATAACCCCCGACAATGTTGATGCCCTGGTTGAATGGGCCGATGTGATTGTGGATGCGGTGGATGTTACCGGACGTTCCGGTCTGGAAATGAAATTCCTGCTGCACGAAGTGGCGCACCGCAATAAAAAAGCCGTGATCTGCGGTTACGACATGGCGGCGGCGCAGTATGTGCCGGTGTTTGATTACCGCGATGGCACGCTGCCATTAATGGCCGGACTGCTCAATGCTGAGGAGGTTGCCACCCTGGACCCGCTGCAGGCGTGCGCCCGGCTTATTCCGGATGAGTGTATTCCGCTGGAAATGTTTGATGAGCTGGCGCGTCATCAGCAGGGTAAGGATTACACCTCACAGCTGTGTCTGGCGGCGAATTTATTTGGTGTGCTGGGTTCGACGCTGGTGCTCGATATTATTAATGACCGCGCCGTTGAAACCGACAATTACGTCGATTTATGGAGCCTGTTGCGCAAGCCTCAGCCACGGGACGAGGAGGCTCTGACCGAATTGCGAAGCGGCCTGCGTGCCTGGGCCAACGGCGCTGGAGGCGACAGTGATCCGTTCTTTCTGGAACGCTCGCTGCGTCACTACCAATTGCCGCTGATGCCGGAGTTGCATAACTACCGTGATCAGCTGCTGACCGAACGTGCCGGCATCTCGGCCTTTGCTATTCCCCATGAGCAACTGGCCGTGCCGCTGGCACGCCAACTCTTGCGCTTTGCGTTTGTGCATTACGCCCGGGTTGGTTTTATTAACCCGGATCAGGCCGCCCGTCGTCTGCTGCATCATGAACCGCTGAGCAACCTCAATCCGCAGGATGTGCATCTGGTGCTGATTGATACCGACAGCGGTCTGCTGCTGGGGTATTCCACGCTGAAAGCACCATTGTCTGCCAGCCTGCCATTTTCCAGTGCCGAGCGTCCGCATTATGGTGTTGAGCAGGCATTTGGCCGCGATCTGTATGCCGGAATCAGTGCCTTGCAGGGTTTGCCGACGGCGGCTGTACGCGAAATCGGCCGGGTTACCAAAGCCGAGCTGGATGATCCGGTACGCAATGCCCGTGTCGGTATCATGCTGCTGACGGCGTATCGCCGGGTGGTGTCGGAGAAACGCTATGGCATCAGTGCGTTTGTCGGTGACGGCGAGAAAAACGTGACCCTGCGCAACCTCACTTTCTTCGGGTTTAACCCGCAATTACTGCCGGCGCGGGAATCCTGTCTGCCGGCGGATCATCTTTATCACCACCGTTATGTTGGCCGCGATGTGCGTCCGTTCTGGCTGTTGCTGGCGGACATCAATCAGGCGCGTGCCGATGACGTAGAAGCTCTGCTCGATCTGGATGACAACGCACTGCTGGCTGCCTTGAGTGCAAGCCGCAGCAACGCAGCTAAGGAATTGGAGGCTCAGTTATGAAATCGGTATGGAATGAACAACAGCAGGAAATCCGGGACTTTTACGAACAGGTAGCGCTTAAGCGGGTGCGTCCGAGTGCCGCCGCGCGTGATGTTACCCTGACCTTTGACCGTCAGATCTGGCGCGATCTGGGTGCCAGTGGTCTGTTTGGTCTGCACATGCCGGAAGAATTCGGTGGCCGGGGTCTTGGCTTGCGTGAATTCGCTGCTGCACTGGAGGGTTTTTCCCGTGGCAGTCAGGACATGGGCGTGCTGGTGTCCTTTGTCGCTCAGGTTGGTCTGGTGCAGGCCGGTCTGCTCAGTTACGGCACGGAAGAGCAGAAACAACGCTGGCTGCCAGGGCTGATCCGCGGTGAGCTGCTGGGTTCCTTTGCCATCACTGAACAGGGCTGCGGCTCGGACGTGCGGGCGATGAAACTGGCGGCCTCGCAGGAGCTGGATGGGTTCCGCATTAATGGTCAGAAGTGGAACATCACCAACGCGCCGCAAGCCGATGTGGTGATGACCTTTGCCCATGTTGAGGGCGCCGGTGAAAAATCGGTGACCTGCTTTATTACCGGCACGGATGTACCGGGACTGGAGCGCAGCGAGCCTTTCGAGCTGCTGGGCAACCGTGGCACACCGATTGGTGCGTTTAATTTTAACAACGTCCTGCTGCCGGAATCGGCGGTGGTTGGCGGCGTGGGCGGTGGCCTGAATGTGCTGTATTTCGCCTTCCTGGTTGAGCGTGTGCTGACCGGTCTGGTGATTACCGGGTGTATGGAACCGCTGATGGAAGACTGTCTGCGCTACAGTCAGGAGCGCATGGCTTTTGGCCGCCCGATTGGTGATAACCAGTATATTCAGGGCCAGATCGTGGAAATGTACTGCCAGATTGAAGTGCTGCGCAGCGTGCTGTTGCGTGCCATGGACAGCATGGAGCAAGGGGTTGACTGCTCCAGTCTGGCGTCGCTGGTGAAGATGATCGCCACCGAAAGTCTGCATGAAGCCTGTATCAACGCCATCCGTATCCACGGCAATTCCGGCTATCGGCGCGACAAGTATTTTGAGCGCCTGTTGCGCGATTCCATTGGTGTGTTCTTTGCCGGTGGCACCATCGAAATTCACCGCCATGTGATCTGGACCAATCTGGTTGAGGGTTTCCGTCGTGGTGAGCAGGCGCGGGAGGGTCTGAATCTCGGCGTCTATCAACATCAGAACCAGAATCCGGCAACCGCCTTCAGCAAACCACGTGAGGAGGCCTTCGCATGAACGCTGTCATGCACTTGTTGACCGGGGTGCAGCGCCACCCCTGGCTGATGATGCTGGGTCTGCTGCTGGTAACCGTTGTTGCGCTTGGCGCGGCGGGTCAGCTGCAGATTAACAGCACGCCTTACATGATCGACAACAGCCACCCCAGCCGGGTGGCCGACCACGACACCAAGCGTCTGTTCTCCAATTCCGGTGAGCAGGCTTTTGTTGCCATCGATAACCCGGAGGGCAATGTGTTCAACGCGCAGAGTCTGGCGACCGTGCTGGAGCTGAGCCGTGCTTTTGAACGCATGTTGCTGATCAGTGAGGCTGATATTCAGCACCTGAACGCACTGGCCGCCGCTGAGACCCTGACCACCCCGCAGGTGAATGCCCTGCTGCAGGATGGCTTAACACCGCAGGATATTCCGGTTTTGCAGCGTCTGGCACGGCAGGACGGTCTCAGTCCTGCGGATAAAGCCTGGCTGGAGAATCTGGCCGTGCGTCTGCGTCCGGTCAAACGGGTGCGCAGCCTGGCGCGTATGGAGCATATCGAAGCCTTCAGCGGTGGTCTGGATGTCCGTCCGCTGATGAAAACCCTGCCGCAGACCGATGCGGAGCGCAATGCGCTGCGCGAGGCGGTATTGGCCAACCCGATGTTTATTAATGGTCTGGTATCGCCCAGAGGTAACGCCACCACCATTCAGGTGGAATTCAATATTGCCGAGGATGATTCACCGGCCATGTTGCTGGCCTATGGCGAAATCAGCCGCATTATTAACGATGTCTCTGCGCGTGAAGGCTTCAGCGACCGCATTTACCTGAGTGGCCCACCGATGATTGCCGCGCAAACCGCTACCAGTATGGAACAGGATAACCAAACCCTGCTGCCCGGCGTGCTGCTGGTGATTATCGTCGTGCTGCTGCTCAGCTTTGGCCGTCTGCAGGGCGTGGTTGCACCATTGCTGATTGCTGTGATTTCGCTGTTCTGGACACTGGGAGCGATGGCCGCTTTCGGGGTAAAACAAAACATCGTTACCTCCATGCTGCCGGTGTTTATCATCGCCATCGCCGTGTGCGATGCCATTCACTTCCTCTCCACTTACTACCGTCTGCTGCCGGATAATCCGGACCGTGCGGCCCGTACCCAGGCCGCTTCCGAGGCGTTGCGCAAACTGTTCTGGCCAATGCTGGTGACGAGCGTGACGACCATGGCCGGTTTCTTTGCCCTGAGCTGGACGGAAGTCATCTTCATCCGCGAATTCGGAATCTTTGTGGGTCTTGGCGTGTTGTTCGCCTGGATCGTCACCATGCTGTTTTTACCGGCGCTGGTGATTCTGTGGAAAGCTCCGCGGCCGCGTTTTGGCTTATTGGTCAGTGATCTGATCAGCCGTTTTATGGGCCTGCTCGGACGGGTGGCCGGTCATGGTAAAACCGTGGTGCTGGCGGTTGTGGTGCTGATGGCCGGCGGCCTGATTTACACCCAGCAGAACCTGACCGTGGATAATCAGGTGATCGGTTACTTCGAAGAAGACAGCCGTATCCGCCAGGATGACGCCGCGATCAACGCCAACTTCGGCGGCTCCACCGTGGTCAGCTTCCTGCTGGAAAGCAACGAGGTGGATGCCTTTAAGCAGCCGCAGGTGATTCTGGCCGTGGAAAAACTGCAGCAGCAGCTGAACAGCGATCCGCTGGTGGGCTTTACCATTTCACCGGTGAGCTTTATTGAGCGGATGCATCAGGTGCTGAGCGCTGCTGACGGTGAAAGCAGCGGCAGCGCTGCCGATTACCGGCTGCCATCGGATCTGACCCAACCGATGCTGGCGCAGTACTACCTGCTGTACGAAAACGCCAACGGTCAGGACCTGTTTGATGTGGTGGATCGCCGTTTCTCCAATGGCCGCATTCTCACTGTGCTGCACAGCGACCGTTCATCCGAAGTGGGCGCTGTGATTGAGCGCGTCATGAATGAAGCCCGCAGCGTACTGCCAGCTGGTGTCAGCATCCGCGCCGCCGGTTATGGTGAAATTCTGGTGGCCACCACCGATGCGGTGGTCGGTGGTCAGATTCAGAGCCTGCTGCTGGCGGTGGTGCTGATTGCACTGCTGGTGGTCGCCATTCTGCGTTCATTGCGCCTCGGTTTGCTGGCGCTGCTGCCACTGCTGTTCACGCTGGTGGGGGTCTTTACCCTCATGGCACTGACCGGCACCGCACTGGATATCGGTACGTCGATCATTGCGGCTATCTCCTTTGGTATTGGCATCGATTACGCCATTCATACCATTGCCGCACTGCGCCTCAGCAAAGGTCAGGATCAGGCCGAGCTGGTGGCCAATGCGCTGCAATACTGCGGTAAGCCGATTCTGATCAACACCCTGGCGCTGGGCTTTGGCTTCCTGGTGCTGACCCTGTCGGGTTATCAGGCACTGGTGAACCTGGGCTACTTTATCTCGCTCACCATGCTGTTCAGTGCACTCTTTGCACTGCTGGTACTGCCAGCCTTCCATCGTCCGGATGCGCCACAGGCCAGCGTTGCGGAGCGCGCCGATAACGGTCTGGCGGAGCCTGCCAATGCGTAGGCTGCAACGTCTGCTGCTGGCCTGTTCGTTTGCCTGCTCGCTGCCGCTGGCAGCGGTGCAGGCACAAACAGTCATGCAGGATAACGAATGGCAGGTGATCAGCCTGTATCCGCCGCACGGTGTGTATCAGGCTGAACTGTTAGTGCAACTGGTCGCCGCCGTTGAAGGGTTGTGGCAGGTGCAGGGCAGCGATGGTCAGCCCTTGCTGCGTACCATCGACAGTCTGGCAAGCATGAACGTGATTGTTGCCCAGCAGGAGGAAGTACGCTTTCGCCGGATTATTGAAAAAGGCGAACTGAACCCTGCCGGTATGCAGCGTTTACAGGCTCTGGTGGAAGAGCATCCGCTGGTTCAGCGGCGATTGGTGTCGGCTGATGCTCAGGCCACGCATTTGTGGCTGCGGCTGAAACAGCCAGCCACTGTCGCCGGGTCAGAACAACTCAGTGAGCACCTGCGGGCCAGTCTGAATGCTGCCGGTAACCGGTGTGTGAGGGTGGCGAATGAACACGGCCCTCTGGCTGGCCGGTACATGACTCAGTGGCAGTACGATACACCTCAGCGGGTTGATGGCGTGGCCGCGCTGCAGGCGCTGGCAGAGGTGCAGCAGCAACTGAGTCACGCGCCGGAAGCGCCGGATGCTGACCACGGACGCCTGTATTCGGTGCTGGATCTGTTGTCGTACCTTGGCACTGTTCTCGGTGGTGATCTGCTCGGCGCTGACGGTCTGCCACAAAACAATGCGGCACTGGCGCAGATGTATATGATGGCTGAAAGCCTGCGCAGTCGTGATCTTCAGACTCTGGCGCGTCCGGATTTCCGTCAGTTACAGCTGGTGGTGCTGGGCCATAAAGCCCCGCTGAGTGCCCCTCCTCTTGCTCAATATCAACTTACCCATACCAGCATCTGGACGGCGTCTGCGCGTGATTACCACGTGCTGGATTGCCGCGCACAGGCGTTGGTGACGTCGGAGAATTCATTATGAAATTACTGCTGAAAAGCGCAGCGCTTACGCTGCTGGGACTGGCCATACTGCCGGCGCTGGCCGTCAGCGAAAAAACCATGAAACCGGAAACACTGCTCGAGCAGGTGCGTGACCGTGACGAAGGTGATGACCGCCGTTCACGCATGATTCTGGAACAGACCATGAGCGACGGCTTTGTGCGTGAGCGCGAATTATTAATGCTGGAAAAAAAATTCGGCGCTGAGCGTAAAGCCGTGCTGTATTTCACCGCGCCGGCCGATACCGCCGGAACCGGCATTCTGATGTTCAGCTACGAAGAGGCCAGCGGCAAAGACGATGATCAGTGGCTGTATTTACCGGCGCTGCGCCAGTCACGCCGTATTGCCACCAACTCGAAAGAAGGCCCGTTTCTGGGGACGGATTTTTCCTTCGCCGATATTGAACGTCTGCGTGTCAATGATTACCTCTACGAAGATCAGGGCAGCACAGAAATGAATGGCCGCACTCTGCATAAAATTGCAGCACACACCGCCAATGGTCTGGAAAATCCTCGCACCGGCTACAGCCAGCGGGTGATTTACGTCGATGCCGAACGCCAGCTGATTATGCGCGATGAGTTTTATCGTGAAGGGCGTCATATCAAAACCTTTGAGGTGACCGGCCTGAAAGAAATTGACGGTTTCTGGACCGTGACGGAAGCCGTGATGACCAACCATGCGGAAGGTGGCTTTACCCGCTTATTGCGCAAAGAAACAACGTACAACGTTGGTATTGCCGATCGTCTGTTTAATGAGCGTACGCTGCGCAGTGGGATTCAGTAATGGTTCGGACTCCGCTTTTTTTAGCGCTGTTGCTGGTTCATGGTGCGGCGCTTGCCGCGCCGTCCTTCAGCGGCAAAGGTCATGCAGAAATTCGTCAGCAGGAACGCGCCGGTAACCAGACCGGTGATGATCCCGGGCAGCGATATGAAGGCTTGCTGGAAGGGCAAATGAATACCGGCCAGTTAACAACCAACGCGATTTTACTGGGTCGTTACCGCAGCCAATATGATGATGCTGAAGGGGCTGTGCGGGATGACATGCGCCGTGATGCAGAGCTGCGCGAATTCTACCTGACCTGGTCAGCCGACCGTTTTGAAATCCGTGCCGGTAAACAGCAACAGGCCTGGGGACGGGCGGATTATTTCCGCATTGTCGATGTCTGGAATCCCCTCGACCTGCGCGAATTCCTTTTACCGTATTTCGATAATTATTCCCTCGGCCGACAGCCTCGCGGCATGTTAATAACCGATTATTTTGGTGATGTCTGGGAGCAGCAGCTGATCATTGCCGCACAGCGCAAGGCGACCCGCCTGGCTCCGGCAGGCAGCGATTTTGCTACCAACGGTATGCCTGCCAGTCTGCCGCCAGTGCACGAAGACGGTGATGGTGTGGATATCGGCTGGCGCGGAAAGCGATTCTGGGCGGGCAATGATATTGAGCTGTACGCCTTTCATGGCTATCACGCTGACGAAATGCTGACCGTTGACCATACGCAGCTGGTACGCGAACAAGCCAAACGCGATATGTTGGGAACGTCTCTGGCGCGCCCGCTGGGCGATTGGGTTTTACGCAGCGATATTGCGCATTATCTGCGCGAAGGTCGCCAGACAGCCACAGGTATTGAGGACAGCAGCCGTACTTCAGCACTGCTTGGCTTCGACCGGGTGGACAATGAATGGACCTGGAACCTGCAGCTGGCGACGACGCACTGGTACGACGAAGAACGTCATCATGATGATGTCTGGGAGTCGTCTGTGTCGGTGGAGAAAAACTGGAGCCGATACCGCTTAACCACCGGGCTGTTATGGCTGGTGAACTGGGTCGACGACAGCAGCCAGTTATGGCGCGCAAGTGTCAGCTATGAATTTCTGCCACAATGGAAAATCAGCTTCGCTGGTGTTGCCTTCGATGGTAAAGACGAGAGTCAGTTTGGTCAGTTTGATGATCAGGATCGTTTACTGCTGACGTTAAGGCGGGATTTTTCGCTGTAACGTCTTCGGTAAATCAGGGCATAAAAAAGAGCTTCGGCGGAAGCTCTTTTTTGCTGAGTGTCGACAGGCCCTAACAACGATCGCTTAAGAGGAACTCGCGGCCAGCGTCTCCAGCAGAATTGCCTGCGCCTTCACCATATCTTCACCTTCAGCCGGTTGAGCACGTACGTAACGGCCATCGGACTGTAAATCCCAGGCCTGACAGTTATCCAGCATATACACTTCCAGTTCGCTCTTCATGCGCTCTTTCAGTTTGCTGGTTTCAATCGGGAAAGCGGTTTCCACCCGGCGTAACAGGTTACGTTCCATCAGGTCGGCACTGGCGGCGTAGATTTCATCTTTGCCGTTATTCAGAAAATAGTAAACGCGTGAATGTTCAAGGAAGCGGCCAATAATTGAGCGTACACGGATATTTTCCGATACACCCTCAATGCCCGGACGTAAGCAACACATGCCGCGAATAATCAGATCAACTTTAACCCCGGCTTGTGACGCCCGGTATAATGCGCGGATTAATCTTGGTTCGGTCAGGCCGTTAGCTTTCATACGGATTAATCCGGGTTTGCCGGCTTCAGCGTGAGCGCGTTCGCGGTCAACCAGTTCAATCAGTTTTTTATGCAGGGTAAACGGCGCGTGGAATAATTTTTTAATGCGCAGCGCTTCGCCCATTCCGGTTAATTGCTGGAACACTTTGTGTACGTCTTCACCAATGGAGTCATCCCCGGTCAGGAAGCTGTAATCGGTATACACCCGGGCGTTACCTGCATGATAATTGCCGGTGCCCAGATGAACGTAGCGTTTATATTTATCGCCTTCTTTACGCACAATCAGCATCATTTTGGCGTGGGTTTTATACCCCACCACACCGTATACCACCACGGCACCGGCTTCCTGTAAACGGTTCGCCAGATAGAGGTTTTCTTCTTCGTCAAAACGCGCACGCAGTTCAATGACCACGGTTACTTCTTTGCCGTTACGTGCAGCATCCACCAGGGCGTTTACAATTTCGGATTTTGCTCCGGTACGATACAGGGTTTGCTTAATGGCGCGTACGTTAGGGTCTTTGGCCGCTTCGCGCAGCAGATCCACCACCGGCGTAAACGACTCAAACGGGTGCAGTAACAGCGTATCTTTGTCGCGGATGCTTTCAAAAATACTTTTGTTGAAGTTAATGTTTTTCGGCAGACCCGGAGTGAATGGCGTGTATTGCAGATCCGGGCGGGAAATCTGGCCGATGACTTCAATCAGACGACCGAGGTTAACCGGCCCGTTCACGCGGTACAGATCGGTTGCGTCGAGGTTGAATTGCTTCAGCAGAAAATTCGCCAGCTCTTCCGGACAATTATCGGCCACTTCCAGACGCATCTCTTCGCCAAAATTACGCGAATGCAGCTCGTCTTCCAGCGCCGAGGCCAGATCGGCAGTATCGTCATGGTCAATTTCAAGGTCGGCGTTACGGGTGACGCGGAACTGGTAACAGCCTTTTACTGTCATGCCGGGGAACAGCTCGTCGGCGTATTCATGAATCATGGATGACAGGAAAATAAAATGATCGCCGCCTTTGGTGAGCTCGTCCGGTACACGGATAATACGTGGCAGAGAACGCGGTGCAGGAATAAGCGCCAGACCGGTTTCGCGGCCAAAAGCGTCTTTGCCTTCAAGAGCGACAATAAAATTCAGACTTTTATTCACCAGTCGCGGGAACGGATGGGAGGGATCAAGACCAATCGGGCTGATGAGCGGCTGAATGCTGTCTTCAAAATATGCCCGCACCCAATTGCGCTGTTCTTCACTCCAGTCGGCGCGGCGTAAAAAATGAATATTTTCTTTTTCCAGCGCTGGCAACAGCGTGTTATTAAGAATTTCATACTGCCGTTCAACCGTAGTGCTGCACAGCGCATGAATGCTGCTTAACACCTGCTGCGGGTGCATGCCATCGGCACCGGTCTGTTCGCGCGCAAAGGTTAATTGCTGAGTCAGGTTGGCGACGCGCACTTCATAAAATTCATCAAGATTTTTGCTGAAAATACACAGAAAAAATAAACGTTCCAGTAATGGATGGCTGTCATCCAGTGCCTGTTCCAGAACGCGGATATTAAACTGCAAATGGCTCAGTTCGCGGTTTATATAATATTCGCTGCTGCTTAAATCGATAATTTTTTCTGCAATGACGGCGTCGTTCATGTTAAATCCTTACTGGTTAATCCACTCTGCATATTGCTTGGCAAAATAGGTGAGAATGCCATCGGCTCCTGCACGTTTGATGCATAACAGTGATTCGGCCATGACGGCGTTATCATCCAGCCAGCCATTCTGTGCAGCGGCTTTGTGCATGGCGTATTCGCCACTCACCTGATACACAAAAGTAGGTGCCTGAAATTCATCTTTTACCCGGCGTACAATATCGAGATACGGCATGCCGGGTTTAATCATTACCATGTCGGCACCTTCGGCCAGATCCATTGCTACTTCATGCAATGCTTCATTGCTGTTGGCCGGGTCCATCTGGTAGGTTTTTTTATCGGCTTTGCCGAGGTTGGCAGCAGAGCCTACGGCATCACGGAAGGGGCCATAATAAGCCGACGCATATTTTGCTGAATACGCCATAATGCGGGTATTTACGAAGCTTTCCTCTTCCAGTGCCTGCCGGATATCTCCGATGCGGCCATCCATCATATCGGATGGGGCAACAATGTCGGCACCGGCTTCTGCGTGGGACAATGCCTGTTGTACCAGGGTTTCTACGGTGCGGTCATTGAGCACGTAACCGTCATGGTCAATGATGCCGTCCTGACCATGGGTGGTGAACGGGTCAAGGGCTACGTCGGTAATCACGCCCATTTCCGGTACGGCATCTTTAATGGCGCGTACGGCGCGCTGCGCCAGACCATTCGGGTTAAATGCTTCTTCGGCAAATTCGGATTTCGCACTGGCCGGTGTTACCGGAAACAACGCCACCGCCGGAATACCCAGTTTGTACAGGTGCTTAACCTCGGCCACCATCAGATCAATGGACAGACGATCAATACCCGGCATCGAGGCAATGGCTTCGCGTTCCTGATGACCTTCCAGCACGAACATCGGATAAATCAGGCTGTCGACCGTCAGCTGGGTTTCACGCATCAGGCGACGGGAAAAATTATCGCGGCGGTTGCGGCGCAGACGGGTTTCCGGGAAAAAGCGTTGAGCATCGCTGAAAGCCATGAGGAATCTCCTGATCGGGAAGGGAATTAAAAAGTATGACAATTGTAGCGGAATCGGCGCTGATATAACGCAATTTTATTGAGCGCTGGCTCATAAACACTGAGTTGAATCAGGTTGCACAAGTGCCGGATTTTTACACGGCTTTAACCCCGGTTAAGCACTGTGCAGTATGCCCGGTGATTATGAAGGTTTTATGCAAAAACCGCTCTCGGGCGGTTTGTTCCTCAGGAGGATGGCCAATCGTGGCTGTCCGGTTCCAATCCGGGCAATAAAGTTGGCGCTGGCGAACCTGCATATCTGCCGGGGTTCTTTGTTAATTTGCGCCGATATTCTGAGCGCGTTCTCACCTGAAAAAAACAATAAGCAGGAATCGCTATGACAGTAACCCCCCATAATATCCAGTCCGGCGCGGTGCGCCTGCACGCGCTGACCCGTGGCGAACCGGCCAATCCGGCGCTGGTGCTGGTGCACGGCTATCCCGATAACCACAGCGTCTGGGATGCAGTGGCTGAGCGTCTGGCACAGCAGTTTTATGTCATAGCTTACGATGTGCGCGGTGCCGGTCAGTCGGATAAACCGGCAAAAACCGCCGATTACCGTATGCCGCTGCTGGCGCAGGATCTTCAGGCGGTGGTGGATGCACTGATCCCTGGCCGGCAGTTTCATCTGGCGGCGCATGACTGGGGTTCCATTCAGAGCTGGGAATCGGTCACCACCGATGCCTTAAAAGGGCGGATTATTTCTTTTTCCAGCGTGTCGGGGCCGTGCCTCGACCACATGGGTTTCTGGATGCGTAAGCATCTGTTCTCTGCTTCGTGGGCGAAGCTGAGCAAAGCCATCCGCCAGTTATTCAGCTCCTGGTACATTGTTTTCTTCCAGTTGCCTGTGCTGGCTCCGCTGTTATGGCGCTCTGGTCTGGCCAAAATATGGCCCGCATTTTTACGTTTGCGAGAAGGGGTGAGCAAGCCCGACATCAACCCTACTCAGCGCGATGACGGTGCGATTGGTGTACGCCTCTACCGCGCCAATTTTATGAACAAAATGTTCCGCCCTGAGCAGCGCTTCGCACATTGTCCGGTGCAGTTGATTGTGCCAACCGCTGACAACTATGTTGGTACGCAGTTGTTCAGTGAATTAACCGATTGGGTGGAACATTTATACCGCCGCGATATCGACGCCACGCACTGGGTGCTGCTGACGCATCCACAGCAGGTGGCGCAGTGGATCGCTGATTTTGCCCATACGATTGCCAGCAATCAGGAAGATAACGCGTTACGCGCCGTACGCGTATCAGCGGTTTCTTCCAATCCATTCTCTGCCGCCCCGCAGCCGGAACACACAGGAGCCTGATATGAGCAACGCCACATCCAATAACAGCGGGCGCCATGAGCTGAAAGCGCGCAAAGTCCGCTTTGATCTGCAACAAACCCCGCTGCACTGGATACCCGGTGACGCACTGGCCTCGTATATGACCAACGCCATCCACCTGCTGCTGCCGGAAGGTGAACTGTGGTTCTGCCGCGTTTATAACAAAGCGCTGCCGCTGGTCAATGACGCTGAACTGCGTGCCGATGTTGAAGGGTTTATCCGTCAGGAAGCGGTGCACTCACGCGTACACAGTGCTGCGCAAAAGTATCTGAACCAGCACGATATTGATTGTGAGCCTTTTCTTCAGCGGGTGCGTTTTCTGTTTAAAACCCTGCTGGGTGATAAACCACTGGGGCAGACGTTTCTGCAGCTGAATATGTTCGAACGCGCGTGGCTGATTACCCGCGTGGGGCTGATCGGATCGATAGAACACTTCACCGGCATTCTTGGCCAGTGGGCGATGGACAATACCAGCTGGAATAAAGCCGACCCGGTGATGGCCGACCTGTTCAAGTGGCATCTGGCCGAAGAGGTTGAACACCGTACCGTGGCCTACGACCTGCACCGTCATCTGTGCAAAACCCGCATCGGTTTTTACCTCAGCCGCCAGCTGCTGATGGCCTTTGTATTTCCGCTGTTTGTGTATTTTGTCTTTACCGGCACCCGCTTTCTGGCGGCGCAGGATAAAGACGCAGACGTGCGGGAAATCGGCCGCTGGGGCTGGCTGAAAATGACCCGTAACATGGAGCGCTGTGGCCGCAACACCGACCACGTACCGAGCTTCAGTTTTCTGGTAAAGGCCACGCTGCGCTGGCTGTCACCGCGTTTTCACCCGATCACCGAAGGCGATACCGCCCAGGCACTGGCTTATATTGCCCGTTCCCCGGCGGCACAGCGTGCCGAGATGGACGCTGGCTGAACACGTCATTCTGCACAGAATTCTTTGACTCCCCTCTGTCCCCTGTGAACAATGCCCTGCCCGCCAAGCTGTGCTGGCGGGTGAGACATAACAATAAAGACAAAGGGGCATTTCATGACCGCAGAGGGCATGACCACACAAGCCGAAGGCTTCAGCAAAACCGAACTGACACTGGCGATGAATTTTCTCGACCAGATTCCGTTTAACAAACTGCTTGGCCTTAAACCCAAACTGCTCAGCGATACCCGCTGCGAATTCAGCATGACTATGCGCGACGACCTGGTCGGTAACTGGCTGCAGGGCATACTGCATGGCGGCGCGATTTCTACCGCGCTCGATGTCACCGGCGGCGCGATGGCGTTAATAGCGACCTGGCAGCGCATGCACAAAAACGAAATCCCGAAACAAGACCGGCCCAAACAACTGGCCAAACTCGGCACCATTGATATGCGGGTGGATTTTCTCCATCCCGGTAAAGGCAAAGAGTTTATTGCCAGTGCAACGTTGCTGCGCATTGGCAATAAAGTGGCCGTAACGCGCATGGAATTTCATAACGAAGACGGATTATTAATCGCGGTGGGTACCGGCACCTATCTGTGCGGCTGACATCGCTCTGATAACACCGCACGCAGGAGCGGGCCATGCCCGCGAGATCATGCCGCAAGGCCGCAGAAACAGAGATGTAGTGTGGGCACTGCCCACCAGATCTTCTGCGGGAGCGACGTATTCATTCAGTGAATTCAGACATGTAGGGTGGGCACTGCCCACCAGATCTTCTGTGGCGCGGTGTATTCATTCAGTGAATTCAGACATGTAGGGTGGGCACTGCCCACCAGATCTTCTGGGGCGCGGTGTATTAATTCAGTGAATTCAGCGCCAGCTTATTGCCCTCTGAATCCAGAAACAAAGCAAAGAACCCACGGTTATCGGCGTGAGCGGTTTTTTCCAGAATCACCTGGCCACCACACGCGACGACCTGATCCAGCATTGGCTGCAAATCATCGCCGGCATTGAGATACACCGTGACGCCATCTGAAGACGGGACAGAACCCTCACCTTTAACGATCACTGCAGGAACCAGCTGGCCTTCGTAAGGCAGGATGCCCATTTCCATACCCGGCAACTCGATGCATTCGATGTCTACCCCCAGTACCGCCTGATAAAACGCCACGGCTCTTGCAAGATCGGTGGCAGGAATTTCAAACATTGCGATATAGCTGTTCATATTGTTGACCTTGAATAGTGAAAGGAATGACGGTTAGCTGATAAACCGTATTCAGAAACTACATCAACAGCCTGACAGCTCATTGTACGAATACGACAGCACTTATTGGTAAAACAGCGATGACAGCTCCATGTTCTTATGCCCAAGAAACTCTTTTGGGCTGACTCCGGTGAACTCTTTAAAATCCCGGATAAAATGTGCCTGATCGTAGTATTCGCTGGCGTAGGCAATATCCATCAGTTTTTCGTCTTTTTTGTTAAGCAGCATTGTCAAAGCCCGTTGCAAACGAATTACCTTCCCGAGTTGCTTTGGACTGATCCCCACCTGTTGCTGAAATTTTCTTTCTAAGCGACGCCTCTGGGCCGGGTCCTGTCTGGTTATCGCAGCAATCTGGGTATTGCCGGAAGACGCGATCAGGGTGTCGATCGTTGTTTGTATGATGTTATCGACAACCGGTTGCTCATTCAGCTTTGACTTCAGAAACGCTTCAATAACAGCAATTCTGGATGTTGTATCGATCGCCTGAATAATTGCCTGGGTTAAATCGTCAGCTGTCTTTTCGCCAAACAATTCAGCCAGTGGGGTTTCGGTATTCACCAGATTTTTAATTGGTGTGGAGATAAGGCTGGCAAAGCTGTGCGGATAGAAGCGAATGGCAAAGGTATTAACATACCCCAGGGGTTCAATAAAAAACGGGGCAGTGATCTGACCCAGAACCATCGCTCTTGGCTGGATAATAAACTCGTCATCCGAGACATAGCGTTTTATATCGTCACCCAGAATAAATGCCATCTCAATGGTGCCATCGGGAACAATACGCTGCTTCTGGTGATCATCAGAAGCCGGCACTTCCAGGGTCCAGTAACAACGGACAATGGCATCCAGTTCCGCATCAGGTTGAAAGGTCTGATAGTCCATTTTTATGCTCCGTTGCCAGACATCCAGTCACCGCCAGTATGACGTGAGAACGTCCAAATCACCAGCAGAGCCCTGACGGATGAACGGTGCTTTCCGGGCTCAGACTCGATTTACATTCGTACTTGCCCGTTTTGCCGGAGGGTAGTAACGTAAACATCAAATAAATCAACAGTCTGCACGTTTGGCGTACAATCCGACGGGTTTATACGACGGTCAAGAAAACCGGAATTAACAGGTGTGTGCGTTTTTCTGGAAGGGGTTTTTGAGTTATGGAAGACTTCTCCGCTTGGTCAATGATCTATTCGGGGTTTCTCGAAATAGTCGCTCGGAATAAATGCACACGGAAACTAATAAGGTAATGCACCAGGAGCAGGGAGATGAATTTTTTAGAAGTTGCTACAGCTGTAGGATTGGGAACTATTCTGGCAAAGTTAATAGATGTGTATCTATTGCAAAGCATAATTTCAAAAAGGTCATTAAACTTATGGTTGCGCGAAAAAAAGTATGCGGTTTATTGTGAGCTATCCTCTAATTTACTTTCTTTTGGTTTAAACAAGAAGAATGAAACTAACCCATTTTTGAATTTGGCAGAAATTGGTCCTGCTGTATTGCTTACAGATGACGAAGCATTATTGGAAAAACTATATGAATTTGTAAATAAGCGGGATTACATGTTTCGTTTGCAAGATGGTTTGGAATCGGAAAAAGTGCATTATCCAAACTATTCATCCGACCCGAAAATTCTCTACAGTGAGCTGGTAGATGACTCCAAATCTATCGTATATGATCTGAGAAAACATCTTAGAAACAATGATGCATAAAGACCCGATGGGATTTTTAACGACCACCAAAAAATGTCCCTAATTAGGACCGCTTCACGCGCCTTCTGGCTGGGCTTTATTCCCATAGGAGTAAATAATGAGTAATTGGGATATTAAAACAGCAGAGTGGTATGCTGAAAAATATGGAGACTATGCCACAAATAAAATTGGTGTAAGTGCTTTGAAACTTCCCGAAGACTCAACAGTGGTTGATATTGGTTGTGGTACTGGTTGCGCTTTAAGGCATGCTTCCGAACAAGTAACGAAGGGAGCTTTGATAGGCATTGATCCCGTTTATCGCATGGTCGAGATTGCTAAAGAAAATACAATCAATCATGAAGCGGCTGAACGAATCAGGTTCTATCAGGGGGCCGCTGAAAAACTTCCGGTCAACGATGATATAGCCGATTTTGTATTTGCGTTTGATTCATTTGATCATTGGCATGATAAGAATCAAGGCTTAAAAGAAGTGCGTAGAATTTTAAAACCAAATGGTCATTTCGTTGTAGTAAAAGACGGCGGCTTGCCGCATGGCAGCGAAGCAAAAAATGCACTTAAGCGCGCTTTGGATTTAGCAGGTTTTGAACTCACCAAAGAAGAGATCCTTGAAGAAGGCGATGTAAATTGCACTCTGTGGGTCTGTTTGGCAAAAAAATAGGAAGGTTGCATACAAGGCCAGACGCAATCCCCATTCGGGACAGAACCTCAGTACATTACTGGCAGGCACCGCTCCGAAGGGCCTGATTATCCGTCCTTTTCAGATTGACCAAACATTACACCTTTCGCCCTGTTGTTTATTGCCTCGGCTTCCGCACCTTGCTACCTTCGCCGGCCAATGTGGTGCTATACCGCCTAACTGTCCATATCTGAGTGAATATCGCATGTTAAAGTTGTTCAGGATTTCAAGCCTGCTGGAAGGCGTCTCTTATCTGGTTATTCTGTGTGTAACGCTGGGCGTTATCAGCCGGGATTTTGTTTATATGCTCGGTATGACGCACGGTGTGCTGTTTATGCTGTACTTTGTTCTGTCGCTGGCGGCATCGCATAAGCAGGGCTGGTCGGTGGTTACCTGGCTGCTGGTGTTGCTGGCGTCGCTGGTTCCTTTTGCTTTTATTCCGGTCGAGCTGTTTATCCGCAAAGAGCTGTTAAAGAATGAGCAGGCTGACGCTGCCAGCTCAGGGCCTGTTAACACTCATTAAACAGACCCTGACAGGGCTCCTGATGTTTTTATTGTCCGGGGCTGTGTCCGGCTTGTGGCAAGAACATCAGGGGGCTGGCCGGGGTCTGAAAGGCAGGTCTGTTGTGCTGATGAAAATAGCGCGCAGGCCGATTGAGTCGCTCATCCGCCTTGTCTACAATGGGGCACTTTTTTCAGACGTCAGGTTTCAGACATGAGCGACACGAACGCCAAGCCGGCTTTGCCGGACCATCTCTCCGGTAATCCACGCAGCCCACATCACGTTGCTGAGTGTTTTGAGTACGATATCGGTATCCGCCTGAATGGTAAGGAACGCACCGACGTTGAAGAGTACTGCATCAGCGAAGGCTGGGTAAAAATCCCTTCGCCTAAGGCAAAAGACCGTTTTGGCCGTCCGATTCTGATTACACTGAAAGGCGAAGTAGAAGCTTTTTATAAGTAAGTATTTTCCGGGATTTTCTGTAAGTTCTTTCTCTGAGTACCTGCTGTAAATCCTCAAACGCAAAGCACAGGCTTCAGCTCTGAGCTTTGCGTTTTTCCACACGTATCTCCCGTTATTCTTTTTTATCCGTCATCCTGCCTGTACCGCAGCTGAGGTTTCGTTGGCATTGGGTTGTTTAAACACGGCGCATAATGCCGGTACCAGCAGCAGGCTGATGATGGTTGCGAACAGGACGCCGAAGCCTAAAGAGGCTGCCATCGGTATCAGCAATTTTGCCTGAATGCTGGTTTCGCTCAGTAAGGGTAATACTCCGGCGAAGGTTGTCAGTGAGGTCAGAAGAATTGGCCGGAAGCGGCTGCTGCAGGCCTGTAATAATGCTTCTGACAGTGGCATGTTTTGCGCCTTTAACTGATTCAGCCGGTCAAGCAGCACCAGGTTATCGTTTACCACCACACCGCTGACAGCAACCATGCCAACATACGACCACAGGGTCAGGTCGAGTCCCAGTATCAGGTGTCCGACAACGGCACCAAGCAAGCCAAAAGGAATGGCAAACAGCACCAGCAAAGGCTGGCGGTAGGACGCAAAGAGCACGGCCATCAGCAGGTACATCGCGATAATGGCGAGCAGATAATACTGCGCCAGTAAATCGAGAAAAAACTGTACCGCACGCTGATACCCGCCCACATCCCAGCGCACGCCAGGCAGATCGTGCAGCAGGTTTTGTACCGCGCCCTGTTGCAGCGTTTTTTTAATGATTTCGGCGTTATTCTGGCTGGGGTCTACATAGGCCGACACCATAACCACGGGCTCGCGCATAAAATGGCGGATATAAGGATTAACCGCCTGCTGGGTGTGTGTGGCGATATATTTCAGCGCAACCATCTGGCCGGGTGCGGTTTCGACCGGCAGGTTATCCAGATACCAGGCGGAGGCGCGTTCTTCTGCCTTCAGACTGGTGCGGACTTCCACTTCGTCGTCGTTGTCGTAAAAGCGATGAACCGTGGTGCCATAAAATGCCTGATTAATCTGTTGCAGAATGGGGCCGCGGTTAATACCTGCGGCAATGGCTTCATCGGTTAAACGGATATCCAGCTGCTGGGCATTATTGTCTGGCTGGCGTTGCAGGCTGTAAATTCCGGAAAAACGCTGAAGATAATCGCTCAGGCGCTGTGCCGCAGTATTTAATGCCTGCTGATCGCTGCCGGAAAATTCAATCTGAATATCGGCTTTGGATGGGTTGACCGTGGCGCTGTATTCCACGTTATCAACTCCGGCTATGTGACCGGCTTCGGCCCGCCACCAACGGATCATATCCTGACCACTGAAAGCCCGGCTGTTTGCCGCCGGTAATTCCAGCATTATCTGCCCGGTATGATCGGCACGGGCATAGACTTTCTGATTGGATGGCAGGGTGTTGGGAGCCACCACCTGATAAATCCGGCGGATCATTTCACCGTCGGCGTAACCCGCGCTGGCTTCGGCTTTACGGGCCGCCATGGCCAGCTGCTGCAGTGCCTTTTGGGTTGCCTCACGTGGTGAGCCTTGCGGGAAAGTAACTTTGGCAGTTACCACGTTGCCTTCAATTTCGGAAAACAATGCCGATTTAATCCAGCCCTGACTGATTAATATCAGGGCCAGTATAAATGCCGCCGTAAATACAGCAATCACCGGATACGGGTTGCGGACAATCCGCCGCAGCAGAGGCAGATAACCGTGTCCGATAAAATATTGTAATCCGTGGCTGAAATATTGTTGCAGGCGATGGGGTTTCGCGGCACTGGCCGGTGTTTGGCTGAGATGCGCGGGCAGAATGCAGAGTGATTCAAACAGCGAGAACAGCAACGTGGTAATAACCACAATGGGAACTGCTTTTATCAGCATACCTTCAGGGCCGGGCAGAAACAGCAACGGCATAAAAGCAACCAGTGTGGTAATCACTGAAAATAATACCGGTTTATAAACATCCAGTGTGCCTGATAAGGCCGCCTGCGCGCCTTGTTCGCCGAGTTCCTGACGGGCAAAAATGGCTTCGCCGACAACGACGGCATCATCAACCACAATGCCAAGCACCAGAATAAAGGCAAACAGTGAAATAAAATTAACCGATGTCGATGTCAGTGGCAGAATAAACAGGGTACCAACAAAAGAAACCAGAATACCCACGCTGACCCAGAACGACAGCCGGGCATTCAGAAATAACAACAGCACAATAAACAGCAGTAATAATCCGCTGAGGGCGTTGTCCAGCAGCAGATTTAAACGCTCGCTGAAATTAACGGCTTCATCCTGCCAGATGTAATGGCTGATGTTAGCCGCGGGCGGATGCTGTTGCAGATAAGTATTTACCGCTGCGGATATGGCGGTGATGTCATCGTTGCCGGTGCGGTAAATATCCAGTGCCAGCGCGGGCTTGCCATTCAGCTTTGCCAGTGCGCTGGCATCGGTGCGGGTATCCTGAATGGTTGCTGCATCGGCCAGATGCAGGCGCTTACCTTCGCCGTCGCTGGCGAGTAATAAATCTTCATAATCCCGGGCGTAGCGAAAATCCCGGTCATTACCAATCAGAACATCGCCGTCGCCGGTTTCGAGCAGGCCTCCGGCAGCGGGCGCGGCCTGTTGGATTAATTGGCGGTTGATCTGTTGCAACTGCAGAGGGTAACGGTAGAGATCGGTCAGTGAAAACTGAATGCGTATTTCGGGTTTTTCTCTGTCCTGAATTTCAGCGCTTGAAACCGCAGGCAGGGCCAGTAATCCGCGTCGCAGGGCCTGAGCGTTACTGAGCAGGCTGGCATAGCTTTCATCACCGCTGACGATAATACGCAGCGCCCGGTTGCGCACCTGCAGAATCTGAATGTCGGCGGCTTCGGCCTGTGCGGGCAGCAGTGACGGGTCAGTCAGACGGCTGCGCATTTCGGCTACCAGAGCATTGACATCGTAACCCTGAGCAACATCGAGAGTGAGGCTGCATAAACCGGGATACGACCAGGACACTAATTCTTCGCCACCGGCAATATCATGGATGGCATTTTCCAGCGGTGTGCACAGCGATTGCTCTACTGTAGTGACCGAGGCGCCGGGATAACGCACCTGTACGCTGATACGGTCGAGTTCGACGTTGGGAATTAATTCCTGCTGCAGACGCGGTATGGCCAAAAGCCCCAGTGTCAGAATGCAGAACATGGCGAGGTTGGCGGCCACGCGATGGGTGATAAACCAATGGATAACGGTGCTCATTCTGGCTTTACTCTCCGGCTGCTGCGGCCAGTTGTTCCTGGCCCGCAGAATCCACCGGTACAACCCGGATGCCGGGCAGCAGGGCATGACGGCTGCTGTTAACCAGCCAAACCGGCGCTGAAAAAGTATTGTGCAGATACAGCTGATCTTTACCGGCATACAGCACCCTGGCGGCGATGTCATGCAATTGGTGTTGTTCATCGACCAGCAATAAATGATTGCCTGCCTGCATGGCGGAGCGTGGCACACGGCTGACCCCGGTTATGACCGGGCTGAGTATTTCTGCCTCGACAAAGGTGCCGGGCAGCAGTGGTGCCATGTCCGCAGAATAGTGTGGCCGGGCCAGTAACATAATCTGCTGAAAGTTGTCGCGGCCTGCTTCCGTACCGGTGATGTGCGCCGGTATTTTTGTACCGCCTGCGGTTGTCAGGGTAACGGCTGGCAATGGATGATCGGTACCCGGACGGATGCCTAATAACTGTGCTTCATGATCGCTGACCGGCAAGCGGATTTCCTGCCACTGATCATCGTAAATAACCCCCAGAACCAGCGCAGGCGAAACCTGTTGCCCCGGTTGTATTGACGCCCGGGCAATGCGTCCGCTGACCGGTGCATAGATGCGTGTATCGCGCAGTTGCTGCTGTGCGTATTGCAGGGCTGCACGCGCAGCCGCCACCTGACTGTTGGCCATCCGCAGGTGTGGGATGTAACGGGCAAAGTCACTTTCGGTGGCCTGTTGCCGGGCAACTTCCGCCTTCGCCAGAATTTCTTCCCGCTGCAACAGGTGACGGTCGAGGCTGGCCTGTTGCTGACGGACCTCCAGCTCGTAAGGTGCCGGATCAATGGTCAGCAACAGCTCACCCTGCTGCACCTGCTGACCGTTAATAAAGCGATCACTGACCTGTAATACCCGGCCCTGCACCTGACTGCTGAGATAAAACTCACGCGTCATCCGCACATGGCCCCGGCTGTGAACGGGAATGGCCTGATCCTGCGGACTGACACGGATAACCGCCACACCCGGAGCGCTGCCGGTGGGAGGTTGTGTTGCCGGTTGTGGTGCGTTTAATACCAGTAAGACCGCGCCTGTTATGACGGCGATAACGGCCGCCAGCCAGACGGAAATACGCAGAACAGGGTTTGGCCGCCGGATGCTGTTATCCGGAGCAGAACAGGCATCAGGCATGGCTCAGCTCCTGTAAGCACTGCTGCCATTGTTGCAGGCAGTGTTGTTGCATTTCCCGAGTGATGGCAACCGAGGAATGAAATTTAAGCGCCAGCACCAGTTCGCCGTTGCATTCTGTAACGCCTGTGGCTATCGGGTAATTAGCGCTGCCTGCACCACAGACACCCATAACGCTGTGCGGATGGCGTGGCAGTGACCAGTCACCCAGATAACTGAACGAGCCGAGATAGAACTGTGAGCGGCTGATACGCCGGTAAATCAAACGCACACCGGGTTTGCCAACCCAGCGGCCGATATGGGCCATTTTCCATAACCACCAGTGTTCTCTGGCGACCAGCTTTGCTTTGACCTGTGCGTGAATCTGTTCGGCACTCTGGTTGCCATCCACGGCCAGATAAAAACCGGACGATAAATTACTGTGTTCAGGCCCGGCGACAGCGCCGCGAACATTCACCGGATAAAACCACCAGGCGCGGCTTCCCGCTTGCAGACAGGCAGAAAATACAACCTGATTAAGACAGGCGAAGGTAAGGCTTGCCAGAGAAACCCCGCGGGTTGCCGCCAGCGATTTCAAGCGGCAGACTGCGCTGGCATCCAGGCGAACAAAATCGGGGTCGTTCACCATGGGCGCGGCTGGGGTCGGCAATGATTTCCAGTGCACTTTTTTAGGTGTGGGGTCGTTGCGTTGCCGCCGTACGCTACGCAGGGTCTGCCAGAAACCGGGCTCGCTGAGATCACGGCAATGCGGTAACGGGCTGGCCGGATAGCCTAATTGTTTACGCATGTGGGCGAGCATGCCAATGCCATCGGTATCGCGATGGCGGAAATGAAACCACTGTGTCTGCTGCTCAGTGCTGTCGTGTAAAAAACAATAAATACGGTCGGAAATCCCTTGTTCTTCCCGTACCTCGTACCACTGGGCAATATAATCTTTGCGCATAAATTCCCCGTTAAAGTCGGCTGATTTCCGGATATTGCAAGCGGCTTAAATCCAGTTGCTGCACCAGTTTCGGTTGATAGGTGGCAATAAAATTGCGGCTTTTTAACGCATGGCCGCGATAACTTCGGGCAACCTGAAGCAGTGGGTCCCGGTTATCAAAACCGCAGGCCAGGGCCTGTGCATTGCGTTCTTGTGCCGCCTTACGGATGGTCTTTAACAGCCGGGCAAAGCGTTGCGGATCATTCTGTTTAACCACCACGCTGTGCAGCATCAGATAATGATTGAGCGAATTAATGGCGGGTAATGCCAGGTGTCCGGTCAGCCGGGTAAGGCTGTTATAGAGTAGCCGCACATGACGCAGCAGCGGTGTATAACCACTGATGCGCGTTTGCTTGAAATCTTTCTGATCCCAGAGGCCTGCCAGTGCGGTAATTTCTCCCTGTTCCCGCAGAATAAAAAAATCGCAGATTTTAATATTGCGGTAGTAGGGGTCATCGCTGCCGATGCGGGAAAAATCGTAACAGGGGTAAAACTGCTTGCTGGCGGCTTCACGGTCAAAAAATGCCTGCATCTCTTCAATATCATCCGTTCCGGCAGGATGGATTAAAGGATCATTCGCGATAGTTTTTTTCCGCCGCAGGCTGATCAGGCAGGTGGTAAACATTCCGGCAGGCAGGTAGTGCGGCAGGCTGTTGCGGCCACTGCCAACGGTACTCAGTGAGGCGCGGTTTTCATCAAGAATGACGGTTTGCATCCACTCGTGCTGCATCTGCTGACGATAGGTACCAAATAACCGATACAGGGTTCGCCCACCCTGAAAATCCGGGTGAATACGCAGGTCGCTGCCATAACGGACCGTCGTTGGCTGGCCATTAATAAATACCCGGCGCTGGCCGATGCTGAACGTGGCAATGATGCCATGGCCGGGTTTTTCCATAACCCATATGTCCGGTTGTTCATTACTCACGGCGGCGGCGTAAAAATAATCCGGATGACGTTCAAACGTAAGCCGGATGCTGCCCTGTTGTGCGGTTGCGGCCAGCAATCTGAGCAGCGCGGGAGAATCCTCTGTGCTGGCCGGACGAATGCAATAGCTGCTCACAGTACAGCCTCAGCTTCTGTTTCGCTGTTATGAGGTATGGTATTGAGCAGTTCAGCGGCGGCCGGGCACAGTAATAATGGCTCTGCTTTAATATTCCCGGCCACCGCACCGCTTTGCAGACGCAGCTGCGTATAAAGGGTCATGGCGTTGTCGCAGAGAATCACGCGTGACGGACTCAGCTGACCGAGCTCGCGGGCCAGCTGATAATGGAAATGCTCCTGTAATAATACCTCCAGCCGTTGCTGGGTTTCGGTCTCTAATTCCTGACCGCCACTGGCCAGCAGAACATAGGTTGCATGTTGCAAACCGTTTCCTGCCGGAACCGCGAGCAGTGACACCGGTTGCAGCGGCAGCACCGCTGTCAGGGCGCTGAATATATTCAGCACGGCTTGCGGCGACATTTTTTCGCCAACCATATCCGTACCGGACAAACGACTGATAAAGCGCAGTGTCGGGCATTGACGGATAAAGCCATCAACCACTAAACGGTCATTGGTGCGATAGCGCAGCAAACCGTTGGCCGTGGTAATGATTGGCCTGACCTGCATTCCCGGCTGTAATTCCCAGCTGAATAAAATCTGCCGGTTATCGAGATTTTCAAATTCGTAAAAATGACTTTCCAGCGCCAGTGGATAGCTCTCACCATAAGGAATGGTGACGACCCCTTCGGTAGCCCACAGCCCTTTTCCCTGAAAGGCACTGTGCGCAAATACGGTCTGCAATTGTTTGGCCCAGGGCTCGGATGACGACGTATCCCAGGCGCTGATTAATGCCAGTTCAGGCCATAATTTCCGGGTGATTTCAGAATTCAGTGTGCCGTCCCACTCGCGCAACAGCGCCGCATTAAACCGGCTGCGCGGCGCCGTTAAATGTGCCAGCCCCTGATGTTGTACTGACCATTTTCCCTGTTCCAGAACCTGAGCAACCGCCATGCGCTGTTGTGCCAATTGCTCCAGCAGGCTGAGCAGAAACGTCGGGCTCCAGACCGACATCAGTGTCAGATCGCGGGCGGCGCATAAATAACAGAGTGAGGCAAACAGTGACTGTTCGGATGTCGGTGCCAATGATACGGCTTGTGGCACGGCCATCGTGCGGTTCATAAATAACCGCTTCCACCACGGCAGTAATTGCAGATCGTCATTTACGCTGCTGGCGGCGCTGCGTAATTCGCCCGGCACCCACGATAATGACCAATAATGCCGCCCCTTGCGAATGGCAGGATAGCGGCTGTACAGGTCGGCCATCCATGGATTAATAGCCTGATCCAGTTCATGGAGAAACTCCGGTGGATAAGGAATCCATTTCATCTGCGCGGTTGAGCCACTGGTTGGCTGGTAGCGCTGGCACAATTCCGTGGTCAGAATGCATTCACCGGAAGAGCGTTGCTGGTTAATGGCATGGTGCCAGTCTTCATAGTCAGTTACTGGCACCCTCTGACGGAATTCTTCGACGCTGGTTGCCAGAGTCAGGCCACGCTGATAGCCACTGTCGGAACCGGAAACGACCGCCATGATGCGCTGAAAACGCGCCAGTTGCGCAGTCTTCAGCGATTCAGTGGCGCGTAAAAAACGCTGCTGTCCGTTACGGCTCAGACGGTAGGAAATGGTGTGCAGCAGATGAGTCGTTATATTCATGAGATTCTCCTTACTGCAATGCATTACGCCGGTTGCTGATCTGCTTACGGAAAAACCCGATAAAGGAACGGCTGCAGACTTCGCCGACGCAGGGCAGTTCTGTTCCGCGCCGCCAGGAGGGGTTGGCATCATCAAAAAAGCGGATTTTTGCGTTGGTTTGACGCATACCGTCGGTAATGTCGGCAACATCGCCCTTCAGGTGTTGCGAGTGATCACCAAAATCGAGCAGGCGGTTTTTACGATCGTAATAATCCGGAAATAGTTTTTCGCAGTACTGGTCGATAACGCCGACCAGACTTTTATTACGATTATCATGGCTGGGATAATGACGGACAAAATTATTGGCCAGCAGCAGGTAGGTTTTGTAGCCTTTGGAAATCAGTAGCCAGAATATACGCGTGCCGGGACGGGTTAATTTCAGCTTCAGCATGCGCAGCGCAAAAGCGTGTTGCAGTGCTTTATTTCCCCAGTAATCTTTTTCCAGAATGGTGTCGCCACTGAATACGCCAATGGCTTTTCGTTTGCCATAATTCAGTGGCACTTCGGTCCAGGTGCTGAAGCCAACGACCCGCTGACCGTATTTTTCTGACAGCAGAAATACTCCGCTTTTCCGGCTCATATCCCGGACAAAGGTTTCCAGATCGGTATTGGCATAGTAACGGGAAAATACCCGGTACATATTGCGCAGATCTTTTACTGATATCTGCTCTACTGGCAGAAAACGACAGGTTAGGGCCCGTTTATTCTGAGTCATTGAAATCCATTCCTTATTCAGGGCAAAACAAATCCGCATTACCGGAGCGGGTAATGTCGGCGGGTAATTGTTTTATGCGATATAAGTACGAATGTTCTATATCGCCAGTCTGAAGCGATTATTCGTGCTGGATATGGGTCTGAAATGCTGTCATAAGATCACCGTGAGAATGAATGGTTTTTTAAAGTTCTGCTGTCAGCAGGCCCTGATATAATTTTTATTATCCTATTTTGCTGTGGCCTCTGAGGAATGAAATCTCTCAATATTAAGGTTGTCAGCAGCAATATATTCAGGCGCTGGGATTGAAACATAAGTGCGGCTTTTCAGTTAGCGTGATTTATATTAAACGAAATAGTTGGCACGAATTGCCCATGAATGTAAGGCTTTCGAGTCTTTATATGGTACTAAGGTTTATATTCTTATCGCCAATAAGTAGGAAAGGTATCCGGCATATAACGCGGTATATCCCGGTTGCTTTTTACCAGACAGGGCCTGCTTAACAGGCCCTGATAACCTATGAATTATTCTGAGGTGCCCTGATATTTTCCTTCCAGACGGCTGATCACATCCTGCGTTACGCGCAGGCTTTCGAGTAAATCCAGTAAGTTGTATTCCAGATTTACGTTCAGGTGAGTGGCCTGGCCACCAAAAAAATCCGGATTTTTTCCCTGAAATTGCAGGCCCAGATTCAGAGCCCCGTCAGGTTGATACTGAATGTTGGTTTGCAGCTTATCGTAGTGAAAATTCTGCAGCAGTTGCATGGCCAGGCCAACGGTCTGATCCGATTGCTGCAGTGCTTCTGAGGTGGCGTTCTGGTAGCGGATAACGCCGCCGGGGGCGCGGGCAAATAAGCTGCCGCCGGGAATCTGTGCGCCTTCTTTGGTTAATACTATCGGCAGTACGCCGTCGAGGGTGCCGCTGGCTTCTACTTCGGATTTTGGTTCCAGGGCGGCAATCTGCGCCAGCTGAATGTGTTCCAGCTCAATACCAAAGGCGTTGATGTCTTTGCGTGTATCAAAGCGGATTAACGGGGTATGCACGCGGCCACCGAGAACGTCGGTGTGCATTTCATAAATCTCGGCCAGTGCGTAAGAAAAATCGGCGGGTATGCGCGTCTGGCTGCGTGCCAGTATGTCTTTTAATTCGATGCCGGGGTTCAGGCTTTTGCCGCTGATTTGTGCGTCGAGCAGGTAGTCGCCGCTGAATGGACGGCGCAGGGCAATCAGGGCATTCCATTGTTCAAGGCCGATGCTGTTGTCATAGACGGCGCTGATATGATCGCTGCGCAGCATCAGGTCGGGTTTGATCTGCCAGACGTTATCAATCTGCTGCCAGTCGATCCAGCCTTGTCCGGCCAGTGCGCCATTTAAAAATTCGAGTTTGGTCAGAGCCGTCATTTCCGGCAGGTTGAGCTTGTCCCAGTTCAGTGCCAGATCGTCGAGGTGCCATTGCAGGCTGCCCCGTTGCTGTTGCAGGTCGTGTTGTAATTGCATCCGCAGCTGCAGCTGGTTACCGGCGCCACTGAGTTGCAGCTCGCCATTCAGCCGTTGCTGTGGTGTGTCGTTCTGTTGAGCGTCCTGCAATGAATAGAGCAGTTTTATTGGCCCGCTGGCGCTGAGTTCGGGGATTGGCCAGCCCTGCCAGCGCGATTTGGCCAGCTGCAGCTGAATATCGCACTGACCGCTGAACACCGTTTGCAGCGCAATCAGCAACGAGGTGCCGGGAGCCGGGCGACAGCTGAATTCGCTGGTTTGCAAATGCAGGAAGCTGTCAGCCCCCTGCTGTATGTGCCAGGGTTTTACGGTCAGGTGCAGGGCGTCGCTGTGCAGGCTGCTACCGTTGTTTTCGCTGTTCAGGTTGCCATGAATATACAGCGTGGGCAGCAGCTGAAATTCCAGTGGCGGTAATTGCCAGCCTTCGGGAGCGGTTAACTGCAACCGGTTGCTGATGCCGGGAATGCTGCTCAGTTGCCAGTCGCCGCTGGCATCGAGCAGGACGATAAGTTCACCCTGGCTGTGCAGGCTTTGCAGCGGCAGATCCGGTGTCTGCGCACGGATATTGATATCCAGCGGCAACACCAGACTGAGGGCGCTGCCCTGTTGCCAGTTCAGCGCCGGAGTCAGATTAAACTGTGCCAGCAGTTGTTGGCCGTCTGCGCTTTGCAGGCGGTTCTGCAGCTGGCCTTCCGCTTCACAGAGGCTGAGTGCAGCGTTGCAGTGGCCACTCAGCTGTTGCCCGCTGCTGAGGGTGAGCGGTTGCTGGCTGTTGGGCAGAACATCACTCAGCTGCAGCCTTTGTTGCTCGCTGCGCAATTGCCACTGCCAGTCCGCGGCGCTGTCGGCTTTGTTCAGGGTCAGGTGCCAGTCGCCGCTCTGCCAGTGCATATTGTCGGCCAGTGGCCGTTGCCGGGTTGTCAGGCCGGCGCTGAGGCTGAGGCTCAGATCCTGTGGTAAGTAAGCGCGGTTTGGCAGTTCCAGCCGGGCGCTGAGTTGCAGTTGGCTGAGCGGCAGAGGCAGCCCTGCAAGCTGTGGTAAGCGTTCACTCAGGGCGGCAAAGTCGAGGCGCTGATCCAGCGTCAGGCGGGTGCTGCCGGTATCCTGTTCGACATGGCCATACTGCTGAACCAGCAGCTGGCTCTGTTCCGCAACCATCAGCAGCCAGTCACCGCTGTGCTGCAGCTGCAGCTCGATCTGCCACGGCAGTGGCAGGTTGTCGAGCTGGGCGTTGCCATGAATGCGCCACTGCTGTGGCGTCAGGCTGGCGCTGAGTTCGGCCACTGCCGCAGGGTGTTGCAGCACAATATGGTCAATGCTGACCCGTTCCAGCGGCAGTTGCAGCCATTGGCTGAATTGCGGTATTTCGAGCAATTGGCTGAGCTGTTCGCGCGCGGCATTACCGGCATTATGGGCGGCCACTGCCGCAACTTTGCGTGCACTTTCGTCCGGCAGGCTGAGGTGCAGTGCAGCGAGACTGAGGGTTGTTAAGCGCCCCTGCAGTAATTGCGCTGGCTGATAACGCAGGTCGAGATCGGTGAGCTGAATCAGACTGCCATCAGCCAGCGGCAGTTGCAGTGTGCTCAGGTGAAACTGATGCCAGCTGAATGTTTCAATCTGCACCACCACCTTGCTGCCGGGGGGCCGCCGCATCGGCCAGCAGGTCGGGCAGCCAGCGGTTCAGCGCCGGTTTGAGCAGGGCAGGCAGAACGCTCAGCAGCAGCGCAATCAGCACCATCGCTGATAACAGAGTCAGCAGTATGCGCAGCAGCAGCCTGGGCAGGCGGACCGGTGTCAGCCATGTGTTAAGGGCGTGCAGCAATCCTTTGCCGGGTACGTGCATGCGGGTTATTCCGCCTTAATGGTCTGGACGCCATTCTGGGTGCCGAGCAGCAGCACGTCGGCCGGACGCAGGGCAAACAGACCGTTGGTGACAACGCCGGTAATCTGGTTGATTTTGCTTTCCAGTTCGATGGCTGACGCAATAAACAGGTTGTGCACATCCAGAATGCAGTTGCCGTTGTCGGTAATCACACCTTCGCGGTAAACCGGGTCGCCGCCCAGTTTGACCAGTTCACGGGCGACATGGGAGCGTGCCATGGGAATCACTTCGACTGGCAGCGGGAAGGCACCCAGACGGTTCACCAGTTTGGTTTCATCGGCGATACAGATAAATTCTCTGGCCACGGCAGCGACGATTTTTTCGCGGGTTAATGCCGCACCGCCGCCTTTGATCATTTCCAGATGGCGGTTGATTTCGTCGGCACCGTCAATGTAGAAGTCAAGATTGCTGACGTTGTTCAGATCGTAAACCGGAATGCCATGATCGCGCAGACGCTGGGCCGAGGCTTCGGAGCTGGCAACGGCACCATCAAACAGATGTTTGTGGTCGGCCAGAGCGTCAATAAAGCAGTTGGCGGTAGAGCCGGTGCCGACCCCGATGATGCTGTTGTCGCTGATGTGTGGGCGGATATAGTCGGCGGCGGCGATGCCTGTGGCGCGTTTCAGTTCGTCTTGTGTCATGATGGCAGCTCGGGCTTATGATGTGTCAGGTGCAGCGAATTATATGCGCTGATGCGTTACAATGCTCACCTCTGAGTGCCTCCCGCACCGATTTTTTCAGTCTGTTTGGAATACCCGGCATGCTTAACGATTACCTTAAGAAAATTCTCGCCGCCCGCGTGTACGATGTTGCTATCGAGTCGCCGCTGCATATTGCTCCCTTCCTGAGTGAACGGCTGGGCAACCGGATTTGGGTAAAGCGTGAAGATCAGCAGGTGGTTTACTCATTCAAACTGCGCGGTGCCTACAACAAAGTGGTGCAGCTGACCGAAGAAGAAAAGGCCAAGGGAGTGGTAGCGGCTTCTGCCGGTAACCACGCGCAGGGGCTGGCGCTGGCGGCACAGAAGCTGGGTATTAAAGCTACGATCGTTATGCCGCGCACCACGCCCGATATTAAAGTGAAATCGGTTAAAGCCCGTGGCGCCAAAGTGGTGTTGCAGGGGGATGCGTTCGACGATGCTTTTGCCTATTCGCAAAAGCTGGTTGAAGAAAAAGGCATGACCTATATCCATCCCTACGATGACCCGGAAGTGATTGCCGGACAAGGCACCATCGGAATGGAAATCCTGCGTCAGCTCAGTGGTCCGGTGGATGCGATTTTTGTTCCGGTCGGTGGTGGCGGTCTGGCGGCCGGTGTCGCGGCGTATATCAAAGCACTGCGTCCGGAAATTAAAGTGATTGGCGTTGAGAGTACAGAGTCCGCCAGTCTGGCGGCAGCACTGGCGGCCAAAAAGCGCGTTATTCTGCCGCAGGTCGGCATTTTTGCTGATGGTGTGGCCGTGGCTCAGATCGGTAAAAACACCTGGGAAATCTGCAAAGATTATATCGACGAGGTTATTACCTGCACGCCGGATGAAATCTGCGCCGCCATTAAAGACGTGTTCGACGATACCCGTGCTGTGTGTGAACCAGCCGGTGCATTAAGCATTGCCGGGGTAAAAAAATACGTTGAGCGTGAAGGCTGCGAGAATCAGAATCTGGTGGCGATTTTAAGCGGTGCCAACGTCAATTTTGATCGCTTACGTTATATCTCAGAAGTGGCGGAAATCGGTGAGGGCCGGGAAATTATTCTGGCGGTGACGATTCCGGAGCAGCCGGGCAGTTTCCAAAAATTCTGCAGTTTAATCGGCAAGCGTCCGATTACCGAATTTAATTACCGTTACGGTGATGACAGTCAGGCGCAGATTTATGTTGGCGTTAAGGTGAGTGCTGAGCCAGGTGCGCGTCAGGCATTGCTGGATGAGCTACACGTCGGCAATTATCCGGTGCTGGATATTACCGATAATGAAATCGCAAAATATCATATTCGCCATATGGTTGGGGGACATGCACCGGCATCGGTATGCGATGAGCGGGTTTACCGTTTTGAATTCCCTGAGCGTCCGGGCGCTCTGCTGAATTTCCTGCGCAAGCTGGGCAAGCACTTCAATATCTCGCTGTTCCATTACCGTAATCATGGGGCGGCATATGGCCGGGTGTTGGTTGGATTGCAGGTCGGTGAAGACAAACAGCAGCAGTTGCACAGCTTTCTGGATGAGCTGGGTTATGGCTATTGGGACGAAACCGATAATACGGCCTATCAGCTGTTTTTGCGTTAATTCCAGTGTAAACAGACGGGCATTTATGCCTGCTGTTCACAGGATAATGGCAGGCCGGCACCTTGCTGCCGGCTTACTCTGAAATAACAATAGCGTTTTGTATCTGCTGTATGTGTCGCCCGGAGATGGAGCTCGGCAGCGCATAAACAATAATAAGAGACTTCATCATGTTGTTTGCTTTCCGTGCCGTGGTATTAACTGCCTATTTTTTATTGGGCTGTATGCTGGGCCTGCTTCTTTGCATCGTCCGTCCTTTTCACCGCAATAACACCCGCGACTGCGCCAAAATTTTTTCGTTTGGCCGCTGGCTGCTGAATATCGATATGAAAGCCATTAATGATTCCCCGGTGGGGGATGGTCAGGCTATTTACGTTGGCAATCATCAGGATACGCTGGACGTTTTTATTTACCCCGGTATGCTGCCCGGTAATATCGCTATTTTAGGTAAAAGCAGTCTGCGTTTTATTCCGGTGTTTGGTTTGTTGTTCTGGCTGGCGGGTAATATTTTTATTAACAGAGCGAACAAAGCAAAAGCCTGGGAAACCATGGCCGCAGTCGCCCGTACCGTAAAAAAGCGCGGTTGTGCCGTATATATCTTCCCGGAAGGTACGCGCTCACGTGGTCAGGGATTGTTACCGTTTAAAAGCGGGGCTTTTGCCCTGGCGATTGAAGCCGGATTGCCTGTCGTTCCTCTGGTATACAGCAGTACGCATAAAAATATTGATCTGCACCGCTTTCGTAGTGGTAAAGTGTTGGCGCGTTATCTGGAGCCAATCAGTACGGAAGGGCTTGGCGAAGATGACGTAAAGCGTCTGGCCGGGATAACCCGTGAACGGATGCAGCAGGCCATTGATGCGCTGGATGCAGAATTGGCGGCAAAGTAACAGGCAAGTCATGGTGAGCCTCCTATACTGAATCCAATCCCGGAAGTCTGCGTTGGGGTCGAGTGCTGATGAAAACAACTGTGATGTTCTGGCTGGCAATGATGGTCAGCCTTCCGGTCAGTGCAGAACAGGAAAACTGCCGATTATTAACCGCCAGCGGTAATGCTGAATATCCACCTTATTTGTGGCGACAGCCGCAGCATCCTGACATGTTAACCGGTGCAATCGCGGCATTTTTACAAAAAGTATCAAAAAGTCTGGATATTAAAATCGATCTGCAATACAGCGGTCCCTGGGGCAGAACTCAGGAAGAAGTCGCTGCCGGACGGATTGATTTTATTGCCGGCGCGTTTTACACCAATGCCCGTGCCGAGCGTATGGATTATATGCGTCCCTCTTTCCAGTTAACCCGTACTGTGGTGTGGGTAAATAATGAAAAGCCGTTTGAATATAATCGCTGGGAAGATTTAATCGGTCGTCAGGGCGTGACGGTTATCCATAACAGTTTTGGTCAGGCGTTTGATGACTTTGCCCGTGATAACCTCACGGTGCACAAGGTCGGCAGTCTGGAACAGGGACTGAAGATGCTGAGTGGTCAGCGGGTTGATTATGTTCTGTACGAAGAAAATCCGGCGCGGGCGTATGCCGCACGTAACGGTTACCGCAATATCCATCCGTTACCAAAAGAAATCAGCAGCGAGTCTTTGTATCTGACAATCTCCAAGAAATCGGTCTGCAATACGCCCGAATTACGCGCCCGTCTGCAGCAGGTGCTGGAGCAGGCGCAAGCAGAAAAATGGATGCCGCCTTTGCTTCAGCAGGCGCAATACCTGTGGTCAGAACAATATCTTGAGCAGCGAACCGAGTAGCGTTGCCGTTTGGCTGGCTGACGTTCAGGACACCTGACGCACCGGATCCTGATGGTCGCTGATCGTGTCCTGATAAGCGCTGCCGGTCAGAGTCAGGCGCTGACCCTGATTTAAATGGGTGGTGCAGGCGACGCGCAATAACGAGGTGAAATTGCCGGTTTCGCCACGACGCTCCAGTACTTCGCGGTAAATACGGGTAATAAACGTACCCAGTGTCATACCGGCATCCGCTGCAATCTGTTCCAGCAGTTGCCAGAAAACCGCTTCCAGACGAATGCTGGTAACAACCCCATCGATACGGATAGAGCGTGTTTTCAGCTCGAACAGTTCTGGTTCGGTACCCGAATAAATCTCACACATGGCACATTCCCAAGGCAATCAGTCGGGTACCATTATGTCGCGCAAAGGCGGGTGATTGCACCCGGCTTTACGCGGCAGCCGCTGTTTACTGCAGCAGCGCATTAAACTGCGCCAGCCATTGCGGATGGGCAGGCCAGGCTGGTGCAGTGACGATATTGCCATCGGTAACGGCCTGATCGACGGCAATATCGGCATAAATGCCGCCTGCCAGAGTCACTTCCGGGGCGCAGGCCGGATAGGCCGAAATTTTCCGCTCACGGATAACGTCGGCAGCGGTCAGCAACTGTGCGCCATGGCACACCGCTGCAATGGGTTTGCTGGCTGCCGCGAAATGTTTCACCAGTGCCAGCACGCGGCTGTTCAGACGCAGATATTCCGGCGCACGGCCACCGGGCAGCAACAGGGCATCGAATGCCTGCTCGTTGATACGATTGAAATCGGCGTTGAGTATAAAGTTATGACCGGGCTTTTCACTGTAGGTCTGGTCGCCTTCAAAGTCGTGAATCGCGGTACGGATGCTGTCGCCGGATGCTTTATCCGGGCACACCACGCTGACGTTGTGACCGACCATCTGCAATGCCTGAAACGGCACCATCAGTTCGTAGTCTTCGACATAATCGCCGGCAATAATAAGGACATTCGCCATGAGTGCTGCTCCGTATTGTTGTTGTGGAACAGCGAGTCTGGCGGATTGTGACGGATGATGGGTAACAGCGGATTACTACAGCAGCCTGTGCAGCCTCAGAGGCGGCCTTTACTGAACTGCTCACGCGCCGCCTGCTTTTTGCGCTCGCTTTTACGCAGCAGCACATAAAAGGCACCGGCTCCGCCATGCTGAGGCTGAGCCGTGTGGTAGGCCTGAACGTCCTCCAGCTCCTCCAGCCAGTGCACCAGATAGCTTTTCAGAACTGCAGGATCGTTGATATTACGGTCGCCTTTGCCGGGTAATACCAGAACGCTGCGGATATCGTGCGCCATGCAATCCTGAATAAATCGATACAACTCCCGCCGCGCTTCATCAATGGTGCGGCGGTGGAGGTCGAGACGCGCCTCGGTATCGTATTTTCCCAGTCGCAGCTTGCGGAATACACCATCCTGAATGCCAGGACGCTTGTAGCCGATAACATCGTGTGGACCAACGCGTTTTACTTCGCTGGTTTGCAGACGGTTGCCGTCCTGTTCTTGTGGATGCTTTTGCGCGGCAAGGCGACGGGCGGCTGCGCTGGCCTGTGAGATATCGCCTTTGCGCAGCTCGACACGCTCTTTAGCCTGCAGCGGTTTTACGCCCTGCATTTCCTGCAGGAACAGCTGCTCTCCGGGATCGTTGGTAGTATCGCTCATGGCTATCGTCGTGCAGATTAAACGCCTAATGATAACCAATATCCGCACGCTTCGTCTCGTTGGTAATGGTTGAGTATATCCATGGATTTTTTGTGACAATTCTTTGCAATGGCGTACACAACTTTGTGTGGTAATCCGTAAACTGTTCAGCGTAAACATTGCCTGGCATTGCCAGAGGATCGAATGATGAAACAACCTGTTTTAAACGCCATTGTTGCCGCCTGCACTTTGTTACTTGCCAGCCATACGCTGGCGTTTGATGGCAAGCACCGCGAAATCGACTGGGATGACAAGCTGGCACTGACCGACACCCAGGAGCAGAGCATTGATACCATTGAAGACAACTACGAAAGTAAAATCCGCGAGTTACGCAAAGCGGACATGCCATGCACGGAAAGCCGCGCCCGTGCTCACGAATTAATGCAGGCCATGCGCACAGAAATTCAGCAGGTTCTGACGCCTGAACAGCGCGGTCAGGCGCAGATTCTGATGCGTGAACAACACGCCAAAATGCAGAGAAAGCACGCTAAAGAACTGGCCCGCAAACTGGATTTGAGCGATGAGCAAAAAAGCACTTTATTAAAGGCTGTAAAAGAGCTGAAAGACGATTATCAGTGGCCATTGGATCAGACTCAGCGAGAAGCCGCGCGCCAGCAGTTTCAGCAAACGGTACACAGTGTGCTCTCGCCGGAGCAGCAGGAAAAGTGGGCGGCAATGAAAGAGAAACAAATGCGTAAATGGCATCACCCGGACGAGGATGGCCTGAAAAGCCATCACGGTCAGCGTAAACATCAGGATTGTGACCATTAGTCCGTTTGTATCACCTATAAAAAAGCCCGCGTTATCACGCGGGCTTTTTTGTGTGTTGGCGGCATTGGCTGCCATCAATCAGTCGGTTCAGAAGCTGTACACTAACGTAACACCAAACTCGGTATCGGTGTTCTCGCTGTCAGCCGGAACTTTATCGACGTACTTCACTTTGTAAGTCAGCTTGGTCGCCAGACTGCCGTTGATCTGACTTTTGAGGCCGGTTTCGGATTTATAAATGCTGTTGCTGTCACCCAGTTCGGCGCTGAATTCTTCGATAAATTCGACACCTTCCTGAATGGTCCACTGGTAGCGGGCAACCAGACGGGCGATGGCTTCTTCGTCGATCTCGCCGCTTTCTTTCAGTTTGTCGCGGCGATAACCGGGACCGGCTTCGAGGTCGAGTTCCATATTCTGTTCATGGATCGCGCGGTAACCGTAACCGGCAGAGAGTGTCGCCTGATATTCAAAACCGCTGAAGCGGTCACGTTCTTCATCACCCACGATGGCGAGGTATGAATGTTCATTGAAGTTGCGGTCAAACTGAACGGTGCCGCGATATTTTTCTTTTGAGGTGACGCCATCTTCTTTACTGGTCAGTGCATCCAGCTTGAAACCCGCGTCCCAGATTTCACCGTCACGTTTTACGGCGAATTTACCGTTAATGCTGGACGTATCGGTATTACCGGATGTGCGGATGGTTCCCAGCTCGGCAGAGCCGCCCCAGACCGGAAATTCTGTGCTGGCGGTTTCTTCTGCATTCACGGATAGCGCGGTCGATACCAACAGCGGTAACACGGCAAATGTTGAGACAATTAAAGCTGGGTGGCGCATGGCATCCTCTCCTCTGAAAAAATATCGCGGGAGGGTAGCGAGAGGACGGATTCAGTGCAAGCGCGGGTGCCGTTATTGCCAGTCATCTAATCCATAACGCTTAAGAATGGTTTGTAAGCGTCCGTTGTTGTGCATTTCCTGCAGGCCGTTGTCGAGCAGGTCAAGGTAGCCGGTGACGGCAGGCAGGACGGGGGAGCAGGCAATGTACAGCGGGCTTTGTTCGCCAATCATCCCGGCGCTGACCACCGCGTCACTGTGTTCCATTTTTTTTAGTTGCGCTTGCATGACGGCGGGCGATTCGACAATCACGTCGATTCTTTGGGTCAGCAGTTTACGGATATTCTGTTCCAGTGCATTGCCGCTGCGCACAATCTGCACGCGGGCAGGATTTTTCTGGTTCTTCTCTATGTAGGCATCGAGTTCGCCATTGTCATAGGCGTAGCCCCCAATGGTGCCGAGACGAACGTTGTTAAGATCCGCCATCGTCTGAAAACGCCATGAATTGGCCGCCGCAACGTAAAAGTGACTGCTGTCCAGTCCCATTGCCTGCTGCGGGAAGACAAAATCCGGTGCATCTTCACGATAGGCACCGACAATGCATTCGGCCCTGCCCTGGCGGGTTTCATCAATGGCTCTTTCCCATGGCATCAGACGGTATTCCACCTGATGTCCGGCGGCCTCCCAGATGGTGCGCGCGATTTCGATCATGTAGCCGGGCTTTTCTGAATCGGGCTGACCGTTGATGGGATACCACTCATCGGCGCGCAGGCGGATAACGTCAGCCTGCAGGCTGGCGGAGAACAGGCTCAGTAGTGCACTGCAGAGGATAACGGTGTGAGTCATGGCCGGATTCCTGATCGGATGTTTTTTTAACCATAGAACAAAGACCATAAAAGGGTGTGGATCGGCTGAATCGGAGTGTTGCACAGGAAGTGTCATTCCGGACACCGGCAGCTTCTGGCTTTTGGTGTAGAGTGGGCACAGCAAAAAATAACTAAGGATGCCCCGTGCGCCAAGTCATTCTCAACGGTTCCGTTAACCGCACCCTTTACAGCCTGACCCAGCCGATGGTGCTGGGGATTATGGCGGTTTTCTTCTTCAATATGGTGGATACCTGGTTTATCAGTCTGCTCGGTACGGAAAGTCTGGCGGCGGCAGGCTTTGCCATGCCGGTGACCATGCTGGTGATGAATCTGGCGATTGGTCTGGGCATTGCCATGTCAGCGCTGATTGCCCGTGCGGTCGGGGCCGATAACAACCTCGAAGCACAGCGGGCAGCCATGGCGGGCCTGTTACTGAGTTTATTGCTGGGCGTGGTGATTGCCGTGGCTGGCTGGCTGAGCAATGACATGCTGTTTCGTCTGCTGGGTGCCGGTGATGATCTGTTGCCGGAAATTCGCCGCTTTATGGTGTTCTGGTGGCCGGGTGCCATTGTGCTGCTGCTGATGCTGATGCAGAACAGCGCGATGCGTGCGACCGGTAATACGAAACTGCCGTCGCAGATGATGATGGTGGCTGCGGTACTGAATGCGTTACTTGATCCGTTGCTTATTTTTGGCTGGGGGCCATTACCGGGCATGGGCATCGGTGGTGCGGCGCTGGCCAGTGCGCTGTGCTGGATTCTGGTGTTGCTGGTGATCATGGCCCGTCAGCGGCGCGAAGGTTATCTCAGTCGCCACGGCATGAATTGGCCGGACGTGCGGGCATTGTGGGTGCGGATGCTGCAGCTGGGTATTCCGGCGATGTTGACTAATATGATGGTGCCGGTGGCCGGTGCAATACTGCTGGTTATGGTTGCGCCGCTTGGTCCGGAAGCGGTGGCTGGTTTTGGTGTGGGCATGCGTCTGGAGCCATTTGCGATCGTGGTGATTCTGGCGCTGACGTCAACGCTGCCGGTGTTTGTGGCACAGAATCATGCCGCCGCCCAGTACGGACGGATCTGGCAGGCTTTATACAGCAGCTTCCGCTTTCTGGTGTTGTGGCAGGGCGCGGTGTGCGTCATCTTCTGGGGGACTGGTCATTGGCTGGCCCAGCTGTTTTCTGCTGATCCTGCGGTGCAGCAAAGTATTGTCGAATATGTGCGCTGGCTGCCGCTGGGCTATGCCGGTATGGGCATTGTGCTTTGTGTTAATTCGGCACTGAATTCGCTGCAGCGTACACAGGCATCCATGGTAATTAATTTTATCCGGCTGTTTGCCTTCTATGTCCCTGGTGCCTTTATTGGGGCAGAGCTGGGCGGCTATCCCGGCTTGCTGATGGGCGCGGCGGCGGGCAATCTGCTGATGGGCGTACTGTTGTTATGGCGGGTGCGCCGCTATCAGTTACAGGCTCAGGTGGGTGAACCCGGTATGTACTAGCGTACTCAGGCTGTTCAGTGATGGCCAAACCTGGCGTATATAGTCTAATGGCTGGGTTAGGGGGCTGCTAATCTGAAGGGATAATTTTCAGCCTTTGGGAGTGCACCATGACCATCCGCCAGAAATTGCTGCTCAGTATGGGCGGCGCCCTGCTGTTAAGTGTGGCGCTGGTCGTCAGCATTGGCATCTGGCAAAGCCGACAGCAACTCGAAACCTACTGGTTGGGTTCTGCATTACCGGCCAATATTCGTGCCATTGCTCAGGAAATCGAAAAAGATCTGACGGCGGGTATCACTGCTTCGGAATTAATTGCCGATAACGCGTTGATGCAAAACTGGATTGAGCGAGGGGAGCCGGAGACGGAATGGCCTCTTAATCAGGAAGTTCTTGAAGCCATTGCCCGTCGGCAAAAGGCTGACAGTGCTCACTTCGTATCGGCTCTCAGTCGCAATTACTACACCCAAAAAGGCATCACCCGTAAGGTTACCACTGAAAAGGATGGCTGGTTTTTTGGCTTTCTTGATAAAGGTGTGAAGAAAGCTTTGCAACTGGATATCGACAAAACCAGTGGCAAACCGACCTTGTTCATTAACGTTCGTATTGAGCGTAATGGAAAAGCACTGGGGGTCAGCGGTTTGGGTATTGGTCTGCAGGAGATGGCCGAACGTATACGGCAATTCCGCTTTGCTGAAACCGGTATCGTTTATCTGACTGATAATCATGGCCGAATTCTGATTCATCCCGATCTTAAAATGTCCGGCACTGCCCTTACAGAGCAGATGCCTGCTGCTAACGCCCGGCAGGTGCTTATTGCAACAGCTGGTGACCTGATTGAATTTGAACGTAATGGGCAGGCATTTATTGCTTCTGGCATGACGCTGGATGTTGTTGACTGGCATCTGGTGGTGGAAGTACCGCGCGGTGAAATTTATGGTGCATTGCACAATGCCACTCTGTTATCCCTTGGTGCCGGAATTATAACAGCCCTGATTTTTCTCGGCCTGATTGCGCTGCTTGCTGATCGCATGACACTGCCATTACGCCGGATTACTCAGGCCCTGATCAGCATTGGTCAGGGGGGAGGTGACCTGACCCAAACCCTGAAAATCGAAAGCAACGACGAGTTGGGTCAGCTGGCGCGTGGCTTTAATGATTTTATGGATTCTCAGAGGCAGATGATTCGCGGCATTCTTGATACTGCCGAGCAGGTAAAAACTTATACCGAACAAATTGAAGAAGTGGTGACCACCAATCACAGTTGGGCATCTGAGCAAAGCAAACTGACGGATTCGGTTGCAACTGCGATTTACGAAATGGAAACGACGGTACAGGAAGTGGCCCGAAACGCCACCGAAACGGCGACCAAACTGGAAAGTGTCGGCAGTGACGCCGGCCGCATCCGTGGTGATATGGAGCGTTCTGTCACTCAAGTGAACAGCATGTCGGCGGATATCCGTGAATCCGCAGATGCCATCGGTCAACTGGCGCAACAGGTGAATGATATTGGACAGGTAATTCAGGTGATCAGCGCTATTTCTGAACAGACCAACCTACTGGCTCTGAATGCTGCTATTGAGGCGGCCCGTGCTGGTGAGCATGGTCGGGGCTTTGCGGTGGTCGCGGATGAAGTGCGTAATCTGGCACGCCGTACGCAGGAATCGACCAGTGAAATCGAAGCCATTATTGAGCGCTTGCAGCAAGGTTCACAACGCGCGGTAAAAGCGATGGAGGCCGGTGAGCGTGCAACGGCTGAAACCGTTTCCGCGGCCAAACGCATGGGCGAGGCGCTGACCAGCATCAGTGATAACGTCAGTGATGTGGTGGGGCTCAGTCATCAGGTGGCGACCGCCACTGAAGAACAAAATTCGGTGACGGAAGATATCAGCCGGAATGTGCAGAATATTTCCGAACTGAGCAGCCGTTCCAGTGATGGCCTGACGGTATGTCATAACGAAGTGCAGGAGTTGGCTAAACTGGCGCAGCAGCTTGCCAGACAGATGTTGCAGTTCCGCCTTTAGGCATGTTCGCGGCAGCCACGTTCTGTGGCTGTTGCGTTACCTTCCTTTTATTCAGAGCAAGCCCGGAAGAGCCTGAGATGCAGAGTGCTTTGACGGAGTTGTTGACTCCGGACGGGTCATTCACTTAACCGGCGCCCTGTTAAGAATACCCAAGAGACGCTGTGCATAAGTATTCAGCGGTACACTCAGCATCTTTGCCCCTTAATTTTGTCATGCAGACAGGGTAGAAAGAGCACTTCCTGAGATTCTGGAGCATGAGGCATGAAGCCCGCGTTAAAAATCTTTGCCGGTCATGAAGCGCTGACGCATATCCGCACCAATGGTCTGCAACCGGCGGACATTGACATGATGCTGGGCGCTTCCGGCGGCCCTAAGTGGTTATCTCTGGCGGCGATGGATCGTTATCTGCTGAGTGAATGGTTCCGTGAGCGGCAGCAGCCGCTGCATGTATTGGGTACGTCTGCCGGTGCCTGGCGCATGGCCTGTTATGCGCAGAATGATCCGCTGGCGGCCCATGCCCGTTTGCAGGAGGCCTATGTCAGCCAGCAATATGCGTCGGCTAAACCGACGGCGCATGAGGTTGCCGCCGTCTGCCGTCATATTCTGGATGTGATTCTGGGAGACACCGGGGTGCAGGAGATCATCAATAACCCGGTGGTGCGTTATCACACGCTGGTGGCGCGCTGCCGTGGTCTGGCCGCTGTTGATCATAAAGTACCGCAAACCTTGGGCTTTGCAGGGGCTATGACGGCCAACCTGTTTGCCCGCAGTGCCATGCGTCCGTGGATTGAGCGGGTGGTGTTTCATCATCCGCAGCGTGCGCCGATTGATCATTATCCTCATCTGCCGGCGCGTCATGTGACCTTAACCGAAGATAATCTGCAGCCGGCGATTCTGGCCAGTGGCGCAATCCCCCTGGTGATTGCCGGTGTGCGCAATATTCCCGGTGCGCCGCGCGGCACTTACCGCGATGGTGGTATCACCGACTATCAGTTTGATTTGCCGGTATTGCCTGAGAAGGGGTTTGTGCTCTATCCGCATTATTTTGCCAAGGCTCCGAAAGGTGGCTGGTTTGACAAGAAACTGCGTTGGCGTACGGCTTCGCGGGAGAATTACCGCCGCACCATTATCATTGCGCCGTCGTGGGAGTTTGCTGCCACTCTGCCGGGTGGACGTATTCCCGATCTGGATGATTTTTACGATTATCCGGATTACAGCGAACGTCGCCGCCGTTGGGATATTGCCCTGGCCGCCTGTGAGCGGCTGGGAGATGAGCTGGCCGATATTGATCAGCAGCAGCGCTGGGCAGAAGTGGCAGAGCCTCTGCCCTGGTGATATGCCTGATACCATGCCGGTCTGCAGTGGCAGGCGGCATGGCAGGGAGGTGTCAGAGTTTGAAGTCGTGGCTGACGTTAAGCTTCAGACGACTGTCGCTGAGCCCGGCAGGCAGCGGTGGGAATGGCGCGTTCTGTTTGACGGCGTTGATTAATGCCTGAGTCAGTTCGCGGTGACGGTGATTGCTGAGATCTTCGATCGCTCCCAGCGTACCGTCGCGCAGAATTTCGACCTGCAATTCCACCAGACCTTTTTTCTTCAGAATCTGCGCGGCTTTCGGGTATTCGACTGAGCTCAGAATGCGTTCGCGCTGTGCGTCTTCATAGTTCTGACGCAGTGGCACCTGTTGCGCCGGTGCCGCTTGCTGAACCTGCAGTGATTTGGGCGGTTGCGGCATGGCCAGCGCAGGCTGTGGGGTATCCTGCAGCGAGAAACGGTAGCGGACACTGAGCGGCCACTGCTGGCCTTCGAGGCCGTCATTAATGCGGATTTTACCGGCGGCGCTCAGTACTGCGCGCTGTACTTCGGAAATTAACAGTTTGGCGACACTCTCATCACGGGCACGGAGGTTGAAAGCTTCTCCGGCACGGTTCAGTTCCAGATCCATTTCCACCAGACCTTCCTGGGCAAATTGTCTGGCCCAGGCAGGGTAGCTGACGTCCGCTTCCAGCTGGCGCTGTAATTGCCATTGCAGTTGCTGCAGGTAGTAATCCTGTTCGGCGGCCAGAATATCCGGACTTCTGACCATGGCCGTAGTGCTGCTGGTGTTGTTTTTGGCCGGGGCTTTGGCCAGCCGTTCGGCCTGAGCTTTGATGGCCGCCGCCTGAGCCTGACGCAGCTGCTCCGCACGCTGTTGGGCCAGCTTTTCTGCGGCTTCGCGTGCCGCCCGCTCTTCAGCCAGACGGCGGGCTTCTTCCTCACGCTGCTTTCTGGCTTCCAGCGCGGCTATTTCGGCTTCCCGTTCAGCGGCGCGCGCCTGTTGTTGCTGACGTTCCTGTTCGGCTTGCTGAGCCGCACGTTCGGCGCTGATCCAGCCGGAGTAAAGCCCGCTGCGCGCGGCTGGTATTTCATGGGTCAGCAGCAGACGGCGGTGTTGTTCGGCGGCATCTGAGGTGTCCTGCTGCAGGATATTCTGGCGGAACTCGCGTGATGGCGGCAGTTTGCCGATCCAGGTGTTGAGCAGGTAGTTGAACAGTTCGACCCCGCTGCTGTCGATCACCTGTTCCCGGTTAAGCAATACCCGGGTGTTGCCCCCCGGCTGGTATTCAATGGTGATTTCGTCATGGCGGCGCAGGTCATCACGCGGAAACTGGGTAAATTCCATGATCGCTTGCTGTACCTGGGTATCGGCGCTGAGGTTGTCGTTGTTGATGGAGATATTGTTCTGCCATTGCTGCGCCCATTTGCGTGGCGACCAGCGTTCGGTGCTGACGACCAGCTGCATGCGTTTGGCGGTGTCCGGCGACAGAATGGCATCCGGGTTTTGCTCCGGAGCGGGCAGATACAGACCGGCGACATAATATTCGCGGGTCAGGTGGTAATAGGAAGCGCTGCCGTTGAGTACCAGTTCTGCAGCCTGCAGTTGAGTCAGAGGCAGCATTCCGGTCAGCACGGTGATCATCAGAAACACTCGGATCATGTTTCGCGTCCTTGTTGAAATGGGGCGGCAAGAATAAGACGGGTTGCTCTTGGAAAAAAGCCCCGGACGCGAGCGTCCGGGGCCAGAGTCAGTCTTTAATGGTGTAGAGTACCGCGACCGTCGCATCCACCGCATAGGCATTGATATAGCCGATGGCGTTCAGGTCGGCGGCAACCGCCGCTTTCATGGCTTCGGCACTGCTCACTTCACGCGGTGGTTGCTTCTTGCCGGAGAAGATGGAGCGCGACCAGTAGGCATGCAGTTGCGACGGGTTTTTGTTCAGAATCTTATGTCCGAACTGCTCACGCACGCTGTCGCCTTTGGCCAGATCGTAAGGCACGGCCGGCGTTCCGTCAGGGAACTGGCTGGCTTTGCCCAGATAGATACGTTCGATCAGGTCGGCATCGATGCCCGTGTAGGTATTGTTGTTTTTCAGATTGACGATCACGGCGATGTCAGCCCAGCTGGCTGTGCTCAGGCTCAGCAGGGTGGTCATTCCCAGGGCTTTGATAAATTTCATGCGTATAGGCTCCTCAGAATACCAGCTGTAATGCGGCGCGGTAGAGCGTTCCGGAGGCGCCCGGCAGGCCCTGATTGGTTTCCTCTATGTGATGTGATGCTTCCAGTTTAAAGGCGGTCGCTTCATCCAGATCGTAGCGCATACCGAGGGTGATACTTTCATCTTCGCCGCGCAGTTTCATGGCGCTTTGTACCTGGCCGATTTCGCCGCTGTCGAGACGGTCACGCGAGGTTGAGTAGGTGGTGTGAATGGTCAGGGCGTCAAAGCGCTTGGCGAGAGAGGCCAGCCAGGCGACGTTATCCACATACAGGCCGGAATCGAAACGGATGATCGCCGTCTCGGCAATGAAGCTCCAGTCACCGTTATCCCAGGTGGTTGCCAGGTTGTAGTAACGGGCTTTCTTGTCGTCGAAATTGAACGCTTCCTGGGTTTCTTTCTTCTTACCGGCGGTCAGCAGAGTGGCTGCAGTCTGTGCGACGTCGATACGGCGGGCGCCGCTGGCGGCCAGATCGTAGAGCGCTGCATCCGGGGTTTTAGCCCCCGTCAGTACATCGTTCAGAGTTTGCGCATCGGCGGCAGAATCCAGCGTCATTTGCGTTTGCTGCATACCGGCACGCAGACCGAAATCCCCCATGAACAGGTTCAGGGTGGCGCCGGCAAAGTTGTTCAGCTCGGACTCATAGGCCTCATTGAACAGCACAATTTCTTTGTCGCGGCGACCGTAGTTCAGCTGAATCTGGCCATCGAAGCTGTCAAAGCTGAAGCGCTTGATGATGTCAGCACCGTTGTAATCGGAGAACGGAATACCATAGGCATCGCCGGTCGGGCGGATCCAGTTGTAGGCGTAGCCCACATCGAGGAATTCTGAGTAATAGAAGAACGGAATGCGCAGGCGGCCGAAACGGAGGTCGGTGCTGTCGTTCAGTGCGTGGCTGATAAAGGCCAGCGAAGTGCGCACGGCGAAGTCTTCTTCCCCTTTGGCGGTCAACTGTACGGTGGCGCTGGTGCGTTCGCTGATCTCTTTGCTGATCTGCAGACCCATCATGGTGTCGCGGTTGAAGAATTGCGGTTCACCGGATTCATACGACTCAATGGTGATGTCGTTTTCATCGAGATAGTAAGCACCGGCATTCAGAAAGCCGTAAACATTGAGGCCGTTATCAGCCATGACCTGACCTGTACCGCAAAGCAGTAACGCACAAGGCAGCAGGCTCTTGGGGGTGGATAAAGTTCGGGTTCGCATAGAGTCCTCCGTGAATGACGCGCGGATTCTAACGCAAACGGTACGTTGGTTGTGATTTAACTAAGGATAATTACCGAGATACGGATCACAAAAATGAATCAATTTGGGCCATGGGTCTGCCCGGGGCAGCGCCGGACCATGCTTGTCCGGCTCCGTGTCCGTTAAGGAATGTGCTGATCAGGCCAGCGAGGCCTGACGGCGGTCGCGCGCAGCACCGCAACGGTAAACAGGCTGGCACTGACGAACATGATCAGGCTGTAAACGCTGGGCGCAATCGACATTTCGGCGCTCTGCAGAATGCTGGTGGTGATGAGAAGCGCCAGCGTACCGTTCTGCAATCCGACTTCGAGACTGATCGCCCGTGCCTGCGCTTCGCTGTGCAGAAACCAGCGTCCGGCCAGATACCCCAGACCCATAGTGCTGACGTTCAGCAGCAGGGCAGCAGGGCCGGCCTGCAGGGTAAAGCCCACCAGTTTATCGCCCAGATTAATGCAAATGGACAGAATGACGGCGATCAGCACAACCACCGAAAAGCGCGTGATTAACGGCTCCATACGGCGGGCGAAGTGCGGCCACTTTGCCCGGATCGCCATGCCAATAATGACCGGAATCACGGTGATGATCATCAGCTTGATCCAGGTGCTGACAATCGGCAGCTCAAAGTGGGAACCTGCATCGCTGTAATAGTGAATGGCCCAGACACCGAGTAATGGAATCGTAAACGGTGTAATGAAACCAATAACCGCCGTCAGTGACACCGACAGGCCGACATCCGCGCGGGCCAGAAAACTGTACAGGTTCGAGGTGGTGCCGCCGGGGCAGAGGGCCAGAATAAACAGGCCGATCGCCATTTCGCCATGCAGACCGGTGGCGGCGATCACCGCCATTGCGATCAGGGGCAACAGCAACATCTGGCAGAACGCACCGATCAGGAAACCTCTGGGCTGGCGGAATACGCGACGGAAATCTTCCGGAGTGAGGCCGAGGCCCACACCCACCATAATTAAAATCAGGGCGACCGGCAGGCCGATCTGAATAAGCGACTGCAACATACGGAGTACTCTTGTTGTTATTCTGGCTGTTGTATTTTGGGTTGTTGTAATGGTGTGGACCGGACGAGGGCAGCCTGTGTCCTGCTTCGTGCGGATCGTGTAATCCGCACGCTAACCCATGGCAGCGGTTGCGGCAACGGTTGTTCGTGTCAGTGGGCCGGGAAGTTTGTAATTCTTTGTAGATGCGGGGGCGTTATCCGCGGTGGCGGTAAAAATTTTTTACCACACTCCACAGATTAAAACCGGCCAGCGGCGAGCGTTGTACGCAGCGTTCGCGGGCGAGTTTTTTATCGGCAATTTCAGCGTATTTACTGGCCCAGAGAATCCAGTTGCCATCCGTTGTGGTGCTTTGCAGTAATTGCGGGAAACGCTGTTTCAGTTGTTCCAGACAGTCGGTCTGCTCACGGTGTTCTTTCCATAAGTTCAGCACTAACCAGCCATGGGCGGACACATGGCGTTCGCATAAGTCGAGAAAATCGCTGTGCAATACCAATGGGTACAGGCCATCCGCCAGATACAGATCGCAGATTAATAAATCGCATTGTCCCTGCGTGCTGTTGCGTAAAAATTCGGCGGCATCACTGACATGGGTGGTCAGCCGTTTATCGCGAGGCAGGGAAAAATACTGCTGCGCAATCTGAAAAACCGCCTGCCGCAGATCGACCGCTGAAATGGCAGCATCCGGCAGCCAGTGAAATAACGTGCTGGCCAGCGTGCCGCCACCGGTTCCCAGCAAGGTGATATTGGCCGGCGGTGTTAACACATCCGACTGCACCAGCACCGCTACCATGGCGCGGGCATACTCGTGCTGTAATTGCAGGGGGGCGCTTTTCAGCTGACAGCTCTGTTCGTCAGCGGTGCCGAAACTTAAATAGCGTTTATTGCCATCGTCGAACACCAGAATGGGGCCGAATTCATCGTAACGCCGATGAATTTCGCGCCCCAGATGGGAAAGGGAAATCACAGCCGCTCAGCACTCACAACGATTTGAAAAACACCTTGGAATTACGCTGGAAGTTGTACAGCTTTTGCCGTTCCTGCGGTAATTCGCTGACGGCTCCGGCAACAAAACCATTTTCAATAAACCAGTGTGCCGTGCGGGTTGTCAGCACAAATAATTGTTTGTAATGACGCCGCTGCGCTTCCTGCTCAATTTGTTCCAGCAGACGCTGGCCGCGATTGGTGCCGCGATAATCGGCATGCACTGCCACACAGGCCAGTTCGGCTTTATCGTCGGAGTAGGGGTACAGCGCAGCGCAGGCGGTGATCATGCCGTCGCGTTCGATCACATAAAAACGCTGAATTTCGTTTTCCAGTAATTCCCGCGAACGGCGCACCAGAATGCCTTGTTCCTCCAGCGGGCGCAGCAATTCCAGAATGCCCACCACATCGTCACTTCGGGCATTTCGCAGCTGATCATAGGCGTATTGGGTGACCATGGTGCCACGGCCTTCGCGTGAGAACAGTTCCTGCAGCAGCGCCCCGTCGTCGGCGTAACTCAGCAGGTGTACGCGTGGTACGCCCTGACGCACACTTTTGATGGCGGCTTCGGCATGGCAGCGTACCTCACCCTTCCAGCCATGCAGGTAAGGTTCAAGATCCATGCAGGTTAATTCTTTAATTAACCGGCCATCGTCATCCAGCAGTCCGGACTGCTGCCCCATAATAATTAATTTATCGGCGCGTAATGCTACGGCCGTGTGTTGCGCAACATCCTCAACGGTGAGGTTGAACATTTCGCCCGACGGCGAATAACCAGCCGACGACAGCAACACCACATTACGCTGTTCAAGTAAGTCGCTGATGGCCTGATGTTCAATCCGCCGTACCTCGCCGGTGTGCTGATAATCGATACCGTCAATCACACCAAGCGGCTTGGCGGTCACGAAATTTCCACTGACCACGCGGATGCGCGCACCGTGCATGGGGGAGTTGGGCAGGCCGATGGACAGGCGCGATTCGACATCGGCTTTGACCATACCGACCGCCGCTTTTACCGCATTTAAGGCTTCGCCGTCGGTAATGCGTAAGTCATTGTGAAAACGGCTTTTAATATCCAGTTTGTTTAATACCGCATCAATCTGTGGTCGTGCACCATGCACCAGTACCAGGCGTACACCGAGGCTGTTCAGCAGGGCGATGTCCTGTACCACGTGATTGAAATTATCGTGCGCAATGGCGTCACCCTCGAACATGATGACGAAGGTTTTACCGCGGTGCGCATTAATGTACGGCGATGACTGACGAAACCATTGCACGTAAGCGGTGGTATCTGGATTCACTCGGCTTTTTCACTCCTGAATGTCATAAACGATGGCGCTGATTTAAGCATGAGCGGCGCTCAGACAGAAGGGCGCAGGCAGAAACGCTCAATCAGACCGCGTAGTAATTCCACACAGGGTTCAATCTGATCCTGTGCCAGATATTCATCCACCTGATGTGCCTGATCAATATTACCCGGCCCGAGCACAATGGTGTCGATGCCCAGCTCCTGTAAGAAAGGTGCTTCGGTGGCGTAATTAACCGAAGCACTGGTATGGCCGGTTAAGCGCTCGGCGGCCTCGACCAGAGGGCTGGTCGCGGCGGTTTCAAACGCATTCACGCCGGGAAATAACGGCTCGAAGGAAAACTCGACGCGGTTCTGTTCGGCAATGGGGTTTAACCGCTGGCGGATTTCTTCCCGCAGATCGTCGTTGCTCATTCCCGGCAGGGTGCGTACATCGAACGCCAGCTCACAGCGGCCGCAGATACGGTTGGGATTATCGCCACCGTGAATACAGCCAAGGTTGAGCGTTGGCACCTGTACGGCAAAATGCGCATTCTGATAACGGCTGGCAAGGTCGCGGCGCAGGTTCATTAATTCGTTCATCACCGGCACCATGGCATCGAGCGCATTAATGCCCAGATCCGGATTGGATGAATGCCCGGCCTTACCGGTTAAGCGCACGCTCTCCATCATGATGCCTTTGTGCATACGAATGGGTTTTAAACTGGTGGGTTCACCGACCACGGCATAGCGCGCTTTCGGTTTGCCCTGCTGTGCCAGCGCCCGGGCACCGCTCATCGAACTTTCTTCATCGGCGGTGGCGAGAATAATCAGCGGCTGCTTAAAGTCGCTGGCCTGATAGTGCTTAACAGCTTCCAGAGCCAGAGCAAAAAACCCTTTCATATCGCAGGTACCGAGACCGTAAAAACGGCCATCACGCTCGGTCAGGGTAAAAGGGTCGGACTGCCAGCGCTCCGGATTGCAGGGTACGGTATCGGTATGGCCGCTGAGTATCAGGCCACCGTCGCCACGACCCAGCGTGGCGATCAGGTTGGCTTTGCCGGGAAAGCCTGACAGCGGCAGAATCTCACAGGCAAAGCCCAGTTCACTGAACCATTGGGCCAGCGTGTCGATCACCGGCACATTGCTGTGGTCGTACTCCGGCAGTACCGAGCTGATACTGTTGTGGGCGATGAGTGTGGTCAGGCGGCTGATCAGATCCATAACTGGCCTTTTTATAAATAACGACGCTGTTAATAACCGTGTTTAAAGCATCACTGAGCTTGCTTATAGCGGGGCGCCTCACGACAATAGCGCCATGACTAAAGAAACCGAACTTAAGCTCCGCATCAGCCCGCAATATTTGCCTGCGCTGACTCAATTCCTGAACATTCAGGCCCGGCCACTGAGCCATTCTACGCTGAAAAACTGGTACCTCGATACGCCCGTCGCCGGGTTGTCGCAGGCCCGTGCTGCCCTGCGTATCCGGCAGCACGGCGAGGGCTACGAACAGACACTGAAAACCCGTGGCCAAAGCACCGCCGGAATGCATCAGCGCGGCGAATGGAACTGGCCATTAACCACGCCGCAACTCAATACCGGCTTTCTGCAAGGTGCTGACGTTGCACAGCACTGGCCCGCCAGCATTGATGTTGCTGAACTGGGCGAAATCTTCACCACGCATTTTGAACGTCAGGCCTGGCAGTGGCAGCTGGATGGCTGCGAAGCGGAAGTGGTACTGGATCAGGGCGAGGTGAGCAACGGGCGCAAGACGCTGCCGCTGTGCGAAGTCGAGCTGGAATTAAAACAGGGCGATGCTGCCGGTTTGTGGACCATGGCGCTGCAACTGGCAGAGCATGCCCCGCTGTGGCTGAGTGATATCAGCAAGGCCGAACGCGGTTATCGCCTGGCGCGGCTCAGTCAGCCCTGGGGGCAGACTCCGGGCGTGAGCGCCGAAGACGATATGGCCGACGCGTTGCCACAGTGGCTGGGTTATGAGTTTTTACACCTGCAGCGCGCGCTGGAGCATTGCCTGTGGGGCAGCAACATTCATGGCGCACTGGATGCCTGGACACACTGGCAGGCACTGCGTGCCCTGCCACAACTGGCCGGTAAAGTGATCCGCCGTAACCAGACCCGCGCCCTGCGTGATGCACTGGATCAGTTGCAACAACCCTTGCAGCAACTGGCGGCAACGGCTCAGCTGCTCAGTTATTTACGCGGTGCGGATGAAGAGAGCGAGGTGCGCGACGAACTTAACAGCCTGCAGGCGGTCTGGATGCAGCGCCTGCAACAACTGCGCGACGACGCCGGGCTGGCAACCGCGCTGACACAGGCTGCGGCTGCGCTCTACGCCTTGCCGCCGTTAAAAGAAGGCAGCGAGCAGGCCGGCCACTGGTTGCGTCACCTGTTGCGTCAGCATCAGCCATTGCTGGAACAGCTTAAACGTCAGCGGCCACAGTCTGCGGAGCAGTGGCGCGGTATGAGTCATGAGCTGGCGATACTTTGCATGGCCTGTGATTATGCCCGCGCATTGCCGCAGGTCAGCGCCCCCGGTGACACGGTATGGCGCGTGCTGTCTGATATGCTTAACGCAGAAACTTTGTTACAAAGACCCTGGCCTTTGCCGCCACTGAGTGCGGCTGATGGCGCGGAACAACGTACAGCGGATGACTACAGCGGCTGGGCAGAAGAGCACCTGCAGCATCTGGCCAGACAACTCTGATACCGGTTGCAGAGCAAACACACTGATTAGGGAATGACACATGCAGGCTCAGGCTGAACGCCAACTCTCATTACCATTACTGATCGAAGATCTGCGCCGCGACCAGCTGCTGAACGACGATGATCATCAGCTGGCACTGAGTATCCGCCGCAAACCGGAAGAAAAGAACCTGCATGTCCTCACTCTGCTGGCCAGGCAAGGGTATGCCGATGCGCGCCATCAGGGCCGGATTCTGAACGAACAGACCCTGGTGGATTGGCTGGCCGGACGGCATAACATGCAAGCGGTACAGATTGATCCGCTGGAGGTTGATGTTTCGGCGATCACGGAGGTGATGTCCTACGCCTTTGCTGAACGCCACCGCATTCTGGCGGTAAAAGTCAGCACGGATGAAGTGCAGGTGGCCTGCGCTGAACCGGAAGTGGAAAGCTGGATCAGCGATGTTGCGCATGTTACCCGCCGTCAGGTGAAGCGCGTACTGGCCGCTCCCAGTGATATTGAACGCTACCGGGTCGAGTTTTATCAGCTGGCCAACTCGGTCAACCGTGCCCGTCAGACTCATAAAGGTGTCAGCGCGGTACAGAATCTGGAATCCATGCTGGAGCTGGGCAAAGCCCGTGCGCCGGATGCCAATGACGAACACATCGTTAATATCGTTGACTGGCTGCTGCAGTACGCGTTCGATCAGCGCGCCAGTGATATTCATCTTGAGCCACGGCGCGAAGTGGGCCATGTGCGTTTCCGCATCGACGGCGTACTGCACAATGTTTACGAGCTGCCGGCACAGGTGGCGATGGCCGTGGTGGCGCGGATCAAATCCCTCGGACGGATGAACATTGCCGAAAAGCGCAAACCCCAGGACAGCCGGTTAAAAACCAAGACACCGGCCGGACAGGAGGTGGAATTGCGTTTGTCCACATTGCCGACTGCCTTTGGCGAAAAACTGGTGATGCGGGTATTTGATCCGCAGGTGCTGGTGCGCAGTTTCTCCGAGTTAGGCTTCAGTAAAGAAGATAACCGCCGCTGGGCGGAAATGACGCGCAACAACCACGGCATTATTTTTGTTACCGGCCCGACCGGTTCCGGTAAAACCACCACGCTGTATTCGACGCTGAAGCAGCTGGCCACGCCGGAAGTGAATGTGTCGACCATTGAAGATCCCATTGAAATGGTGGAGCCGGCGTTTAACCAGATGCAGGTGCATCCGGGCATTGACCTGACCTTTGCCAGTGGCGTGCGGGCGTTATTGCGACAGGATCCCGATATCATCATGGTCGGTGAGGTGCGGGATATTGAGACCGCTGAAATTGCCGTTCAGGCGGCATTAACCGGCCACCTGGTACTGTCTACTCTGCACACCAATGATGCACCATCGGCCTTTACCCGGTTAATGGAGCTGGGTTTACCGGCGTATTTAATCCGCTCCAGTGTGCTGGGCGTGATGGCTCAGCGGCTGGTACGGACACTCTGTCCGCACTGCAAAGTGAAAGAAAAAGTCGATGAGCGGGCCTGGAAACAACTGACCGCTCCCTGGCTGGTAAAGACGCCGGAATTTGTATTCTCGGCCAAGGGCTGTCTTGAGTGTCGCGGCACCGGTTACATGGGGCGGATGGGCATTTATGAAGTCATGCCGATGAGCGAAAACCTGGAAGTCATGATTAACGATCAGATGGATCACATCAAACTGCGTCAGGCGGCCATGAAAGAAGGTATGCACAGCCTGCGCTTAAGTGGTGCGCACAAGGTTGCGGCAGGTATGACCACGGTTGCGGAAGTGATGCGTGTCGCACCTTTGTCAAAAATGCAGTCGTAAATTGAATCAGCCGGTACATAGAGCGCCGGTATTTCAGCGACTAGAATGAACGTTTGAATAAGAAAAGTAAGGAAATGCCCCCGTGGATATCAGTGTACCGCCCATTATCGACCTTGAGGCCTCCGGTTTCGGACGGGGCAGCTATCCGATTGAGGTGGGTTTTGCACTGGAAGATCGCGTGGTACAGAGTTTTCTGATCAAACCGGCACCCACCTGGCTGCACTGGAGCGTGGAGGCTGAGCTGATTCACGGTATTTCGCGTGAGCAGTTGCAGGACGAAGGCATGACCCCGCGTGAAGTGGCGCTGAAAATGAACGAAATGTTACGCGGTAAAACGCTCTACTCCGATGCCTGGAGCTTTGACAGTTCATGGATGGGGCGTTTGTTTGATGAGGCGGAGCTGGTACAGCGTTTTCGTATTGAAACCATTAACAAGCTGTTGACGCCAGAACAGATGGAAGCCTGGCATGACACCAAAAAATCCCTCTGGTACGAGATGAATATTGAACGTCATCGTGCTGCCAATGATGTTCAGGTTCTGCAGGAAACATTTCTGCGGGTGGCCTGCCCGGTCCGAACCGCTGAGTAACACTCACGGCTTCCGCCGCGGGCTCTGCCCGGACGCTTCAATCCGGATAAGGTAGGGGGTGTCAGCGGTTCACCGATTACTGGTTGTCCATTTCCAGTACGGCCATCTCCAGTAAGGCAATTTCGCGTTTTTTGCGCTCCAGCTCCTGTTGCAGATGTTCCGGACCTTCTTCAGCAATCTCCAGAAAATGGCGCTCAATGAATTCTTTTTCAGCCAGCGTGCGCTGTAACACTTCTTCGGTATTTCTCAGCTCATCACGCATTGCGGCGACTTCGCTGGCACGGAAACTGGTTTTAAGTTCCTGCTGGAGATTCTGTGTGAGCAGGCGCTCTTCCTGATATTTTTGTTCCAGTTGCTGCAGCCGTTCTTTCAGCCGGGCTTTGTCTCTTTCGAGGCGGTCGCGTGTCACGCTGAGGGTTTTGAGTTTGATCAAATCCGCCGACAGGCTGCTTAATTTTTTCTTCAGTGCCTTACTTTGCTCTTTCTGCTGACGCTGGGTGAGCTGATGCTGGGCAATGATTTCGCCGGCCCGATCCAGTTTCCGCGTTAAGGATTCAACCATCTGCTGTAACTGGGTGCGATCCAGTTCGCCTTCTTTCAGGTAGGCGAGCAAACGCTCCTTTTCGGACTGAAAATGCTCCTGAAGATGCTCCAGTTCCTTCTCGGCCGGATGATCACTGGCCACGATCTGGTGGTTCAGATGCTGTTCGGCTTCCGTCAGCTGGCGCACCAGTGACTGCTCCTGGCTGCTGTGCAACTCGTTATGGGATTGCTGATCTTCAACCAGCAGCATCAGTGTTTTGTTCTGCTCGATAAGATCGGCCATTTCACGGCGGCGGCTTTTCCACTGCATGATCAGCACCATCACTGCCGCTCCAAGCAGAAGACTAAGCTGAGCAATAACAAGCATGCTGATGGACATGAGGTGACACCGGTTCAATGTGGCAGAACTTAATTATAGATGCATTTGCGGCAAGCTCTCTCAGGCGATCTATACTGCATTGAGCGCATGGGGGACGTGAATGAAATTTCTGATTGTTGATGACAGTCCGGCGATGCAGGCTATTGTCCGCCGCTCGCTGCAACGGGCCGGATATGGTGATCTGGAATTCAGATTGGCAGGCAATGGCCGCGAAGCCATCGATATTATCCGCATCTGGGAACCGGAAGTGGTTATTACCGACTGGCATATGCCTGAAATGAGCGGTCTTGATCTGATCCGTGAATGCCAGAGGCAAATGCTGGGCATCAAAATCGGTCTGGTCACAACGGAAACGAGCCCGGAAAGAATACAGGAAGCCCGTAACGCCGGTGCATTATTTGTGCTGCACAAACCGTTTGAACAGGAAGAATTCAGCCAGGTTCTGTTGCCCATTATTCAGGGCGCGGTCGAAGGTGAAGCGCTGCTGGCCAATGCTGCCAGCGAACCTGATCCCACAACCTATGAATTACGTCTGCCGTCATTGGGAGCCATGAATAAAGTGATTGACGGTGTGACGCTGGCCGATGTGCAACTGATTCCGGCGGATCGGCGTAAGGTTGATTACCGCTATTTACCCTATGTTGTAGCGCTGTTTTCCGATCATGAAAAATCTACCATTAAAGCGGTCTGCATCATGGATATCCGGGCGGCAGCGGTTTTATCCTGCGCGGTAACCGGTGAATTCCCCGAAATATATAATGAGTGCCTGCAAAACAAATCGATGGGAAAAAAGCTGCTCGACAATATCAAGCGCATGATGAAGCTGGTGGGGGCGTTGTTCTACGATCCGTCTAATCAGCAGGATCTGGATCTGAAGAGTGTGCACCTGATTCCCAAGCCTTTCGACCGGCTGGAAAAACTGGGCTCCAGCGTCAGTGATAAGCGCATGGATATTACGGTTACTTCTCCGATGTATGGGGAGGGGCACCTTATTCTGATGGAAGTGCTGGAATAAACCTCCGCATCCGCGTCTGACCATCGTTAACTGCGGTCAGCGGCAACCAGCCAATATGAACGATGTCATGCGCGGGTTGCCGTGACTTGCCGACTATTGATACAGCAATCCTTTTTTCTCCTGTGCATCCGGGCGCGTTTTAAAACGCTTATGCAGCCACAAATACTGGCTTGGATGCTGACGCAACTGTGCTTCCAGAAAGGCGTTGGCGACACGCGCGTCGGCGCTGTCATCTTCGCCCGGAATCGGCAACGCATCATGAATCGTCATGGTGTAGCCACGGTTATCGTCATTACGGAAATAGGTAATCGGCATCACCAGTGCATTTCCGGCTTTGGCAATACGTGAGGTTGCTGTGATCGTTGCTGCAGGAATGCCGAAAAAATCGACAAAAACACTGTTCTTACGGCCAAAATCCTGATCCTGCGCGTACCAGAGAATTTCACCATGTTTCAGCGTGCGGATAAAACCACGGATATCTTTACGGGTAAAACAGTGGTTATAAAGACGGGCGCGGTTCCGCTCCATCAGGTAGTTCATGACCGCATTATTCTGCGGACGATAGCTGACATTAAACGTCAGCTTATTGCTCAGCAGCGTACCGGCCAGATCGAGCATGGAATAGTGCGCACCGAGCAACATAATACCGCGGCCCTCAGCCTGTGCTGCGGCGACTTTTTCCAGACCAATAAAGGTGGTTTTACTGAGCATATAATCCGGCGCACGGAACCAGGCCATCATGGTTTCCATCACACCGATGCCGTTGTCGATAAAAATCTGCCGCACCAGGGCGCGTTGCTCGTCAGCGCTTTTTTCCGGGAAACACAGACGGATATTCACCTCAACAATATGCCGCCGGCTTCTGGCAACTTTATGCAGCAGTAAACCGATGATTTTACCGATGCGCAGCTGGGCAGAAAATGGCAAACGGGTAATGCTGATCATCAGGCCGACCAGCAACCATACTGGCCAGTGTTGAGGTTTTAACAGCGCTTTAGGGAAATGCGTATCAGCCATTTAACCAGTCCATATAGCTGAACACGCCTTGTTCTACGGTGGCGAATGCATCGCTGTAACCGGCAGCACGTAACGCACTGATATCGGCTTCGGTGAAACTTTGATACGCCCCTTTCAAATGATCCGGGAACGGCATGTATTCTTTTTTACCATGAATTCTCAGTGGTTCCGGACGCTCGCTGTGCCATTTAATCACAGCATCAGCAACGTCGTTAAAGCTCTGGCATTGACCGGTACCCAGATTAAAAATGCCGCTCTTTTCCGGGTTCTTCCAGAACCACAGATTGACCTTAACCACATCACCAACAAAGACAAAGTCACGGCGCTGCTCACCGTCACCGTAGCCGCCACTGCCGCCGAATAATTTGCATACGCCGTTATTTTTCAGCTGATTATTGAAGTGAAAGGCAACGGACGACATTGAACCTTTGTGCTGCTCACGCGGGCCGTAGACATTGAAATAACGGAAGCCGACCACCTGACTGGTCAGTGTGTGCTGAATGGAGCGCACATACTGATCGAACTGCCATTTACTGTAGCCATAAACATTCAGCGGTTTTTCGTGGCGGCGCTCTTCTTTGAATACATCGCTGCCGCCGTAAACCGAGGCACTGGAGGCGTATAAAAACGCGATGCCTTTAGCCTGGCAGGCGTGCAGCAGCACCTTGGAATATTCGTAATTATTTTCCATCATGAATTTGCCGTTCCACTCGGTGGTGGAGGAGCAGGCACCTTCGTGGAAAATGACTTCGACGTTATCCAGAATCCCGTCGTTATTTTTTACCCGCTGCAGAAAATCGTCTTTATCCAGATAGTCGGCAATATCGCAGTCACTGATGTTGTAAAACTGTTTGCCATCGCTCAGGTCATCAACCACGATGATGTCTTTACGGCCCTGTTCGTTCAGGGCTTTAACAAGGTTGCTGCCAATAAAGCCGGCACCGCCGGTGACGATAATCATGCTTCGCTCTCCTGGATTTTTTTCACAATAGCGGATGTTGAGCAATTGTCTTTAAAGCTCAGAATAATCACCTCGCCGCCGTTGGCCTGCACACACTGGCCGCCGGCAATCTGTTCGATGGTGTAGTCGCCGCCTTTCACCAGAATATCCGGCAGAATTCGGCAGATTAAACGCTCCGGGGTGTCTTCGGCGAAGGGCACAACCCAGTCAACGCTTTCCAGTCCGGCCAATACCGCCATGCGGTGATCAAGCGGATTAATCGGCCGGCTCGGGCCTTTCAGGCGGCTGACGGATTCATCGGCATTCACCGCGACCAGTAAACGGTCACCCAGTGCTTTGGCTTCTTTCAGATACTGCACATGGCCGGGGTGAATAATGTCGAAACAGCCGTTGGTCATTACCAGGGTTTCGCCACGGGAACGGGCTTCTTCGACCAGCAGTTGCAGACTGTCTTCGTCAAAGATGCCTGCGCCAAGGCGGTTTTCACTGCGCAGGTCGCGGCGCAGCTCTTCCGTGGTGACCGTGGCGGTTCCCAGTTTGCCGACCACGATACCGGCGGCGGTATTGGCCAGCACCGTCGCTTTTTCCAGCGGTTGTCCGGCAGCCAGCGCGGCGGCCAGTACGGAGATTACGGTGTCGCCAGCGCCGGTGACATCGTAAACCTCACGCGCACGCGCCGGTAAATGAAAGGGTTCCTGTTCACGCTGTACCAGCGTCATGCCTTTTTCGCTGCGGGTAACCAGAATGGCCTGCAGGTCGTAATCGCTGATCAGCTGACGCGCTTTGCGGACCAGTGTGTCATCGTCGGCGGCAGGGCCGGCTACGGCTTCAAACTCGCTCAGATTCGGGGTGATCAGGGTCGCGCCACGGTAGCGCTCAAAATCAGTGCCTTTCGGGTCGACCAGTACCGGTACCGAGGCGCGTCTGGCGGCGTGTATTAACGCGTGCGGATTGCTCAGCGCGCCTTTGCCGTAGTCCGACAGAATCACAACATTGGCGGTTGCCAGGCGCTGATCAAAGTCGCTGTACAGGCTGCTCAGATCGGTGGCGTCGAAGGCTTCTTCAAAATCGAGGCGGATGAGTTGCTGATGGCGACTCATGATGCGCAGTTTGGTGATGGTCGGATGCTGCGGATGCTGCAGGAAGTTGCAGCGAACATTGGCCAGTTCGAGCATGGCGGCCAGCGCTTTGCCGTTTTCGTCGTTACCGGTAACGCCGAGCAGATCAACAGCTGCGCCCAGTGTGGCAATGTTCAGGGCAACGTTACCGGCACCACCGGCGCGGTTTTCGACATCCTGAATCTTAACGACGGGAACCGGTGCTTCCGGCGAGATACGTGATGTCGGGCCCTGCCAGTAGCGGTCGAGCATGACATCGCCAAACACCAGCACGCGGGCCTGGTGAAAATCGGGAACGGTTACATCCATAGTGGTTTTATACGTCTGCAGCTGTCAGAAAAATGAGCCGGGAGTTTAACATAGAGCCTGACGGTGGTGTGCTACTCCGTGCGTGAACAAACCGCTGCGTTTTTGCCTGTTTCATCCTGCGCTGTTCACTGCCGGTCAGTCTGCCTGTGGTATGATGCCGCGCTTTGATCTGGTGAACGGCGGGAGTTCTGTGGCGCGATTTCTTTATTCTGTAGTGTACGCTTGTTTGCTGCCGGTTCTGGTGCTGCGCCTGTGGTGGCGCGGACGGCTGAATCCGGGTTACCGCCAGCGTCTGCGTGAGCGTTTTGGCCTGCTGCCTCACCGGCCCCCGGCCAATGGTCTGTGGATTCATGCGGTGTCAGTGGGGGAAACGCTGGCGGCGGCCCCTCTGGTGAAGTCGTTTCAGGCCCGTTATCCCAATGTACCGGTCATTGTGACCACGACCACGCCTACCGGCTCTGCTCAGGTGCAGCGCCTGTTCGGGGCGGGGGTTTATCATATGTATCTGCCTTACGATCTGCCCTGGTTCTGGCGTAATTTCCTCAATGCTCTCCGTCCTGGTCTGCTGGTGGTGATGGAAACTGAGCTTTGGCCCAATCTGCTGGCTGCCTGTCAGCAGCGTCGGATTGCGGTAATGCTGGCGAATGCCCGGTTGTCAGAAAAGTCGGCCCGTGGCTATGAACGCTTCTCTGCGCTGACTCAGCCGATGCTGCAACGGCTGAGCATGGTGGCTGTGCAGAATGCCGCCGATGGTCAGCGCTTTCTTGATCTGGGCTTGCCTGCCGGGCGGCTGGAAGTCACCGGCAGCGTCAAGTTTGATATGGATGTGCCACCTCTGGCACAGGCGCAGGGCGCGGCATTGCGCGCGCAGTGGGGCGCTGCTCGTCCGGTGCTGGCGCTGGCTTCCGGGCATGCCGGTGAGGATGAGTTGCTGCTCGATCTTTATCCGCGCCTGCAGGCGGCTTGCCCGCAATTGCTGTTGCTGCTGATTCCGCGTCATCCGGAGCGCTTTGAGGTGGTGACCAATGCGGTACGCAGTCGTGGTCTGAGGGTGCAGCGCCGCAGTACCGGCAGTGCCTCTGAGCAAACGCAGGTCTACGTTGCTGATACCATGGGCGAGATGTTGCCGTTGTTGTCCGCCGCCGATCTGGTGCTGGTGGGCGGTAGCCTGATTGCTCATGGCGGTCATAATCCGATTGAACCGGCAGCGCTGGGCAAGGCTACTCTGGTTGGCCCGCATCATATGAACTTCGCGGTGATTGTCGATAATCTGCAAAGTGCCGGTGCGCTGGCGGTGGTCAGTGATCAGCCCGATGAATTACTGCCGCAGTTACAGCACTATCTGAATGATGCCGGTCTGCGCAGCCGTATGGGCGCTGCCGGGCAGGCGGCGGTGGATGCCAACCGCGGTGCCGTGAAGCGCCTGACAGAACTCTGTGCGGCGCATCTGAAACTCTGATGCCCTGAACCGCACGCAACAAAAAACCCGCCGCAGCGGGTTTTTTGTTGTCCTGACATGGCGGACTTAAGCGCTGGCCAGCCAGCTGTTCAGCGTCTGGATATCGCCTTCGTTCAGCGTACCGGCGAAGAACTTAAGGTTCAGCAGGTTGATGATGTAATCATAACGGGCGTTGGCGTAGTCACGCTGGGCGCTGAACAGGTTCTTTTGTGCGTTCAGGACTTCAACGATGTTGCGGGTTCCTACCTTATAGCCGGTCTGAGTGGCTTCCAGAGCGCTCTGGGCTGAGGTGATGGCCTGCTTACGGGCTTTGATGTTCAGAGTATCGGTCTGTACCTGACGGAACAGGCTGCGGATATTCTGCTTAACATCACGGCGCTGGGTTTCCAGCTGATAATCGGCGGCGGCATAGTTCAGGGCCGCCTGCTTGCTCTGACCGTAGAGCGAACCACCGGCCAGCAGTGGCATGGAGATTTTCACACCAATAGCGGTAACCGTGCTGTCGGTCGGGTCATTTCCGGTGAAGGGCGCCTGATCGGCATCGGTATAGCTGCCGAACAGACTGACGCTTGGCAGATGATTGGAACGCGCGGCATTACGTTGCAGACGGACGCCGTCTTTGCTTGCTTCTGCGATCAGAATGCCGGCATATTTTTCCAGGCCGGATTGCACCCAGTCAGCAGCATTGGCTGGCTGTGGCATTTCCATGGCGATATCGGCTTTCAGTGGCGATACCTCTTCGAAACGCTGGCCTGTCAGCTGTTCTAACGCTTCGTAGCTGATATCCAGCGCAGCTTCCTGACCGAGCAGGTTGACATAGGACAGGTCATAACCGGCCTGTGCTTCATGAACATCGGTGATGGCAATCAGGCCCACTTCAAAACGCTGTTTGGTTTGTTCCAGTGAGCGTTTAACGGCTTTTTCTTCAGCCTGAGCGGTGGACAGGTTGTCCTGCGCACGCAGCACGTTGAAGTACGCCTGAGCGGTGCGCAGCAGCAGTTGTTGTTCAGCCAGCTGCAATTGCAGGCTTGCGGCGGCATCGCCACTGACGGCGGCTTTGTAGGTGTACCAGCTGTTCAGGTTGAACAGTGTCTGGGAGGCGGTGACTTCAAGGCTGCCGAGGTCATAATCTTTATCGGTTTTAACGTAGCCGCCGTTGGTCAGATCGAGAGACTCGGCCTCAGAGCTGACGCTGGTCTGGCTGTAAGAAATCTGCGCCTGAGGTAATAAGACACCGCGGGCAATGGCGACGTTGTAGCTGTTTGCTTCGCGGATCGCACGGGCTGCGGCAATTTCCGCGTCGTTGCTGGCCGCCTGCTGGTAGATGGTGCTAAGGTCCGCCGCATTTACAGCGCCGGAAGCTAACAGTGCAATCGTCAGTGAGAGCAGTTTTTTCATAGGGGTGCCTTTCGCAGCGGATATGAATTCGTTTGGTTTGCCGGATTCTAACAGAAAAAATCCGGCAGAAATGGTGCTGATTGTTCCATAAATAAGAACACAGCGTGCAGCGACCCTGTGTGTCCGGGCTGCTGAAACCCGAAATATTCTTATTCAGTAATATAGGCAGGTCAAGTATGACGCAAGAGCGTGTGGAATATGGTCCGGACGATGTTGAAATTGCATCGCGAGAGGTCGCGTTTAAAGGGTTCTTCCGGATTGAGAAAATCCGGCTGCGCCACCGTACGTTTGCCGGAGGCTGGACCGGGTATTTTGAGCGTGAGCTGTTTGAACGCGGTGAAGCTGTTTGCGTGCTGTTGTTTGATCCGCTGCGTGACTGTGTCGTGCTGACGGAACAGTTCCGCATCGGGGCTCTGGCGGATGAGCACTCGCCCTGGCTGCTGGAGCTGGTCGCCGGCATGGTTGAGCCGGGCGAGCACTATGCTGATGTGGCGCGGCGTGAAACCGCCGAAGAAGCAGGGTGCACCTTTAATGAATTACTGCCGATCTGCAATTATTGGGTATCTCCCGGCGGCACCAGTGAACGGGTGCAGCTTTATTGTGCGCTGATCGACAGTGAACACGTTGGTGGCGTGCATGGGCTGGCCGAAGAGCACGAAGATATCCGGCTGGCGAAAATGAGCTTCACTGATGCCTATGCTGCGGTTGAAAGCGGCCGTCTTAATAACGCCGCCACCATTATGGCGCTGCAATGGCTGCATATTCATCACCCGCGTCTGCTGCAGAAAAAGTAATAGCCGCAGGCCGCGTTAGCCTCATTTATTCTGATGCTGGCGGCGTCAGAGCGGATTCGCTAGGCTGCGCTGAGTTTGAATTAAGCTTCAGAAGCAGAGTATCGGTAAGGAGAAAGTGATTGCTTAAAAAACGTCAGCGTTATGTTCCCGATCTGCAGGAAATGGCTGCGCTGTGTGAAGCCAATTATCTGCGGCTGCTGAAGCTTCTGAATGGTGCCGAAGTCGGGGAAATGCGTGCGTTCCGTCTCAGTGATGATCTGCACTGTGCGCTGGTGCGTTTGTGTGTGGATGAAGATCACCGCTATACCACCATGGTGTCGGTGACGCAGGAAGGGCTGAGTCCGGATTGGCTGCAGCCGCTGTCGATGCAGGTACGGCTATACCATGATGCCAGCATGGCGGAAGTGCTCAGCTATCAGAATCAGCAACGTTTTGATGGTCGTTATAGCTACCCCAATCCGGCGATGCGTATGCCCGATGAAAAAGTACAGCTGAATCGCTTTCTGGCCGAGTGGCTGGGTCACTGTTTACAATATGGCCAAACCATCCAGCCTATCGTGCTGCCGGACATCATATTGCCTGTCAGATGACGGTTTATTGTGAACTTCATTCCGGTTGATTTGCGCATTTGCCGATAAAGTTGGAAACTGGCGAAAACAACTAGGGACAGGGGTGCAGTTTGTATTCACTGGATACGGAAGATACGCTGCGGATCGTACAGATTACCGATACCCATTTAAATGGTCCTGAAGAGGGCCATCTGCTCGGTATGAAGACGTTGCACAGCATGAACTGTGTACTCGATATTGTGCGTCAGGAACGCCCCAGTATTGATACCATTCTTGTGACCGGCGACCTTGCACAGGACGGCAGCGTACGCGCATATCAGCATTTACATAATGCTTTGCAGCCTTTTGGCTGCCCGGTTTTCTGGTTCGAAGGTAATCATGATGTACCGGCCAGCATGTACGAAGTGGCGGAAGATACCGAGCACCTGCAGCGGATTATCCGCAGCAAACACTGGCAGCTGATTCTGCTGAATTCTCAGGTTGAGGGGTCTGTGCATGGTCGTCTCGCTCCGGATCAGCTGGAGCTGTTGGACCGGGCTCTCAGTGAACGACCCGATTTACACTCCCTGGTCAGTTTTCATCACCACCCGCTGCCGATGGGCAGTCGCTGGATTGACCGCATTGGTGTGAAAAACGCCGATGAGGTGCTGGCGCTTATCCGCCGCCACCGCAACGTGCGCTGTGTGTTGTGGGGGCATGTGCATCAGGAAAGTGATCAGCTGATTGATGGGGTGCGCTATATGTCATCGCCATCAACCTGCGTGCAGTTCACCCCGTATTCCGAAAACTTTTCGGTGGATACTTTGGCACCGGGTTATCGCTGGCTGGATCTGTGTGCTGATGGTTCGATTGAAACCGGTGTCAGCCGCGTTGAAGGCATCGAGTTTGAAATTGATTACTCGGTAAAGGGTTACTGATTCTTTGTACTCTGCTGATATCGGCTGTCTTTATCTGCACGGCTTTTTAAGTTCCCCGCAATCGCAAAAAGCGCAGCAACTGCAGCGCTTTTATGCCGATCATCTCAGCCCGGAACAGCTGGCATTACCAACCTTACCCTTCGCTCCTGCTGAGGCGATTGCATGCGCGCGCGCTGAGCTTAAACATCTGCAGCAGCGCTTTGAAAAGGTGTTTATCATCGGCAGCTCACTGGGTGGTTTTTACGCCACGCATCTGGCCGAAAGCGACGGTGTACCAGCGGTGCTGGTGAATCCGGCGGTACGTCCGTTCGATCTGTTTGAACATTATCTGGGGCCGAACACCCACTATTACAGTGGCGAAGTGCATGAGCTGACTCATGAGCATATCGCCCAGTTGCGGGCGCTGGACTGTGCAGCGATCCGGCACCCTGAGCGTCTTTTGCTGCTGCTGCAAACGGCGGATGAAACCCTCGACTATCGTCTGGCGGCAGAGTTGTACCGGCATTGTCCGGCCTGGCTTGAAGGGGGAGGTAACCACAGCTTTGAGCGCTTTATCGAGCGCATGCCGATGCTGCTGGCCTTTGCCGCCCGCCTTTCTGTTACCGTCGGGCGCTGCACTGAATAAAATATCCGTCGCAAACCCTGCCGGATTCTTAAGGCACCTCTGACTTCCCTTCGCCTTCCCGTTATACTCCGCCGTTGATTATGGATTTCCGCTGGCAGCCAGAGGTTTGAATGTCTAAGCAATATACAGCGTCGTCGATTGAGGTTTTAAGCGGCCTGGACCCGGTACGTAAGCGTCCGGGCATGTACACCGATACCACCCGTCCCAACCATCTGGCGCAGGAAGTGATTGATAACTCGGTCGATGAAGCGCTGGCCGGACACGCCACAACCATTGAAGTCACACTGCATGGTGACGGATCAATGACGGTGCTGGACGATGGCCGGGGCATGCCGACCGATATTCACCCTGAACATGGCGTTTCCGGGGTCGAGCTGATTCTCAGCCAGCTGCATGCGGGTGGTAAGTTCTCTAACGATAATTATCAGTTCTCCGGTGGTCTGCATGGTGTGGGCGTGTCCGTGGTAAACGCCCTGTCGCAGGTGCTGGAAGTCACCATCTGGCGCGATGGTCAGGTACATCGCATTGGTTTTAAGGACGGCTACAAAGCCCTTGATCTGCAGATTGTGGAAACCTGTGCCAAGAAAAAGACCGGCACCAGTGTGCGCTTCCTGCCGGACCCTAAATATTTTGATTCCCCGCGTTTTTCGGTGCCACGGTTAAAGCACGTACTGCGCGCCAAAGCCGTTCTGTGTCCGGGTCTGCGCATTAAATTTCATGCGCCGAATGCCGAAGACAGTGCTGAGTGGTACTACGAAGACGGCCTGAAAGACTACCTCAAGGTGCACAGCACCGGTTATGACGTCTTACCGGCAGAGCCCTTTGTCGGCTCAATGACCGGCACCACCGAAGGCGTTGACTGGGCGGTGCACTGGCAGCCGGAAGGCGGCGAACTGCTGCAGGAAAGCTACGTTAACCTGATTCCGACGGCTCAGGGTGGCACCCATGTGAATGGTTTCCGCTCGGGTTTGCTGGACGCGCTGCGTGAGTTCTGTGAATTCCGTAACCTGCTGCCGCGCGGCATCAAACTGACCCCGGACGATCTGTGGGAGCGTTGTTCTTACGTGTTGTCAGCCAAACTGGCTGATCCGCAGTTTGCCGGGCAGACGAAAGAACGTTTGTCATCGCGTGAAGCCTCGGCCTTTATTTCCGGCGTCGTGAAAGATGCGTTTGCCCTGTGGCTGAATGAACATACCGGCGAAGCTGAGCAACTGGCCGAGATGGCGATTTACAGTGCCCAGACCCGTTTGCGCAAGTCGAAAACCGTTGCCCGTAAAAAGATCACTCAGGGACCGGCGCTGCCCGGCAAACTGGCGGACTGTACCGGTCAGGATGGTGAGCGTACTGAACTCTTTCTGGTGGAAGGTGATTCGGCCGGTGGTTCGGCCAAGCAGGCCCGCGACCGTGAGTTTCAGGCCATCATGCCGCTGCGCGGTAAAATCCTGAACACCTGGGAAGTGGATTCCAATGAAATTCTGGCCTCTCAGGAAGTGCACGATATCGCCGTGGCGCTGGGTATTGATCCGGGTTCGGATGATTTATCCGGTTTGCGTTACGGCAAGATCTGCATTCTCGCCGATGCTGACTCCGACGGCCTGCATATTGCTACGTTGTTATGTGCCCTGTTTGTCCGCCATTTCCGTAAGCTGGTGGCCGAAGGGCATGTGTATGTTGCTATGCCGCCGCTGTATCGCATTGATATCGGGAAAGACGTTTACTACGCGCTCGACGAAGGTGAAAAGCAGGGCGTGCTGGAGCGTATCAAAGCGGAAAACAAACGCGGTAAAGTCAACGTACAGCGCTTTAAAGGGCTGGGTGAGATGAACCCTCTGCAGCTGCGCGAAACCACCATGGACCCGAATACCCGTCGTCTGGTGCAGCTGGGTCTGGAACCGGGTGATGGCACTAATGAAATGATGGATATGTTGCTGGCCAAAAAACGTGCGGGTGACCGCAAAAACTGGCTCGAACAACGCGGCAACGAAGCCGAAATTGCCTGATATCAGTATCGCCGAGGCAAGGATGCCGCACACTGGCTGATGCCGGGTAACCAGGAGGTGACATGATCAATATCTGCAGACTGATGGCGCTGATGCTGTTTCCGGCCTCACTGGTGTTGGCTGAGGTTTCGCCCCTGCCCGCCGTGCAGGTTTTGCTGCTGCTTTCTTACGAGCCACTGTTTCCTGTTGCTGAACGCATTGTTACCGGTGTTCAGCAGACCTTGAACAACCATGCGCAGCAGCCCATCACCCTGCATGTGGAATTTATGGATTCCGACCTGCGTGCCACACCCGCCTACCTAAAAGCCTATGCTCAGCTGTTGCGTGCCAAGCAACAACAGGGTGAACGTTATGATCTGGTTATTGTTGCCGGTGATGGTGCACTGAAGTTAATCGCCGCGGAAGGGCGTGATGTTTTGGGACAGGCGCCGGTCGTTTTTGTTGGCGTCAGCGACAGTGAGCTGATCCGCAGATTGCAGAATCAGGGAGGCTATACCGGCGTGTACGATGCGCTGCCGGTGTATGAGTTTATGTCACTGATGCGTTATCTGTATCCGGATTCCCGGCCGCTGCATGTGATCAGTGACGGCCTGCCGCGCAGTGCCGGGCGTATGCTGCAGTTGCAGCAGGCCGCTGACAGCCTTAATCAGCAATTAGTGGTGCATTCACTGGCCACACTCAGCTGGCAGCAACTGGCCGACGAATTGTCGGCACTGAATGATGAACCCCTGTTGCTGTTATCGGCTTATCTGGATGTTCACCAGCAGGTTAAGGCATTGCGTGAATCAAACCATTTTATCAGCAGCCATTCTGCTTCCCCGGTCTGGTCGCTGACGGCCTCAGGTATCGGTGATGGTTTATTCGGTGGTGTGGTCAGCGATTTACAGCACAGCGCTGAGCTGGCCGCGGGGATGGCATTGCGCATTTTGTCCGGAGAAAGCCCAGACCGTATTACCATAAACTGGCAGACGGAAACCCTGACACTGATTGATGCTGAACTGGCGGCCCGGGCGGGTTTTGACCGCTCACATTTCCCGCCGGGTACCCACTTTATCAACGATCGGCCGGGCTTCTGGCAACGTTATCGCAATCTCATTGTATTGTCGTTGTCGGTTATTATCTTTTTCAGCTCTGTCGGCTTTTTTATCTGGTCAGAAATCCGGCGGCGTAAGTTCAGTGATCAGCAACTGGATGAGCGCACAGAATTAATCAAGAATATTCTGGATTCCATCCCGGATATTATTTTTTATAAAGACCATCACGGCATTTATATCTTCTGTAATAAGCAGTTTGTGAATCTGATGGGAAAAGATCCGGTTGGTTATTCTGATTATGAAGTCTTTGATCACGAAACGGCTAATTTTTTCCGTGCAAAAGATAAAGAAGCCGTGGCACGGAAGCATGTCAATATTAACGAAGAGTGGGTGCACGGTGCCGATGGCGGTGTCATGCTGCTGGAAACACAAAAAACCCCTATCTATGACAAATACGGGCGGTATATCGGAGTCTTTGGTTTAAGCCGAGATATTACAGAGCTGAAAAAAGCTCAGCAAAATCTCGAACATATTGCTCACCACGATGTATTAACCGGTCTGCCGAATCGTCTGTCACTGAATAAAAAACTCGAATATGCCTTAAATATGGCGCGTCGTGGCGGAGAGATGCTCGCCGTTATCTTCCTTGATCTCGATCGGTTTAAAGATATTAACGATACGATTGGCCATGATATTGGTGATCTGCTGCTCAAGGATGTTGCACATCGTCTGCACAATAATGTACGTGATTCTGACATTTGTGCCCGTCTGGGTGGTGATGAATTTGTTGTGGTGCTCAGTCGTATCGATGATGAAAACCGCATTCAGGAAAAATGTGACCAGCTGCTGCAGGTGATATCGCAGCCATATAAGCTTCAGGGGCATCTGCTCAGCGTATTTGCCAGTGCCGGTATCAGTATTTATCCGCAACACGGCAGCAGCGTTGATGAACTTATCCGCAATGCCGATGCTGCGCTGCATAAAGCCAAAGAACTGGGCAGAAACCGCAGTTTTCATTATTTACGTGAGCTGACCGACAGCATTCATTCGCGCATGTCTCTTGAACAGGATTTACGCTCGGCTCTGGAGGCGCACCATTTTATCCTGGCATACCAGCCGCAATTCCGCATCGGTGAGTCTGTTCCCCGCCGGGTCGAGGCTTTATTGCGTTGGCCACATCCGGTGCGCGGTATGATTTCGCCACACAATTTTATTCCGCTGGCAGAAACCAGTGGCTTGATTGTCGAGCTCGGATACTGGGTGATACGTTCGGCCTGTCAGCAGTTTTTATTCTGGCGACAGCAGGGATTAATGCTGGATAAAATTTCTGTCAACGTATCGCCGATTCAGATTAACTCCCGTTTTGCTTCGGTCGTTGCCGAGATTATTCAGTATCTGGATTTTGATCCGCGCTGGCTGGAGCTTGAGGTAACGGAAGGTCTGATGATGTCAGGCACAACCGAAGTCTCGCAACAGATCAGCGAACTCAGGGCAATGGGCGTCGATTTTGCCATTGATGATTTCGGTACCGGATATTCATCGCTCAGTAAAATAAAATCCATGCCGGTAACCGTGTTAAAAATCGACCAGTCGTTTGTGCGCGACATTAACGATGACATGAATGACTATGAAATCGTCCGCGCCATTGTATTAATGGCGAAAAGTCTTGGCCTGACGGTAGTGGCTGAAGGTGTGGAAAATAAAGAACAGGAAAGCACGCTGCAGCGTCTTGGTTGTGAATGGGTGCAGGGCTATTATTATGCGATGCCAATGGATGGCGACGTCTTCTACCAGCGTTACTTTGCAGAATTACAATAGCAGCCCTGATCAGACCTTTCGACCGGCCTGAAATTACTGTTCGTATATTGGTTGTTTGTCTTTATAATCCGCGCCGGCAATCGTTCATTGCCATTTACTTAAGGAGCAAATATGCGTTGGACAGCACTGCTGGTGCTTGCCCTGACGGCTGGCTGCGCGCGTCTGGATCATGTTCAGATCGGCAGTATTGATCAGTCTCAGGGTGAATTAGTACCCGTTTCAGTACGGTTGAGTGAAACCGGTTTTGATGCAACGGCCGCTGCCGAAATTGGCCGCATTGCCAGTCGTGGCAGAACCGCTGAAAACTTTAAGCAACTGCGCGATATTCTGGCGCTGATTAATATGGGCCCGCGTACCGGTAACCCGGTATTCGACGATACTTATGCGCAGCGTCTGCAGGAATATCTGCTGGTGGAATGCCCGGGTGGCCGCCTGACCGGTATCCGCGCTATTCGTGAAGCAAAATCAGCAGGCCCCGTGTCGGGTGAAATCGTCGGTGTTGATGCTTATTGCATCCGCTGAGAAATAAGGAAATAAAAAATATGTTTAAACGTTTTATGACCATGGCGGTATTGATGACAGCCCTGACCGGTTGTGTCAGCCTCAACTCCGTTTCCCTGACCCAGATACCGGCCGAACGCAGCAATGAAATCAGCGCGACTTCCAGCAGCTGGACTTTTCTTGGCATTGCCTTCAGCAACGACTTCGTTGATGAAGCTATCCTTGATCTGAAAAGCCAGTGTGCCGGCGGGAAAGTAGAAGGCATTCTGACCAAGTTTCAGCACACGGTATTTATCCCGGTTGTCATCCGCGAAGTGGTTGCCACTGGCTACTGCCACAAGGGGTAAGCAGGCATGAAAATCCGTATATTTCTGCCACTGATGCTGCTGACCGGATGCACCCATTCGGTTCATATGCAGCACGTCAGCGACTTTGATCATGTGTCTGCTGCAGAAAAGCGCAGCGTGGTAACGGCTGAAACTGAACAGACCGTTGTGCTGGGTTTTGTCTTTGATACCGACTATGTCGATCAGGCAAAACAGCAGTTAATGGCTCAGTGTAATGGCCGCCTGAGTGCGGTAACCACTCAGTATTCAACCAGCCACAGTTTTCTGCATTGGACCAATAAGATCCGGATGCAGGGACTGTGCAGCGAAGGCTGATGCAGTAAGAAAAATCCCGGCAACAGCCGGGATTTTTTGCACTATTTACTACCCGGCAACGGCGTATATTCACGCTCATCGCCCGGCACACTGGCAAAACGCTGCGCCTGCCAGTCGGCTTCGGCCTGAGCGATGCGCTCGCGGCTGTAAGCAACAAAATTCCAGCGGATATAAGGCACCTGCTCATAGCCTTCGCCACCGAGCAGCACAAAGCGGCTGTGGCTTTCGACCTGAATGCTTTCATCGCCATCAAGCAGAATAAAGTCACCGGCGTTAAAGCTCTGCCCGCTGATATTCAATGAACCACTCTGAATATACACCGCGCTTTCATAATGTGGGTGCGGCAGTTCAATCTGCTCTCCGGCGGCGCTGATAATATCGATAAAAAACATCGGCGAGTGAGTGCGCACGGGTGAGGTCATGCCGTAGGCTTCCCCGGCGACCAGGCGCATGATGGTTTTTTCCAGATAATAATGCGGCAGCTGTTCTTTTTTCACATGCTGGAATGACGGCTCTATTTCCGCTTTTTCCGGTGGCAGGGCCAGCCAGAATTGCAGACCGTTGAGTTCGTGTTCGCGTGAGCGTACTTCCAGTGTTTCGCGTTCGGAATGCACGATGCCGCGGCCGGCGGTCATCCAGTTTACTTCACCGGGAAAAATTTCCTGCACATTGCCGAGGCTGTCGCGGTGCAGCATGCTGCCGCTGAACAGATAACTCAGGGTCGACAACCCGATATGCGGATGCGGGCGCACATTAATACCCTCGCCGGGTTGAAACCGCGCAGGCCCCATGTGATCCAGAAAAATAAAGGGACCGACCATTTTCTTCACGCGGCTGGGCAGAATGCGGGTAACACTGAAACCGTCCAGATCCTTCTTTTCACCGTTGATCAGATTGGCCATCACGTTCTCCTCGGCAGCTGTTCATAACGTTGATTGTCAGAGTGTCAGTATATTTCTGTTTGTTGGAATTAAAATTACGAAAATAGGTTGTTACTGTTCTAATTTTTAGAACGTTTCGGCCAGAGCCGCTGCGCGGATTGTTCTCTGCCGCCGGGTCGGTCACAATCGGCGGCATTCATTCCATCAGAACTCAGCCCTGCAGGACTTATGACGGATCAGATCAGTTACACCGATGACGGTGTTGAGCGCCAGTCGCTGAAGCAATACACCGAGAACGCATACCTCAACTACTCCATGTACGTCATTCTCGACCGTGCGCTGCCGCACGTGGGTGATGGCCTTAAGCCGGTGCAGCGCCGCATCGTCTACGCCATGAGCGAGCTGGGGTTAAAGCATACCGCCAAATATAAGAAGTCGGCCCGTACCGTGGGTGACGTGCTGGGTAAATACCATCCGCACGGCGACAGCGCCTGTTATGAAGCCATGGTGCTGATGGCACAGCCGTTTTCTTACCGTTACCCGCTGGTGGATGGTCAGGGTAACTGGGGTGCGCCGGACGATCCTAAATCCTTCGCGGCCATGCGTTATACTGAAGCCAAGCTGGCACCTTACGCCGAAGTGCTGCTCAGCGAACTGGGTCAGGGCACGGTGGAATGGCAGCCGAACTTTGATGGCACCATGGACGAGCCGTGCACCTTACCGGCGCGCTTGCCAAACATTCTGCTCAACGGCACCACGGGTATTGCGGTCGGCATGGCGACGGATATTCCGCCGCACAATATCCGCGAAGTGGCCAGCGCCTGTATTCATCTGCTGGATGATCCGGATGCCAGCATCGACGCCTTGTGCGAACACGTCACCGCGCCGGATTTCCCGACCGAAGCGGAAATCATCACGCCGCGTGACGACCTGCGGAAGCTGTATCGCGATGGCCGTGGCAGCGTAAAAATGCGCGCGGTCTACACCGTTGAAGATGGCGATATCGTCATTACCGCGCTGCCGCATCAGGTCTCCGGTGCCAAGATTCTGGAGCAGATTGCCGCCCAGATGCAGGCGAAAAAACTGCCACTGGTCACCGACCTGCGCGATGAATCCAACCACGAAAACCCGACCCGTCTGGTGATTGTGCCCAAGTCGAACCGGGTCGATACCGAGGCGGTGATGGCGCACCTGTTTGCCACCACCGATCTGGAAAAGAACTACCGCGTTAATATGAATGTGATTGGTCTGGACGGCCGCCCACAGGTGAAAAACCTGAAGCTGATGCTGAGTGAGTGGCTCAGCTACCGTACCGAGACGGTACGTCGCCGCCTGCAGTTCCGACTCGATAAAGTACTGGCGCGTCTGCATATCCTCGAAGGTTTGCTGGTCGCTTTCCTCAATATCGATGAAGTGATTGACATCATCCGTCGCGAAGAGGAACCGAAAGCGGTGCTGATGCAGCGCTTTGGTATTTCCGATATTCAGGCCGAAGCCATCCTCGAATTAAAACTGCGTCATTTAGCCAAACTGGAAGAAATGAAGATTCGCGGTGAACAGGATGAGCTGGAAAAAGAACGCGATTATCTGGAAAAAACCCTCGGCTCTGAGCGTCGTCTGAAAACCCTGATCAAGAAAGAAATCAGTGCCGATGCCGAACAATACGGTGATGAGCGCCGTTCACCGGTGGTCGTGCGTGGTGAGGCCAAAGCCTTCAGTGAAACCGAACTGGTGGCTACTGAGCCTGTCACCATCGTTCTGTCGGAAAAAGGCTGGGTGCGTGCCGCCAAAGGGCATGACATTGATGCCGAAAACCTGAGTTATAAAACCGGTGATAAATTCTTAAGCGCTGCCTATGGCAAGTCAAGCCAGCATGCGGTGTTCCTCGATACCAGCGGGCGTTCCTACAGTCTGCAGGCGCATACGCTGCCATCGGCGCGCGGGCAGGGAGAGCCACTGACTGGCCGCCTGTCTCCTCCGCCGGGCGCCAACTTCATCACCACCTTAATCGGTAACGATGACGAGCGTTATCTGCTGTGCACGGATGCCGGTTATGGCTTTATCGGTACGCTGGCGGATATGCAGAGCAAGAATAAAGCCGGTAAAACCCTGATTACGGTGCCGGATAATGCCCGCATTCTGGCACCGGCGAAGATCAGCGATCCGGATAAATCCTGGATTGCGGCCATCAGCAATGAAGGTCGCCTGCTGGTCTTCCCGGCTGCGGATCTGCCGCAGATGGCCAAAGGTAAAGGCAACAAAATGATTGGTATTCCGGCAGAAGCCGCCGCCAAACGTGAAGAAATCATGGTCGGCGCGGTGGCTTTCAGTCAGGAAGATACACTGCTGGTGCACGCCGGTAAGCGTCATCTGAAACTGAAGTTTGCCGATCTTGAACACTATCTGGGAGAGCGTGGCCGCCGTGGAAATAAGCTGCCGCGTGGCTTCCAGAACGTGGACCTGATGGAGGTGGTGAGCAAAGAGGCATAACGCCTTGCTCACCGGACGCCGGCCAGCAGATATGTTCTCTGGCCGGGTTTGTTATGTCCCTTGCCCCGGCAGAACAGCCGCTGACCGCAGGCGTTCATTCCGTGATCTGACTCCCGCGCACCATTCCGTTATACTCCCGCCCGAATTTACGCTCTGCATTACAGGAATCCTCATGTCTGCCAAAAACGTTGTTTCTGAAAGTCTGTACGACGGCTACGCCCAGTCCTTTACCGTCAGTGAAGTAGTGTTCGAGGTGAAAACCGGGCATCAGCACCTGCAGATTATTGATACGCCGTTTATGGGCCGGGTGATGCTGCTGGATGGCGTGGTACAGACCACTGAACGCGATGAATTTATTTACCACGAAATGATGGTGCATGTACCGCTGTTTGCCCATCCGGCGCCCAAACGCGTGCTGATTATCGGCGGTGGTGACGGCGGTATCCTGCGTGAAGTGCTGCGTCACAAGAACGTTGAACACGTGACTCAGGTTGAGATCGACGGCAGCGTGATTGATATGTGCAAAGCGTATTTTCCCAAGCACTCCCATGGTGCCTTCGATGATCCGCGCGCCAATATCGTGATTGCCGACGGCAAAGAATTCGTCGCTCAGTGTCAGGATACCTTTGACGTTATCATCTCCGACTCCACCGACCCGATCGGGCCGGGCGAAGTGCTGTTTACCTCCGATTTCTACCAAGACGAAAAAACCTGCCTGAACCCCGGCGGTATTATGGTGGCGCAGAACGGCGTGCCTTTTATGCAGGGTCAGGAAGTCACCAACACTTTTCAGCGTCTGAGCAAGCTGTACCGCGATGCCAGCTTCTACGTGGCGCCGGTACCCACCTATATCGGTGGTCTGATGTCTCTGGCCTGGGCGACCGACAATGCAGAGCTGCGCAAGCAGAGCGTGGAGCAGATTGCTGAGCGCGTGGCCGCTGCCGGTTTTGAAACCCGGTTCTACAACGCCGACGTACACGTTGCCGCCTTTGCATTGCCAAATTATGTCCGCGCCCTGATGAAATAAGCACGGATCAAGACGGCACAATCCCGTCGGCCTGCGGTCTGCGCTGCCGGGATTTTTCATTTTCTGACGGGCTCAGGGCGTCCTGTCCGCCCGCAAACATCCCCGGCCTGAAATGCCATCTATACTCAGGGCATGACACCAGCCATCACCAGCCCCCTCTCTCAGCAGCAGGTTCACCAGTGGCACAGCGCGTTTCTGCAACTGAATCAGGCGCGGCTTGAGTGTGCCCGCAGTCTGATGACCAGCCGCCAGCAAATCGTGCTCGATGTGCTGCCTCTGCTGCTGCATCTCAATCACCAGCAACTGCCCGGTTTTATTGACCATCAGGTGCCTTGCGGTATTGCGCATTACAACGCCAGTGCACAGCAATTGCAGAGTTTGCAGAGCATTGCCCGCGGCGTTCAGCCGCCACGCGGTTTCAGCAATCGTCAGATCACCGGTTTGTATTTAATGGGCAGTATGGGATCGCTGGCACAGGCGCGCTCCAGCGATCTGGATGTGTGGTTGTGCTGCGACGAGAGTCTGGACAATGGCCAGCTCAGTGCTCTGGGAAAAAAGTGTCAGCTGATTGAACGCTGGGCACAAAGTCAGAACGTTGAGCTGCATTTTTCCTGATGAATCTGAGCGAATTCCGCAGCGGCCAGAGCCAGTCGGCACAGGGCGAAGATTGCGGCAGTACCCAGCATCTGCTGCTGCTGGATGAGTTCTACCGCAGTGCACTGTGGCTGGCCGGTTGCCAGCCGCGCTGGTGGATTATTCCGAACGCAGAAGAGCGTAATGCCGAAGCCTTCTGGCAGGGGCTGATCCACCACCATCGGGTGCATCCGGAGCATTGGCTGGATTTTGGCGCCATACCCAGCATCCCTCCAGCGGAGTTTGTCGGTGCCGGATTATGGCAGCTGAATAAGGGGCTGAGTGACCCGTACAAATCGCTGCTGAAATTATTGCTGACACGCCATTACGCCAGCCAGTATCCGCGCATCCGGCCTTTGTGCTGGGATCTGAAAGATCAGGTGCATCGGGGCCTGGTGGATATTGAAAGCAATGATGCCTACCTGCTGATGCTGACACGTCTGACCGCTCAGCTGCAGAGCGAAGGCAGTGATGTACGCATTCAGCTGGCGCGGCGGGCGTTTTATTACAAAGCCAGGCTTCCCATGTCAGAACTCAGCAGCGCCCAGCAGAACAGCTGGCGCGCCCGCGTCATGCGTCAATTGTGCACCGGCTGGGGCTGGAGCGAGCACGATTTTTACGAGCTGGATCAGCGTCCTCACTGGACACCGGTACGCATTGCCCGTGAGCGTAACGCGCTGATCAGCGAGATGCTCAGCAGCTACCGTTTTCTGGCCGGTTTCAGTCAGAAATACGCCCCGCGGCTGCACATCAGCAAAGAGGATCTTCAGGTGCTGGGTAACCGGCTGTTTGCAGCCTTCGATACCCGGCCGGGAAAAATCATCAGCATCAATCCGGGCATCAGTCCGTCGCTTGGGCAGGAAACGCTGTCGCTGAATCTGCGCAAGCATGTCTGGCAGTTAATTCCCGGCCCGTTCCGCCGCCAGGAGACTGACCCGGCGCGTGATCAGGTACTGAAGCAATCGCCCAGTCTGGTCGAACTGCTGTGCTTTGCCAGAATGAATGACCTGCTGCAACACCATAGCCGTATTGCGTTGTACCCACAGCACAACCCGCTCAGTACCTATGAGCTGAAAGAAGTACTGCAGGTTATCCGTTCGCTGCAACCCTATGCGCCGCAGCCGGAAGACTTCCGCCGCCCGGCACGACCGCTGCAATGGCATTTAATGGTGAACGTCGGGGTTGATCCGCAGCATCAGTTAAGTCGCCGTGGTATGCAGAAAATCAGCAATCGTGATGATGCACTGGGCTACAGCGCCGCCCGCGAAAACCTGATTCATACCATTGATCTGGTCAGTATTAACAGCTGGGGGGAATGGCTGGTAGAACGCTTCAGCGGCGAGGCTGCCATGCTGCAGTGTCTGCAGCATATGCTGCAATATCTGCCTCAGCTCAAACACTTTGACTGGCCAGCGATGAATGTCCACTGCCACTGCGCTACCCGCGCCAGTGCCATCCGCATCCGCGTTGAACAATTGCTGGCGGATGTGCTCAGGCATTTCAGTGAACAGCCGCGTTCGCCCTATCTGATCGAAGCCGCCGAAACCTATTACCTGCTGGAAAACAGCCGCGCCGGTGTGCAGTTGCGCATCGCCGAATCACCGATGAAATTACTGGCGTTATTGCAGCGTCCGCTGAGTCAGTTTACGCCGTATATTCTTGACCGTGCTGCGCTGCATTCCAGCCCGTTACGGCTGATTTTTGACAAAAGCCGCAGCGGCTTATGGCAATTGTTTTACTGGCGCAAAGATGAACGGGTGTATTTTTATTTTCTCGATGAAAAAGGCGCGTTGCTGCATCAGCAGTGGCCGGACAGCGGCAACAGCAGCCACTGGCTGTTGCCACTGGTGCGTTTTCTGCGTCAGCTTGATCAGCGTTGGCAACAGCAGACCGGGCGCACTCAGGCGCGCAAACTGATGGTGTTTGAATTACGCCGCAAAGCGCAGAGTTACGAGTTTGAAATGGTACGCCGCCGTTTGCCGGAATTGTCAGCGCAAAGCGCCAGTATCGATTTACGTGCCGTACTGGATGCGCAGCAACAGCCTACCCTCTATTGCAATAATCTGGAATTCAGTCCCTGGCAGTTCGGCCCCGATCTTTACCGGGAAGTGGTGGCTGAAATACGCAAACTGCGCAGCCAGCATGAAGAATATCCATTGTGTCTGAGCGATGTACTGGTACCCGACAGTGTCAGCATCATTGAGCATCTGCAGGTAAAACAGCGGCTTGAAAACCGACTGAATCAGGCGCTGGCTGACGATAATCTCTGAACATCATCCACCCGCAGCAGGCGCAGACAGTGTGCCGGAATCCCCGTATAATGCCGCCAGATTCCGGAGGTTCCCGATGATGCGCGCCCGCCCCGTTGTTTTCATTTTACTGTCCCTGCTGCTGGCAGCCGGACTGTCAGGCTGTGGACAAAAAGGCCCGCTGTATCTGCCGGAGGATGCTCCTGCCACCACAGATTCCATGGAAAAATAATCCTCATCATGCCGATGTTTACCTATCAGAATGGCGTACTGCATGCCGAACAGGTTTCCCTTGCCGCGCTGGCCAGCCAGCACGGCACCCCGCTGTACGTGTATTCCCGTAGTGCACTCGAACAGCACTTTAACGCGTACACCAACGCCCTGGGCGAATGGCCGCATCTGGTGTGCTACGCGGTTAAAGCCAACTCCAACCTGGCGGTACTGAATGTACTGGCGCAACAGGGTGCCGGTTTCGATATCGTCAGCCTGGGCGAACTGGAGCGTGTTCTGGCCGCAGGCGGAGACCCGAAAAAAGTCGTGTTCTCCGGCGTGGGCAAACAGGCCCATGAAATGGCGCGCGCGCTGGATGTGGGCGTTTACTGCTTTAACGTTGAGTCCGAAGCTGAGCTGGAGCGTCTGAGTGCAGTTGCCACTGAGCGCGGTCAGGTGGCGCATGTTTCCCTGCGGGTGAATCCGGACGTTGATGCCCAGACTCACCCTTATATTTCTACCGGTCTGAAAGACAATAAATTCGGCGTCGATATCAACGATGCGCCGCGCGTCTATGCCAAAGCGGCCAGCCTGCCGGGCCTTGAAGTGAAAGGCGTCGATTGTCATATCGGCAGTCAGCTGACTGAGATCCGCCCGTTCCTCGACGCGCTGGATCGCCTGTTAGTGCTGATCGACACGCTGGCAGAACAGGGCATTACCATTGAACACCTCGATCTGGGTGGTGGTCTGGGTGTGCAATACCGCGATGAAACTCCGGCCAGCGCCGAAGAATACATTGCTGCGGTGAAAGCCCGTCTGGGCGAGCGTCGCTTTAAGCTCATTTTTGAGCCGGGCCGTTCTGTGGCCGCTAATGCCGGTGTTTTCCTTACCCGTGTCGAATACCTGAAGCTGAATGACCACAAAAACTTTGCCATCATCGACGGCGCGATGAACGACCTGATCCGTCCGGCGCTGTACAGTGCCTGGCAGGACATCAAACCAGTGGTGGAAAACAGCGATGCCCCCCTGCGTACTTATGATCTGGTTGGCCCGGTGTGTGAAACCGGCGACTTCCTCGGTAAAAACCGCGAGCTGGCACTGAGTGAAGGCGACCTGCTGGCGGTCATGTCGGCGGGTGCTTATGGTTTTGTGATGGCATCCAACTACAACACCCGTGGCCGCGCCGCCGAGATCATGGTCGATGGTACTCAGGCCCATGTGGTGCGTGAGCGCGAAACCATTGCCAGTCTGTACGCTGGTGAATCTGTTCTGCCGGCCAACTGAGCGAATCAACTATGTGGTTAAAGTTCAGCAAAATGCACGGCCTGGGAAATGACTTTATGGTGATCGATCTGGTCACCCAGAGTGGTCATATCCGTCCGGACCGGGTGCGTGAACTGGCAGACCGGAATTTCGGTATCGGCTTCGATCAGCTGCTGATCGTCGAACAACCGAGCAAGCCGGATGTGGATTTCCGCTACCGTATTTTTAACGCCGATGGCAGCGAAGTCGAAAACTGCGGCAACGGCGCACGCTGTTTTGCCCGCTTTGTGTATGATCAGCACCTGACCGGCAAGCGTGATATCCGCGTCGAAACCGCCAGCGGCATTATGCAACTGCACCTGACCGACGACCGTCAGGTGGTGGTTGATATGGGTAAGCCCGTGCTCGAACCGGCGCAGATTCCGTTCATTGCCGATGGCTTTGCACCTGAGTATCAGGTGAATATCGACGGCATTGGCGCGGTGGCGCTGGGGGCCGTGTCGATGGGCAATCCTCATGCGGTACTGCGCGTTGACAATATCGACAGCGCCCCGGTTGAGCAGTGGGGGCCACTGATCGAACCGCACCGTCTGTTCCCGCGTAAAGTGAATGTCGGCTTTATGCAGGTGGTGAATGAACACCATATCCGTCTGCGCGTGTATGAGCGCGGCGCCGGAGAAACCCTCGCCTGCGGTACCGGTGCCTGTGCGGCGGTGGTGTCTGGTCAGCTGCGTGGCTGGCTTAAGCCCGGCGTGACCGTGTCATTGCCCGGCGGTGATTTGTTTATAGAATGGGACGGTGAGTCCAGTGTACGCATGACCGGCCCGGCGGTGACGGTCTTCGAAGGCCGCATCAATCTCTGACCGCAGCAGAATTTAAGGAACCAGCATGAGCCAGCAACCCCGCTTAACCGATGCCGATGTCGTGCAGTACCTGCAGGATCATCCGGATTTTTTTATCGGCAAAGACGACTTACTGGCCGATCTGCGTGTGCCGCACAATGCCGGTGCGGCAACCAGTCTGGTTGAACGTCAGTTGTCGGTGCACCGCCAGCGCAACGTAGAGCTGCGTCAGCGTCTGTCGGATCTGCTGGAAAATGCCCGCCGTAATGACCAGTTGTTTGAAAAAAGCCGCCGCCTGGTGCTGGCACTGGTGGAAGCGGAAAACTGGCTGGCAGTGCAGGCGGCGCTGGATGATTCGCTGCGCAAAGATTTTGGCGTGGATGCCTGGGCGCTGCTGCATTTTACCGAGCGTAATCTGGAGGCACCGCTGGTGGCGATCCGTAACGCCGACACTCAGCGCAGTATTCACCGGTTGTTCAAAGGTCATCGCGCGCTGTGTGGTCAGCTGAATGCTGAAGACATTGCCCGCCTGCTGGGGCTCGATACCACCGACTCGCGTTCGGTGGCTGCGGCGCAGATCCGTGGGCAGGGCAATAACGGTGTGCTGACCATTGCCAGTGCCGATCCGGGTTACTACCGCAGCTCGATGGACACCCTGTTCCTCGACTATATCGCGGACATTCTCGCGTTGCGTCTGCCACAGATTCCGGTGGCCTGAGTTTGGCGTTACGTCTGCTGACCCTCGATCTCGACAACACCCTGTGGGAAACCGACCCGGTGATTGTCGCAGCTGAACGTAAAACCCACGCCTGGATCAGTGAGCACTGCCCGCAGGCGGCCTCATTTTACAGCCTGGAAGCACTGCGCGAGTACCGCAATCAGATTGCCGAATGCTATCCGCAACTGCGTTTTCAGGTATCAAAGCTGCGTGAAGAAGTACTGCGCCGGGTATTTATGCAAAGCGGAGTTGAACGTGAGCGCGCAGCCGCTCTGGCGGCTGAAGCGTTTCAGGTATTTTACCGTGCCCGCAGTGACGTCACCTTGTTTGAAGGCGCTGCGGAGGCTCTGCAGCAACTGGCCGGGCAATATCCGTTAATCGCGCTGACCAATGGCAATGCTGACCTTGAGCTGATAGGGATTAATGCGTTATTCACCGCGCATTTCAGTGCCGAGCAATTGGGCGCACCGAAACCACAGCCGGATTTATTTCAGGCCGCGCTGCAGCATGCCGGGGTGAATGCTCCGGAGTGCATTCATATCGGAGATCATCAGGAGCAGGATATTGTGGCCGCCGCGCGTCTGGGAATCAAAACGATCTGGGTGAATTTAAGCGATGCGGCGTGGGCTGAAACAGAGGTTCAGCCCGATCAGGAAATTACTCATTTATCGCAATTGCCGGCTGCGGTTGCGGCGCTGGCTGAGCGGATGTCAGACTGATTTTTTCAATGAAAGCCGCGGCAACAATATCCTGTTCCGGCATGCCCAGTGCCACTTCCAGATGATCCAGCGGTGGTAATGATTCGTTATAAAGTGTCTGCCAGTCGGCATTCAGGTCGGCGCTGACGTTTTCCCAGCTCTCCGCTTTGCTGCCACGGCCTGTGGCAACGATCAGATATTCAAAATCCGATAAGGCTTCATGGTCGCCGGCTTCACGGCTGCTGTCCCAGACGTAATGGATAATACGTTCCGGCCAGTCGGCAGTCTCCTGAACATAGACGGAGACCCGCACCAGCGGCCCGGCATCAACAAAATTATCGACGCTCCAGCGCCAGCTTAATTGTGGCTGCGCTGGCTGCTCCTGAACGTCGCGTTGCAAAATCAGATGTTCGCGGCTTTCAAGGCGCACAACATCGCCAACCATGACATCGTATTGAGCTTCCAGCTGGCAGTCCCTGCAATCAACCGACCACCGGCTTAATTCGCTGGCTGAGAACAGGGTCTCTGCCTCGGCTTTATGTGCGGCAGAAAAAAACCAGAAAAGAGTAACCACTACCAAAGCAATGGCTGCGGGAATTGCGTGCATACGGCGTCGGGACTTTTTGGAGTAAATAAACATGATTCTGGCTTCCTGCCTGAATGGTGGTGCGAGCATACCAGCTAAAAAAAGCAGGTATAAGTAAATGCAGTGAAATATCGGCCGGGCGGTTCAATTTGTCCCCTGAGTGTCAGACCAGTTCCGTCATCCGCTGACGGAACCGGACTAATACCAGTGGCGGATAGCCAACCCGATCAGATCGGGCGGCTGCCGTAACTGGATTGAGGTTTGCGTGGCGGATCTGCCATGACGTTATCGTCAACCTGCTGAATCTGACCACCACGGGCCAGGAATGCTTCTATTTCAGCAGCCATGGATTCCCGCACCTTATTGCGTGCCGCCAGAGACGAATGAGCGCTGGCCGCTGCTGCAGCAAGGTCTTCAGCGTCGCTGTTGTCGGATTCTGAATCGGTTTCATCCATGCTGTCATCGTCAGCAGATGCCTCCAGTTCGTCATCGTCTTCGAGATTGTCGTCCTGCATATCCAGTTCTTCTTCAGCCATCTTTTGATCTCCACTACTGAGGAAAATGAAGAGGAAAATTTATTTCGCATAACATATAGCCGAGGCTCAGATTTCCGCCAGAGGGTGTAAAAAATATTTACGAAAAACATCGCGAAAAGCGCACATTTTGTACAAATTTCGGGGTGTCATAGGGCGTGTCGGTAAGCTGAAAAGGTGTTTAGCATTGCCGTTGTCTGGCTGTCTCTCTGCCTCCGGCGATTGAGAGGCAAAAAAAAGCCGCATCCGGTGATGCGGCTTTTTACGTTCTGACGTATTAACGTCCTGACATGTACTTGATGGCTGCCAGGATTTCATCGTCGGAACAGTTCATGCAGTTGCCTTTGGCTGGCATTGCATTGATACCGTTCAGGGCGTTTTTCAGAGTGGCATCCATCCCTTTTGCCAGACGCTCATCCCAGGCGCCTTTATCAAAGGTTTTAGGTGCACCCAGAACGCCCATGCTGTGACAGGCGGTACAGGCGGTTTTGTACACTTCTTCACCGGAGCGTGGTTCTGCCGGCGCAACCGCCGCACCACCACATTCAGCACCAATACATACCGTACCAACCGGCTTGATGCGTTCAGCGATTTTATCGTTCTGGGCGTCAGTTACAGCGTGGGCTTGGGCCATCAGCAGAGTGGCCGCTGCCAGGATCAGTGCTTTCAGTTGTTTCACGGAAGAGTCCTCTTATAGGGGCTGTTACGCCAGAGTAACAGCAGCCCGGGGGTAATAAATTCTTCAGTCAAGGCGCGAACACTGTGGTTTCACGGCTTACCGTTATCGAAATCGCGGTGGATTATAGCGGCATTTTGTAGGGGTTTAAATTAAAACTCCGATTGCCTGACGGAAAAACGATGTGGCGCAAAAGCGGCGATACTTCGTTTGCGTCGGCAGATGCACTACTCTGTAGCCGCTCCATTGTGTCCCGCATCAGGAAAGATACAGGAAAACCGATGAAACGCCGTGATCTGCTTACTCTCAGTGTGTCTCTTTGTACCGGCTTACTGCTGCCCGGTTTTGTGCGTGCAGAGACAGGATTTGAACGTTACCAGCGTCTGCAGCGCGAAGGTGCTGCCTCCATTCAGCAGGAATGGCTGCAGTATCGTCAGGCGTATCTGGCGGCGTATAAGGATTATCAGAACCGTTTGGGGCAGGTCTGGAGCCGTCCGGAGCTGTCCGACAGGAAAGTCTGGGTGGAATACGATAACCGCCTGCAGACCCGTCGGGTGGTGGATTTTGAGCACAATGAAGTCCGTCTGTCGTTTACCGGCGAAGACGCGGCAAGGCTGAACGAGGCACGCATCCGCGCCGAGTTCGAAAAAGTGGTACAGGCCAGTATCCGCCAGTCGTATCAGCAGGACCCGCTGCTGAATAAAGTGGCGGGCAACCAGCCACCGTCCAGTTCGCAGGGCGTCAGCGGCATCCGTCAGGAAGATATTGATGCGTTGCTGCGTCAGGCGAAGCAGCAACAGCAGAGCACCAGCAAAGGTCAGGTCATCACCGTCACCATCCCGCTGCAGGCGGGGGCATTACCCGCGCGGGCGCACAGCTATTTGCCACTGGTACAGAGCGCGGCCACCAAATGGCAGGTTTCTCCGGCGCTGGTGATGGCGATTATGCAGACCGAGTCGGCCTTTAACCCGATGGCGCAGAGCCATGTACCGGCCTTTGGCCTGATGCAGATTGTTCCCGGCAGTGCCGGGCGTGATGCCACCAAAAAGGTGTATGGCAAAGAGCGCCTGCTCACCGGTGCTGAGCTGTTTAAGCCGCAGACCAACATTGAGCTGGGTTGCGCGTATCTGCACATTCTTGATCGCCAGTATCTGAATGCGGTAACCGATCCGCAAAGTCGTCTGTACTGTGTGATCGCCGCTTACAACACCGGGGCCGGCAACGTGGCCCGCGCATTCAGTGGCAACACCTCGGTTAAAGAGGCCGCGCGGCGTATCAATGCCATGAGTCCGAAGCAGGTATACGCCCATCTGCGCACACGACTGAAATATGAAGAAACGCGCAACTACGTGCAGAAGGTTACCGCGGCGCTGGCGCAGTATCAGGGCTGAAATTGATGTGCCCGTGTTACAATGCGGGCCTTTTCTGCCAGAGAACTGACCATGGCATTTTCTGATCTGGGTATTACCGACCCGCTTCTTTCCACCCTTTCTGCTTTGGGTTATGCGCAGCCAACGGCGGTGCAGCAGGGGGCTATTCCGGCCGTGCTGGCCGGGCGCGATGTACTGGCCGGAGCGCAGACCGGCACCGGTAAAACCGCCGCCTTTCTGTTGCCGCCGATTCAGCGTTTGCTGGCGCAGGAGGCAGCCGCCCCCAGACAGCCGCAGCTGCTGGTGATTGCCCCGACCCGTGAACTGGCGCAACAGGTGGCCGACAGCAGCGTGCGTTACAGCCGGGGAACGCGGCTGCGCACCGGCGTGGCCTATGGCGGCGTCAGTCTGAAGGTGCAGATTGATGCTCTGGCGCAGGGGCTGGAGATTCTGGTGGCAACACCGGGGCGGCTGCTGGATCTGCTGCGTCAGGAAGCGCTGACGCTGGATGCGGTAAAAACCCTGGTGCTGGACGAAGCCGATCGCATGCTGGATCTGGGGTTCAGTGATGAAATCTTCGCCATTCTGCGGGCGTTGCCGAAAGAGCGGCAGACGCTGTTTTTCTCCGCCACCTTTCCCAAAACGGTAAAAGATCTGGCGTACGGTATGCTCAACGACCCGCTGCTGGTGGAAGTCACGCCTCAGAACAGCACCGTCGATGCCATTAAACAGACCCTGTATCAGCTGGATAAAGGCAAAAAAGCCGCCGCACTGGCCTTTCTGATCGGCTCCGGTAACTGGCAGCAGGTGCTGGTGTTTGTGCGCACCAAACAAGGCGCGGATGCACTGGTAAAAGAACTGGCGCTGGATGGTATCAAAGCCGATTCCCTGCACGGTGATAAAAGTCAGGGTGCCCGTCAGCGGGCGCTGGATGATTTCCGTGAAGGCAAAATCCGCGCATTAATTGCCACGGATGTCGCCGCGCGCGGCATCGACATTGTTGCTTTAAGCCATGTGGTGAACTTTGAACTGCCGTTTAATGCCGAAGACTACGTGCACCGGATTGGCCGCACCGGGCGGGCAGGGAATGATGGTCATGCCATCAGTCTGGTGGCGCGGGATGAAGAAAACCTGCTGGCCGATATCGAAACGCTGATCAAACGGCCGCTGCCGATGATCTGGCTGACGGGTTTTGAACCCAGCTTTAATGAAGGGCTGGAGCGTAGCGGTAATCCGCGTAAGCAACGGGCAAAAGCCAAGGCAAAGGCCAAAGCGCAGGCGACCTACGGTATACGCAAAAAGAAATAGTATGAACAAACACGGCCGGTCAGGCTTTGCATTGGCCTGACAGGCAGATAGAGTAACCGCTGAATCAGCTCCCTCACCAAGGATCGAGTGTATGAAAATAATCCTGCTGGCAAAAAACACGCTGTTGGCGTTGCTGCTGTTAGCGCCGCTCAGTGCCTGTACGTTAAAAGTGGCAGCTCCGGAAAAGCCCATCACCATCAATCTGAATGTGAAAATTGAGCATGAAGTGCGGGTGAAAGTTGAGAAAGAGCTGGAAAACCTGTTTGAAGAAGAAGACGGACTGTTCTGAGCTGAAACCGACAGAGAAGGAATTACCCATGAAAAGAATCGCATTATTAACCGCCGCTTTACTGGTATCGCTCAGCAGCTGGGCACTGGATCTGGATGGTGCCAAACAAATGGGGCTGGTGGGTGAACAGACCAATGGCTATTTGGGATTGGTTGCCAGCGGTAACGCTGAAGCCGCGGCGTTGGTGGTGGAAATCAACCAGCAGCGTAAAGCCAAATATCAGGAAATTGCGGCTAAGCAGAACACCGCACTGGCCAATATTGAAAAAATCGCCGGTGACAAACTGACGAAAAAAGCGGCGGCGTCAGGCGAGTATTACCAGAATGCTTCCGGCAGCTGGGACAAATAACACAAGGAATTCTTATGTCTGTTTCAACCATTGTTATCCTCGTCGTTCTTGCCCTGCTGGTGGTGTATGCCATCAGCATTTACAACACACTGGTGACGCTGAAAAACCGCTACGAAAATGGCTTTGCCCAAATCGAAGTGCAGCTTAAGCGGCGCTACGACCTGATTCCTAATCTGGTCGAAACCGCTAAAGCCTATCTGAAGCACGAAAGCACAACCCTGGAAGCGGTTGTTGCTGCGCGTAATTCCGCCGCCGCAGGCTTGAAAGCCGCTGCCAGCAATCCGGGCTCTGCCGATGCGATGAAGCAACTGGCGGGTGCTGAAGGCGCTCTGGCCGGTGCACTGGGCCGCCTGAATGTGGTGATGGAAGCCTACCCGGATCTGAAAGCCAATCAGAATATGATGCAGGTATCTGAAGAGCTGACCAGTACCGAAAATAAAGTCGCGTTTGCCCGTCAGGCATTCAACGATGCGGTAACCGCGTACAACACCTACCGCCAGTCGTTCCCGCCGGTGGTGCTGGCGGCGAAGTTCGGTCATCCGGACAATGCTGCCTTGCTGGAATTTGAAGACAGCGCGCAGATCCAGAGCGCTCCGAAAGTCAGCTTCTGACGTAAGCGTCAGGTATCAGCCTACTGATATCTGACCGTTTCCTATCCGGACATCATCATGGATTTTTTTTCCCATCAGGATCAGGCGCGTAAGCGTACCACTCAGCTGGTATTGCTGTTTGCTGCTGCGGTTACCTGTCTGGTTGTGCTGCTGAATCTACTGGTGGCGGCACTGTTGTGGTTTACCGATACCCAACTGATCGGCACCTACCGTGATGTGACCGGTCTGGCCTTCGATCCCTCGACCGGCCTGCCGGTGCAGCCCGGCTTGTTTGACTATATGAATGCCGAGCAGTGGCTGGTTATTTCAGCGGCGGTGGTGGCCGTTATTGTGATTGCCAGTCTGGTGAAATGGCTGATGTTACGCGGCGGTGGCCGTCGCGTGGCGGAATCCCTTGGCGGGCGCTTATTGCTGCCCAACAGCAAAGACTTCTATGAACGCCGCCTGCTCAATGTGGTGGAAGAAATGGCCATCGCCTCCGGCATGCCGGTACCGCCGGTGTATGTGCTGGACGACGAAAGCATTAACGCCTTTGCCGCCGGATACCAGCCATCGGATGCCGTCATCGGTGTTACCCGTGGCTGCATGAAACAGCTCAGCCGCGATCAGTTACAGGGCGTGCTGGCGCACGAATTCAGCCATATTTTTAACGGCGACATGCGTCTTAATATCCGCTTAATGGCGGTGCTGTTCGGGATTTTATTCATCGGCATCATCGGCCGCTTTCTGCTGGAATCGTCCTCACGCAGCATGCGCTACCGCAGCAGCAACAGTAAAAACAACAGCGGTGCAGCCATGCTTGGCTTAGGTCTGGGGCTGGTGGTGATTGGTTATGGCGGGGTATTTTTCGGCAATTTAATTAAGGCTGCTGTATCGCGTCAGCGTGAATTTCTGGCCGATGCTTCGGCGGTGCAGTTTACCCGTAATCCGGACAGCATCGGCGGCGCGTTAAAGGTGATCGGCTACGGTGCCGGTTCTGAAATCAGCAGCCCGGAGCGGGAAGAAACCGCGCATCTGTTTTTTGGTCAGGCCCTGCCGTTCCGGGTGAGCTGGTTCGCCACTCACCCTCCGCTGGAAGAGCGTATCCGCCGGGTTGAACCACGCTGGGATGGCCGCTATCTGCCGCCGCAAAGCCGTGATGCCGCCGAGCAGGAAGTGCCGGAAATTGCCGCCCGGAGTGCAGGCGCCGGTCTCCGTCAGGAAGCCCTGGCCGGAGGTCTCGTCGCCGGAATGGCGGGTGTCAGCATGGCCCATAGTGACGATACCGCTTCGCAATTGGCTGCTGCCGAACCGGCAGTCGCTGCCGACAGTGCACAGATTCTGCTTCGCCTGCAGGATGCCGCGCGTGATACCTACAGCGCCCGGCGCTGGTGTTTGCGCTGTTAATGGCTGAACCCTCGCGCTTCGTGCACGAGCAGCAGCTGGACATGATCCGCAGTCAGCAGGGCATGGATTTTTACCAGCAGACGCTGCGTATTCTGCCGCTGCTTAATGGCCTGAATCCGGCGGAGCGTCTGCCACTGGTCGAGCTGTCGATGCCCGCACTGAAACAACTGTCGGCCAGCCAGTATCAGGATTTCCGCCAGACGCTGGTGCAGCTGGCCAAAGCCGATGGCGAGATCGACATATTCGAATGGTGCCTGTACCGGTTGGTGTTGCAGTACCTCAATCCACAGTTTGAACCGGTACAGCCGGTTGCCGCCAAACACGCGAAAGCTGATGCTCTGAACACCGAACTGGCCGTGGTGCTGTCAACGCTGGCGCACTTCGGTCATGACACCAGTGAAGCGGCCAGTCAGGCCTTTAACGCCGCCGTCAGCGCCGCCGGTTTTAATGGTCTGGCGCTGCAACCGCGCAGCACCAGCTTTAAACCACTGAATCAGGCGCTGGCCACTCTGACCGAAGCCTATCCGCATATCAAAGGCCGGCTGGTGAAAGCCATGCAGGTATGCATCAACAGCGACGGCCAGCAGCGTCCGGTCGAGCTGGATCTGGTGCGTACCATGGCGGCCATTCTGGAAGTGCCGGTTGTTCTGAATTAGGGCCGGATTCGGCCCTCCTTTCTCGTTCCTATCTCAGATTTCTCGTTCCTGCGCTCCGCGTGGGAACTGTGCCAGCAAGGGCTACCACGCAGAGCGTGGGAGCCAGGCGAACCGGCGATAAAAAACACCGCTTTATTTCTCGTTCCTGCGCTCTGCGTGGGAATGCACAGTCCCAGCAAGGGCTACCCGCAGAGTCTGGGAGCCAGATGTCCAGACGAGCATGGACGCTGACGATATCGGTCAAAAGGATGCTCTTAATCCTGTCAGCCGCAACAGCGCGTTCCGGCTTCTCCGTTCTGGTGGGCGGCGTGCTTGTGATACACTCGCGTCCTCTTTACCGGAGTTCTCCGGTGGCTAAACCCTCCTGCCGCAGACTGAGAGGGTGTCGATAACACCATCCTGCAGATCAAAATCGGATTCACCGGGCGTTACCGCACCCGGTGTTTGTGTTTATTGGCCACGGTGTTCAGGAGCTGATGATGTTGCAACCGGGTTTAACCACCGCCCAGCGCCGTATCTACAACGCTGCGTTGCAGTTGTTTGCCGAAAAAGGCGCAACCCAGGTCACGGTGCGGGAGCTGGCGGATATTGCCGGTGTTGCCCGTGGTACGGTTTACAACCATGTGGATTCGATCCAGAACCTGTTTGAAGAGGTGGCGGTCACTCTCGCCACCGAAATGAACCAGCGCATTGTCAGCAGCTTTCGTCAGCAGAGTGATCCGGCGGCGAAACTGGCGGCGGGTATCCGTCTTTACGTGCGTCGTGCCCATGAAGAACCGGCCTGGGGGAATTTTATCAGCCGTTTCGGTTTCAGCAGTACGGCGTTGCGTCGTCTGGGCGCTGGTGCGCCGGTGCAGGTGCTGATGGATGGCATTCAGTGTGGCCAGTACCGCGTGCGGGCTGATCAGTTGTCGGCAGTGGTGACCATGATTGCCAGCTCAGTGCTGGGCGCGATTTATCTGGTGCGTGAAGGCCTGCGTACCTGGCGCGATGCGGGCAGCGACTGTGCCGAACTGGTACTGCGCGCGCTTGGCCTGAGTGAAGAGCAGGCGCGCGCGCTGGCAACCGCCGAGTTGCTGCCGCTGCCGGAGCCGCGTCTGGGTTGAATCAGCGCCGGTCTGGCTCAGCCGAATAGCAGTGTCAGGCCAAGAATGGCCGGTGTCAGCAGCGTTGCCAGCACATTCGCGGCCATAAACTGCGGCTGTGTACCGATGTCCGCTGCCAGTGTGCGCGCCCCTTGCAGAGCTTTCGCGCTCAGTACCACCGGCACTAAAGCCAGCAGTGACCATAACGGGAACCAGTCGCCGACCACTCCGATAATAATGGTCAGAGCGGTTGCCGCCATCATCAGGGCATAGGCCTGTGTGCTGCGTTCAACGCCATAGGCAATCGGAAAGTGGTTGCGGCCGACCGCGCGGTCGGCGGCGATATCCGGATACTGATTCAGCAACAGCAGGTTATTGACCAGAAAAAAGGGCACCAGCGCGGCCAGCCAGAGCGTGGTGGTTGATCGGGCTTCCAGCGCAAAAGCACTGCCTGCCACCATCGCAAGGCCAAAGCCGGCGCCCGGTGCAATGAGGCACAGCCACGGACGGCGGTTGATCTGACGGGTGTAGGTGATGATCAGGATAAGGCCCGCCAGTCCGAGTGGCAGTAGCTGCCAGATGCCCTGACTGAGAAACCATAAACCAATCAGCGTCGTGATCAGCAGGGTCAGTATTCCCGACATCAGCACTGCGCCAGCGGCATGGGGTTGTGCCGGTAAGGCACCACTGCCGCCACTGAACGGCGTGCGTTCCGTGTTCAGGTCAAGGCCGCTGCGGAAATCCAGGTATTCGTTAATGGCGTTCACGCTGATATGGGCACTCAGCGCCCCGCCGAGAATCAAGAGCAGGGATGGCCATGCCAGATTCCCTCCCTGCTGCAGTACGACCGCTGCCGCCAGCCAGACGCAGACCGGGGTAAGAATCAGGAACGGCCCGCGCGTGGACTGCATGACCGCGCGAAGGGTAGAAAACATGGGGTTGATCATCTGTCGTTGCCTCAGAACCAATCGATGCGCTGAGCATTCCACAAAAGGTTGACAGGGAAAAGTCTCCTTATTCGCTTTGGTTACCTTTAAATTACTTAATATTCCTTTGCGTTCTTTTTAGTCTGGTTACTATGCATCACTTTCTGTTTCCCGGAGCATGTCGTGGACTGGCAAGGCTGGTTTTCTCTTGCATTAACGGCAGCGGTGCTGCTGACGCTTATTTTTACCCCGGTGCGGCCCCATCTGGCGATGATGGCGGCGTTAACGCTGCTCAGTGTCAGCGGTGTGCTAAGCAGCGCTGAGGCACTGGCGGGCTTCAGTAACAGCGGTCTGATTACCGTGGCGGCCATGTTTGTGGTGGCGGCGGGGATTCATGCTTCCGGCGGTATCGATATTCTGGTGAACCGGTTGCTGGGCCGGCCACTGACCCTGCGCGCGGCTTTGCTGCGTATCTTTGCGCCGGTGATGCTGCTCAGCGGTTTTCTCAATAACACGCCGGTCGTGGCAACCATGATTCCGGCGATTAACAGCTGGTCGCAGAAGATCGGCATCCGTGCCTCCAAGCTGATGATTCCGCTCAGCTACAGCGCCATTCTCGGCGGCATGCTGACCCTGATCGGCACCAGCACCAACCTGATTGTGAATGGGCAGTACCAATCGTTAACCGGTGGTGAAGGCTTCTCGCTGTTTTCCATTACCGCCATTGGTTTGCCGGTCGCTATTATTGGCGGCCTGTTTATGTGGTTGTTTTTTCCGCGCCTGCTGCCGCAGCGCCGCAGTGGCGAAGGGTTTGAAAACCTGCGCGAATTTACCCTCGAAGTGTCGGTGGCCAGCGACGGGCCACTGGTCGGCAAAACCGTACTGGAAGCCGGGCTGCGCGATCTGGAGCGGGTCTATCTGGTGGAGATTGAACGCGGTGCCACGGTGCTGACCGCAGTATCGTCCGAAGAACGGTTGCAGGGCGGCGACCGTCTGGTGTTCGCCGGTGATACTCAGGCCATTTCAGAGTTGCTGCGCATCAACGGCATTGTGCCTTCAGCCATGGCCGGTGAGCTGGCGCTGAGCCAGGCGCGGCCAGAGCGTTGTCTGGTTGAGGCGGTGGTGTCACCCCATTGTGCCGCTATTGGTCAGGCCATCCGCGATGCCCGCTTCCGTGACCGTTACGGCGCGGTGGTGCTGGCGGTAGCACGTAACGGCGAGCGGATTCCGGGTAATTTACGCGCGATTAAACTGCAGGCCGGTGACACGCTGTTGCTGGAAGCGCGTCCGGCCTTTGTCAGCCGTCAGCGTTTTAATAAAGACTTTCTGTTAATTAACGATCTGGGCAAAGAAACGCCGCGTCATAACCGTGCGTATTTATCCTGGGGCATTCTGACCGTGGTTGTTCTGGCGGCGGGTCTGGGCTGGATTTCGATGTTAAATGCGGCATTAATCGGCGCCGGTTTAATGTTGGCGACCGGCTGCTTAACGCTGGAGCAGGCCGAGCGCAGCGTCGATTTAACCGTGGTGATTACCATTGCCGCATCGTTTGCCTTAGGAGCCGCGCTGCAGAAAACCGGCGTGGCCGCTTACCTGGCGGAGAATATTGTGCAGCTCAGTGATTACCGCCCGTGGCTGATGCTGATTCTTACCTATGTGGTGGTTTCCATTCTGACCGAGGTGATCACCAATAATGCCGCAGCGGTCTTAATGCTGCCCATCGTGCTGGAAATGACCGATAAAGCCGGTGTCGCCCATGAGCCATTTATTCTGGTGATTATGATGGCGGCTTCGGCCAGCTTCGCCACGCCGCTGGGCTATCAGACCAACCTGATGGTGTACGGTCCGGGCGGCTATAAATTCCGCGATTTTCTGCGGGTGGGGATTCCGATGAATATTCTGGTGGGCGCAGCAACGCTGAGCATTCTGTTGCTGTTCTGGGATATTTAAAACGTAATTCAGCATAAAAAAACGGGCAGACATTCTGCCCGTTTTTATTGCGGTTGACGGTTAAGGGTTCATCAGCCCCGGCCAGGTAGCGCCATTAATTTTGGCCGGATAGCCACTGTCGGCGCTGTCATTACTGATGGAGTAACGGATATAACGCTGGTTGCTGAGGAAAATATAGGCGCGGCTGTCGCTCCATTTTACCGCAGCGGTAATATCCTGCGCATAAGCGCCAAGTCCGGGCCAGGTATTATCGTTGATCGCTTTCGGGTAGCCATTATCAACCCGGTCGTCACCTAAGTCATAACGCAGATAGCTGCCGTCTTTCAGGAAGAAAAATACCTTATCGCCCGTCCAGCGCAGCGCGGCCGTAATCTGTGTGGCGTACGCGCCTAATCCCGGCCAGGTGTTGTCATCAATATTTTTCGGATAACCGGCATCGGCCTGATCCGTACTGTTGTTGTAACGGATATAACGGCCATCGCTTAAAAAATAGTAACTGCGGTTACTGTCTTTACTGAAAGCAGCGGTGATTAAACCGGCATAATCCCCCAAACCCGGCCAGCTGCTGTTATTGGTATTGGCCGGGTAGCCGCTGTCAGACTGGTCGGCGGTTTTGTTATAGCGTACATAGCGGCTGTCATCGCGGAAAAAATAGGCGCGGCTCAGGCTCCAGTTAACGGCCGCATCAATATCCACTTTATTGAGGCGCAATGACACCGGAGTGTTGTTCTGCACCAGGGTGTAATCAACAATACCGCGCACATCGGCGTTATCGGCAAAGCCACGCTGCAGGGCATCAACCTGTGTCAGAGGTGTGCCGTTACGGAAAATGTCTACCGTTGCGCTGCTGTCGGCATACCAGCTGAAATCGTTACTGCCACCGCCGGGCAATACTTTACGCACCCCTTCAGCAGCGACTAATGGCAGGCCATCCAGTTGCCAGCTGACCTGTGGTTCCACACCCAAATAACGCAGCACCGTCGGTGCGATACTGGTCTGTGCCGGATTACCATAAATACCGGAAAAATCGCCGTTGCTGATATCGCTGGTGTACTGGCTGAACTCGCTGTTCAGGGTTTTATTGCTGGCAATAAAAATGGTTTTTTCCTGACGGGTCTGATTGCCATGGTGACAGCCCAGCACGGGTTCCCGACCATGATCGGTTGTGACCAGTACCAGCCAGTCGCTGCTGCTTTGCTCAACCGCATCCAAAAGCTGGCCCAGTTGCGCATCCACCCCGCGTAAGGCGGTGTTGTAAGCCGGGCCAAAACAGCTGTCGTGGCCAGCGTGATCCGGCTCATCCAGATGCAGGAAAACCAGATCGTAATCGGCGGCAATTAATTCCACGCCTTTACTGGTTACGGCGCTGTCGCTCAGGCCATTCAGGGTGAGGTTGTTGCCACTGACTTCGTTGCGGAAATACGTGGTGTTAGGCGTGCCCCAGTTCATCACGCTGGCGATCTTCGCCTGTGGGCGGGCATCCCGCAGACGTTTAAACAGCGACGGATACTCCGGATTAGCCAGGTCGGAATCGTTGGCGGTGATCTGGTGCTTGTTCGCCCATACCCCGGTCAGGATGGTTGACCAGCCCGGTCCGCTGTACGTGGTTTGCTGACTTGCCTCACCCTCAACGCCGCCAGTGTAGGCTTTGCGTACCTGCAAGCGGTCAAAGTTAGGGGTGTTGGCTTTCTGCAGTTCTTCCAGTTGCACGCCGTCGATACCCAGCAGCAATACCCGTGGCGCGTTGCCGCTGGCCGGGGGTAATTGTGGGTTTGCTGGCGGCTTGCTGGCTGACAGGGCGGCTGCGCTGGTGCTGATGCAGAGTACGGCCGCAAGCAGTTGGCCGAACCGGTGATTGCCTCGGTTAAACATAGTGGGCTCCTTCATTGTTGTTGGTTTTGGACTAGACCAATATCGAAATTCAGCATGACATCGGCATGAACAAGCGATGAAGCTTCTGTGGCACTCCAGTACAGCAACAGAGGTGGCCGGAGGAATCAATCATCCTTGATCAAACAAGTGAATGGTGATTCACTTGTTTGATCGTATTTCCAGAATTCACCCGGAACCACCTGATGGCTTACCGCGAAACCGAACATACCCGCGCCCGCAAGGCCAATACCCGTCAGCGCTTACTGCATGCTGCGCGTGATCTGGTGGCAGCACAGGGCTTTGCAGCCGCCACGGCGACGGCAGTGGCGGACCGCTCTGGCGTGGCCGCCGGTACGATTTACCGTCATTTCCCGAACAAACCGGAACTGGTGGCCGAGGTCTTCCGCTATGCCACCGAGCATGAGGTGGCGCAGGTGGCTGCCGCCAGCGAGAGCCGTAATGACGGGGATGCTTATGCCCTGCGTCTGGCACGGGCGGTGGCTGTGTTTGCCCGGCGTGCACTGCAGGGGCCGCAACTGGCCTATGCCTTAATTGCCGAGCCGGTTGATCCGCGTGTTGAGCAGGAACGTCTGCGCTATCGCATGGCCTATGCCGATATCTTTGAAGACCTGATCCGCGATGGCATCGCCAGTGGTGAATTTGCCGCGCAGGATGCCAGCATCAGCGCCGCTGCACTGGTGGGTCTGTTGAGCGAAGCCTTAATCGGCCCGTTGTTTCCCGGCCAGTCAAAGCCGAACAGTGCGAACGAATTACCTGTGGCGGCAACCCGTGCCGCCATGACCCATAACGAACAACAACAATTAATTCAGCAGCTTTGCGCACTCAGTCTGCGTGCATTGGGCAGTGCTGCAGCAAACGCTATTGCCGAGGACGTCAGTTATGAACACCAGTGTTAATCCACAGATTACCGATGCTGTAACCACCACTCATTATCAGCAGCATAAATCCCAGGCCGAAACCCATCCGGTTTTTAACCAGCCAACAGCGCTGAAAATTTTAATGCCTACGACAGCGATCTGGCGTTACAGCATTGGGTAAAAGCATACGGCGCTGACTGGGCTGGTGATCGTCTCAGTGCGTATGGTGCCCGTTGCGGTGGGGATTTAATGGAGGCAGGTTTTCAGGCCAACGAAAATAAACCGAAATTTTATCCCCATGACCGTTTTGGCAACCGTGTGGATCTGGCGAAATTTCATCCGGCGTATCACGAATTAATGCGCAGCGCGATCGAAGCCGAAATGCATTCGCTGCCGTGGACAACACCAAAGCCTGGTGCTCATGTGGCCCGTGCAGCTATGGAATATCTGCATATGAATGCCGATGCCGGTTCCGGTTGTCCGCTGACCATGACCTTTGCCGCGGTACCGGCATTACAGCATTCGCCCAGCGTTGCCAGAGAATGGCTGCCGAAAATTACGGCGCGTCATTATGACGAACGCAATATCCCGTTTTTTGAAAAACAGGGCCTGACCATCGGCATGGCCATGACTGAAAAGCAGGGCGGTTCCGATGTCCGTGCCAACACCACCCGCGCCTATGCGGTTGGCAGCAGCACAGGTAACGGTGCGGAGTATGAAATTGTCGGTCATAAATGGTTCTGCTCGGCCCCTATGTGTGATGCCTTCTTAGTGCTGGCGCAAACCGACAGCGGTTTATCCTGCTTTTTATTGCCACGTTGGCGCCCGGATGGCAGTAAAAATCAGATGTATATTCAGCGCTTAAAAGACAAACTGGGAAATATTTCCAACGCTTCTTCCGAGGTGGAATTCCGGGGTGCTTTTGCCTGGATGATTGGTGATGAAGGCCGTGGCGTGCGCACCATCATCGAAATGGTATCGATGACCCGGTTCGATTGTATGGTGGGATCATCGGCATTAATGCGCGGTGCGGTTGCGCAGGCGATTCACCACACCTCCGGCCGCTCGGCATTTGGTAAAAACCTGCACGAACAACCATTGATGCAGAATGTGCTGGCGGATATGGCGATTGAAAGCGAAGCGGCACTGGCGATCAGTATGCGGGTGGGTCATGCGCTGGATCATCTGGCTGATGAGCAGCAGAATTTATTCGCCCGTTTAGCCACCGCCGTCGGTAAATACTGGATCTGCAAACGCGCGCCGCATCTGGCCTATGAAAGCATGGAGAGTATCGGCGGCGTAGCGTATGTGGAAGACAATATTCTGCCGCGTATTTACCGCGAAGCACCGGTTAATGCCATCTGGGAGGGCTCGGGTAATGTGCAGTGCCTGGATGTATTGCGCGCGATGGGGAAAGAGCCGAAAGTGGTGGATGCCTTTATGGCCGAGCTGCAGAAAGGTGCAGGCAGCTACCGTGAATTTGATCAGTTTTTAGTGAATTTAAAAGACGAATTTACCGACCTGAGTACTCTGGAATATCGTTCGCGTACGGTGGTTGATAAGCTCGCGGTTGGCCTGCAGGCCAGCGTATTAATTCAGCAGGGCGACGCCAATATTGCCGATGCTTTTATCCGCTCGCGCATTGTGCGTAATGGTGCCTTTAACTACGGCACACTGGATGCCGGTATCGACTGTTATGCCATTCTGAAACGCGCACAGCCTCAGGTATAAAAGCGATCAACCGCTGCGCTTGCGCAGCGAGAGTGCCTCCGGATGATTCAGAGGCGCTCTCTGACGGGCGCAGTATTATTCAGCGCTCGCAGCCGTTTCTTCAGCGCGTTGCTCCGGCATATCGCTGCTGTCTGCCTGTTCTGCGGCAGCTGCGGTGGTTTCACATTCCCAGCCCCAGCCGCGTTGTTTTTCAATAAATTCAGCGGCTTTCTGCTCGCAGTAACCCCCTTCTGTTTGTGCGCTCCACAGCACCTGTGAACCGGTTTCTTTTGTGTAGTGTACTTCGCATGGGATCTGGCCTTCGCCGGTGTATTTCACTTCAATAATCCGGGTCTGGTTGCCGTGGCTGCACAGGGTGCGGGTGCCACTGTCTGCCTGAGCGGCAGGTATCACGGCGGCGGAGATCAGCGGCAGCAGGGCAGAGATAAGCAGGGCAGGTTTCATTGTAATATCCTTATTGATACAGAGTTTTTTCGGAATCTTTATCCGGAATCCACTAAAACCCCCCGGCATAAATCTGTCAATTCGCCATTGGCGGTTTTGTGGAGAGTGCACTGTTTTTACCGGAGCCTGTAATCCCGTTCAGGGCTTCAGCCAGACGTACCGCCGCCTGTTGCAGACGTTGTTGCAGCAGCGGACGGAATTGCCGGATATAAGCGTCATCAATGCTGACAGGCTTTTTCTCCGCCTGATAATGTTGGTAAATCTGCCGGGTAAGGGCAAACGACTCATTGGCATAGGTAAGGATATCGCCTTCCTTCCAGCTTGAGCGTTGCTGATCTGAGATGTGCTGCAGTGCCAGAGTGCTTTGCTTTTTATAAGAGAATTTGCCCAGTAAATCGCCATCCCAGAGTTGATGCAGATTGGATTTTTCTCCGTTAAACCGCACGCTGGCTTTATTACCGCCACGGTCGTCGGCAAAGCTGACATGCATGGGCTGATGGACATCGGCCATAAAATGCGCCAGAAAAAATAACGCCTGCCAGTCATCTATATTTTTATCCAGCCGTTGCTGCATATCGCTGATGGCCCGGACTACACAGCCTTTATCACCGCAATCCCCGGCGCGAACGGCGGTGGCTGTGCGCGGCACATTAATATAGTGCCAGGGTTTGGTATGGCGGAACGCGCGCTCGTCACGGACGTTGTCTGCCCAGGAGCAGGCGCGTGCAAAATTCTTCTCGCCGCCCAGTTTCACTTGTCGATCAATCCAGCTGCGGGTGGCGGGTGTCACTAATTGATACGCCATGTCACAGACCTGTGCATGCCCGGAAAACTCGAAAGCCCGCACGCTGTTACTGTTGAATACCGCGCCCAGACAGAGCATCAGCAGGGTTTGGCGGGCAATGTTATTCAGCATGGATAACTCCTGTTGGCACTTGTTTGGCAGAGGTCAGCGCGAATGTTTGTTTTTACCGTCCGGCGCAGGTTAGCATGGGTCGCGGCTTTGCCCAATGTGGCAAAGCCGGGGCCGGTTTAATGCGTGTTAACAGGCCCTGATTCAGACAACCATAAAATAAAAAATGACCAGATACTACGGAGTATGCCGATGTTATTAATCAGTGGTTTTTACGTTGCTTTAACCGCTTTGCTGTTATTGGCACTGGCTTATATGGTTGTGCGCCTTCGCCTTAAACACAAAATCGGCCTGCTCGACGGCGGTGAAAAAACCATTGCTGTTGCTATGCGCGCTCAGGCCAATGCACTGGAGACTGCGTTGCCGGTTTTACTGCTGCTGATGGTGGCCGAGCTTAACGGCGCCTACGCCGCATTCCTGCATGTGTGCGGTATCGGCTTTCTGCTGTCACGTGTTTTGCACGCCTGGGGCTTTAACCAGGCGGCGGGTGGTATGCACTTTGGCCGTTACTATGGCACCTTGCTGACCTGGATTGTGCTGCTGGCGCTGATTGTGCGGGTGTTGTGGTTGTCGGTCAGCGGGATGCTGGACTGATTCGTTATCAGACGACGGATCAGCCTGCTACGGGTGCGGAAAAATGGTAGCGATTTTTACCGGCCCGTTTCGCCTGATACATCGCCTGATCGGCCAAACGCACAAGATTGTCCGCGCTGTCACCGTGCTGAGGGTACATCGCCACCCCCATGCTGACAGAAAGCTGATGGGTGGTTTCATTGAACTCAACACTGACGGATGCCGATTCCAGCAACCGTCGCAGAATCCGCTCGCAGGTATTGACCGAATCAAGGTCAGCCAGTACGGCCACAAATTCATCACCACCAATCCGGGCAATGGAATCGCCGTCACGCAATACAGACTGTAAGTTGCGCGAGACATCAACCAGTAAGGCGTCCCCGGTATCATGCCCGCAGGTATCATTAACCAGCTTGAATCCATCCAGATCAAGATAAATGACCGCCACCAGATTATTTCGTCTGACCGCCTGTGTAATGGCCAGCTGTAACCGGTCAAATAACAGTATCCGGTTGGGCAGCTGTGTCAGAGGATCATGATGCGCCATTTTCTCAAGCAGTAATTGTTGTTCTTTTAATGCTGAGATATCGGTAAATATCACCACCAAACCATGTGTTCCGCCAGCCTTATCCGGGACTTTACTGACGGTCAGATGGACGGCATAAAGCGATCCGTTCCGGTGACGGTTCCAGGATTCACCACTCCAGTAACCGGATTGCTTCAGCTCTTCCCAGATACGGTTTACCGTTCCTGAGCCGTTCTTTTCAGCATTGAGTACCGGCGGATAATTGCCAAGAACCTCGTCGCGTGAATAACCCGTCACCCGTGTAAAGGCCTCATTGACATCGCTGACCCTGCCGTCGGGATCGGTGATGACGATACTCTCTTGCGCATGGTGAAACACACTGGCTGCCTGTAACAGGCTTGCCTCGGAACGCTTACGCCGGGTGATATCGCGCGCAGAACAGAACAGCAGCGGCACATCGTTAATATCAACCCCAACTGTATTGACTTCAACATCAATAACTTCGCCATCTTTACGTTTGTGGCGCGTCTCAAAGGTTGTTATCCGTCCGCGCAGATCAGGGATGTTGGCAATTAATTCTTCTTTACTCCAGCGGACATCCCATTGAGTGACATTGAGTTGCATCGCTTCGGTCATGCTGTAACCGAGCATGTGCGCAAAGGCTTCGTTGGCAATCACAATATTGCCATCGGTATCAATGACATGAATGCCATCCCCCGCCGCCCGCAGAAGGGCACGGTTATTTTCCAGCTGATTGTTTAGTTTTGTAATGGCCGTATCGGCTCTTACTGTTGCATTGTGTAATTTTGATTTTAAATTGACGCAGTAAAAAATAAAAAAAACCGTTGTTGCAAAAAAAAAGTGCACTTATTAAATACAGGCTATAATCGGTCATTCATTTACCCCTGCATCGGCTGGCCTTGTTGATAAAAAGTCAGTTGATGTACTGTATGTCATCAGGTGCGAAACGTATGCGTCATTTTTCATCTGAATTCCACCTGATTTTCCAGTATATATCAGCCATTAATTAGTAACCGAAATAATAATAAAGGCAGCCTGATCCGCACCCCGATTCACTGTAGACGTCCGTCATGAACGGGGCAAGACGATATAAATATTCTGTTTATTGGGTGTTTTGTTTATGTAAATCAGGCGGTTGGCTTATATGGTGCTGATTGCTGCTCCGGTTTGCCTGACAGCAGGGTGATGGTTTGAATCAGTATCTGTGTGACATCCTTTCAATGGACTGAGCCATTTATTTTGGATTATAAAAATCCTGCAAATGGTTCTGCGCTTATTATCCGTAACGTTATATGTATCAGTATCGTGCGCAGGCGGCCAGGATACCGGACGATCATTCGGTGACGGGTTTGTTGCTCATAAAACGTTTTATAATAAAATTTATAATAGTGCTGTATTCAGTTTGTCGGGATTCCGTGGCGCTTTAAAAGCAGGATACTATCCATTTTTATTGAGGAAAGGTATCTGGTTATATGACATGACTGCAGCCTTTCTGCGGGGGAGGCCTGGCCGTGTTTGCCAGCCGAAAATGAAGGCGCCCTGTTCAGGCGCGCACAATCAGTAATAGCATTCCGGCACCCGCCAGGCTCAGACCAACCACTTCGGGCAACCCCAGGGCAAAGGCCTGCCACCAGGTAAATAAACCACTGCCAACGGCGAGGGTTGCCAGTGCCTGCTGGCGTTTCTGTACTTTCTGCGCGGCCAGTTCCTGACGCAGGGCGGCAATTTCTTTCTGCAGTGCCTGCTGATTTTCGTCCATATGATTCAGGCGGCTCAGTGCACCGTGTATCAGTCCGGGAATTTGCGGCGCTTTTTCAATCCAGCCCGGCAGCTGGCGTTTAAGTTCTTTAAACGCGGCTTTGGGGCCAAAGCGCTCGCGCATCCAGCGTTCTAAATAAGGTTTGGCGGTGCTCCATAAATCCAGCTGCGGATACAGCTGACGGCCAAGGCCTTCGATGTTGAGCAGGGTTTTCTGCAGTAAAACCAGCTGCGGTTGCACTTCCATATTAAAGCGGCGCGCGGTGCTGAATAGCTGAATCAGTACCTGACCAAAGGAAATTTCGGCCAGTGGTTTATCGAATATGGGTTCGCATACGCTGCGGATGGCGGCAGAAAATTCATGCACTTTGGTGGTGGCCGGGACCCAGCCGGAATCGATATGCAGTTGCGCCACCTGATGATAATCCTGATTGAAAAACGCCAGCAGGTTCATTGCCAGATAGTGCTGATCTTCTTCCGTCAGGCTGCCGACAATACCGCAGTCGATAGCAATATATTGGGGTGCCTTGGGGTTATGGCGTGAGACAAAAATATTGCCGGGGTGCATATCGGCATGAAAAAAACTGTCGCGGAATACCTGAGTGAAAAAAATTTCCACACCACGCTCGGCCAGCAGTTTCATATCGGTGCCCTGAGCTTTCAGGGCATCAATGTCGGCCACAGGAATGCCGTAAATACGTTCGCTCACCATCACTTTACTGCGGCTGTATTCCCAGAATACTTCTGGCATATAGAGCAGTTCAGAGTTAATAAAATTACGCTTCAGCTGGGTGGCGTTAGAAGCTTCTATCTGTAAATTAAGTTCGCCGTAAATGGTATGGCGATAATCCTCGACCACTTCCAGTGGTTTTAAACGGCGGCCATCTTCAGAGTATTTCACCAGCAGGCGAGCCATGGTTTCCAGCAACTGCAGATCGCGCTCAATGGTGTGTTCGATTCCCGGACGGACGACTTTTACCACCACTTCCTGACCGGCGTTGCCATTGGCATCGAACAGGCGTGCGGCATGCACCTGTGCGATCGACGCTGAGGCCAGCGGCTGAACCGAAAACTCGGCAAACAGCGCGCTGATTTTCTGTCCCAGCTGATCTTCAATCAGAGCCATGGCTTTGTCGCTGGCGAAGGGCGGAACGTCGTCCTGCAGGCGTTTTAATTCTTTAACAATATCATCGGGAATCAGGTCTGGGCGGGTGGATAAAATCTGGCCGAATTTAATAAAAATCGGGCCTAAGGCTTCCAGTGCCAGACGCAGGCGTTCGCCACGGTTGAGGCGCGACGGCACCGGATTTAAACGCCAGGGAGCCAGCCACAGGGCGATGCGCAGTGACAGCGGCAGTTGTTCGGTCGGCACCAGGCTGTCGAGCCGGTAGCGGGTAAATACAAACAGAATTTTCCACAGACGCCAGAGGTTCGCCACGACGATATTATTCCTTGGGCAGAGAAGGGGGGAGCGGGTTGTTCAGCGAGTTGCTCAGCTGCATGCCTGCTTCTAAGCGAAGGGTGCGCGCTTCCAGACGGTCGGTCGCTAAGCGCAGCTGATCGACTTCGTCGGCAAACTGTGCCGCCAGCGGTTCCGGTGTCAGCAGTTGCGCTTCATCTTCGAGATATTCTTTAACGGCATTGCGGTAAGCCGGTGCGCTGGTTTTGCCCCAGCCGAGTATGCCGCGCAGACCCTTACCCAGCTGATGCGCCAGCAGGCCGCCGGTCAGTGGTGTGATCAGGGCTTCCCAGTCCACATCAAGATTTTGTGCAACGCGGGTCAGTGACAGGGCAAATTCGCTGTCGCCGTCCATATCAATGGCACTGCTGATCAGGGCGTGGGCTTTGTCGCGGGCGCGGGCCAGAGCAAAGAAATCGGCGGCGGAACCACTGAGCGTGGCATCGGCACCCAGTTCGCGGTTGTTGTTCGTGCTGTGGCTGTGAGCGAGGCTGAGCACAATGCCGCTATCAACGATGCGGATCAGCACCGGGTTGAGCTCGTTGATGCGCACGCACAGCAAACGGCCCTGCTGGCGACTCAGCGAGTTTAATGCCGCCGGGTCGTAGCGCAGCACATGATTGATGGCGGCCTCGAAGGGTATGCAGGCCGCCTGCAATAATTCCGCCGGTAACTGACGCAGCATCAGGGTTTGATGCCGCGGTGCAGAGCCACCACGCCGCTGGTCATATTGTGGAAGCTGCAACGCACTAAGCCGGCGTTTTCCATCATGCCTTTCAGGGTTTCCTGATCGGGGTGCATACGGATGGATTCCGCCAGATATTTGTAGCTTTCGGCATCGTTGGTGACCAGCTTGCCCATCAATGGCAGGGCGGTGAACGAATACAGGTCGTAGGCTTTGCTCATCAGCGGGTTGGTCGGTTTGGAAAATTCCAGCACCAGCAGACGACCGCCCGGTTTCAGCACGCGGGTCATGGAGCGCAGTGCGGCATCTTTATCGGTGACGTTACGCAGGCCGAAAGCAATGGTAATGACATCAAAGCTGTTGTCTTCGAATGGCAGGCATTCAGCGTTGGCCTGCACGTATTCGATATTGCCGACATAACCCTGATCGGTCAGGCGATCACGGCCAACGTTGAGCATGGAAGAGTTGATATCGGCCAGCACCACTTTGCCCTGCGGGCCAACGATTTTGGCAAATTTTTTGGTCAGATCGCCGGTGCCTCCGGCCAGATCGAGCACCTGATCCCCCGGACGTACGCCCGACATGTCGATGGTGATGCGCTTCCACAGGCGGTGAACACCGAACGACATCAGGTCGTTCATCAGGTCGTACTTGGCGGCCACCGAGTGGAAAACATCAGCAACCATGGCCTGCTTTTGTTCGGTGGCGACGGTTTTGTAGCCAAAATGCGTGGTTTTTTCCTCGGACATGCGAACCTTCTCCCGCTGACGACCTGTAGATGGGCGGACATTTTAACGATGCAGGTCGTGAAAGTCTTGCGCTGTATCGGCATTTGGCCGCCACGGAGGGCCGATATAAGGTAAACTGATAAAATGGACAAGTGCGGAGAATGGCGTGTTTGAATGCATAGGTTTGGCACCGATTAAGCGGGCATTGTCCGCACGGATGCGGTATTGGCTGACGTTGGCCATTGCCGCTCTGGCGACAGACGTTACCGGAACGGAGGTTGCCGGCACACTGCGCCTGTCCGTGCCGGATGACGGCTACCCGCCTTATGTGGTGCTGCAGGATGGCGAACCGCAAGGGTCGTTGATTGAACCTTTGCGTCAGGCGGCGCAACGAGCCGGCATTGCGCTGGAATTTGTGCTGCTGCCGGAGCTGCGATCTCATCATATGCTTGAGTCCGGCAACATTGATGGCCGCATGGAATCGCCGGACTGGACCGAAAATCCGGATGATTATCTGTGGAGCAATCTGATGGTCCGGCTGGAGGACGTACTGGTTTACCGCAACGATCAGCCGTTCAACCCGGAGCAGGGTGACGGCCTGTTGGGCGGCGAGATCATCACCCATCTGGGGTATGTCTATCCGTTGCTGCAACCGGCGTTCGCCAATGGCAGCCTGATCCGGCTCGACAAACTGACTGAGCAGGACATGCTGAATACGCTGCTGCTGAGTCAGGCTGAAACCGCCCGCGCCCTGATTATCGGTCGCGATGTGGCGCAGTGGTATCTGGCCGCTCAGCCCGCTTTACAGGCATTGCCGCTGACGTTTTCCGAAAAGATTTATGGTTGTGCGCCGATGGGTTTTCAGTTTGTCCGTAATCCCAGAGTACAGGCTTTGGTGCAGCGGCTTAATAAAGAATTTCCGTCGCTGCCGCCGCGCTGCCCGCATATTGCACCATTAGCGCTGACGCCTTCTTCTGCCAATCACTGAGTGTTGTCCGGCTTTACGGGGCCGCAGGCTGTCGTATTTGCACCTGTGCAAATTCAATACTGCAGTGCAAGCTTGGTGCTCTGATAACCACAATAACAATCCAATTAAAACGAGGTATCTATGTTTATTCTTCTGAATAAAGCCGCAACCGTGCTGTTCTGGGTTTTGTCGGCGGTGGCTGCATTGCAGGGCTGGGACGGACTGCTCGGCTGGTTGCCAACCATCGCTCTGGTGGTCGCAGGTATTCATGTGCTGGAAACCGCGTATTTCTGGATGGCGCTGAAGCATAAGAGCGCGAATCCTGTGGCGGATGCCGTACAGATTTTTATTTTTGGTATTTTCCATATGCGCCGCTTTATTCAGACAGAAACGGCCTGATGTGAATGCGGCAGCGTACAGGGTACGTTGCCGTTTCAGCTCTTTGTTACCCCATTCTCTTCCCGTAACAGCCGTCAGCCTGCGTGGTCTGGTGATAACCCTGCACTGAAAAATGTATGTATCCGTTCAGCGACAATGCTGTCGCGGATGATTTTCCGGTGGCCCAGTGCCGGAGGCTGCAGAATATCGGCATCCTTCAGATAGCGGCGAATGCTGTGAACGGCACTGGCAGGAATTTCACGGTCGTCCGGCGCATGAATCAGTAACGCCGGTTTCGGCGTCAGGCTCAGTAGCTGGCCGCTGTTCAGCTCTTTTGCCGGACGACCCACTTCCGCTTCAATCCGGGCGATAAAATATCGGGTGCAGGTTGCCGGCAGTCCCATAAAGCGGGCAAAGCCCTGTAATACATCCTGCAAGCAGGCGGGAGCGGAAATCAGTACGCAGCGCTGAATCTGCATTCCCTGTTCGCAGGCAATGGCCAGCGCCGCTCCCCCCATGGAATGGCCGAGCGCACCGTAAAAGGGGCCGAATGCAATGTCGGCTTCGACAATGGCACGGGCAAATTCCATTGGGTTACTTTTATTTCCGCCGGATTGGCCATGGCGTGGTGCATCAATAGCGAAGACATCAAACCCCTGGGTTACCAGAGCATTGGCAATAATCGCCATATGTGTCGCCCGGCTTTCCCAGCCGTGCATTAATAAAATGCGCGGACCACTGCCGGCCCAGCGCAGAGCACTGAGATTTTCTGCAAAGGTCAGACGCTGAGCCTGTTTCTCGGTCTGTATTTCCCAGTCTTTTGGCGGGAAATAGCGGGGCGTTAAAAATAGCTGTGCATGTTGCTCGGCAATCCGGGTTGGCAGCAGGCGTCCCAGCAGTGAATTCTTAAAGCGTAATAGTGTTATTGCGTTCATCGCTTATTCCTTAAAAGGTATTTTGCCAGCCGATCAGAAACCGGCTGGAAGAAGAGAACTGTCCGAATGGCCCGGCGTGGTCGCCAAAAAAATAATCGGCACCGCTCCACAGTGACCAGCGGTCATTCAGCTGATAGCTGACTTTGCTGCGCAATTGGCCATCGTTGTAATCGCGGTTAAACAAAGCAAACAAGCTCAGCTCAAGAGTGTCGTTGAGTAAGTTTTTTTTCAGCAGCAGGGTGTGGCGGGTGCTGATTTCGCGGCGGATGATGTGCGGCTGGTAAGCAAGAATGCGGCTCTGATAAAACTGGTAGCTGACCAATACATCCGCCGGAGCCTGATAATCCAGTGCCGTTACGGTTGCCAGTTCCGGGCTTTCGCTAATGCCGTTACTTTGCAGATCGTCGCGCAGAAAAAATGCCCGGCTGGTATGTCCGGCTTCCAGACGCAGCACCACGCTGCTGATTGCGGTGCTGGCGCTCAGACCAAGCAGATGGCTGCGGCGGTACACGGCTTCCACATCCACCTGAACATTACTGCCGCCCGTATTTAATGTGCGGTAAATAACGGGGGTATCGTGGTAAAAATTAAAATAGCTGGCGCTGATATCCCAACCGGTCAGAAAGGCACTCCAGCGCAATCCATGCTCCCAGTCACGGCCCTCCGGTCTGCGGCTTGGCAGGCGGTTAACCGCTGCACCGTCGACCGGCTGCGGAGCCAGCTCGGGGCTGGTAATAGCGAACGCTGTGCCCGGTTCGGCCAGTTCACTGAAGGTTAAGTCGGGAATAATTAACCATTGCAGAGACTGTTCATTGGGCAGAGGAATATGCGCATTAAACATCCAGGTAGCGATGCGTGAGTCTTCGGCATCGGGCAGATTAAATTCCCGCAGATCCTGCGGGTTAATAATATCCAGCACCCGAAGCCCGTCGGCCTGACCCCAGACAACCTGTTGTTTACCACTGCGCAGTGACACGCCGTAAACCGTATGGTCGGCATAGGCTTCGGCAATATCAAAACGTACGTTATCCCACTGTGCCAGTGGGCCGCTGCTATGCAGACTGCCTGCCGGATAATTATCCGCCCGGCTGATGGGCTGCTCTGCGTACAGGGTGTCAGCAAAATCAGCACGCAGACGCGGTTGTACATTAAACGACGCATCCGCGGTGCGGTATTGCCACTCATTGTGCAGCTGTAGTTCGGCTTTGCTCAGTGCCGCCGGCGCATCACTCCAGGCCAGCTCCGAACGTAATTCGGAGCTGAAGTCGCTGTGCACCGCACTGCTCAGCAAAATCAGGGTGACAGCACCGGCGCTTAGCCAATGTTGCTGTCGATGTTGCTGGCGGAGCTGCTGTCGGATTTTCATTTACAGCCCCCGGCGCAGGGTATTCTGGGTAAACAGGTGGTCGGCCACATCCTGTTGGTAATCGACGGCAGAAAAGATAAATAACGAACGGTGACCGCTGATATGGTTTTCGGCCAGCAGCTGATGACGGGTCCAGATGCCATCAATCATACGGATATCCATCACATAAATGGTTTTCAGCGGCACCTGTTTGCTGTCCAGGTATTCGCTTTTAATTACGATCCAGTTTTTCGGATCAATATAAAAGGTGACTTCGCCATACCCCAGTTCCTGAGCAATAGCAGCCGTTTTTGGGATGGCTTTTAGCACCAGTTTTCCATCATCGTCTGGCAGGCGTTGCAGCTGATAGTCAGCAATACTGATGCGACCATTCTGCTTAATATCTTCATAGGTAAAATCGGTACCCATAAAATAATCGCCCCGGTCAGATGCTGATATTCTCCGCACCTTACGCAGCGCCGGAAGATACAGCCACTGATCATCCTCCTTATTCCCGGCGGCATAATCGAACGTCAGAAACGCCGTGTCTTTAACATTGGCCGGTGATTGATAGAAAAATACGGTTTTTTTATCGACACCAAAATACTTGCGGTAGGAGAGTGTTTCGCGGCGTCGTTCCTTGCCATGGCTGTCGGTCAGCAACATGCTCAGCTGGCTGCTGACGTGCTGACCGTCATCTAAGGCGTTTACCCGCTGTGCAATATTGTCGGCACTGAGTGTCGCCAGTGTTTCCGTATGAACAGCTTCTTCTGCCCGCAGTGTCTGGCTGTGCACTGCCGCATACAAGAGTGCTCCGTACAAGGCTGCCGTGCCCAGACCTGTGGTGACTAACAGTGTCAGTACAGTACGGCCAGCCGTGTGTTGTTCGGCAGGGATTGCATGATCTTCTGTGGTTTTTTTATCGCCGAAAATAAAAGGTGGCTGCCACAATACAATCAGTGCCGGTAACAGGGTCATGGCGGCGATAAAACTCATACTGACCGACAACACCACAATCGTGCCAAAGTGAGTCAGTGGTACAACCTGTGAACTGATCAGTACGCCAAAACCAAAGGCAATGGCCAGATAATTAAACAGCAGTGCCCGGCCTGTGGAGCGGAACAATTCCGTGAACAATCCGCTGCCTTTTAATCCGTTGGCCACCAGGGTTTTCAGGCGTTCGAGGGTATGAATAGCAAAATCGATCCCCAGACCAATGGCTACCGAGGCAAACATGGAGGTGCCTATACCAAGATTAATCCCCAGCAATGCCATTGCTGCATAAACCGTAAGAATGGAACCGATTACCGGCAGGGTTGCGAGCAGACCGGCGGTCCAGGAACGGAATAACAGCGCGGATACCAGAAAGACGCAGAGCAGCGAAATAACCACACTGTAAAAATGGCTGACACCCAGATCTTTAATCCAGTGGTAATTCACATTAACACGGCCACTGAGGCTGGCAGTAACCGGATCATCCGTGACGGCATTGTTAAAGTGCTGGTCGATGTATTGCTGAAGGGCTTCAATCACCGGTTTTGTCGCAATAAAATCAGCACTGTCGAGGTTCAGACGGATATTGGCCAGACGGTAGTCATAGTCAATCTCTTCAGAAAAATCAGCCGGATCAGAACTGGCCGAGTAGAGCAGAAAATACTGCGCAATCAGATCGGCATCCTGCGGCAGACGGTAAGCATCGCTCTGGCCTTCGTTCAGGGATTTATTCATCTGCTTTAAATAATCCACCACCGACGATGAGCCATTCACATGCGGCAGGGTTTCCGCGTAGGCCTGCAGGGCTTCCATGGCATTCAGCACCTGCGGTGAAAAAATCCCTTCGTTACGGCTGCTGGTAATCACAATATCCAGCGTATTGGTACCTTCAAGATGCTGATTAATGACCTTGTCAGCCTGATAAATTGCTTCGCTGGGATGGAAGGTATTAAGACGGTTTTCGTTTACCTGAATCTGGGTGGCCAGCAGGGCACCGCTGATGCTGAGCAGCGCAAATAATGACAGTGTGGCGCGCGGATGGCGCACACAGATTCCACCGACATAAGTCATCAGGCGGGCAAAGGTATCCTGCTGGCTGTTCTGTTCAAGGCGAATCCAGCGCTGGCTGACTCTGGGTTTCAGTAAGGTAATGCAGGCCGGTAAAACAAAGAGCGAATAAAACCAGGCAACCAGCACGCCGAAGGCGGTGAATAAACCAAAGTATTCAAAGGGTGGCATATAAGATGACGCGTACAGGCCAAGAAATCCGGCAATGGTGGTCAGTGAAGTCAGCGTTACCGGTCGTGCCATAACGGTAACCGCCTCGCGGATACAGGCCCGCAGCGACCAATCCGGATGACGCGCCTGCATTTCGTAATAGTGGCTGAAAATATGAATCGAATCGGCGACAGCCATACCAATTAAAATCACCGGCATAGCATTGGTGATAACAAAAAATGGCACACCGCAGTAAGCCATAAAACCCAGGGTCATCAGGACCGTGGCGGCAATGACCAGATTACCCAGCAGGGCCGGTAATAAACGGCGGAATGCAACGATCAGCATCATGGTAATAATGAATCCGGCGAGCGGATTCAGGCGGCTGGCATCGTGATCAATATAGTGGCCCAGATAGCCAAGAACGGCACCTTCACCGGCAACATGCAGTTCGATATCTGCTGGTACGTTGATTTCTTTCAGTAACCGATTAATGGCGCTATAAGCGCTTTCCGCCTGGCTGTCATTATACAATTCCAGCACGATCATACTCATTGCACCGTCGTCAGAAACCAGCATGCCGTGGTACAGAGGAAAGTCTTCTATCGCCTGACGTAAAGCCGCACCATCGCCTCCGGAGCGAAGATCGTAGAATGGTGCAACATCCATCCCGTCGGTTGACGCGCGGATATTTTTTTCGCTGGCCAGACTGATCGTCCGTGCCGTATTAATCATCGGCAGAGCATTTAACTGGTCGGTCAGCTGCCCGATCAGATCCAGAGTCTGTTTGCGGTAAATGCCTTCTGCTGAGCGGTCGTATATGGCGACGATCAGCGGATCGCTTAAACCAAAAATGTCCCGCACCTTATTTTTATACACCAGCGCCGGATTACCGGCTTCGAGAAAGGCATCGGCGCGGGTGTCTTTATGCAGTTGTCCGAGGCCGGTTATCAATAGTGCCATTAACAGAATGCCAGCAAACAGAATGGTTTTCGGGTAATTAACACCCGCCTGAATGCCACTTCTCACGGCTGGCAGCAGCCAGTGTTTTTCCCTGCAGGTATTCATACGTCGCCCTCATTGGATGTATATGCATCTATATGTAAATGTATATGCATGCAAATGGCAAATTTTTTTTAACTGCGCAGGGTGAGGATGGCGTCGGCAACTTGCAGTAACTGTGCAGAAAGCTCGTCTCCGAGGTGTTGGGAAATACCGCTCTGTGCCTGCTTCCAGCGAATTTTTGCTTTATTAAACAGAGCTTTACCTTCGTCAGTCAGCGATACCAGCGTCACCCGGCCATCATCAGGGCTGGGGCTGGTCTGCACATAGCCGCTGCGGATCAGTGGTTTCAGATTGCGCGTCAGGGTGGTTTGCTGAAGCACCAGAACTTCCTGCAGCTCTTTTTGAGAAGGGTTTTTAAGAAACGACAGCACGCGCAGAACAGAGAACTGAGCAATGGTAATGCCCAGATCGCGCAGGCTGTTGTCGTAGTAGCTGGTCAGAACCCGATCGGCCTGGCGCAGTTTGAGGTTAAAGCAGGGAGTAATATTCATAGGAGTATCCGGCCGCTAAGCAATGCAATCATAGCTCAGGCAGCCGCCTACTGTCAGTGCTGTTTGGCGTTTAACACGTTCAATGTGACATATGGCTACCATCAGAGTCTTGTTCCGGGGTGATCAGAACGCTGCGGTACTGATAGTGTGTATCCGTTCTGTTCCGGCGTTGGGCTGCCATAAAAAAACGCAGCCATTGGCCACTGCTGTCCCACAGTTTTTAATCAGAACCATAGCGGACAAAAAACGTATTTTTTAACATCAAGGCCTGTTGCCTCCCAGGGGAACTTATCCCCTTGCCGGCGGGCCGACCCCAGCTTCGCGCTTTCTGGGCCGTTACCCTTGAAACCTTGATATTTACTGGCCGCGCGGCTCATCG
>JAJOJJ010000001.1 GCA_021208685.1 Saccharospirillaceae bacterium
CTTCGGTGATGTCGCCGTCCTAGCTGTTCCATCCGTCCAGTTTGGCCGCCGCCGGTATGTTTCCACCGTCAGTGTTGCCACCGCCAGTATCACCACCGCCTGATCCGCCACCACAGGCGGCGAGAGTTGCCGCCAGCAGAGCGGCCACCAATTGTTTTTGCAGCTGAATTGCCATAACGCACATCCTTTGAATTGATTTCTTGTCCGGAACGTTCCGATCAATGGCGTTATTGTTGGCGGCGGGGTGCGCTACGCCCATATCCAATCTGGTATAAAATGCACCTCCTGTAGCGGACCAGAATGGACAAAACGAGCAGTGAGTGGGATGTCAGAAAGCTTCAGCAGTATACTTCCCGACGCGCAAATGCTGCGCGCCATGGTGTTATCGGTTATTCAGAATCAGCAGGATTACGATGCGCTGCTGAGCTATCTGGAGCCAGTTGCCCGCAGCGGCCAATTGCTGAACATGGAAATCTCCATGGAGCTGGCGCTGCTGCTCAGCGATGTGGAGCGTCATGCCGCCCTGAACGATCAGTTGTACAGTCTGGTGAAGGAAGAAACGGCACCCACGCTGGTGCTGACGGAGGCCGGGGTGATTCTGGCGCAGAATCAGGGCGCAGCAGAGCTGTTTCATTCCATGGAAGGCGACAACCACGTGCGTCTGGGCATCAGCGCGGCGGATTTCGATGCTTTCCAGAAACGCATATTTGCTCACCGTGGTCCGACACTGCTGCAAACCACCACCGCCGCTTCTGCCACACCACTGATTCTGACCGCCACCTATCATGCGCCGCACCGGGTATTTCTGCTGCAATCGCTGGAATGCCGCTGGCCGGAATCCGTTGATAAGGCTTTACAGGAGTTGTTCGGATTAACACCCTCGGAGCGCGATATTCTGGCCTGTCTGGCCCAAGGCATGACCGCCGAAGAAATCAGCGAGCAGCGCGTTCGCGCCCTGGGTACCGTGCGTCAGCAGATCAAGTCGCTGATGCAGAAACTGAACACCAATCGCCAGAATCAGGTGGTTTCTCTTGGCGCCGCCATTGCCAACCGTACCGCCGGGCAGCTACCTCAGCATACGCAGCCGGGGCAGATATCCTCCTATCCGCTGGAGCTGGGCGAGTTTATCCGCGACCACCGGCTGGTGGGCTGGCGGCGTTATGGCGATCCGCAGGGTTTTCCGGTACTGCTGCTGCACGGGCCGTTTTTCGGCGCGGGTGAATTCGAACGCGACCGCGAACTGGCGCATCAATATGGCCTGAACGTCTACATTCCCGAGCGCCCCGGTTATGGCCGTACGCAGCCCGCCTCTGCGGGTCAGGACCCGCTGCAGAATCAGGTGCAGGACTGCATGGCGCTGATGCAACAACAGGGCATTGAGCGGGCTTACCTGCTGGCGCATGAGGCCGGGTTGATTCCCGCGCTGGCGCTGGCGGTACAGCACCCGGACACCTTCGCCGGTGTGCTGGCGGTATCGCCATCCGGACATTTCAAACCCGGCGTGGATTTACAGGGCGTACCCAGACAACAGCGCATGTTGCTGTGGGCCGCGCGCAACGCTCACTGGCTGCTGCGCATGATGATCCGCCTCAGCATGGTTCAGGTACGCCAGCTGGGGCCGGAGCGCTGGGTAGACGCCATTTTTGCCGATGCCCCGCACGAACTGGAGGTGCTGTACGCCAACAGCAGCCGTCAGGGCACACTCAGTACATACAGCTTCAATTACAGCCAGAACGGTGCCGGGCTGGAGCTGGATGTACAACAAACCACCACCGCCTGGGACGAACTGGTGCGGCAGGTGGTCATACCCTTCGAAGGCATTATGGGGGGGCGTAACGGCACCACCCCGCCGGATTTCGTACGCACTCTGCAAGTGCTGAACCCGGCCCTGCAACTGCACGAAATCCCCGATGCCGGTCAGACGCTGTCCATCTCGCACGCCGACACCGTTTTCAGCCTGCTGGCCCAGCGGGTACAGAATTATTCAGAGGTGCCCTAGCAGGCTGTTGATTTTCTATCTGCGTTGCCACTGCCGTGTTAAAAACCGACCCAAAATGCTCATTTACGACCTGTAAACTGCGCTTTTTCGTCGGTTTTTGCCTTGCATTGACGGCCTCGAAAACGAAAATCAACAGCCTGCCAGGGCCCGTTTCATTCGTGTTACCAGACCCTAACAAAAATATCCTCAAGCCAGCGCCCCGGTGGCCGATTGCTATGCTTATAGACTCGTAATCAGGCAGGAGAACACCGTGCGTGCAGCAGCTCTGGCGATAGCCACCACATTATTGGCGGGATGCATTGCCGAAGAAGACAAAGACAAGGTCACCAATGAGCAGGGAGTGACGGTTACTGATCCGACGCTTGCGCTGAATGGCCTATGGGATGGTCAGTTTGATCAGGCCGGTGCGCTGCGGGTGCTGATCTATAACGGTAACGTTTACGGCCTCGATGAAAGCCGGGGTTACTATGGTACGGCATTGCTGAACAGCGATAACGGCACGGTCACGCTGGCCCTGACCAGCTATGCCCTGTCGCAGAACGATACCGCCGCCAAACAGTTTGTGGCTGATGGCCTGAATCAGGATTACAGCCTCAATGGTCTGCTGTACACCGTGGGGACATCACCGCAGCTGGTCGGCGATTTCGAAAACGCCACCGCCACCGGAAGCTTTGTTCTGACCGATGATGGCATCTGGCCGAATAACTCTGCCCTAGCGTTGCTGGCCGGAAAATGGACGGCCACCGGCTACGAGCTTTATGTTCAGCCACAAAGCAACAAGGCATCGTTTAAAGGCATCGGCACCGGCAGCAGTGGCTGCACGTTTGAAGGTGATATCACCCTGCTGGATAAAAACGTCGCACTCTATGCGGTTGCCCTGCGAGAGCGTAAAAACTGCCCGGCGTTTAACCAGACCAACGCCAGCGGTTATGCGGTCATCAACAGCGACTCCGAGCTGGAAATGTATGTGCGCAAAGATACCGACCTGCTGTTTATGACCTTCACCGCCCCGGTCAGCAGCACACCGGTGGAAACCCCGGAGGATCCTGACGCTGAGCCAGATACTCCGGAAGCGGACCCGGCCACCCCCTGATGCCCTCACCGCAGCCACCCCCGGTGGCTGCGCGGTTCTTCCCCATCCTGTGTATAACCCTGTGATTATCGCGTAACAAACATCCGTATAAGCTGGGACTCTTGGCGGGATAATGTTCGCTGTTTATTCTGAGGATAAAGTTACCCACAATTATCAACAGTGTTGTGCACTTTCTAGTACCTTGTTTTTAAAGGGATAAGACCAAAAAATCACAGCAGTGACTAAATTTGACTAACAGACGTTTTACCGATGTGGATAAAGTGTATAAATCCACTGGTTAAATTTCATTCAACCCACTGCCGTTCAGCGCATAAGGCTGGTATACTTCGCGCCCTTTTTTCCCGATTCCTGTTAAACGAACAATTCTGAGGTGGCTTGTGGATTATCCCGTGCGTTATGACGTCATTGTGGTTGGCGGTGGCCATGCCGGTACGGAGGCTGCACTGGCAGCGGCGCGTACCGGCTGCAAAACCCTGCTGCTGACCCACAACACCGATACCGTCGGTGTGATGTCGTGCAACCCGGCCATCGGCGGGATTGGCAAGAGCCATCTGGTTAAAGAAATCGATGCCCTTGGCGGTGCCATGGCGCGCGCCACCGACAAAGCCGGTATCCAGTTCCGCATTCTTAACAGCCGCAAAGGCCCGGCCGTGCGTGCGACCCGCGCCCAGGCTGACCGTGCGCTGTACCGCTCGGCCATCCGTCATATTGTGGAAAACCAGCCCAATCTGGATATTTTTCAGGCCGCCTGTGATGACCTGATTACTCAGGGGGATGGCGTTGGCTCTACCGTCTGTGGCGTGGTCACCAACACCAACATGCGCATTCACGCGACCTGTGTGGTGCTGACCGCCGGTACCTTCCTCGGCGGACTGATCCACATCGGTATGGAAAACCACAGCGGTGGCCGTGCCGGTGATCCACCGTCAATTGCCCTGTCGAAGCGTCTGCGTGAAATGCCGTTTAACGTTGGCCGCCTGAAAACCGGCACCCCGGCGCGTATCGACGCGCGCAGTGTCGATTTCTCGGTGATGCAGGTACAGCCCGGTGACGCGCCGCTGCCGGTGATGTCGTTTATGGGCTCGGTGGATGAGCATCCGCAGCAGGTGAATTGTTATATCACCCACACCAACGAACGTACCCACGAGATTATCCGCAATAACCTCGACCGCTCACCGATGTATGCCGGTGTGATCGAAGGCATCGGCCCGCGTTACTGCCCGTCGATTGAAGACAAGATCACCCGCTTCGCTGACAAAACCAGCCATCAGGTGTTTGTAGAGCCGGAAGGCCTGAACAGCAACGAACTGTACCCGAACGGCATCTCCACCAGTCTGCCGTTTGATGTGCAGCTGGATCTTATCCACAGCATCCGTGGTTTTGAGAATGCCCACGTCACCCGCCCCGGTTACGCCATCGAATACGATTACTTCGATCCGCAGGATCTGAAGCACAGCCTTGAAACCCGGTTCGTGAATAACCTGTTCTTCGCCGGACAGATCAACGGCACCACCGGTTACGAAGAAGCCGGGGCACAGGGCCTGCTGGCCGGTACCAACGCCGCCCTGCGCGCGCTGGAAAAAGACGCCTGGGTTCCGCGCCGCGATCAGTCGTACATCGGCGTACTGGTCGACGACCTGATCACCATGGGCACCAAAGAACCGTACCGCATGTTCACCAGCCGCGCGGAATACCGCTTGGTGCTGCGTGAAGACAACGCCGACCTGCGCCTGACCGCAGTGGGCCGTGAACTGGGTCTGGTCGATGACGAACGCTGGGCCGCCTTCAGCACCAAGCGCGAGAGTATTGAACAGGAAGCGCAACGCCTGAAAACCACCTGGATTCAGCCCGGCAGTGCCGAAGCGGCCGCGCTGGAAGCCAAAGGCGAAGCGAAGTTCGTGCGCGAATACAGCCTGCACGATCTGCTCAAGCGTCCGGGGCTGGAATACAACGATGTGGCTGGTCTGAAAGGTGAGCCGGTGGCGGACCCGCAGGTCGCCGAACAGGTTGAAATTCAGGCCAAGTACGACGGCTACATTGCCCGTCAGCTGGACGAAATCGAACAGCTGCGCCGCTATGAAAACACCCGACTGCCAGCCGACCTCGACTACGACGCCATGGGCGGCCTGTCGAACGAAGTGAAACAAAAACTGCGCACCCTGCAACCGGAAACCCTCGGCGTGGCGTCACGCATATCGGGCATTACCCCGGCGGCCATCAGCCAGATTCTGATCCATCTGAAAAAGAAAAATGCGGTGAATAAGCTGAGTGCGTGACAAAAGAAACGAACTTTTATTTGAAGGTGTAACCTATTAGGTTGCTATTGCATGCAATAAGGATGTTGGATGGCGATAAAGAGCTTTAGATGGCGATAAAGAGCTTTAAAAGTAAAGCCCTGAAAAAATACAGGGACGGTGATTTCAGCAAAGTTAAACCGGATCATGTTGATAAAATCGGAGACATTTTGTCAGCGATGCATGCCTCCCATCATCCTAAGGATCTGAAAGCAATTTTCCGATCCTTAGAAGAAAAGAAAGGAAGTGGAGCGTGTGTCTTTACCATTCAGGTCAATGGCAACTGGCGAGTTACTTTTCAGGTTGAAGATGATGGTGCCATTCTTGTGGACTATTGCGATTACCACGGAAAGCATAACGAGGCAGTGAAATAATGACTAACGTTAGTAATGTTCTGAAACCCAGATTCAAACCCTCACACCCAGGCCTGGTCTTTAAACGGCAAGTGTTAGAGGGATATGAGCTGAGCATCACAGAAGCTGCTCGTCGACTGGGAGTATCACGTAAGCATCTGACGAATTTCAGTAATGGTCACGTCCCCTGCTCGCTTGATCTGGCACAGCGCATTGCTGCTGCAACAGGGTCTGGCGTTGCTGTTTGGATTAATCTGCAGGCTAATTATGATACCTGGCTTGCTGAGCACACTGACACGCCGGATGTTGTCGCCTTTGGTTAACCCTTGTTGTTATACCAGCCATGCTAAAAAAAGGGCCCGATTCGCATCGGGCCCTTTTTATTGTCACTGACAGTGAGTGGTTAACTCAGAAGCTGTAAGTCACCGAGGCACCGAGGGTGCGTGGATCAACGATGGATGCCGAGCCTTCAGGAGAGCGCGGGGATACCGGCTCGCGTGACAGCAGGGCTTCTTCGTTGGTCAGGTTGTTGACGAAGGCTGACAGCAGCCAGTCGCCCTGTTCGTACGTGGTGCTGAGACGGGCGGTGATGTAGTCACCGGCTTTACGCTCTTTGGTGTTCAGAAAATCACCGAAGTATTCACCCACATAGTTGGCGGACAGGTCGACATTCAGTGCATGGGTCAGCCAGTAGCGGCCACCCATACTGGCGGTGATGCCGGGAGCAGAATTCAGGCGGTTGCCATCAGCTTCAGGGTATTCATCGGCGGCGTCGGTGATGTCTGACTCCAGCAGGCCGAGGCCGCTGCGCAGTTGCAGGGCGCTGGAAACAAACAGGCGGGCTTCTATTTCGGCTCCGTAGGTAACGGCTTCGTTGAGGTTCTTGATTTTGCGGTCTGAGCTTAATGCCTGGAATCCATCGTAGGTATTGTGGAACAGGTTAACCGACAGGTTCAGGTTGCCGTTCAGCAGGGTGCTGCGGCTGCCCATTTCGTAGGCGGTTACGTATTCTTCATCAAAGTAGTAATACTCGTTACCGAGGATATCAAAGGCTCCGCCGCCCTGGTTGTAGCCTTTGCGCGCACTGGCGAACAGGGTTGTGCTGTCGCTGCTGGCGAATTGTACGGCCAGTTTCGGCAGCGATACGGTTTTATCCCGGTCAAGTCGGGCTTGCGCTCCTCCGGCGAACGAAAAGTCCCTGATCTGCTCTTCTTTCTGTACCCGTGCGCCGAGGGTTATTTCCAGTTGCGGGGTCACTGGCAGGCTGGTTTCGCCATAGAGCGAGGTGGAGCTGCTGCTGTCCTTGCCGCCGTATATCGTTGCGCCGGTGCTGTTGAAATCCTGACGGCGTTCGGAATAGGCCAGACCGACAAAGCCGTTCATGGCGTTGCCTTGCGGACGGATGCTTACCCGGGCGTCGATATTGGTGTCCTCTTCTTTCATGGTTACCTGTGATTGTTGTGCCGGGTTGGCCAGGTATTCATCAAAGCCCCAGTCGAAATCAGTATCGGCAACCAGCAGGTCGACCGATACGGCGTCGGATACGGTGTAGCCCAGATTCAGGCTCAGGGTATCGGACTGGGTGTCCATATAGCGCTGGGTGACGGGGATAAAGTCGTATGGGTCAGCGAGGGTGAAGTATTCCCGTCCGGTATCGCCTTTTTCTTCGCTGGTCACATACGCGAGTAAGGCGGAAAGGCCATCAACCGCTGCCGGTTCCCACAGCAGCTTGCTGCGTACGCGGTAGGCGGTGAGTTCGTTCAGGTCGTGGGCGGATGGGTTGGTGTCGTACTCGATGCCTTTGTTGTAGGTATCTCCGTCGGTTTTTTCGGCGGCGATACGGAATGCCAGCTGGTTATCGATCAGCGGTGCGTTAAGCATGAGGGCGCTGTTGATCAGGCGGTCCTGATTGCGCGCACTCAGGCGGGCTTTGCCTTCCAGTTCGTAAGTCGGTTTGTGCGTCTTGATGTAGATACTGCCGCCGATGCTGTTGCGGCCATTGGTGGTCGATTGCGGGCCACGGTAGACCTCAATCTGCTCCACATCCCAGAGGCCGGTATCACCGGTCAGATCGGCTACAAAGGGTTCCGCCACGCCATCAACCAGCCGTGAAACACGGGCTTTGGAGCCACCACCAAAGGAGTTGAATCCGGTCGCTGAGCCGTTACCGGAGACGCCACGGATATCCGGATTGGCACCGGACAGCACCACCAGGTTCGCGGTATCAGCAATGGCGCTGTTCACCGACAGGTACTGGTTGTTGGCCAGATCCGCACCGTCGATGACGTTGACGGAGGAGGTGGTGTCTTTCAGTGAGCGTTCGGTTTTTTCTCCGACCACGGTCACTTTATCCAGTGAGGCAGGATTCTCATTGGCCCACAGGGGGGTGCTGCAGCAGGCGCTGCTGACAGCGACGAACAAGAGTGTTCGGGTGAATGACGGGTAATGCATAACAGCTCTCCAGATGGCATAGGCAGATAAGTCAGCGGGAGGGCTGTCGGAGCCCGGCCCGGATCAGGCTGCGCACGCTAGAGGGTTTTTATTTTTTATGCAAATGAGAAGTATTGCTATCGGTGGCGTAGTCCAGTGCGCCGCTGCTGTGTTTGGCGGCACCTTTTACCACGCTTGGCAGGCAGCCAAATTCGCGCCGGAAGGCATCGCTGAAGCTTTGCAGATGGGTATATCCGGCAACCTGAGCGGCCTGAATTACCGTTGCTCCCTGCGCCAGTGCTTTGCGTGCATGATCAAGCTGAATACGCCGCCGGTAAGCCCCCAGACTGATCCCGTGGCGTTGCTTGAATACCCGTTGTACCGAGCCCGGATTGCTGTGGCACTGGCTGGCAATGCGGGCGATGGTGAGGTCTGATGCCGCCCCGGCTGCCAGCAGCAGATCAATGCGTTCGGCCAGTTGCTGCTGATGTTCGCTGGCCGAAAACGCTTTGGGCGGAAGTATTTGTTGCAGGGCCTCGTGCACCAGCGACAGGCACAGACTTTCCTGCTGCAGCTTGCCCAGCTGACGGTAATCGTCATGGCAGATGCGCTGCAGCAGCTGGCGCATGAGTGGCGTAATCATAAAGCGTACAGGGTGCAGATGATGGTTCAGCAGCGGCTGCAGCGCTGTGTATTCCTCCGCCCCCAGACTGCTGCTCAGCCAGTCGTTGCTGAGCATCATCAGCAGCTCGCTTTTGTTCGTTTGCAGGCGGAAATGCTTGAACCCCAGTGCGTTTTCCAGCACCGGAAACAGCGCGCCGTTTAAGCGTTCATGGCTGTTAAAGGTAATTTCCTGACGGCCGATGCGGATGCGGGTCAGACCGTTCAGGGCAAATACCAGACGGATGCCCGGCGTAAACAGCAGGCTGAGGTTGGATTCGGTATGAATGGTCAGTTGTTCGTATTTCAGATCCAGACCGGGCCGCAGGCGTTGCAACAGCAAATGCCCCTGACTGCCGGAGAGCGGATCAATAAGAATTTTCTGGTAATCAGACATCGGTGTGGCCGTCATAAAAAAGAAAATCCGGCAAAAGCAGATAGGAAATTTCACCGTAGGTAATGTGTATTTTTACCGTTGTTTTTGACAATTACAAATCATTATCATTTTCGCCACCTTGCCGGTCACGCTGTGATGGCCGGACTTTTTATGTGCGGAGGATTTGAGTGGGCGCTGTGTCTCTGACGTTGTCTGCGAGTTTGCTGCTCTTGGCGGCGCTGATCTGCCTCTATGTCAGTCTGCGTAATCAACTCTTATTGGTTAAGCCGCTGGGCAGAATCGGGCGTTATGCCGGTGGCAGCGGAGTGCTGCTGTCGCTGTCTCTGATGGCTGAGCAGGGCGTTGTTGGTGTGTTTACCTGGCTGGCAACCCTGATGGTGCTGCTGGTGCTGATTCCGGCGCTGGCATTTGGCCTGCGTCGGTCGGTCAGTGGCGTGCGGGGTAGCCGATGAGCGCCGTTATTCAGCCACAGTGGTGGCGCAAAACCCTGATCGGTCTGCTGTTCAGCCTGACGCTGGCGTATGCCCTGGTCGCATTGTTTGCCTGGTACGGGCCGGGCGGCATTCAGGCACCGGTTAAGGTTCAGTTGAATATGTGGCTGGTCACACCGTTATGGCTGACCTTCTTCAGCCTCAGTTACCTGTTTTCGACCTGGCGCACCGCCGCCTTTAAACTCGGACTGGCCAACCTGCTCTGCTGGGGCCTGTTTTTTGCGCTCAGGGGATTGTGATGAAAATTCGCCGCGACATTGTGCATACCTATCAGAGCATTCATACCTGGACCGGCATCACCACCGGATTGCTGCTGTTCATCTGCTTTTTTGCCGGCGCTCTGACCATGTTCAAGCAGCCGTTGCAGCACTGGGCGGAAGCACCGCCGGTGTCCTTGCCTGCGCTGGCAGATAACGCCTGGGATTCGCTGATACAGCAGGCGATGGCGCAATCCGGGCAGGCCGCCTCAGGGTTTACCCTGCATGTGCAGAACGTCAGGGCACCGCTGAGCTGGAGTGACAGCGCCGATCCGCATTTGCTGGAACACGAAGTGCGGACGTATGCCACGCTGGATGAACAGGGCAGGCTGCTGCTGGAGCAACATCCCTTTGTGCACGTTGCCGACCTGATCGATGAGTTGCACCGCACGGCGGGTATTCCGGGGGTTGTCGGCCATGAATCGCTGGGCGTACTGGTGATGGGGGGGATTTCGGTTCTGTATTTTCTGGCGCTGGTGTCCGGGTTTATCTTCCTGCTGCCGACCATGGCCCGCAGTTTTCTGGCCTTGCGCGAAGGCAAAGGGCGATTCCGCTGGTTGCTCGACACCCATAATCTGGTGGGCGTCACCAGCCTGCCCTTTCATCTGATCATCGCGCTGACCGTGGTGGTGTTTGCGTTCCACGATGAGTTGTATGCCGGGCTGAGTGTTATCTATGGCGAGCAGCCATTGTTTTCTCCCATGCCGGTGACGGTGCCGCAGGATGCTGCTCAGCCATCGCTGCACCCGCTGCAGACGTATCTCAGCCGCGCCGCCGAGCTGATACCGGGCCAGCAGGTCAGCACGCTGCAGTTCAGGGATTTAGGTGGCCCGCGGCCTCTGCTGACCCTGTTTCTGACCAGTGATGAGCATCTGCAGATCAGCCCGCGCGGTAATATGCTGGTGCTCCAGCCTTACACCCTTGATCTGATTTACAACACCTGGCCACAGGGAGAGGCAGGCATCTGGGGGCGTCTGGTGAACAGCTTTTTTGCCCTGCATTTCGGCAGCTATGGCGGCGAGTGGGTGCGCTGGATGTACTTTCTGCTCGGCCTTGGCGGCGCATATCTGTTCTACAGCGGTAATCTGTTGTGGCTGAGCAAACGCCGCCAGCAGAAGCAGTATCCGCAAGCACGCCTCAGACATCTGGCATCACTGACCTACGGGGTAAGCTTTGGCTGTATGGCAGGCATTGCTGCGGCCATGCTGGCCGGACGCTGGCTGGCCCCGCTGTCTGATAACCCCAATCTGCTTTACCTTGGCAGCTACTATCTGGTGTTCTGTGCGGCGCTGATACTGGCATTTTACCGCTCCGGCGAAGCGGCCAGAGTGCCGTTATTGCGTCTGACAGCCGGGCTGTATCTGTTGATACCGATCAGCTCTGCGCTGCAGTGGGTGGCTGCGCCGGAGCAGCCGTTATGGCCCGGTGACACGGCTGTCGCCGTGGCGTTGTGCTCGCTGCTGTTTGGTGTGCTTCTGGCCTATCGTGCGCGGGTGACGGATGGTCTTTACAGGCAACCACATGACCGGCAGCAGTACAAACAACCGAACAATCCGCACGCTCCTGAATACAGCACACTGCCCGATAACGTTGCCTGATATAAATCTCTGTCTGCAGGTACTCCGGGCTTGATACGCATCAAGCCCGCTTTTTTTTCTGCTGCCAGACTGAGAAAAAGCACATCAAGGAGCGTGTTATGAGTGGCGAACAACAAGTCATCGATTTTTTGCTGCAATTGCTGGATGACGCCGCAGTACAGAACCAAGACATGAATGGCCCCTATCTGGAAGACATCCTGTTCACCCAGTTGCTGACCCGGCTGGCGGCACGGCGTACAGAAAAAGACATTCTGCATCAGGTGCAATACCACCTGAATTTCGAGCAGCGCAATCTCAGCAAGGACGAGTTTGTCGTTACCCGCGGCTGCTGATGGGCATGGCCCTGTCGGCATTAGTCAGTGTTAACAGGCGCCAGCAATTCGGTCAGTACCGGTGAGACAAACTGGCGTTTTACCGTCACGGCATAGAAGTTTTCAAAGACATTGGGCAGGGTCATAAACTCCTGCAGCGTGCCTTGGGCAATCTCATCTTTCACCACCACGGTTGGCAGTACGGTCAGTGCGCCGGTGTCACGCGCCAGCAGGCGCAGCATCGCCATGTCGTCAGCCTCGGCCTGTACGTCCGGCTCGTAATGCCAGAGACTGCAAAAGCCATCAAAGGCGCTGCGCAGTTCGGTACCGCTGGCGGGTAAAATCCAGCGTTTGCCGTCATACCCCTGGGGAAATTGTTCGCCCGGGCTGTGTCCTGCCGGGCCGACGACCGCCAGGGGCTGGCGCGCCAGTAACTGGCTTTGCCACAGAGAATCCTGACCGTCCGCGGCGACGTTGCTGTTGGTCAGAATCAGGTCGAACTGGTGGTTGGCCAGACCATTCAGCAGATTCGCCATGCCGCGTGCATGCAGGCTGAAGCGCACTTTCGGCTGGCTGATCAGTGGCGCGATAAAGCCCTCGATAAAGTTCCGCGACATGGTCGATAACACGCCGATGCGCAGTTGCTGATACTCCGGCTCAATGCCATGACGCAGCAGCGATTCCAGCTCTTCTCCACGGCTGAAAATATCATTGGCATAACCCAGCACCCGCTGGCCGGTGGCCGTCAGCAGCAGACGGCGGCCACTGCGTTCAAACAGCTGGGTATTCATGCTCTCTTCCAGTGCTCGGATCTGTGCCGACAGCGCCGATTGCGAGACATGCAACTGGCGCGCAGCTTCGGTGAGATTGCCCAGTGTGGCAACGCGCCAGAAATAATGCAGATGATGGTAATTAAGACGACTCACCTGATTGTTCTCTAAAAGCGAATGAATTGTGAGTTTATATCTATTTTACTTGCTCAAGCCAGCGCGCCGATACTGTGCAACACCTGATCCGATAAAACAGGAGGTTGCGTACCATGAGTATTTCCTCTCTGCTGATGGCCATTGTGTTGGCGGCGATCCCGCTGACACTGATTCTGGCCGCTGTTCCCGCCGGACTGCAGACCCGGCGCTTTGCCATTAACGATGACCAGCGCTGGCACGTTGCCTGGCGTGCGGTGCAACTCATTGCGGTGCTGACCCTGACGGCCATCGCGCTGGCGTGGCTGTTTCCGGCCTCTGGCCTGCACTGGCTGAGCGATCATCCCCTGCGCCTGACGCTGTTGTTGCTGCTCAGTGTGATGGCGCTGGTGGTGGTCAAATTCTCACGCCGTTATCTGGCCGCCGATCCGGGGTTTGGCCGTTATCTGCGCTGGCTGCTGCTGACGCTGGCGGCCGTGGCGCTGGTGTTTATCAGCAATCACTTACTGCTGTTCGCCCTTGGCTGGATTGCCATCAGCCTGGCGCTGCATCAGCTTTTGATGTTTTACCCGGATCGTCCGCGGGCGGCGCTGGCGGCGCATAAAAAATTCCTGCTGGCGCGGCTGGCAGAAAGCTCACTGCTGATTGCCTTTTATCTGCTCTGGCAGCACCACGGTACGGCCACTATCGACACCCTCCTGAACGCTTACCAGACCCCCGCTGTACTCAGTCTGAACGAGCAGGTTGCCGCCGTGCTGATTGCCCTCACCGCCCTGATCAAATGTGCGCAGCTGCCGGTGCATGGCTGGCTGATTCAGGTGGTGGAAGCGCCGACGCCGGTATCGGCGCTGTTGCATGCCGGGGTCATTAACCTCGGTGGCTTCCTGCTGATCCTGTTCGCGCCGCTGTTTTTGCAGGTGGCTGCGGCGCAGTGGCTGGTGCTGCTGGTGGCCGGTCTGACCACCGTGCTGGCGGCGCTGATCATGACCACCCGCATCAGCATCAAAGTACGGCTGGCCTGGTCGACCAGCGCGCAGATGGGGCTGATGCTGATCGAATGTGCGCTGGGTCTGGTGGAGCTGGCGTTGCTGCATCTGCTGGCGCACTCAGCGTACAAAGCCTGGGCGTTTTTAAGTTCAGGCTCGGCGGTGCAGCAGCATGTGCAACAGTCGCTGCGGATCAGCCCGCCACCGGCGGCGCGCCATTGGTGGCTGGCGCTGTGGCCCGCTGTGGCACTGACGGCGGCAGCCTGGTGGTTCTCTGCTCCGCTGCACGCCGGTATTCAGCCCGTCAGCGGCTGGGTGCTGCTGACGCTGGCGCTGACCGCGTGGCTTGCCTGCAGCGTTCGGGATGGTGGCTGGTGGCGGCCACTGCTGCTGGCCGCGGCACTCGCTCTGGCTTACAGCGTTCTTAAAACCCTGATGCAGCCTTTGGCCGGTGAGCTGTCAGAGGCGCTGCGGCCCGGACCATTCAGCGCGGCCGATCTGTGGGTGAGCAGCCTGTTTCTGCTGTTGTTCGCCCTGTGGTGGCTGTTGCACTGGCGTCCGCAATGGCCATTCGTGCAGCGGTTATCGGTGGCGTTGTTCGCCGGGCTGTATCTGGACGAATGGTTTACCCGCGTCACACTGCGCATCTGGCCTGCGCGTTTGCCGGTAAGGGCTAATCCGAAGCAACTGGCGCTTAAACGATCGTCACAACACCGGTTAGCGGCCACTGGCCGTAAGGAGCAAGTGTCATGACGGTACTCAACCTGTCAGCACCCGTTGCCATGCCTCTGACGGCGGTTGAAGCCGCAGGTAAACGCATAGCCCCCACCTGGCCGCTGGATCAGCTGATTGCCGTGAATCCGCTGTGGGAGCTGCGCGATCAGCCATTGACCGCTGCTGCGGCACGGCTCGAAGCGCTGGGACGTATCCGCTGTCTGCTGCCTGCGGAACACTACGCCCGGTTATGGCAGCGCAGCCAGATCCGCGATGCGGATGTGCTGCGCGCAGCGGCTGAGCTTGAGGTCGCGGACGATATTGAGGCGCTGTTGCAAGCGCTGAAACAACCGGCGGCGGAAGCTCACTGGCATAACCTGTCGGACCTGCTCGACAGCACCCGTGACCGCCAGTACCAGATGGCCTGGCGCGATGAAATCACGCATCAGATCAGCCAGTTCTGTGCCGCCTTTTGTCAGCAGCGGGAGCTCCGGGCGCATGAGTCGCTGTATCAGAGCTGGGTCAGGCAAATCCGCGCCGACCGGGGCATCGCCATTCTGATGGGGGAACCGGGACTGACCAGCGCCTTCCGCGAACTGCCGGACGATCCGCAGGCCCTGATCCTGATCGCGCTGGAGGAACTCGGACTGACCACGCCTGAACTGATCGAAGCCTATGCCCATGCGCTGCTGCTCGACATCAACGGCTGGGCGTCCTGGTTTGCCTACGAGCGCTGGCAGTCGCGGCTGAACGGTGGCCGCGACGATGCCCTGCCCCAGCTGATTGCCATTCGTCTCGGCTGGGAGCTGGCGCTGTGGCGTCACTGGCAACAGCGTCATGAACAGAGCGCCCAACGGCTGCAACAGCAGTGGTACAGCCAGCTGCCGCAGCTGAGCATGCTGATTGAGCAGCAGCGGCAGGCCCAGAAACCGCTGTGGGTATGGCAGCGTGCCGCCGAGATCGCCCGTCAGCAACAGGAGTGGCAGATACTGGCGCACAAACCGCTGCCGACCTCGCCGCAACCGAAACTGCAGGCCATCTTCTGCATTGATGTGCGTTCTGAGGTGATGCGGCGGGCGCTGGAAGCCCAGAGCCCGGATATCCAGACCCTGGGCTTCGCCGGTTTCTTTGGTCTGCCGCTGGCCTATACCCCGGTCGGTACCGATCTTAACCGGCCGCAGTTACCGGGATTGCTGGCGGCCGGTTTGCGCGTCAGCGAAGGCGGGCATGCTGCGCAGGCGCTGGGATTTGCCAGAAGAGAACAGCAGCAGAAAGACGCCGCCTGGTACGATTTCAGCCGCGGTGCCGCCACCTCATTCAGCATGGTCGAGGCGGCCGGACTGAGCTACCTCGCCAAACTGCTGCGTAAAACCTTTGGCCTGCAAGCCGAACCGCATCCGGTGAACGATCTGGCGGTCAGTGGCCAGTGGACGCTGTGGCGCGGCGAACGGCCACTGACCCTGAGCGAAAAAACCGATCTGGCCGACAGCATTCTGCACGCCATGGGTCTGAAACGGCTGGCGGGTGAGGTGCTGCTGGTCGGCCATGGCAGTCATACCACCAACAACCCTCATGCTGCCGGACTGGATTGCGGTGCCTGTGGCGGTCAGACCGGTGCGGTGAACGTGCAGGTGCTGGCGCAGTTGCTGAACGATGACGGCATACGCAAAGCACTGGCGGAGCGGGGCCGGGTTATTCCGCACAGCACCCGCTTTGTGGCGGCGTTGCACAACACCACCACCGATCATATTCATTGCTTCGGCAAGGTGACGGATATGGCCGCGCAGTGGCTCGGTGACGCCACCCTTCTGGCTCAGCGGGAGCGGGCCGTGGCGCTGGGGCTGGCGCATGAGCCTTGCTTCAATCAGCCGCAAACACTGGATGCGGCTATTAGCCGGCGTGCGCTCGACTGGTCCGAAGTCCGTCCGGAATGGGGTCTGGCGGGCAACAGCGCCTTTATTGTCGCGCCGCGCAGCCGTACCCGTGGGCTGAACTTTGGTGGCCGTACCTTCCTGCATGACTACGTCTGGCAGGACGACAGCGGTTTCAGCGTGCTGGAACTGATCATGACCGCGCCGATGGTGGTCACCCACTGGATCAACATGCAGTACAACGCCTCCGTCACCGATCCACTTAAATACGGCAGCGGCAACAAAGTGCTGCACAACGTGGTGGGTGGACATCTGGGCGTGTTCGAAGGTAACGGCGGTGATCTGCGCATCGGCCTGCCGTTGCAGTCACTGCACGATGGTCAGCAGTGGGTACACGAGCCACTGCGGCTGAGTGTCTACATTCAGGCCCCGCGCAAGGCCATCACCGACGTACTGAACAAACACGAAACCGTACGGCAGCTGGTGGATAACCAGTGGCTGTATCTGTTCCGGCTGACCGACAACCACCGGATTGAACAGTATCAGGCCGCCCAATGGCAGGAGATTCACCATGACTGACACACTGACCGGTCGTATGACCCATCTGCAGCGGCTGGAGGCCGAGGCGATTCACATTATCCGTGAGGTCGTCGCGGCCTTCGATAACCCGTGCATGTTCTACTCCATCGGCAAAGACTCCACCGTCATGCTGCATCTGGCGCGCAAGGCGTTTTACCCTGGCCGGGTCCCCTTGCCACTGCTGCACGTGGACACCACCTGGGAGTTTGCCGAAATGGCGCAGTTCCGTGACCGGCTGGCCGCCGAACATCAGTTACAGATTCTGGTGCACACCAACGAGGAGGCGCTGGCCGCCGGGGTGCATCCGGTGGAATCCGGCTCGGTGAAATACAATGACCAGATGAAAACCGTGGCGCTGAAGCAGGCGCTGGATCACTACCGCTTCGACGCTGCACTGGGCGGTGCCCGCCGTGATGAAGAAAAATCACGCGCCAAAGAACGGGTGTTCTCGGTGCGCAGCGAAAGCCACGGCTGGGACCCGAAATCCCAGCGGCCTGAGCTGTGGTCGATCTACAACACCCAGATCCGCAAAGGCGAATCGGTGCGCGTATTCCCGCTGTCGAACTGGACCGAACTGGATATCTGGCTGTACATCCTGAAAGAAAACATCGACATCGTGCCGCTCTACTTTGCCGCCGAACGGCTGAGCTGGGTGGACGATGCCAGTGGTCAGATTCTTGCCCTCGACGATGAGCGTATGCGCCCGTATCTGTCAGCGCGCGAGCGGCAATCGCTGCAGCCGCGCTGGATACGCTTCCGCACGCTGGGCTGTTATCCACAGACCGGCGCGGTTGAAAGCCGCGCCACCACGGTGGAAGGCATCGTTGCCGAAATGCTCACCACCCGCACCAGTGAGCGTCAGGGCGGCTGCTGGATGCCGACCAGGCCGGTTCAATGGAAAAGAAAAAACGCGAGGGCTATTTCTGATGCCGGTCGCCGCACTGCTGACCCGCCACGGCAAAGGCCCGTTGCTGGCGGCGGCGCTGCGCCCGCAGGAGATCGGTGTTATCAGCATTGCGCATTGGGATACCGACCAGCTGGGCACCTTCTCCGGCGAGATTGAGCGGCCCATGCCTGCACCGCAGGTGGTGCGCCTGAAAGCCATACTGGCGGCGGATCTCAGCGGTTGCGGGCTGGGTCTGGGCAGTGAAGGCAGCTTTGGTGGCGGGCCATACCCCGGCCTGCTGCCCTGGCAGCAGGAACTGGTGGCCCTGTTTAACCACGACACCGGACAGTGCGTGACCGGCGTTGCCGCCGGTCCTGCGCCGCTGGGCGTGCAGCAACTGGCGGATGAACCGGCATTGGCGTTATTGCTCAGCCGCTATCCCGGTCAGGGCTGGATCGTTCGCCACGCCGGCCTTACCTGCAAAGGACTGACGACGGCGGCGCAGATACTGGAGCGGGTATCGGCCTGGCCACTGACGCTGGAGCCCGACTGGCGCGCCATGCACAGCCCGCTGCGCGCACAGCGTATCCGCGCGGCGGCCGACAATCTGGCACAACGGCTGGCTGCGCATTGTCCGGCCTGTCAGCGTCCCCGGTTTCTGGCCCGACGACGCTGAGCCGGTTTGCCCTGCATTGCCTGCG
>JAJOJJ010000019.1 GCA_021208685.1 Saccharospirillaceae bacterium
TGCTGAAAACGTCCAGCTCGGTGTTGCCACGTTTTGGCGTAACCCGCTATGCCTTCAACGTGGCGCCTTGATCTGAACGTTTTCAGTAAGCCGAAGCGGGCACTGAATTATTCAGAGGTGCCTTAAATGCTTTGTTATAGATAACAATGGATGACGTCGTACTGACTGGCTGATCGGTATCTTCGGCTTCCGGCCCACAGCCCAGCAAACCAAGCGTTAAAAAAGGAATAAACAGATTACGCACAATCAATATCCGTACAGTTTTTATAATAATCGGCAGAATAACACCGCCTTCCGCCAGCACAAACCGCTGTTAAAAACAGCCTCACAGCGCGATAGCCGCCAGCAGCAGGGCCTCCTGAATTTCGATGCTGGCCCCCAGCGTATCCCCGGTACAGCCCCCCAGACGTTTCATCATCATGTCTCTGGCCATCAGTAAAATGGTCAGCCATAACATCAGAATAAACAGCGCCTGAGTCTGTAAAAACACACCGGCCAATACTGCCAGCAACGAACCCATTATTCCGACCACTAAGGGTGTGGCTCCCGCCACCAGCGCGCTGGCCAATCCTTGTTTACGCACATAAGGCGTGGTTGCCAGCAAGCCCGGCACGGAACCACGGGCCAGCATAGGCACCAGCATCAAACCGGCGAGCAAAAGCCAGATATTCCACGTACCATTGCCGCTCTGCGCGTTATCCAGCAAGGCATAAATGGCGGCAAATTTAACCAGCAAAACCACCACCACCAGGGTAACGCCCATCGGCCCGCTTTGCGGATCTTTCATAATGGCCAGCGTGCGTTCTTGATTGCCCAGCCCGCCGACCCAGGCATCGGCGCTGTCGGCCAGACCATCAAGATGCAACGCACCACTGAACGCCACCCAGATGGATAACAATAAAGCGGCTAACAGCAGCAGCGAAACCTGCGGATTATAAAAAACGCAGGCAGCGGTAAATGCCAGCAAGCTGAGGCCGAGCAAGCAACCGACCAGCGGATAAAACACCAGCGAACGGGCCGCAACCGCATCGTCCACGCGTTTTAAATAAGGGGTCGGCAGGCGGGTTAAAAACGCCATGGCATACCAGAAAGCCCACCAAGACACCGTCACAGCGATGCTCCGGCTTCAGGTCGTAATTCTGATCCGTCCATGCCTTCCAGGCTGACCCAGACCTGCTCGCAACCCTGATATTCGCTGTGATCAATGTTAAAACGCAGCAAACCCGCGTAAGGAATCGCCAGACGATTCATCGCTTCCGGTGCCAGACTCAGCAGATGCTGCGCCAGAACACGCATCACACCGCCATGGCTGACCAGCAGCAAATGTTCACCACGGTGATCATTCAGCAGCGCCTGCCATGCGGCCACCACCCGTTGCTGTAACTGCAGCACAGGCTCGCCATTCGGCGCACAGAAATTCAGCGGATCAGCCCACAAACGGCGGGTATCGTCGGCATGTTCAGCCATGACGTCGCTGACCTCGCGGTTTTCCCAGTCCCCGTAATCAATCTCCGCCCAGCGCTCATCACACAACAACGGCAGAGTACGGGCGCTGGCCAATTGTTCGGCCGCGCTGCGACAACGGCTTAACGGCGAGCTGACAATGCGTGTCCAGTTGCTGTCAAAACGCCGCACCCGTTCGTTGAATTGCCAGCGGCCAAGCTCGGTCAGCGCGTGATCCGTACGGCCACGAAAGACGTTGCCGCCTTCCGGTTCGCCGTGGCGGATAAGATCGATCCGGGTGGTGCTCATCAGCGGCTTCCTTATTCAGTTACCGGACTGTACCGCGGCCTCGGCAAAGGTTGCCATCTGGTTATGCAGCGCCAGCGCCTGCTGTACCAGACCCAGCGCCACTGCCGCACCGGAACCTTCGCCCAAACGCATGCCCAGCTGCACCAGCGGTTTGCCATCCAGCGCCGTCAGCAAAGCACGGTGACCGGGCTCGGCGGAACTGTGACCAAACAGCATCCAGTCACGCGCACCGGCGTTTAACTGCACCGCTAACAGCGCCGCGGAACTGGCAATAAAACCATCCACCAGTACCGGAATTCCCAACTGTGCGGCGCGCAGATAAGCACCGGCCATGGCCGCAATTTCCAGCCCACCCACCTGCTCCAGTGCGGCCAGTGGCGAATCGGCCAGCGGACGGGCACGCTCACAGCTTTGCGCCAGAATCTGTTGTTTATGGCTGAGGGCGTCGCCCTGTACACCGGTGCCCGGGCCAACCAGCGCATTCACATCCTGCGTTAACAACAGCGCACTCAGACAGCTGGCCGCTGAGGTATTGCCAATGCCCATTTCACCGGCAATAAACAAGTCACAACCTTCTGCCTGCAAACGCTCAATCTGTTCAGCTCCAATCTGTAACGCCTGCTGAGCCTGCTCATGGCTCATGGCGGCCTGCTGTGAAAAATCGTGGGTGCCGGGCATCACCGCACGCTGAATCACGCCACTGAGCTGATCAGCCGGGAACGCCGTACCGCAGTTCACCACCGACAGCCCCATATTGTGGAAACGCGCCAGCACCGAAATGGCCGCGCCACCGGTGACAAAGTTTTTCAGCATCTCAACCGTGACCGCCTGCGGAAATGCCGATACCCCCTGTGCGACCACACCATGATCACCGGCAAACACCACGCACTGCGGGTTGTTGATCTGCGGTTTAACCCGCCCCTGCCAGGCAGCAAAGGCCACGGCAACGTCTTCCAGCAGGCCCAGCGAACCCGGTGGTTTGGTTAATTGTGACTGACGTTCCCGCGCCTGTTGCTGAATGTCGGCAGAGAAAGGAGCAGTGGCCTGTTGCCACCAGAATTCAACGGTCATAACACCTGTCTTATTGATTACATTATGAAAAATCAGCACACCTTAACCGCGCTTAACCGCCATGGGAATACCCGCGACCACCAGCGTCACATCATGCGCCAGCCGGGCAATGTCCTGATGCAGTCGCCCGGCTTCATCAACGAAGCGCCGGCTCAGCTCGCCCATGGGGACAATGCCATAGCCCACCTCATTGGACACCAGCAGCAGCGGCTGTTGTAACCGTTGCAGCTCGTCCAGTAAGGCGGCTTTCTGCCGTTCCCAGTCATCGCTCTGATCACAGAGCAGACAATTGGTCAGCCACAGGGTCAGGCAATCGACCAGAATCACCGCCGCCGGATGCTCCTGACGCACACGCTGCAGGGCCACGGCCAGCTGCAACGGCTCTTCCAGCGTCAGCCAGTGTGCCGGGCGCTGCTCGCGGTGGTGCATAATGCGTTGCTGCATTTCGCCGTCCAGCGCCTGCGCGGTGGCAATATACACCACCTCTGCGGCCTCACCGGCCAGCTCTGCGGCCTGCGCCTCGGCGTAACGGCTTTTGCCTGAGCGTGCACCGCCCAATATCAGTTCAAGCTTACCCATGTTGTTTATCAGCTCTGAGGTCTACACTGGAAACATCGAAACTTAGCAGAGAAAGATCAATGAGCACGAACTCTGACCACGAACAACGCATGCATCCACGCTGGATTCTGAAAAGCAACGTCAGTGTATTCGAACGGCAAAGCAAGGAATACCTGGGTCTGCTGGTCGACTGTTCAGAACAAGGCGTAATGATTTCTACCTATGAACAACTGCAGCCCGGCACCAGACTGCAGATTGATCTGGTCGACATTGCCCCCAACGTCAACAGCCGCCGCACCGGCCAATGCAGTGCTGAAGTCGTCTGGTGCGATAAAATAACGCCCAGTCTGTACGGCAATGGTTGCCGTATCAGCCAGCAGGACGACATTCTGGGTGTGATGCTGAAAAGCTACAGCCACGCGCACGATTAATACTTCTCATAATTCTCCCTCCTGACAGTCTGTTGGCGAGCGCCTGCAGGCTGTTACACTGCCGCCCATGTCCTTCTGATGAGCCTTCACCATGCTGCAATTCGGCATCGACCTGGGTGGCACCAAAACTGAAATCATCGTCCTCGACCCACAGGGTAATACCCTGCTGCGTGAGCGCACCTCCACCCCTGCACACTCTTATGACGCCATTGTCGCCAATATTGCCGCCATGGTGGAACATGCCGCCAGCCGTCTTGGCTGCCACGACTTCTCCCTCGGCATCGGCATTCCCGGCGCGGTCAGCCCCGCCACCGGCCGGATCAAAAACGCCAACACCGTCTGCCTGATCGGCCGCGATTTGCAGGGCGATTTACAGCAGCGGCTGCACCCTCTGCTGCAACGCCCGCTGGTGCTGGCCAACGACGCCGATTGTTTTGCCCTGTCCGAAGCCAGCGATGGCAGCGGCGCGGGTTATGCCTCGGTTTTTGCAGTCATTATCGGCACCGGTTGCGGTGGCGGCTGGGTGATTAATGGCCGCCTGCTCAGCGGCCCCAATGCCATTGCCGGTGAATGGGGGCACAACCCCTTGCTGTGGCGCGATGCCGGCGACAGCGAAATTGACTGCTACTGCGGCCAGAAGGGTTGTCTGGAAACGCTGTTATCCGGCCCCGGTCTGCGTCAGCAGGCCGCGCAGGAAACCGGCCAGAGCCGCAGCGCACAGGAATGGAACGCACTGGCTGAACAACAGGACCCGCAGGCACAGGCCGTACTTGCGCGCTATTACCGGCGTCTGGCCAAAGCCCTGGCCGGGGTGATCAACCTGATCGACCCGCATGTGATTGTGCTGGGCGGCGGCGTCTCCAACCTGCCCGGCATTTATCAGGAAGTCCCCGGACTCTGGGCGGATTATGTATTTTCCGATACGGTCAGCACGCCGCTGAAACAGGCGCTGCACGGTGATTCCAGTGGCGTACGCGGTGCCGCCTGGCTGGGAGCGGCGGCATGCTGATCGGCGCGGCATCAAAACAGACCGGGCTGAGCCAGAAAGCCATCCGCCTTTACGAACAGCAGGGCCTGATCCGACCGCAGCGTATTGGCCGTTACCGTCACTTTTCGGCTGCCGATATCGATCTGTTGCTGCTGATCCGCGAAGCCCGCGCTCTGGGTATTCCGCTGCAACGGCTGAAAGCCGCCATCCGTTATCAAAATCAGCAGCCTGACTGGAGCACACTGCGCACGTTTTTGCTGCAGTTCCGTGGCGAAGTCGAAGCCGAAGTGGTGCGGCAGCAACAACGCCTGCAGCAGCTCGACCATTGTTTGCACAGCATCAGCGATTGTCCGCTGGTGCCAGCAGAAAAAATATGACTCTGCCGCTTAATCCGGCCCGGTCTTGACTCTGCCCTTAGGGGCAGACCCGATACTTGAAAACCCAACCATACATACCGGAGTTTTCTGTTTATGCCTAAACACATTCTGATCCTGAACGGCCATCCTGACCGCAACCGCCTGTGCGGCGCACTGGCCGACGCTTACCAGAGCGCGGCGGCTGAAGGGGCTGAGATTCAGCGCTTTGATCTGGCTGATATGCAGTTTAATGCCGACCTCAGCCACGGCTATTCACAGGAAGCACCGCTGGAGCCCGATCTGCTGCGTTTTCAGCAGGCATTACGGGATTGCGATCACCTGCTGCTGGTTGCGCCCGTCTGGTGGGGAAGTGTTCCGGCGCGTCTGAAAGGCCTGTTCGACCGTACGTTTCTGCCCGGTTTTGCCTTTCGTTATGAAGCCGGTCAAACCCTGCAGGAGAAGCTGCTGCGCGGCAAAAGTGCTGAAGTTTTTCTGACACTGGATACCCCGCCCTGGTACTTCCGCTGGTTTCAGAAAGCCCCGGCCATTCATCAGCTGAACCATGCAACGCTGGGATTCTGTGGTGTTAAGCCGGTCACCACCACGCTGTTCGGTCCGGTGATTAAATCCGGCACCGAACAACGCCGGCAATGGCTGGAACAGGCTGCGGGCAAAGGCCGGAAAATCGGTTCAGGCCGCTGACCGGCACAGAGTGCCGGGCGCCTCAGGGCGCTTCCGGTATGGATTCCGGATTCTGCGGTTCGCTCTTATGATGACGCATCAGCACCAGCACCAGCACAATGGCTGGCAGGCCCAGCGCCGCTGCCAGCACGAAGAATTCGGCGTAACCTGCCACATCCACCACCCAGCCCGAAAAGCCGGAAATAAACTTGCCCGGCAAGGTCATCAGTGAACTGAATAACGCATATTGCGTGGCGGTGTAGTTTTTATTGGCCAGGCTCGACAAATACGCAATGAAGGCCGTGCTGGCGATACCACCGCTGAGGTTGTCAGCACTGATCACCAGCGCCAGAGCAGGCAGTGGCGGAGTCCCCTGAGCACCGACCATGGCCAGCGTGGCAAACAACAGATTGGTTCCCGCCACCATCACCGCGCCCAGCAACAATGGCCGGAAAATACCGTACTTCACCACCAGCACGCCGCACAGTACGGAACCGAAAATGGTCAGAAAGAAGCCGAACACTTTGGCCACGCTGGCGATCTCCGGCTTGCTGTAACCCAGATCAAGGTAGAAGGGGTTGGCCATAATGCCCATGGTGATGTCACTGAGACGGTACAGCGCAATAAAGCTCAGAATCAGCAGCGCAAAACGACCGTTACGCTGGAAGAATTCCAGTACCGGACAGATCACCGCGCTCAGCAACCAGCGCTGCCAGCGCGGCCGCTGCTGCAGATGCATCGGCCGGCCCATGATGTCATCAACCAGCAGAAGCTCGTTACGCACACGATCAGCATCGCTCTGATGCGGCGGTTCATCGGCCCAGAGAATCGCCAGCATGCCAACCACCATCAGCAGTGCCATCACCAGATAGGTGATATGCCAGTTGGTAAACTCGGCGAGATACAAGGCTCCGGCCCCGGTCACCAGCAGCGCCAGCCGATAGCCAAAGACATAGGCCGCCGACATCGCGCCCTGCTGTTCATCGGCGGCGGATTCAATCCGCAGCGCATCCAGTGCCACGTCCTGTGTGGCGGCCGAAAACGCCACCAGCAAGGCGGCCAGGGCAATCAGTAATAAGGAATTCTGCGGGTGGGCGATGCTCATCAGCATCAGGCCGGTGGCGATGCCGCACTGACCGAGAAAAATCCAGCTGCGGCGCTGCCCCAGCCGCTGCAACAACGGCAGGCGCAGGCGGTCGACCACCGGCGCCCAGAACACTTTGACCGAATAGGTAATACCGACCCAGGCAAAGAATCCGATGGTGGTACGTTCTATTCCTTCATCCCGCAGCCAGGCCGTCAGCGTGGTAAACACCAGCAGATAAGGCAAGCCAGCGCTGAAACCCAGCAAGGCAATGACCAGCACCGGCTTCTGCCGGTAAATGTCCCAGACCTCTTTCAGCCAGCGCCGGACCTGCGGCGGGATATAGAAATAGTGAACGAGCATCAGTCTTTAAAGTTCTTGAATGCCAGCGGCATATCAATGCTTTCGTCCGTGCGGAACATGGCCATTACGGCCTGCAGATCGTCACGGGCCTTGCCCTGAACGCGCACGGTTTCACCCTGCACAGACGCCTGTACTTTGATCTTACTGTCTTTGACCATCTTCACCATCTTACGGGCCAGATCGCTGTCGATGCCCTGACGCATGGTGGCTTTTACTTTAACCTGCTTACCTGAACCTTCGAGCTTACCGAACTCCAGACAAGTCACTTTGATGCCACGCTTGGTCATGGCACCGGTCAGCATGGATTTCATCTGATCAATCTGGAATTCATGATCAGCGGTCATGGTCACCACCAGTTCTTTCAGCTCGAAACTGGCATTCACACCACGGAAATCGAAACGGGTGCTCAGCTCACGGTTGGCCTGATCGACCGCGTTCTGGGCTTCGTGCTTGTCGACTTCAGATACGACGTCAAATGAAGGCATAAAAATTCTCCTGCTATGGCCTGACGACGGCCGGTAAAAATCTGGGAGCCAGCGGGATAACAACCAGCACCACGAAAGAGCGGCATTGTATACCGTCCGCGACGGATAAAGCCAAACACTGCGCTGACCGGCTCAGGTGACGTGGTGTCACTGGCGGCTATACAAAAGTCAGCTAATATTTTTGCTATGCAAACAAAAATGACCCTGCACGGCGCCGGAGTGTATTACTTCGCAGTGACCGGAGCGAAAGACCAACCCATATTCAACTCAGTATTCGAGTTTGAATATGGCCTGAATATTCTGTCCAAAGTGACCGGAACCCGTCTGCTCGCCTATGTACTGGACGATCAGCAGATGCAGTTTGTACTGCGCTGCCAGCGTGACTGGACCGAAGTCATGGACGATATCCAGACGGCATTCGACAACCTGCACGAACGCTGCTGGCACAGACGCCGTCAGGTTCTGTCCGATCAGGGCGTCGTGCTGCTGGTGGATGAACGTGCCAGCCTGGTCGATCTCATACTGCAACTGCACCACTCACCGGTGCACGGCGGTAAAGTGGCCGACGCCAGCCTCTGGCCCTGGAGCAGCGACCGCTACTACCGTGAGCCGACACCGCCGGTCTGGCTGGATACCGAATCCATGCTCAACCTGCTGGTGAATGGCCGCCGTAACCGCGCCCAGCATTATATCGATGTGATGAAAGCGCCGTTCAAACCCAGACTTGATCTGGTTCACGGCAGCCATCCGCTGTATCAGGCACTGGCTCGCGATCCGTGGATTGATCAGCACCTGAAAAAAGAAGCGCTGATTCAGTCCGCCTATTCTCGCAGCGACATTCAGCGCCTGTTTGATGATGCCTGCCAGCTGGTTGCCCGGCAATTTAACCTGACCACCGCCGAGCTGTGCGACAAGATGAACCGGCGGCGCTTTCATCACCTGATGCCGCTGGTGATCTGGCTGCTGCGTGAACGCGGTGTGCATCCGGAGGCCATGACCCAACTGGTGGACGAAGACGAAGTTCGCCTGCAGCTGTGGCTGCGTAATCTGCCCGCCGATCACACCCGCAATATCCGTGACAAGCTCGCCCGCCAGTGGTCACCGGCTGCGCCGGAACTGGCCGTCATGGCAACCGCAGGTGTTCCGGAAACAGACAGCCCGGAGACAGAACCTCTGGCCACAACCGAACCTGAAACCGGCAGCGTAACCCCTCATTAAGGCTCAGGGCCGGCGGTGGCTGCTTTCCGCGCCCGGCCTGCCTATAATCGCGCGATGACGATTTCATCCCCTTCTGCTCAGAACACAATCCGGCCACTCCCGCTCAGCATTGGCCTGCTGGGCATGGGGGCGGTTGGCACACTGATGGCCAGCCACTGGCGGCAACACAGGGTGTTTGCCCTGCCGCGCGATCAGACGTCTGCGGTTACCCTTAACCTGTATCTCCCCGAGAACAAACCGGCTGAACAAACGCGGCAATGGCAACTGCCCTGCTGGCAGGGCGAACCCCTTGACTGGCTGGTGGTCACCACCAAAGCCGCCGATACCCTGAACGCTCTGCACCCCTGGCTTGGCGGTCTGCCACAGGTGAAAAACCTGCTGTTACTGCAGAATGGTATGGGTCAGCAGCAGCAGTGCGCGGACTGGCTGGCACAGCAGCAGCGGCCACTCAGACTCTGGGCGGGAATATCCACCGCCGGAGGATACCGGCGTGCGGCCAATAATCCTCAGGGCAGCGAAGTCGTCTATGCCGGAACCGGACAAACCATTGCCGGACGCTGGGCAGAAGAAAACCCGGCGGCTGATGACAACAAAGATTCAACACCGCTGCCTCCGGGGATAGAAGCCACCAGCGATATCCACCACAGAATGCGCGAAAAACTGGCGGTGAATGCCGTGATCAATCCGCTGACAGCCGTACACCGTTGCTATAACGGCGAGCTGATCAGCAACCCGCTTTACCACTCACAGTTACAGGCGCTGGCGACGGAAGTTGAGGCACTATACCGGCAGCTGCGCTGGCCGCTGCCTCAGCCTCTGCATCAGCGGGTACAACAGGTAGCACAGTCCACGGCCACCAACCGCTCCTCAACCCTGCAGGATATTCTGGCTGGCAGACCCAACGAACTTGAGTTTATTTGTGGTTATCTGCAACAACAGGCACAAAGACTGGGCCATACTCTGCCACTGACGACACAATTGATGCGGCAGTTAATGCAGGCATGAGGGATAGCAGGATGCGGCTGAACATACACCAGAGATTTCCGTCACCATGCTGTTAGCGCGGCAAAAAGCCATGCTGGCCACCGTGACGGTCTGTGCGCTGATTATTATCCTCACCACGCTGGCCTATATAGCGGCCGCTGACCGCGTGGGGCGCGAACAATTAGCACCGCAAATCAGCGATGCGTTTGCCGATATTCTGCAGATTCAGCTCACACACGACATCACCGATCTGCCAACACTGCAGTCGATGCTTGAACGTTTTACACGCCATTTTCAGATCCGCGAAGCGGCGCTTTACAATACGGATGGCGAACGCATCGGCCACAGCTACCACCACACCCCTCAATTGTCGGCCAGTCTCGACGACAGCCTGCTGATCGCCTCACTGCACCAATACCGGCTCAGCAGCACGCGCGGCGAACTGCAATTACTGATCATCAGTGATCGCTCCCTGCCCGGCTTCTTTATACTGGATACCCTGACCACCACCTTATTTGTGGTCAGTATTTCTGCCCTGCTGATTTTTGCCTTATATACCTTTACCCGACGCTGGCAAAAACGGCCTTACCTGCAATTACTCAGCAGCGTACGCCGCGCCACCCGCGATGGCGAAAAAGAAGAAGCGATGATTATCCACAGCGATGATGCTGATATTCAGCCACTGACCAATGCCCTGAATGATTTGCTCTGGCAGTACGATCAACGCACACGGAATTTACGCAATGCTCACCAACAGGCTGAAAGCGCCCGCCTGCGGGCAACCCGGCTGTCCACCGAAACCCGCCAGATAAACGAAAATCTGGCGCAGGAAATTTCCGTGCGGCGCGGTATTGAAAACCAGCTTAAAAACACCCAGACGCTGCTCGACGGAATCATTAACGCCATGCCGTCAGCGCTGTTTACACTGGATTCCCAACTGCGCATCGTACAATGCAATCAGCAGGCCGGTGACTGGCTGGGGAAACAGCGCCAGCAATTAACCGGCCGCCACCTGCTGCAACTGATTCCGGAACTTGTCCCCCATGCCGACCTGCTGAATGCCGCCGGACAGAATTCAGCCACTCATAAACTGGAAAGGCTGGCGATTAACAGTTTTATTCAGCCGCTGATGACCGACACCATGATTTATCCGCTGCCGGAACAGCAGCAGGCCAGACGGGTATTGCGCATTGATGATGTCTCACAGCGCCTGCAGCTGGAAGAAATTATGGTGCACAGCGAAAAGATGATGACGGTTGCCGGGCTGGCAACCGGGATTGCCCATGAAATCAATAACCCGCTCGGCGCGATTCTTCAGAATCTGCAAAACATCCGCCGCCGGCTGCAACCAGGCCTGCCAGCGAATGAACGCATCGCAACAGAAACCGGCCTGCCGCTGGACAATCTTGAGCGCTATCTGCAGCAACGCGATATCCTGCAATTTATGGATAATATCCAGCAGGCAGGAGAACGCGCAGCCAACATCATTGCCAACATGCTGCAATTTTCCCGCAGCGATCAGCAACAAAAACACCGTGTTGACCTTAATATACTGATCAACAACGCCCTGACGATCGCCAGCGGTGACTTTGGCTTCCGCCATATTCAATTACAATTTTCCGCCAGTCCCGATCCCGCCTGGGTCGAATGCCTGCCCGGCGAGATTGAACAGGTGCTGCTGAATCTGCTGAAAAATGCCGTTCAGGCTCTGAGTGATTTCCAGCCGCAAGACCCACACTGGCAACCCACAATCCGGCTCAGTACAGAACACCGCGATCAACAGCAAATTATTGTGCTGACAGACAACGGACCGGGCATACCCACCGCCATTGCTGCGCATATTTTTGAGCCTTTTTACACCACCAAGGATGTCGGAGAAGGCACCGGGCTGGGACTGTTCGTTTCGTATTTTATTATCACCAGTCACCACCACGGACAACTTCGTTACCGTCCTGCCAGCCCGGAAGGCGGAGCCTGTTTTGAAATTGCCCTGCCAGCGGGAGACGGAATCCGGCAGGCCAGCGCCTGACCGGACAGCACCCGGTTGAAGTATTTTCAAGCCAACCCTGTGAATAATTCACTGCCTTTTGTGCCAGCGCTATTGACCCATCACACAGGGCTCTATACCCTTCGCGCTTTCAGGTGCCCTGAGCCTACTGGCTGACAAGGGTTAAACGGGAAGACTGGTGTTACGTATTTACGTCAATCCAGCGCTGCCCCCGCAACGGTGATCGACCATACTGACAGCGTTATGCCACTGTGCTCTGCATGGGAAGGTGTTGTCAGCGAGCTAATGCTCAGGTCGTAAGCCCGGATACCGGCCTGAATAACGATACTGATGTTGCGGTGGGCGACGGAGGGTGATCGCAAACCGTTGCCTGTAATGCAGCGCACCTTGCTTTTTACGCCTCCGCCACTGCAACCGTTTTTCTGGGTTTGCGGATGAGCACTCTGAATACTGTTTTTTTACAACGCTGTGGTTTTTGCTCTCTTGTCACACTGGTTTGTTTAGCCGGTGGAGCATCATTGCATGCGGAAGACGCTCAGCTGAGTACAGTAGAGACACACGCGTCTTCACCGCAGACGCTGAATCGACCCGGATATCAGTTTTTTTCGCGGGCGGATGTTGAACATCGGTTTGCCAATCTCAGTGAATTTCTCAGTCAAATAAATGGAATACAAATACAACAGCTAAGCGGATTGGGTAATCCGGCGCTTATTTCCATTCGCGGTGCCACAACACAGCAAACCAAAGTGCTCATTAACGGCATCGAAAGCTCCAATGCACAAAATGGTGGTTATGATCTCAACCAGTTACCGATCAGCCAGATTGAAAGCATTGAAATTTCTCAGGATGGTAGCAGTAATGGCTACGCTGATCGCGCAATCGGCGGAACCATCAATATTATTACCCGTAAGACAAAAAGCAATTCTCAGCTCGGTATTCAGGCGGGCTCTTATGGAACCTACCGGGCATTGTTAAGCCAACAGGCTTCGGAAAATGTCAATATTCAACTGGAACACGAACAGAGTAATAACAACTATCTCTATCCGGTGACAAGCCCGGCCTTTGACAGCCAAAATCGCAATAACGAAGAAACACTCAATAATGCCGGTTTTTCGCGTCAATCATTACAGGTTAATAGTGGTTCTGAGCAATTAACGGCACGTCTGCGTTTATCTCAACAAAAAAAGAATATTCCTGATTATTACCGTAACCATCCTGGCAATGATGCACACCTGAGTGAACGCAATACTGTTGTGGAATTAAATGGTGAACAGAACCTTTACCGCATGCAACAAAAATGGCGGATAGGACATTCTCAGCGTTTTGAAAACTTCTACAATACTCAGGGGCTGATCGGACTCAGCCAAAGTGATAACCACTATCGTTATGAAAAAAATTATCTGTCTGTTGCCAATAAAACGACCTGGACACAATGGCAACACCGCATCGACCTGAACGTCAGTGAAGAAACCTATCGCAGCGACTACCGTTTAGACGACGACAGTAAGCACTGCCTAACGCCTCAAGGCAATTGTGATGCTTTTTCATTTCAGCAAAGCACCAGCATCGGATCGCAACTTAACTGGAACAGCAAGAGTCAGCAACAACAGGTGTATATCGATATATACCGGCAGAATACCAGCGATATAAGTCGTCAACGTTATGCCATTGCAGACGAAAGCACTCAGAGTGATGCGTTTATTGGTGCTGCGACCGGCTACCTCTGGTATTCAGATCACAGTGACTGGAGTTTAACCTGGAAACGTGCTGCACGAATTCCAACCTTGTATGAGCGTTACGGCAATCACGGTCTTTTTTTAAGTAACCCTGACCTGCAACAGGAGATAAGCAATACGCTTACACTGAATAGTTTATGGCGAATGACTGAAAAAATTCAGCTATCCGGTTCAGCCTTTTATCGCGACCTTGATGATGCCATTGTACCTGTCTATGACGCACGCGGTATTGGTCGCTACGAAAATACCAGCCAGGCAACCCTGACTGGGATTGAATGGACTGCAGCTTATTGTGCCGATTATTGGTTCAGCACACTGTCTGGCAGTCATTATGACAGCCTGACAACCAGTGAGATAAAATCGTTTGATGAGAAGAAATTACCAGGCACTTATCACACCAGCCTGAAAGCCAGCACTGGGTTCAATATTTCAAAGCACCACATTGAATCCAGCATTGAATACAGTGACGATTTATACATTGACAGAAGCAATCTGATTGAGGGCGAAGCACGCTCGCTGATCAATCTTTCATACCGCTATCAGGCAACTGAGTATGAAGCAGGTCTTCGTATCATTAATCTCAGCAATAACCGTTTTCTTGATTTCACCAATCGACCGACAACTGGTCGGGAATGGTTGATTTTTCTTAACACCCGTTTTTAAAAAGGAAAAAAGATGAAAAGGTACTCAGTCATTATTCTGGCAAGCGCACTATTAGCAGGATGTTTTGGGGACGATGACAACAAATCAACCCCATTGACTGAAGGCTCCTATGCCGTACAAACCGTCGCTGCTGATTACACAAGCAGCTCCGTCGTTACCGGAAATATTCTGGGTGAACGATCTGTTTCACAAACCATTCTGGTAAAAGACAAGTCGGATTTTACCGTTAATACATACGGAAAATACCTCTACCATATCGGTCGTTACAACATCGATAGTATCGCTCGCTATGATTCTTCCGATAGTCTGAACGTAGCCCAATGGGAGTACAGCACCAACGATAATGGAGCGGATAGATCTAATCCGTATAAAATCATTCATGTCTCCGATGATAAAGCTTACGTAATCCGTTACGGTGCAAAGACCATATGGCAGATTAATCCTCAAGCAGAAAGTGCCGGCCAGTTGGTTGTGGATACCATTGACCTTTCAGCCTACAACTATCCTGGTGCAGACTTTCCCCGCATGAGTGAAGCCGCAGTCTATAACGACAAACTGTTTGTAGTTATGCAACGTCTTGATAATAACTATAAACCACAAACCGCTTATGTTGCCGTGATAGATACTGCTGATAATACAGAAATTGATACCGACCCGGGTACAAGCGGTTTAAAAGGTATTCCACTGTCCGTCACCAACCCTGTTGCAGCAGAGGCTGACAACGGCTATCTCTACATTGCTGGTCGCGGCAACTTCGGTTCAGATACTGGTGGTCTGGAACAAATTGACATGACAACCTTGGTTGCCAGCAACATTATTAGCGACACTACATTTTCATCGCTGAATAATACTGAAACCAACACTTACTTTCATATCACAGATGTTGCACTGGCCAGCGATCAACACGGCTATGTCACGGTAAATATTGAAAAAGGCTACGATACTCTATCGTCAAAAGTGTATGAATTTAATCGAATCAGTAAGACGGTGGGCCAGCCGCTCAATATGACCTCATTGAATGATGTTATCATTTCAGATATTGCAATCGATACCAACCAACGCCTTTGGGTAGGCGTTGCCAACAAAGAAGATCCAGGCATCGTCGTGATCGACACCGACACTAACACTCAAAGCGGCAATCGTATTGAACTGCAAATGCCGCCTAAATCCATTAACTTCCTGAGCATCGACTGAACGGAGATCACATGGGCAACCGCTTATCCAAAATTGTAACCAAAACCGGCGACGGTGGCGAAACTGGTCTGGGGGATGGCTCTCGCGTCAGCAAAAGCAGTGAGCGTATACACGCGATTGGTGATGTGGATGAGCTGAATTCCTGGATGGGATTGCTGCGTGCCGAGCTGAGTGCCGAGGATGAACTGCAACCCTTGCTGCACCAGATTCAGCATGATTTATTTGATCTTGGCGGTGAGCTGTCGGTTCCGGGGTTTTATGCCCTGAGCGAAGAGCTGCTGCAGGATATTGAAGATAATCTGGAAGCCCTTAATGATACCCTGCCCCCCTTAAAGGATTTTATTTTACCGGGAGGAAATCGTTGTGCGGCCTGCGCGCATATGGCGCGTACCGTTTGTCGTCGTGCCGAACGTTCGCTGGTTGAAATGGCCCGCACTGAAACCGTCAGTACACTGGCGTTGCGCTATCTTAACCGCTTATCAGACCTGCTGTTTATTCTTGCCCGGGTTCTCGCCCGGCGAGACAATGGTCAGGAAGTTATCTGGCAAAGCCGGCATAAGCGCAACGACGATAATTCCTGATGCCGTAGTCTGACGCACCATAAAAAAAACGCCCACGGAATCGTGGGCGTTTTCAGGTCATATCAGCGGTATTTATCAAACCTTAAATTGTTCAACCCGCTGCGCCAGTGAATCGGTAATGGCTTGCGTCTGCCGTACCGCCTGCACTGTCCCTTCGGCGTTACTGGACGTCTGCTGACCACTTTCACGGATGGCTTCCAGATTGTGTTCGAGATCGGCAGCACTGCGTTTTTGTTCGTTGGCAGTCACCACGATATCGGTCGTCTTTTTCTGAATATCCCCCATGCTGACCTGAATTTCATTCAGTGTCGTACTGACATTTTCAGAATGGGAAACCGTACTTTCGACCATTTTCCGGTTCACTTCCATGGTATCAACGGCGCTGATAATATTTTTCTGCACTTCACTGATCAGACCTTCAATTTCCTGTGCGGAGCCCTGAGTCCGGCTGGCCAGGGTCCGCACCTCGTCAGCAACCACAGCAAAACCACGACCCTGTTCACCCGCGCGCGCCGCTTCAATGGCGGCATTCAGTGCCAGTAAGTTAGTTTGTTCTGCAATGCCCTTGATGGTTGCCAGGATGCTGCTGATGCTGGATGAATTGTCTGCCAGACGGTTAACCGCCTTCATTGAATTGGCCATTTCATCGGCCAGACTGCGAACCTGATCCATTACCTGAGTCACAACCTTTCCGGCTTCATCCGATTTTTTATGACCGCTGTGTGCTGCCTTTTCTGCGTCTTCCGCTAATTGAGTCACGGTAACCGCACGGTCAGCCATATCACGGATAATCTGTGAAACCTGATTGGTCTGATCGAGCTGAACCTGTATCGCCTGACGGCTGCGATTGGCAATGCTTTCTACTTCGTTCACGTTGGCGCTGACAGAGCCTGCACTGTCTTTAACAGCTGTCAGTGTGTTGCGGATATTGCCGATCATGTCATTAAAAGCATCACGCAATTGCCCCATTTCATCGCGACCATTAAAGCTTATTTCATGGGTAAGATCGCCATTGGCAATATCACGGGCCGTTCCGGAAAAGCGTTTAATGGTGTAGCGGATCGACATAAAAAAGGCGAGATACAGATATACAATGATGGTCAGCGCCGACAGCAGAACCAGTGCAAGCACACCGATACGCTTTTGCTGTCCGTCAAGCCGCGACTGCAGTTTACGGTGGATCAGCGGGAAGACTTTATCTTCAACTTCTTTAATCATTTGCCCTTGCGCCTGATAAAACCGGTCAAAATCCTGCCAGCTGGATTCAATGGTTGCTGCGGCAATGATTTCTTCATCTATTTTAGTGCGGATATTTTCAACGGATTCAATAGCCGACTGAGCTGCAGTCAGGAGATCGGCATCACCAACAGCCTCGGCACTGCTGACCATCAGTTGCATATTGGGCTGTATCGCCAGCAGCTGATCGTAAACAACGTTCATAAGATCATAGGTTGCCGATTGCAGGTACTGCTCTACGAATGCATAGATACCGGCCGCGTGCCCCATGCCGATAACGGTTTTGGTTTCCGGCAGGCTCATCACAATACCGACCAGTCGCTGAATATCACCATCCGGGTCGAGGGAAATACCCGATGACTGGGTGTACTGGCGAATAACAAGATACAGCTCATCAATCACAAGCTGATAATATTTATACTGATCACGGAAGGTTGGCTGGCGGTGTTCCCCTGTCATTTTCAGGCGGTAAGCGTATTTTTTCTCCCAGCTTTTCACCAGAGAAATAAGTTCTTCATCGTCGGTGCTCTGCAACAATGTCTGAATATTTTGAGGAATATCATTCATGCGCTGCTCAGCCAGTGTCCGCAGCTCATCATTATTTTTATGGGATACAACGGCGGCCAGATCACGGAATGCTTCGAGTTCATGCGCAAATCCGAACAGCCGCTGAGTTGTTTGTAATCCACTCAGTTCCAGTTCGGTTTTTTTCATGGAATCAAATGCAGCCAGAAACACCTGCCCACTCAGTACGACCAGTGGCACCATAAACAGGAAGCTGATCAGGCCGAATTTGGCAGCATAATTCAGCTGCCCCATGAATTTTATTGCCGGCCACATTAGTGCTTTCAGCATAGACTCCTCACACCCTTACTTATGCTTGTTATCTGGAAAACTGCCGGCGTCAGGATCGTTCACCGGCAACTCTCTGGGTACTCTTTATTGCTTATGCAGCGCTGGCTGAACGTCTGGCTGCAAGAGCACCACTACATCAGAACATCGCGTAAATCCTGCAGGTACATCACCAGTCGCTGGCTGAACCGCGCCGCCTCAGCACCATCAATCACACGATGGTCATAGGACAGTGATAACGGCAGCATCAGGCGTGGCACAAATGCCGTTCCATCCCATACCGGCAGCACGGATGCCTTCGATAACCCAAGGATGGCGACTTCCGGAGGATTCACAATGGGGGTAAACGCAGTACCACCAATGCCTCCGAGACTGGACAGACTAAAGCAGCCGCCCTGCATATCCGTTAATGGTAGCTTACCCAGACGCGCCAGCCCGGCCTTATCGTTAAGCTCTTGTGTAATTTGTGTAACAGACTTCTGATTAACATCGCGGATAACCGGTACCAGTAATCCTTTTGGCGTATCAACTGCCACACCGATATGTACGTAGTGTTTCAGAATTAATGTTTCACCATCCGCACTGAGCGAGGCATTGAAGGATGGAAAATCGTCCAGGGCTTTGGCAATGGCTTTGAGGACGAAAGGGACAATGGAAAATTTTATTCCCTGCCGGGCAAAACGCTCGTTTTGCTGTTTGCGATATTCTTCCAGACTGGTGATATCCGCCTGATCAAATTGCGTCACTTGCGGCACATTCAGCCAGGCGGTTGTCATGGCCCTTGCCGTCGCCCGTTTGATGTTATTCAGCGGACGTTCACTGACCGCCCCGAATCGGGAAAAATCCACCACAGGGACGGCAGGAATACCAGAACCGCCAACAACGGAGGCCGTAGCACTGTTTAACCGTTGTTTCACATAATTCTGAACATCATCTTTGGTGATCCGCTGTTTTGGGCCACTGCCTTTAACCGAAGCCAACGCCACACCGAATTCACGCGCCAGTTTGCGTACTGCCGGGCCGGCATGAACTTCAGCAGCGGAAGAGGACACATCAGCAGCAGTCGTTGCAGCGACAGTTGCAGCGACAGTTGCAACGGTTGTTTTTGGTGTTGCTCCCTGTGTTGCTGCTTTTTCTGTTGATACCGGCTCAGCCGCTACAGATTCGGCCGTGTTATTTGCCGCAGATACAGCACTTCCAGCGGCTGGCTGCACGGTAAGCATCACATCACCGGCACTGACTTTATCACCGGTTTTAACCGCAATACGGATGATAGTACCAGCCTGACCGGCCGGAATTTCCATGGAGGCTTTATCCGATTCGAGCACCAGTACGGTTTGTTCTGCATCAATCACATCACCGGTACTGACCTGAATTTCAATAACCTCCACCGATTCAGAGCCGCCAAGATCCGGAATAACAATATCAACGGCAGCCAATGGCTTATCCGTGGTCAGCGGTGCGACATTGTCTGACGCAACCGGCGTCTGAACGTCGGTCGTTTTCTGTTCTGCCACAGGCGCAGAATGGGCCGATTTTACTTCAGAGGCGCTTTCATCAGAGTATGTGCCTGCGGCATCGCTCTCCAGTTCAGCATAAGCGTCCCCCGTGCTGACTTTATCGCCCAGATTAACGCTCAGATTTTTAATCACGCCAGCCGCTTCAGCCGGAATTTCCATCGTTGCTTTATCGGTTTCCAGCACAATCAATGCCTGTTCCGCTTCCACCCTATCACCGGGCTTCACCAGAATTTCGATCACCTCAACCTGGCTGGCACCACCGAGATCCGGGATTTTCAGAGTCGTCATGCATCCATCCTCAGCTGTACAGTGGATCGGGTTTAGCAGCGTCAATATTCAGCTCACTGCGCCACTGCTCAAGTTCACCGGCGTTTAACGCACCGCTCCTGACCAGCTCGGTACCGGATGCCCAGGCCACATGCTGCCAGTCGACTTCAAAGAAACGACGTAAATTCTCGCGCGAATCACTGCGCCCAAAGCCATCCGTTCCTAATGTTTTGTAGCGCCGTCCATCCGGTATGAATGCACGGATTTGTTCGGCATAGCTTTTCATGTGATCGGTTGTTGCGATGATCGGGCCGTCACTCTCTTTAAGCTGACGGGTTACCCAGGGTTCAGGGGCCTGAATTCCTGCGGAGAATAAATCGGTACGGTCACAGGCCAGACCATCGCGACGCAGTTCGTTAAAGGACGTAACGCTCCAGACATCCGCTGCAATGCCCTTTTCTTCCAGCCACACAGCCGCCTGTTCCACCTGACGTAAAATTGAGCCGCAGCCCAGAAGTTGTACCCGTGCCGGAGTTTTGATTTTTCCATCGTTAATGACGGATGTTTTCAGACGATAGAGCCCGCGTTTAATGCCTTCTTCCACGCCCTGAGGCATAGGCGGATGCACGTAGTTTTCATTGAGGCTGGTGATGTAGTAAAAGACTTTCTCTTTCTTCTCGTACATACGCTTCAGGCCATCCTGAATAATCACCGCCAGCTCATAAGCGTATGTCGGATCGTAGCTGATGCAGTTAGGAATGGTGGAGGCCAGAATATGACTGTGGCCATCCTGATGCTGCAAGCCTTCACCATTCAGTGTGGTGCGCCCGGAAGTCGCGCCAATTAAAAATCCCTGACACTGCATGTCACCAGCAGCCCAGGCTAAATCGCCGATGCGCTGGAACCCAAACATGGAGTAATAAATATAAAACGGAATCATTGCCAGGCCGTTGGTGCTGTACGAACTGCCCGCAGCCATCCAGGCCGCAAATGCACCAGCCTCATTAATACCTTCCTCCAGAATCCGGCCTTTTTTATCCTCGCGGTAATACATCACCTGACCCTGATCAACCGGCTCGTATAACTGGCCTTCGGATGAATAAATACCTAACTGGCGGAATAAACCTTCCATTCCAAAGGTACGGGCTTCATCCGGCACGATAGGCACCACCCGATCCCCCATGATTTTATCTTTTACCAGCTGCGACATAATGCGCACAAAGGCCATGGTGGTGGATATTTCACGCTCACCGCTGCCTTCGGTCTGGGCTTTAAAAAATTCCAGATCCGGTGCGGTTAATGCTGTCCAGTTTTCTGTACGCTGCGGTAAATAGCCGCCGAGTTTCTCCCGCTGCTTGCGCATATAGGTCAGCTCCGGGCTGTCTGCCGGTGGCCGGTAAAAAGGCAAATGCGGCAGATCCTCATCACGAACCGGAATATCGAAACGGTCGCGAAAGGCTTTAATACTTTCTATATCGAGTTTTTTAACCGAGTGCGCCTGATTTTGCCCTTCGGCTTCGGCGCCCATGCCATAGCCTTTAATGGTATGAGCCAGAATAACCGTTGGCTGACCTTTGTGATTCACCGCTGCGTGATACGCGGCATACACTTTATACGGGTCGTGGCCGCCACGGTTCAGACGGAAAATATCGTCATCGGATAAATCTTTAATTAATTCCGTCAGCTCCGGGTATTTATCAAAAAAATGTTCGCGGGTGTATTTTCCGCCTTTGGCTTTGTAATTCTGATATTCACCGTCAACGGTTTCGTCCATGCGCTTCTGCAGCATGCCTTTACGGTCTTTGGCTAACAGCGGGTCCCAATGCCTTCCCCATACCACTTTAATCACATTCCATCCGGCGCCACGAAACTGACTTTCAAGCTCCTGAATAATTTTACCGTTACCCCGCACCGGACCATCAAGACGCTGCAGATTGCAGTTAACCACAAAGATTAAATTCTCTAATTTTTCCCGACCGGCCAGGCCAATAGCCCCCAGGGTTTCTGGCTCGTCACACTCCCCATCACCCAAAAAGGCCCACACTTTGCGTCCCTTGCGTGGCAACAATCCACGGGCTGACATATAGCGCATAAAATGCGCCTGATAAATCGCCTGCAACGGCCCAAGACCCATCGATACGGTTGGAAATTGCCAGTAATCCGGCATCAGTTTCGGATGCGGGTACGAGGATAATCCCGGTGCCAGCGCTTCGCGGCGGAAGCGCTCCAGATCGGATTCCTGAAAACGGCCTTCCAGATAAGAACGGGCATAAATACCCGGCGCCACATGGCCCTGATAATAAATCAGATCACCCAGTGGCGACTCATCACTGCTGGCATTCGGCGCACGGAAAAAATGGTTAAAGGCCACATCATACAGTGTGGCACTGGAAGCAAAACTGGAAATATGACCGCCTAAATCACCCGCGCCTTCTTTGTTGGCGCGCAACACCATGGCCAGCGCATTCCAGCGCACCAGCGAGCGGATTCGGCGTTCCATAAACAGATCACCGGGCATTGGGGCTTCGTTTTCCGGGGCAATGGTATTTCGGTACGGCGTCGTCAGCGCGTAAGGCAGCGGCATGCCATCACGGGTGGCACGCTCTGCAATGCGTTCGATCAGAAAATGGGCGCGCTCAACGCCCTCGGCGCGGATTACGGAATGAATGGCATCGACCCATTCTTTGGTTTCCTGCGGATCAGGATCGACCGTAACATCCTGATTTAACTTGCGTTCATCCATTGTGCATTCCCGGTTCAGGCGATGGTTGTAATCCAGTATAGTTAAGACCCTGTTATTTACCTTCACAGCGGCCAATCCATGACCAATATTCAGAAAGACGCAGCAGCCGATACCGATCGCCACCAGCAGAAAATGCAAAAGCATAAAGAAAAGGTCGATGCTGCCATCGCCCGTGCTCAGGAAGAGCGCGGTGTGATCATCGTGCTTACCGGCAATGGCAAAGGAAAAAGCAGCTCCGGCTTCGGCACACTGATACGCACGCTGGGCCATGGCTATAAGGCGGGTCTGGTGCAATTTATTAAAGGCACCTGGGACTGCGGCGAAGCCAGAATTCTGGCCACCCTGCCGGGTCTTACCCATGAAGTGATGGGCTCGGGTTTTACCTGGGAAACCCAGGACAAAGAGCAGGATCAGCGCGCCTTTGATTCGGTCTGGCCAAAGGCCAAAGCCATGCTCAGCAATCCTGAGCTACGCACCGTGATGCTGGATGAAATCACCTATATGCTGGCGTACGATCTGCTGGATTTTGACGACTTAAAAACGGCGCTGGAAAACCGCCCGCCCGAACAGAACGTCATCCTGACCGGACGCGGTGCACCCACAGCCCTGCGCGATCTGGCCGATACCGTCACCGATATGAAAATGGAAAAACACGCCTTTAAAGCCGGAGTGAAAGCTCAGGCCGGTATTGAGTGGTAATTCCGCAATCAGTCCTCGCGGATCATCACCAGCGCAAAACCGCTTTCTGCCATCAGGCTCAGTGACTGTCCGCTGAGTCTGAATAAATCCCCGCGCTGTAAACGCTGCCCATCGGCACTGATGGCCGTGCCACGGAATACATAACCCTGCGCATCATCGTCAAGCGTCCACTCATCGCCTGCCGCCAGTTGCAGCACATCCCAGCATTCTTCGCGCACATGATGACCAAACCGGCGCGGGTCCATTACCAGCACACGTTCGCGGATGCCGCCAAAACCGGAAATCTCAATCTGCTCTTCTGCCAGCACCTCTAAGGCCACGCCCTGTTCTCCGTTAGGGCGGTGCTGCATTGCACCGCCTGAGACGGTTTACACCACTGACGCCAGCTGTGCGAACAATCGGGCCAATGATGTAAAACGTAAGTACCAAAGTTTCAAAAAACTGTAACGGCGCTGACACAGAGCCTGCCTAGACTCGCGCATTCTTCAGCACGCACCACACTCACCCTATAAAAAAGGAGTCCACATGGATATCAGCCGCCGTAAATTTTTATCCCGTACCGGCGCCGGCGTTGCCGGTATGGGTGCCCTAAGCCAATCCGGTCTGAGCCTGGCAATGAGCAGCCCGAAACCGATTGAAGCCAATGATCCCGGCCACTTTAACTATGGCGTTGCCAGTGGCGACCCGCGTGCCGACCGCGTCATTCTGTGGACCCACTTTCTGCCGGAAGTGAACATGCCCGTCACGGTCAGCTGGGAAGTCGCTCTTGATGAAGGCATGACTCAGGTCGTTCGCAGTGGCGACTTCCGTACTGACGCCAGCCGTGACTACACCGTCAAAGTGGATGCCGATGGCCTGCAATCCGGCACCACGTATTTCTACCGGTTCAGCGCTCTGGGCAAAACCTCTGAAGTGGGACGCACCCGCACCGCTCCGGAAGGCGATATCGACAGCGCCCGTTTTGCCGTGGTGTCCTGCTCCAGCTATCCGCACGGCTACTTTAACGTGTACCGCGCGCTGGCCAACCGCAATGATCTGGATGCCATTATTCACCTCGGTGATTACATCTATGAATACGCTCAGGACAAATACGGTGAACTGCTGCTGCGGGAAAAGCGCGCACTGGCCCCGGCTCATGAAATTGTCAGCCTGTCGGATTACCGCCGCCGCCACGCCATGTACAAACTGGACGAGGATTTAAAAGCCGCTCACCAGCGCCATCCGTTTATCACCGTCTGGGATGACCACGAATTTGCCAACGACGCCAATGTCTACGGCGCCGAAAACCACAACGACGGCGAAGGTGACTGGAACGAGCGTAAAGCAGCGGCCAAACAAGCCTATTTTGAGTGGATGCCAATCCGTGAAAACAGCAACGGCACCATCAGCCGTAACCTGCGTTACGGCGATCTGCTCGATCTGCTGATGCTCGACACCCGCATCGAAGGACGCGATGAAGCACCGGAAGGCAGTGATAAACAGCGCGAAGCCAAAGACCAAAACCGTACGCTGCTCGGTTTTGAACAGGAAGCCTGGCTGCACCAGCAGTTACAGAGCAGCAGTGCACGCTGGAAGATCGTGGGTCAGCAGGTGATGATGGCGCAACGCTACTTTATTAACCTGCCGGATCATTTTGGTGGTGGCGCGTCGCTCTGGCTCGACAGCTGGGATGGCTACAGCGCCACCCGCGACCGTTTGCTGGCACTGCTGCGCAACGAGCAGATTGATAACGTGGTGATTCTCACCGGCGACGTTCACAGCTCGTTTGCTGCCGATCTGAGCGACAACCCTTACGACCGCAACAACTACAACCGCTACAGCGGTGAAGGTTCTCTGGCGGTGGAATTTGTCTGCCCATCGGTCACCTCTCCGGGTTTTCCGCCGGTCATTGCCGAAGCCGGTGCACAGACCATTATGGACGCCAGCCCGCACATCAAATTTGCCGAACTGCGCCAGCACGGTTTTATCCTGCTGAGTGCCAGCCGCAATCAGGTGCAGGCTGACTGGTACTATGTGCCGCAGATCCTTAAACGCTCTGCCGACACCTACCACGCCCGCAGTTACCGCACCGTTAATGGTGCTAACCGCCTGCAACGGGTGGCTGAGCCTCTGGCCTGATCCCCGCCCCTGCGCTTACGCAGGTAAGGCAGGGAGAGGATCACACAATGAAAACGCCGCAGCGGTTTCCCGTTGCGGCGTTTTTTATGGCAGCAAAGTGTGACCTGCCTCACAAATAGCCATCAAATACCGAACTAAGTAAAAAGTACTGATTTTTTATGTGCGGTTATTCCGTACAGATATAAAAAATACGGGTAAAAATGCGCTCAATAACCAAAACATCATGAAAGAGAGCACATTATGGTCATTACCCGGCCAATTTCCGTTCTTGCTTTAGCGTTACTCCTGAGCGCCTGTGGCGGTGGCAGCGGTGACGACAACAACGTATTCAAAGACCCCTCGTCAGAAACACCATCCCCTGAAAATCCGGCGCCTGAAAATCCAGCGCCTGAAAACCCGGCTCCTGAAAATCCGGCGCCTGACAATCCAGCGCCTGACAATCCGGCTCCTGAAAATCCGGTGCCTGACAATCCGGTGCCTGACAATCCGGTGCCGGACAACACGGCCACACTGGCGGCGATGAATGTTCAGCTCAACAACCTGGCCAGCGCTCTGCCCGTCGCCTTCACCCACCTGCCCTATGAAAGTCCGGCCATCAGCAACCTGCTGAGTGGCGTACCAGAGTACAGCGCCGATGCATTGCCTGCGTGGGCCAGTATCGACAGCAACAGCGGCGTTATCCGTGGCACACCAGGCGCAGACGATGCCAGTGCGGCGGTGAATGTTACCCTGAATCTGACGCTGGATGACCTCAGCGTCAGCCAGCCGGTAACACTGACCGTACGCCATGGGGCGGAATACAAAACCGCCGCCGGAATCGATTTTTACGCCGAACAGTTTGGTGGCGGAGAACGCCCGTTGCGTAACGATCTGAACGGTAATCTGCAGGGCGAAGTGCAGTTTGTGCAATCGCACAGCGTGCGTCCGGCCAATAACTATGTGCGTGACAGCGGTGATGAGACCAACAGCATCTACAGTCCGCGTCTGGTAGCCCTGCGCGATGCACTGCTGGTCTTTATTCCGACCAACATTGAGCAGGCGGATATTGTCACCGTTGATGCCGAAATCCGCGTCAACGGTGATGTACAGCAGCGTCTGTCACTGCATCACCCCAATGACCTGCCAGCCGCAGATTACAACGGTGCCAGTGAGGTCAGGTTTTCCCGCCGCGCCTGGAGTGCGGTGCTGCCCTGGCAACAGGTACGCAATGGCTTATCGGTACGCTTTATCGTCAATGCCGGTGCCACCAGCGAACGTGATGGCGTGCTGAGCGCCAGCGCGGTGGATATCGGTGATGCCAGCCAGATTGTGTTCCAGAGTCTGCGCCTCGGCATGCTCACTCACTTCAATAAAACCAATGGCCACTTCACCCTGAACAATCCGCTGCTGGCTGCCACCGATTACTTCCAGACCCTGCCGGTGTCGCGACTGGTAATGGGCTCCTATGCCGATATGCAGCTCGATAAAGTCATTATCGGCAGCGGTGTTATCTATGACGAGATCAGCGCCAGCAACGGTGATATCTACAGTGGCGATATGCGCGGTGACGTAGCCAAAGCCCAGGTCAGCACCGGAATCAACCTGGCCAACTACGGCATTCCCAGCCACAACATGAACCAGAGCTACCCGCATCTGTTCAAGCAAATCACCAACCACCACGCCTGGGGCAACTATCAGAATGGCCGCCAGCAACACGGTCTGAGCGGGGGTAACGGCATCGGGACTCTGGTCGACAGCCGTGGCAACGAAGCCAGCCACGAATGGGGCCATGCCTATGGTCTGGGGCATTATCCGGGCAGCAAGCTGACCGAAGACGGTCGCTTTCAGCGTCACCATGCCGACAGTGGCTGGGGCTATATCGCATACCGCAACCGTCTGCGCGACAGTCTGAACGACAACCGAGAAGCCGCCGACGAACAACCCCGCAGCTTTCACCTGAATGGTCGTATTCCCTATGGGCACGATGCCATGTCCGGTGGCAGCCCGAACTCGCAGTTCTCGGTTTACACCCACTACACCGCCTATTCTGCCCGCATTATTCAGAACGATCTGGAACGCTTCCCGCTGCCGGATGCCAGCTTTGCCAGCGGCTATAAAAAATGGGATACGAACCTGGGTGCCTATGCTGAGCACCGCTTCCCTGAAGCAGAACAGCGTCTGCCGCCCAGACAGGTCGGCGTCGCCGTCGCCACCATTCTGGGCGGCTACGATCCGCAGGGCAGCAGCGCCCTGATTTACCCGGTATTTCATGGCAACTACGGTAATGTGTTCGATCTGCCATCACCCGATCTGGACGATAACCGCGATCAGTGCTGGCTCAGCGTCAGCAACGCTGCCGGTGCTGAGCGCAAGATCGCCCTGGCCGCCAGCCGCTATGCCAGCAACCGCATTAACCAGCTGCACATCAATCTGGAAGCCGAATTCCGCCCGACCCTCGCCGTGCTGAGCTGTCGCCGCAACGGTGTCGATACCGAACTGACGCGCACCCCTTTCGACGGCCAGATCCCGGAATTACCAGCGCTCGCGGTTGTCGGTCAGGAAGAAGGCTTCAGCAGGCTGCAGGCTGTGGAAATGGAAACCCTGAGCACGGTATTGGCCAGTCAGCAGGACGCCACACTGCCGGTACTGAGCAACCAGCAACTGGCGATGCTCGACAGCTACTCCGATGCCCGATTGCGCAATGATCTGAGCGCTGCGGCCCTGCCGGTGTATGAACGCCTGCGTTCAACCCGCGATCATATTGCCCGGCTGGAGCTGACCCTGAACAAACTCAGCGCTGACCACATCAGTGCCGCAGAACAAACCCAGATTCTGCGCCGGTTCCTGCATGACACCGGCCTGCTGGCCAGCGATGACAACCTGCCAACCACCGGCAACCGGATTCAGGGGCCAAAATTCTTCAGCCGTGCAGGTGCAGAAGCCGATGGTTACGTCAGCGCTGTCAATACCTCAGCAGAAGCCAGCGCCTGGCTGATCAGCGCTCAGGGGCGGATTCATCCGGCGGAAACCCCCTGGCTGTGCCTGACCCCGGCCAACGGACGTCTGGCACTGAACAACTGCAGCAACGGCCAGAGTAATCAGTCATGGCTGCGTACCGAACACAACACGCTGAAAAATCAGGGCAGCGGTCAGTGTGTGGATTTCGCCCACCATAATGGCACGCTGATTACTTACAGCTGCCACAACGGCTGGAACCAGCAATGGAGCGCGCCGCTTGCCAGCGACAACCTGTTGCTGGCATTGCTGAACGGCAGCACGCTGCAGCGCCTGTATGAGCTGCTTGGGGAATAATCCCCGCGCCCCCATGCACGCTCAATAAAAAACGCCGCTGCGGGCAACCGCAGCGGCGTTTTGGGTTTCTGCTGTGTTCTGAGCAATACGGCTAACCGGCCAGCGCCACCGACTTCACCTGCGCCCAGACCTGCATGCCCGCCTGTAAACCAAGCTGAGCAACCGAGCGTTGCGTCAGCCGGGCACGCAATACACCGCCACCGGACAACCGCAGGGTCAGCAACACCGAAGATCCGTTATGATCGAGGTGTTCAATCCTGACCGGCAGAATATTCAGAATACTGCTGTCGCCGGCCCGGCTGAGACTGAGGCTGACATCCCGCGCCAGTACGCGGGCTCTCAGCCGCTCACCCACCGCAGCCTGAGGAGCACTCAGCCACAACCCGGTATCCCCCGCCGCTTGCTCATCGGTATACAACGCCAGACGGGCCAGACCATCCGGTTCCTGAGCGACCACCCTGCCTTCAAGCACCACGCCGGTTTCATCGCCCAGATTCAGTGTGGCCAACACCTCGGCCAGCCAGCCCTGAGTGTTCATCCTCCCGCTCTCCAGCACCAACAGCTGATCGGCCAGTTGTAGCACCTCGTCCAGCGCATGACTGACGTACAGCATCGGCCCCTGATACACCTGATGTAAACGGCGCAGATACGGCAAAACCTCTTGCTTACGCGCGGTATCGAGTGCTGACAGCGGTTCATCGAGCAGCAGCAGCCGGGGATTGATCAGCAGTGCCCGGGCCAGCGCCACGCGCTGTTGTTCGCCACCGGACAAACGCTGAACAGGACGTTGCAGCAGTGGCAACAGATCGAGCAGCTCCAGCACCTGCTGAGCCTGCGCCGGTGGCAGCGGTGTCAGCCCCCGTTTGTGTGCACGTTTAACGCCGTAATCCAGATTGCCCTGTACATTCAGATGCTTCAGCAGACCCGCATCCTGAAACACCAGCGCCAGCGGACGCTTGTGCGCTGGCAGGCTTTGCCGCGCACCGCTCCAGAGTTCATCTCCCAGGCGAATCTCACCGCCCTGCTCCAGCCCGGCAATGCAGCGCAACAGCGTGGTTTTGCCACAGCCCGACGGGCCAAAAACAGCCGTAACCCCCTGCCCGGCAAGGGTGGTATTAAGCTGCAGCCGGAAGTCGCCACGGCGGCAGTCAATGTTCAGATGCAAATCGTTTGGATGGTTGGAAGCGGTCATGCGCGACTCAGTGAAAAATTCAGACGACTGTGGCGGTTAAGGCTGTACATCAGCAATAACACCACAAAGGAGAACACCAGCATCAACAACGACAAGGCATGCGCCTGAGCGTAATTGAGCGCTTCCACATGATCGTAAATCTGCACCGAAATCACCCGCGTTTCGCCGGGAATATTACCGCCAATCATCAACACCACACCAAACTCCCCCACTGTATGGGCAAAACCAAGCACCGCGGCGGTCAGCAAGCCGGGCTTAGCCTGCGGCAGCACCACGGTAAAAAACCGGTCAGCGGCCCGGCGCCCAGCGTAGCGGCAACTTCCAGCGGGCGCTCGCCAATGGCTTCCAGCGCATTCTGGATGGGCTGTACCACAAAGGGTAACGAATACAGCACCGAAGCCAGCACCAGACCATTAAAGGTAAAAGGCAACAGTCCAAACCCCAGTGCCTGGGTTAATTGCCCCAGCGAACCATTCGGACCAGCGGCCAGCAACAGGTAAAAGCCCAGTACTGTCGGCGGTAACACCAGAGGCAAAGCCACCAGTGCCGAAACCGGCCCGCGCCAGACTGAACGGGTACGTGCCAGCCACCAGGCCAGCGGGGTACCCAACAGCAGCAACAACAAGGTTACCCAGGCGGCCAGCTTAAACGTCAGCCAGACCGCTTCCCAGTCGGCGGCAGTTAATAACATAGGGGTTACTCCCGGTGGTATCCGTAACGCCGGATCAGGTGCGCGGCATCATCCGACTGCAGAAAACTCAGTAAGGCTTCAGCGGCGGCATTGTGCCGGCCTTTTTTCAGAAGAACCGCATCCTGACGGATCGGCTGATGCAAAGCGGAGGGCACGACCCATGCACTGCCGCTGCTGATCTGACCCGCCGCCATAATCTGCGACAGCGCGACAAAACCAAGGTCTGCATTACCGCTGGACACAAACTGCCAGGTCTGGGAAATGTTCTCGCCCATGACCTGCCGGTGCGCGACCGTGTTCTGCAAACCCAGTGCTGCCAGTGTCTGCACAGCGGCTTCGCCGTAGGGAGCCAGACGGGGATTGGCCAGTGCCAGCCGGTTAAACGATCCGTCCTGCAGTTGCTTCAGAACATCAGCGCCGCCCTTTGCGCTCCACAAAGCCAGCGTTCCCTGAGCGTAAGTAAAACGGCTGTCGGCTTCTGCCAGGCCTGCACGGACTAACGCTTCCGGCTTGGCCTGATCCGCCGACAAAAAGACGTCAAACGGTGCCCCATGCTGAATCTGAGCGGTAAATTTCCCGGAAGATCCGAACGACAGAGTGGCACGGTGGCCACTGTTCTGTGAAAAACGGGCGGCCAGCTCCTGCATCGGCAACGCAAAGTTTGATGCAACGGCCACCATGACTTCTCCGGCTCTGGCCTGTGACGGAATCAACAGGGGCATGACCAGCAGGCACATTAAGGCCAGTGGACGGGTTCCGTGTCGGTGAAATCTGAGCATTCGGTAAACCTCTTCAGCCCGCCATGGCGCCTGGATGACGGAGTCTGGTGATTTTCGGGTTGCGGACAACGGATTTTATACCGCTTATGCGCTCAGGAACATTTTCACAGGATGCGGCAGAAAACCCGGAGTGCCGCGCCTCCGTATTTCATCCTAAAACATGCCCGGATCAACAACCTGCCCCTCACCCACCTTACGTAAAAATAGCCATCGCCATTACCTGTACCGACAATCGCAGGTAAAATCGCCCGCTGACAAGGAAGTCTGAGGAGCAACTATGCACCGCCAACGCGAACGCGAACGCATTATTGAACAGATGGAAAAACAGCAAAATGCCAGACAACTGTGGCAGTGTCTGTTTCAGACATTTTCTGACGAAGGTTTCGACCGGATTATTCACCTGTCCGGAGATACCCGCCGCATACAGATTGTGTCTAACTTTGATGCGAGCTGGAATGAGTACTACATAGAAAAAGGGTTTATGGAACGGGACCCTTTTCTGCGTTACTGCACCACCAGTTACCGCACCGTACGCACCGGTATAGATCATGTCCGCGAGCACCCTTATCTGAACGATGCTGAAATTCAGGTGATTGAAGAGGCGTCCGAATGCGGATTTCGTTCAGGATTTTCCAGTACCCTGCAGCGTTTTGACGGTAATCAGGTCAATGCCTGGAATATCGGTTCACATCTGAATGCCGCCGAAGTGACAGACATACTGCAGGAAAAGCTCCCCTACCTGCAGATGATCAGTTATTACGGCTCCCTGTTCGCCGCTAACCTGCACCATCCCAATCCTGTTGTCGATGTCGCGGACCTGCTCACTGCCCGCGAGCGACGCTGTCTGGAACTCAGTGCCTGTGGGTTGCGTACCCGTGATATTGCCGAACTGCTTAAACGCTCAGAAGCCACTATTGAGTTTCATCTGCGTAATGCCCGGGAAAAACTCGGTGCACGTACGCGGGAGCACGCCATCTACCTGGCCATGAAGCTTAATCTGATCTCACCGTAAAAAACCTAAGGAAATCCTCAGTTAAGACCTGATGCCTTTTATCCCATCATAGTGGTGAAAGGCACAGGTACGCGCCTGTGCAGCCATCGTCCGCAACGGATGTATAAACAGGGAAAAACGTATGACTCGCTATTACACCCCCGGTATTACGCTGTCCACGGTGATATTCAGTTGCCTGCTGTTCACTGCCTGCGGTGGCTCGTCCGGCCAATCTGACAGCAACAGCAATAATCAAAACGGAAATCATCAAAGCAGTATATGCAGCCGTATCGTGCAGGCAGGCATTCCGATACCGGAAATTAATGATGGTATTAACCGTAAATATGCAGACACATTTGATGGTAATTGTGCGGCGTTTCAACAATACACGGGAACAGAATACCAGAGCTCAGTGAATGGTATTACCACGACCATCCGTCAGGAAAGTAACGGTGATTTCGTACTGATAAAAAACGGCACATCCACCACGGGCGGCAGTAACTTCAATAACTGGGTTGCATTCCGCTATCAATCATACGACAGCGGTGACATCCGCGGGATTTTTTATTATTACGCGACTGGCAGTACGGATATTTATTCAAAAACCACCTATTACCGCGATGGTCGTGCTCATTACGACTTCAGCAGCTCAGCCCCGGATACTTATTATTTTCCCGGCCAGAACGACCAGCGTTTTATTACCGATTTTGGTTATATCACCATTGGCGCCAATCAAATTCATAACGGCTATACCGTCGTCACAATCAGTAACCGTGTGGCGACCAGCTATCTCGGCTGCAAAGGCGATCTGGCAACATTACAACTTGCGTCAGCGACTGCGCTGAACAACCAATGCAACAGCAACTCTGCCGAAAATCTGTGAGGAAAACCCATGAAACATTTATTGTTATCCGCGGCTTTTATCTGCATATCCGGACTGTTAAGCGCCTGCGGCGGCAGCGATAACGACTCATCCGATACGTCTCCGGCTAAAACCGATAAACTGACGCTGCCCTACTCCGGCGATAATGCTTATGTTCAGTCGTTTAATCTTGGTCATCTGTGGAGTTCTTCATTCTCCGCTGTTGACGGCTTTCAGGTAACCATTGACGGACTGACCCAGACACTGCACCTCTCTTCTGGCAATAATAGCTGGCACGTTACCTGGAACGGTGAATACGAAGGTGAACAGTTCAATAACTGGACAGCCTTTGGCTATGAAGATACTCCGGCGGACAACGAGATTACCGGTCGCTTCCGTTTTTATCATTACAACAGCCATGTTTTCAGCAGTGAGCTGAGCTACTACCGCGATGGACGCATCCATCTGACCGTTCAGGATGATAATGGATCGCCGGAAAGTGCAGCCTTACTGGTACCACTGAACAGTAATGGCATCCGTATTATTAACCGCGACGCCAGTGACACTTCAGCCACCGTAGTGGATCTCATTGATGCAGAAGGATCACAAGGCATCGGTTACGAAGGCTGTACAGCTGATCTATTCACCCTTGCCACGAATGTCAGCAGCTGTTCAAGCTCGGTGGCTTTTTAAGCATAAATGGCGACCAGAAATTCTCTGAATAATTCACCAGAAATCCGTTTAATGAACACGGCAGAATGATTCAGAGAACATCCGAATTACATCAGAGTCATTTTATCTGCCTCATGAGGATTCAATCATGAAATATCCGGTTATTATGTCCAGTCGGTATTTTTTACCCTTACTGCTTACCACTTTGATCACTGCCTGTGGGGGTGATAACGGTGAAGATAACTCCGGAGTTAATACAGACAACAAACCGGCTGAGCAGAATAATACCCATAACGAGCAAAGCCCCGGTAATGACCAGAACGCCGGTAATGACCAGAACCCCGACAATGACCAGAACCCCGGCAGTGACCAGAACGCCGGCAGTGACCAGAACGCCGGCAGTGACCAGAACACTGACGATGACCAGAACCCCGGTAATAACCAGAACACTGACGATGACCAGAACACTGACACCGGCAATCCTCAGACATTTGAAGCCAAAGGCGGAAGTTATGGTTCATTATTCAATGCCTGGAAATTTCCTTATCTGCTCTTTAACGATAATGTGAATAAGCAGGTCGCAAACGGTATAACCTATACTCTGATCCGCTCAGCGAATGGTGACTGGGATATAACAATGGACGGTCGCGATACAGTTCTGAATACCCGTTACGATGATTATCTTCAGGGAAGCTGGCGTTACAGCACTCAGAACGGTATCGCTGCCATTTATGAAACGTACGACATCGATAATGACACGACACGGCTGACATATTTCGACAATGGCCGGATTTATCGACAACTTTTTGATGGCGATGACTTACTGACCGAACATTGGTATCTGGATAACGGCAGTGAAATACGGATTGCTTACGATGCCTGGGATCTGGACAGCGAACTGACGATTACCACTCCGGACGGAAGCAGTGCATTGATCTATTACAACTGCACATCCACAGCGATCTCGATATTAACGATGACGATTCAGCAGCTGAACAACGACTGCCGCAGCAACGCGCAGGAATACAATTAAAGGAAAACATTTTATCGGCTGACAAACTGATATCTGAGGACTATTAATCCTCAGATATCAGGGCCTCTTAACACTTATTAAACAGTCCCAGGCTCCGTTCCTGGATGAAACTGATCACTGCCGTATAATTCTGACAGCAGCTTTGCTTCACCATTCGGTTGTACCATACGAGCATGATGACGGGTTAACTGACGCGGCTCAGCAACCCCACAGGAATGGGCAATCATACCGACTTCCTGATTCAGAATTTCAACAAAATGCGCAACCCGTGCCGCTTTATCAACCGGAACCAACCCACGCTGTAAGCGCGGATTATGAGTAGTAATACCCGTCGGACAGGTATTTTTATTGCACTGCAATGCCTGAATACAGCCGAGCGCGAACATAAACCCACGCGCACTGGTCACAAAGTCAGCGCCGACACATAACGCCCAGGCGACCCGGTCAGGCGTAATTAATTTACCCGAGGCCACAATTTTAATCCGTGGTCTCAGTTTGTATTCATCCAGCACATCCACCAGCATCGGCAACGCCTGCGCCAATGGCAGCCCCATATAGTCCATCAAAGACTGCGGTGCAGCACCAGTCCCTCCCTCTGCACCGTCAAGAGTCATAAAATCCGGGGCTGATTCTGTCCCGCGCATATGAATGGCACGACATAAATCACGGATCCAGCCAATCTCACCCAGTACGGCTTTAAAACCCACTGGCTTACCGGTAATCGCCCTGACCTGAGCAATCATATCCAGTAAATCATCCACTGAGCGGATTTCCGGATGACCATTAGGTGAGATGGAGTCTTCACCAACAGGAATGTGGCGGATAGCCGCAATTTCAGCCGTGACTTTTTCACCGGGCAAAATGCCACCTTTACCCGGCTTAGCACCCTGACTGAGTTTAATCTCAAACATACGCACCTGTTCGTGAGCGGCAATGGCGCGCAGTTTTTCCGCGTCAAGCTCACCGAACTCATTCCGAACACCGTATTTGGCCGTACCAATCTGGAAGACAATATCAGCACCACCTTCAAGGTGATAAGGTGACAACCCTCCTTCGCCGGTGTTCATCCAGCAACCAGCCAATCGGGCCCCTTTAGATAAGGCCAATACCGCTGGTCGGGAAATGGCTCCAAAACTCATTCCGGAGATATTAATCAGCGACGAGGTTGTATAAGGCGTACGGCAATATTCGCCCAGCGTCACAGGGCCGGCATCCGCAAAGTCATGTTTCAGCGCCGGAAATGCGCTGTTCACAAATAAAATGGTGCCAGGAACATCCAGTCTGCGGGTTGAACCGAAGGCAACGGTGGTATTTTCATTTTTTGCAGCGCGATAGACCCAGGCGCGCTCCGCACGGTTAAAAGGCAACTCTTCTCGGTCCTGAGCAAAAAAATACTGCCGGAAAAACTCGCCCAGATGCTCAAAGAAATACCGAAACCGGCCGATCACCGGAAAGTTGCGGCGAACAGTATGGCGGGTCTGGGTAATATCCACGATATAAGCCATCAATATCCAGCCAGCAGCCAACAGCACCGTAACACCTAACAGACCAACTAAAGCAATCACACCATAAGCGGCAATCAACAATACGTCATCAGACATGATCCATCCCCGGTTATTGAACTCTGCTGTTGAGAAACACCCAGCCAGAGGCTGAGGGTTAGCGGTCATCACTCACCAGAGCCTGTTAACAGAACGCGGTGATACGACACAAGCACGGTGAAGGATAAAACACTGAGTCACGATGTGCACCTGTAAAGCAACAGCAATAGAACCGGCCGCGTTCAGGATTCTGTACCGTTCATCGGTCGTTATTTATAGGATAGTTGCCACATGATCAGGCCAATGCCCGGCCTGAATGCCGGAATACAACACCAATCTGAACGCCTCAGCAATGCCGAAGCAATTAAATGGTAAAAAAAACGCACTCAATTGAGTGCGCTAAAAGGGTAATTGTTACGAATAATTAAATGGATACACCCAGTGCCTTAATGGTTTGCATATTCAGATACTGATCAACCGGCAAATCATTCTCTTTCTGGAAGGCATTTACCGCGTTCATAGTATCCCGGCCAACAACTCCATCAATCTTTCCCGGGTTGTAGCCACGGGATTGCAGTGCCCGCTGGATATCTGCAACGGTACCGTTATCCATGTTTGTTTCACACAGGATTGAGCGCCATTCCATATACCCTTCTTTATCCAGGTGGCGAAGCTCGATGTCTTTATATTCTTCGGGAATGTTGATTTCACGGGTTTCCGCTGCCGAAACCAGTTTCGTCACTTTCAGAGTGTCAAACTCAGCGGGAACATCAACTTTACGACTGCTGGCTGGTACTTTTACCACCTGACGGGTCACTGTTTCATAACGCGCTGGTTGCTCAACGAGACAGATCTGATTTCCGGTACGGCTTTGCTTATTCATCGTTTTATCGTGAATTTCATGCCAGACAAAACTTGGCTCAGAAACCTGTTTAGTGACAGTGGCCGTTCTGAATTTTGCAGGTATCGTTTTCCGTACTTCACCAGCCGCTGAAACCAGCTCCTTTACTTTTACCGTTTTATATTCAGCAGGAATTTCGACTACGGAAGTACTCGCTGGCGAAACCATAACGGTTTTTTCGACCGTTTTATACGTCGCAGGAACCTCAACCAGACACATAATCTCACCCGTCGCTTCATTCAGCTTCTGGATAGGACCAGTGCCCTTCTTCCAGACCGAGTGAGCTGGTACATCGACAACCTGTTCAGTAACTGTTTTATAAACAGCCGGTATTTCTTCAATCCGGGTCGATGCTTCACGAACCAGAATTTGTTTTTCCACCCAGCGATATTCTGCTTCAGTAGGCTCTATCACTTCATAGGCTTCTGCAACCAACACATTTTCTTCAGTATCTTCAAATTTGGCTGGAATAAAGTGTTCATGGTAACAGGTACCCGGCTGAGTACTGCCAAGATCGATACCGTGTGCAGCCGCTTTGTTCAGAAGCTCATCGCCAGCAGGCGCTGAGTTAATGGTATTATCAATACGCCAATATCGACCACCTTCCTGAACAAGCTTTTCTTCGGTAACGGTTTCATAGGTTGCCGGAATAACTTCAACAAAAGATGAGGCCGGCTTAACCTCTACCGTTTCTTCCACGGTTTCATATTTAGCCGGGATAATTTCGTATTTCTTTGTCGCTTCTTTAACCAGAACCCGCTCACTGACTTTTTTATAGGTCGGTTCTACCCAAACCCGGGCGTAACATTCGCCCTGCTTAGCTCCGGGAGGAAGAAGATCTGAGACTAAAGAGCCTCCGGATTGATATGAAGCCGCATCCTGAGACTGAGCTGCGGACATGCTCTGAAGCTCAGCTTCTTTTTTGGCAAGCTCCGCTTCTTTGGCCAACAGTGCTTCATTACGCGTCTGAAGTTCCTCAGCGGTAATACCTGAAACAGTATTGGTACTGGTGTTTGTCGCAGTAGTACTGCATGCCGCGATACCAGTGATCGCCATAAAAACGGTAATTTTTCGCAGAGTTACTAAGTTCATCGCACTGAAATTCCACTAAGGCCCTAGTTGATGGTTTCGCGTGGGCAGAATACATAGGAAAATATAACAGAACAGAACAAGACGGATCGTTTCAGTCGTTTTACTTAAATTTCCCACTGATCCGAACGAAAATCCGTAAAATAAACACTCATACCCATTGAGTAACAATGAGCCGATGAAAGCTTAAAACCTCGACACCTTAATATGCACAAAGGTACAAAAACCAATATTGCCGGATAAAAATATTATTTATAAATTATTTAATGAATAAAATTATCTTCAACAGAAGAACAAAAGTACCATTCGTTTGATTTTCATCGTCATAATAAATTTAATATTTGCGCACTGCCTTTCAATCGACAGGATTGCATTGAAATCCGTCAAGCGTACATAACACTGTTCTGAATCGCGATGGACCCCAATAAATTCCACCGCCAACAATCTGATAACCATCCGGTTATCCGCTGTAATCCGTGTCTTGCCAGACGTATCGGATCAATATCCATGGAGCACTGTCATTTTTCAGGATGATCCTGACCATCTGACAGACCCGCTGAACAAATCCCACCCGAAGCGGCGATCCGAAGTATTGGATGAAACAATATCCATGTCCGCTCACAGCACGTTGTCTGTTGAACACGCCCGGCAGCCCGGAGGCTGGGGTTTAACGGTGATAACGGACAAACAGCGCAATAAGATGCACGGCAAACCGGGAAGGATTAAGTGCTGAGTCGCCAGACGCGCCGGGCAAAAAAAAGAGCAGCCAGGCTGCTCAGGGAACGAAGTATGATCGGGTGCTGTGATCATGCGCTAAGGGTGCTGCGAAAAATTGTGCCAGGATGTTTCTGCCCGCCTCCTGGCTGACGGTAACCGGACCGGCGGCTTATGCCGTCGGTGTAATGTTTTTTACGTTTTTGGCAGTGAAGTATGAAAATCCGCCTTCCATATCGCCCACCTCTACCCGGTTCGGGGAAAGCGGTGAGCTTTTGATCGCGGCGATATACAGGCCGCGACAGGCAATCAGATTTTTATCAACATCATTGAAGTGTGGCTGGGAAAAGGCAAAGGTCTTACGTTCACAGCCACGCTCCAGTGTGACAATCAGTTGCGCATCGGTCAGCTCGTTAGCCCGTGAATAGTTCACGTAGGTGACACGATACGCCTGATCGAATTCGTACAAATATTGATCGAGTGTTTGGCGGCTGATGCTCATGAATACATTAAACCTTTATCGGTGACTGGCGAGATATCTTTAGGTTTAGTCGCCACCGGATGTCATCGCAATGCGGGATAACACAAATCTACAGATATTTGTAAGCGTCATTTTTCAGTTAAAAAACGACGCTTTTTAGCTGCAAATGGTACGAATTGATAGGAAAGTCAGGCGTCAATCTTTTGCTGCGTTACAGGAGACAAACAGATTATTACAAAAGAGAGTCAGGCGATCTTCTGCCGGATTCCGTCACACACAGACTGCTGCGCATACGATGACTTACCAATGGCGCACAATGTCTTTCAGCGCAGTATCAATGTCGGCAAAGTCATAATTGAATCCGAGCTCCCGTAAACGCTGAGGCCTGACATCCTGTCCTTTCAGCAGCAGCTCACTCATTTCGCCAAACAGCAGTTTTGCAACATATTCCGGCATCGGGAATAGCGCGGGGCGTTGCAGCTGACGGGCCAGGGTTTGTGTAAAGCCGCCGTTGGTAACCGGCACAGGTGCCGTCATATTAACAACACCACTGAGGGTCTTATCAGCGCTGTTGCTGAGTAAGAAATCGACTGCCCGGCAATAATCCTGCAAATGAATCCATGACAGATTCTGCTGACCGTTACCGATGACACCCCCCAACCCCAGACTGAACGGCAACCAAAGACGCTTCAGCATACCGCCATGCACGCCCAGCACTACGCCGGTACGCAGAATCAGAAAACGCTCGGCCAGCGGTCGCAAGGGTTCTGCCGCCGCCTCCCAGTCAACACAGAGCTGCGCAGCAAAGTCAGAGCCCGGTGCTTCCTGCTCACTGTGCGGTGTATCCTCACCACCGGAGTAACCACCGTAATAACCGATGGCTGATCCGCTGAGCACCACCCGAAAGCGCTGACCGCTTCGGCTGGCCCAGGCGGCAAGATCACGGGTCAGGGCAATACGGCTGTCTCTTAATGCCTGCTTGCGTGCCCGGCTCCAGCGTTTATCAGCAATGCCCTCACCCGCCAGATTGACTAACACATCAAACTCACCGCTGAGCTGCTCAAGCCCTGACACCGCTTTGACGACACCTCCCCAGCGCCGCTGCACCCAGGCCGGACGACGGCTGAGTACAGTAACGGCGGCGCTCTGGGCCAGCCAGCGGTTAATCAGGGCCTGGCCTATAAAGCCGGTTCCACCGGTAATCAGAATGCGTTGTTGTATCATCATGTTCTCCTTACCGATGGTTTGCCCGGACGGATCAGAACTGACCGACGGCCATATCCATCAGACTCTCTTTACCGGCTTCAATTTCACTCAGCAGAGCTTCGGTTTGTGGCAGCAGTTTGTCCATATAGAAACGTGCACTGTGCACTTTCGCCTGATAGAAGTCGGTTTCCGTCGAACCGGCATCAAGCTGCTGCTGTGCGACCAGTGCCATCCTGCTCCAGAAATATCCCACCGCCGTCAGGGCAAACAAGCGCAGGTAAGGCGTTGCCGCGGAGCCTGCCTGCTCACGGTCGCTCATGCCATTCTGCATCAGCCACATAGTGGCTTTTTGTAAGCGCGCAATGGCTGCTTTCAGTTTTGGCAGGTGCGGAGCCTGTGGGTTGTCATTCATGAAGCTGTCCAGCAGGGCAAAGAAGCGCTTCAGTGCACGGCCACCGTGCATTCCGATTTTACGCCCGACCAGATCCAGCGCCTGAATGCCGTTGGTACCCTCATATATCCGGGTAATACGGGCATCACGCACCAGTTGCTCCAGCGGCCAGTCCTGAGTGAAGCCAGAGCCACCCATCAGTTGCAGACCATCGTTGGCACAGAAGAAGCCTTCATCGGTCAGGAAGGCTTTGACCACCGGCGTCAGCAGCTGCACCATGTCATCGGCATATTCACGCTCTGCCGGGTCTTCTGCGGTGTGCGCAATATCCAGATTCAGTGCCGTGAAGTACGCCAGAGCGCGGCTGCCTTCAATGGTGGCTTTCTGACGCAGCAGCATACGACGCACATCGGGGTGAACGATGATCGGATCGGCGGGCTTATCCGGGGCCTGCGGACCCGCCAGCGAGCGGCTCTGCAGACGGTCTTTGGCAAAGCCTAAAGAAACCTGATACGCCGCTTCAGCCACACCCAATCCCTGCAGACCAACCATAAGACGGGCACTGTTCATCATCACAAACATGGCCTGCAGACCTTTGTGCGGCTCACCAATCAGCCAGCCTTTCGCTGCTTCAAAGTTCATCACACAGGTCGCAGAACCCTTGATGCCCATCTTGTGTTCCAGACCACCGCAAAATGCCGGGTTACGGCTGCCATCTTCCAGCACTTTAGGCACAAGGAAGAGTGAGATACCTTTGGAGCCAGCCGGTGCATCCGGCAGTTTCGCCAAGACCAGATGAATGATGTTATCAACCAGATCGTGCTCGCCACCGGTGATCCAGATTTTGGTACCGGACACCGCGTAAGAGCCATCCGCCTGAGGTTCTGCCTTAGTGCGGATCAGACCCAGATCAGTACCACAATGCGGTTCCGTCAGACACATAGTACCGGTCCACTCACCGCTGATCAGGCGCGGCAGGAAATAGTCTTTCTGTTCGTTGGTGCCATAGCCTAACAGAGCATTGACAGCACCATGGGTCAGACCCGGATACATACCCAGTGACAGGTTAGCTGAACACATCATCTCTTCGGCCAGCGTGTTCAGCGTATGCGGCATGCCCTGACCGCCGTATTCAACCGGGGCAGACAATGCGGTCCAGCCCGCTTCGGCAAACTGCTTATAAGCTTCTTTAAAGCCATCCGGGGTCGTTACATTTTTTGTTTGCGGGTCGTAGTGACAACCCTGACGATCCCCCTGGGTATTGGTAGGTGCAATCACGTTCTGAGCCAGCTTGGCACCTTCGGTCAGCATGGCATCCATGATGTCGCGCGTTGCATCTTCGTAGCCAGGCAGTGCCGGCAGAATCTCGTCACCTTTTAACAGTTCATACAGCACAAATTGCATGTCACGCAGGGGAGCCTGATAACTCATGGGATTTCCTCATTGTTCAACGGACCGATAACGGCAGTTTATTTTGTTAAAGCATTGCAAGGCATCTGAAAACGATACAAAGCATTTTCAAAGCTATGCAATAGTTATACATCACAGAGAAAAACGGTACAATGGAAACTTGTACAAACCCTATCAGGATTTTATATGGCCCACATAGCAATCATCGGTGCCGGCATGGCCGGCCTCAGTGCCCTGCAACACCTTGCAGATCAGGGCCACGAAGTCACCGTATTTGATAAAAGCCGCGGATCAGGAGGACGCATGGCCAGCAAGAGGGTCGATAACGCCAGCTGGGACATGGGGGCGCAGTTTATCCGCGCACACAGTGCCGCCTTTACGGCGCAATTGCAGCAATGGCAACGATATGGCTGGATCGGGGAGTGGAACATAACCCCATGGACCGCCAGCGCCTCAGGCCTGAACCCTTCGCCGGATAATGTTCAGCGCTATGTCGGCATGCCCCGCATGACCGGGCTCAGCCGCTCATTACTGGAACCGGCGGCTGCCTTTATCGCCAGCACCCGCATCGTCAGCGCCAGTCATGAAGCCAGTTCAGGTCAATGGCTACTGAACAGCGATAACGGCAACACATTCGGCCCGTTCGACGGGCTGCTCATTAATACGCCACCACAGCAGGCCATTCCGCTGCTGACGGCCAATCCCAAACTGGCGGCACAGTGCGAACAGGTGGATATGCTGCCTTGCTGGACACTGCTGCTGACCCTGCCGGAAGCCATAAGCCGTGCGCCGGATGCCGTGTTCGTTAAACAGGGAGCCATCAGCTGGATAGCCCGCAACAGCAGCAAACCCGGACGCGACGATCAGGAAAACGGGCAGGAAAACGGAAAAGAAACCTGGGTCATTCAGGCCGATCACCACTGGAGCAGCCAGTGCATCGATGCCCCCCACGAACAGGTACAGCAGGCATTACTGAGCGCCTTTTTTGCCACCCTGCAACAGCCCCCGCAACAACCGGACACCCTGTGGCTGCACCGCTGGTTGTACGCAATACCGGCGAATAGCCTTACACTGGGCGCACTGAGTGACATCGGGCAGCATCTTGTTGTGTGTGGCGACTGGTGCCACAGCCCCAGCCTTGAAGGCGCCTGGCTGAGTGGCCAACAAGCCGCACGAACATTACTGACCACCCTTCCGACCAGAGCAGAAGAATCACTATGACATTGAAAACCGCTTCCATTCTGCTGGCCCATGGCAGCAGCGATCCGCATTGGCTGGCCCCCTTCGATCAGCTGCTGCAACGCATACGCAGCAGCCTGACGGACCCGCAGGCAAGGGCTGAACTGGCCTACATGGAACTGGCTGAACCCTCATTGCAAACACAGGTAAAACGTCTTGCCAGTGAGGGCTACAAGCGCATTGATGTGTTGCCGCTGTTTTTTGCCGCTGGCCGTCATTTGCGTAAAGACGTTCCCGCCATGCTCGACGAACTGCAGCAGCAGCTTCAGCAGCAGGACATTGAGATAAGCATCCACCTGCATACGCCGATTGGCCTGGAGCCAGAAGTCGCCGATGCCATCAGTCAGGTAGTCCTGCGCCAGATGCAATAACACCCGTCATAAGGCAGGCTGCAGCCGCAATGCAGCCTTGCTCCCTCCCGGCACCGACCAGAGCCGTCGACAATCTGAAGCCTTGCTCCCTCCCGGCACCGACCAGAGCCGTCGACAATCTGAAGCCTTCATCAGCAACCATGGCAAAGGCTGTTTTTGCGCTATGGTGCACTATTACCGGCGAATCCTTCACAGAGATCCCCCGGTCAGACGGTAATGTTCTCTTAAAAATCATAACCTTATACAAAGCGCAGAAATATTGTACAAATATGATTGACTTGTAGAACGTACTGGCGCCAGAATAATCTTATACAACAAACGATGCATAGGTTATACATATGGCTCAGCAGCATCCTCTCAAGACCACAGGCAACCCCACTGACAACCGCCGTATCGCGGTTGGCATCAGTGCCTGCCTGATGGGACAACCGGTACGCTTCAATGGTTCGCACAAACGCTCCCGCTTCTGTACCGACACGCTGAGTCAGTATTTCGACTTTGTATCCATCTGTCCGGAAGTGGCCATCGGTATGGGGACCCCACGCGAACCTATCCGCCTGGTCAGCCAGCATTCTGCCGATGAAAGCGTGCGTGCTCTGGGGGTCGTCGACAGCAGCATCGATGTTACCGATGCGCTGGCAGAATACGGTGCCCGGCAGGCTCAGCAACAACAGAATCTGTGCGGCTATATTTTCATGCAGAAAAGTCCGAGCTGCGGCCTCTTCGGAGTTAAACGCTATCTTGCCAACGGGCATCCGGAAGGCAGCACCCGGGGCATATATGCCGATGCATTCTGCAAAGCCCACCCATTACTGCCTGTTGAAGAAGCTGGCCGGCTGAATGATGCGGTATTACGCGAAAACTTTATGACCCGCGTTTTCGCCTATCACGATTTTCAGCAGTTCAAAGCCGCAGGCATTGATCGTAAAGGACTGATTGATTTCCACTCGCGCTACAAATATCTGGTTATGGCTCACAGCCTGCTGCATTACAAAAGCATGGGACGTTTACTTGCAAACCTGCGCGACAGCAACCTTGAAACGCTGGCAAATAATTACTTTGTCCAGCTGATGACCGCTCTGGCCAAACCCGCCAGCCGCAAAATGCACAGCAATACTCTTATGCATCTTCAGGGGTATTTAAAACAGCTCATTTCTGCTGCCGATAAAGCAGAACTGAGCGAGATCATCGATCAGTACCGTCAGGGAATTGTGCCTCTTGTCGTTCCACTGACCCTGTTAAAACATCATCTGAATCATCATGGCGATGTTAATCAGTACGCCTGTCAGCAGGTTTATCTTAATCCACACCCCTACGAACTGGGATTACGGAACGCGTTATGAACCGGCTTGATGACAGCGGAACCTACCCTATAAGGGAATTTGCACGCATCACCGGCGTTAATCCGGTGACTCTGCGTGCCTGGGAAAGACGCTACGGTATTATCCAACCGGAGCGTACCGAAAAGGGTCACCGATTTTATACCGAAGAACATATTCAGCATGTGCGCCACATTCTGTACTGGCTGGATCAGGGCTACCCTATCCGCCAGGTAAAATTACTGCTGAAAGACGGGCCGGAACACACTAAAAACAACAGCGATGACTGGCTGGAACAACAACAACAGGTTATCCGTGCGGCTCAGCGTCTTAATACACAGCATCTCGATGAATTATGGAATGCGGGGTTTTCCAGCTATCCATTGGCCGTCTATTTTGAGCGCTGCCTGTTACCCGTGCTGAATTTCCTGCGCAGCAGCAGTACCCCGCCGGTGGTTATTCATGCCCTGGAATATCTCCTGAAACGAAAATTCGGTGCCATGCTGCTGCAACAACAGCGGCATAACAAAGGGCCGGTATTATTACTGGCAACCAATCATGAACATGCTGAAATTGACACCCTTGCCTGTGCCTGTGCACTGGGCGCAGCCGAATTCCGGGTCGAATATTTTGGCCCGCACTCCACACCTGCGGATCTGCAACTGACGCTGGCGATGATTCCGGCAGCCAACGTATGGATACACTTCCATCCATTGAATCCTGCGCATCAGCAACAATGGCTGGAATATCTGAGTCACTCCTGTGTACCTCATTTTCTGTCCGGTGCCACACCACTCACCAATACGTCCGGTAAAACCGTCATCGTACTGCCCGACCAATTATCCAAACAGGTACGAACCTTTATTACCGGCATTGCAGAACACAAAGACAGCGCGTTTAAAGAGCACAGCGGAGGTTTTCATTGACTCATCTGGTCTGGTTCCGCAGCGATTTACGCAGCCGTGATAATCCGGCCCTTTGGCATGCCTGCCAAGACCCGGATAACAGCGTCATGGGTGTCGTGTTCACGACCCGGCAACAATGGCAGCAACATGGTCTGGGTGAACGGAAAATGCAACTGCTTGAAAATGCAATGCTGGCATTAAGAGCAGAACTGAAACAGATCAATATTCCTCTGCTGATCATTCCGGCGGACACATTTGCCGACTGCAACCGTACCCTGCAGCGGATTATTATTCAGCTGAACATCCGCTCAGTTGCCTTTAATATTGAGTACGAGGTGAATGAACGCCGGCGTGATATTGAATTCAGCCGCTGGTGTCGTGAGCAACAGGTAACGGTTTGTAAATTTCACGATCAGTGCATCGTGCCTCCCGGAGAAGTCCGTACCAAACAGGATTTACCTTTCAAAGTATTTACCCCATTCAAACGGGCCTGGATACAACAGGCTGAAAATCATATCAGCCCTCCGCTGCCAAAACCCCGGCAGCGCAATCCTGACATTCAGGATGCGTTAGCCGGACTGGCCAGCCTGCAGGGAAATATTCCGGCGACAGCAGCCCTTGCCGATCCACTCTGGCCTGCTCATGAAGATGAAGCTCATAAACGGCTTAATGATTTTGCTGCGGAGCGCGGCCGCGCCTATAAAGAATTACGCGATCTTCCCGCCAGAGATGCGACCAGCCGGTTATCGGTTTATTTATCACTCGGACTGATTTCTCCGCGCCAGTGTCTGCACACGGCTCTCAGTCATAATAAAGGACGCTTAACCGGCAACAATCCGGGGTTCGATACCTGGATCAGCGAATTAATATGGCGCGAATTTTATCGTCATCTGCTGGTTGCTTTCCCGCAATTGTGCAAGCACAAGGCCTTTAAACCCGATACAGAGCAGGTTCCATGGCGTCACAGCGAGTCTGATTTTAAAGCGTGGTGCGAAGGTCGTACCGGCTATCCGATTGTTGATGCGGCACAAAAGCAACTGCTGGCAGAAGGCTGGATGCATAACCGCCTGCGCATGATCAGTGCCATGTTTTTAACCAAGCACCTGCTCATTGACTGGCGTAAAGGCGAAGCATTCTTTAATCAATGGCTGCTGGACGCTGATCTTGCTTCCAATAACGGCGGCTGGCAGTGGAGTGCCTCAACCGGTGCGGATGGCGTACCTTACTTCCGGATTTTTAATCCGACAACCCAATCACAACGCTTTGATACCGACGGTGAATTTATTGCCCGATATATTCCGCAGCTGGCCGGATTACCGGCAGCAGCGCGTCATCAACCCGACAGCTTACAACGAAAACGCTGTGGCTATGACGCGCCAATAGTGGAGCATACATTTGCCCGTCAGCGTGCACTGGATGCATTTAAACTTACGTTAACCGCGGCCGACGCCGGAGAAAACAATGACGAATAAGGACGCATCACCCCCAGAGCAAGCGCCAAACAGACATTGGCTGCGCAATGTTCTGCGTTGGATTGATTCAGACATTGATAATGATGAAGAGATGAGCAGTACCGAATTTAACTGGCTGAGAGTCATGCCATTTATTGTCCTGCATCTTATCTGCCTGCTGGCATTCTTTCTGCCCGTCAGCACGACAGCAATAGCCTTTTGCTTCGGCCTGTACTGGCTGAGATTATTTGCCATTACGGCATTTTATCACCGGTATTTTTCTCACCGCGCTTATAAAACCAACCGCTTCTGGCAATTTATCTTTGCATTACTGGGCAATATGGCGGCTCAGCGCGGACCGCTGTGGTGGGCAGCCCATCACCGCGCCCATCATCAGCATGCCGATACCGATCAAGATCTGCACTCACCGGTAAAGCGCGGTTTCTGGTGGAGTCATGCAGGCTGGTTTACCTGTGACGCCTCCTTCCGTACCCAGCACCAGCGCATCAAAGACTTTTCCCGTTTTCCGGAATTACGCTGGCTTGACCGCTATGACAGCTTTGCCCCCGTACTGCTGATTGTACTCCTTTATGTTGCCGGTGAATGGCTGGCCAATGCAGCACCTCAGTTAAATACCAGCGGATTACAGTTGGTGGTCTGGGGATTTTTTATATCAACCGTATTGCTCTTTCATTCCACGGTTACCATTAATTCGCTGGGTCATATCTGGGGGAAGAAGCGCTTTCCGACCAAAGATGAAAGCCGCAATAACGCTTTTCTGGCATTACTGACACTGGGGGAAGGCTGGCATAACAACCATCATCGCTGGGCAGTATCGGCCCGTCAGGGGTTCTACTGGTGGGAACTGGATATTACCTATTTAATTCTCAAGGCCATGAGCTGGGTTGGTATTGTACGGGAACTGAATCCGGTCCCCCGTCACATACTCGACGAGGGACGCCAGCTGACGCTGGAAAAATCTGTGGAGAAATCGTCGTGAATACACTGGTCGCCGTACCTGACAGAACTAAAGCAGAACGCTTTCAGGCGCTTTATCACGGTCTTAACCGCGATACCGTATCGCGTGCTCTTTTAAGCACCTGCTACGCCGATAATGTTGTTTTCTGCGATCCTTTTCATGAAGTTAAAGGCATCAGTGCATTGACCGACTATTTTATCGGCATGTACAGCAACGTAAACCATATCGATTTTATTTTTACCAGCCACTGGCATCAGGATGAACGCAGTATGCTGCGCTGGACCATGAATTTCCGTCACCCGCGTCTGCGCAAAGGCGAATTAATCAGTATCGAAGGTTGCAGCGAACTGCGCTGGGAAAATGATCGTATTATTTACCATCGTGATTTTTTTGATGCCGGCGCCATGCTGTATGAGCATCTTCCGCTCTTTGGCTGGGCGATCCGCAAGCTGAAGGAGCGCATGCAATGACAACATCATGGTCTGAACATTCTCAGCCACGGCCATTTTCAGAGCAGATAATCTGGTTAACAGGAGCCTCCAGTGGCATTGGTGAAGCACTGGTACATGCTTTACAGGCTGAGTGCCGTCATCTGATTATCAGCGCCCGCAATGCTCAGGCACTGCAGGAACTGGCAGAAAGATACAACAACGTCAGCATTCAGGTCGCGGATATTACCAATGCCTCACAGATGCTGGCGGCAGCGGCGGCCATTAAAGCGCAGTTTGGTTATATTGACACACTGATCGCCAATGCAGGCACCTGTGAATATGTTGATGTCGACCAGTTCGATTCAGCATTAATCCGCCGCGTTATTGATACCAATTTTTTCGGTCTGATTAATACGGTTGAAGCCGCCCTGCCATTGCTTCAGAAAAGTCCGCGCGGATACATTGCCGGTATGAGCAGCAGCGTAACCTGGCTGGCAATGCCACGTGCCCAGGCCTATGGCGCCAGTAAGGCCGCAGTGCGTCATTTTCTCGAATGCATGCAAGCCGACCTTAAACACAAAGGGGTTGATGTCGGCATTATCTCACCAGGATTTGTGCAGACGCCTCTGACTGATCGGAATGACTTCCCGATGCCGGGAAAAATTGATGCAGAAGAAGCCGCCATTATCATTATTAAAGGCCTGAAAAGACGCCAGCTGGAAATCCGTTTTCCGTTCTTATTCACCCTGATATTACGGATTATCGGTGCATTACCAGCCCGCCTTCGCCTGAAAATCACCAGTGCCATGGCACGCAACAACCAACAGCCGGACACCGGAGACCGTCACTCATGAAAGAACGTATTGCTATTATTGGCTCGGGCATTTCCGGTCTGACATCGGCCTGGCTGCTGCGTGAAAAGTATGATGTTCATCTTTACGAAGCCGGTGATTACCTGGGCGGTCATACTCAGACTAACGATATTGAAGTTGACGGTAAAACGTATCCGGTGAACAGCGGCTTTATTGTTTTTAACGACTGGACTTACCCAAATTTTATTCGTCTGATGGATCAGCTGGGGGTTGCCGCAGAAGATTCTGATATGAGCTTCAGCGTTAAATGTGAGCGTTCAGGCATTGAATATAATGGCCATACTCTGGATTCCCTGTTTGCCCAACGCAAAAATATCATTAATTTCCGTTTTCTGTGGATGATCCGTGACATTCTGAAATTTAATAAAGAAACCCGTGCTGAACTGGAATCCGGAATGGTCAGCAACTGTGAAACTCTGGGCAGCTATCTGGAGCGTAAAGGTTACAGCGATTATTTCCGCCGCTATTACATTATCCCGATGGGCGCTGCGATCTGGTCAGCCAGTGAAGCCATGATGATGGACTTCCCGGTCTATTTCTTCCTGCGCTTTTTTAACAACCACGGCATGCTGAGTGTTGATGATCGTCCTCAATGGCGGGTCATCAGTCATGGTTCGCGCAGCTATGTAAAACGTATCGAGCAGGATTTAGTCAAGGATAACGTTTATCTCAATACCGAAGTCACCAGGGTAGAGCGGGATGACCTGGGCGTTATTCTGTATTCACCCCGCGGTGCAGAGCGGTTTTCTCAGGTGATATTTGCCTGCCACAGTGATCAGGCCCTGAGAATGCTGGCGCACCCAACATCCAGTGAACAGGAAATCCTGGGGGCGATACCCTACAAAATGAATGATGTGGTTCTGCACACCGACAGCAGCATTCTTCCAGAGAATAAAAAGGCCTGGGCGGCCTGGAACTATCATATCGGGCAAAAGAATCAGGATACGGTAGCCGTAACCTATTATATGAATCGTTTGCAGAATTTCTCTGACGCACCGGTAGATTTCTGCGTCACCCTGAACAAAACCCAGGATATTGATCCGGCTAAAATCCTCCGCACATTCCGCTATGCTCACCCGGTATTCACCTTAGAAGGAATGGCAGCGCAAAAGCGTCATGCTGAGATCAGTGGCAATAACCGCAGTCATTACTGCGGGGCTTATTGGTTTAACGGTTTCCATGAAGATGGTGTTAAAAGTGCTCTGCGGGTAACGGAGTCTCTGGGAGTTTCGCTGTGATATTCAGCCGCAGCCATTCGCTGAAGCGCGATGAAAAATCCGCAGATATCGTTCGTCACAGTGCGATATATACCGGCTGGGTCAGACATCGGCGTTTTACACGTGCTGATAATAAGCTGCGCTACCATGTATTTATGGTCATGCTGGATCTGGACGAAGTTGATCAGGTGATGGCATTGCACCCTCTATGGAAATCCGGTCACAAAGGCATGGCATTGATTCGTTTCTGCCGCGACGACTATTTCGCAGCACAACAGAAAATCACTGATCAGTCTTCCGACCTGAAACGGTTAATGGTGAATACCTTTTATCAGGAGCTGGGAGAACGTGTCGAACGTATTTCCCTGCTGACCAATCTGCGCAGCTTTGGCTATCTGATTAATCCGGTCAGTTTTTACTTCGGCTACCGCGCCGATGGCAGTCTGGCGGGAATTCTGGCTGAAATTACCAACACCCCCTGGGATGAACGCTTTCATTACACGCTGGCAACCACCGACCAGTCGGCAACGGAAATGCATCAGGGAATTACACCATCCCGCATTATAGCCAGCTCATCCGTAAACGGATTTCACGGTTACGAATATCGATTTCATAAGAACTTCCATGTGTCGCCATTTAATCCGATGTCAATGGAATATCGCTGGGTTATTCAGGAACCCGGTGAAGAGTTGCTGATTCATATGGATACATTCAATCTTGAACATCAGGGCCACAAAGATTTTGACGCAACCCTGAAACTTCAGAAGCAGGCATTTTCCCGCACAATGATGAGCAGAATGCTATGGCGCTTTCCTTTTATGACCATGAAAGTCCTGGCCGGAATTTACTGGAATGCTCTTAAACTGTGGCTTCGCCGTTCACCGTTTTACGATCATCCGGGAACACCAGTCCACAACCACTCACTACCTTCCAAATCTGAGGCCAGTTCTGGCCGGGAGCAACCACGATGAAAACCCTGACCATGAACCCGGTAAAAATGCACTGGCTGGATCGCTTATGCCGTAATGCACTGTTCCGCACTCTGGAAAATCTGCACACCGGTTGCATCCGTTTACACGAAGGCAGCCAGCAACATATTTTTGGTGATAGCAGTGATACTGCATTCTCGGTTTCATTGCACATACACGATGCCGAGGCTTACCGGAATATTGCCCTGAATGGCAGCGTCGGTGCCGGCGAATCCTATATGACCGGAGACTGGAGCAGCGATAACCTGCCATTACTGATCCGTGTTCTGGCACGGAATAAAGATGTGGTCGACAGCATCGACAGCGGTCTGGCCAATATTGGTAAAGTATTGCTCAAAGGTTTTCATTACCTTAACCGCAATACCGAAAAAGGCTCTCGCCGGAACATCGCAGCGCATTACGATCTGGGTAACGATATGTTTGAGCTGTTCCTGGATCCGACCATGATGTACTCCAGCGGTATATTTCCGGCCGAGTCATCCACCATGGAAGAAGCTTCTGTTTATAAACTGGATCGTATCTGTCAGAAACTGCAACTCACACCCGAAGATCATCTGGTGGAAATTGGTACTGGCTGGGGCAGCATGGCGATACATGCCGCCAAACACTACGGCTGCAAAGTCACGACCACCACCATTTCTGAAGAACAGTTCAGCTGGGCTGAACGTCGCGTCCGCGAAGAAGGTCTGGAAGATAAAATCACCCTGCTGAAAAAGGATTACCGTGCGCTGGACGGTCAGTTTGATAAATTAGTGTCGATTGAAATGATTGAGGCGGTAGGCCATCAGTTTCTGAATACCTATATCAAAACCTGCAGCCGCCTGCTGAAGGATGATGGCATAGCACTGATACAGGCCATTACCATTGACGATCAGCGCTATGAACAGGCTAAAAATGAAGTCGACTTTATTAAGCGCTATATATTCCCCGGAAGTTTTATTCCTTGTGTCACGGCGATTGCTCAGGCCGTAAGTCGTGCCAGTGATATGAAGATGATTCATATGGAAGATATTACACCGCACTACGCCCGCACTCTGGACGCCTGGCGTCAGCGTTTTCTCAATAATAAAGAGCAGATTAAAGCACTGGGTTATGACGATACTTTTATACGCTTATGGGATTTTTACTTTGCGTACTGCGAAGGCGGCTTTGCTGAACGGGTAATCGGAGATGTCCAGCTTATTTTTGCCAAACCGTTAAACCGGCGTCCGCCATTACTGGGAGCGCTGAGCTGACATGAATCTGCCGGTAAGCCGTCATTCAGCAGGTAGTAAAACCGCATTACTGATCAACATTGCAGGTTTTCAGCTGTGCTGGGCTGCCTGTGTTATCGGCGGCACACTCTGGGCCGTAATCTGTGTGCCCCTGTTTTTGGGTTGGCACTGGACACAGCGTAAACCCGGGGAATTATGGCTGATTACGCTGATAACGCTTGGCGGCAGTTTGTTTGACAGCTTATTACTGAACCTGAATTTACTCCATTTCCCTGATTATGAAGGAGCCATTATTCCGTTATGGCTGGTCCTGTTATGGAGTGCCTTTGCCGCGACCCTGCGTCACTCGATGGCCTGGCTACTGGAAAAGCCGTTATTGGCCGCCCTGCTCGGTGGAATTGCTGCCCCCTGGAGTTATTATGCCGGTTCACTGTTTGATGTGATTCAGCTGACGACGCCGGTTCTGGTACTGATCGGTATAGCCTGGGCATTATTATTAGCCGCATTAAGTCTTTATTGGCGGGAGAGATAAACCATGATTACTCCGTTATTGAAGCATTGCGCGGCAATCCTGTCTGGGTTGGCCGCATTCCTGCCTGTCGCCGGTAATGCACAGACTGGTGATACCGATGTTATGGTTTACTATGGTGAAGCCTACGCTCTGGATGAGCCCACAACGCTGATCTATCGCGAAGAACACCGGCTGCAGTTACGGGATGGTAAACCCTATCAGCGGGATGTGAATTACTTCGATGCTGAAGGAAAAATGATTGCACAAAAAGAAAATCGCTATTTTAACAATGCTGCGGCTCCTGATTTCCGTCTGCAGGATCTGCGCAACAACTACCGTGAGCAGGCACTCTATAACGACGATGGCAGTCTGACATTAGGTCTGCAGGAAAGTGACGGACAGGCGTGGCAAGAAAAGCGCATAAAAAGCCTGCCCGATGATCTGATTATTGATGCCGGGTTTGATGAATTTGTACGTCGTCATTGGCAAACTCTGCTGGCAGGAAAGCAGGTTACTTTCAGCTTTGCATCCGCGGCCAGACAGGATCTGGTGAACTTCCGGCTGCAAACGCAATCCGCCGATGAGCACAGGCTGGTGCTCAGCATGCGCCTCCAGTCGCGCATGTTATCCTGGCTGCTCAGTCCTATTGAGCTGACATACGACCGTCAAAGTCAGCGTTTGCTGCGTTATCGGGGACTGAGCAATATTCTTGATGAACAAGGCAACAGCTATCAGGCGGATATCCGTTATCAGTATCCGGCTGCGGTGGTCGGGACAAGTACCGCCAGCCGTGATTGATGCGCGACCGCAACAGGGCAGAATGGTTCACTTTGCATTCATATTCAGCCGTTATGATAACCACTATGAATACGTCTGCGACCAGCCAACAGGGAACCCGTACGATGAAATCACTGCTTAAACGACGTCAGCATTCTGCTCAATCCGGGCGTCAGAGAATGCGATTACTGATGCTTCCGGCGCTGCTTTTGGCTCAGGTTGCAGCAGCAGAAGAAAGCGATACCGTTAAACTGGATACGGTGCAGATCAGCGGTCAGGAAGAGAAACTGACGGAAATCTCCACCGAAAAACTGCTGAAAATTCCGGGCTCAGGGAATGACCCGTTGCGGGCCATTGAAAGCCTGCCCGGCGTGACCTTTTCCGGTGGCCGCACCTCCGCTCCGGCCGTACGTGGTTCATCACCTGATGATAACGCCTACATCATCGACTTTATCCCGGTTGGTTATATTTTTCATACCGACTCGTCGAGTATTTTAAGCGATAACGTTGTTGAAGATTTCACCCTCGAAACGGCGGCCTTTCCGGCGCAATACAACAATGCGACCGGGGCGGTCATTGATGCCACATCGCGTTCCCCCTATTACGACCGCAGCCAGTTTATTATTGATGCCAGCCTGCTGAAAGCCGGTGTTTTTATCGAACAGCCCATCAGTGAAAACCAGAGTTTTTACATCGCCGCGCGCCAGAGTTTATTCCAGTACTACATCGAAAACTTCCTTGATGATGAGGACTTTGAATTTACCACCGTCCCGGAATATTACGATTATCAGGGTAAATACGAATACCGCATCAGCGCCACTGAAACACTGTCATTCCAGGCTATAGGCTCACGCGATAAAGCCGGATTATTGTTCGCCGAAGATTCTGACACGGTTTTGCAAGACCCGGGATTATCCGGCGGTCTGGATTTTGAAGCCTTTTTCAACAGTCAGGGACTGGTCTGGGAAAAGCTGTATACCAGTGGCATGACCCATAAGATCGGCCTGTCGCAAATGGAGCAGAAATTCGGCTTCCGCATTGGCCGGGAAAATAATATTGACGTTAAAGTAAACGACTATAACCTGCGCAGCCAGTTCAGCTATCCATTGAATTACGAACATGAATTACGCTGGGGTGTTGAGCTTAAAGAAAGCCAGATCAGCTATAAAGGCCGCTTTGAAGCCCCACCCTGTGATGAATTCACCCCGGATTGCCGTATTGTTGACGGTACAGAAGTTCTGGAAGGGGATGGCAAGCCAACGATTTACCATTACGATGCACATCTGGCGGATGCGTGGAATGTCACCCCGGACTGGACTTTAATTCCCGGTGTGGCGTTGTCTTATGACGATTATACCGAGGAATACTTCACCGAGCCGCGCCTGCAGAGCCGCTGGCAATTTACTGACCGCTGGTGGTTTACCAGTGCTTATGGCCAGCACCATATCTTGCCGGATAATTTCGGCAGCTATGTAACGCCGTTCGGTAATCCGGATCTCAGGCAACCAACCGCCACGCATTATGAGTTAGGACTGGAAAATCAGCTGGATAACGACATGCTGTGGAAAGTCGAGGTCTATTACAAGGATCTGGAAAACATCATCATTTCCCGTCCGGGCCCGGAAAACTACAGCAACCTTACCGACGCTGAATATAATGATCTGCCGCTTTACACCAACGATGCCGACGGCAAAGCCTGGGGAATGGAATTCTTCCTCAATAAAAACCTGACCGAACGCTGGTATGGCTGGGTATCGGTGGCTTATTCACGCACCTTCCGCACCAATAATTTAACCGGTGATGATTTCAGCTATAACTACGACCAGCCAGTCATTATCAACAGCGTGGCCAATTACCAGCTGAATAAAGACTGGCAAATTGGCTTTAAATGGCGTTATCAGAGTGGTCAGCTGATTACGCCACTGGAAGATGCGGTTCAGGATGCCGATGATCCGGCGCTTTACAATCCGGTGTATGGCGGCGTCAACTCTGAACGCTTACCGGCGTATCACAAACTGGATGTACGTGCGGATCGTACCTTTCGTTTCCAAAGTGGCTGGGAAATGGATTTCTATGCAGAAATTCTTAACCTCTACGGACGTGATAACGTCACCGGCTATGAATACAAAGGTGCGGATTACAGCGAGAAAGAGGAAGTTACTGACTTACCGACCATTGTCTCTTTTGGCATAAAAGCCAAGATTTAAGCTGCGCGATGCCCATCCGCTGAGCCGTCAGCCGATGGGCATTTCCATATATTCATGACTGCCAACACGGCCAAAAGCGGAGCTGAAACCACCGTGGCGGATGATGCGTGGTTTAAACCCAAGACGCAGATAAAGCGCACGGGCCCGTGGATTATGATCAGCAACATCCAGAGCAACATGGGTCAGACTCTGAGCCTGAGCGCGGATGATCAATTGCTGTATTAACTGTTCACCGATACCACAACCGCGTCTCTCTGGTTTAACCCCTAACTGATAAATTAAGCCCCGGTTTGCCTGAGGCGGACGGATGACCCGTTCGGTGCGCAATCCGCGTAAGATCACACCGGGTATGTGCCTGGCAGGATAAAATCCGTTGATGTCACGCAACGCCGCCAGCATAAACCCGGCACTTTCCGGCTGTGACCGTAATGCCCCCACCGCCACCACCTCGTCATTAATGAGGGCCGCAAGATGCTGCTGGAATCCGAACTCGGAACGACCGTTAACAAAAGCATGGTGGAGAAAATCCTGTGCTTCCTGCTCATGACGAGCGCAAAACACATAATTGAATGCCCCGGGGCCGGAGCTGTATATCAACGGCACAGCGGCATGGACATCAGCCGCAAGACAGGGACGAAAACTCAGCTCATTCATAGGGCAGCCAGCATCCTTTATTTTTTGGTACCAAGGTACACTTTTAAGCAATACCCGTCCAGAGTGCAGTCAAGCCAGAAAAGAAGAGAAAACTTTGGCTAATCATGTTTTTTTTATAGCCATTGTTCCAAAATCACCTTTAAAATTCATAAATAACCCCCATACTGAGTCCATTCGCAAGAGGAACTGTCCCATGTTGATTGGTAAGCGTGAAGAATTTGACCTGAACGAGATGGCTATCTTCGTTCATGTTGTTGAAGCTGGCAGCTTTACCGGTGCCGCTAAAAATCTAGGACTCCCCAAATCCACGGTCAGCCGCAAAATCACTCAGCTGGAAGAGCGTCTTGGCGTGCGGCTGATTCAGCGCACCACCCGCAGCCTGCGTCTGACCGATACCGGTAACGCTTATTACAATCACTGCGCACGTATTCTCAGTGAAATAGAAGAAGCCAATATTGCAGTAATACAGATGCAAAGCACTCCGACCGGCACACTGCGCATTACGGCGCCGGTCTTGTTTGGCTCGACGGTGCTGTCGAGCCTGGTGGCTGAATTTATGGATCAGCATCCGCAGGTGATGGTTGATCTGGTACTGTCCGATCAGCGTCTGGATCTGGTACAGGAAGGCATTGATGTGGCTTTCCGTATTGGTCAGCTGGAAGATTCTTCGCTGATTGGCCGCTATCTGGGTGATGTCAGGGCGATACTCTGTGCCAGCCCTGAGTATCTGGAACGCCACGGCATGCCCAGCCATCCGGAGCAATTACACGAGCATCGTCTGCTGACGGGCTCACAATGGTTACAGTGGCCAATGAATGGCCCACAGGAAGAACAATACACCGTTCAGGTTAAACCGCGTCTGCAGGTGAACGATTTCGCCAGCCTGTATGCCCTGACCCTGTCCGGCGCTGGTATTTCCCCCGTTCCCATGCTGATTGCTGCCCCGGCCATCCGCGCCGGCAATCTGGTACCCGTGCTGTGCGACTGGCCGTTTGAAGCCAGCCCGATTCATGCGCTCTACCCGAGCAATCGCCACCTGTCCGCCAAGGTTCGCAGTTTCGTCGATTTCGTGATCGACAGTATCCGCCCCAATCCCCCGTGGGAAGTGGAGCTGCTGGAAAGCGCCTGTCCCAACGACAGTAAAGAGAAAGTAAGCGCCGGACAGAAACCGGCCGTACACTGAGCACGGCCACAAGGGACAGACAGGGGACATGGGATGCGGCTTAGGTACTGCCCGGCCTTCATTGCCTCTGGCAGAAACCGGCCGGGCCAGCTATCTGGCCAAGAGTGAAAGTAACAAACGAATCAGACTGCGTTTGCGCAACCTCTGAACCCGTGCCGGAATTGGTCATCAGGCGTCGCCGCTTTTCGGCATCATATCCAGCAGAGCCTGAACTTTTTGCGGGTCCACATGCTCCGCAGAAAAGACCTGATCAACCTGCTGCAGAAATGCGCTCAGACCTTCATCAACCCGCATTCCCTCGTTAAAAACCCGGCTGGTTTCAACGATGCCGGTTTCCATAATCTTCTGCATCGTCGCTTCCTGACGCTCATCCATGCCCAGAAACTGCAGGCTCTGTTCAACGCCATCGGCCATGTTTTCCACCACATCGGCAATGTCACGCATCACTTGCTGATAGGACGTATCCACCGACGACATGATATGGCTCATCTGGCTGCTCAGTCGTTTCACCAGACAACTCTCCAGCGCCAGGGACTGCAGATTATCCAGCGCCTGAATGCGGGCATCGCAGCCTTGCAGCAGGGAAAATACATTGTCTTTGATCGCGCCATATTTTTTCTCATCATCCACCGGCATATTTTTCACCAGTAAGGATACGCTGCCATAATTCATGATCGAACGACGGCCAAAATCAACATAGCGACCCATGTCTTTGCATTCGCTCATCAGCACGGATTCCATATCCTTTGCCATGCCATTGGCTTCCATATTTTTTACACCGTAACGGCTGCGCATCTGCAGGCTGCAGTTGATGGCATAACTCTGCAACGCCTGAAACAGACGCATGCCCAGCTCATCAATGTTGTTGCAGCGGTTTACGTCGAGTAAAAACTGAATATTCACGCCCAGATCGGACGTATCGGACATGGCAATAAAAGCCATTTCGTTGGCTTGTTTCAGCTGCATTTTCAGCTGATCGTTGGCAATTTTGTTGAACAGCACCCGATCCAGCCGGGCCCTCAGTTCAAACATCATGGACGGTGACAGGTAATCATCACAACCGGCGTCATAAGCATCCAGCTTGTGCTGCAGCGCCTCCTGATTACCGAGCACCACAACCGGCAATTCGCTGCTGTCTTTCAGCTGCCGGCAGGCAGTAATCAGCGCGTCGGCGCTAAAGCAGTTACCGTCGATCAGAATCAGTTTAAGGTCGTATTCATGGGCCAGTGGTGATATCCCACCGGTGTCGGCGGCGTACAAAAGGTGATATTTGTCGCCCAGCTGCTCACTCAGTTTTCCATCCGGCTGCGTGGTCAGTACAACCGCTGTGTATCGCGTTGTCATAGTCGGTCCATCAAATAATCGTCCTCCTCAATGTTTAGTTGAGGAAAACGCATCCCGCCAGCCGGTTTACTGACATAAAGCGGGATAAGGCCGATTATTTATGCCGCGAATAAAAGGTGTGACGGACGGCAACTCAGATCAGCTGCAGTTCTTTGGCGCGATGAATGGCCTGTGTACGACTTTTGGCGGCCAGCTTGACGTTGATCTTGCGGGCGTGGGTTTTCACGGTGTGCAGGGAGATAAACAGCTGATCGGCAATTTCCTGATTTGACAGACCTTCTGCGATTTTTCGTAACACTTCCAGCTCACGTTCACTGAGGCTGACCGCCTGACCGGATGCTTCTGTTTCCGCCCGCGCCGACAGAGTGTCACTGATATCCGGCACCCAGAACAGCAAATCCAGCCCTATGCCCTCGCGCTGCAGTACCCGGGCAGACTGAGTAAAAATCTGCTGGCTTTCCAGTTGTTGGTTTTGCGCACGCAATGCCGCACCCCGCAGTAATTGCAGCAGCATCATGCTCAGATTGTGATTACGCTGACGCAGCCAGCTGTCAATTTCATGCAGACATTCCACCGGTTTACCGGCCAGCAGGTATAACCGTGCCTGGGTCGCCACCGCCAGACCCGGAAGCATCGGAAACAACTCCGGCCGCGGCAGTTGTGCACAGCTTTGCCCCTGCAGTAACTGATCAATAACGCTTTGTGCGCGACTGAGCTTGCCCTGAGAAATCCAGACGTTGGCCTTAACCATCATCAGCCACTGATAACTGTCGGCTTCCACCTGCCAGCGCTGCATCAGCCGTTCGGCACTGTCGAGGGCGTTCAGCGCCGCCGGGTATTCTGCCGCCGCCGTGCAGCGCATGGCTATGACGGCATAGCCATAACACACCGAGACATCGTGCACCTCGGTACTGGCGGCGATGCCCTGCTGCAGGGTTTCATCCAATAACGTGTCATCGTGACCGCCGAGCCAGCGCAACACCGCACGGTAGAGCAGTAAACGCCCTCGCGGTAACAGTTCGCCGTGTTCACCGTAGCCGCTCAGCAATGCCAGTCCGCGCTCGACGATTTCGCGGCTGTGGGCAATATGACCGCGATTCAGTTCAATACGGGCGTAATCAAACAGTGCCAGCGCTTCCATCGCAGGGGCATTATTCTGCCGCGCCAGATCCTGCGCTAAGCGGTTCCAGATACGGGCTCCGTCAGCGTCATGCTGAGCCAGACGCAACTGAGCCAGCGTTGAACTCATCAGAATACGCAGGGTAAAACGCGCCGGAGGCAAACTCTCCAGCGCCTGTTTGCATAAAGGTTCGGCCTGACTGAGCTGACCTTTGAGGCGCGCCAGATAGCCTTGCAAAGCAGCTTCTTCAAAGTGGGCCAGGCAGCGGCGTTGCAGCAGACGGCTGATGATGTTTTCTGCTTTTTCACGCTGGTGCGTCAGCAGCCATGACCAGGCGGCAATGGCCATCAGTCGCGGCGAGGCGTACAACAACTCATCGCCCAACAACTCAAACCAGGACAGCAGCCCGGCAATATCCAGATTCGCCAGAATGGTTTCAGCTTCGTGTTCAACCCATCCCTGAACCTCTTCGCTCAGTCCTGCCGCACGGGCATGATGCAGTGCGGAAACCGGCTGCTGTTGCTGGCTCAGCCACTCATACGCCAGATGATGCAGACGGCGGCATTCCTGCTGTGGCAACTGCCGCGCCAGAAGATCCGCCATCACCGGGTGCATGCGGAACCAGCCGGGGCGATGCTGCTGCGGTTCGATAAACAGGTTCAGCCGGATAGCCTGTTGCAAGGGCTGGTGATATTCGGACGAGCCGGTACAGTGCTGCAGCAATTCCTCGTTAAAACTGCCAAGCACAGCCGCCTGCTGCACAAACTGCTGAACATTCGCCGCCAAGCGGTGCAGTGTTTCGCCCGACAGATAGTCTCCCAGTTCCTGCTGAGCCATGTGCGCCGCGGGCTCCAGTGGCCGCCCGGCGGCACGGTAACAGGCCAGCCAGATGGCCAGACCCGCAGGCCAGCCGGCCAGTCGCTGAATCAGCTGCTGTATCTGCTGTGGGCTGATATTCACATCATGCATCAACAGCAACTGCTGGGTTTCATCATCGCTGAATGCCAGCTCGCTGACCCCCAGCCAGCCCAGGCCGGTATTCAGGCGTAAACGCCCGAGATGATTGGGTATATAACGCGACGCCAGCACCATGCTGACGCCCGCAGGCAACTGTTCAACAATCAGGTTCAGTACCTGCCAGCTGTCGCTGTCCTGCAGGCTGTGAACATCATCAAAACAGAGCAGCAGCGGCCGCTCAAAACTGGCCAGTTCCTGCAGCCACAACAACAATACCTGTTCAACATCAACATGCCCGCGACGTTTGGTTTCATGCCAGTGCGCCAGAGCATCGGTGGCCACGCCCGGCAGCTGACGTTCCGCCGCTTCGAGAAAATGGCGCAGGAAAAAAGCATCAGGGGTATCGCGGCTGTCGAGGGTCAGCCAGATAACGGAAGTACCGTGGCGTTCAGCCTGCCGCGCGGCATCGGCCAATAAGACGGTTTTTCCGTAACCGGCCGGGGCATTCACCCACACCACACGGGTCTGCTCCAGCGCCTCCAGTAACAAAGCCGCACGGTCAAGTGCGTGCAGCGGAGCATCCGGACGACGGCATTTAAGCGTCACCCAGGCGGCTACGGCTTTCTGATCGAGGGATTCCAGCCAGGGCGACTGTGGGGCATCGGGCTTTGCTGTAAACACCATGAAACTGTCTGACTCGGCTGACGGATCTGAAACCACCGTCGCTGGCTGACAACAACGATGTGCAGTGGTTGAGTTGCAAGCATATTACACGAAGTAAGGCGGTGGTACCCGTAACCGGCTGACAATGCGCTCAGGGCAGGCAAACAGAGGTAAGTGCGTCAGAATCCGCGCTTACGGCTGAACCAGATCCAGGCGCCGGATAACGCCAGAAATAACAGCATCAGTGCTGCAGCATCCACCAGCCATACCCCCCACGAGCCAAACCAGCGACCGGAGTGAAGATCCAGCAACACCCGCTGCCAGCTGATGGATTCATTGCGGGCAACCGCCAGCTGCGACGGTAAAAACTGCCGAGGTTGCGCGCGCTCAACCGGAACGGCAGCCGGTGTCAGCTGATAGCTGAGCAGATCCAGCGTGAACCAGCTGCTGGCAATATTCAGCTGATAGGCCCCATCACTCCAGACCACAGCCTTCAGCGGTTCTTCGCTGAATAATGAAGGCTCGAGCACATCAAGCAGTTGATTGCTGCTATCCAGCAACAGCCACTGGCTGCTGCAATCGACAAACTGCGAATCATCACCCCGCGCATAGCCCTGCAGCTGACGGCAGTCGCCCAGTACCTGCTGACCGAGCCGCAGCTGACCATCGGCGCTCCACAGCCACTGAGCGTCCACAGCAAAGCCCTGCGGGCGACTGAGAGCATGCTGGTAAGGCGTCAGAATCAGGGCGTTCTGAGGATAAAGGCGATCAAGGCCGGTGGTGGAAATATGATTCAGCAACAGGCCGGTTAAGGTCACCAGAATAATGATCAGTGCCGCCAGCAGACCGGCGCGGCGATGCCATTTGTGCAGCCAGAAGCGGAGTTGACGTCTAGTGGAGGTTTTCATCCGCAGAGGCTGCCCAGCGATCGAGAAGGAGCGCGAGTTTAGCAACTTTCTCCATACTGCGCACCGAGTAGGTGGCACCGGAAATGCCGTCGATATGACCGCTCAGCTCGCCATCATCGGTTAACTGCAACTGTGCAAACTGAGCGGTAAACACCGGCAGACGGATTTCATCACCACGGATTTCCCGGAAGACCATCACCTCAATCCGTTCGATCACACCCTGATGGGTCCGCACGGCAAAGGTAATGGGTTTTTCTTTGCCGGTTTCACTCAGCACCCATAAATTGTGGCCATTGTGCGTCCAGTATTTGACCCGCGCCTGACGCAGATCGTAACGGATAAGTTCCTGCGCCTGTTGTTTCTGCTCATTGCTCAGCCACAGAGTACGTGCCTCATGCCCGCTGGGAAACCACTCGCCCAGCAATTGTGGCAACGTCAGGTAGGTGCCTTTGGCAAGTGCCTGCGGACTGGCGGATAACGCCAGCAGCAGAATAATGATCAACCGCATAGGGTTCGCTCTGGTCTGGGTTGGGCGCTTATCTGTTTTCCTTTTGCGGCAAAACCGTACACTTAAAAACTTACCTTAATGCCACCGTGTATCGTCTGGGGCTTGCCGGGGCGATATCCATAAGGTTTGGATGCTACGACATAGTCGTTATCGAACACATTATCGACCGTGGCATAAAATTCGACATTATTCACCGCTGCATAGCGTAGCGAAATATCAGTAACAGCGTAGGAATCGATGCGCTCTGATACGGGGATTGTTCCTTTTCCGGGCGTATCACGCATGTCACTTTGATAGAGTGTCGAAATATTCACTGCCAGTTTTCCGAGTTCAACTCCCGCCTGAACATTGAGTCGATGCTCAGGCAGATAAGCCAGCGACTCCCCTGCCTGAATGTCATTATTACGATCGCCGAATACACCATTGGCGTCACTGAAACTGGCTGCAAACTCACCTTTGGAATAGGTGTACGTTAGAGATAGCGGAATAGTAAAACGCTGAACCATAAGGCGATGACTCCAACCGGTTTCAACACCATAAACTTCTGCAGCACCGGCATTCAGCTGACTATCGACCAAACTATTATCACAGCCATTGGAGAAACTGCAGGTACCGGTGAGATCGGTATAATCATTAAAAAAAGCGACCACTTCAGCACGCCCCATGTCGCCTAAATAACGCGCGCCAAGCTCATAATTGGTGCTTGCTTCAGGATCTGTCGTACCGTCTTTACCGGGTGTCGTCGCACTGTAGCCGCGATAAATACCGGCAAAAACGCCTGACGCAGGTGACAACTGTGAATAAATACCGACACCCGGCAAGAGAACAGACTCGCTGCTTTCCACCGCATTACTGAGGGTTCCGCTCAGGTTATTGTAAGTTTTCTCTTCAGTGCTTATCTGCTCAGAGCGCAAACCCAGACTGACCGTCGTATGATCCAGAGTAATATTATTCTGTACATACAACGCCAGCGCTGTCGCTTCACTGCGATTTTTCAGGGTTGTATACATTTCACCATCCTGCTGCAACTGACCTCCAACCCGCATATCGTAGGCAGCTTCAGTATGCTGACGCTCGACGTAGTCATTGTGCAAACGAACGCCGGCTTCAAGATCATGTTGCAGACCAAACGCATCAAAGGCGATAGTGATTCGCGACTGGATACCCTGAGAAACATATTCGCGGTCATTGCTACCCAGTAATAATTGTTCATTATCGTTGGCGGACGCCTGAGCACCGGTTAAAACGCGGTAAAACTCTTCATTAATTCCGGTGGGGTCTTTAAGAACAGCTTGTAATGATGGTCCGTTACCACCAAAACTGTTGATTTTGAACCAGTCCCGCGCAAACGTGTTGCGGTAAATATCTGTTGTCACGGTGTGGCCACGAACATCAAAACTGTGATTAATGCTCAGCGCACCATGCTGCCAGTCCATACGATCAAGTGCACTCGCTGCGTAGCGGCGGTAGGGATCTGCCGACAGATCATCACGGGTTAAACCAAGATAGGTTTCATCAGATACTTCATCTGAGTAACCGGCTTTCAGGATGATTTTCTGATTAAGCTTATCGCGGAAATCATAGCTGAGTTTCAGATTGAGGTCGTTGCGTACAAAACCGGTATCGCCACCACCATCCAGCTCCTTGAAACCATCACTGCTGACTCGCAAACCTTCAAGTAAGTACCCGGTTTTGTTGCGCTCTTCGCCATACCACAGGTTGTAACGCTGGAAATTATTGTCGCCAAACTGGATATCAGCTTCGCCTTCGGCTGTAAAAGGAATCTGACGGCTCACCAGATTAACAGCACCACCGATCGTGGCAGGGCCATATTTAATAGCCGATGGCCCTTTGAATACTTCAACTGCACTCATTCGTGACACATTGGGAAAATAATAGGCTGCAGGCGCCGAATAAGGAGCTGGTCCTGACAATACGCCATCTTCCATTAAAGTGACTTTTTTACTTCTGTCAGGACTGGTGCCGCGCAATCCAATATTTGGGCGAAGACCATAACCATCTTCTTCCTGAATATTGACACCCGGAACGGCCATCAGAATACGGTGAATATCGGTGTATTCAAATTCTTCCAGCTGCTCCTGATCAATCAGGGTGGCCGAACCAGGCTGGGTCAGAATCTGCTCGGCTCCGCCGGTAATGTACACCTTATCCAAGGTTGCACTTTCAGCGGCAACTGCACAATCAGGGAGCAGCAGCACAGAGCATCCCAATACAACAAACCAATGGCGCATACCAACCTCATCACAGCATTCAGAAACCGCGCGTATTTAAGCATATTCACTATTCGATATTAAGAACAATCACGGTTATCATTCGCAAAATTATGCCGTGTTCGTGCCCCTCAGATGATAAACATTCCGACCGAACAACTGCTTCACTGGCTAACCGATCCCGGACAGCGTACGTTCTGGGGCTTTGTCGCGTCCGCCTACTTGCTGGCACTGATCTGGGCCCTTTTCAACTGGCAGGAACGCGCGCATTTCTGTTTACGCTGGCTGAAAGCCGACTATTGGTGGAACCCCTCAACACGCCAGGACTATGCCATTATCCTCATCAATGCCCTGCTGTTCGCCCTTATGGGTACGGCGACCTTGTTGCTGATACTGTACGTGGCAAATGCGGTTTATGAGCTGCTCGGATTGCTGTTCAAGCCCTTATTCCTTGCAGACCTGCATGGAACAATCTCTCTGATACTTTTCGCACTCATCTTAATTCTGGCCGACGATCTGACCCGCTACGCTCTTCATCGCGCACTGCACTGGCGCTGGCTCTGGCCTATCCATCGCTTTCACCACAATGCTGCGGTGCTGACACCTTTTACGTTCCTAAGAGTGCATCCTCTGGAGAAGTTGCTTTATCAGTGGCGTACGGCCTTTGTCTATGGTGGCATCAGTGGTTCTTACTTCTTTTTGTTCGGAAATCATGCCCAGCCAATGACGATCTTCGGTATCAGTGCTTCTGTGCTGCTGTTTAACCTGCTGGGTGCCAATCTGCGTCACAGTCAGGTTCCGATCCAGTACGGAAAAGCCGAACAATGGTTTATCAGTCCTGCACAGCATCAGCATCATCACAGCGTGGATGGCAGCCGTTACAACTTCGGCTCCATGCTGGCGATATGGGACAGGATGTTCAGCAGCTGGCGCGATGGCACACACCGGGCAGAACTCCCCAGCCACAACATTCCACTGACGGATCAGTTATTACTGAGGTACAAAAAAACATCGTGATAAAGCTCAGCAGACGCCACGTACTGAAACTCACCTGCCTGACGGCGGGTATGACTATGGCTGCCGGCAGCGGTGTTTTGCTGGCGAAGCGTAACCGCCCGCTACTGATTTCCGGCTATCGCGATGAACACACTCAAACTCAGTTCGGTATTCTGGTCATGAATGCGGACGGCAAAGCTATGGCCGACTTCCCGGTTCCGCATCGTGTTCATACCGCCGATCTTTACCCTTTCACCGAACGCACGCTGGTCAGCTCACGCGAGCCCGGCGCGTCACTGCGGTCTTTCGACTTCGATGGTCGGTCCGTCGCTGAACTGTCGCCACCAGCCAATATGCACTTTGAAGGGCACAGCGTATTTTCAGCTGATGGAAAAACCCTGTTCACAACGGCCAGCAATTACCGGGAAGGTCTTGGTTATATTCTGGCAGCCGATGCCGACACGCTGACGTTACAGGGTATCTGGCCAACCAGAGGCACAGGCCCACACGAATTGTTGCTCTGGGATGACCATATCTACATTGCCAATACCGGGGTAAGAACCCACCCGGACAGCAATCGTAAAGCGCTTAATATCGACTCCATGCAATCAACTCTGGTTAAAATCAGCAGCCGCACAGGTGAGCTGCTTCATCAGTGGCATTCTCCACTCCAGGCATTAAGTGCCCGCCATCTGGACCGCTTAGCGAACGGTGATCTGCTGGTCGGCTGCCAGTATCAGCTTAAAACCGATCGTCCTCCCTGCGTGACTCTGGCAACAGAGTCCAGTAATACCCTGCGGTCACTGGAAGCCGAGAATCAGTGGTTCAACTGGAATATGCAGGGATACACCTCCAGTGTGCGGGCATTTCCGGCGTCTTCACGCCATGCCGGCGAAGTACTGATCAGCAATCCGCGCGGTCATTCGCTCAGTCACTGGCAGGAAAGTGGTAAGGTTTTTACGGGCACATCCCCCATGAGCTATGCCAAAGGTATTGCGATCGAAGGAAACCATGCATGGATAACAGCAGGTGCCGGAGAATTATGGCGCTGGGAAAACGGCACAATTCAGCCGTTACGAACATCCGTTAAAGAAGGAATCTGGTGGGAAAATCATCTGCACAGCCGGTTGATCACATAAGAGTGGGCATCCTTCGGATGCCCACTTAACGGTCCATTAATCGCCATCGGCCTGAGCATTGGAAGGCACAATCAACCCAAGATTCAACGACATCTGACCTTTCAGATCATCGGTAAACACTTTGATTTTTTTATCCAGCGCACAGATATCCAGCACATCAGAGCCTGATGAATCTGCTGTGGCATTAATACACTGGGCGACATCATCATCCGCATAACCCGCATCAGCAGCAGTGACGATGGTACGCAAAGGCGTTTCGAATCCTTCTGCTGCCGACACTGCCGTGTTGAGCGCTGCCAGCATATTAGTCGCCAATGCCTGCTGACCAGCCGCCACCAGATACGAAGCAAAACCGCCATTAATCCCATCACCAGCCGTCATAATGGATTGCGCAGCCTTCAGGTTGGCGGCAATCACATCCGCATTAATATCGGCAAACGGAATTTCAAAATTTGTTGGCTCAAATGTACCGTTAGCTCCCTCAGGCAAGACCGCTTTTTGCAGTTTGTCGCCTTTGGTTTGGTTGTACACATAAAAAAGCGCATTGAATATTTCCTGCGCAGCCGTCTGTCCACCCGGATTAGTCGCCGGATTATAGGCTGTTACCTGAGTGCTCATTGATGTAGCTGCTGATTCCATCTGGTTAATCATTTCAAGAGCAAAATCACAACGATTCTCGGCAATGGCGGCAGCGGCCGGTTGATCGATGCACGATACCAGTGGTGCATCCTCATAGAGGGCATACTCCACAGCAGACAACCCTTTTAATTGAGGCGGCAGTGAACTGAAATTACCGGAAGCTATGGCTGCATCCATATTACAGGTTTTATTCACACTCAAAGGCCAGGTGTAGAAATCCGTACGGGATTCTTTCACCGGACCAAACTGCATCACCTCCAGTGCCTGCCAGGACAACATGGCATGGTTCCAGGCCGTTTGAGCATCGCTGCGCAATGCAGCAGCATTATTATTTTCTAACGCTGCACAATATTCCGTGGTTTCTTGTTTCAGAGCAGCGAGACGTGTTGAAAAATCCGTAACAGCCGTTTTCTGCACATCTGCCAGCTCAGCAATCATGGCATTACAGTCAAAAGAATCCGAATTCAGTTGAATACAAGCATCCGAACTTGCATTACCGGATGATGAACCACCGCCACCACCGCATGCGCTGAGTGCCAATGCGGATGACACAACAACCAGGGTCATTTTATTCATACTGCGTACTCCAGACTTAGGCAAAACAAAGGCCGCTCATAAAGAACGGCCTGCGTTACATTACAGAATGATCAGGATATTACCACTGAGTGACATCACCCGTGAAACCGTAGACCTCAACCAACAGATTACGGGCTGAAATCAGGCTGGCTTCATAGGCTTCAGTATTACCGTCTGCCAATACGGGTGCCTGGCCAATAGAGGTATGCAGGTTTTTCAATTGGTCCAGAGTAATTTTTGCAATCGGATTAAACTGCAGAGATAAAGCAAACCCCTTCAGCTCACCCCAGACTTTTGCGTGCTTATCAAAGCTGTAACCATCTGTGCCAATTTTATCCATTTCTGCCAGCGTGGCATTGATGTAATGGACAGTGTTGGCAGCAAAAATCTCTTCCCAGGCATTAATAATAATGCTGGCCTGCTCAACCAGATCCTTGTGATAGCCCTGGCCTGCGACCGGGTCCGTACCGTAATTATCAACAATAATCTGACGACCCTTCAGGAAGGCATCCATAATAGTTTTACTGTAATCGGCACCCGTGATACTGGCGTCACGCTTATTCGCGTATTGGGCCATATCGAAGGTGTACTCCGCATCCAGATCAATAATACCATCGCTATTGGTGTCATTATCTTTCTGTGACTTCAGCTGAGCATCGGTATAGTTGTTGTAGTCACGGGCAGCGCCGAAGTAACCAAAGCCTTCATCCCACTGATGCTCAAGAGAGGTATAGGATTTACCCGTGCCATCCGCTGCACTGTTTTGTTTCAATAAGCCTTTATCGGCTTTCAGATAGTCTTCTGAGGCCTGAGAAAAGGCGACAGCACCCAGCAGGAACTTCTGAATCAGCTGCTGATAATCCAACCCGGTTGCCGATACATAATCTTTACCCGTGTGTCCGGCATCCGCCGCTTGTGCAGCAATAGCATTAAACCAGCTCTGAATCAGAGCATCCGGTTTGGCACGTTCAGTATCGGCGGCAATATTCCAGCCAACAAACTCAGAGAATGACAGCGCGTTATCAATGCCGGCCATTTTGCTTTTCAGGTTTTTATCACCACTGATATCGGTGTAATCCTGTTCCTGCAGGGCTCCACTTGTCGGAGTAATACCCACCACGGTAGGTTCAACCGCAAGAGTGTATGCGTTCTGTGTGGTCAGATTGTATGTCTGACCATCAACAATACTGGTACCGACCGCATAAACCTGTTCGAGTTTTTTCAGCACCGCCACTTCAACATCGGTATTGCCACCCAGTTCAGATGCCAGCTGAGCACTGGCAACCAGACGCTTGAGTTCATCGATCATCACATTACGCGCAACCTGACCACTGTAGGATACAGAAGACTGCCCCGGGCTGACTTTGCTGGCATATTCATAGGTTGACGGGGCAACGACACCGGTATTTTTATCATCGTTTTTATTGTCATTATTATCACTGCCACCGCAGGCAGATAACAGAATGGCCGCCGATAATAATGCCGTATGTTTCATATGCTTCATTTTTAATTCTCCGTGTCCTTAAGCAAGAAAATGTAAGAAATCTTAATGGTAAGGAATCCTAATTAAATGTAAGTTCTAATGCAAACCATTATCAATCACTTTACAAATCTTGTCTTTTCCTGCTACGAATGAGAATAGGAACCTATTGATTAATTAGTTATTTAATTTCCCGGATTATGTCCATAAAAAAAACCAGCCCTGAGGCTGGTTTTGTCATGCAACGAAAGGGCTTATGCCTGAGGCGCCGCTTCTTCCAGTAAAGGCTTGAGTTCACCTTTGGCGTGCATCTCGGTGACGATATCGCAACCACCGATCAGCTCACCTTTTACCCACAATTGTGGAAAGGTTGGCCAGTTGGCGTAAACCGGCAGGTTGGTACGGATTTCCGGGTTAGAAAGAATGTCTACGTACGCGAACTTCTGGCCACATTCCATAACCGCCTGTACGGTGCGGGCAGAGAAACCGCACATCGGCTGGTTTGGTGAGCCTTTCATGTACAGCAGAATGTCGTTGTTTTCGATCTGGTCTTTGATGACCTGCATGATATCCATAGGTCTTCTCTCTCAAACGTTGAATGGAAATTGCGGCGATTCTAACACAAAGCCGTAAAATCCTGACAGCGCCGCTGGGATATGTCAGCGGAAGCGTACGATCAACTCATGCAGATCCTGCGCAATCTGCTGGATTTCATGCATGCTCCCGGCAGAGCGTAAGCCGGATTGCATGCTCTGTTGTGACAGCTCATTAATGCGCGTTACCTGATGGCTGATTTCATTGGCAACCTGAACCTGCTCTTCAACCGCCGCTGCCATCTGGATCGACATATCGGCGATATTACCAACGGAGGATGCAATATCCGCCAGCGATTGCTCCGCTTCACGCATACGCTGCAGTCCCTGTTCTGCGGCTTCTGTACCACGCTCGGCCACGGTTACGGACTGACCGGTCCGGCTGACCAGATCGTGCACAACAGTGTGGATTTCCGAGGTTGATTCACGGGTTCGCATTGCCAGACTCCGCACTTCATCGGCAACAACAGCAAAGCCGCGCCCCTGCTCTCCGGCCCTGGCCGCTTCAATCGCTGCATTCAGCGCCAGTAAGTTGGTCTGCTCGGCAATTTGCTCAATCACCTGAGCAGAATCGGCAATCTTCCGGGTTTGCAGGGAAACGTCATTGACCGCCTGACGAATGTCATCAACGGTTTGTTTCAGACCTTCTATCGACTGCCGGGTCTGCTCAATCACCCGCCGGCCCTCTTCAGCCTGTTTCCGCGCGCTGTCGGCATGCTGTGCCGTATTCTGAACATTGCCGGAAACTTCATGCACAGTGGCTGACATTTCCTGTACGGCATTGGCGGCGCTGGCTGTTTCATCCTGCTGCACCTGAAGGTTACTGCAGGTGTCCTGCATTTCGTCCAATCCCAGAGCAGCACGCTGACTGGCTTTCTCTGCCGAATCTTCAAGACGGGTAAGAACCGTATCCAGATGACGCTGCTGACTGAGTATGGCCACTTTGATTCTGCCCAGCAGTAAATTGTCATCGGTGAAAACCTGAGCGGCGAGACTGTCACTGAAGGCGTTATCCATACCAGACATAATGGCATTCAGCGTGCTCCGGCGGGAGGCCAGAGAGCGCCACACATTTAAAAGCCCTCCTGCCAGTAATGTTCCCCAGGCAAGCAGCGGTGAGCCATTAAAAAAGATCACAGCCGACAGTAACGTGGCTGCCAGCATAATATACACCGGTGCAGGTAAGCCTGAGATATAAGCGGTGCGCGCTTTTCCCTCGCGCAATTTACGGTATAAAGCCTCTGCCCGAAGCACATCGCTGCGGGACGGACTGATCCGCACCGATTCATAACCGATGATTTTTCCGTGTTCAATTAACGGTGTGATGTACGCATTAACCCAGTAAAAATCCCCACTTTTACAACGGTTTTTAACCATCCCCATCCATGGCCGGCCAGCTTTAAGATGCTTCCACATATTGTTATAAGCGGCGGAAGGCATATCCGGGTGGCGTACGATATTGTGCGGCTGGCCAATCAACTCCTCCCGGCTGAATCCACTGATATCAACGAATGCCTGGTTGCAATGGCGGATGATTCCATTCAGATCCGTCGATGAAATTAATTTTTGCTCTGCGGCAAAAGTAACTTCGCGGGTTGATACAGGCTGGTTATTTCTCATGGCGCAGGTTCCTGACAGAATCTGCCGTAAGCCTAGTACGCTTTTACACCGGTTGCCCGGCTTACTTTCGCCGCGATATTGCCGCATCCACGCTCAACTGGCGCGGCCAAATCCGCCACCACCCGGTGTATGAATGCAAAACACATCACCGGCTTCCAGTTCAACGCAGGCACAGCCCGATAATCGCTGCATCCGGCCCTGATGGCGCAATACAAAGTTCACGCCGGGCTTGCCGTCGCTGCCGCCCTGCAGGCCGTGCGGCGCAACCTGACGGTGACCACTGATAATATTGGCGCGCATCGGCTGCAGAAAACGGATATGCCGCTCTACGCCATCGCCGCCAGCATACTGCCCCGCACCACCGGATTGTGGCCGTACATGAAACCAGTCAAGCACCACCGGAAAACGCTGCTCCAGAATTTCCGGATCGGTTAAACGCGAATTGGTCATATGGCTGTGCACGGCACTGGCGCCATGTCCCTGCGCACTGGCCCCGATACCGCCACACAGGGTTTCGTAATATTGCAGCTGCTGATTACCGAAGGTGAAATTGTTATTGGTGCCCTGACACCCGGCCATTAAGCCCAGCGCCCCCATTACCACATCCACCAGATACTGGGCCGTCTCGACATTGCCCGACACCACCGCCGCCGGATAGTGTGGCGCAATAACCGATGCCGGCGGTACAGTAATCGTCAACGCGCGGAAAAAGCCGGCATTCAGCGGCATCGGTTTGGCAACCAGCGCCCGGAAGCTGTACAGCACCGCGGCCATGACCACCGAGGTCGGCGCATTAAAATTGCCGGGATGTTGCTTCTGTTCTGCCCGGTATTGCGTACCGGAAAAATCGACCCTGGCATGACGCTGCTGGCGGTCAATATCAATGCGAACATGAAAGGTCGTGCCATCATCCATCTGCGCGCTGAATTCACCGGACGGTAAATCCGCCAGACACTCACGCAACGTCTGCTCAGCGTTATCCATCACATGCTGCATATAGGCCGTCACCTGTGACAAACCATAAACTGCACATAAACGCTGTAATTCCGCTGCCCCTTTTTCACAGGCGGCCAGCTGAGCCATTAAATCAGCAATATTCTGATCCGGATTACGCGCCGGATAGGTGGCCGCCGCCAGAACCTTACGGATTTCCTGTTCTTTCAGCTCGCCATCGCGCATTAAAATCAGGTTATCGAGCAGCACACCTTCTTCGTCGATGTGTGTACTGTCTGCCGGCATTGAGCCCGGTGTAATACCGCCGATATCGGCATGATGACCGCGCGCGGCGACATAAAAATCGGCTGTATTACCCGCCATGAATGGCCGGATAAAAACCGGCTTAACCACCGTCACATCGGGCAAATGCGTACCGCCGTTATAAGGAGTATTCAGCACAAAGGCATCGTCAGGGCGCATATCCGCATGCCCCTGCATCACCACTTTAATGCTTTCGCTCATGGAGCCTAAATGCACCGGAATATGCGGCGCATTGGCGACCAGTTCACCGTTGCCATCGAACAGCGCACAGGAGAAATCCAGCCGCTCTTTAATATTCACACTGCTGGCGGTTTTCTCCAGCACAAAACCCATTTGTTCGGCGACCGACATAAACAGATTATTGAATATTTCCAGCGTGACCGGATCACGCTCAATCTGCCCACTGGCCGTTACCGGACATTCATCACGCTGATCGCTCAGCAGCAGTGCGCCACTGGTTAATACTTCAAGCTGCCAGCCGGGTTCCACCACAATGGTGCTGTTGGCATCGGTTAATAACAGCGGGCCCGGTGCAATAAAACCTGCCGCCAGTTGCGTACGCGCCAGTACCGGAACACGGTGCCACTGGCCAGCCAGATATAAGGATGCCTTTTCCTGCGCAGTATTTTCGCCGCTGGCAAAAGGAATGGCCGGAGCGCTGTTTCCGGCCGCGACCAGCTCCAGCTGTACCGCATCTAAGCGCACAGATTTATGCGTACTGATAAAACCAAATAATTGCTGGTGCTGTTGTTCAAATTCAGCACGCATAACAGCGGCATTGGCAACGCTGACCAACAGTTGTGTATCAGAACCCTCATAACGCAGATAGGCACGGCGTAATATCTGCACATCGCTTTCAGCAGATGGAGTAAAATCCGCCTGCTGCATTAACGCAGCGAATTTTTCTTCGGCACGGGCAAGCGCCGCCTCATCGGTTAATGCTATTTCTACCGCGTCTTCGCCCAGCCAGCGCTGTTCAGCCAGGCCGATACCAAAGGCCGACAATACCCCGGCCAGCGGATGCAGATACACCTGTTTAATATTCAGCTCTTCCGCCACCAGACAGGCATGCTGGGCACCGGCACCGCCGAACGCATTAAGTACATAATCACGGATATCATAACCGCGCTGCACCGATATTTTTTTCACGGCGGCGGCCATATTGTTCACCGCAATGCGCAGAAAACCGGCGGCTATGTCTTCCGGCGAATATTCCTGGCCGCTGTCATGACGGATCTGCACGGCAAGCTCACTGAATTTCTGCCGCACAATATCGGCATCCAGTGGCTGATTCTGTTCAGGGCCAAACACATGGGGAAAATGCTGTGGCTGTAATTTACCCAGCAACACATTGCAGTCAGTAACGGTTAACGGCCCGCCATTACGGTAACAGGCAGGACCGGGATAACTGCCCGCCGACTCCGGCCCGACCTGAAAACGGCCAGCGGAAAAACGCACCAGCGAACCACCGCCAGCGGCCACGGTGTGAATATTCATCATCGGTACGCGTAATTTTATGCCACTGACTTCGGTCAGGGTTTCACGCTCCAGATCATCATTCAGCGTACCGTTAAAATGGCTGACATCGGTCGAGGTTCCGCCCATATCAAAACCGACGATACGGTTAAAACCATCGGCCTGAGCCGTGCGAACCATGCCGACCACACCACCCGCCGGTCCGGATAAAACCGCATCTTTACCCTGAAAATTCTGCGCTGCACACAAGCCACCATTAGACTGCATAAACTGCAGCACCGTCGGCGGCAACGCCTGTTCCACCTGATTGACGTAATGGCGTAATACCGGCGATAAATACGCATCGGCCACCGTGGTATCACCACGCGGCACCAGTTTAATTAATGGGCTGACCTGATGGCTTAACGAAATCTGCTGAAAGCCAAGCTGGCGGGCAATATCACCGATACGGACTTCATGCTGCGGATATTTATAAGCATGCATCAGCACCACGGCGATGCTGTCGTAACCCAGCGAGCGCGCCTCAATTAACTGCACCAGCAGGGTTTCTTCATCCAGCGGATAATCCACCGTACCATCCGCCAGAATACGTTCCGGCACTTCATAAACCCGTTCATATAACGGCTCAGACTGAGCAACATGAATAGCAAAAATATCCGGGCGGGTCTGATAACCGATGCGCAGCTGATCGCGTAAGCCCTTGCTGATGCACAATACCGTGCGTGCACCTTTACGTTCCAGCAGCGCATTGGTGGCGACCGTCGTGCCCATTTTTACACGGGCGATGGCACTGTCGTATTGCGGATAGCGGGCCTGCAACTGACGGATGCCTTCCACCGCCGCATCGGCATAATGCTGCGGATTTTCCGACAATAATTTATGGGTAATTAATTCACCGGCGGGTGTCAGGGCGACGATATCGGTAAAGGTGCCGCCACGGTCGACCCAGAATTGCCAGCAGGAAACGTCAGCAGATGCAGTGGACATGGTTCAGGCCCGCAGAAAAAAAACCTGAGTTTACTCGCTTCAGCTAACAACTGTCACAGTTCAGATTCTATCGGCAAGACACCCAAAAACCAGGATTGCAGGCGCCGCCACAGACTGGCGTGAGGATCGGCATCGTAATTCTGAACCGAGCCATCGCCATGCACCTGCTGCCAGCGTAATTCGCCGTCTGAAAGCTGCACGCGATAACTTTCAAGAGCCAGGCTTTTGTGCAGATCCCGGCTGGCTTGCTGACCCAGCTGTGCCTGCTCAAACAGCACGCCCATTTCGGTATTCTCACGGATAGAACGCGGATCAAGATTCATCGAGCCGACATAAAAGTAGCGCTGATCAATCATCAGCATTTTAGCGTGCAGACTGGCGGATGAAGAGCCGGTCCAGCGGCTGTGCTCCCGTTCCGGGCGCGTATCCGGGCGCAGCTCATACAGCTCAACCCCGGCACGCACCAATGCCTCACGGTAATGCTTGTAAGCCGAGTGCACCGCTGCCACATCCGTACTCGCCAATGAGTTGGTCAGCACCTGCACTTTGATACCCCGCGCAGCCAGTGCTCTCAGAAAAGCAACGCCCTCATCGCCCGGCACAAAATAGGGCGAGATCAGCAGCACTTCCTGCTGTGCATTTTCCAGCAGGGTGATTAAATTGCCGAATAACGGTGACTGATAGGTACGGCTGCGGATTTTGTCCGGAGCATCGGCCACCACGTAGGCCTTTCCCCAGAACAGCCGAGGTTCATAGTGATCAGCCAGACTCTGCGCCCGGGCCTGCAATGCCTGCACATAAGGATGCGCCTGATGACTCTGCAGCCAGGCGTGCAGCCGCTGACGTAAATTCTGCAGCCCATCCTGTTCATGTCCAGGACGGTCTTTTATAACGGATTCAACCGGCACGGCCAGCCCGCTGTTCCAGTAGCGGTCAAACTCGGTTGAGGCATCATCCACCACCGGCCCCAGAGTCAGCACATCCAGATCACCAAATACCACAGCATTTTTTACCGCTGCAAAATATTCGTCACCGATATTACGTCCGCCACTGATCGCCAGCGTGTTATCGGCAATCATGGTTTTGTTGTGCATACGCCGTGTAGACACCCCGTAACGGGTAATAAACTGCATGTCACGCGGATAATCACGCAGAAACGGATTAAACAGACGGATACTGATATTCGGATGGTCATTCAGCAGGCGCAGCTCATTATCAGCACCGCGGGTGGCCATATCATCCAGCAACAGGCGCACCCTTACACCACGGTCAGCCGCCTGCAACAGAGCCCAGGTAAAGACTCTGCCGGTCAGATCGTTGTGATACAGATAATATTGCAGGTCGAGGCTGTCATGGGCATGAGCAGCAAGCTGCAGACGGGCAAGAAAGGCATCGGTACCGGAGTCCAGCAACACCAGTCCGGCGTCACCGGGATGCTGCTGCAACAGAGGTTCAGCCCAGCCCGCCAACGGACTCCGTGACGAGGCCTCAATATAGCGTTCAGCAGCAGGGTGAGGATAAACGGGCAGACGGGCACAGCCGGTAAACAACACGGTCAACAAACAGAAGCAACATGACAGTATCCGCCATGTACGTTCAGGGCATATGGGCAATATACGCTGCCACATCACGTAATTGTTGCTCATTCATATTCTGTACAACGCCAATCATGGGCGAATTTTTACGCTCCGGATCGTTGTTCATAAAGCGCATCAGTGTTTTGCTCAGATACTCGTACGGCTGTCCGGCAATGCGCGGATACTGGCTGCTGCCATGCCCGGCGTTGCCATGGCATACAAAGCAGGTGGTTTTATAAATCTGCTCCCCTTTCACACTGGCGGCAACGGTTTGCTCACGCTTAACGACCGGTTTTTGCGAAAAATACAGCGCAATATTAATACGGTCTTCTTTCGTCAGGGCGGTGGCGAGCTTGCTCATCACATAATCCTTGCGTACACCGTTGGCGAAGTGCTCAAACTGAGTGAACAGATAAGCAGCATTCTGACTGGCCAGATTGGGAATGTAATCGCGTTTACTGTTGCCATCGTCACCGTGACAGCGGAAACATAATTGCGCACGCTCGACGCCATCCGCAATTGCCGCCTGCAACAGTGGCGTATTTTTCTCAATAATGGCCATTTCCTGCAGCATAGACTCTACGCTCTCGGCCTGCACCTGACTGCCCAGCAAGAGAAGTAATCCTGCCAACATACTGCTTAATCTGTTCATAGCGATACTGTTCTGTTCTTTGTGCTGTGATGGCGTGAATCAGAAGCGGCAGTCTGCTGCGTAACACAGAGACAAAACCCTCTGAATAACCTGATCGACCTATTTTATTAGGATGTGAAACATACGCGCCTGCTCTCGTCAGGCCAAGAGCCAATCGCCTTTCGTATTAGCCTTTTCTAAATAAAGGCTGACCTGCATCAAGCCCGCACCGGCAACGGCTGACGAAGTCCGCCTGCGGCGGCAGAAATCCAAGCGCCACCGGCAATGGACAGGACGGCCCGCAGGGATAAGGGGCTGTGCCCTGCACCCGCATTCAGGTACACTTCCCGCCTTTCTAACTGCGCTCAGATTCAGACCATACGCCATGATGCAAGAGACTTATCAGCCCCATATTATCGAACCTTCCGTACAGACTCAGTGGGAAGAAAATCAGGTATTCAGAGCCGTCGTAGACAGCAATAAAGAGAAATTCTATTGCCTGTCCATGTTCCCGTATCCAAGCGGCCGGCTACATATGGGGCACGTGCGTAACTACACCATCGGTGACGTGGTTTCCCGCTACCAGCGCATGCAGGGCAAAAACGTCATGCAGCCAATGGGATGGGACGCCTTCGGTCTGCCAGCGGAAAACGCCGCCATCAAACACCAGGTGGCACCGGGCAAGTGGACCAAAGAAAACATCGCCTACATGAAAGGCCAGCTGAAATCGCTGGGCTTCGGTTACGACTGGAACCGCGAACTGGCCACCTGCGACCCGGAATACTACCGCTGGGAACAGTGGTTTTTCACCAAGCTGATCGACAAAGGTCTGGCCTACAAAAAAGTCTCCGCGGTTAACTGGTGCCCGAATGACCAGACCGTGCTGGCCAACGAACAGGTCATCGACGGCTGCTGCTGGCGCTGTGACTCCGTGGTTGAACGCAAAGAAATCCCGCAGTGGTTTATCCGCATTACCGATTACGCCGAAGAACTGCTGAACGACCTCGATCAGCTCGACGGCTGGCCAGAGCAGGTAAAAGCCATGCAGCGCAACTGGATTGGTAAATCCCGTGGCGTGCAGATGCGTTTTGGCCTCAAGGGCCGCGAAGACACACTGGAAATCTACACCACCCGTCCGGATACCCTGATGGGCGTGAGCTATGTTGCGGTGGCTGCCGGTCACCCGCTGGCGAAAGAAGCCGCAGCCGGTAATCCGGCACTGGCCGCCTTTATTGAAGACTGCAACAAAACCGGCACCGCCGAAGCCGACCTGGCCACCGCCGAGAAAAAAGGCATGGCGACCGGTTTTACCGCTGTTCACCCGCTGTCTGGCAAAGAAGTGCCGGTGTGGGTAGCCAACTTCGTACTGATGGAATTCGGTACCGGTGCGGTCATGGCCGTTCCGGCCCACGATCAGCGCGACTGGGAATTCGCCCGGAAATACGGCATTGATATTCATCAGGTGATCGCCGCCAACGACGGCGACGAGTGCGACCTGAGCAAAGCCGCCTACACCGAAAAAGGCACCCTGATTCACTCCGGCGAATTTGACGGTCTGAACTTTGAAGCCGCCTTCGATGCCATTGCCGCAAAACTGACGGCGGAAGGCAAAGGCGAGATCAAAGTAAACTACCGCCTGCGCGACTGGGGTGTAAGCCGTCAGCGTTACTGGGGCGCACCGATTCCGGTGATCCGTACCGCCGATGGAGAGACCATCGCCGCGCCGGAAAGCCTGCAGCCGGTGATTCTGCCAACCGAGGTGGTGATGGATGGTGTGAACTCACCGATCAAGAACAACCCGGAATTCGAAAACATCGAATACAACGGCCAGCCAGCGTTCCGCGAGACCGATACCTTCGATACCTTTATGGAATCCTCCTGGTACTACGCCCGCTACTGCTCACCACGTGACGACACGCAGATGCTGAACCCGGAAGAAGCCAACTACTGGCTGCCGGTTGATCAGTACATCGGCGGGATTGAACACGCCATTCTGCACCTGCTGTATGCACGTTTCTTTCACAAACTGCTGCGCGATGCCGGTCTGGTGAACAGTGATGAACCGTTCAAAAACCTGCTGTGTCAGGGCATGGTACTGGCCGATGCGTTTTTCTACACCAACGAGCACGGCGCCAAAGAGTGGGTTAATCCGACCGAAGTCAGCGTTGAGCGTGACGAAAAAGGCCGCCTGACCGCGGCCAGACGCAAGAGCGACGGCAAAGAACTGCAGTACTCCGGCATGAGCAAAATGTCGAAGTCAAAAAACAACGGCGTCGATCCTCAGGAAGCCATCGAACTCTACGGTGCCGACACCGTGCGTCTGTACACCATGTTCGCCGCGCCACCGGAGCAAACCCTCGAATGGTCTGACTCCGGCGTACAGGGCGCTCAGCGTTTCCTGCAACGCGTCTGGCGTTTAAGCTACGAACTGCTGCAACAGGCCGATCGTGGTGATGCGGCAAACCTGTCCAAAGATGAAAAAGACGCCCGCCGTAAGGTGCACGAAACCATTCAGAAAGTGAGCGATGACGTTGGCCGCCGCTACAACTTCAACACCGGCATCGCCGCCGTTATGGAGCTGATGAACACCCTGCAGAAAGTCGATCTGGCGTCTGCCGGTGGCCGGGCGGTGGTTGCTGAGGGTCTGGATGCGGTTATCCGCATGCTGTCACCGATTGCGCCGCACATCAGCCAGGCGCTGTGGGCAGCCTTTGGCAACGACGGTCTGGTGATTGATGCACCATGGCCTGTGGTTGACGAAAGCGCCCTGGTGCGTGATTCCATCGAAGTCGTGGTACAGGTGAACGGCAAGCTGCGCGCCAAGATCGAAGTGGCGGCCAATGCCAGCAAAGACGATCTTGAAGCCGCCGCCAAAGACGCCGTTGCCCAACAGCTCGAAGGTGTGACCGTACGCAAGGTGATTGTGGTACCGGGTAAGCTGGTTAATATCGTCGCTAACTGATCCGGGCTGCGGACGCCGGACGACTCACGTCCGGCGCCTGACACCTGACTGTCTTACCCCAAAATCGACAGAGAATATCGTATGCGTCATGCACTTATTGCCTGCTCTCTCATTCTGCTTAGCGCCTGCGGCTGGCATCTGCGCGGTGTTACGCCGCTGCCGCCGGAATACCGGGTGATGTATCTGCAGAGTCAGGCCAGCAACAGCTTTAATCAGCAATTAACGCTGCAGCTGGAATTCAACGATGTCGTGCTGACCGCCAGTGCCGAAGATGCCCCCGCCATTCTGCGAATTGAGCCGCTGGACATCGAACGCCGGACGCTGTCGGTCAGCAGCAACGGTCAGGTCGGCGAATTCGAACTGAATGCCCGCCTGACCGCCCATATCCTGCACATCGGCCGCGATACCGATGTCGAAATTGATCTGAAAGCACGCCGTACCCTGACCAACGATGTCAATAACGTCGTCGGCACCGCCAGCGCTGAAACCCAGCAGCGGGCGGAGCTGGAACGTGAACTGGTGAATAAGCTGCTGCGCCGGCTGCAGAGTCTGAGCAAGACCCGCAACAGCGACAACGCCACGGACAGTCCATCGTGAAAATCCGCCAGGACCAGCTCAGCGGCCTGCTGGCCAAAGGACTGGCACCCTGCTATCTGGTGTCCGGGGATGATCCGTTGCTGGTCATGGAAGCCTGCGATGAAATCCGCGCCGCCGCACGCAAAGCCGGCGTCGAGGAACGTGAACTGTTCCATGCCGAGGGCAACTTCGACTGGCGCCATTTACTGGAAGAAGCCAACGCCATGTCGCTGTTTGCCAGCCGCCGTATTCTTGAAGTGCGGATTGGCAATGGCAAACCTGCCGATAAAGGCGCTGCTATTCAGCAGATTCTTGAAAAACCCAACCCTGACAATCTGCTGCTGATTATCTGTCCGCGTCTCGACAGCACCATTCAGCGCAGCGCCTGGTTTAAGGCTGTGGACAAAGCCGGTGTGTTCCTGCCGATCTGGCCCATTGAGCGTTCACAATATCCGGGCTGGCTGAAGCGTCGCCTGCAAATTGCCGGCTTACAGATCGAGCCGGCGGCGCTGGCCGCGCTCGCCCACCAGACGGAGGGCAATCTGCTGGCCGCCGTGCAGGAAGTGGAAAAGCTGCGCCTGCTGGGCGCGACCACCATTAACGAAGAGATGATTAACGAAGCCATTGGTGACAGCTCGCGCTTTGATGCCTTTGGCCTGGCCGATACCTGCCTGCTGGGTGAGCTGGCCGAAGCCAGCCGCATTCTCTCGCATTTAAAAGGTGAAGGTGTCGATGCCCTGATGATTCTGGGTGCTCTGACGCGCAAAATCCGTCAGCTGATTGCCATGCAGGATCTTGGCGGACAGCAGCTCAGCGAAGCCTTTAAAGCGCAGAATATCTGGCCCAAGCAGCAACCTCCCTACAAAAAAGCTCTGCAGAATCTGCGGGCTCCCCAACTTCATGCCGCCCTGCGCAAAGCGGAGAAAGTCGACGCCGCCATTAAAGGCAGTGGCGACGATCCCTGGCTTCTGTTAAGTGAGTTAACGGTACTGTTAACCGGTGTAAGGCTGACGACTGGTTAACAGTTTCAGCACCACCCGTGTCACAGAAGTAATGCTATTTAACTGAGATACTGCTGAGGTAATGGCGGCAATTGCCGCAATTTGCTGACAAACTTTGTCACATTATGACTTTTAACGTTAAGCAGCGTGGTAAAAGCGTTAAAATATAATAATATGACCCGATGCTAAGCTGAGTATGTACCCAAGAGGATGTTCGCGATGAGCGCCGTAAACAAACAGCAAAATTCTGATCTGGTCTGGGATCTGGAGAAAATCCACCAGCACCAGCGCGCCATGAATTTCGTTAAGCAGTTTGAAAACCGCTTTTGCGTGTTTTCCGGCTCAGTGCGTCAGCTGTACACCAACTACAGCATCTTTTTCCCGGAAGAGGCCAATCGTCAGATGGTGATTTTGCCCGATCCTTATGCCTTCCATGATACGTTCAGCCATCTGAATCCGGAGGCCGTACAGTCAACCGGACTGCATGTCATTCCCGGCAACCTGATTGGCAAGACCGGGTTGTATCTGGTGATCTCCCATAAAGACAAAAATGTGCGCTCTGTGCCTATTCCGTTCCAGGAAGGCATCCGCCAGATCCTGCGCCGCTCCAATACCGAAGATCCGTTCCTGCCCGTGCTGATGAAAGGCGACCTGCGCGAATTCAATGATCAGCTCCCCTGCCTGCATCTGCATCGTTTGCGTCTCAAGGAGCTGACATCATTATCCGGACTGGAGCGTGAAGGTATCCGTACCATCATCACCGACAAACTGATGAAGCTGTATCAGGAATCTTCTGCGCTGAATCTGGCCTGAGCGTTCAGGCCGGTTTTATATCGGTTCAGCCCCGCTTCAAGACTCCGCCTGACCCCAGCCATTAACCTTCGGCACGATAGTAACGGCGAATCAAACGGCTCAGACCCTTGCGCCAGGCCTTTGGCTTAATTCCGAAGGTATGGAACAGCAGTGTGTTATCGGCAACCGGAGTCCAGACCGCCGGCATCAGTCCGCCTTCCTGGGATTTAAGCTCCACACCACTGAGATCTTCATACTGACTCGCTTCAGCCAGTAACGCTTCAGCAAAGGCATAGGAGGAGATCGGCTCAACACCGCTGAAGTGATAGGTTCCCCATAAGTGATCACAACAGGCCGCTTGCTTGAGCATGGCCAGAATCACTTCGGCAATATCATCCGCCGGCGTCGGGCTGAATTTACGCTGCATATCAAGGCTGAGGGTGTGCTCATCGCGGATGGCGGTGAGCAAACGGTTGGCAAAATCATCCGCCATGAGTGAAAAGCCCTGACCGATACGCAAAATCAGATGACGGCGGTTTTTACGCGCCAGCGCTTCGAGCGCCAGTAAATCCTGTGCCAGCGGATGATCGGCATAGGTGTCAGCGGTTTCCTGATATACCGCATCCGGGCGGCCACGGAAAATCGCCATAGAGGACAACAGCAACACCGGAACATCCTGCTCTTCAGCCTGCTCCAGCCAGAACGGAATATGCCCGTAGTCGTCCGGATGAAACAATGACGGGACCAGAATAAAGAAGGGTTTTGCCGCTGCGGCCAAGGCCAGACGCTCATGACTCTCGAGGCCAACGCCTTTGTACATTAAATCCTGAGACGCAAGGCTGCGGGTAAGGAAATGCCCGACCGGGCGGTTCGCGCCGATGATAAAACTGTGAAAACTGCTGATTGCCAAAATCCGGTGTCTCCTGTCAGTCAGGCCAAGTGTCAGCCTGGTTGCCTGTAGCGGGCATAATACCCTGCCCGCAGGCCAATCACGACGTGCATTTGTGCAGCCCGTCTATACTCAAGACATATTCACCCCTGTCGTGCTTATGTCTCTATATTTCCGTTTGTTCATACTTACCCTGTTGCTGTTCAGCGGCACGCTTGCAGCGGCGCGTTACAACAGCGACGAACCAGCCGCCACAGCGCCGTTGATGGCACAGTATTATCAATCGGCGGACTTTATCAGCCTGCCGCAGTTACAGGCGATTACCGACGACCAATGGCAGGATGTTCCTGCTGCCAGCATCAATTTCGGTTTTACCAACCATCATGTCTGGATCCGTATGCCGCTGGCTCAGCTGCCATTCGATTACCGCCACGATCCCTGGATTCTGGAATTGGGTTATCCCCTGCTCGACCATGCCGAGCTCTACCTGCTAAACGGCAGCACAATACTGCTGCGAACAGCGGCCGGTAATGATCTGCCCTATACCGCCAGGCCGATAGCCGTGCCTGAACTGGCGTTTCCTGTTCCGCCCCTGAGCCAGGCCGACTGGCTCTATCTGCACGTTCATTCTGATTCTTCAGTGCAAATTCCGATGCGGGCCTTGCCGGAACAGGAGTATTGGCAGCAACGCGTCGCCAGCGTGACGTTTGACGCTGCTTTTTACGCCATTCTGTTCAGCATGCTGGCTTATAACCTGCTGATATTCCTGCTGACCCGCGATGTTATTTTTTTACTCTACTCGCTCAGTATCGCCGCCTTCGCCACGATGATGGCAGGCCTGCATGGCTGGACCTATGCCCTGCTGTGGCCGGAATCACCTCACCTGAACGACCTGACCATTCTGTTAAGCCTGGCCCTGTCAGAAATCTTTCTCGCCCTGTTCGGGTTGTTTTTTCTGCGTCTGCGCAGGCTTCATCCGCGCGCATTCAGACTGTACAGCGGCTATGTTGTCAGCGCGGTGGCTCTCGTCTTACTGAGCGTTTATCTGCCCTACCACACGATGATTCAGCTGCTGACCGGGCAGGCCATCCTGATGAGTATTTCAGCTCTGATTCTGGGACTGCTGCTGTGGTGGCAAACCCGATCACGGGATGTGTTTCTGTTTTTTCTGGCGGCATTTTCACTGATTTTCGGTCTGTTGCTGTATGCGCTGCAGAAGTTCGGGGTTGTTCCGGTCAATCTGATTACTGAACACGCCGCCGAAATCGGCAGCGTTATTCAGGTCGTCTTGCTCGCGCTGAGCATGGCAGACCGCCATAACCGTGAACGTCAGGCACGGCTGGCAGCACAGGACGTCATCATTAATATGCAGCGTGAAGCGAACGCAGTGCTGGATCAGAAGGTCCGTGAGCGCACCGAAGATCTGGAGCAGCTTAACCAGCGCCTGCAGGAAGAATCCACCACCGACGCCTTAACCCGGGTGCGCAACCGGCGTTATTTTGATCAGCGTTTTTACACCTTGTATCAGGATGCTTTCAGACAACAAACGTCACTGGCGCTGCTGTTGATTGATATTGACCACTTCAAGCAATTTAACGATACCTACGGCCATCAGCTTGGCGATACCGTCCTGCAAAAAGTCGCCAAGTGTATGCAACAGGCCATTAAGCGCCCCCAGGACAGCGTATACCGCTATGGCGGAGAAGAATTTGCCATACTGCTGCCCAACACCGATGCCCAGGGAGCTCTGCAGGTTGCCGAGCAATTGCGCGCGCGCATCGACCGTTTGCGAATCACCCACCAGCACCAGCAACTCAGCGTGACCGCCAGTATCGGTCTGTGTGCAGCGGTCCCTCTGGGACGGGAGCAACAGGAATTACTCTATCAGCAAGCCGACAAAGCGCTGTATCAGGCCAAAACACAGGGCCGCAACCGCAGCTGCGCACTCCCCCTGCAACAGCCTGATGCGGATGACCGGCAACAGAACGGTTAATCAGCCCCGCACCCCATGACTGCCCTCATACTGTTTCAGCAGACCGAAGCCCGGACGGAATTGCCCGGATGGGCAGTTTTCGACTGAAAACCAATACAATTGTCGTAATTTCAGTTTGGCAATCTCCCTGCATTTATGTACCTTAGTCCCGATATGGCATTGCTAATAAAAAGACCAATATTGGATGGAGACGAACATGAAACGCCAACCCCTTGCTAAAACCATCGCCGCGACCTGTGCCGGGCTGGGTGCCTTATTCGCGGTTAATCCGGCACTGTCTCAGGGTTACTACGTCGACGAGCAGTCTGCACTGCGTTTGGGGGATGCCTTCTCCGGTGGTGCCGCGTCAGCCAGCGATGCATCTGCCGCCTATTACAGTCCGGCAGCCATGCTGCTGGTGCGCGACGAACTGGCGATCAATCTGGCGGCTATTTCCGTCCGTTCAGAACTGAAGGGCAGCGCTGAAACCGGCGACGGCAGCATTCCGGTTACCGGCGACGATGCCGAAGCCGATAACCTCGACTTTTTGCCAACGCTGTATTTCGTCCGCAGCCTGAGTGAAGGCTTATCCATCGGTACGTTTATCAACGCTCCGTACGCCACCGGAACCGACTTTGGTAACAACTCCATCGCCCGTTACCAGACCACCGAAAGCGAGATCACCGGTATCGATGCCGGCCTGTCTCTGGCCTTCCGCGTACACGAACAGGTCAGCATCGGCGGCAGCATTATTGCCCAGTATCTGAATGCCAAAACCGCCGTGGCGATTAATACTGCGGCGCTGTGTCTGGGCGCCGAAGCGGCAGGCGATCTGGGGCCCTACACCTGCAATGCTCTGGGGATTGACCTTGCTCAGCTGGGCAGCAACACCTACGACGGTAACTTTGTCATGGAAGGCCACAACACCGCCTTCGGTTTCAGTCTGGGTACCCTGATTGAATTCACCCCAGACAGCCGTCTGGGACTCAACTACCGCACCCGTATTGCCCACGAACTGACCGGCAGCGCGACGGTTGAATTCCCGTCAGCCGCTCAAACCTTCACCAATCTGGCCGGTCTTGAGAGCACCAAAGCCGATGGCCGCGTGCAGTTTGTTACCCCGGAAAGCGCCAACATCAGCTACTTCCACCAGCTCGGTAATCTGTCGCTGCAGGCGGATGCTTCGTGGACCAAATGGTCACGCTTCGACAAGCTGCAGGTAACCAGCAACAACAGCACCGTTGCGACTCTTGCATCCGCCCCTCAGGTTTACGACTGGAACGAGTCACAGCGCTTTGCGCTGGGTGCGAACTACACACTGAGCCCACAGCTGACGCTGCGTGGTGGTCTTGCTCTGGACATCACACCGATCGACAAAGACAAAACCAAAATCGATTTTGCCTTTGATGATTACAAAGCCATTTCTCTGGGGATGAGTTATGTCCTGAACGAGACCATGACGCTGGATGTTGGTTATCAGCACACCATAACGCAGAAACGTGATATCGATCAGAACGATCTGCTGACGGCAGGTGCGCGTCTGCATGGCGAAGTAACAACCGAAGTAAACTCCTTTGCTGCCGGTCTGCGCTGGGCGCTGTAAGCCTAACGAACGACAACGCGAAGAATCAAAACGGGCGTCTGGCGCCCGTTTTTTATCCTGCCGCAACGTCCCCCGCTTGGGCTGAACAGCAACCTTGGTTATGCTGACAACTCATCCCGACCGCAAATGCCTATGTCACTCATTGCCCAGTTACGCAGCCTGTCACTGCAACCGGTTGACAGCACGAATGGCCTGATTCTGCCGTTCCGCACCCGTCTGCCGCAAAGCCTGCGCCGCGTCCCATTTACTGATCCGTGTCTGATGCTGATTCTGCAGGGGGAAAAACAACTGCACGCCAGCGCTCATTCCACAGAGCCTTTACCCGCCGGACAGATGCTGCTGATTCCTGCTGGCTGTGAACTCACCTTTACCAATCAGCCCGATGAGCACAGTCAGTATCTGGCCTGGGTCATCCGTTTACCGGCGGATGATTTACTGCCGCTGGGACGCGGGCCAGTGAATCGCGGACTGCAAAGATTCCATTCCGACCCGCTGCTGTTAACCCTGATGCAGCAATGGCTGCAATTACAGCCGCTTCTGTCAGATCCGCAGCAGCTGTTGCAGGCCCGGCGCCGTGAGATCACTCTGCGTCTGGCCGAGCTGGGTTACAGCGCCGAACTGCGCAGTGGTCTGCAACAGCAATTAAGCCGCCGGGTGCAAACCGTTGTCAGCGAAGACCTGAGCCACGACTGGCAAATGACCGAAGTCTGCCAGCGCTTAGCCGTCAGTGAATCCACTCTGCGCCGCAAACTGTCCGACGAACAGCACAGCTTCCGCGACCTGCTCAGCCAACTGCGTCTGACACAGGGACTGAACCTGCTGCAAACGACCCGTCTCAGCGTGCAGCAAGTGGCCGATGCCTGTGGTTACCGCTCCGCCTCACGTTTCAGTGAACGCTTCCGTGAACGCTTTGGCACCAGCCCGGCAGAACTCCGCCAGAGCCAGAGTGCAGAAGCACCGGCGTGGCAAACGACGGTTTCAGGCTCAATCCTGACCGTTTAAGGCGTACCGGCCGCCTGACCATCACGTAATCTGAGAAGCATCCGAACAACGGAAACCCACAGGAGATTACAATGAAGCGCCTATTGATATTACTGACCACCGCAACCCTCTGGAGCCAGACCGCCCTGGCTGATTTCCGTCTGCAAAGTACCGATATCAACAGCGGCAAACCGATGCCGAAAGCGCAGGAATTCAACGGTTTTGGCTGTGATGGGGGCAATGTATCGCCGCAACTGAGCTGGACTGGCGCACCCGAAGGCACCAAAAGTTTTGCCATTACCGCCTATGATCCGGACGCTCCGACCGGCAGTGGCTGGTGGCATTGGCTGGTGTTTAATATTCCGGCCGACATCACCCATCTGAAGGCAGGAGCCAGCGGCCAGTCCATGCCCGAAGGCAGCACCGAAAGCCGCACGGATTATGGTGTGCCCGGCTTTGGCGGTGCCTGTCCACCCAAAGGTGATAAGGCTCACCGCTATCAGTTCACCGTCTATGCCTTAAATACCGACACACTGGATCTGGCGCCCGACAGCTCAGGTGCGCTGGTGGGTTACTATCTGAATGGTCATGCTCTGGCAAAAGCAACGCTGGAAGCCCTGTACCAGCGTCCGTAACAGCACAGAACCTGCCACCGTCCGGCGGCAGGTTCGTACCTGTTCTTCAATGAGCCAGCGATAAGCGCGCAATCTCATTGCGGTTACGCAGCGCATCGTCTTTGCTGCCGAACAGCTGCACATCGTTCAGGGTAATCAGCAGCACAAAACCGCCCGCCAGCCCGACATACCCGGCCCGGTGTTCCAATACAAAGCGGCCACTTTCCATCACTAACCCCAGCGGCAAAGCGACACTCGCCACCAAACCATTGCCCAGGGCATCACCCACGGCTCCGAACGAGCGATACAAGGCTAACGCATCCGTGCTGATGGCCAGCACGGTGCCATTCTGCAGGCCGGCCAGATCAACCATAACACCCGATGGCAACTGTCGTTGCTCCAGACGGGTTATCAGGTCTGAGGTATTTTCAATCAACATCACACGCTCCGGCGGCCAGTAAAAAAATAAGAGGCATTATACACACGCGGGGACGGTCATTACCGCAGTGAACAGACCCTTACGCCAGCACCAGAGGCAGGATTCCTGATGCTGGCGTATTCCACGTTTCTTTCTTTGCCCTGTCCCAGATCAAGGATGCCTCTGCACTGGCAGGTGAATATTAAAAAGTATTCTATTATTAACAGAACCTCTGATGAATTAAGAGGTACCTTAAAATCTCACAATCTTCTGTTCAGAAAGCCAAGGGACAAATCGTTTATTCACAAGTGATGGAGAACATGATGTTAAGAAATATGCGTATCGCGCAACGTGCGATGCTCTTTTTTGGTTTGCTTGGATTGATAACCTTAATGCTGGGACTGTTTACCGTTCAGCAACTCAACCGGCTGAACAACAGCATTAACATGCTGGGTAAAGACTCCCTGCCCAAAGTTGAGGGCATCGGAGAAATGCGCCGCGACTTTCTCTACACCCGCCTTTACGCCGTGAATCTGGTCAACAGTAAAACCAGCGAACAGAGCAACCAGTTCAGCCGGCGTCTGGCGGAAGTCACGTCCAGCTATAAAGCCGCCGAAGCGGATATGAAAAAGCGCGTCAATACACCGGAATCAAAACAAAAATTGCAGGCTATCATCAGCGATAAAAACGAATACGACAAACGCCTGCAACAACTGCTGGATATGATGGCCAGTGCCGATCCGGAAACCATCCGCAACTTCCGGGTGCAATATATTGATGCACTGAGCATTGGCATTACCGATGCGTTGAATGATCTGGCGCGTTACGAAGGCGAGGTCGCCGATCACGCTGTCGATATGGCAGCGACCACTTACAGCACATCCAGTATGGCTATTTACACAGCGATTGGTGCGGCCCTGCTTACCGTCATTATTCTTGCCAGCCTGTTCAGCAACAGTATTGTTACCCCACTGGATAAAGCCGTCAGCGCCGCCCAACGCATTGCCAGTGGTGACCTGAGTCAGAGCATCAGCGATCACGGACGTGATGAAGCCGCGGCGATGATGGAAGCTATGCACCGTATGCAGGAGCAACTGCGCAGCACGCTGAATCATATTGCCGACTCCTCACAGCAGTTATCCACAACCTCAGAAGAATTGAGCGTTGTGACCAACGAATCCAGTGACATTGTCCACCAGCAGAGCGCACAACTGGAACAGGCGGCGACCGCCGTGAATCAACTGACCGTAGCCGTGGATGAAGTCGCCAACAGCGCCAATACAACCTCATCCAACTCTGAACAGGTAAATGAAAAAGCCCGTCAGGGACAGAGTAAACTGGATGAGACCATTCGTACGATTGATCAGCTGGCGGCCGAGATCGGTAATACCGCCAACGGTATTTCTGCGCTGGCAGGCAATGTTAAAGACATAGGCCAGGTCATTGATGTGATTCGCTCGATTGCCGAGCAAACCAACCTGCTGGCCCTGAATGCCGCGATAGAAGCGGCGCGCGCCGGTGAATCCGGCCGTGGGTTTGCGGTGGTTGCTGACGAAGTACGCGCTCTGGCGCACCGTACGCAGGAATCGACCAAAGAAATTGAACGCATGATCCAGACCGTTCAAACGGCTACCGATTCCGCCGTGATAAATATGGAAAACAGCAACCACTGGGCGATGAATACGCTGAAAATGGCCAACGAAGCAGGCACATCATTAGGGGAAATTACCGGCCTGATCAGCAACATCAACGAACAGAATCTGAACATCGCCAGTGCGGCCGAAGAGCAGGCCATGGTCGCCCGCGAGGTGGATAAGAATCTGGTCGCTATCCGTGACCTGTCGTTCCAGACATCCGCCGGAGCCAACCAGACCCATGCCTCCAGTCAGGAGCTGGCACGGCTGGCAGAGCAGCTTAATGGATTGCTGTTGACGTTCAGACTGTAAGCGCAGGTTCTAAAACAGCTCAATATCATCGCCGTCAGGTTCATCCCGGCGGCGGCGATCATTCTCTTCCGCCAGCACAAGATCTTTCAGATCACGCAATTCATCATCGTTCAGCGCCGTAATATCAAGCGCCTGAAAAGTACGCTTCAGAACGGTATAGGCCTGAAAACACTGCTGATGAGCCGGTCCTTTCAGCGGTACGGTGAGCCCACCCAGACCAAACACGGGTTTTTTGCAGAAGACACAATTGAGCGACATAACGATTCCTTCTGATCATGTCCTCTATTCTAGTCAAGCATGTACAACCCACACCCAGCCGTACAACGTTTAACAGCCAAAGGCATGACTTTCGTGTCATGGGTGAGTGACGTTTACGCCATCACAGGATGGGCACCGATAATGGCAAAAAAATCCATGACGCCAGACCAGCCGGCCTGACGTCATAACCGTCCGGAGAACGGGGTTAGTCGGTACTGTTGAGCCAACGTTCAACCCGATTACCCGCTTTATCTTCCGCCATCAGCTGCCAGCGTTCACTGTTGGCTTTCAGCGCACAAGGCACACGGAAATGGCCGGTGTAAATCACGTCACCTTCACAGACGTCTCCGGCCGGGTTTTGCAGCCAGATACGCGCCAGCCCCATGCCATCGTCATAGACCATGCCCTGCACCAGCGTTGGCTCTGTCGCTGACCAGCGCACGTAATCAAGCACCGGAGGCTCATGATCAGGGAAGCTGGTCGCAGACCATTCATCGGTACCTTCCTGCTGCTCAACACTGTTGGCAAAACCATCGCCGTCGCGGTCCGGGTCACGGTGATCGCCAATGCCATCAGCGTCCAGGTCTGCCCATTCACGGCGGTCATCCGGAAAAGCATCGGCATCGTTCAGATGACCATCGCCATCCCGGTCATCGTCCAGCGCATCCGGGATGCCATCGCGGTCGATATCGGCGGGGGTGCTTCGCGCATCACGCGGGTCGGTGTTCATCGCCACTTCGTAGTCGTTACTGATGCCGTCGCCGTCAATATCAACATCGCTGTTATCGCCGACACCATCACCGTCCAGGTCGGCCCATTCACGGCGATCATCCGGGAAGGCATCGGCATTGTTCAGATGACCATCGCCGTCGCGGTCGTCGTCCAGCGCATCGGGAATGCCATCCTCATCCAGATCCGCCGGTGTGCTTTGTGCATCACGGGGGTCGAAACCTAACGGCACTTCCCAGTCGTTGCGGATGCCGTCGCCATCGATATCGCGGTCGCTGTTGTCACCTGTGCCATCGCCGTCAAGGTCAGCCCATTCGCGGAAATCACGCGGAAAGGCATCGGTGTCATTCCGATAGCCATCACCGTCAATGTCATCGTCAATCACATCGGGCAAACGATCATGATCCAGATCCGCAGGCACGGAAGCGGCATAATCCGGATCGGTTCCGGCCAACAGTTCATGATCATTGCGGATACCGTCACCATCGCGGTCAGGATCGCTGTTATCACCGATACCATCACCGTCAAGATCAAACCATTCGGTCGGGTCTGCCGGGAACAGATCCATCGCATTGCCAATGCTGTCGCCATCCAGATCACTGTCGAGGGCATCCGGAATGCCGTCGCCATCCAGATCGGTCGGGACACTGGTGGCTTCCGCCGGGTTAAACCCCAGAGTCCGTTCGTATTCGTTATCGATGCCGTCGTTATCCAGATCCGCATCGCTGTTATCACCGATACCATCACCGTCAAAATCGGCCCATTCGGAACGGTCGAGCGCAAAAATATCCAGCTCATTGGCGATACCATCACCATCGATATCGGCATCAATCACATCGGCGATGCCATCCTGATCCAGATCCGACGGTTTATTCAACAAGTCGAGATCATCGCTGCCGGCCTGCTGTTCAAGTTCATTACTGAAACCATCGTTGTCACGGTCGGGGTCGGCGTTGTCACCGATGCCGTCGCCATCGGTATCACGCCACTCCTGCGGATCATCCGAAAATGCATCGAAGCGGTTTTCACTGCCATCACCATCGCGGTCGGTATCAAAGGCATCCGGCATACCATCATTATCCGCATCCGCCGGCTTGCTTGAGGCATCACGGGGGTCGGTGCCCAGATGCATTTCGAACACATTGGGAATGCCATCGCCGTCGGCGTCGACATCTTTATTGTCCGGTATGCCATCGCCATCAGTATCCGCAGACTCCAATGCATCTTCCGGATACAGATCGCGCGCGTTGATCACACCGTCGCCATCCATATCGTCGTCGAGCGCATCCGGAATGCCGTCACCGTCCAGATCCAATGGCACTGAGTTACGGTCGCGCGGGTCGGTACCGGCCTGTAATTCCAGTGCGTTGCTGACGCCGTCGTTATCCAGATCAGGATCGGCGTTATCGCCAATACCATCGCCATCCAGATCAGCCCATTCTTTGGCATTCAGCGGGAAGGCATCGGCGGCATTGTCGACGCCATCGTTGTCCATATCCGTGTCGAGCAGGTCTGGCCAGCCATCACCATCCTGATCAACCGGGGTTGAGCGGCTGTCGCGCGGATCGTAATTCAGCTGCACTTCAAGGTCGTTGCGGATGCCATCGTTGTCGGTATCGAGGTCAGCATTATCGCCGACACCGTCACGGTCGGTATCCAGCCACTCACGGTCATCCAGCGGGAAGTCATCATTACGGTTCACCACCCCATCGTTATCCCAGTCGTCATCAATCGCATCGGGGATACCGTCATGATCAACGTCGGTCTGGTCAGCGACGTCGGGGTTGGTACCCGCAGCCTGCTCCAGAAAGTTAGAGACACCATCGCCATCGCGGTCGGTATCAAGGTGGTCGGCAATGCCGTCGTTGTCGATATCATCCAGTGCGGCCATGCTGTGATGGCTGCTCAGCACGGCACTGAATATGAGCGCAGCACACAGCATATGGCGCGCAGGAGCCTGCCAGAAAGAACAGGCCCATGCGGAAGAAGATGTGAAAAAAGAATGCATAAAGGATCTGCTGATTATGTGTTTTTATTATTTTTTATGGTTGCGCCGCACGGTCACTGGCTGCGCTGCTTTCCGCCTGAACACTCATATCGTGACGGCAATGAATGCCACGGTTTTTCTGATCAACCAGAATGCCCGCTACTTCCTTGCCATTATCAGGACGCAACAGCAGATAACCGCCGACACAGAAGGCTGTTTTACCTGAGTTTTTCTGGGAAATTTTAAGATCGGTTTCAGGCGTGATGGCCAGTAAACGGAATTCATCCACAACGGCGCTGTCCTGTTCAGACGGGTGTTTGATATAACCGTAATATTCCAGCGCCAGCACCGCGACAATAATACCGGCGATAAACCCCAGACCGATCCATTTCGGGTAATCCACGTCCTGTGCCGCTGGCTGTTGCTCGTTCATGCTTGTTTCCCCAATGTTTGTTTATTAACTGTCCGCTCAGGCGGCACAAAGCCATCATCATGCCACTAACCGGGCACATTATCCTTGCCCCAGGCCGGCATCAGTTGCTGTTCAATTCCTAACTGGTTGAGAATGCGTGCAACAATAAAATCAATTAAATCCTGAATGCTCTGAGGCTCATGATAAAAACCCGGACTGGCTGGCAAAATGACAGCCCCCATGCGCGTCAGCGTGAGCATATTCTGCAGGTGAATCTCCGAATAGGGTGTCTCACGCGGTACCAGAATCAGCTTGCGCCGCTCTTTTAACGCCACATCGGCCGCCCGTTCAATCAGGTTATTACTGGCTCCGGTGGCAATGGCCGACAAGGTGCCAGTGGAGCACGGGCAGATCACCACTGGACCAGGCTGACCCGACCCGGAAGCCCAGGGCGCCATCCAGTCTTCACGGCCAAACACCCGCAGCTGTGTAGCATCCACCTGAAAATACTGTTGTAAAAAGGTTGCCTGAGCGGCGGGATTGCCCGGCAGAGCCAGCGGTGTTTCAGTGGCGAATACCAACTGCGCCGCCTTCGACACAATGACATCCACCCGCTGCCCCACCGCCAGCAACACCCCGATCAGACGCAGCGCATAGAGGCTGCCGGATGCGCCGGTAACCGCGACACAAATGCGTGAACTCATACAGCCTCCGTCCGCTGCTGCAATGCGGCCAGCAGTTTACGCGGCATACCGGCAAAGCTGCCGTTTGACATGACGACAATCCGGTCACCGGCGCGGGCCGCCGCAACCACCGCAGCCATCAGCGCCTGATGGTCGGTAAACGATTGCCCGGCCATGCGACTGGCCGCTGCAACCTCGGCCAGTGACCAGCCGATATTGTCCGGCTGAAACCAGAACGCCCGATCCGCCGCATCAACCGATGCCGCCAGCTCGGATTTATGCACACCCAGTTTCATGGTGTTCGAACGTGGTTCCAGCACGGCCAGAATCCGGCCCTGCGGATTCTCCTGCTGCAGGCGCGCCCGTGCGCCTTCGAGTGTCGTGGCAATGGCGGTCGGATGATGGGCAAAATCGTCGTAAACGCGGATGCCGGACGCTTCACCCACCAGCTCCATACGGCGCTTCACCGACGCGAACTCACTCAGCGCCGCAGCGGCAATGTCAGGAGTAACGCCCATATGGCGGGCGGCCAGCATGGCGGCAATGGCATTGCTGATGTTATGCAAGCCGCTGAGATTCCAGCGCACCTGAACACACGGGTTACCAGCGACGCTATTCCCGGTAAGACTGCGCAGGCTGAACTGCGAGGCATCAGCCGCATCCAGCCGCCATTGCCAATCGGCACCGTCCTGCTCACTGAAGCGTACGACCGGCGTCCAGCAACCCTGCGCCAGAACCCGTTCGAGGGCTTCCTCGCCTGCGGGCAGCACAATATGACCATTGGCCGGAACGGTACGCACCAGATGATGGAACTGGCGCTCAATGGCAGCCAGATCGGGGAAAATATCCGCGTGGTCGAATTCAAGATTGTTCATGATCAGCGTGCGCGGCTGGTAATGAACGAATTTGGAGCGCTTATCAAAAAACGCCGTGTCGTATTCATCGGCTTCGATCACGAAAAACGGTGATTCGCCGAGACGCGCTGAGACGGAAAAATTCTGCGGCACACCGCCAATCAGAAAACCCGGTTTCATCCCGGCGTATTCCAGAATCCAGGCCAGCATGCTGCTGGTCGTGGTCTTGCCATGAGTACCGGATACCGCCGCGACCCAGCGGCCACGCAACACATATTGCCCCAGCCACTGTGGGCCGGACATATACGGCAAACCGCGATTCAGCACATATTCAACCGACGGATTTCCACGCGACATGGCATTGCCGACAATCACCAGATCGGTATCCGCAGGAATATTGGCCGGATCAAAGCCTTCACTCAATGCAATACCGGCAGCTTCGAGCTGATCACTCATCGGCGGATAAACACCGGCATCGCTGCCGGAAACCTCATGTCCGAGCTGCTTGGCCAGCTGTGCCAGAGAGCCCATAAAGGTGCCGCAGATACCGAGAATGTGCAGACGCATGTTTCTACCGCTTCCAGATTATTAACCGCGCTAGTGTACTGATAACACTCTCTGCACCCAAGCATCCTTGGCGTAAAGAAGGCGTTTGCGAGAAAACAGATGCTCTTGATCTCCCCCTTATCCTGCGACAGCTAACCCTCATCCGGCTTTTCCTGACAGCAGCGCTGAAATCCGGCAGTAATTGGGGTAGTATGCGCCGCAATTTGAACCGATTCCGACCTTTGGGGAAGACACGATGCAGCGCTTACGGACTTTTTTGGATCACCATTGCGATAATCCGGCTCTGGTGGCAGTCATCGATGGATTGATGGTGGCCTGTAAAGATATTGCCTACCGCTTACACATGGGCTCTCTGGCCGGAGTGCTGGGCAGTGCCGAACAGGAAAACATCCAGGGAGAGTGCCAGAAAAAACTCGACGTTATCTCCAACGATCTGATCAAGTATTGCCTGAAAGCGATGCCGGAAGTGAAAGGCATGGCCAGTGAAGAAGAAGCCGATCCGGTGGCCTGCAACCCGGATGGCGAATTTCTGGTGTTGTTCGACCCGCTCGATGGTTCATCCAATATCGATGTTAACGTTACCGTGGGCACGATTTTCTCGGTTCTGAAAGCGTCCGCCAACGACGATGCCACTCACGAGTCCATTTATCTGCAAAGCGGTAACCAGCAGGTTGCGGCAGGCTATGTGCTGTACGGCCCATCCACCCTGCTGGTGCTGACCACCGGTAACGGTACTCACACCTTTACCCTGGACCCGCGTGTGGGTGAGTTCTTCCTGCAGCGCGAGAATGTTCAGGTTCCGGTCACCACCAAAGAATTCGCCATCAATATGTCGAACCAGCGTTTCTGGCTGCCACAGATGCAGAACTACGTGGCGGATTTACTGGCGGGCGAAGAAGGCCCACTGGGCAAGCGCTACAACATGCGCTGGATTGCGTCGATGGTTGCCGAGATTCACCGCATCCTGACACGCGGCGGTATTTTCATGTACCCCTACGACAGCCGTGAACCACAAAAGCCCGGCAAACTGCGTCTGATGTATGAAGGCAACCCCATGAGCATGCTGATTGAGCAGGCCGGCGGCAAAGCATCAACCGCTTTCGAAGATATTATGGCGGTTGAGCCGACCAGTATTCACCAGCGGGTTTCCGTGGTGATGGGATCAGCCGACGAAGTGGAAACGGTTATCCGCTACCACGCCTGAGCCGGACAAACAGAAAAACCGGGCCACCTTTTCGCTGAATAAAACGGCAACGAAAAGATGAGCCCGGTTTTTTTATGCCTCAGCAACGGGTCACAGAGCCAGAAAGTGCTCGCGGTAATGTTGCATTTCAGCAATAGACTCTTTGATATCATCCAGCGCCTGATGACTGCCCTGCTTCTGGAAAGACGATACCACGGAAGGCTTCCAGCGTTTGGCCAGCTCTTTCAGCGTTGACACATCAATATTGCGGTAATGCATATAGGCTTCCAGCTCCGGCATGTACTTCACCAGAAAACGGCGGTCCTGATGAATGCTGTTGCCGCACAGGGGTGAGGAGCCCGGCTTCACATACTGACGCAGAAACTCCAGCGTTAAGCGCTCGGCTTCACGGGCATTGGTGCTGCTGTTGCGTACCCGTTCGGTCAGACCGGAATTGCCATGGGTTTTGGTATTCCACTCATCCATGGCATCGAGCAGCACATCGGGCTGATGAACCGCCAGCACCGGGCCTTCGGCAATAATATTGAGGTTGCTGTCGGTGACGATCGTCGCGATTTCGATAATCACATCCTGCTCTGGCTCCAGACCGGTCATTTCCAGATCCATCCAGACTAAATTTTCGTTTTGGCTCATAACGGCTGCTCATGGGTACATGGCAGCAGTTTAGCAACTTGCACAGGCCCCGGCCAACACGGACAATGGCCGCCTTGCCCTCACGACAGCGAAGATTGATGAGCAAACGTAAACTGACCAAACGCCAGGCCTGGCGCGTGGAGAAAATTCAGGAAGAAAAAGCCAAACGCGCCCAGCAGAAAGAAAGCGGTATTGCCGAACAACTGAATGCCGGCGAGCTGGGCGATGAATGTGAAGGTCAGGTGATTGCCCACTTCGGTACGCAGGTTGAAATTGAAAGCCGCACCGAAAGTGCCCGGCGTTATCGTTGCTATCTGCGCGCCAACCTCGGCTCGCTGGTCACCGGAGACCGTGTCGTTTTCCGCCCCGGAGCCGAACACAACGGTGTACATTCCGGTGTTGTCGAAACCGTTCTGGAACGCAGCTCAGAGCTGTCCCGCCCTAACCCTTACAACGAAATAAAACCGGTCGCAGCCAACATCGACTTTATTGTATTGGTGGTGGCGCCGGAACCTGAGGCACACAGCAACCTGATTGACCGCTATCTGGTGGCCGCCGAAAACTGCGGTATCGAACCCATTATTCTGCTCAATAAAACCGACCTGCTGAATGACGGTAACCGTGCTCACTTTGATCAGCTGCTGGAGGCCTATGAAGGCCTGGGCTACCGCACACTGCGCGTATGCAGCAAAGACGACAGCAGCCTGAGCGAACTGAAAGAATTTCTGAATGGCCGCATCAGCGTATTCGTCGGCCAGTCCGGTGTTGGCAAATCCTCGTTAATTGGCACACTGCTGCCGGGGGAAGAATTAAAAGTCGGGGCATTGTCCGAAAATACCCGCAAAGGAAAACACACCACCACCACGGCGCGCCTGTATCACTTTCCCGCCGGTGGCGATCTGATCGACTCACCGGGAATCCGTGAATTTGGTTTGTGGCATATGAGCGAGGATGACGTGTTGTATGGCTTCCGTGAATTACGTCCGCTTGCCGGTTACTGTCGCTTCCGTGACTGCGCTCACGCTCAGGAACCGGGTTGCGCAATCCGTACGGCGGTTGAAGAAGGCAAGGTTAAACCCGAACGCTTCCAGAGTTATCAGCGCATTCTGCAAACGCTGACCGAACTCTGAACCGTCAGCACCTTCGTGACGATAAAAAACGGCAGCCACAGGCTGCCATTTTTTATTGTTCTCACAGAGAGTGCGATTACCAGAATGCCTCGTTTTTATTGGGCGGGTTATCGTAACTGTTATCCTTCGCTTCACGCTTTTTACGCAGCTCCTCCAGCAATGAACCGGCCTGATTAATCACCGGCTGACGGGCATCCGCCGGCGCCTGATTATTACTGTCGATAAAGTCCACCTGAGGTTCACCACCGGCACGGTCACGCACAGTCTCTTCCGATTTTTTGTTCAGCAAAGTAATAGAAATGCGGCGGTTCACTTCATTCCCCGGATCATCCGGTTTAAGCGGTGCGGTATCCCCCATACCGATGACCTGTGCAATCTGCGACTTGGGTACTCCGGCTTCCATCAATGCCCGCCGGGCGGCATCAGCACGCAGGGACGACAAACCCCAGTTGGCGTCATCCTCATCACGAAGACCACCGGCACGGGAAGAATCGGTATGTCCGGCAATGGATAATCGATGATCCATGGTGGCCAATAAAGGCGCCATTTCCCATAAAATATCTTCAGAATAATACTTCAGCTGCGCACTGCCCGGATCAAACATCGGCCGTTTCGTCTGATCAACAATCTGCAAGCGCAAACCTTCGGTCGTAATATCCAGCAACAACTGATTTTTAAACGGACTGAGCGTCGGACTGGCATTAATCTGCGCCTCGATCTGCGCTTTCATATCCTCCATGCGTTTTTTCTCAATCGCCTCGGCCAGACTTTCAATTTCTTCAGCCTGCAGAATATCTTCCGGATCAATGGTTTCGGATTCTGACACGTTATCGGAGACCGAAGGCGAGCCACCCAAATCGATGACATATCGGGACGGTACCCGTTTGCCCTCTTCAAATCCTCTCGGATCCTGAAAATAGCCGGAAATGGCTTCACGCTCTTCTTCATTCGAGGAATTAATTACCCACAACACGAGAAACAGCGCCATCATCGCCAGGGCAAAATCAGCCATGGCCACTTTCCAGGCACCCCCATGATCATCATGGCGGCCCTTTTTTTTACGCCGGATAATTATATTCTGACGGGGACCGAGATTTTCCATCAGCGACCGCGAACCTTGCTTTCAACTTCGGTAAAACTTGGCCGGCCATGGGTAAACAATGATTTACGTCCGAACTCAACGGCCAGTTGCGGTGGCAAGCCATTAAGGGAGGCAATAATGCAGGATTTACTGGCCTCATAGAGTTTGATTTCTTCTTCCGCCAGATGGCGCATCACCGCACTGACCGGGCCAACAATACCGTACGCCAGGAATACTCCGCTGAAGGTACCCACAAGTGCCGCTGCAACGTGAGCGCCGATTTCACTCACCTCACCACCAATGGCACCCATGGTAATCACAATCCCCAATACCGCCGCGACGATACCAAAACCCGGTAAAGCATCTGCGACCTTACCGACGGCATTTCCCGGTAATTCAAGCTCATGCAGACGGGCATCAATTTCCTGATCCATCAGCGACTCCAGCTCAAATGAGGTCAGGTTACCGGCGGCAATAATGCGGAAATAATCCGCAATAAAATGCGCCAGCTCTTCATTCGCCTGAATGGCAGGATAACGGGAAAAAACGGCACTGGATGCAGGGCTTTCGACATCGGCTTCAATGGCCATAATGCCTTCGCGCCGGGCTTTATTGAGAATGTCGTAAATCAGGCCGAGTACATCCATATACATCGCCTTATTCACTTTACTGCCCATAATGACCTGCGGTGCGAGTTTGAAACACTGCAGCACAACATGCCACGGATTGGAGAGTAAAAAGGCTCCGAAAGCGGAACCACAAATGATCAGAATTTCAAAAGGCTGCCACAATGCCAGCAAATTGCCATGAGACATGACATAGCCGTACAGCACGCTTCCGAAAACAATCACCAGCCCAATTAAAAACAACATTCACTAGAGTCCTTGGTGCAACAACTCCCGGAGGGACGGATTAAAACGACAGCAGTCTCTGAACAACCCGGTACCCGCTCCGGATGACATGAACGCTGAGTCACGGCATAGCGGACTCTGGCAAAACATGGCGACACAGATCCTGCTATCCCGGTTTTCCGGGCTGCCGAGCTGTGCAGGTTTATTCAGAGGCTCCTATAGTTAAGTAAAGGCTACAAACGGCTGTTACACAAACAGGGTCATGACACACTTATCGATAGCAAAACCACCTGCAGAGCTCTGGAAAACGCTCGCAGCCTGCCATGATTTTCCCATTCTGGAGGAATCAAGACAGCGTATCCGCCTGCAAATGCAGAACCGCAGCGTCAGCTTTGAAGATCTGGCTGGCTCCATTGAACGGGACCCGGCCCTGTGCCTGCACCTGCTACGTCTGAGTGTTGAGCGCCATCCGGGCTGCAATGAACAGATATCCGGCGCTGCCAGTTGCCTGTCGTTATTGGGTATGCAGGAGCTGGTCAAACTGATCAAAAACCTGCCCGTCGTCAGCGCCGACAGTGAAGACAGCAAACAGCAGCTCTACCGGCGTGCCCTGCTGACGGCCCAACTGGCCGGAAATCTGGCGGCCGAATGGGCGACCGTTAAAGGCAATCCCTCGGTCAGCTATGCCCGCTGGAGCACCATGCTGACCTCTGCGCCATTGTGGCTGGCGCTGCTGCACTATCAGCCCGCGCAGAATTGGCTGCACCTGCTGTCTCAGGGTAAAGAGCTGGGCAACGCCAGTCGCCTGATGTTTGATAACACCCTGTCAGCCATACAAAAACTCAGCCGTGCGCTGTACCTGCCCGTGATGGCGGTGACCGTGTTCCAACCCAAAAACTGGCCAACCGCTGCAGAATGGCGGGTACTGCGGCACCACGATCCCCGCGATCTGGACAACCAGCGCCAGCTGATACACCACTGCCAGCAACCGGCGATGATCAGTCTGATCGCCAACAGTCTGGCCTGGCACTGGCATATGGCACCCGACAGCCGCCGCAGCCAGCGCTGGCAGGCGCTGGCCAGCCATTGGCTGGGCAAGCCAGAGCCAATACTGCAGCCGGAATTGCGCCGGCTACAGGTGGCAACCACCCACCAGCAACACAGCAGTATCGCCACCGGCCTGAATCTGCTGCTCAGCCCACAACCGGCAACCCGTGAATACCCATGGGTTGAAACCGCAATCCACCCACCTGCAGCGGCCGTGACAGAAGCAATACACACACCGCGGATACCCGTCGCGGAAGAAAGCAACGAGCGGCACACCGATGAACAATACATGAAGAAACTGCTGCGCCAGTTACAGCAGGAGCCCGACAGTTTCGGTGACTGGCACTATCTGATGCGTGGCATGCTGAAAGGCGTATGTCAGGGCATAGGGCTTTCCGCCGCCTGCATTGCCCTGCTGAATAAAGACAAAACCGCCCTGAAAGTATTTTACGCCGAGGGTATGAGCGAACAGGCACCGATGCGCCGTTTCGTGGTCGACCTGCGCCAGCCCTCACTGTTCAATAAACTGCTGGAAAAACAATCCAGCCTGCTGCTTACCGCAGAGAACCGTCAACATTTTCTGCAGCATCTGCCAGCGACAACCACCGGGCTGATCCCCGAACACACCATGATGATGTCCATCGACGCCGGTGCTGCGCCGATAGGGCTAGTTATGGGCTTTGCCACAGAACATCAACCGGCATTAACCCAGGCCGAGTACATAAGCTTTAAAAACCTCTGCCAGATTACCAGCCAGAGTCTGTCTGCACTCAAAGCCAATACCGAAAAAAAGCGCCGCGCCGCAGCCAAACCCAAGCACACCTGAGCACCCGGGCACACTGTAACTGACATCCGCCCCCGGCTTGGATAAACTCTCGCCTCTATTATTGATACTGGCGGAGTTTCCCATGGCGGATTTCCCTCTGTTGCTGGAACCGGAAGCGCTGGCGGCGCGATTGCCGCTGACATCAGATCACGGCAACGTTCTGATCATTGAGCAGGGCAAATACGAAGACTACCTGCAACAGCATATTCCCGGTGCCGTGCATCTGGACTTTAAACGTCTGCAATGCAGTGGCCAGGCGGTACCCGGCCGACTGCCACCGGCTGAGCAATTATCCGACCTGTTCAGCGAGCTGGGACTGACTCCCGACACGCATGTTATCTGCTCCGACGATGAAGGCGGCGGCTGGGCCGGACGTCTGATCTGGGTGCTGGATATGATCGGTCACCAGCACTATTCCTATCTCAACGGCGGCATTGTTGCCTGGCGCGAAGCGGGCCTGCCGACCGACAGTGGTGAGCATAAAGTACAAGCATCCAGCTATCGTGTGGGCGCACTGCACCCTGAATTTGCACTGGATAAAGATCAGATCATCGCCCGCATCGGTCAGCCGGATTTCGCCATCTGGGATGCCCGCTCGGCAGCAGAATACAGCGGCGAAAAAGTCATTTCACAGCGCGGCGGACATATTCCCGGCGCAGTGAACTACGAATGGACGCTGGGCATGGATAAATCCCGTGGTCTGCGCATCAACGAACTGAACGGCTTCCGTCAGTTACTGGCAGAGATGGGCATCGATAACAGCAAAGAAATCGTCACCCACTGCCAGACCCACCACCGCTCCGGCTTTACCTATCTGGTCGGAAAAATTCTTGGCCTGAATATCAAAGGCTATGCAGGCTCCTGGTCCGAATGGGGCAACGACCCGACCACGCCTGTCAACACTGGCAACCAACCCTGAGGAATCCCATGTCATTTAAAGATCAAGCCTTTATCGGCGCCCAGTATCTGTTGCCGCAACACCTGCTATCGCGTGCGGTTGGCTGGCTGGCCAGCTGTGAAACTCCGTGGATTAAAAACCCGCTGATCCGTGCCTTTATCGATCAGTACGGCGTCAACATGAACGAAGCTCAGCGTAAAACCGCTGAAGAATTCCGCTGCTTTAACGACTTCTTTACCCGCGAACTGGAAGATGGCGCACGCACCATCGCCAGTGGCGATGAAGTCATCGCATCTCCCGCCGATGGCGCAGTATCGCAACGGGGCACGATTGAAAATGGCCGTATTTTCCAGGCCAAAGGGCAGGATTATTCGCTGATCGAACTGCTCGGCGGCGATACTCAGCGCGCTGAGCCCTTTATGGGCGGTGAATTCGCAACCATTTACCTGTCGCCAAAGGATTACCACCGTGTGCATATGCCCGTGACCGGTACGTTGCGTGAAATGGTCTATGTGCCGGGCGATCTGTTCTCGGTGAACAAAACCACCGCCGAACATGTACCGCGCCTGTTTGCCCGCAATGAGCGCCTGGTTGCCATCTTCGACACCGAACACGGCCCAATGGCGATGGTGCTGGTTGGCGCCATGATTGTGGCCGCGATTGAAACCGTCTGGGCCGGACTGATTACCCCGCCGAAACGCCAGCTGAAGGTCACCGACTTCACCCATCCACAGCCAGTCACCCTGCAGAAAGGTGAAGAGATGGGCCGCTTCCTGCTCGGTTCCACCGTTGTGCTGTGCTTCGGCAAAGACACAATCGACTGGCTGGATGAGTTCAAAGCGGACTCGCCGCTGCGCATGGGTGAAGCCATCGCCAAAGCCGACTGATTCGTCCGGAGCCGGACACGGATTGCTGCTCCGGGCTCTGCGCCCCGGAGCAGCGACATATCACGCGGCCCGATTGGACAAAATGCGAAGTTCAACACCGATTTAAAAATAACTGCGCACTAACATGACCAACGGCAACAATGCCTGCCAATTTGTCGGCAGCGGTCTGGGCAGCCGCCCTGAAATAAGGGTAATCTCTCTGCCTCCTGATCAGGTTATGAATTACTGCAATAGGTGCGCGATGTATATTGATACGGCTTCAACGTCTGATATTTCTGCACTCTGTGATCTGGCAGCGACGCTAGAACCACTGCAAGGAAACTTCTTCGGACAACGTCATCAGCAGGTGCGTCGTCTTGGAAACCTGCTGCTGGCGAAAGATCACGCCCGCGTGCTGTGCATCCGCCATCAGAATGACATCATCGCCATGCTCACCATGAGCAGCACCAATCCCGGCAGCGGACAACCAGCCATCATGCAACTGAATGAAATGGTTGTACTGCCGGCGTATCGCAATCAGGGAGCAGGCAGCACACTGCTGCAGGCGGCAATCCATCAGGCACGGCAGGCTGGCTGGGGGAAAATGATTGTACAGCTGAGCGATATCAGCCAGCAGGCGCAACATAAGCTCGCACGATTTGGCTTTACCCACAGCGCCGAACGGCAAATGCACCTGAACCTGAGGTGCAAAGCCGAATTATCGGTCGCCTGATTCAGAAACCACCCGCTGCTGTCACAGAACCGCTGGCAGAAAAAGACACCAATACTGCGCCGTCTGCTGCCGCTCCGCAAGAACGGGCTGCGCAGATACACACCGTTCCTGACATCCGTCGCCCACACATTCATAGCCGCCTGAAGTCGTCATTCCACAGCGCCTGACACCAACACGGCAAGGCCTGCTCAGCAACAGTCTCTTGCAGACCAGCGTTGTTCAACATATCAATCATTATGAGAATGAAGCGAATTGACCCGCTGCCCTTTAATGGCACAGAAACAGAGCGGCGCCCCTGAAAAAAACCAATCCTTTTTACTTAGAAACACAACCAATAAGCTCGGCATTATGTCTTATTTAAGCGAACGACTGTTTGAATTTGGAGCGCGGCCTTATTACCTTCACCAGCTCGATTCAGTCCGGGGGGCTTAACACGTTAAAATCAGCGAACAGAAAGCCGTGCTTATTGACCGGCAACTGCTTGCTGAATTGCCTGATTATCTGGTTCCACGCCTGGTCCGAAAGGAAGCAGGCAAAGCGAACAAGTCCCCAATCAACCTCGACAGGTAAACGGATATTGCCTATAAGGAAGTAGGCTTTTGCTATGAATCACACGCACTTACGGCAAAGTCGCTATACTGTGCATGAGGTTCGGCAAAAAGCTGCCGGATAAAGAAACATTGGCTAAATCAACAGCAGGATTGCATGCAAAGCCCGAAAACTCCGATAAAGCTGCACATACCGACAACGCCGCTCACGCAGTTATCATTCTGTGCCGGCAATGTTGAGGATGTCACCCGGTGGGCCAAGGAATTGCCGATGGCGAATACCGGCGAGGCTGCGCGTCAGTTGTATCTGGCAATCCGTGAGCTTAATCAGTGGAATACCGATCCGCTGCTGCGCTTTAAAATGCTCGAAGTCGTGCGCCCTTATATTTATTCAATCTGCACGCTGCTGAACAAACATTTTCTGCAATCGTCAATCTCGCTGAACGATAAGCAACTCAAAATCGCCAACCTCAGTCAGGCTTTGCAGGGACATCTGGCAACCGGCTATAAAATGGTTGTGGCACACAGCATCAGCCGTGTCGCCCCTGCGGATAAGCCTTCAAAAATTGTGACGCTGGCTATTCACCGTGCCATTTCCGATACCAACCAAACCATTTTGCGGGCATTTCAGCTTTACTGTCAGCCTCCGGAACACGCCTGGCTGGAAGTGAATCAGCTGTACCTGCTGGCCGAAATGCATAAGCTGCTGACGTTTAAAGTCAGTGATCGCCAGACACGCTTTCTATCGACCTCCACCATTGAGGATGTCTATATCCGCGCGCATCTGCTGGGGACCGCCAAACCCAACAATCTGCGTCAGCAGGATCTGGCCCAGCTCTATGATGCCAGTGAGTTATGGGCTGAGTTCGCTTCGCTGTCTGCCGCCGATGACGAAAGTGCACTGTTTATTATCAACCTGCACCGTGATCGCCCCGGACAGTACCGTCAGCATCTTCGCGACGCTCAAAAGCCATTATTCCGCAGCCTTAACACCTCTAAACTGGTGCAGGCACTCAAACATTGGGCGGCGAATCCGAATGGCGCTCATCAGATTACGGTGCCGGGCAAGCTCAGTGATAACCTGCTTTCTCACGCTATTCAATCCTGGGGCATACACTGGCAACGCTCTTTCCGCCGCGCCCCAAGCGAAGGCCAGTTACGCATCTGTATCGGATTATCCGCCACGCATTATTACAGTGGTGGTCAGCAGGATTTTGAAAAAATGCTCGCGTCTGTCCGGCCTAAAACACTTGAAGGCGAAAGTGTCGAACGCAGTGTTGATGTTGGCAAAGCCAGTACCGATGACGATGTCTGGGCCAATGCATTTGACGCCGGCGGTGCACGTATTGCAGAAAATAGCGCACTGAATATCGATGCCATTGAGTTCATCAACAAGCACAAAGCTCAGGATGACAACAGCGAAGAAGAAAGCAACAAGTATCCTGCCCATCAGGTCAATCTGATCAATACCAGTCCTGGCGGATATTGCATTCACTGGAGCGGTGAGGTTCCCGCCAGTATTCAGGCTGGCGAATTACTGGGTATTCAGGAGCGCGGGGTCAAACACTGGTCAATCGGTGTTATCCGCTGGATACGCCATCTGCGTGATCAGGGAACACAACTGGGTATTGAGCTGCTGGCTCCCAAAGCCGAAGTTGGTGCTGCACGATTGCTGCAGAAAACCGGCAGCAATGGCCCCTACATGCGGGCTCTGCTGTTACCGGCGATCAAAGCGATCGCACAACCGGCAACATTATTATTGCCGCGCATTCCTTTCCGCACGGGCAATAAAGTTGAATTAATGTATCCCGAAATTCAGGGACGCTACCAACTGACCAAGCGACTCACATCAACCAGCAGTTTCAGTCAGTTCCAGTTCCGCAGTGCCGGTGCGACCAGTCAGACTCAATCATCCGCCATGCAACGCACACCGGGGCTGGGCGAAGATGATTTTGACTCCATCTGGAACAAACTCTGATCAGAAATTCAGCATCTGATCATTTTGTAACGCCCCACTGACTGTTTTGTCACTCCTGGTCATTTTTTTTTCGCATACGGACTCTATAATCTCTTTTTTATTTACCAGAGGTTGGCATGTCGACAAGTCGGGACACATTGCATCTGTTGTTGCTCACAGAAACCCAGAATGATGCCGAAAGTCTGGTGAGCCTGATGCGTAATTCCGGCAGCGCCACCCGGGCGCACCAAATTACCTCACTGGCAGACATGAATGAACAACTGCAGGAGAAAACCTGGGATCTGCTGATCGCGCAACCGGATGTTAACGGCATTGGTTATGAAGATCTGCTCAAACAAATCAAACGCCTCAACAAAGATCTGCCCGTCATCCTGATCACAGAGGAAGTTGACGCCATGATCATGGAAGCCGCGATCAAGCGGGGTGCCAGCACGGTTGTTCCTATTGATGAAAGCAACCTGCTGCTGCTGATCATCCAGCGTGAACTTCGTCATTTACGCTCCCGCCGCGAACTGCGCACCCTTGAAGTGCGTATCCGCGACGCCGAAAAGCGCTGCCAGAATCTGCTCGAAAGTTCAAAAGACGCCGTTGCTTATATTCACGATGGCATGCACGTCTATGCCAATCAGGTTTACCTTGAATTGTTCGGTTATAACTCGGTTGAGGAGCTGGAAGGCATACCGATCATGGATATGGTCGACAGTTCAGGCCAGGCCGGTTTTAAAAACTTCCTGAAAACCTATCATGCAGAGCAGAACAGCAGCCAGGAGCTGCGGACCACGGGAATCAGTGATCAAGGCAATACCTTTCCGATGCTGATGACGTTCTCGGCGGCAACCTATGCTGACGAACGCTGCACTCAGGTTGTGATCCGCACCAATGCCGATAACAGCGAACTGGAAGCCAAGCTGAAAGAAATCAGCAGTCGTGACCTCATGACAGGCCTCTACAACAAACCTTATTTTAACGCTCGCCTGGAAGAGGCTGTCGACCGCGCCGTGCTGAAAGGCGCCAAAGGGGCCGTGCTGTATATCAACCTCGATCACTTCGGCAAAATCAAAAGTGAAATTGGTATCAGTAATGCTGACACCGTAATAGGCGAGATCGCGAATTGCCTCAAAGCGCAAATGAACGAAAAGGATATTCTGGCGCGTATCGGTGAAGATATTTTCACCTGCATGCGCATGGGCGCAGATGCCGAATCGGCGCTGCAGTTTGGTGAACGTCTGCGCAATAAAATCGAACACCTGCTGATCGACATCGGCAGCCGCACGGTGACCGTAACTGCCAGTATTGGCCTGTCGCTGATCACAGAAAACAGTTCGCGCCCCGAAGATATTCTGCAGCAGTCCCATCACGCATCTGACGATGTGCGCAAACAAGCCGGCCATGAGCGCGGTAATGGTGTTCACCTCTACCTGCCCAAAGAAGTGGACGAACCACAACAAGCCAATAATCTGCAGCAGACACTGACCGAGGCTATCCGTCATAACAGCTTCCGCCTGTTATTCCAGCCAATGATCAGCTTGCGCGGGGAAGAAACGGAACACTACGAAACCCTGCTGCGTCTGCATCAACCCAATGGTAACGAATTATCCGGCGGAGATTTCCTTAACAGCTCCGAGATCAGCGATGATCTGAAACGCAAAATTGATCGGTGGGTTATTCTGCACACCACAAAATTACTGGGAGAGCACCGGGCCAAGGGGCACAACACCCGCATGTTCATTAACTTGTCGGCAGCATCCCTGACCGATGAAACCCTGCCCGGCTGGATTGGTGTCGCAATCAATGCCGCCAGACTGCCTAAGGGAACCGTCATTTTTCAGTTCAATGAAGAAGACGCCAGCCGCCTGCTGAAACAAACCCAGCAATTCAGCCACGCACTCATGGAAAAAGGCATTCCGGCGGCACTCAGCCGCTTCGGCTGTGCACTTAACCCAATGCAGACCCTGAAACATCTGGCGGTTGATTACGTCAAAGTCGATGGCTCTTTCACTCAGGAGCTGGGGCAAAATCCGGAAGCTCAGAAACACCTGAAAGACCTGCTCGAAAGCCTGCATGAAGAAGAAAAACGCACCATTGTGCCATTGGTTGAAAGCGCCAACTCGGTTGCGTCGCTGTGGCAGTTAGGAGTGCACTTTATTCAGGGCTACTATGTGCAGCCACCACAAACGGCCATGAGCTACAACTTCAGCGATGAAAGCGATGAATAATCCCTGAACCATAAAAAAGCCCGGCAGAACCGTAATGCTGTTCACTTAAGCGGAGCAGCATTTTTATCCACCGGATAGCGGGTTTTTGATATCTTCACCGATCGCGGCGTTGTAGGTCGCGGTCGGCGCTTCACAAGTAACCCCGAAAGCCCTGAT